>DATHEA010000001.1:0-19317 GCA_035318745.1 Solirubrobacterales bacterium
TTCACCGAGGGGATGCAGTTCGACAAGGGCTACATCTCCCCGTACATGGTCACCGACCAGGACCGCATGGAGGCGGTGCTGGAGGACCCCTACATCCTCATCGCCAACCAGAAAATCGGCTCCGTGCGGGACATCCTGCCGGTGCTGGAGCAGGTGATGCAGGGTGGTAAGCCGCTGCTGATCGTCGCCGAGGACGTCGAGGGCGAGTGCCTCGCGACCCTTGTCGTCAACAAGCTGCGCGGCACCTTCACCGGTGTCGCGGTCAAGGCGCCGGGCTTCGGCGACCGCCGTAAGCGGATGCTCGAGGACATCGCGATCCTCACCGGTGGCGAGGTGATCACCGAGGAGATGGGCCTCAAACTGGAGAACACCCAGATCGACCAGCTCGGCAAAGCCCGTCGCGTCGTCGTCTCCAAGGACACGACGACGATCATCGACGGCGCCGGCGATGGCGGGGACATCAAAGGCCGGATCAACCAGATCAAGCAGGAAGTCGAGAACACCGACTCCGACTTCGATCGTGAGAAGCTCCAGGAGCGTCTCGCCAAGCTGGCCGGCGGTGTCGCCGTGGTCAAGGTCGGCGCCGCCACCGAGACCGAGATGAAGGAGAAAAAGCACCGCGTCGAGGACGCCCTGCAGGCGACCCGGGCGGCGCTCGAGGAGGGAGTCGTGCCGGGCGGCGGCGTTGCGCTGCTGAACGCGCAGAGCGACCTCGATCCCGACAAGCTCGACGACCCCGACGAGGTGACCGGTGCCCGCATCGTGCACCGCTCGCTCGAGGAGCCGGTCCGTCAGATCGCCGAGAACTCCGGTCTGGAGGGCTCGGTCGTCGTCAACAAGGTCCGCGACCTGAAGGCCGGCGAAGGCCTCAACGCGGCCAACGGCGAGTACGGCGACCTGATCAAGGCCGGCGTCATCGACCCGACGATGGTCACGCGATCGGCGCTGCAGAACGCCGCCTCGATCGCCAAGAACATCCTCGTGACCGAGGCGATCATCGCCGAACCGCCGGAGAAGGACGGCGCCGGTGGCGGCATGCCCGGCGGCGGCATGCCGGACATGGGCGGGATGATGTAGCCACGCCGCTCAGGCGTATCCTCGCCTCAACAGGCGAGTGGCTTTTGCGAGGGGCCCGGGAAACCGGGCCCCTCTTTTATTGGGGACCGTGGGTGAGAGCGATTTGGTGCAGAGCCCGTGGCGAATCGGCGCAATCAGCGCACCACCCGCGCGCCAGCGCCTGCCAGCGTCGCCCCATGCCATCCGCCACCCCCAACCAACAGCCTGCCGACGGGCCGAAAGCGAGACCCGGGGTTGCGTTTTCGTCCCGTCGGCGGGGATCAGCGGCTGGGTGGGACGCACAGGTTGCCCGACTTGCCGAGCGCCAACATGGCTTGGTCTCCGTGGAGCAGCTCCGCGACCTCGGGATGGAGGGGGCTACCGTGCGAAAGCGTGCAGCCGCTGGCACGTTGCATCGTGTTCACAGCGGTGTCTACGCCGTGGGGCATGCCGTGACGACGCGGGAGAAGCGACTCATGGCGGCGGTGCTTGCATGTGGGCCGGGGGCGGTGTTGTCACATCGGTCGGCCGCGGCGCTCTGGGAATTGCGTGACGACAAGCGACTGTCGATCGATGTGACGGCACCGAACCGGCGAGGACGGACACCGAAGGGGATCGATGCACATCGTGATGGCTCGCTGACGCCCGATGATCGCATCGAGGTCCAGGGGATTCCGTGCACCGCCGTGGCGCGAACACTATTGGATTTCGCTGCGGTTGCACCGCTTTGGGAGTTGCGGAAGGCGATTTCGGAGGCCGAGGTGCTGCGTGTTCTCGATCGCAACGCGTTGCGGCAGTTGATCAAACGCTGCCGAGGGAGGCGAGGGGTGGCGCGGTTGCGGATGGCGATGGACGAAATCCATCCGCGGACTAAGTGGACGCGGAGCGACATGGAGATCGCCTTCCTCAATATGTGCGAGCGCGCCGGATTGCCACAACCGGAGGTCAACGTGACGCTCTACCCCGGTGGTCGCCGCACGATGCCGGATTTCCTCTGGCGTGACGCTGGATTGATCGTCGAAGCCGACAGCCGCGAATTCCACGACACCGGTTCTGCGTTCGAGAGGGACAGGGAACGAGAGCAGCGGTTGCAGCTCGCTGGCTGGCGGGTCTCCCGTTGCACTTGGCGTCAGATCGAACGCGAACCCCGTCGTCTGGTCAAGACGGTCCGTGGCCTACTCGGCGGGTCGGCAATGGCGCCGACGGGCCTAAAACGCAACCCGGGCTCCCGTTTTCGGCCCGTCGGCGGCTAGGAGGCTGGGGTCGGCGCTGGGGTGGTCGTGGGGGCTGGGGTCTTTTTGGGCGTGGGGGGCAGCGGGGGGAGGAGGCCGGCGTTGTATTCGGCTTCGGTCAGGAACGTCGCGCGGCGGATCTTCAGCCGCAGCGTGTTCGTGGTGCGGGGGTAGAGCTTCAGGTCATAGGGGTTGTAGCCCGGCCCGAAGCCCGTGTAGTAGACGAACATCCGCGCCCGCTGGCGCTTGCTCAGCCAGGAGACCAGCTGTTTGGCGAAACGCGGTTCGTCTTCGCCGTAGACCGCCCACTCGGCGATCGCGATCGGCTTGCGCTTCCACTGCTTGCCTTCGTAGAAGCGGTTGAGGTCTTTCCAGACGGGATATTGGGAGTAGAAGTCGGTCCCCGCCCAGTCGACCCAGCGGGCGCCCGGCCAGTAGTTGCCAGGGAAGTTCCCTTTCACCCGCGGGGAGCCGCCGGGCAGCGGGCTCCAGATGAAGCTCACCGGCGCCCCCGGCAGGCTAGTCGGTGGCGGGCCTTTGGTCCGGTTGACCGGCGGCAGGCCGATTTCCGCCAGCGTCGCGTTGATCCCTTCCAGGCTGTTGCCGCCACGCACGATCGTCACGATGCGGCGGAATGCCTGCCTGTACCAGCCGGTCGTGTGTTCGCCGCCTTTCTGGCTGCCGTCGCAGTTCACCGCCGACCAGGCATTGAGGCAGCGATTCGGCTCTCCGAGCGGTCTGATGTAGGCGGGTAGTCCGCGTTTGTAGAAGAAGTCGTTGAGCTGGAGCAGGTAGTCGTCGCCGGCGCCAAGCGCGATCTGCTCCGGCGTGATCAGCTCGGCCAGGGTCTGGTCGTCGGCGGTCGAGATGTGCAGGATCGGCCGGGTGCCGGTTTCGCGCCAGCGTTCGTAGGAGGCATTGAGGCTGTTGCCCCAGGGGTGGAAGGTCTCCAACAGTGCCGGGTGCTTGCCGCCGAGCAGTTCGGTGAATTCGTTGAACTCCTGCGTCGTGCCCCGGTCGCTGACCCCGAGGAAGACGTCTGGCTTGGGCGGGACCAGGCTGATCGCCGAGGCCGGTACGGCGCCGATTGCCGCGATGGTTGCAGCAAGCGCCACGGCGGAAAGGAACGCTCTAGGCCTCCGCCAGGACATCGCCCATCCTTCTCGGCTCTATTCCGAGTTCCTCCGCGTCTGCGGTGCCGCGCTCGCTCGTCATCGATACCTCCATCAGCTCTGCCTCCTCCCAGGTAGCGAACACGGCCTCGCCGAAGACGTTGCGGAGTCCGATCAAACTGGCGCGGATCAGCGGCAGGGGAACGTGGACGAGCGGCCGTGGTCGCCCCGCGACGCGGCTGACCAGGTCCGACATCTCGTCGTAGCTGAGCGTCTCGGGTCCTGCCAGCTCGTAGCGTTCCCGCCCGTCGCGGTCGAGCGCCGCGACTACGCAGCGAGCGGCATCCGCCGCCCAGATCGGCTGAAAGCGGGCCCGCCCGTCGCCCGAGACCGGCAGCACCGGCAGGAAAGAGAAGCGGCGCAGCAGCGTTACCCAGGGGTCGCTGCGGTCATAGACGATCGATGGGGCGAAGATCGTCGTCTCCAACGGCGAGGAAGCGATTGCCTGCTCCGCCAGCCACTTGGCGCGGAAAAAGCGGGTGCGCTGTGCCGCGGCGGCATCGAGCGCGCTGAAGAAGGCGAAGCGGCGCACGCGGCTGCGCTCGGCGGCGCGCAACAGCCGCACCGTCGCCAGCCCATTCAGCTCCTCGATTCGGTGCGGCGGCTGGTCGCGGATCGTCGCCGCCAGATGGATCACCGTGTCGACCCCGCGCAGCGCCTGGCGCAGCAGGTAGGGGTCGGACATCTCGCCGAGGTCGCCGAGCGCGATCTGCACGTCGACCCGGTGCGCGCCGAGCCGTCGCGGCTCCCGCACCAGGCAGCGCACGTCCTCGCCCCGCTCCAGCAGCAGCGGCAGCAGACGCGATCCAATGCTTCCGGTGGCCCCCGTCAGCAGCAGCATCGGGACATCATCCCTAAAATGTCTGTTCGCGCCTGGCAGGGTCCGAATACCCGCCAGGCACTGCAAAGTCGAACCAGGAGAAAGCATCGAATGACCTACGTCATCGCCGAGCCGTGCATTGGCCAGAAGGACAACTCGTGCGTAGAGGTCTGTCCGGTGGACTGCATTCACCCGACCCCGGACGAGCCCGACTACGACTCGGTCGAGATGCTCTACATCGACCCCGACGAGTGCATCGACTGCGATGCCTGCGTCGAGGCCTGCCCGGTCGACGCCTGCTTCGCCGAGGACCAGCTCCCTGCCGAGTGGGCCAAATACGCCGAGATCAACGCCGAGTACTACAAGAGCAAGGCCAGCGCCTGAAGTAGGCTCTTCGCTCGGTGGATGTTCGCCTCGCAACCGAGCGTGAGGTCGACAAGGTCACCGCGACGCTTGTCGCCGCGTTTGAGGCCGATCCGCTGTGGAGCTGGGCCTTTCCGCGCGAAGGTCTCGACGATCTCTGGCGCCTGCTTGTTGCAAGCGCGATGCGCTACTCGTGGGTCTGGGTTGCCGACGACTATGCCGCGGCCTCGGTTTGGATCCCGCCCGCGGGGACGGAGCTGACTGCCGAGGAGGAAGCATCTCTCGGGCCGATGCTGGAAGGGCGGATCGGTCCGCGCGCGGCTGAGGTTCTGGCGCTTTTCGAGCGCATGGAGCACACGCATCCCGACGGACCGCCGCACTACTACCTGAGCCTGCTCGGAACCCATCCCGACCACCGCGGGAAGGGCCTCGGAATGGCCCTGCTCGCCGACAACCTCGCCAAGATCGACTCCGAGGGGATGCCCGCCTACCTGGAGTCGAGCAATCCGGAGAACGATCCCCGCTACGAACGCCTCGGCTTCGTGCGGGTGGGCGAGTTCGAGCGGCCCGACGGCCGGCTGACCTGCTCGACCATGTGGCGGGAGCCGCGCTGACCTGAGCTACTGAACGACCGGCAGCGGGATGCCGCTGACCGGCGGTGCTTCGGCCGGGGCCGGGGTGGCCTGCAGGACCGGCAGCTCCTGCGGCGTGGCGGCGACTATGCCGCGGGCCGCCTGGCGGATCGCCTGCGAGGCCGGTGAGTCGGGTTCGTCGGTGACGAGAGGCGAGCCGTTGTCGGCGTGTTCGCGTAGCGGCTCGGAGAGAGGGATCTTGCCAAGCAGCGGCACGTCGAGCTCGTCGGCGAGGAGCTGACCGCCGCCCTCGCCGAAGATCGTGAAGCGCTCGCCGCCCGGGGTGGTGAAGCCGGACATGTTCTCGATCACCCCGAGTAGCTCGAGGTCGAACTTGACGGCCATGTCGGCGGCCCGTTTGGCCACAGTCTGCGCTGCCGGCTGGGGCGTGGTGACGATCGTGAACTTGGCCTGCGGCAGGAGCTGGGACAGGGTCATCGAGACGTCGCCGGTGCCGGGCGGCAGGTCGAGCAGCAGGTACTCCAGCTCGCCCCAGGCGACATCCTCGAGGAATTGCTGGATCGCCTTGTGCAGCATCGGGCCACGCCAGACGACAGCGGAGTTCTCCTCGACGAAGAAGCCGATCGACATCACCTTGACCCCGCCGGCCGCCTCCAGTGGCAGAATCTTGCGCTCGCCGTTGACCTCCGGTTTGCGGTTGACGCCGAGCATGCGTGGCATCGAGTAGCCGTAGACGTCGCAGTCGAGTGCGCCGGCGGGGTGGCCTTCGGAGCTCAGCGCCGCCGCCAGGTTGGCGGTCATCGTCGACTTGCCGACGCCACCCTTACCGGAGGCGACGCAGATCACGTTCTTTACCTGGGCCAGCGCGCCCTCCGGCAGCTTGTTGCGGCCGAGAGTCTGCTGCAGGTTGCCTTTCTCGTCGTCGGAGAGGACGTCGAAGCCAACCGTTACCGCGGTCACCCCGTCCAGCTGGGAGACCTGCTGGGCGACTGCCTGTTCGAAGTGGGCGCGGATCGGGCAGCCGGCGGTGGTCAGCGAGACGACCACCTCGATCCGGCCGTCGTCCTTGATCTCGATCGAGCGGACCATGCCCAGCTCGACGATCGAGCGGCGCAGCTCCGGGTCGATGACGGCGCGGAGCTTCTCGGTGATCTGGTCTTCGGTCGGGAGGGGCATCGGAGTCATTCTCGCAAAGCGCGAGTCCGAGCACGCGCAGCCCTAAGCAGGCTCTTCCCGGACATCCGTCCGAAGGGGGGAGAGAACCGTGCAGCTCAGGCCTTGGTCCTCCGTCTGCAACTCGAACGATGGAGGGCCGATGTCGGGAACGCGCGGGGGGCTGGGACGGATCGTTGCGATGGGGATCGCGCTGGCGCTGGCGCTGCTGCTGCTGGCGGCGCGCGAGGCGACGGCCGGGAACTACACCGTCGCGCAGTGCGGCTGGTACGTCGACTCCGATGCGGACTGGGCCGACACCACCGGCGGCGCCAAGTTCCGCTCCGACGCATGGTGCGTGCCGTCGGGTGGGGATCCCTTCGACGGCGTTCACATGAAGAGCTTCACGAAGGGTGGCTCGACCGTCTCCGGCACGCGCTACGCCCGCTGGCGCTGGGTGGCACCGGCCGGCACCGGCATCAGCCGGGTCACGGGTACCTGGTGGCACACGCTGCACGACGGGATGGAGCAGCGGATCGGTGCCGGCAACTGGAACGGCGGCTTCGACCCGTTCATCAGCGCAGGGGGAACCGACGTGACGCCGCGCAACTTCAGCGCCGATCTCTCGGTGCCACAGCCGGCGATCGAGGACCGCCTCCTCTGCGCCAAGGCGGAGGACAGGTGGTGCTCGATCGAACCGGACTCCTGGTCGGCTGTGCGGGCGCTGGCGATCACGATCTTCGACGGCTACTCGCCTGTTCCAGGAAATGCCGGTGCGGATCTGGCGGCCGGCGGTTGGCGCCGCGGGGCGCAGCGCGTCAACTACTGGGACACCGACGTCGGCGGTGGGGTCCGCTACAGCGAAACGCTGCTCGACGGCGCCCGCGTAGGGCTGACCGAGTACCCGTGCGCCAAGGCGATGATCGACGGTGAGTGGAGGGCGACCCGGATGCAGCCGTGTCCGACCGGTGCGGCGAACGAGGTGACGGTCCAGACGACGAATTTCAGCGACGGCCCGCATGCGCTTACGCGCTGCGCGACCGATTTCGCCGGCAACAGCGCCTGCCTTTTCCCCACCTCCGTCTTGATCGACAACCACCCGCCGGCGTCCCCTCGCAACCTCGTTCTGGCGGGCGGCGAGGGCTGGCGCCATGTGGACAATTTCGACTTCTCCTGGCAGAACCCCGATCAGGGCCCAGCCAGCCCGATCGGCGGCGCCTACTGGCGCATCACCGGCCCAGTCGGTTACGACACCGGGGTCAACCTCGCATCGGCGCACGGCATCTCCACGCTCGCCGACCGCACGCTGCCGCGGCCGGGCATTTACGCCTTTCACATCTGGCTGCGCGATGAGGCCGGCAATGCCGACTCTGGCTCGGCGATCGAAATTCCGATGAGGCTGGACGACGTGCCGCCCGGAGTGTCTTTCGAGGCCGTGCCCGACTCCACCGGGCCGGAGCTGCCGCATACGGTCAGCGCGGCGGTGAGCGACGAGCACTCAGGACCCGCCGGCGGCGAGATCGAGTACCGGCGGCTCAACGCCGAGCACTGGGTCGAGCTGCCGACCAAGCTGCGGCCCGAGGGCGAAGCGGGCAGTGCCAGTCTCATCGCCACCGTGCCGGACGTTGAGCCCGGCACCTACGTGTTCCGCGCCGATGCCACCGACGGGGCCGGCAACACGGCAGCGACGACGCGACGCGCCGACGGCACCGAGATGGCGCTGCGCAAGACGCCGCCACCCGTGGGCCCAAGCCGGCCCGCGGCGGGGGGAGAGACGTCTCGCTCGGCCCCCGGGGAGAAGACCCGGCTCTTCGCCAAGCTGCGCTGGCGCCACCGTCACGGCTCGAGCGTGACCGTGCCATTTGGCGCCGGGGCCGCACTCTCAGGGCGCTTGCTCAATGCCGACGGCGCCGGGCTGGCCGGGCGGCGACTGCGCATCGTCTCTAGGCCCTCGCGCGGTGCGCTGTCAGGCATTCACGTCGAGACTGTCCAGACAGGTGCCCACGGCGGCTTCGAGCTCACGCTGCCCACCGGTCCCTCGCGCCGCATCACGGTCGCTTTCCCGGGCGGCACAGGGCTGGATACCGCTCGTCGCCCAGCCCTGGCCTTGCGTGTGCGCGGCGCGGCGACGCTCAGTGCCGCCCCGCACAGCCTTCGCACCGGTCAGTCGGTACGGCTCTGGGGCCACGTTCGCGCCCGCGGGGCGCCGCTGCCGCGACGGGGCAAGCTGGTCTCGATCCAGTACTACGAGAACGAGGCGCGGCTCTGGCGACCCGTTCTCGTCACTCGCAGCGACCACAGCGGTCGCTTCCGGGCCCGATACCGCTTCCGCTACGTCACCGGCACGGCGAAGATCCGCCTGCGCGCCGTCGCGCTGGCCGAGGAGCGCTGGCCCTACGCTCCGGGGGCTTCCCGCCCGGTTACGGTGCGGGTTACGGGTTGATCGGTAGGGTCCGCGCCATGTCACAGGCGACGTTTCACACCAATGCCGGGGAGATCGTGCTCGAACTGCACGACTCCGACGCCCCGAAGACGGTCGAGAACTTCCGCAAGCTCACCGGCGACGGCTTCTACGACGGCCTGGTCTTCCACCGGGTCATCAAGGACTTCATGGTCCAAGGCGGTTGCCCAGAGGGGACCGGCCGCGGTGGTCCCGGCTACACCTTCGAGGATGAGATCAATGAGCACAAGATCGTCCGCGGAGCGCTGGCGATGGCCAACGCCGGGCCCAACACCAACGGCTCCCAGTTCTTCATCGTCACCACCGAGGCGGCGCCTTGGCTGGACGGCAAGCACACGGTCTTCGGCGAGGTCACCGCAGGGATGGAGATCGTCGACGCGATCGAGGCGACCGAGACCGACGGCTCCGACCGCCCCGTGGACGAGCAGAAGATCGAGCGCGTCGAGCTCTCCGAGTAGGGCTAGTCGAGAGGAGAAGCCCCGGACGGGGCTTCTCCTCCTCCGCGCCGTTCGCGCCGGCGCAGCAGACCCTCGCCTGGCTTCCAGAGGCTGACCAGGCCGGCGACGAGGGTGACGAGGAAGACCTGGCCGAGCATCATCTCCAGCCCGGAGACCATGCGGCCCACCTGTCCGACCGGAACCAGATCGCCGTAGCCGGTGGTGGTGAGGGTGGTGTAGCTGAAGAAGAGGAAATCGCTTCCCTTGGTGGCCACGTCGGCGCCGAAGAAGCCGCCGCCTTCGATCCGATCGATCAGGCCATAGGCCCAGGTGAAGAGGATGCCGAGGGAGGTGTAGACGCTGATCGCGCCGAGGATCGTGCGCGAGGAGACGTTGTCGGAGGTGATCACACGCTGCAGGACAGCTGCCATCGCCACCGCCAGCAGGCCGATCTCGATGAAGTTGGCGGCGTTGAGCCCGAGGCGGCCTCCAAATGCCGCCGAGACAGCGGCCAGCACCGTCGCGACCGCCGCCAGGATCAGTGCCCGCCGGACAAAGACCGGGCGAGCGTGGGAACTGGTCAGAGCGACCACCGAGGTGGCGCCGGTGACGATCGTCAGCAGCACCGCCGACCAGCCTCGGTTCGAGAGCAGCGAGGCAAGCACGTAGGTCGTCAGGACCAACAACAGCACCAGCCCGAAGGCGTCTCTGGCGCGCTGCGCGCGCTGCCCCCACCGCTCACGGTTCATCTCGGCTAGTTCGGTTGCGGAGACGACCCTCCTGCCCGGCGATGGAAGCGGAGGGGGTGGGATTCGAACCCACGAGACACCCGAAGGCATCTAACGGCTTTCAAGGCTGAGAGAGAGGCGGCGGAAACGGCTTGCTAGAGTGGCCCCTCGTTTCCGTGCCACCGTCGCGCGCCCTGCAAGATGGCCGCGTGACTAAAGGACGTACGGCGCGACCCGTTCGCCGAATGCGTCAGCACAGCGGGCGTGAGTGATCCCGCCCTTGCACAGCTCGTCCTTCATCGGCTCGTCGTCCTTGTCGCCCTCGTACCAGAGGAACGCACGCAATCCAGTCTCTTCGCTGGGCCAGATGATCTGACCGCACTCGGCGCATATGGGAGGGATTCCTTTGGGCATTGGTTCACCTTACCCCGAGAACGTCTCTATGCGGCGGCGCGAGCGGTCTGCTCGCCCTCGGCGGCTTCAGCATCCAGGAAGGTGTCCAGCAGCGCTGCACCCTCGGCCTCGGTGCCGGGCATCAGGTGCCCGTAGAGGTCGAACGTCACCGTGATCGAGGAATGGCCCATGAAGGACGAGAGGGCCTTCGGATTGACCCCAGCCGCGATCATGAAGGAGGCGTAGGTGTGGCGGGCTTGGTGCAGGCGCAGCCGCTCAGTGAGGCTGGCCTTGCGCCAGTAATGGTCCGCGTAGCGGTACAGCCGCTCGGCATTGAAGGGCTCCTCGTCGGCGACACGGAAGACGAGCGCACTTGCATCGGGACTGTCGTCTTCGGTCAGGAGGTTGACCAGCAGCCTGTGCAGGAGGCTCGGCATCGGCACCGTGCGGCGCGACCTTCGGGTCTTGGGCTCTATGGGGCCCTCTCTTGGGTCCCATGACTCCCGGACTTCGATCAAGCGTCGATCCAAGTCGACGGCCTCCCAGCGCAGTGCGCGCAGCTCGCCGTATCTGAGCCCTGCATACAGGGCAGTCGCCCAGATGGCACGTTCCGCGAGAGGGAGTACGCCGAGCAGCGATGCCGCGACCTCGGGGCCGACTATCTCGACCTCACTCGGAGTCGGCACCGGGAGTTCGAGGTCGCGGGTCGGATTGATCGGCACGCCTTCACGCGCTCGCGCGCGCCGGTAGATCGCTTGGAGGGGCTTGATCGAGTTACGGACCGTGGACGGAGAGTGTCCACCGGATTGCCATGGTCAACGAGCGCTTGCAGATCGGTCGTCGTGATCGCGGCCAGTTTCTGTGCTCCTAGCTCCGGCAGGATGCGGTCGCTTAGGGCGAGTCGGTAGCCGCGCAACGTGGAGGCGGCCGGGCGGGATGCCTCGGCTCGCTCGCTCCAAGTGGCGACGCTCGCCACCCGCAAGCCCAAGGAGGCCGATGTCTCGCGTGGCGAGCTGCTTGAGCGCTGGCGAGCCAAAGCACAAGAGATCGGCCTTGACCGCGAGACGATCGAGCGGACCTTCGATCCCGAGGCCAGGTTCAGCCCGAGCGCCGCCGAGGCCCGCACGGTCTCTACCTGGCGGGTAGACCGTGCGGTCACGGCGGCGGCGTCTCATTTCGACAGGCGCGACGCGATCCAGGCGGTTGCCGACTCACTTCCCGATGGAGCGCCCGGAGCAGAAGTCGAGCGCTTGGCTGATGCCTTCCTCGCATCGGACTCAGTGATCCAGATCAGCGAGAGTCAGAAAGGCCCCCGCTACACCACGCGGCGAATCTGGAATCTGGAGCGCGAAGCCTTGGCAGCTGTCGAGCGAATGCGAGCGCAGGGACCGGACCCCGCAGGCGAGCTGATCGCAGCGCGCGTGATCGGTGCCCGCCCGACCTTGAAGGCCGACCAGCGCGAGATGATTCGCCGCCTCCTGGCGAGCCCGGAGGGAGTCGCCGTCGTGATCGGCGAGGCGGGCAGCGGCAAGACGTTCGCAATCGTCGCCGCGGCCGAGGGGTGGGCACAGGCAGGGATGGAACTGAGGGCGGCAGCGCCGACCTGGCGGGCGGCGAACGTCATGCGAGCCGAGGGCTTGCCGGCGTCAAGCATCGCCAGTCTGCTCTTGCACCTCGACCGCGCTGAACACGAGGACGGGGAGGGCTTGCCGGGCGGATCGGTCCTGCTGGTCGATGAGGCCGGGATGGTGGACTCTGCGACGCTCGCGCGGCTCATCTCTCATGCCGAGCGAGCGGAAGCGAAGCTCGTCTTGGTCGGCGATCCCGAGCAGCTCGGCGAGATCGAGGCGGGCGGACTGTTCCGCGCAATTGCGGAGCGCGGCGAGCCGATCTACCTGGACGAGGTGATCCGCCACCGCCACGATCTGGACCGCGACGCGGCGAAACGCATACGCGAGGGCGAGGGCCGCGAGGCGCTAAGTCTCTACCAGTCATCGGAGAGGGTCACGGTCGCCCCGAACGCCGAGGCCCGCCGCGAGGCGATGGTCCACGACTGGCACGAAGCGTTCGAGCGCGGCGAGGACGCCGTGATGATCGCCAAGCGAAACGCTGACGTGCGGAAGCTGAACGAGCTGGCGCGCGAGGTCCGTCGCCAGGGCGGAGCGCTCGGAGCGCAGGAGATCGAAGTGGGGGAGGCCGGCTTCGCCGCCGGCGATCTCGTCATCACCCGCGTCAATGACCCTCGCGCTGAAATCTTCAACCGCGAGCGCTGGCGCATCGCCGAGGTCGACGCTACCGAGCGGCGCGTCGTCCTCGACGGCATCGACCAGGCGAAGCGGGTCGAGATCGGCGAGGACTACCTGGCGCGGACCAACCCGCACTCAGAGGCCCCGGCGCTCGAACACGCCTACGCCGTCACGACCTATTCGGCGCAGGGCACGACCGTTGACCGGGCCTTCGTCATGGCCGATCCGTCGATGGACAAGCAGGAGCTATACGTCGCCGCCTCGCGCAGCCGCGAGGAGACCTTCATCTACGCGACGCCGGAGATTCAGGCCCACCGCGAGGAGATCGCACCCGACTCGCCCCACCTGCGCGAGGGCATCCCGCACGTCGCTGAAGCCGCCGAGCGCGACCGCTCCCAGCTCGCCGCGCACGATGAGGCGCTGCGCTCGCAGTTCTCCGGCCTGCCGACCGAGGAGCTGGTCGCAAGACGCGCAGACTTGTTGGACCCAGCGAGCCGCGAGGCCAGCGCGGAGAGGCAGCGGAGCAACATGCAGAAGCGGATCGAGCAGGCTCGCGAACGGCTCGACGGGTTCGAGGCCCGACGCGAGGCGGCGCAGGAGCTACCGCGCCGCCAGCGCCGCGAGGAGCTGGCCTGCATCGACACCTTGGAGGCAAGGTCCCGCGATACGGTCGCGCGGCTCGAAGCTGCGGCCCGGGAGCTGCCCTCCGGGGATGCCGCGCGCCGGGAGCTGGCGGTCGCCGATCAGGTTCTCGCCCAGCGGCGAGAGCTGGCGATCATCGCCGCGCGGATCTCCCCACCCGCCTACGTCAAGAACGAGCTGGGGGAGAGATCGAGCGATCCAGGGAAGCGGAAGGCATGGGATCGCGGCGTCGCCGGAATCGAGCGCTACCGCCAGGAGCACGGCATCAAGGACCCGAGCAAAGCCTTTGGCCGGGAGGCGAAACGAGGGGCCGAGCGGGCAAGCCAGCAGGCCGCAACGCGACGGCTGCAAGAGATTCAGCGAGTCTTGGGCCTGGGGCAGCACGCGGCGAGAGCGCGCCAGCTCGGCAGGGGACTGAGCATCGGTCGATGAGTGCGCCCCGACCTACCGGCATCGAAGCACCGCGAGGGCGGTCGTGAACCCCTGCAGGGGTCGGGCGCGAGCGTCCTGACTGCCGCCCTCGCGGTGCTGGGGTGTGGGTAGGTCTCGGCAGATGTGGGTCTAAACGAGAGTCGCGCCGCCCGCTGAATGTGCAGAGGGTCCCTCGGAATCGTGGAGATCCTTCACCCTCTAACTTGGGCCAAGCGCTACACAAGATCTTTGCATCTTGAGCATGCACACTAAACTTCTTTGTATGCCAGACCAAGATCTCCAGGCAGAACTCAAATCAGCCATCGCTTCGGGCAAGACCTTTTCGAAGGACGCATCGTCCGACTCGCGGCCATCAATCCCAGCTGAAGAGATACGTCTGGCAATACTGGAGTGGTCAGCTGAACAAGCATTTGCTGGCAAGCTTTGGCTGAGCAAGGTACGTATCGACGGTGATTTAAATCTGGAGATGTCTGAAATCAACATGCGAGTCATTTTTGATCACTGTGAGATACCCGGCGACATTAACTTGCAGGAAGCGGTCACGAACGACGTTACGCTCTTTTGCTCTCAGGTAGGTGGCTCTTTGACCGCCTCCCAGCTTCGAGCCAAATCGAATCTACGTGTTATCCACACGTCCATTGGAGGTAACCTGTCACTCATTGACGCCAATATTGACGGTCAGCTTGTACTGAATGGCTCGACGCTCGGATCGGTGACGGGAGGCAGCAACGGAGCCCCGGCGCTGGAGGCCGGGGGTGTACACGTGGGGAGTGGCATCGTTGGCATTGATGGATTCACAGCACGCGGACAGGTAAGTCTCGCTGGCGCAACGATTGGGGGGTATTTAGACCTAACGGGAGCGTCGCTTAACGGGGCGGCGGGGGCGGATGGTGTTGTAACCGCACTTCGTGCGGATGGAATTGAGATCGCAGGCGCGATGGCGTGCCGTCATCCGTTTAAAGCGGTCGGCATTGTCAGGTTGCCAGGGGCAAAGATCGGTGGCATGGTGTCGATGGTTGGCGCAGTCATCGAGGGAAAGTTGGATGAGGATCGAGAAGTAACTGCGCTGCATGCGGATGGCATGGAGATCTCCGGGAGCTTGATATGTCGAGGGCTTAATGCCACTGGGATCATGCGGCTACCTGGAGTAAGAGTCCGCGACCAGATTTCCATGGACGACTCGAAAATTGATGGAACCATATTGCTGTCCAGTGCGGTAATTGGACAGGAGTTGGGTCTCTCGAATGTGCGACTAAATGGATGCGGTGGTCCGGCGCTTCTCGGTGATCGAATGCATGTTGGGCAAGGTGCGTTTCTTGATAAGGGGTTTTCGTCAATTGGCGAAGTCAGTTTTGTCGACGCTAAAATCGACTCGACTTTTGGATTCGCTTCCGCCAATCTGCAAAGTAATTCGAAGGCTTACGCACTAAATGCCAGGGGAGTAGAGGTGGCTGGAGATGTCGAGTGTTCTGCCGGGTTCAGCGCAACCGGCACGGTGCGATTGGAATGCGCCAGGGTGGAGGGAAAAATTTCTCTACTAGATGCGACACTTCGGGTTGAACATCACAATGAATGTGCCTTGAGTTTGCGCTACGCAACTGCGAGAGAAATCGCCATGCGATTGTCTGGCGTGTGTGGTCCTATCGATCTGGGGCAGGCCGCTGTTAGCTGTATCTATGATGCTGAGGGCGGGCGGCTCATAGGGCGGTATCCCGATCAGTTTCTTCTGGACGGACTGACCTATGAGGTCCTTCAAGAGCCACTAGACGCAGAGCGGCGCCTTGCGTGGATTGAGCCGTCGCAAGCGGTGCACTACTACCCGGGCGTGTATGTTGAGCTGGCTAATGCTTTTCGCCGCGTCGGACGCAGTGGTGACGCACGCAAGGTTCTAATTGCGAGCGAGCGGCGTGCTCAGCGTGAGCTAAAGCGCTTTAGCCCTCGTCGGCTCTGGAAGAATTTTTTGTGGTTAACCGTAGGCTACGGCTATCGAAATTGGCTGGCGTTTGTATGGCTTATCGGCCTAATCCTGTTGGGTACGCTTGTCTTCGCGGTTGGGGAGGAGTGCTTCTCCCCTCTGCACGCAAACGGACCGGCGTTTGATCCAGGTCTTATGGCGATCGACGCGACGGTTCCGGTGCTTGATACTGCCCAAGGAGATGCCTGGGTGGCAACCGGTGCGATGGCATGGGTTACGGTCTTTCTTTCGGCGTCAGGGTATGCATTGGCAACCGCGGTGATAGCGGCGGCGGCGAGTATTCTGAATCGGGAGTAGCCCTAAGAGGGAGTCTGGAGAGACGACTCGGGGTCAGGCTGGAACGTGCTCGCCCGCTGGCACGTAGTGCTCTAGCTCGGCGTCGTGGCCGAGGGCGAAGGGGACGCCCTCCTCGGCGAGCTTGGCAACCTCGGCGTAGGTGTCGCCAGCGGCAGACCAGCCGTCAACGTCGGGGGACTCGGCCCACCAGCCGTCTGCTTCGTGGTGATAGATGACGCGCACGGTTTCCATTCGATCCTCCACGTCAGAGTAGCTTCAGGGCTTCGTCTTCGGCAAGTCCAGCGTCTCGGGTCAAGATCTTGCGGACAAGGCCGGAGGGAATCGTCGCCTTGTCATGGAATGCGAAGGTGAGCGGCTTGCGGTCCGGTGCCTCCATGCGGCGATGCGAGCCCGATTGGCGCACGACGCGGTAGCTGAGCGGCTTGCGTTCGAGGACGGCAAGCAGACGCTTCGCTTTCATCGAAGGAAATTGGCTCATGGGTCGGCGACCCTATCGGCAAACCCGGACCGCCCGGTCGAGCACCACGCTGTGCCACCGTTGTGCCACCCTCCGCCACCCAAACAGCCGGTTTCAACCGGAGACAACCGGACTCGGGAGCGGCCTTGGAAGTGCGACGCAAACCGCTCTATAGAGCCACATTTGGCTCTATAAGCGGAGGGGGTGGGATTCGAACCCACGAGACGCCTTACGACGTCTAACGGCTTTCAAGGCCGCCGCATTCAACCGCTCTGCCACCCCTCCGGACGCTCCAGACGATGTGTCGATGCTAGCTGCAAATGTATGGACAGAAAGGCATGGAGTAAAAAGGTCTCGCGGTGATTGGATACAGGTATGCGCCGGCTGCTCATTCTCGCCTCGACCATGGTCTTCTTCGACGTCGCCTTCTATGCGGCGATCGCTCCGCTGCTGCCTGACTACGTCGCCGAGTTCGGCCTGAGCAAGGCGCAGGCCGGGATCCTCGCCGCTTCCTACGCCGCCGGGACGCTGCTCGCCTCGCTGCCCGCGGGGCTGGTGGCGACCTGGGCCGGACCGCGCCGCACGGTGATCGGCGGGCTCCTGCTGCTCGGCTGCTCCAGCCTCGTCTTTGGCCTCGCGCACGAGATCGTCCTGCTCGACCTGGCGCGCTTCGCCCAGGGGATATCCGGGGCGTTGATCTGGTCTGGGGCGCTGACCTGGCTGATCACGACCGCTCCGCCCGAGCGCCGCGGCTCGATCATCGGCACGGCCCTCGGCACGGCAGTGGCGGGCGCCCTGATCGGGCCCATCCTCGGGGCGATCGCGGCTGAAATCGGGACTGCCGCCGTCTTCAGCGCGGTGCTGGGCATTGCCGTGGTGCTCGCTGCTTTCGCCGCACGAATGCCGGAAGCCGCTCCGCCCGAGCGCCAGCCCCTGCGCGAGGTGGGGGCGACGATCCTCACCCGTCCGATTCTCACGGCGACGGCGTTCGTCGCGATCCCCTCGCTGATGTTCGGCGCAGTGGAGGTGCTGGTGCCGCTGCGGATCGACGAACTCGGTGGTGGGCACGTGGCGATCGCCGGTGGCTTCATCGTCGGTGCTGCGCTCGAGGCCGGGCTGGCCCCGATCGTCGGCCGCTACTCGGATCGCGTCGGTCGCCGCATCCCGTTCGTGATCGGGATCGGCATCTGCGCCTGTGCGATGGTGGGCATAGCCGCAGCCGAGGCGCTTGGCCCGGTGCTCGCCGCGCTGATCCTCGGCTCTCTCGGCGCCGGCATCTGCTTTGCTCCGGCGCTGACCACACTCTCGGAGACCGCCGACCTCAGCGGTCTCCACCAAGGCTTCGCGGCCGGACTCTCCAACATGGCCTGGGCGGCCGGCCAGACGGCGGGAGCGCTGATGGGAGGGGGAGTGGCAAGCGCGGCCGGGTACGCCGTGCCGAGCCTGGTGATCGCCGCGCTGCTCCTCGTCACCTCCGCCTACGCCTACCGTTCCCTGATGCCCCCGATGGTGCAGCCGGCAGCGAGCTAGACGGACTAGCGTTACGCCGTGGCCGATATCTGGCGTAACTGGACTGGGGATCAGCGATGCAGGCCGGCGGAGGTCGTCCGCCCCCGCAACCGCGACGAGTTGGTGTCCGCCGTCGTGGCCGCTGGGGGCGCCGGCCGCACCGTCAGCGCTGCCGGCGCCGGCCATTCGTTTACCGAGGCGGCGCTGACCGATGGGACGATGATCGACCTCGCCGCGCTCAGCGGCACGATCGACGCCGACCCCGCCTCGGGTCTGGTCAAAGTCTGGGCGGGCACCGTGCTCGCCGATCTCAACGAGGAGCTGCACAGGCTCGGCTTGGCTATGGAGAATCTTGGCGACATCGACCGTCAGACGATCGCCGGCGCGATCTCCACCGGAACCCATGGCACCGGCGCGAAGCTGCGCAACATCTCGGCTCAGGTCGAGGCGGTGGAGTTGGTCGCCGCCGATGGCAGCGTGCGCGAGCTGGACAGCTCCGAGCCGGACCTCCTGCGCGCCGCCCGCGTTGGTGTCGGCGCCCTCGGCGCGATCTCGGCGGTGACCTTGCGCTGCGTTCCCGCCTTCACCCTGCTTCGGGTCGATTCCCCGCAGCCACGCGAGCAGGTGCTTGACGACTTCGACCAGCGCGCCGAGGCCAACGACCACTTCGAGCTCTTCACCTTTCCCTATGCCGACTCGGCGCTGGTGCTGGAGCGCAACCGGGTCGAGGGACCACCGCAGCCGCGCCGTCGAGTTGCCTCCTACCTCAACGACATCGTGCTCGAGAACTGGGCGCTGGGGGTGCTGTCGGCAGTCGGCCGCTTGGTCCCAAGAGCGATTCCCGGCCTCTCCCATCTCGCCGCCGCGCTCGCCTCGGGTGGCCAGACCACGGACCGCAGCGACCGCGTCTTCGCCAGCGAGCGCCGCGTCCGTTTCACCGAGATGGAGTACGGCGTGCCGAGAGAGCACGGACCGGAGGCGGCGCGGCGGGTGGTCGAGTGGGTTCGCGTCAACCGCTACCCGGTCTTCTTCCCGATCGAGATGCGCGTAGCGGCCGGCGACGACGCCCTGCTCAGTCCTTCGCACGGCCGCGACACTGCCTACATCGCCGTCCACCAGTACCGCGGGATGGAGTGGCGCCCCTACTTCGAGGCGGTCGAGGAGATCATGCGCGACTATGGCGGCCGCCCCCACTGGGGCAAGCGCCACTTCCAGACCGCGAAGACCCTGGCGCCTCTCTACCCGGAGTGGGGGACGTTCCAGGCCGCGCGCGACGAGCTCGACCCCGACCGGGTCTTCGCTAACGAGTACGCAGCCCGCGTCCTCGGCCCCTGACGAGTGCACCGTTAACC
>DATHEA010000002.1:0-197682 GCA_035318745.1 Solirubrobacterales bacterium
TGAAGTAGTAGCTGCCTGGACGGGAGAGGCGCAGCTGATTGCGCAGCGCCAGGGTGCTGGAGGGCGACTCGAGCACGACGATGCCGTCCTCGGGGAAGACCTCGGCCAGCGCGGAGTGCACCGTGGAGGAGTTGAGCGGATCCTCGGCGGGGATTTCGCTCGGCCCCGGGTTCGGCTCGGGCACGGGGCGCGAGGACTCCGGCACCGTCTCCAGCAGCGCTTCCAAGGTCAGCTTCACGTCGGCGACGATCGCGTCGCCCATCGGCGCGCGCGCCGCCTCGTCGGGGTCGCTGGTGATCGCTACCAGCTTCGCTCCCTCGGGAAGCAGCGGCCCGGGTATGTGGGGGTAGTAGGGGAAGACGGAGCTGCCGGCGACGAGGATCAGGTCATGCCCCTCCAGGGTTTGGGCGACGGGCCCGATCGCCGGCGGCAGCACGCCGCGGAAGTTGGGGTGACCCTCGGGGAAGCCGAGTTTGCCGCCGCCCGGGGCCGGGGTCGCCCAGACCGGCAGGCGCTGGCGCTCGGCCAGCGCCACCGCCGCATCCCAGCCACCGCTGGCATCGATGTCGGGGCCCGTGACGAAGACCGGGTTGGCGGCTGCGTCGAGCCGCTCGGCGAGATCCTTCACGGCCTCGGGGTCGGCGACGGCGCGGCCCGTCACCGTGCGCCCGATCGCCTCACGAACGTCGGCCTCCTCGACCTCGGCGTACCAGTCGTCCATCGGCAGCGAGACGAAGACGGGGCCCTGCGGCGGCAGCGAGGCGAGGTGGGCGCCGTGGGCGAGGGCAAGCGGCACGTCCTCTGCCCGCGGTGGCTCGTAGGACCACTTGACCAGCGGGTGGGGCATGCGGATCGCATCGCGGTTGGTCAGGTTCGCCTGCAGGGTCATCTGCGCCCGCGTCTGCTGGCCGGCGGTGACCAGGAGCGGCGTGTGGTTGGCCTGCGCGTTGAAGATCGCCCCCATCGCGTTGCCGACGCCGGGCGCGGTGTGGAGATTGGCGATCGCGGTGCGTCCGGAAGCCTGCGCGTAGCCGTCGGCCATCCCGACCACGACCGCCTCGTGCAGGCCGAGCACGAAGCGGAAATCGCCGGGGAAGTCGGCCAGCATCGGCAGCTCGGTCGATCCCGGGTTGCCGAAGATGGTCGTCATTCCCTGGGTACGGAAGAGGTCGAAGCTGGCGTCACGCACGGTCGTCATGCCGGGGACCCTACCCATGCAGCGCTCAAGTCGGGTCCGAGTGACGGTCGATAAGCGGAGCGTGCCGGGAAAGATCGACAGGCTCCAGCAAGGCGCGCGAGACCGGGTCACCCTGGTCGCGATCGTCGCCGTCGCATTGCTCGCTTGGGCAGCGACGCCGGCGGGCGCCGCGCCGATCCCCACGCGGCTGATCCACGCCAGCGGGGAAATAGTCCCGATCCCCGCCTCGGTTCCCCACGAAGTGGGCGACATGGTCGACCGCCGGATCGTTCCGGACCTGCGCTGGCTCGCCGCGCGCTACCCGATCTACGTAACCGACGGCTACTCGGGCCCGCTGCCCGACGGCGAGCACGTCGGCTGCAACATGTGCCACGTCAGGGACTCCGACCACTACAACGGGCTCGCGGTCGACCTCGTGCCGATCGACGGGACGCCCGGCAGATGCGACCCCAGCTGGGCCGCGATCACCCGTCTCGCCCACTGGGCCGAGCCGGTCCAGAACGAGCCCCGACCGCCCTTCCGCTGGGTCGGCTACGACGGCGACGCCGGCCACGGCTGCGGCCACCACCTGCACCTCTCCTGGGAACACGCCCCGGTGCCGATGTTCCAGCTGGCCGAATGGGTGGAGGTCTTCCCGGTCGGCAAGCAGAGTGCCGCAAAGCAACCGCCGGCAAGCGTCCCCCCGGCCGGCATCAAGCCGCCCAAGAGCCCGCAGGGCGGCAGCGAGCCCGAGCCCGTCGCCGAGCCCGGTCCGCGCGGCGGCATCTCCGTCGTCCAGTCCGGCGGCGTCTCTCCCCGCAGCGATTAGCCGGTAGGGCTTCCACTTAACTTTTTCGGTGGATCGGGATTGGGCTGTCGCCCGCTTGCCTCAGCGAAAAAGTACAAGACGTTTCAGCCCTACCGGGGTGGGTTCGTAGGATGCAGCGCATGCGTCGCCTACTGCTGATTGCCTTCGTCGCCAGCTTGATCACCGTGGGTGGCTGTGGGGGGCCGGACGACTCGACCCCGGTTGCCTGTCTCGAAGGTGCACCGGCCTACCTTCGCGCTCTGCAGGATGCGCCCGGCGAGGTCGAACTGGGCGGCGCGACGCCGATCTCCGACTGCCTCGCCCAGAACCAGACCGGCGGCGATCTGGCGACTGTCGGCGACGCGATGCTGACTGCGACCACCAAGCTCAACGTCGAGGCGCGGGCCGAACCCGGTGGGGCCGCGAACCTGCAGCTCGGCTACATGCTCGGCGCCGCCGAGCGTGGTGCCGACGGCACCGAAGGGATCCATACCGAGCTGATCCGCCGCCTCTCTGCCGCTGCCCGCTACAGCCCCGACAACCGGCCTCTTCCCACCACTTTCCTCGACGCCTACCAGCGTGGCTTCGACGCCGGCCGGGCTCGCGGCTGAGCTCAGCGCGGCGAGACGATCACCAGGCGTCCGTCGGCGAGCCGGTAGGCGGTGCCGACCGGCTTTCCCTTGCCCCGCGCCTGTTGCTCCCCGGTCGGGGAGGGAAGGACGTGGACGTGGACCGGAGCAGCGCCGGGGCGCCGCTGGATCCGGCCGCTGCCGGGATTGACGGTGAGGGTCAGCCCCGCGATCAGGAAGGCAACCGCGAGGACGATCCCGATGTCGAAGAGGTTGACCAGCCCATCGAGGGGGTCGCCGGCGTTCTCGGCGATCTTGCCGTGACGCCCTAGTCCAACCCGGCTCACGTCAGCGGCTCCAATTCTGTGCCAGAGCCTGGCCCTGCGCGGCGGGGACCGGCGGAGCAGGGGGCAGCGCCCCGGCCCCCTGCTCGAGCGCCGCCAGGTCCTCGGTGTACATCCGGGTGCGAGCCAGCGTGAGGGCAAAGGCGACGGTGCCGACAAGCAGCCCGACGACAGTGGCGCCGAAGGCGTCACGGAGGTTTTCGGCCAGCACGGCGACGTTGCCGTTGCCCAGCGCGGCAAGCCCCGGCGCGAGTGGGATCAGGGTGCCCATCAGGCCGATCGCCGGTCCGGCCCTGACCAGCAGACGCGTGCGGTCGAGTCGTCGCTGCACGGTGAGCTCGTAGCGCGCCAGCGCGCGCTCGGTCGCCCCGGGTCGGTCGGGGGCGTGGGCTGCGACGGCGAGCGCGGCAAGAGCCTCGGCGGCGACCGAGCCCGGGGCGCTGTAGGCGTAGTTCGAGGCGTGGGCGGGGTCGGCGATCGCGTGCGCGGTCAGCTCCAGAAGGTCGGCATGGCGGGCTCGCACCCGCCGCCGCCATAGCTCAGCACCAAAGCGGCCCAGCTCGACGGCACAGAGCAGCAGGATCAGCACGGCCGCGACCAGCACCGGGACCCGCAGCGCAGTCGCGATGTCCGCCAGCGCGTCGCCGAGATCGATCGCGGCACTCACGGGAGGGCAACCCCCCGCCACCGCTCCAGCTGAAAGCCCCCGAGACCGAACAGCAGCGCCGCCGCGCCGATGGCCATCGCCAGCCCCGAAGTTCCGCTACCGCCTGCCCCGGCGCCGTGCAAGCCGGGAGCGCCGAACCCAGGTGCACCGCCTCCGACGAGGGTGCCGGTCACTTCGCGGCCGCTGCTTTGCTGACCGCCCCCGCCGGTCGAGGACGAACCGGCTCCCTCTCCTCCATCGTTCTCACGAGCCTCGGCCGGCGCTTCGTCGCGCTTGCGACGAGCTTCGGACGTTGCGGTGATCGCCGGCTGCTCCGCGTTCTCACCGCGCTTGGTCTCACTGTGGTCGGTCGCGTATCTGTTGCGGCGAACCTGGCGCGTGGCCCCCGGCGTCCGGCCCTGGCTCTGCGGCTTGGGGCGACTGAACAGCGGCGCGCCCCTGCCGCCGCCGCCCACGATCACACCCCCACCGGGCTGGCTACCTTCGCCCTGGCCCGACTGGGTAGGCGCGGCCTGCTGCTTGGCATCGCACGGCGAAGCCGGAATCGGCCAGGCCTGACCGGCGAAGGCCGGGGCCACGTAGGCGGTCATCCAAACGCCGTTCGTGTCTTCGCTTGCCTTCCAGCGGATGTGCCCGTCGGGTTGCTGGAGGGAGGCCATGTAGGAGAGGGGGTCGTTTCCGCCCTTGACCCAGGTTTCGGGATCCTGGCCGGCAGACCAGATGCCCTGCACCGCCCAGGCGGTCGAGGCGACGTTCGATTCCGCTTCGCCGGGAAACTCGGGGAAGCCGCTGTCGGAGCTCTGCATGGCGCGCAGGTACTGGAGCCCGTCGCGCTCGGCTTCCGTGTCCGGCCGGCCCGCCGCACGCAGCGCCTGGATCGCGGCCCCGGTCATGTCGGCTTCGGTGCGGCGACCCTTGACTTCGAACGACCAGCCACCGTCGTCGTCCTGCTGAGCGATCAGCCAGTCGGCGGCGCGCTGGATCGCGGCCTGCGCTTCGGGCTCCTGGATGGGGTCGAGGGCGACGATGGCGAAGATCGTGTCGTTGATTTCGCCCCGGCCTTCTGGCACGTAGGGAAAGGAACCGTCCGGCAGCGCTCGCACGAGGATTTCCTTGACCAGGTCGTAGCCGGCGAAGCTATGCGGGTCAGTCCCGGAGGCATCGACCACCATCAGTTCGCGCTCGAACGCGGTCGTGGGGATCGACGGGTAAGGGATCTCTTCTTCGAGGCCTTTGTGGAAGTGATCGACCAGGAAGCTGTAGGCGTCAACGCCACCTGGCCTCGCCTGGCAGCGAGGGTTGACCCCCGCAGCCGCCAGGGCCAGCGCGACCCAGGCGCTGAAGCCCTGACCCGATTCTCTGCCCGAGGCGCCACCGAAACCGCCGTCGTGGTTCTGCGCTTCCTGGAGGTAGCGGATCGTGCTGTCGAGCCGTGCCCGGTTGGCCGGGTTCGGCGCGCCGGCTGCTGCCGACCCTACGGCGATCAGGACGCAGAACACAAGGGTCGAGGCAAGGAGACGCACGGCCTAAGCAGGCACCTGGACCTTGCCGATCGTGGCGCTCGAGCTGCGGCCAAGAGTGTCGGTGATCGTGATCCGCAGGCGGTAGCCGGCTCCGGGCGGCAGTCGCAGCGACGCCGAGGTCCCGCTCGTGCCGCTTGCCCTGGTCACGTAGCGGCCGCCTTTGCGGCCGAGCGTCTTCGAGGAGATCGTCCACTTCGCTATTCCCACCCCCGCGTCGAGCACGCGCCAGCTGACCCTGAGCAGGCCGCGCGCTATGCGGCTGTGATCGAGATGCGGTAGCTGCAGTTGGACCTGGCCAGGATCGGTTGCCGGAGACGTTCCGGCGCCTGAGCCCTTCGCGGTGGATCCCGACTGGCCCTCGCCGACCCCGGGATTCCCCAGTCCGGGTTCTTTTACTTCTGCAGGCGGAGTCCGAGCCAGGTCATCCGGCGGGAGCGGTCCGCAGTCGGTTTTGGCGGGCGGATCGATCACACACACGTCGAGACGGTTCGAGCGGATTGCGCTTTCCTCTCCGCCTGAGCCGGCCACGGTCGCCTTGATCCGGTTCCAGCCGGATTTGGCGAAGCTGATCTCAGCTCGCCCGTCCGCGCCCGTTTCAACCGTTGCCGAGCTCGCCGTATCAACCGTCTCGAACCCCCCGGCACCGAGCGCCACGGGCGCCACTTCGGCACCCTCGAAGGGGTTGGCGCCGGTCCGCTCCGGACCGGCCGGCGGGATGCCCTCGACGTCGTCTGCGTAGGAATCGACCTCGACTTCGAACGGCTGGCCCAATTCGGCGGTAGCGGTCAGGGGCCTGGCGCCGCCCGCGTAACCTGCCGGAAAGAGCGCCAGCAACGGCTTTTCCTTGAAGGCATCGTATGCCCAGAGGACCTCATCTCCCCCATCGAGTTGGTACTGGCAGCCGCCGACGTTGGTATAGACGTTGTTGACGAGCAGACCCCAGTACTCGCCGAGAGCCGCGCTCTGCCCGCCGGGACCCCAGCGGGTGATGAAGTAGTCGTCGTAGCCGGGATACCAGTTGCCGTCGAAGCCTTCGCCGACGATGCTCATCGCGTCGACCGAGGCAGCCGTCGGGGTCGGGCCCGGGGTTGGGTACTTGCCGTTATTGACCCCGTCGCAGCGATGGGGTTCCGCATCCGAGAACGCCTTGACGTCGTGGCCTTCGGTCAGGACCGGCCCCTCGAACAGGGTTTCGCTACGGCCCTCGATCCGCACGTTGACTTCGGTCGGCGCCGCCCGCGCCACGGGTGCGGCGAAGACGATGAAGAGAAAGGCGACGCTGAACGCCGCGATGACCGTGCGCATGCCTGGCCCCTTTCCGCGAGGGCGATCGACGTGTATGGATCGGAGGGAGGTCTCCTGGCTTCCGAGCTTTCCCGCCGCGCCTTCCCGGCCGATCTGAAGCCAGTGGCTGCCGCATGGGCGTGCGGCGGGCTTTTGCTCGGTCACAGTGGCGGGCCCGCGCCGGTCTTTCACCGGCTTCCCCGTCCACCGATCCTGATATTCGGATTCAGTCTATTCGTACCTCAGGTAGATCGTGTCGCCGACGTGGATCGTGGTGTTGCGTCTCGCCGTCGCTTTCGTGCCACCGTCGATCGTGACGTTCCATCGTTCGGCTGGACTTGCGGGGAATCCGTTGACCTGGGTGATCGCCCCTTCGCCGCTCGCGGGCAGGAAGTCCGTCACGCAGGACGCCGGCGTGGTGCCGGCAACCGCGGCGTTCAGGACCGCCGCCAGGGTCGTCGTCGTTGCTTTCGGAGCCAGCGAGACCGAGCAGATCTTCAGCGGCGAGGTCCCGTTGTCGACGATCAGCGCCAGCGAACCGGATTCGGCTTCCCCGGTGGCGAATTCGGTCACACCCTTCCACTGTTCGCCTTTGCTCGGTTTCGGCGGCGCGGCAGTGAACCCACCGCTGCCGAGGGCTCGAACAGCGTCCTGGCTTGCGTACTCGTCAGCCGTGCTGCCGGAGGTCCCGTACCTGAAACCGCCCCCGCTCACCTGCTGGGAGATGAGGAAATTGAGCGGCGTCTTTTTTGCTGGGGCCGTGCCGGTGAGTTCGGCTTCCTGGGGATCGATCCCACAGGCTTTGAGCCCCTGCACCGCCCAGGCGTTGGCATCGGTGTTGACGCCGAATTCCGATTCGAAGGCGCCGCTCGCTTTGACGAATTTCGAGACGAGGTATTTCTTTGCGTTGACGATCGATTCGTTCGCATTGGCAACGCCGGCGGCGCAGAGTGCCGCCATCGCGGCGCCGGTCATGTCGGGTTCGGATGCTTTTTTCAGCGCCGCTTCGTTGCCCGCGGCTTTTTCCCAGGTCCAGCCGCCGTCGGTGTGCTGGTTGGCTTTCACCGCTGCGACCGCCTGATCGAGGACCACTTGGGGCACGCGCTGAACGCCGCCGGTCGTTTTCGCATCCGCCAGCGCCAGCAACCCAAAGACGGTCGCGTTGAAGGTCGAGCCGTAGTAGCCCGGGCTTTCCGGCTGGTAGTAGGAGGCAACTTTGGCGATCAGGTTCTGTCGCTTCGAGACGCGGGCGGGGTCGATACCGGCCGCATAGGCGATCAGCGCCGCCCGCTCGAAGTCGGTCGCAACGGCTCCTTCCCCCGGCCAGCCGACCGCACCGACGACCCCTTCGTACCAGCTGCGAGCGTCGCTGCTTTCTTTGCCGGCTTTGTTGACGTCGGCGGGGGCAACGCCTGCTGCGGCAAACGAGGTCAGGGCCCAGTCGCCGCCGAAGCCGGGGATTTCGCCGCTTTCTTTCTGCAGGCCTTTGAGATAGGTGACGCCTTCGTTCCTGGCTTTTTCGATCTGTTCGACGGTTGCGGTCGCCGACGCCGCGGCGGGCATCAGCAGTGAGCCGACAGCCGCAGCGATCAACGCCAGACGGCAGGTGATGGGACGCATAGATGGATCTCCTTCTGGTCGCGAGAACAGGGTCCTATGTGTGCGTCAGGCGGCGAGTGTTCGGACTCGGATTCGGCGTCCCAAATCGGTGGCGCCTACTCCATACCGTTGCGCGTCAGTCCCGGATTCGCACCGGGTTCCCTCGTTCGCTTGACGTTTGCAATCTAATGACGGGGGCGGCGGCGCGATGAACGCTTTGGCCGAATCTCCTATAAGTTCAGCACCAACCAAATCCACGGATCGGTGGACGGGGAAGCCGGTGAGAAACCGGCGCGGGCCCGCCACTGTGACCGAGCAAAATCCCGCCGCAGCCCATGCGGCAGCCACTGGCCTCACCGGCTGGGAAGGCGCGACGGGAGGCTCGGAAGCCAGGAGACCTCCCTCCGATCCCTCCATCAAGCCCTCGAGGAAAGGGGTTCACGGATGCAAGCAGTCTCGTTTCGACGCCTGTCCGCGCTCTGCGCGGCGGTCCTATCTCTCGCAGCTCTCGCAGTGCTTCCGGCAAGTGCCGCAGCTACCTCCACCCAGGAAGAAATCGACGCCGCTGTCGGCAAGGCAGTGGAATACGTGCAGGGCCAGCAGGATCCTCTGACCGGCGAACCCTTCGGGTTCGAACACGGCTCCTTCAGCAGCGATTGGGTCGCGACCTCATTGGCCGCGGCGGGAGTCAGTGCCGCGGACGTCCACACCCCCGGCAATCCGAGCTTGCAGGACTTCCTCTTCGGCGACTACACGGGATTCTGGGGGGGCCCACCGACGAAAGCAGTCACCGACTATGAGCGCGTGACGCTGGTCTCCCACGCGGCCGGGCTCGACCCGGCCCGGCTCTCGGCCGACCTGAACCTGCCGGCGCAGATCGCCGGCAGCTGGAACCCGCTCGCCGGCAGCTTTGGCGAACCGAGCATCAACAGCACGGCGTTCGGGATCTTGGCCCTTAAGACCGCCCCGGTTCCCGCTTGGGCGCTGGCCCCAGCAGCCTCCTACCTGCGCCAGCGCCAGCACGACGACGGTGGCTGGACCTACTCGTCGGCGATGACCCCGGCGGCGAAGGCCGAACCGAGCGAACCCGACATGACCGGGGCGGCGATCGCGGCGCTCTGCGAAGCCGGAGCCCCCGCATATGACCCCTCCGTCGCCCCCGCCCTCGCCTACCTGCACGGCCTGCTGGTCAATGCGACCGGCGCTTTCCACTACGCGTTCGGCGACAACGCCGACGCCACCGCCTGGGCAGTCAGCGGCCTCAACGCCTGCGGGATCGATCCCCAATCGGCGACCTGGACCACTGCGGCAGGCAAGACGCCGATCGATCACCTGCTCTCGCTCCAGGTCCCGTCCGGCTCCGAAGCCGGGGGCTTCGGCTACGAAAACACGAGCGAAGCGAACCTCTACTCGACCCAGGACGCGCTGCGGGCGATCACGGGCGGGGTCTTCACGGCTGCGCCTCCGGCTCGGAGCGATCCGTCGCAACCGGGTATCCGCCCAGTGGCGACTGTTGCTGGCGGGACCCCCGTCCCCCACCTGCTGGCAATCGAGCTCGCCCCAGGCAACGTGAGGATCTGCAAGGTGACCGCGCCGGAGGGAGCGCAGCTGAGCCAGGTTCTGAACGAGGCAAGGGCCGGTGGCTCCTTCCCAGCCGGCTGCGTGACCTCGTTCGCCATGCTCGATGGGCGCATCACCTCGATCGACGGCGTTGCTCCCGCCGGCGAGGACGAAGCGTGGCTTCTGCGACTCGACCGTGGCAGTCAAGTGCTTGCCGGGGGGCAACCGGTCCGATTCGGAGAGACGATCTCGCTGCGACTCGGCGCCCCCCCGGCCTCGGGCGCGGCCGTGGCTACTCGGGAGGGTCCGGTCGGGCCTGCCGGAGCAACCGGGCCGCGCGGCAAGCGCGGGGCGAAGGGCGGGCCTGGCCGCAAGGGCAGGGTTCGCTGCAGGGCTCACCGGCGTCGCTCGGGCAAGCGCAGCGGCCACTGCGCAGCCGGGCACCGGTACCGCCGCCCCGACCGCTCGAATACGCTGCCGGTACCTACGAATCCGTGATGGAGGCCTGACCTTGACTGAGCAGCTCTGGGGTGGCGAGACCACCAAAGCCGTCGACAACTTCCCGGTCTCCGGCGAGCGCGTTCCCGTGCCCGTCGTCCGCTGGCTGGGACGGCTGAAGGGCGCCGCGGCGCGGGTCAACGGCGAACTGGGTGAGTTGGATGATGAGCTGGCGGCCCGCATCGCTGACGCCGGCGATGCGGTCGCCGCCGGCGAGCACGACGACCAGTTCCCCGTCGACGTCTTCCAGACCGGCTCCGGCACCTCCTCGAACATGAACGCCAACGAGGTGCTCGCCAAGCTCGCCGGGGAGTCGGCCCACGCCAACGACCACGTCAACATGGGCCAGTCCTCCAACGACGTCTTCCCCTCGGCCGTACACCTGGCGGCGCTTGACGAGGTGACCCACGACCTGCTGCCGGCGATGGAGGGGCTGCAGGAGGCCCTGGCCGAGAAGTCCGAGCGCTTCGCCGACGTGGTCAAGGCGGGCCGCACCCACCTGATGGACGCGGTGCCGGTGACCCTGGGCCAGGAGTTCGGCGGCTACACGGCGCAGGTCCGGCTCGGCATCCAGCGGGTCGAGGGGACGCTGCGGCGCGTCGGCCAGATCCCGCTCGGCGGCACCGCGACCGGGACCGGTCTCAATACCCATCCCGAGTTCGCCACGAAGGTGCGGGAGAAGCTGGCCGAGGACACCGGCCTGACGATCTCGGCGCCGCTCGACCCCTTCGAGGCTCAGGGCAACCGCGACGCGCTGGTCGAGCTCTCGGGGGCGCTCAAGGTCTACGCCGTCTCGCTCAACAAGATCGCCAACGACCTGGCGCTGATGGGCTCCGGCCCACGCGCCGGCCTGGCCGAGCTGCGCTTGCCGGAGCTGCAGAAGGGCTCCTCGATCATGCCGGGCAAGGTCAACCCCGTCATCCCCGAGGTCGTGATCCAGGTCGCCGCCCAGGTGATCGGCAACGACACGGCGATCACCGTCGCCGGCAGCCAGGGCCAGTTCGAGCTCAACGTGCGAGTGCCGCTGATCGCCCGCAACCTGCTCGACTCGGTGAAGCTGCTCGCCTCCGCCTCACGGCTGCTGAACGAGAAATGCGTCGCCGAGATCGAGGCCAACGAGGAGATGGCCAAGCGCCACGTCGAGGCCACTCTGGTCATGGTCACCGCGCTCAACCCCCACATCGGCTACGACCGCGCCGCCGACATCGTCAAGATCGCGGCCGAGTCGGGACGCTCATTGCGCGAGGTAGCCCTTGAGCAGGGAGTAGAGCCAGCTGTGCTTGAGAAGGCCCTAGATCACCGGCGGATGGCCAGGCCGCACGAGTAGGGGTCGGGTGTCCCTCCCACGGAGGCTCCTGGAACCACGTTTGAACCCTGGCCCGCGACCAGCTGCGCGACGGTCTCCGGGGGAGGGACACCCGACCCCTACCCCTGCAGCGTTACGAACCGCTCCTCAGTGAGCTCTAACACCGCGAAAGCGGGACCCTCGCGGGTGTTGCCGGAGTCCTTGACGCCGCCGTAGGGCATCTGGTCCGCACGAAAGGTCGGCACCTCGTTGATCAGCACCCCGCCGAACTCGAGCGTCGCCGCGGCCTCGAGGCCGCGGCCCATATCACGCGTGAAGACGCCCGCCTGGAGGCCGAACTTGGAGTCGTTGGCCATCCGCAGCGCCTCGCCGAAGTCGGCGTAGCGGTCGATCGTCGCCACCGGGCCGAAGACCTCCTCGCACCAGACCTTGGCCTCGCGCGGCGGACTGCCGAGCAGGGTCGGGGCGAGGCAGCGACCGTCGTCGACCAGCTCGCCACCGGCAAGCAGGTCCGCGCCTTCGGCCACCGCCTCCTCGACCCACTCCTTGACCCGGTCGCGGTCGCCGGCAGAGATCAGCGGGCCGACGTCGGTCTCGGGATCGAGCGGATCGCCGACCCGCAGCGCCTTGGCGTTGGCGACGAGCCGCTCGGTGAAGGCGTCGGCGACGTCCTCGTGGACGAGGATCCGCTGGATCGAGATGCAGCTCTGCCCGGCATGCGAAAAGGCGTGCAGCTTGGCTTTGTCGGCCGCCGTCTCCCAGTCGCCGTCGGAGTGGACGATCAGCGGTGCGTTTGAGCCCAGCTCGAGGTTGACCTTCTTGTGGGGGACGCGGCTGCGGATGTCCCAGCCGACCTTGGCCGAGCCGGTGAAGCTGAGCGCGCCGGTCAGCTCGTGCTCGACGATCGCGTTGCCGACCTCCGAGCCGGGGCCGGGGACGACGCTGAGCCAACCCTGTGGCAGGCCGGCGTCGAGCAGGATCGCCGCCAGCTTCAGCGCCGAGATCGGCGTCTGCCCGGCCGGCTTGAGGACGACCGCGTTGCCGGCGGCGATCGCCGGCCCGAGCTTGTGGGCGACGAGGTTGAGCGGGAAGTTGAAGGGGCTGATCGCGCCGACCACCCCGTAGGGGACGCGCATCGTCACGCCGAGCTTGCCGGCGCCGGAAGCCGAGGCATCCATCGGCACCATGCCACCGCTCAGCTTGCGCGCCTCGACCGCGGAGAAGGTGAGCGTGTCGACGCAGCGTTCGGCCTCGGCGCGCGCGGTCTTCAGCGGCTTGCCCGCCTCGGCGGCGATCGTCAGCGCCAGGTCGTCGAGCCGTTCGCCGGTTATCCCGGCGGCGCGGTCGAGGACGGCGGCGCGCTCGTGCTGGGGAAAGTCGCCTGACTCGAAGGCGGCACAAGCCGCAATCGCGCAGTGGTCTACCAGCGCCGCGTCGCCGAGAGCGACTCGACCGACTGCGGTCCCGTCGTAGGGGCTCTCGACCTCGCCCCACTCGCCGGTCGCCGTCCACTCGCCGGCAGCGAGAAGCTCGTGGTCGACAGCTTGCACCGTCTGCGTCGCCATCTAGATGATTGACTCCATGGCCGCGTGCGCCTGGGGGCGTGCGTGGCCAAGCAGATCAAGGACGCAGGGTGCAGCCTTTGCTGGTTGCAAAGGCAAACCCGAGGACGCAGAGATGCGCAGCGCCACGCGCGTCATCCAGGTGTGCGGGGTCGTGGGGTCAATCATCTAAAGCGTAGTGCAGGCCGAGACTCCCCTTTCCCGAATCTGTCACCCAGAGATGCGACTCCGCCTCACCGCACTTTTCCTCTTCCTCCTCCTGGCCCCCAATGCCCAGGCCGGCGTGCGCTGGGCCGTGCTCGGCCACGGCTTCGGCCACGGGGTGGGGATGAGCCAGTACGGCGCCTACGGCTACGCCACGCACGGCAAGGGCTACGGCTTCATCCTCGGCCACTACTACTCGGGGACGACGATCGGCAAGCTGGGGGGCCCACGAATCGTCCGGGTGTTGCTCGACGTCTCCGATAGCGACATCGGTTTCAGCGGCGCTACCAGCGCCTGCGGCAAGGCGCTCGACGCGGGGCGCGACTATGAGGCGCACCGGGCCGGCTCGAGCGTCGGGCTGCGCAGCTCCGGCGGCCGCCCGATCGCCAACTGCGGCCACACCCTGCGGGCTGCGGGAAAGGGGCAAGTCACGATCGACGGCAGCCCCTACCGCGGCGCGCTCGAGGTGGTCCCCACCGAAAGCGACGCCAGCTCGCTCAACGAGATCAACGCGCTGCCGGTCGACCAGTACGTCAAAGGCGTGATTCCCAACGAGTCGCCGCCCTCCTGGCCGCAGGCAGAGCTGCGCGCGCAGGCAGTCGCCGCCCGCTCCTTCGCCCTCACCGGCGCAGTCGGCGGCAACGGCTTCGACCTCTACGACGACACGCGCAGCCAGGTCTACGAGGGCATGTCGAGCGAGACCGCCTCGACCAACGAAGCCGCCGAAGCGACCCGTGGGCAGATCGTGATGTACGGCGGCAAAATCGCCGTGACCTACTTCTCCGCCTGCTCCGGCGGCCAGACCGAGAGTGTCCAAAACGTCTTCTTCGGCCCCGCCATCCCCTACCTCGTTGGCGTTCCCGACCCCTACGACGGCGCCTGCCCGCTGCACAACTGGAAGCTCGAATTCAGCGGCCCCGAGATCAGCTCCAGGTTGGGCGCTTACCTGCATGGGCGCTTAAAGCAAGTGGTGATCACCAAACGCGGAGTCTCTCCGCGGATCGTAGAAGCGAAGCTGATCGGGACGGGGGGCGCAACCAAGGTCCGAGGAGATCAGCTCGAGTCGGCGCTGGGCAGCTACAGCACCTGGATGGAGTTCCGCAAGCTCGTCAACGGCAAGGCTACGGGTGGGCCATCGAGGGGTCCATCCGGTGGCGCCCAAGCCCGCCTTCGGCGGGCTAATGTCGAGCCCCTTCGGGGCTAGAACCTCTCCGCGGTGCCGTTGGGAGGCGCCCCCGGACGGACCCCTCGATGGCCTTTTCAGCCGTCTGGGTACGGCTGAACCGGGATGCCGTGGTCCTTCTCGCGCATGCCAAACTCGTAGGCCGCCCCACCGGGGAGGGAAAGCTGGAGAGGGGGCAGTGCGGGGCGTTCTACGGTGAGCTCCAGATCCGCCACCGAGCAGTTGATCGTGTTGTGCTCAGGGCCCTTGGGGTCGGCGTAGATCCAGCCTACGAAGTCCTTCCTCGGGGCGGAGACCTTGCCACGGATGACTATGTCCTTGCCCGGTAAGACGAAGCTGCACTCACCGGCTGACTCTTCTATGGAAGCGGCGCGAATCTGGCCGAGGCCGCCGAGCCGGTGCGCCTTGCCGTCGAGCATCAGCATTCCGGAAGGCACCCAGGGAGTCGTCCAGGGACCGAGCTTGATCTGGGCTGCGCCGGCGTCGAAGTAGGTGTCGGGAGAGTCGGCGAAGCCGGTTCCCTCGAGCCAGACCCAGCGCTCTGCGTGCTCGCTGCCCCAGTTGTGGCCGATCATGCCGGGCCAGCCGGCGAGCTCGATCGTCTCACCGTCAATCTCGAGCTTGCCTTCGAAGCGCGCGTTCGGGAAGGGTGCGACGAACTTGGTTTTGGGCAGGCGGGTCTCGTAGAGGCGGTCGGACGGGAGGTACTTGCAGGGCTCGGCGTCGCCGGAGAAGGTCAGCTCCCAGGAGGCTTTGACGGCATCGGTGCTCACGGCGCCCGCTGCTTGCCCCGGCCCGATCTCGGCCCCATCGACTTTGACCCAGGACCCCGAGGGCACCGACAGCTCCGCCGCCGGCACGGTGACCTTGGTCGCCCGCGGCCCGTCGGCCTCGCGGTCGAAGAGGACGAACCAGATCGAGGCGTTCGGCTCGGCCCCCGGCCGCTTGTGGACGGTGTGGCGGATCCAGATCCCCTGCCCCCCACCCGGCCGGCAGGCCTTGATGTAGAAGCTCTCGTAGTGGCCGGCCTTCTCGGCGACCCGCGGGAACCGCGCTCCCTGGTCCATTCGCGGAAGCTACACCTTGATGGTTATGACATCGCCATCTTGGACGACGTAGTCGCGGCCCTCGATGCGAAGCAGGCCTCGGTCCCGACCGGCGGAGTAGCCGCCGCACTCGACCAGCGCCTCCCAGCCGATCACCTCGGCTTTGATGAAGGCGTCCTGGATCTCGGTGTGGATCGTTCCAGCCGCCTCCAAGGCGGTGGCGCCGCGCGGCAGCGGCCGCGCCACGGCTTCCTTGTCCTCACCTGCGGTGAAGAAGGTGATCAGCTCGAGCAGGTCATACGCGGCGCGGACCAGTCGCGCCAGGCCCGAGCCCTCGACGCCGTAGGACTCGCGCATCTCCTCCGCTTCGGCGGGGTCCAGCTCAGCCAGCTCGCCCTCGATCCGGGCGCTGATCGCAACCACGCCAGCGCCCACCTGGACTGCGTGCGCGGCGACCCCCGCGGGAGGGTCGGCATCTCCCTCGTCGACGTTGGCCACGTAGAGGATCGGCTTCGTGGTAAGAGCCTGCAGGTTGGCGGGTCCATGGGCGGCCGCATCGGGGACCGGCACCGAGCGGGCGGGCTTGCCGGCGGCGAGCGCCTCGACCACCCGCTCCAGCCAGTCGCGCTCGGCGATCGCCTCGGCGTCGCCCGACTTAGCCCCCTTTCGCACCCGTTCCAGGCGCCGCTCCGCCCCGTCGTAGTCCGAGAGCACCAGCTCGGTCTCGATCGTCTCGATGTCGGCGAGCGGGTCGACCCGGCCGTCGGGATGGGGGACGCCGGAATCGGCGTGGCAGCGGACGACGTGGCAGATCGCATCGGTCTCGCGGATCGAGGCGAGGAACTGGTTGCCCAGCCCCTCCCCTTCGGAGGCGCCCTTGACCAGACCGGCGATGTCGTGGAACGAGATCGTCGCCGGCACGAGCTCGGAGCTGCGCACGGTCTCGCCGATCTGCCCCAGGCGCTCGTCGGGCACCTGGGCGATCGCCACATTGGGCTCGATCGTCGTGAACGGGTAGTCGCCGGTCTGGGCCCCACCCTTGGTCAGGGCGTTGAAGAGCGTCGACTTGCCCGCGTTGGGCAAGCCCACGATGCCGACCTTCATAGCGAGAGCGGCACGATCAGGCCGAGGGCGACGCCGAGCACGGCGCCGACCAGGACGTCGGACGGGTAGTGCATCCCAAGGTATGGACGCCCCAGCGAGAGGGCGAGAGCAAGAACGAAGGCGAGAGCACCAAGCGGCGCAACCCGGGTCATCGCCGTCGCCACAGCAAACGAAGAAGTCGCGTGCGCCGAAGGAAAGCTGAGCGAGCTGGGAGCGCCCCCGAGCGGCGGCAGCCCCTCCAACACCGGACGAGGCCGCTTGACGATCAGCTTGACCACGTAGTTGAGCCCGATAGCAATCGGTCCCAGGGCGGCACAGATCAACCAGGCTTCCCGATTAGAGCCGTCGACGATCGCCAACAGGATTCCAACCGCCACCCAGATCGCCCCATTGTTCCCAGCCTTCCCAAGAGCTTTCGCAGCTTTCTCCAAGCCGGGCGTGTGCCCGCTAGTTCGCATGACGCGCATGAGCCTGAGATCGAGATCCCGCATAGGCCGCGCAGAATATGGGAGCGAGGGGTTTCCCCGGGAGTGCCTCGCGAAGCGGCTCCGCAGAGTGATTTCACCGCGAAGCGGTCCAACATAGCGAGCGAAGCGAACCTAGGCACCTCCCGGGGAAACCCCTCGCTCCCGCCACCCGTCAAGGTCAATCAGAATCAAGCAAGCCCAATGCCCTTCGTCCCCAACTACACCCACACCCCCGGCCACCACTGCGGCTCGACCGCCCTACGCAACCTCCTCGCCTTCCACGGCGTAGAGCTGAGCGAGGAGATGGCGTTCGGCCTCGGCGCCGGCGCCTGCTTCTACTACGTGACGATCGAGGACGCCTCGCCGAGCCGCTGGTTCAACGGCCGCACCGCGCGCCTCGAGGAGAGCTTCGACGAGCTGACCGGAGCGGCGCTGGAGCTGCGCACCTTCGAGCGCGGCGACGACGGCGCCTGGGCCGCAGCCCGCGCCGAGGTCGACGCCGGCAGGCCCGTCCTGCTCCTCACCGACCTCTACTACCTCGACCATTACGGCAACTCGGCCCACTTCCCCGGCCACGCCGTCGTCCTCGCCGGCTACGACGACGAGCTGGCGCACCTCTCCGACACCGGCTTCGAGCAGCTGCAGACGACCCGGCTCGAGAACCTCGACAAGGCGCGTCACAGCCGGCACCCCGCCTACCCGCTCTCCGGCCACATGTTCACGGGTGCGGGGGAGATCGCGCCCGAGCGCCTGCACGAAGCGATTCCGGCGGCGATCGAGCGCGCCGCGCGGGCGATGGTCGAGCCCGAGTTCCGCGGCTTCTCCGGCCTCGACGCGGTACGTCGCCTCGCTGACGAGGCGGGGTCTTGGCCGGAGGCCGCCGAGGACTGGCAGTGGTGCGCCCGCTTCGGCTACCAGGTGATCGAGCGGCGCGGCACCGGCGGCGGCGCCTTCAGGCTGATGTACTCGCGCTTCCTCGAAGAGGCAGGCCGGTCCGAGGCCCCGCTCGCCGCAGGTGCCGCCGCCACGTGGACCGACCTGGCAAAAGCCTTCCACGCGGCGAGCGAGCGCGACGAGCCCGAGCCGGCTCTCTGGCGTCAAATCGACGTGATGGCCAAACGGGTAGCCGCGGCGGAGGAACGACTCTGGGCCTCTTTGGCCAATACGTAGTTGGCCCCTATGGAGCCCGCGGGCTCCATGGTGTACCGTTTTTAACTGCGGGAGGCGGGTAGTTCTTTTTTGGAAACCCGTCTTGGAGGAGAGTCTCATATGAGAGGTACGCGAGGCCCGTTTGGGCTGCTAGCGCTCACCGCCGCATTCTTCGTTCTCGCATTTGGAGCATCCAGCGCCCAGGCCGCCTTCGGTATCGCGAACTGGGAAGCGCTGACGTGCAAAGAAGACACCGAGACGCCTGCGAACTTTGGGGAAAAACTGATCGGATTCCCTCCCCCAGTGTCGCCGCTGCAGTGCAACAAAGAACCGACGTCCGAATCGAAATGGTTCAAACAGGCAGCGGGCCATCCTCCGTTCGCGATCACCGACTTCATGCTTAATACGTTCTCGGCTCCGGAATTCGCCAACTTTCCAGAAGGCTTCGTCAAAGACATAGTCGTAGACACGCCTGAAGGCCTCAGCGTCAACCCCGAAGCAACCACCGCCAAGTGCACGGTGGAAGAACTGAAAGCAAACCCGCCGACGTGCTCGCCGCTATCGCTCGTCGGCTCCGCGTACCTGACGGTTGCGGGACAGGGGCCACCCTGCACGTCTCCTCCATTGCCGGTTGCGGCTTGCCCGGTGGCACGAGCCAAACTCCCTGTTTACAACCTCGTGCCCTTCCAGGGCGTTCCGTCGATGGTCGGATTCCCGACCAGCGCCCCCGGTGAACCGACCATCATCGTCGGCTCACTGAGCCCGGTGGATCAGCACGTCACCTTCACGATCAGCGACATCCATCCGCCCGACGGAACCGCGGAACACCCGCCTATCATCGGCTCCCGCCTCGTCTTCGAAGGAAACAAAGGGGCGCCGTTCGGAAACGGCACCTACCTGACCAACCCGAGCGTCTGTGGCGCTCCCCAAACGGCGGAACTCCACGTCGACCAGCAGACCGAACCTGGCAAATTCGTCACGAAAAGCTTCACCACGCCCTTCTCCGGGGAAGGCTGCGACAAAGTCCCATTCGAACCGACGCTCAAAACGACCGTGAACAGCTCGACCGACTCGCCCGACACGGCGACGCTCGACATCGGCATCCCCTTCGACCCCTCCGAACCGATCGCTAACTCCTACCTCAAGGTGGCGAAAGTGACGCTGCCCGAAGGGATGGGGCTCAACCCCTCCGTTGCCAACGGTCTGGTGCCCTGCACCAACGATCAGTTCGCCTACCACACCAACAACCCGATTCAGTGCCCTGCGGCTTCGGAGATCGGCACTGTGGATGTGGAAACGCCCTCGCTGCCGCCGAACTCGCTGCACGGCAAGGTCTACGCGGCCCAACCGGAAAGCAACGATCCCACCACCGGCAAGCAATTCCGGGTCTTTCTCACGGTTGAGTCCGAACGCTACGGCGTCAACGTCCGGCTGAAGGGACAGGTCTTCCCGAACCTGCAGACCGGCCAGCTCACCGCAGTCGTGGAAGAAAATCCCCAGGCGACGTTCAGCTCGTTCCAAGTCCACATCATCGGTGGGCCAAAAGGGGCGCTGACGACGCCCGACACCTGCGGACCCCATAAGACGACCACGGCGCTGACCCCCTGGACGGGTAATGCAGACGCCACTCCGAGCGGCGAATTCACGCTCGACAACAAAGCCGGCGGCGGACCCTGTCCGAAAAAACTCGGCGAACGGCCCTTCAGCCCGACGTTCAACGCTGGGCCGAACAGCACCAAGGCCGGCAAGTTCAGCCCGTTCAACCTGCACATCACGCGGCCCAACGGGGCTCAGGAGATCCGCCGGGTCAGCGTCAACCTGCCCCCCGGGATGGTGGCAAAGCTGAAGGGCACCGAATACTGCCCTGAAGCGAGCATCTCTGCCGCCGGCAGCACGTCGGGCAAAGCCGAGCTGGCCAATCCGAGCTGTCCCTCTAACAGCCAAGTCGGCACGGTCAACATCGGCGTCGGCTCGGGAACTCCGTTCCACACCCCCGGCAAGGCCTATCTCGCCGGACCGTACAATGGGGCGCCGCTGAGCTTCGTCTTCGTGGTCCCCGCGGTCGCGGGGCCCTATGACCTCGGCACCGACGTGGTCAGGACGGCTCTCAACATCGACCCCGAAACGGCCGAAGTCCACGCCGTCTCGGATCCCATTCCCTACATATTCGGTGGCGTGAAGCTCGATGTCCGGTCGATCGACATCGCGGTCAACCGCAAGAACTTCACCGTCAACCCGACCACCTGTCGCGAAACGTTCCAGATCGGCTCTGGGATCTTCGGCGGTGGCGAAGACCCGGCCAACCCGGGCGCCTGGTTCGAAGCAAAAGCGTCGAGCGACTTCCGGGCAACCGAATGCAAGAAGTTGCAGTTCAAGCCGAAGTTCTTCCCGAAGATCCTCGGCGGCAAGAACCAGACCAAGCGGGCGAAGAACCCGAAGTTCCGGGCGACTCTCGAAGCCCGCAACGGCGACGCCAACCTGCGGCGAGCAGCGTTCATCCTGCCGCGGGCGACGATCCTCGATCAGAGTCACATCAGAACGATCTGCACGAGGGTCCAGCTGGCCGCCAACGAATGCCCGAAGAACTCGATCTACGGGCACGCCAAGGCAACCTCGCCGCTGCTCGACAAGGCGCTCAAGGGCCCGGTCTACCTGACCTCGTCGAGCAACACGCTGCCGGATCTGCTGGTCAACCTGCACGGCCAGGTCCCGATCCGGCTGCGTGGCGTGATCAGCTCCGAGCACGGCCGCCTCAAGACCGTGTTCAACAACACCCCTGACGTGGCGGTGAGCAAGTTCATCCTCACGATGAAGGGCGGCAACAAGGGCCTGCTGGTCAACTCCCGGAATCTCTGCACGGGACAGACCAACGGCTTCCTCAACCTGAAAGCGCAGAACAGCCGACAGCTCAAGAGGAACAACCTGCGGCTCAACATCCCGGCGTGCCACGGGGGCAAGAAGCACTGATGGTCTGGTACCGGGGCGGCCCTCCCACCGCCCCGGTACCGCCGCCATTCGCTGTGTACTGAGCGCATGGCGGAGGGGGACACGATCCTGCGGACCGCGCGGCGAATCGAGGTGGCCGTCGGTGGGCAGGAACTCGGGGTTCGGGCCGGTAACGGCCGCGGTCGGGCCGCGAGAGTAGAGCGGCTCGACGGCCGCCGGCTGGAGCGAGTCGAGGCGCGCGGCAAGCACCTGCTGCTCCACTTCGGCGAGCTCGTCCTCCACAGCCATCTCGGCATGAGCGGTTCCTGGCAGGTCATCGAGCCTGGCGGCCGCTGGCGCAAGCCGGCCTCCGCGGCGTGGGTGGTGCTGAGCGGCGAAGCGGTCGAGGTAGTCCAGTTCGGCGGCCCGACTCTGCGCGTGCTGAGCGCCACCCAGCTGCGCCGCGACCCCGTGCTGGCTCGGCTGGGTCCCGACATCCTCGCGCCCGAGCTCGATCTGGCCGCGGCGATCGCCGGCCTCCGGGCTTCGCCCGACCGCGAGCTGGGCGACGCCCTGCTCGACCAGCGACTGATTTCGGGCATCGGCAACATCTTCAAGAGTGAGGCCTGCTTCGCCGCCCGGGTGAGTCCGTGGCGGGCAATCGGCGATCTCTCCGACGACCTGCTCCGGCGGTCGCTGGAGACCGCGCGGCACTTGATGCGGGAATCGGTCGAGCGTGGACGGCCCTCGCCTGCGGTCTACCGTCATGCCGCTCGACCGTGCCCTGTCTGCGGTACGCCGATCGCCGCCCGCGGCCAGGGCGACGCGAACCGCCGCACCTACTGGTGCCCTCGCTGTCAGCCAGGGCATTGAGCAAAGCCTCGACCTGGTCGCTCAGCGAACTCCTGGACCTTCTTAACATTTTTAGTCTGCCGGTCGTTCCCTCTACCGGTCCGTTCGTCGAATGCAGGGAATTCGTGGAAGAGACCAGGCTCGACCTGAACTAGAGCCCTGGATGGACTTTAAAATTCAGCGTGATTTTGGACGAATATTGGGTAATCTGATCGATCTGTGCAGTACTCGACCAGACACACGCCGAGGGCTTGGCCCGCTTTGACGATCGCCGTAATGGCGGCGAGCGTGTTGTCCTTGCTCGTGTTCTCCGCTCGTGCAACCGCGGAAGGCCTCGACACGGTTGCCGCGGCCTCCTCCGCAGCGGGCGAGGAAGCCTCCGCACCTGCTTCAGCTCCCGAGGCCGTCACCTCGGAACCGGTGCAGGCAGCGGAACCCGAGCCTGCCAGCGAGAGCGTGAGCGTGGCGGCCGAGAGCGAACCGCCAGCCACCCCATCAGCTGCTTCCCAAGCAACTCCCACTCACCCCTCTACCGCCGACCTCCCTGCGCCCGACGTCCGCGCCGTCTCCAACGTCGCGAAGGACGTTGCCGCCGTTCCGTCTACCGACCAAGCATCGGAGCAGCTGGCCCAGGCGGCCCCTCGAGTCCCGGCGAAAGCGACGGTGACGATCGGGCACTCGGCGAGAAGTACTGCCGAGGCTGTGAATCGGGTGGCCCCCGTCGATCCCGTCCCCACGCCGCTCCACCCTCCACTTCAAATAGCGTCCAGCGCATTGCAAATGGCACGTGGCGCATTGCCGAGCGGGGTCGTCCAGGCTCTAGCTGTTCCTGAAGGCCTCGAGGACCTGCGGTCGTCGAGCGGCGGTCCACTCGAAGTCGGCGCCGATGCCTTCTCGCACCCGGTGGCGCCGGCAGTTCCAAGGACCGCGACCGCCGGATTCCGCCGGAATGAGCTGGCCGACGGCCCGGGCAATTCGCCGATCCGGCATCTGCTCGACTTTGCAGGTGTCGAGCCATTGCCTTCCGGGGTCTCTGGTGCCTCGATCAGCTCCTCTCCGAGCCATGACGGCCTGGGCCGGGCCGACCTCGGCGACGTCTTCACCGCTCCCGTCGACGAGCGCTTCGCGGACTTCACTCCTCGCGACGGCAACGCGCCACAACCAGCGCCCGGATCGTCCCAGGACGGGGCGGCCGGGGCCGGTGGCACCTCCTTCATCCCCATCGCCGCGCTGCTCGCGTTGCTCGCGCTGGCCGCGCCGGCGATCTGCCGCAGACTTGGGGGAGGGCCAGCTCTCCGGCCCCAGACCCCGTTCGTCTGCGCACTCGAGCGCCCTGGCTAGTCCTCGCGGACTCAGACCAGGGCTGCGCCGGGAGCCCGATTACTCCCCGGCAAAAAGCAACTCAAGTAGAGAAAGGATTTACCAATGCGATATCCCACGGCTGTAATCGCAGCCGCGGTTGCCCTGGCGATCGGAGCGGCGCCAGCCGCCGCCTCCGTGCCACTGCCGACGGCCCCAGGCCAGAGCAACGGCAGCAGCATCACCCAGGGTGACCCGAGCGCAACCGGCGGCGACGCCACTGCAACGGGCGGTGAAGGCGGCGACGCCAACACCGGCAACACCCAGTACGGGAATGGCAACGCGGTTGCCGTCTCGGTTGGCGGCGACGCCGACGCTGACGGTGGCGACACCACGGCGGAAAGCGGTGATGCGACCGGGGGCGATGGCGGCAACGCCAACGCTGACGGTGGCAATGCCGATGCGTCCAACAACGCAGTGGTGAAGCAGGCCAACGAGTCGAGTGGCGGCAACTCCTCTCACGGAGATTGTGGCTGCAAGAGCGACTCGAAGCAGAGCTCGAGCGACTCGCAGAGTAACGAGTCGAAGCTCGACCAGGGCAGCCCTGAAGCGAGTGGTGGAAACGCCAGCGCCACGGGCGGCAACGGTGGTGGAGCCAACACCGGCAACACCCAGGAAGGCAATGGCAACGCCTACGCCCAATCCGAACCACAGGAGCAGAAGGAGAGCAAGTCCTGTGGTTGTGGTCGTGGCAAGGATCGAGGCCACAACGATGCCAACGCCGAGGGTGGAGACACCACGGCGAGAAGTGGCGATGCCCGCGGCGGCGACGGCGGTAACGCCGACGCCGACGGTGGCAATGCCGATGCGTCCAACAACTCGGTGGTGAAGCAGGCCAACGAGTCGAGTGGTTCCGGCCATTCCTCATACGGGGATTGCCGGTGCAAGGAGAGTCCCTCGAAGTCCGGCTCGCAGAGCAACAAGTCGGACGTCAAGCAGGGCAATCCAAGCGCCTACGGTGGCAATGGAACGGCCACCGGAGGAAATGGCGGCAACGCCAACACGGGTAACACCCAGATCGGGAACGGCAACGCGGTTGCCGTCTCGGTTGGCGGCGATGCCAACGCCGAGGGTGGAGACACCACGGCGAGAAGTGGCGATGCCCGCGGCGGCGATGGCGGTAACGCCGACGCTGACGGTGGCAACGCCGATGCGTCCAACAACTCGGTGGTGAAGCAGGCCAACGAGTCGTCGGGCCAGGGGTCCGGCTATTCCCCGCACGGGGACTGTGGCTGCAAGAGCGACTCGAAGCAGAGCTCGAGCAGTCCGCAGAGCAACCAGTCGGGCATCCAGCAGGGTGATCCGGAAGCCAGCGGCGGCAATGCCACCGCGACCGGCGGTGAAGGCGGCGACGCCAACACCGGCAACACCCAGGAAGACAACGGCAGCGCCTACGCCCAATCAGAACCGCAGGACGGACAGGAGCAATCCAAGTCCTGCGGCTGTGACTACGGCCGAGGTGGAAGCCACAACGACGCCGACGCCGAGGGTGGCGACACCACGGCGGAAAGCGGTGATGCGACCGGGGGCGATGGCGGTAACGCCGACGCTGACGGTGGCAACGCCGATGCGTCGAATACCGCGAGGGTGTTCCAGCTCAACTCGCTGGGAGGCTCGCGCTGGTAGTCGAGACGCGGGCGAAATAGGCGAACCAGTTGCCGGAGTGGGTCTCGAAGGTGAGGCCCGCTTCGGCAGCTTGGCGCTTGAGCGACGCGAGAGTCGTGAAGTGGGGGTCGCCGAAGAGCTCGCCGACGACGAGGCGGCCCTCTGGCTTCAGCACGCGGCCGATCTCACGCAGCGCAGCGACTGGATCGGGGATCTCACCGAGGACGGCGGTGAGGACGACCGCGTCCATCGCGCCGGTCTCGTAAGGAAGCGCGGTCGCATCGCCCTGGGTGGGGACGATATTGCCGAGGCCGCGCTCGACGGCGCGGGTGCCGACGTGGTCGAGGAACTCCTGCTGCAGGTCGAAGATCTCGACCCGGCCCTCGGGTCCCACCCAGGCGGCCATGTCGAGCGTGTAGTAACCGGTACCCGGACCGATCTCCAACACCCGCTCCCCCGATACCGGCGTAAGCACCGAGCGCAGGCGGTCGCGGCTGATGATCGGGTGCGGCGCTTCGACCCAGAACCGCTGGCCATAGGGGCAGGCAGACGGGTTCTTGCGCCACCACAGAGCGGCAGCCAGCGTCACCAGGCCGGCGGCGCCGAGCAGCCTGCGGGCTCGCATCAGTCCTGCCGGTTGAGGCCGAAGCCGACGCTGTGTGCGCCCGAATTGATGCGCAGGAAGGCCACCTTGCCGACGTAGACGGAGAGGACGCCGTCCTCGGTCTTGACGTCGTGCCAGCCGCCCTTCTCGACCTGCTTGCGCAGATCCTTCAACTCGTCCTCGCTGAGTCGCACCGCGACGACCTGCCCGCCCTCGAAGCCGATCTCCACCTTCTGCGCGTCCGCCATCAGTGCTCCTCTCCACTCGCTTCGACGATCTCGGTCAACACGCCGCCCGTAGAGCGCGGCTCGATGAAAGCCACCCGGCTTCCCCGGATGCCGGTCCGCGCCTTGCTGTCGATCAACTCAAGCCCGGCGGCGGCGAGCTTCGCCAAGGTCGAATCGATGTCGTCGACCGCATAGGCGACGTGATGCAGCTTGGGGCCCTTGCGGGCAAGGAACTTGCCGATCGGCGAGTCGGGGGTCAGCGGCCGCATCAGCTCGACGTGCCCGTCGCCGACGTCGAGCAGCACTGCCTCGACGCCCTGGGAATCGACCGTCTCGCGGTGGGCCAGCGTCATCTCGAAGCTCGTCTCGTAGAGAGCGAGCGCTGCGTCGATGTCCTCGACAGCGACGCCGATGTGATCGATCCGTCCAAACATCGGCGGGAGTCTACGGCGCCGGCGGGGGCTCGCCCTCGCCGGCCTGCGAGCCCTCGACGCGGAGGATCTCGGCCAGCGCGGCGATCCCGACCTGGAGCTGCTCGGGCGTCGGCTCCTTGGTCGCAAGGTGCCGCTGGATCTCGCGGCCGGGCGTGTGGAACGCCTCGGCCAGCGGAGCACCGTGATTGCGGTCGCTCCAGGCGAACATCTCGACGGCAATCGAGGCGACGCCGAGGCCGACCGCAGCCCGCGCCAACGGGCTCGGCCGCTCGACCAACCGCTCCAGCACCACCGTGCCACCGGCGGAGAGCAGCATCATCGGCGCCAGCAGGTTGGAGCCACAACGATCGTGCTCCTTTGGCACCGACACCGGGTCCTCGATCCCCTGCTCGTAGGCAGCGATCGCCTTGTGCTCGACGCCGTGGTAGGCAGCCAGGTCGCGATCGGTGAGGGCGACGACGGCAGGAGCGGCGCCCAGCGCCTGGACCAAGCCCTCGCGCAACGCGGAGCTGGCCAGCCGGCGGCGAAGCAGGCTGGTGGAAACCAGCGTCATCCCGATCGTAGCCAGCACCCTGCGATCCTCGAAAGGCAAGCGAGCCGCCGGCATCCGCCGTCGCACCAGCGGCAACACAGCCAAAGCCTCTAAGAGTTTGAGGGGCCCCCGCAGCCCGGGCACCTTCCCAGCAAGCTTCGGCGCCAGCTCCGGTTTCCGCTCGGAGGCAACCACAACCTGCCGGTCTTCGTCCCGCACAGCGGCCGCCCAGTGAGTGGGCCCATGGATGAGCAGGCCGTTGCGCAGAGCCATGCCACCGAGTCTCAGCTTCTCCGAAGCGATAGTCGGACGATAGAGGAGGCGGGGAGTCGTCTCGTGAGTTCCTCGCGAAGCGGCTCCGCAGAGTGTTTCTTTGCCGCGAAGCGGCACCAGATTGGTGAGCGAAGCGAACATGGGAACTCACGAGACGACTCCCCACCTCCCACAACGACCGACGACCGCGCAGTTCCCGCGCGGTCGTCGGATTCCCCCTGATTTCCCATTTAAATCCCGGCCGGAGACCCCCAGTCCAGGCCTCCGGCCGGTGTGTCGGCTCTCCCTGGCTCTAACTTGGAAAGCCACCTCTGAAACACGGCGTCTATGAAGAAGTTGCGCCTGCGACTAGGCGCCTGATTCGCTGCCGAGGAGCTTTTTGCGAAGCGCCTCGAGGCGGCTGCTCAGCTCGGCCTCGAAGCCGCGGTCGCTGGGCTCGTAGAACCGCAGCTCCTCCAGCCCCGGGGGCATCAGCGGCTGGTCACTGACGGCATCCGGCTCGTCGTGCGCGTAGCGGTAGCCCTCGCCCCGACCGAGCTCCCCGGCGCCGGGGTAATGAGCGTCGCGCAGGTAGTCGGGTGGCGTCTTGGCGCCGTTCTCGCGCACCTCGGCCCGGGCGCGGCCGAGAGCTTTGTGGGAAGCGTTGGACTTCGGCGCGAGGGCCAGGTAGACGGTGGCCTGGGCGAGATTGAGCGCACACTCGGGCAGGCCCACCCGGTCGACCGCGCGCGCCGCGGCGTCGGCGACGAGCAGCGCCTGGGGATCGGCGTTGCCGACGTCCTCGGAGGCGAGGATGACCATGCGGCGGGCGATGAAGCGCGGATCCTCGCCGCCCTCCAGCATCACCGCCAGGTAGTAGAGCGAGGCGTCGACGTCGGAGCCGCGAGTCGCCTTGATCCAGGCGGAGACGAAGTCGTAGTGGCGATCGCCCTGGCGGTCGTAGTCCAGTGCCTTGCGCTGCAGGGCGTCCTCGACGGCGGCGATGTCGATTGGCTCGCCGCGAGAGCGCTCGACCGCCCGCTCCAGGGCAGCGAGGGCGACCCGGGCATCGCCACCCGAGCGCTGCGCCAACATCTCCAGCGCCCCGTCCTCGACCGGCGGCGGCTCGGCCAGCCCGCGCTCGGGATCGTCCAGCGCCCGCCGCAAAAGCTCCTCCACCTGCTCCGCCGACAGCGGCTGCAGCTCATATATCTGGCAGCGAGACAGCAGCGCCGAATTCACCTCGAAGTAGGGGTTCTCAGTGGTCGCCCCGATCAGCGTCAACAGCCCCTCCTCGACAGCCGGCAGCAGCGCATCCTGCTGCGCCTTGTTGAAGCGATGGATCTCGTCCAAGAACAGGATCGTCGGTCGCCCGGCGCCGTGGCGCCGCTCCCGAGCCCGCTCGATCACGCTGCGGATCTCGGCTTTGCCGGCGTTGACAGCGGACTCCTCCTCGAAAGCCCCATCCGCCCCAGCAGCCGCGATCCGAGCCAGCGTCGTCTTCCCGGAGCCAGGCGGCCCGTAAAGGATCGCCGAGTGCGGGTGTCCGCTTTCGATCGCAGTGCGAAGTGCGGATCCCTCCCCGAGAACGTGCTCCTGCCCCACGAGCTCATCCAAGCTTCGCGGCCTCATCCGGACGGCCAAGGGTGCGTCAGCAGCTACCTCCCCAGCGGCACTGGGCTCATCGCTCTCGAACAGTCGGTCGGGCATTGGCCGAGTATGACCGTGCCGGTAGTCGCGCTAGTCGGGAGCCGGGTGAGGACTTGTGAGTGCCTCGCGAAGCGGCGCACCGGCGAGAGATTCAAGTCGCGAAGCGACACCAACATAGTGAGCGGAGCGTCAGCGAAGCGAACCCAGGCACTCCCAAGTCCTCACCCGGCTCCCATCCCACGCCGTACAATCGCCAACCATGGAGATCGCCACGCAGCCCCAAGCCGCCCAGTCCACGCTCGAGTCCTTCAACCCAGCAACGGGAGAGCTGGTCGGATCGGTAGCCACGATCACCCCCGACGAAGTCCAGGCGGTGGTAGACGACGTAGCCCGCATCCAGCCAGCCTGGGCCGAGCTGAGCCTCGAGACCCGCGGCGCCTACCTGAAGCGCGCCGCCGACGCCCTGCTGGATGACATTGACGAGCTCGCTGAACTGCTCGTCAACGAGCAGGGCAAGCCACGCGCCGAGGCGTACACGATGGAGCTGCTGCCGACGGTCGACGCGCTGCACTGGTGCGCCAAGGCCGGACCCAAGATCCTCGCTGACGAGAAGGTGCGGATGTCCCAGGCCTTCCTGGCGAGCAAGAAATCGCGCTTCACCTATGAGCCGATTGGCGTCGTCGGGGTGATCGCGCCCTGGAACTACCCCTGGTCGATCCCCTTCGGCGAGGTTGCGATCGCGCTGATGGCCGGCAACGGCGTCGTCCTCAAGCCGGCCAGTCTGACGCCGCTGCTGGGCGAGGCGATCCGCCGCGTCTTCGAGAAGGGCGGCCTGCCCGAGGGCCTGGTCCGCGTCGTCCATGGCGGTGGCGCCGTCGGCGATGCGCTGGCGAAGTCGAGCGCCGGCAAGATCTTCTTCACCGGTTCAGTTGACGTCGGCCGGGTGGTCGGCGAGGTCTGCGCGAAGCAGCTGAAGGGCTCGGTTCTCGAGCTGGGCGGCAAGGACCCGATGATCGTCTGCGCCGATGCCGACCTCGGCAACGCGATCTCCGGCGCCGTCTGGGGCGGCTTCGCCAACGCCGGCCAGACCTGCTCGGGGATCGAGCGGGTCTACGTCATGCGCGAGGTCGCCGACCGCTTCGTCGAGGGCGTCGCCCGCGAGGCACAGAAGCTGCGGCTCGGCAACCCGATCGAGTGGGAGACCGAGATCGGCCCGATGACCTCCGACGGCCAGTACGAGATCGTCGTCGACCTGATCGAGGACGCGGTCGCCTCCGGCGCCACCAAGCTCTGCGGCGGCCCGACCGAGGTCGCCGGCCTCTCCGACAAATACATCGCCCCGACCGTGCTGACCGGGGTCACCCACGAGATGCGGATCATGAAAGAGGAGGTCTTCGGCCCGGTGCTGCCGATCGTCGTCGTCGACTCCGAGCAGGAGGCGATCGACCTCGCCAACGACTCCGAGTTCGGCCTCGGCGCCTCGGTCTGGACCAAGGACCGGCAAAAGGGCGCGCGGATCGCACGGCGGATCGAGTCGGGCATGGTCTGGGTCAACGACCACTCCTTCAGCCACGGCGCCTGCCAGTGCGCCTGGGGCGGCGTCAAGGACTCCGGAGTTGGTCGCTCGCACTCCAAATTCGGCTTCTACGAGTGCGTCAACGTGAAGATGAACGCATGGGAGCCGGGCCTTACCCGCGACTTCTGGTGGCACCCGTACGACCAGACCCTGGGCGAAGCGGTGCGCGCTTCGGCAAAGCTGCTCTACGGCAAGGGCGAGACCCGGACCAAGGCCCTGCGCGAGGGCGCCGGGCCGCTGCTCAAGGTCGGCGCCCGCACTTTGCGCAAGCGTCGCACTTGACGGACCCCGCCGTCGCGGTCGCCGGGCTGCGGCGCGACTTCGATGAACTCCCGGCGCTCGACGGGGTCGATTTCGAGCTGGCGGTGGGCGAGTCGCTGGTCGTGCTGGGGCCGAACGGAGCCGGCAAGACGACTCTGCTGCGCATCCTCGCCACCCTGCTGCGGCCCAGCGGCGGGGAAGTGCGGGTGCTGGGTGCTCAGCTGCCCGGTGAGGCCTGGAAGGCACGCGGCCGGATCGGCTTCCTCGGCCATGAGCCACTGCTCTACCGCGACCTGAGCGGGCGCGAGAACCTGCGCTTCCACGCGCGGCTGCACGGGCTGCGCGGCGATGCGGGCGAGGCTCGGATCGAGCGGCTGCTGGCGACGATCGGAATGGAGCGCCGTGCCGACCAGCACGTCGCCGAGCTCTCGGCGGGAATGCGCCAGCGCCTCGCGATCTGCCGCTGCGTCCTGCACGAGCCCGAGCTGCTGCTGCTCGACGAGCCCGACTCCAACCTCGACGCCGAGGGCCGCGAGCTGGCCCGCGAGCTGATCGGCCCGGGCGAGGGACGTACCCGCGTCCTCGTCACCCACGACCCCGAGCGGGCGCTGCCCGACGCCGATCAGGTGCTGCGGCTCGGCGCCGGCGGCCGGGTGGCGGTCGCGTGACCCCGTCCCGCCTCGCCTTCGCCGCGATCCTCGGCAAGGATCTGCGGGCCGAGCTGCGCACCCTGCAGTCGCTGCCGGCGATGGCGCTGTTCGCGGTCACCACCTTCGTCATCTTCCGCTTCGGCCTCGATCGCACCAGCCTCTCCGGCAGCCTCGCCGCCGGGGTGCTCTGGGTGACCGTGCTCTTCGCCGCGATCCTCGGCATCAACCGCCTCTTCGTCAGCGAGCGCGAGGAGGGCGGTTTCGACGCGATCCGCCTCGCCCCGATCGACCGCAGCGCACTCTTTGCCGCCAAGGCGTCGGCGCTGCTCGTCTACCTGCTGGTGCTGGAGCTGGTCGTCGTCCCCGTCTTCGCCGTCTTCTTCCTCGACTCGGCCGCGGCGCTGCCGCCGCTCGCCCTCGTCCTCCTGCTCGCCGACCTTGGCCTCGCCGCGACCGGCACCCTGATCTCCTCGATGGCGGTCAACTCACGCGCCCGCGACCTGCTCGCGCCGCTGGTGCTGCTGCCCCTCGTAGTGCCGCTCTCGATCGCCGCCACCGGCGCGATCGAGCCACTGCTGGCGCTGGGCGGTCCCGGTTACCACCGCTTCGGCACCTGGCTCGCGACGCTCGGCCTATACGATTTGATCTTCCTCCTGGTCGGATACGCGGTGTTCGACTTCTTGGTGGAGGACTGAGGCGCCCACCCCGCCCACCGCGCCACGAGCATGTACGGCAAAGGCCTGAGACCACTCTCGATCGCGACCGTCGCGGCAATCGTCGCGTCGCTCTCGCTGGTCTTCTTCTACGCCCCGCTCGACGCCGACCAGGGCTTCATCCAGAAGATCTTCTACCTGCACGTGCCGCTGGCGATCGTGGCGCTGATCGGGTTCGTGGTCGGGGGCGTCTTCGCGATCGCGCACCTGCGCAGCGGCAACTCGCGCTGGGACGCCTACTCCTACGTCTCGATCCACATGTCGGTGATCTTCGGCGTCGCCGTGCTGATCACCGGCTCGATCTGGGCCAAGGCATCCTGGGGACACTGGTGGGTCTGGGACGAGCCGACGCTGGTCAGCTTCCTGATCGTCTTCCTGATGTACGCGACCTACTACCCGTTCCGCTACGCGATCGAGGATCGGGAGCGCCAGGCACGCTACGCCTCGGTGTTTGCGATCACGGCCGGCGCCTTCGTGCCGCTCAACTTCATGGCGGTGCGGATGGCGCAGAGCCTCGTCCACCCGCGGGTCTTCGCCACGACCAACGGCGGCCTGCCCGGCTCGATGATGCTGGCCTTCCTCGCCAGCCTGCTGGCGATCGGCCTGCTCTGGGTGACCCTGGTCAAGTTCGAGCTGACCGCGAAGAGCGCCTCCGGGCAGCTGAAGCGACTGCGTCGCGCGCTCGACGCTCCGGCTCCCGGCGGGCGCTCCCGCGTCGCCCCGGAGGTCAGCTAGTGCTCGCCCTGCTCGCCGCAACCCCGGCGCTGCCGCTCGACGAGGCCGGCAAGTACGTCGCCGGCGCCTACGTCGTCTTCCTCGCCCTGATCGTCGTCTACGTGGCGATCATGGCGGCCAAACTGCAGCGGATCGAGCGTGAGCTGAGCGAGCTGGCGAGATTTGCGGAGACGCGATCCAACGGAGGCCAAACCGCCCCCGGACGCGGGGGTGAGGAGCCATCCATATCTGATTCTTTGGCTCCTCACGGAGCAGAGGAGGCCGCGCCGTATGAGTGAGTTGCTGGCCCTCGGCGTCTCCCACAAGACGGCGCCGCTCGACCTGCGCGAGCGGCTCTCGCTGACCGAGGGCCGTGCGGTCGGCGCGCTGCACGAGCTGACCGCGGTCGACGGCATCCACGAGGCAGCGGCAATATCGACTTGCAATCGAACGGAGCTCTACCTGATCGTCTCCGACACGGTCGAAGCCGAGTCGACGGCGCTGGGCGTGCTGACCCGGCAGGCGGAGATCCGCCCGACCGAGCTTCTCGGCCATCTCTACTCGCTGCGTTCCGGCGATGCCGCCCGGCACCTCTTCAGGGTCACGGCCGGGCTCGACTCGATGATCGTTGGCGAGGCCGAGGTCCAGGGCCAGGTCAAACGCGCCTACGAGCTGGCGCTGGTCGAGGGCGCCACCGGGCCGATCCTCAACCGCCTCTTCCGCGGCGCCCTCGCCGCCGGCGGCCGGGTCCGCGAGGAGACCGCAGTCGGCGAGAAGGGCGTCTCAATCCCCTCGGTGGCGGTGGAGCTGGCGCGGCACACGCTCGGCGACCTCGGCAAGCGGGGGGTGCTGGTGATCGGCGCCGGAGAGACGGCGGAGCTGGTCGCCAAGGCCCTGGTCGCCCGCGGCGCCGCCAGCGTCTTCGTCGCCAACCGTCACTACGACCGGGCGATCGGCCTGGCCCAGCGCTTCGCTGGAGAGGCCGTCCGCTTCGAGGATCTCCCCGAGCAGCTGCAGGCCGCCGACATCGTCGTCTCCGCAACCAACTCCCCCCACCACATCGTCGAGCGTGACGGCCTGGCCCAGGTGATGGAGACACGCTCGGGCCGGCCTCTGCTCCTGGTCGACATCGCCGTGCCGCGCGACATCGAACCCGAGTGCCGTGAGGTCGCCGGGGTCAGCCTCTACGACATCGACGACGTGCAGCAGATCGTCGAGCGCAACGCCAGTGGCCGGGAGGGCGAGGCGAGGCGCGCGGAGCCGATTCTCACCGCCGAGCTCGATCGCTTCGAGCGCTGGCTCGCCGCGCTGGAGGTGGTGCCGACGATCGCCTCGCTGCGCGAGCGCGCCGACGAGATCGTCGCCCGCGTGCTGGCCGAGAACGACGGCCGCTGGGAGAGCCTCGGCGAGGCCGACCGCAAACGGCTCACGGCGATGGCAAAGGCGATCGCCTCGCGCCTCCTGCACGAGCCGACTCTGCGGATGAAGCGCTCCGCCGGCAGCGACGATGCATACGCGTACGTCAGCGCGCTGCGCGAGCTGTTCGGGTTGGACGCGGAGACCGAGCCGGAGGGTGAGGCGCCTGGCAAGGTGACTGAGCTTCGTCGGGCCGGTCGCGGTGGAGCCCATCTCGGTAGGGGTTCCACTTAACTTTTTGGGTGAAGCGCAGCAGGTTGTCAGCGAAACGAATCAACCAAAAAGTACAAGACGTTCCACCCCTACCGAGATGGGCTCAATGATTCGGATCGCTACTCGCAACAGTGCATTGGCCAAGGCGCAGGCAGGTCAGGTCGCTGCGCTGTTGGGGGGAGCTGAGTTGATCGAGGTTTCCTCTGACGGCGAAGTCGGAGATAAGGCACGTTTCGTACGGGGAGTCGAGCGTGCCCTTCTGGCGAGGGAAGCGGAGATCGGGGTGCACTCGGCCAAGGACCTGCCGGCTGAGATGCCTGAGGGACTGGTGATCGCGGCGGTGCCGGTACGGGAGGATCCGGCCGATGTGTGGATCGGGACGGGGGGCTCGCTTGACGACGTGTCCGAAGGCGCCAGGGTGGGGACGGCCAGTCTCCGCCGGCGTGCGCAGCTGCTCGCCGCCCGGCCAGATCTCGAGGTGAGCGAGCTGCACGGCAACGTCGACACGCGGTTGCGCAAGCTCGGCGAGGAAGAGCTGGACGGGGTCGTGCTTGCCGCCGCCGGCCTCAATCGGCTGGGCCGCGAGGGTGAGGTTTCCTTCACGCTGCCGGCGGGGGCAATGGTCCCGGCGGCCGGCCAGGGTGCGCTCGTCCTGCAGGCACGCGGCAGCGACGCGGACTCGATCGCGGCGGCCGCGGAAATCGGCGACGAGATGGCCCTGCGTGAGCTGACCGCGGAGCGCGCCGTGGTTGCCCTGCTCGGGGCGACCTGCGCGACGCCGATCGGCGTCCACGCCCAAGTCGATGGCGGGGGGCTGACGATCGAGGCCTTCGTCGGCCTGCCCGACGGCAGCGAGTGGATCCGCGACCGGGTCGAGGGCGAAGCCGAGGAGCCGGCAGCGGCCGGAGCACTGCTCGCCGAGCGTCTGCTCAGCGCCGGCGCCCGCGACATCCTCGACCGGGTCGAGGAAATGGCGTGAGCGCCCGAGCGGGGGTCGTGTACTTGGTCGGCGCCGGTCCCGGCGACCCCGGCCTGATGACGGCACGATCGCTGGAGCTGATCGCCTCGGCCGACGTCATCTACTACGACCGCCTGATCCCCCCTGGCGCCCTCGACGGTGCCCGAGACGACACCGACCTCGTCTACGTCGGCAAGGCCTCCGGGGACGTGCCGGTGGAGAAGGGCCCATATGGACACCGCAGCACCGGCACGTCTGTTCCGCAGGGGGAGATCAACGAGCGGTTGGTGGAGTCAGCGCGGGACGGCAAGAGCGTGGTACGGCTGAAGGGCGGGGATCCGTTCGTTTTCGGGCGAGGCGGCGAGGAGGGCGAGGCGCTGCGCGAGGCAGGGGTCGAGTTCGAGGTCGTTCCCGGGGTCACGGCAGGCGTGGCGGCAAGCGCCTACGCCGGCATTCCGGTGACCCATCGCGACGATGCCTCCGCGGTCGCCTTCATCACCGGCCACGAGGACCCGGAAAAGGCCGAGACCGCGCTCGACTGGGAGGCGCTCGCGCGCTTCCCCGGCACCCTCGTCTTCTACATGGGGGTCAAGCGGCTGGGCGAAAACGCCGCAGCGCTGATCGCCGCCGGGCGCAGCGCCGAGGAGCCTGCCGCCGCGGTGGAGCGCGGCACGATGGAAGGGCAGCGCACTGTCGTCGCGACCTTGGGAACTCTGGCCGACACGGTCGAGCACGAGGGAATCGGCGCACCGGCGCTGATCGTCGTCGGCTCGGTGGTCGAGCGCCGCGATGCGCTCGCCTGGCTCGAGCGCCGGCCGCTGCACGGCCAGCGCATCGTCGTCACCCGGGCGCGCGCCCAAGCCAGTGGCCTTGCAGCAACCCTGCGCGACCTCGGCGCCGAAGTCGTCGAGCTGCCGGCGATCCGGATTGAGCCGACGATTGAGAGCAATGAGGTGCGGGGTGCGATCGAGCGGATCGGCGAGTACGCGCTGATCTGCCTGACGAGCCCGAACGGCGTGCACCTGCTGTTCGACGCGCTGCGCGAAGCAGACCTCGACGCGCGGGCGTTTGGCCGTACCCCGAAACAGCAGCAGGTAGGAGAGGGGCGTTCGGGCGCCGGTGGCCGGGCCGGGGCGACCGTCGCCGCAATCGGGTCTGGAACCGTACGAGCGCTCTCCGAGCATGGAATCGTGGCCGACGTCGTCCCGGGGCGCTTTGTCGCCGAGGCGCTGGTCGAGGCACTGGCCTCCGTCGATGTGGAGGGCAAGCGGGTCCTCATCGCCCGCGCGGCCGAGGCGCGCGATGTCCTTCCCTATGCACTGCGCGAACGCGGCAGCGAGGTCGATGTCGTGGCCCTATACGAGACCGTCCGCGAAACGCCGGCACCCGAGGCAATCGAGGCGGCTCAGTCGGCCGACTACGTCACCTTCACGTCCTCCTCGACCGTGCGCAACCTGACCGAGGCCCTCGGCGATCGCTTCCCCTCCGGCGCTCGCGTCGTCTCGATCGGCCCAGTCACGAGCGAGGCGGCGCGCGGCGCGAACCTCGAGGTCAACGTCGAAGCCGAGCGCCACGACATCGACGGCCTGGTCGAGGCACTCGTCGCCGATTCAGCAGCTCGTTGAAGCATTTGCCCCCCCATAGTGGGGAAAAGGCTTCAACGAATGGTGCGAGATGAGCTTCGGCGCTCCCCACCGCCACTTTCGCGTCACCGACTCGACCAATGCCCGCGCCCGGGAGCTGGTCGAGGCCGGAGCCCCGCACGGCACCGTCGTCACCGCCGCCGAGCAGACCGCCGGCCGCGGGCGCCAGGGCCGCACCTGGACCGCACCTCCCGGCAAAGCCCTCCTCTACTCGGCGATTCTGCGCCCGCTCGACGAGCGCCATCTGCTCCCGCCCCTCTCTGTCCCGCTCGCCGTCTGCGAAGCGGCCGAAGAGCTGCAGCCCGGAATCGAGTGCCAGGTCAAGTGGCCCAATGACGTCTGGGTCGAAGGCCGCAAGCTCGCCGGAGTCCTGATCGAGGCCAAGCCCCAGGACGGCTGGGTGGTAATAGGCATCGGCCTCAACCTCTCAGTCGCCCCCAAAGAGTTCCCACCCGACCTCCGCGCAACGGCGGTCTCGCTCTTCGACCCGAGCGTGGGGAGTCGGGGGGAGGTCTGGGAAGTGCCTCGCGAAGCGGCGCACCGGCGAGAGATTTCAGTCGCGAAGCGACACCAACATAGTGAGCGGAGCGCTAGCGAAGCGAACCTAGGCACTTCCCCAGACCTCCCCCCGACTCCCCACGCCGCAGCCAACGTCCTAAGCCGCCACCTCGATCGCTGGGTCGCTGCCGACCGACAGGAGACGCTCGCCGCCTGGCGCTCGCGCGACGCGCTGCGCGGACGCGAGGTCTCCTGGAACGGTGGTGCCGGCGTCGCCGACGGAATCGAAGATTCCGGGGACCTAGTCGTCGTCGCTGCCGGCGGCGACCGCGTCGTCCTCGGCGCCGGCGAGGTCCATCTGCGGCTCTGAGTCGGGCGCCGAGCCGTTCCCGCTGCTGCTTTTCCTCGCCCGCCGAGCTCGCTGCTTGGCCGGTTTCGCGCCGTTCTCGCCCGTGGCCGCACCCGCTTTGCCCTTTTTGCGTTTGCGACGCCGTTTGCCGCCTTTGGGGAAGTTGCGCAGCAGTTCGCGCGCGGTCGCCGAGGGTTTGCGCGCCATACGCATCCGTGCGCCGCGCAGCACCTCCTCCCCTTCCGGGGTGTGAGAGACGGCGCCGGCAAGCAGCGACACCGAGAGGCGGCGGTCCTGTTTGCGTGCCGCGTGGACGAGGCGGCGGGCGTTGCGCCCATGCGCGCGGCCGGAGGAGTTGACCAGCAGGCCGAGCAGCCGCTTCGTCTCCGGCCAGCGCTGCACGGCGTACTCTTCGTGCAGTTCCGGGGTGTAGGAGGCGAGCCGCCAGACCCATGCCTGGGCCTGGTCGCGGCGGCCGATCCGTTTGTCGACCAGCGCCTGCAGCAGGGTTTTCGTCCCCGCCCGCTTGTCGTCGCGGCTCCAGGTGCCGACGATGTCGATCGCGTCGTCGAAAGCGTCGGGGTCGCGCAGGTCGGCGATCTCGGCCAGCGCTTTCAGCCGCAACTGCGAGTTGCGGTTGCGCTGCACGCAGGTGAGCAGGAAGCGGCGGCGCAGCTCTTTGGTCTTGTCGTTCTGCAGCATCGAACGGGCGCGACGCCAGTTCTGCGGGTTGACCCGCGCTCCCGCCAGCGCCGCCCAGGCGTGCTGCTCGGGGTAGTCGAGGTTCTCGACCGCGATCCGCCACAGCTCCCGTTCGAGCACCTGCGTGCGGCGTTCGGAGTCGTCCGAGACGGGGACGATGCGCCGCTCGACCCGCACCCGGCGGCCGCGACCGCGGCGCACCGGGCCGACGACGATCGCGCCGCCGCGGTAGACGTCGCGGTCGAGCAGGCTGTGCAGGGTGACGATCGTCTCGTCGTGGGTCGTCGCCGGGTGGACGAAGTCGATGACGAGGCCGGCCTCCTTGCCGGGCGCCCGGCGGGTCACGCGGCCGACCCGCTGCTGGTAGATCCGCCGCGAGGCGGTCGGCGCGAGGTGCATGCAGATCGTCGCCCGCGGCGAGTTCCAGCCCTCGGCGAGCAGCATCGCGTTGCAGAGCACGTCGACCTCACCGCGCTCGAAGCCGGCGAGGATCTCGGCCAGTTCGCGCTTCGGCGTCTCGCCGGAGACCGCGCGGGCGACGATGCCGGCGTTCTGCAGCGCTTTGGCGACGTTCTTGGCGTGCTGGACGCCGGCGGTGTAGAGGACGCCGGGCGTCTTGCTGAAGCGCGTCTTGTAGAGGTCGGCGATCGCCACGTTGAAGGGCTCCTGGTCGAGCAGCGCGGCCAGCTCCTCCTGGTCGAAGTCCTGGTCGACCTCGCCTTTTCGCAGCGGCACCTTGGCGATCGTCCGCACCCCCGGCCCGGGCGGGATGCGCATGCAGCGCAGCGGCGCGATCACACCGCGGCGCGCCGCCTGGGCGAGGTCGAAGCGCGAGGTCTGGGTCGGGAAGAGGTCGGCGACGTGGCGGGCGATCAACGCCCCAGTCGCAGTCATGCCGATGAAGACCGGACCGGTCCAGGCGCGGATGCAGGCGCTGGTTTTCTCGCCGAGGGCGGTGTGCGCCTCGTCGCAGATCACGATCGAGTAGGCGTCGGAGACTTTCTTGTGGTTGCGGACGAACCACTGGTAGGTCTCGACCGTGACCGGGCCGTCGGGATCGTCGCGGTCGCCTAGCAGTGGCGGGCGCAGCCGCTCCTTGTAGCCGCGGTCGGAGATCTCGCCGATGAACTGGTCGACCAGGTTGCGGCGGTGGGTGAGGATGAGCACGCCGCCGGTGCGGGTGGCGTCGATGAAGCCGACCGCGGCGACGGTCTTGCCGGCCCCGGTCGCATGCTCGAACCAGAAGCGGCGGGCGGCGCCAGGGTCGTCGGCGGCCTCGGCCACGGCCTCCTCGTCCTCGTCCTCGGCCGGCTCTTCCTCCCAATCCTGTGGCTCCTCGTCGGGCGCAAGGTCCTCCGGCTCCTCCTCTTCATCGTCGTCGGCCGAGGCGCCATTGCCCTCGGCGGCGGACTCGGCAATCTCGGCGGGGGCAGGTTCGCCGTCGTTGGCCGCCGCCGTCTGCTGCTCGGACATCAGCTCGGTCAGGGTGCCGGACAGCGCGTCGACCTGGTGGGGATTGAGTTCGGCGCCGTCGCGCAGCTTCGGAGGCTCGTCGGCAAGCAGCCGCTCCAGGCCGAGCAGCAGCGAGAAATCGCGGCGCCACTGAATCGAGGGCTCCTCCCGACCTTCGTCAAGCTCCTTCAGCGCAGCGTCGAGGGCACGGCGACGGGCGGTGCCCGGGGCGAGCGCCTCGGGTCCCTCGCCGTCGAGCAGCAACGGCTCGCGGGCAAACGCCGCGGCCCGCTCTATGTCGGCGCCTGAAGGAACTGCCGCTGGCGCGGCAACTTCGCTGGTCTTGGCCATGAAGGCTTGTGCTTTCGTTCCCGCAGCGACGCGGTGCGTGCCATCGGGAGACTTAGACGAGGATGCCGGGAGGTCGGCTCTTCCTTCCCCCCAGCGCACTCGAGCGGCTCGCATACGGCGAACCGGACGTCCCTATTGTAAACAGGGAAGCCAGATGAATGATTCCCACGGGCTGATCCGTCGATGACGCGCCTCGCGCGGTGCCCCTTTGTAGCGATAGCGCTCTTACTATTTGCAGCCGCTGCGATCGCCGGCTGCGGGTCCTCGCAGGGTGGTGACTACGGTGGCAAGCACCCCGACTACGCGACGGCACTGGCCGGTTCGCCGGCTCCGCTCGCGGCGCTGCATCGCCAGGCCGACCAGCTGTTGCCCGGAGGCAAGGATGCCTACGAAGGACGGATCGCGGCGCTGCACGGCTACCCGGCCGTGGTCAACGTCTGGGCCTCGTGGTGCGGCCCCTGCCGCTTCGAGCTCCCCCACTTTCAGCAGGCCGCGGCGGACTACGGCAAACAGGTCGCCTTTCTCGGTATCGATACGCAGGACTCCGACGACGCCGCGAGCACCTTCCTCGAAGAGGCTCCGGTGCCCTACCCCAGCTACACCGACCCGGACAAAGAGATAGGCGAAGCCATCGGCGCCTCGCTCGGCCTCCCCGACACCGCCTTCTACGATCGCCGCGGCAAGCTCGTCTACCTCAAACAGGGCCCGTACGACGACGAAGCCGAGCTGCGGGCGGATATCGAGCGCTACGCGCTCCCCCGCCCTGCCGAAAGCGGATAATCGAGATATGGACCTCTTCGTCGTCGTCGCGCTGATCGGGGTCGGCCTGCTGCTGGCGGAGCTGCTGCTCTCGACCGGAGGCCTGCTGGCGGCACTCGGCGCCGCCGGTCTGATCGCCGGCGGCGTGCTCGCCCTCACCGCCGATGCCGACTCCAGCGCCAGCGACTGGGCGGGCCCGGCGCTGATCACCCTCGGCGTGCTTTCGATCGCCAGCTTCTACTTCGTCACCCGCAAAGTCCTGGAGGCACATCGCGACCAGCCGGTCCGCGGCGGCCCGGAGGAGCTGATCGGCGCCAGCGCCGAGGTCCGTACCCCACCCGACCCCGAGGGGCAGGTGGCAATCGCAGGCGCGATCTGGCGGGCACGCCAGGCCAGCGACGGGACGCCGCTGCGGCCGGGGGATAGAGTCACTGTCGAGGCGGTCGAAGGACTCACCCTCGTGGTCCGACCTGAGGAAGGAGCAACCTGATGGCAGCGCTCGTGGTGTTGGCCGTACTGGTGATCTTCGTGGCGATCGTGCTGGGGTCCGCGGTGCGGGTCCTGCGCGAGTACGAGCGCGGCGTGATCTTCCGCCTCGGGCGGCTGATCGCCACCAAGGGGCCGGGGCTGATCCTGCTGATCCCGTTGATCGACCGGATGGTGCGGGTCGACCTGCGCACGGTGACGCTCACCATCCCGCCCCAGGAGGTGATCACCCGCGACAACGTCCCGGCCAGCGTCAACGCGGTCGCCTACTTCCGCGTCGTCGACTCCAACCGGGCGATCGTCGAGGTCGAAAACTTCCTCCTCGCCACTTCGCAGATCTCGCAGACGGCGCTGCGCTCGGTGCTCGGCAAGGCCGAGTTCGACCAGCTGCTCTCCGAGCGCGAGCGACTCAACGAGCAGCTGCAGAAAATCATCGACGAGTCGACCGAGCCCTGGGGCGTCAAGGTGACCGCGGTCGAGATCAAGGACGTCGAGATCCCCGAGCAGATGCAGCGGGCGATCGCCCGCCAGGCCGAGGCCGAGCGCGAGCGGCGCGCCAAGATCATCAACTCCGAGGGCGAGTACCAGGCTGCCCAGAAGCTCACCGACGCGGCCGACATCATCAGCACCAACCCGGCCTCGCTGCAGCTCCGCTACCTGCAGACGCTGCTCGAAATCGGCAGCAATCAGAACACGACGGTGGTCTTCCCGCTGCCGATGGACATGCTGGAGCCGTTCGTCGGCCGCGGTCCACGCGACAAGCCGGCGAAACCGCCGCAGCCGCCTCCACCATCACCGGCCGATCCCGACGCCGACGACCTCCCCCCCTCCCGCTCCTGAGCGCGCCAGAGATACGCATCGACCAGCTCTCGGGGCTGCGGACGATCCTCGCCCCCGGCCGCGCCGACCGGCCGCACGGGTTCGGGCGAGCGGGGGGAGACGAGAAGGGCGCCGAGGGATGCCCGTTCTGCGAGGGGCACGAGGAGAAGACGCCGCCCGAGGTCTACGCGGTGCGGCCCGGGGGGGGCGAGCCCGACACTCCCGGCTGGACGAGCAGAGTGGTGCCAAATCTCTATCCCGCTCTGGGGAGCGGTGACGACGCGGCTGCGACGCCCCGCAGCGGGGAGGCGGGTGCTTTCGCCAGCGCGGGCGACCCGCTGCTGGAGTCGCGACGAGCCGGCGAGCCGGACCTCTTCGCCTCGCGCCCGGCGATCGGCGGCCATGAGGTGATCGTCAACGGGCCCGATCACGTCACCGCGATGGCCGAGCTGAGCGAGGAGCGCTTCCTCGGCGCGATCGCCACTTGGCGTGAGCGGATACGCGCCCATGCCGAGGCTGCATACGTGCAGCTAGTCGTCAACGAGGGGGCGGGCGCCGGCGCCTCCCTGCCCCACACCCACGCCCAGCTCTACGCGCTGCCGTTCGTTCCGGCCGCGGTTGCGCGCGAGCGCGAGCGCGCCGGCGCCTACAGCGAACGCACCGCGGGCGGCGGGCTGCTCAGCGACGTCCTGGTCGAGGAGGTGCGCCGTCGCGATCGGCTGGTCGCGATCGACGACGAGGCGGCGCTGATCTGCCCGTGGGCCTCCCGCTCTCCCTACGAGCTGCGGGTCGTGCCGCGTCGCGCGGCCGCGCGCTTCGAGGAGGACACGGCGGGCGCGGCGATGATTCGCACCGCGATGCAGATCCTCTCCAAGCGCTTCGAAGGTCCGCCGGAGCTCAACCTCTGGGTCGCCACTGCGCCGCGCGGCGCCGAGCACTTTCACTGGCATGTCGACATCGCCCCCCGCCTGACGATCAAGGCAGGCTTCGAGCTGGGCACCGGAGTCGACATCAACATCTACCCTCCGGAGCGCGCGGCGGCCGACCTGCGCGAGTGCCTCTGATGCCACCCAACCCGCGACCGATCCCGCGCTTCATCGCCGACTCGACCCAGGAGGGGATTCCGCACGGGCGCTTCGCCGAGAGGCTGGTTGCCGAGTTCCGCACCGCCTGCGAGCAGATCGAGGATCTGCCGGAAGGGACCGAGATTCCCGCGGAGATCGACTGGTTTCCGGAGCGGGCCTGGGGAGGCCGCGTCTGGGTTCCCGCCACCGCGCGGACCGAGGGGACGGAGGGCACGCTGGAGCTGTTCGGCCACGTCTCCTACGAGCTGCCGGAGGGAAGCGAGCCAGACGCTTTCCGCGCCGGCGCCGACTTCACTGATGTCCTCGCCGAGGAGAACCCGGACTGGCGCATCGACATCAACGACGACGTGATCGGCCAATGGCGAGGCGAGAACGGCCGCGCCGGCGCGGTCACCCTCGTCTGGGGCCGACCGCTCGTGCGCGGCGCCGTCGCCGCCAGCGCCGAGCTGGAGGCGGAGACGGTCGACCAGGAAGTGGTCTCCGACGAACGCTTCACCCTGATCGCCCTCGACGCGCTGAAAGGCTACGGCGACGACGTCTTCCTCGAGGTCAAGCTCTGGAGCCGCCGTGCCCAGGAGCTTGCCGGCGAGAGCCTCTACGCCTGAGGCTCGCCCGGCTCCCCTAGAGCCTCGCGTAGCCGGCCGACCTGGTTGCGCAGCTCGGCCAGCTCTCGCTCGAGGCGGTCGAGCCGGTCGACAGGACCGTCGGCGGCCGGGGTCGAGCCCGCGGAGACCTCGGTATCGCCGGGCGAGCTCTCCATCGATGCCTCTCCTTCGTCTCCTCCCAACAGCTGCTCGTAGCGCTCCTCCTTCTGACCGGGGCGACGCTCGAGCCGTGCGACGTGGCCGCGCTCGACCAACCGATCGAGCGTGTCATGCACGGCAGCGAGGTCGGCGAAGCCGTGTAGCCGGTCCGCCCTCTGTTTCAACTCGCCCGGCGTCTGTGCGCCGCGCAGCATCATCACCGCGAGCAGCGACAGCTCGGAATCGTCGAGACCGAGCGCCTCGTTAAGCAGGTGCCGGTACTTGCGCGCACGGCTGCCGGCTCCACTGGCCAACCGCGTCCATCCCCGCAAGGCAAGCCGTCGCAGCGCCTCGACCACCGTCGTCTCGTCGTAGTCGACGACGGGATCCCGATTCGTAGCCTGATTACAGGCGAGCCGCAACGCATTTAGCGAGAGCGGATAGGCGTCCGGCGTAGTCCGCTGCTTCTCCAACAGGCAACCGACAACCCGGATCTCGACGGCATCGGGCTCCATGGGCGCATGCTATTTCGTCGTACAGGCGCCGCTACGATCCCTCTCGGTATGAAACGAAACGAAAACACCGCCGCGGAGATTGCCGAGGCCGTGCGTGTGAAACGACTGCGCGAAGACGCTCAGCGGCCGATCAGCGTGAACCTCGCCGAGACGATCGCCCTGAGCCACGCATTGCTGAAGATGGCCGACGCCGCGCAGCGGCGATGACGTCCGCGGCATTCGACGAGATCCTGCGGAGGCTGGTAGCGGCAGGGGCTAGGTTCGTGGTGATCGGCGGGCTCGCCCTCGGGGCGCGAGGCGTCGTGCGGGCCACCAAGGACATCGACATCGTTGTCGCGCCCGACCCCGAAAACATCAAACTTGTGGCCGAGGTTGCGGTCGCAGCCGGCGGGCACGTTCAAAGGGGGGAAGCGCTGCTCGGTACCCCTTTCTCGATCGCGGCGGAGCTGGCAAGTGGCGAACAGATGGCGATCGACACGGACCTTGGTCGCCTCGACATCGTGCAGGGCTTGGAGGGCGTTCCGAGCTTCGACGAGCTCCGCGCACGTGCAACCGAGGCCGAAGTACTCGGAGTCAACGTGGCGGTCTGCTCGGTGGAGGATCTGCGTGCGATGAAGCAAGCCGCCGGGCGCGGCCAAGATCTCGTGGACTTGGAGAACCTCGACGCGGCCGAAGGTTAACCCAAGCGGAAGACCGTGATCAGGCTCTACGCTGTCGAATCCGGCCCCGATAGCTCAGCTGGATAGAGCGACTCCCTCCTAAGGAGTAGGCCGCTGGTTCGAATCCAGCTCGGGGCATCTAGATTTATTCCACAAGCCAAATCTCGCTTGCCCGAGAACGATTGTAGGGACAAATTTGGGCAGTAAGTAAGGATGATCTGTCCGCCAGAAGGCCTAAGTCCGCTTTGTCCCTTCGCGTCTGGGGTCTGGGCAAGCGGAAACGCTGATCAAAGCCAAACTCGGTCTTGGGGTAAACCTGAAGGAATCGTCTGCCGGACCCGCTGGGTGTCGCCCGTTAGCGGCTCCTGGCAACCGCCTCGTGGACCGATCAAGCGGCTTGGCCTAACCTCGAGGCAAAAGACACGGACTCCACTTGGAGGCGAAGAGGGGCAGAAGTTTCCCCGACCTTCCGATGCAAAGGGACGGAGCCGCTTGGACGACGTTCGGCGCGGGCGTCAACGCCGCCCGCGCCACCAGTCTAAAAAGACCACCCACACGACACCTGGGGGAGTTTTACTGGGACTCAAAAAAAGGGGCCGGGCTAAACGCCAAACCGGTCACCCCGTGGTGAATGTCGAGTCATTGCTGTAGGTAGTGCCTTCCGCATTGCCCGCGGCAATGCGGAAGTGGTAAGTGGTCGTGGAGACCAGGCCGCTTAGGGTCTGGCTGATTTCGACGCCGGCGAGCCCCGAGCCGACCGCCGCGTTCGGAACCGGGGCATTGGCGCCATAGGCAGTGGTCGTCCCATATTCGATCCGGTAGGTGGTCTGTAACCCGGTCGGGTTGATCGTCGCGCTCACTTTCTCTTCGGTCGGAGCAATGCTCGATGCTCCGACCCCGCTCACCGAGGGGGCAGATAGTGGTATCCACTTTTCTATCCGGTTTGGGAAGGGGTTGCCGGGCACCCAGATGACTCCACCCGGAGCGAGCCCTATTCCCTGCGGCGCGTCGAGCTGTGCGCCGCCGAATTCGGTGACGTATTCGCCACTCGGCGTGAACTCCTCGACTCGGGAATCCAGAGTGCCGATCGTCCCATTGCCAACCAGCAGATCACCGGAAGACCGGATCGCCAGCGCGCGAGGTTGTTCCAGCTGACCGCTGCCGCTGCCGCTGCCGGCGACGCCGAACTGGCCGATATAGGTGCCAATCGAGGAGTACTCGACGACGTGGTTTGCAGTCTGGTCGGCGACCCAAAGGTGCCCTTCTCCGTCGAATGCAAGCCCCCCTGGGGCCTGAAGTTCGGGGCCATTGCCCGAGCCTCCTTTGACCGAGCGAATGTATTCTCCTTTGGAATTGAACTCCTGGACGCGGTGATTTCCCCAATCACTGACCCAAAGATTGCCGCCAGCATCAATGGCAATGAACTCAGGGGAGTTGAACTGCCCGTTGCCTGAGCCACTAGAGCCGAACTTAGCCAGATATTCGCCTTTGGCATTGAACTCCTGGACGCGATTAGCCCCCCGGTCAACAACCCAGAGATTGCCTGCCGCGCTGATCGCGATGCCCGCCGCCGCTCGAAATTCCCCGTTACCGGGGCCGAACGAACCGAAGTGGGCGAGGAGTTCGCCTTTCGGGTTGTACTTGACCACTTCGAGTTCCGCGGAGATCCAGAGGTTGCCTTCGGCATCGACCGCAACCGGCCCGACGCGGACTTCTTCTATTTCTTTGCCCACAGTGAAGAAGGAGACAAGCCCCACTGCCGGGGTCAAGCGCTCGATCACAGGAACCCCTTGGTTCCCAGCTCGAGACCCAACTGCTCGACACCGACCCTGAACCGGGCAGGAGATGCCGCGTACCTGAACCGAGCTCCAGCCCGTTTCTTCAGCCATTTTCTCAGGGAGCCATTCCATCCCGTTCCAGTGCAGTCCCTGCGCGGGGCTGTAGTTCGCGCCGACCGCGTCGCAGGAGACAGCCGAAAGGCACGAGACGGCATAGAGCGGGGTTGCAAGGCCGCTCGAGAGCACCTGCCACGTGCTGCCGTCCCAGGACATGGTGAATCCGTGGCTTTCTTCAGCATCGCCCACCGCGATGCACGAGGTCGAAGAGCTGCAGGCTACGTCTTCGAGCTGGCTGCGGTTCGCACCACTGACGTTCGGGCTGGACTGAATAGACCAGCTGCTGCCGCTCCAGCGCTCCACCAGAGTCGACGGCGCCGAAACGAACTGCACAGAAGCGACAGAGCTGCCCACCGCCGTGCAGGCGGCCGACGAGCTGCACGACACGGCTGTGAGCTGATTGCCTTTCTTGCCTTCCCGATTGGGCGAGGCCTGAACCGTCCACGCCGTTCCGTTCCAGGACTCGATCAACGTCTTTTCTTCGGTCGGTTCTTTGATTTTGCCTTCCTGAGTGTTGACGTACTGCCCCACCGCGACGCAGGAACTGGTCGACGAACAGGAGATGCCGCTCAAGACACCGTTGAGGGCGACTTCAGCACCCGTTGGGGTTGGCATCGGCACGCTCTGGATCGACCAGCTGGTGCCGTCCCAGCGCTCGGCAAGGGGCTTGGCGTAGCCTGACGTCTTGTATTTGCCGACAGCCACACAGGAGCTTGCCGACCTGCAGGAGACATGCGAAAGGATGCTTTCATTCGCGCCTTCTGGATTGGGCGTGGACTGAATCATCCATTCGCTGCCGTTCCAGCGCTCGGCGAGAGTCACCGGATTCCCACTGAGGGTAACACGGTAGGTTCCGACCGCGGTGCAGGCGTTCGTAGCCGTGCAGGACACCGATTTCAGTTCCATGTTGTGATACTCGCCGGCAGGCAGCGCCGGCGGCTGGATCGACCAACGCGAGGTGGTGAATATACGGTCGGGTCCGTGGAAGGTACCGGTGCTGTTCGATGCCACTACACGGAAATGGTAGGTTTCTTCCGGTTTGAGGTTGCCGATGCGCTGGGAGACGGCTTGGGTGGCGTCGATCGCGGATTTCGCTTTGACGCCCATGCCTTCCGTGGTGCTCCCATATGAAGCCGTGGTTCCGTATTCGAAGGAGGCTTCCGTCTGCAGGCCCTCGGGATAGATCGATGCCTTGAGCAAAGCTTCGTTCGGCGAAAGGCCTGCCGCTTCACTCGCGGTGGCGTAGACCTTGGCCGGCGTGGCATCGACGACTCCACATTCATTCATGAAGTTGTCCCATAGGCCCGTAACCCAGCTTCCGCCGCCGATTTCGACGTCTTTGAAAGCACAGATGTCTGCGATCTCAAAATGATTTGCGTCTTCCGTCACCCAGGGAGAGCCGCCGGGACCGGGGTGGGGATTTGTCGCGCTCTCAGCGTACTCATGCGAGACGCCGAACGTCGTAGCGCGGGTGATGTTTTTTCCTGGGTCCACGATCAGGCACGCGTCGAACGGTTTATCCCCCATGTAGGGTACGAACAGCAGCGCAGATTGGCCAATCTGTTCGTGGTACGCACAGAAGGTCGCTTTGCTGATTGTGTATTTGGTTCCCGGCGCCGGCAATACGAGGAACTGATCGTCGTGGCCTTGGCTCCAGCCTTTGGCCGCAATAGCCGCTTCAGCCTCTTTGGCGATCTTGATCCCTTCGACTTCTGTGGGCGAGGACACCGGGTCGGTATAGGAGGTGACGGTAACTTTGGAAGAGATCCTGCCGGTGGCGTCGAAATATTGCGTGAGGATGCCCTGGTAACTCGAGCTGGACAGGTGTTCGAGGAAGGCCATGATCGCTTCCTTGGTTTCAAGACCTGCTCCTCCATTCCAGCTACTTCCCCAAAAAATCACGTGAACATTGGGACTGTGCTGAACGCCTTGGTTTTCGCTCAGATAGGCGAGGGGCGGTGTAGGGCAGTATTTCGGTTCACACCTCGTTTCCAGATTTTTCCCTGATTTCCCGAATGTATGGGCTTGTGATTGCGGTTCGGTCTTGGCAGGCGGCGGAAGGAACTGTATGGCTTTGCCCCGAGCCCAGCTCGGGATTGGAGCTCCGATCGGCAGACCGTCGTTCGAGAACCCAATGTTCGATGAGGACGCCGAGGAGGTGGCGGCCGAGCAGCCAGCCGCAACTGCGATGGCCGCGGCTGCAAGGGCGACTCTACGCAACCGCGCTCTTCCATTCCCGATCGTCGCCGAAGCCAGCCGACTGGCTGCCTCGGGACATCCGGCACCAAAGCCACATCGAGCATCGTCCTCCCGCATCTTTTCCCCTCCTATTGATTGTGAAATCCTCAGAGCGCCCTCGATTTTGCGAGGAGGCTGCCTGCGGTGTCGTCAGTGCTTTCCAGCTCTCTTCCGCTTGCCACCGCAATCGGCCCGCATCACCGGCTTGGTGCTGAACTGCTTGCCGTTGTGCCCACTGAATTCGACGTTCGCCTTCGAAGTGGCGCCGCAGAGGTTGCGACTGTTGATGATCAGGCCCTTCTTGGCGCCCTGCATTTGCAGGACGACTTTGGAGAGCGGGGCGTCGGGAGCCGATTCGACCGTTGCCCTGATCCCGCCGTGGGATGAGTCGATCCGGGTGGCGACCTCGACGTCGACTAAGCCGTGCAGGTCAAAGACGAGGTCGGGCAGCTTGTGGTTTGAGGAGCGCAGGTAGACCGGGCCTTCCAGTGGCGTGTCGAGCAATGGAGTGAAGGCTCTGATGAAGCCGTACCGGGCCCCGTTGGGACAGGTCTTGGCGTCGAACTGCACTCGAGTGCAGATCGTGCGGATGTGGGCCTGATCGAGGAAGGCCGATCTCGGCAGGCGGACGATAAGGCCTTTGACGTTGGCGTCGCCTTTGCGTGGCGTGTAGGTGGCGGTCAGGCCCGGGTGCCCGCCTCGCTTGGTGCCGCCCTTCAGCCTCAGGTCGAGCTTCGGCTTGAAGCCGAGGTTGAGGCAATTGGCCGCCTGGTAGCGGGTCGAGAGGGCAACCGGGACGTCGTCTGCTGGGTCGAAGACGTCCAGGTAGGAGCCGAAGAGGGTCGCTTTGGCGCTCGATTCCGCGCAAGAGGTCGGGTTCAAGGTGAAGTTGGGTCTGTCGACGTAGACCCTGAGGTCGCGGACCTTCAAGACGATCCCCTTGAGGATGTGGGGGATCGGGTCTGAGGCGGCGCCGTCGACTTCGACTTCTGCCGTCTTCGGATTCAAGGTCAAGGCGAGACGGACGACCACCGTCCCCGCGTCGAAGGGACCGGCGACCGCAGGGGTGATCGAGATCACGCTCAAGGGATCGCCGTGGTAGGAACCCGCGAGGTAGATCTTGCCGCCGACGTAGGTGAGGGCACCGCCGACTCCGGCTCCAGCAAGGGTATGGCCAATCAGAGAACCGGCCGGGCAGCTCGGGCTTGTCAGCTCCTGCCTGCCGGTCTTTGCCTTGGCGACCGCCACCGCCGAGTCGGGGCATTTGCCCACTCCCGCCAAGGAGCCGAGCTCTCCCGGGGGCAGGATCGAGGAGAACTTGGTCATGTCCTGTTCTCCGTCAGAGCGGATCAGGCGCATGTTGAAAGGCGAGAAGCTGCCGGCGTTGTTGTTGACCGCGCCCGCCTGGAAGTCGGGGTGGAAGGGTGGGATGCCTCCCGCCGGGCAGGGGCCGCCGTTGACTCCGCTGGTGATCTGGAAGGAGGAGGTGGTCGTGACCGGGGCTCCTCCGGACCATGGGGTCAGTACTGCCTTGGTCTCATAGCTGCCGCAGATCGCCGGGGTGATGAGCGGAGAGCGGGCGCCTTCGCGGAAGTGGAAGGCGAATTCGCTGAAGGGCGTCTGGGGGGCGTCTTCCACGATGGTGATCAATTGCCCGGTCTTCGGGTCCGGTTCCACCCTTGCCGGCAGCACGACCGAGACGCCCAGCTTGGGGTTCTGCAAGACGATGTAGAGGGCTATCAGGGAGTCGAAGGGGTTCTCGGCTCCACGTTGGGTGGTGGATGGGTCGTCCTGCTGGGCCAGGTAAACCTGGCCGTCTATTGCTTCATCGACTATGGGGGTTACGACGTGGACGGTGCCCAGCTTCGATGCGTTGGGGCAACCTTCTCCCGGTGCGGAGAAGGCGGTCTCCTTGGCCAGCTGGGCCGGGGTGCAGACAGATAGCCCTTCCCCTACCGAAGGGTTGATCGTCACCCCCTCCGGCAAAGTTACTTCGGCCTTCTTCAGGTCGGAGTTGGCGAGTCCCGTCGGGTTGGTCAAGCCTTCGTCGTTGACGGCGAGGCTGAAGTCGAGGCCCGTGCCGCTCTCTCCGGCCTTGGTCGTCGGCTTGGCGCTCATCGTCGGCTTGAAGGCGAGGCGCCCGCAGCCCGCGATCGGCAGCGGGACAGGCGGTTTAGTCGGGTAGTGAGATTCCGAAGAGCCGGTCACCCAGGCGGGGTCCGAGAGGTCCGGTTCGCCGTCTGTGAGGAAGGCGCCGGGGTTCTGCCAGGAGTCCATTTCATAGCTGGTGAGGAGCGGACCTTCGCAGCGGGTGGGCAGGGTGAGGAAAGGCACCTGGGGAAGCGAGACCGGGCAGCTCGTGCCTGGGTGGCGGATGCAACTGCCACGTTCCGGGTCGTGCGCCGGATCGGGCGGGTTGCCCCAGAGGGTGAATTCGGAGCCGAAGAACTTGACCGGCTGGGGGATGTTGGTCAGCTTGGAGAGGACCTGATAGGGGGGCTTGTGGCTGAGTCCGACCTCGACCGTCACCGGCACGCTGAGAACGACGAAGCCGAATTTGGCGGCGGCTCCCGGCGGCGGCGTAAGGTTGAAGACGGCCCTGGTCGCGGCGGCCCCCGGGTTGACGATTTCAGGGATGACGGTCCCCACCGCAGTGCTGTCCGGGCATTGAGGGGTTTCGGTGATGGGATCGAGGGTGAGGAAATTGGCGGTCCTACAGGTCGGCATCGCCGCCGGGTTGCCGACGAAGCCGGGCGGGAAGTGCACGTTCAGGTCCTTGGCTTCCCCGTCGGGATTGAATCCGGGTTCGGCTTTTTGGTTGAGGCGGAAGTTCACCTCCAAGGCGTAGGGATGGGAACCCGCCTGAATCGTCGGCGAGCCGTCTTTTTCGGAGAAGCCGCTGTCGAATTCGCTGAAGCCGAAGGAAGCCTGGGCCGAGGGAACGAGGGCAAGGGCGAGCGCCAGGGTGGCGAGGATCGGCGTGAGGCACTTCATCGTGGGTTCCTCCGGTCGTGCTTGGCGGCTCGGTGGGCCTTTCTCTTGGCCTGCTTTCTCTTCTTCTGGTGAGCCTTTCGCTTGTGCTTCTTGGCCTGAGTCGCGTTGCCGGCGCCTTTGAAGCTCGCCGAGGCGGGAGTAGGGTCGTTGGGAGCCGACAGGGGGCTCTGGCAGGCTTCGCCCTCACAAGGAGCCGGTGGACCCGTGGGGGGCGGGAAGCCGCCACCCACGCGGGCGTCGTAGACGTCGATCAGGCCCGGGTCCTGGACGAGAAGGCTCGAGTTGGTGGTGAAGAAGGCATCGCGGCCACTGGCGGCGGTGTCGACCAATACCGAATCCGATGGACTTTCGCCGCTCGAGATCAGGAACAGGCAGCCGCCGTTTACCGGGTAGTAGTCGAGGTCCGATTCGTCGGCGCAGCTGCCCGAGCCGACCGCCTCCCACTCATAGACGTCGGCCACGCCGTTGGTGTCGGCGGGCAGCAGGTCGACATAGGAGGTGAAGAAGAGCTTGGTGCCGTCCGCCGAGAGAGCGCGGGGGGCGTTCAGCTCGGTCTGCGGGGTCGGCAGCGTGGCGGCGGTCCAGAGGAATTCGCCGAGGCCCGGGGTCGCCGAGACGTAGCGGCCGGCCGGCCGCACCCCCGCCGGACTGCAGGAGGCGCAGGCGAGCTGCCCCGTTGCGGCGTCGTAGGTGAAGACCTCCGAGTCGGCTTCGCCGGAGGCGAGGTCGGTGTTGTCGAAGCCGGTCAGCGGTTCGGTCGAGACGAAAGCCAGGCGCCCGCCGTCAGGGGTCGCACTGGCGAGGTGGAAGACGGGTATCGGCGAGCCGTTCGACTTACCTGCGTTGGCGACGCCGCCGACGTCGGTGCCCGAAAGCTTCGCGATGAAAGTGTCGCCGCCCGCTTCGTGCAAGTAGAGGTTCTCTTCACCCGCTGTCGCTCCGCTGGTCCCCGCCAGCACCGCTTTGGAGACGAAGTAGATGCTCGAGAGGTCTTCGCTGGTGGCGAAGACGGCCCGGACCCCGGGGGCGACCAGGGTGGTGGTTCCTTCCGCACCGAGGTCATAGAGATAGAGGCTCTTGTCTTTCGGCGTCGGGTTTTCCTGGTCGGGGTCGGCGACCACATAAAGCGCCTTTGAGCCATCGGGGCTTGCCCCCAGGAAGCGCGCCGGCTTGGTCGTCTTTCCGGCTCCTTCGGCTTCTGAGACCGGCAGGGTGGTGGTGCCGTCGATCCGCACATAGATTTTCCCGCGATCTAACAAGTCCCCCGAAGCCGACCAGTAGATCCGTGAGCCGTCTTCCGACATCGCGTGGGTGACGCTCGCAACGCGGTTTATCGAGGGTTCGTTGGGAATCACGGCCCGTTCTGATGAGCCCGCAGAGCAGTTCGGGAGTTCCGCTTCGGTTTTGGCGCTCGTCCCTTCCGGGAAGAGGCAGACGTATCTCAGCTCCCCGCCACTCGCTTCATAGAGACGCGTATGACAGTTTTCAGTTTCGATGCACGCCTGCGGCTGAGCCGGCGAGTCGGGCGTCAGGTTGTCGAAGGTCCGGAAGATCGCCTTGCTGCCGTCAGCGGAGTAGCCCTGCGGCTCGGGGTAGTACTTACCGGGGACGAGGTTCGGGGGCGTCGTGGTGGTCAGCGCTTCATAGCCTTTCGGACAGTTGTCACGCCGGTAGAGGTTCGGGAAGCCCGCGATCTCTCCCGCGGCCAGCGTCGATTCGCCGGCGGGCACCAGCCAGGAGTGGCAGAGGTCGGGGCTGAAGGCCTTGAATTCGTTCTCGAGCAGAAGGGCGCCATAGAAGTTCCCGTTCAGCGGGGCCCCGAGCGCTTCGGTACCCCACCCTCCATTGCCCCGCCTTGCCAGATACTGGGAGATGTAGGGGCCACCGCCGGCGCCGCCGAAGGCGCGATAGGAGGAGTAGGTGAAGGAGTCGCCGTCGGAAGCCGCCTGGTTCAGGTGGGTTTCCCATCCCATGACGTCGAGCAGCGAGTGGATGTCACCGTTGTTCTTGTCGAGCGGCGAGACCATCTCATAGGCACGGCAGTCGGGCAGGTTCGCCGAGGCGCCGGTGCGGAAGGCCTGGTTGGCGGGACAGGAGTCCGGCGGATGAGTGGCCGGGAAAGTGGTGAAGGTGCGATCCGGCCCGAAGACGGGGCCGCCACCGCCGCTTTCGGCAACGAAGCGGTAGTGGTAGGTGGTGTTCGGCGTCAGCCCGGTGAGGATGATGGCGGAGCTCGTCACCGCTTTATTCACCGCCCCGGCGCCGAGCTCGGTGCCCGGGGAGGCGGGCTGTTGCGTGCAGGAGCTCGCAGCGCAATCGGCGAGGCCGTATTCGAGGAAATAGCGGGTGTCTTTCCAGAGGTTGGGATTGATCTTTGCCTTCACGACAGCGCTGGTTGCCTCCGCTGAGGACAGGAACTGGCCACTGATCGTCGGCGGCACTTTCGGCGGGTCCCCGTATTTGAGCGGCGGCGGGCCGAGGGCCGTGATGTAGTTGCCTTGGCCGATCGAGCGATTGGCGACGTAGAGGTCGCCGGCGCCGTTGGTGCCAAGCCCGGTCAAGGTGAAACGACCTCCATTTCCTCCCGGGATCACGGCAGGGACGCAGCAACTCGAGACTTCGGCCCCACTGGGGTTGAACTCGACGACCCTCTGCGATGGCTCCTCTTCTGGACCAAACCTGATCGCGTAGAGGTCGCCGGTGGCGGGGTCGGTTACGATCGAAGACGGCCGGCTGACTTCAATCGGTGGCAGCACCTCGGTGCCCGAGGAGTCGAACCTATGGACGTTATCCTGCCCGCGGTAGGTCGCGTAGATGTCCGAGCCGGTGGGGTCGGGGGCAATCGCATCGACGATGCCGGGAGCACTGAATTCTCTCTTGAAGCTCCCATTGGGTTCGAATTCCTGGATTCGTCCTTGGCCGCCGACGAGGACCGTACTGATCTGGCTAATGGCCAAGCCCACGCCTGCGGCGAATTCACCCGGGCCGGCTCCGGCGTTGCCCACTTGGCATTCATCGCCGGAGGCCTCAGTGCAGATGTCTCCGCCGGTCGTTTTGTTCACTCCACCGCCGAACATCAGCACAAACTGCCCCGAGGCAGTGAACTTCTGCACCCGGAGGTTTCCGGTGTCTAACGCGTAGATGTTGCTGCTGCCGTCTACCGCGACCGTAAGGGGATCTCCAAGAGCAAACTGTCCCTTGCCAGACCCGGTGAGGCCTTTGAGACAGGTCGTGGTGCAGGTCTCGAGTTTGCTGACTCCGTCGGCAACCCCCCAACCCCACGCCTTGACGAAGTCGCCCCATGCGGTGAACTCGCTGATCCGCGCATTAACCGTATCGGCGACGTAGAGGTGGCCGGTGGTGGGGTCCGAGGCCATCCTGCGAGGAATCGATAGTTGTCCCGCACCGGCCCCTTCGCTTCCGAACCGGGCAAACTCTTCGGAGTCGGTAACGGCGCCAGCCGATGCGGTCATGATCGAGGCAAGGCAAGCGAAGGCGCAGAGCACGACCAGGGCCAACAGACCGATGCGGGAGACTTCCTGCGCTTGATCAGTACGTGAAGGCATTGTCGAGTCTCCCTGTTTGAGCCTCATGGCGTGCTTTGAGTGATGTGGGTGGCGGTGTGCATTTGGCTTTTGACTGTGTGAGTGGCGGTGTGCACTTGGCTTTGACCGAATTGGTTTCCCCCGGGCCCTCGATCGGGCCCGGGGGTGTGCGCACAGCGCAGTGCCGCCTATTCTTCGGCTGCGGTCACCGCCCAGCTGCCCATTGCGGCGCAAAATGCTTCTTCGTCCGGCGTATTGCAGAGAACCTGGATAAACCCGCCGGCCGGTGAGACAGCTTGGGGTTTCGGTTCCCACACGCCTTCTTCGAAGATCGGAGTCATGGGTGAGGAAGCCGGGACGATCGCGAATTCCAGCTTGTCTACGTAGATGCAGAGTTTGCCCGGGTCCGCCTGTGGAATCGTCGGTTCGAAATCGCCGCTCAAGGTGCCGCCACCCCGACCGGGACAACCCGGTTTCGAGTCTTCGGTGGGAGCCACGCGGATGATCTCTTCGGGTGCCAGCGCAAGCGGGATCGGGAAGGAGATCGGGAAGGACCACCTGCCGTTGGCCGTCCCTGGTGCAGTCCCCCAGACCCCGGTCTCGGTCTCGCCTTCGGGGAGCGTTTCGGTGAACCCGGATTCCCCTTTGTCGCCTTTCGGGCCTTTTTCGCCTTTTTCACCTTTGGGACCGGTGTCGCCTTTATCGCCCCTTGGGCCCTGAGGCCCGTTTGGACCCGCGGGACCCTGCGCTCCGGCCAGGCCCGCTGGACCGGCGGGACCGGTATCCCCCTTCGGACCCTTGGGCCCGCGTGGGCCTTTTTTGGTCTTGGCCGAGGCGGTGGCCTTGCTACCGGTGTTGCTCGAGGCGGCGTAAGCACCGCCGAGCATCGCGAATACGAGGGCGATCACGGCAACCGTGAGGCCGGCTTTGCCGAAGGGTTCGCGGAGGCGTTTGCCTGCACGGTTACGAAGTGGTGAGAGCATCGAAATCTCTTCTCCTTGTCCCTTGAGCCCCTCTGCCGGCCGCCTTCCCTTTGCGGCTCCGCGAAGCTCGGTTATGTGGTCCCTGTGAACGTCCCTGCCCGTCTTCGTGACGACGGACTGTCGGGACTGTAAACAAAGACCTTTTTAATGTCAAGAGTTGCGTTTCTGAAAGAAAGCGCTGTGTTTCACGCCAGAGACGTGGCAGCGCGAATTGCCGCAGGAATGCGGCTTCGCGCTGGGTACCCCGCGGGTATGCAGCGTCGGCTCGAAGCCCTACGGGTGTCCGAGACTCAGCCGCGGTCGGGGCGGTCCGGGTACAGCTCGTCGATCGTGACGAGGGCCCGGTAGGGGGCGGCCGCGGCCGCTTCGATCGCCTCGCCGCCACCGGCCAGGCGGTCGACGACGGCGATCACGCCGACTGGTTCGAGGCCCTGCTCTTTGATCTTCTCGATCGCCTTCACGGTCGAGCCGCCGGTGGTGACGGTGTCCTCGACGACGAGCACCTTGTCCCCCTCGTTGACCGGCCCCTCGACCCAGCGCTGCAGCCCATGCTGCTTGCGCTCGCCGCGGACGAAGAAGCCGACGAGATCGTCGCCGGCGGGTACGGCAAGCGCTGCGCAGGAGGGTGGAATCGCCGCCGTGGCCGGCCCGCCCACCGCACTCGCCCCGGCCTCGACCGCAGCGGCGGCAATCAGCTCGCCGGCGGCGCGAAAACCCGCCGGCCGCAGCAGCGCCCGCCGCGCATCGACGTAGTACTGCTCCGTCGCCCCGCTCGAGAGCGTCACCTCGCCGATCACCAGCGAGTGCTCGCGCAGCTCGGCGAGCAGAGTGCGCTTGGCGACGCCTAGGTCCGCCACCGAACGGCCATCTTCTGAGCGTGTGTGACCAAGCAGATCAAGGACGCAGGGAGCGTGGCGTGCTCTGCACGCGAGCGACTGAGGACGCAGATATGCGCAGTGTCACACACGCTCAGAAGACGAAGATCGGCTCGCCGTAGTGGAGCTGTTCGTAGATGCGCGGCTGATCGGCGATGAAGGTGCGCACGCAGCCGTGGCTGGCGGCGTAGTTGGGCACTTCAGCGTAGCCGTGGATGGCGTAGCCGTTGTGCCAGTAGAAGGAGTAGTACATGCCCTCCGCGTTGTAGCCGGGTTCCTGCCGATAGAAGCTGTACTCGCCGGTGATCGTCGGGGTCGACGGCTTGCCGGTCGAGACCGGGTAGATCGCGAAGGGCTTGTCGCCCTTGCTGAGCACCAGCACCTGCTTGTCGAGCGACACCTCGGCGTGCTCGCCCGCCTCGGGATGGCGAACCCGGTAGCTGCCGCGCCCGCCGAAGACCTGCTGCACGAGGCCCTTGCCGGCGTGTTCGTTGCGGGCCATCCCGTTGACCTTGCGGTAGGCCAGCACCTCGCGACCGGTGCGGCCGTTGAAGCACCTACCGCCCCCCGAGGCGTATCCCATCTTCGCCATCGCCTTTTTGAAGCCCTTGACCACCGGGCCGCACTGGCCCTGGCCCAGCGCGGGGAAGCTGACCCGCCAGCTCTTGCGCACGGTGGTGTCGCCGCGCAGCGAGCCGTCCGCCGGGAGGTGCGCACTCGCGGCGTACTTGCCGTCTTTGCGCACCAGGATCGAGGCTTTGAAGACGCCCGCATCGCCCGAGCCCTTGCTGACGTGCGCCTCGCGTTTGAGCAGCTTGTGGCCGTCGAGGTAGAAGGTGACGTCGACGCTCTGCCCGGGCGCGAACGGCTCGACCGTGCCGTAGACGGGCACGGTGCCGTAGATCGGCGCCTTGCCCCCCTTGAGTTTGCCGAGGCTGATCTTCACCGTCGCCTGTTCGGGCGTCTGCGGCGCTTTACCGGCACCTGGCTGCGGCTGCTTCGCCACCGCGGACGGGGCCGCAATCGCTGCAGCGAGTGAGAGCCCGGCAACCAGTCGTCGGATCAGCATCCGCGACATTCTGCCCGACTGAACGGCGTCTCGGGCGGGTGGCGGCCCCTACTGCCCGATCAGGGCCACCGAGTTGTTGAGCATGTGAAGGACGATGCCCGGCACGATCGAGCCGGTCTTCTCGTAGAGCAGCGCGAGGACGAAGCCGAAGACGATCAGCGGCGGGACGGCGCTGATGCCGGTGAGGGCGTGCAGGCCGCCGAAGACGAGGGCGCTGATCAGTGCCGCCGCGAGCCGCGGCAGGCGCGTGCGCAGGCCGCCGAAGACCAGGCCGCGAAAGCAGATCTCCTCGCTGATCGGCGCCGCGATCACGATCAGCAGGATCTGGACCGGCACGGCGCCGAACGATTCGGCGATGTCCTCCTGGTGCGGTGAGCCGAAGATGGCCGTGTAGAGCGCGGCGAAGACGAGGTAGGCACCGATCGCCGCCAGCATCCACTTCAGCGCCGAGGGGCTGAAGCTGCTTACGCCGAGACGCCCCAGAGCCTGCCCGACCGAAGACTCCCCCCAGCGACTCGCGATCGCAATCGGCACCAGCAGGAAGCCCAGTGCCGTCGCCAGCTGGACGACGACGTTGGCGGAGGTGCCGAGATCGCCATCGCCCGGACCGTCGATGATGACCGCCGGGATCCCCAGCAGGATCCCGGCACCAAGCGCCAGGAATACCCCGCCGATCGCCAGCTGAGGCCCCCACGTCGCGTAGGGAAAGGCTAGTTTGGGCTTCATGACGCCGGCAGTCTCACAGGTCTCGCGGTCCACGAAGACGCGTCTGCGCTTCCTGCGCCGGCTCGCGATCCTGATCGTCTTCCTCGTCCTGGTGGCGATCGCGTTGAGTCAGTTCACCGAGTTCAAGCGCATCGCCACCGGCATCCTCGCCTCGACCGCGGTCCTGGCGGCGATCATCGGCTTCGCCGCCCAGCACACGATCGCCAACATGGTCGCCGGAGTGCAGCTGGCGATCTCCCAGCCGATCCGGATCGGTGACCGGATCTCCTTCGAAGAAGTCGAGGGGCGCGTCCTCGATATCACCCTCTCCTACACCTACGTCGATCCGGGAGACGGCACCGCGGTGGTGATCCCCAACCAGCTGCTGGTCGAGGGGATCGTCCACAACCTCTCCACCGCCGACACCCAGGCCTGAGCACCGCCCGAAGCGAAGTACGCTTCGTCCATGACGCAGCGCAATCGTCGCCGCCAGCGACACAGGGGAGGCGCTCGCGGCAAGCTCCTCTTCGTCGGCCTCGGCGTCGCGGCGCTGCTGGTGATCGCGACGATCGGCGTCGCCTCCTGGGTGCTCGACGTCGCCGCAAAGGCGCCCTCGCTCGCCGCCTGCAAGACGGTCGAGGTGGGCGGCAACTCGATCCTCTACGCAGCCGATGGCAGCAAGCTCGGGGTTATCCAGGCCGAAGAAGCACGCGCGCCGATCTCGATCGACCGCATCCCCAAGAGCCTCCAACGAGCGACTGTCGCGATCGAGGATCAGCGCTTCTACGAGCATGGCGGCATCGACCCGGAGGGCATCGCCCGCGCGGCGCTGAAGAACCTGGAAGCCGGCAAGACGGTCGAGGGCGGCTCGACGATCACCCAGCAGCTCGTCCGCAACCTCTGCATCTCCAACCCCGCCCGCAGCCTCGAACGCAAGATCATCGAGGCACAGCTGGCGATCGAGTACGCCGAACGCCACTCGCGGCGGGAGATCCTCGGCCAGTACCTCAACACCGCCTCCTACGGGACGCTGGAGGGGGCGACCGCGGTCGGCGTCCAGGCCGCCTCGAAGATCTACTTCTCGCGGCCGGTCTGGAAGCTGAGCCTGGAGCAGGCCGCGCTGCTGGCCGGCTTGCCGCAGGCGCCGTCCGAATACAACCCGGTCCTCAACCCCCGCGAGGCGAGAGCCCGGCGCAACGCCGTGCTCGCCGAGATGGCCCATCTCGGCTACATCTCGCAACAACGAGCACAGGAGGGCGAACAGCGCGGGCTTGAGCTCCACCTCGATCACGGCTACTTCGACAAGCGCCAGCCCTACTTCTTCGACTACGTCGAGAACAAGCTGATCCAGACCTACGGGGTGAACACCGTCCGCAAAGGGGGCCTCGACGTCTACACGACGATCGAGCCGCGACTGCAGGACGTCGGCCTGGAAGCGGCGCGCTCGACCCTCCCCTACTCCGAAGACCCCTCCTCGGCGCTGGTCTCGATCGACCCCCGCAACGGACACATCGAGGCGATGGTCTCCAGCTCCGACTACGAACAGAGCAAGTTCAACCTCGCCGCCCAGGGGCACCGCCAGCCGGGCTCGACCTTCAAGGCCTTCGTGCTGACCACGGCGATCAAGCAGGGGATCGATCCCTACTCGACCTACTACACCTCCAAGCACCTCGACCTCGACCTGCCCCAGTGGGGCCACTGGGAAGTCAGCACCGCGGACGAGGGCTACCTGGGACGGATCAACCTGCAGCAGGCGACGGTCGCCTCCGACAACACCGTCTTCGCCCAGCTCGACCTCGACGTCGGGCCGAAGAGCGTCGCGGCGACGGCGGAGTCGATGGGGATCGAAAGCGAACTCGACGGCATTCCCGCGGAGGGAATCGGCGGCCTGCGGATCGGCGTCTCGCCGCTGGAAATGGCCGACGCCTACGCGACTCTCGCCTCCGGCGGCATCCACCGCAACCCGATCGCGATCCGCCGCATCGTCTTCCCCGGCGGCCGCATCGGCCGCCCCGAACACCCCGACCCGAGGCGCGTCGTGCCCGAAGCGGTCGCCTACGAGGTCTGGCGCCTCCTGCACGACAACATCACCGAAGGCACCGGCACCGCCGCCTACACCGGCTGCCCGGGCCAGGGCGGCAAGACGGGCACGACCGACAACTTCACCGACGCCTGGTTCGCGGGCATCCAGCCCAACCTGGCGACCGTGGTCTGGGTCGGCTACCCGCAGTCGAACGCGATCGAAATGACCAGCGTCCACGGCACGACCGTCTACGGCGGCACCTTCCCGGCTGAAATCTGGCACTCGCTCTACGCCAACGCCGAAATCCCCTGCGAGGAATTCAGCCAACCGAAGACGCCGGTCAGCTGGGCGCCGTTCTACGGCCGGTTCACCGCTTCGAGTCCGATCAGAGGAGGGTCCTCGTCCTCCGCTGCGGAGAGCGGCGAAGAAAGCGAAGCCGAACGGCTGGGCAGGGAAGCCACCGGGGGCTATGACCCCAACGCCTACGCGCCGGGGGCCGGCCAGGAACCGAGCCCCGTTCCGCCGCCCCCGCCGCCCTACGGATCCGGCGGAGGCGCGGGCGTCGGCGGCGGCAAGGCAGCCGAAGACGGTTGACGCAACGCCTCTTCTGGGCCGCGATCGCCGCTCTCCTCGCCGCCTTCGCCCTGGCCCCCGTCCTCCTCTCGCACGACGTCTACAGTTACGTCGACTACGCCCGGTTGGGAGTCGTGCGCGGCCTCGACCCCTACACGCACCCACCCGCCGCGGCGCCGTTCGACCCCGCCTACGCCCGGGTCACCTGGATCGACGAGACCAGCGCCTACGGACCGCTTTTCACGCTGGTCACCTACCCGCTCGCCTGGCTGCCCGTGTGGACCGCTGTCGCGGCGCTGAAGGCCATCGCCGCTCTCTCGGTGCTGGGAATCGCCGTCCTGGTCGCCCGCCTCGCGCCATCCCGCGGCGTATCGCCACTCGGCGCCGCGGCATTCGTGGCCCTGAACCCGCTGGTCCTGATCCACGTGGTGGGCGGCGCCCACAACGACGGCCTGGCGATGCTGCCGGCGACGATCGGCATCGCCGCGATGCTCGCGTCCCGCGAGGCCAGCGCAGGTGCAACCTTCGTAGCGGCCTTCGCCATAAAGGCCCCAGCGGCCCTGGCCTCCCCTTTCGCCCTCCTAAGCACGCCGCCGACGGGCCGAAAACCCACGAAATACGTGGGAAATGGGCCCATCGGCGATCGGGGACGGCTGCTCCTGGGGGCGGGCGGAGCGGCGCTTGCGCTAGGCCTTGCAGCCTACGCGGCCTTCGGCTGGAATTGGCTCGACGCGATCGGGCTGGCCGGGGAAACCCAGCACCGCACCAGCCACATGAGCATCCCGATCACCGTCGCCCGCCTAACCGGCCTCGATCCAACCGCAGTCCGCGCCACGGCCCTCGCCCTCTTCGCAGCCGTCTTCATCTACCTACTCGCCTGGACCTGGCGCGGCAACGACTGGCTCAGAGCAGCAGCCTGGGCAAGCTTCGCCCTCCTAATAGCCACCGCCTGGCTCCTACCCTGGTATCTGATCTGGGCCCTACCCCTAGTTGCCCTATCGAGAGACCGCCCCCTACAGCTACTAACCCTCGCCCTGACCGCCTACCAGCTCCCCGCCCGCCTACCGCTTTAGGCAGCGGCGGCTCGGACGCGTCGATCGGGGAGGCGTGGGGTGGGTCCGAGGGAGCCTCGCGAAGCGGCTCCGCAGAGTAATTCTCACCGCGAAGCGGTCCAACATAGTGAGCGGAGCGTCAGCGAAGCGAACCCAGGCTCCCCTCGGACCCACCCCACGCCTCCTCCACCACCGCCTAAAGAATCTCGGGCGTGTGAATCGGCGTCTCGTTGCGGCCAGGCGGACCCTCCGCCTGCTCCTCAGGCGAAGCATGCACAACGCCGGTCGGAATCGACCAACCCTCGCGTTTGCCCAGCGCCGTAACCAGGCCGACGTAGAGCAGCTCGACCACGGTCAGCACCCCGCGCACCGCGATCGCGATCAGCGAGCCGACCGCGAAGCTGTCGCCCACCGCGCCCTTCACTGCCCAGGCGAAGGCCGCATCGCGAATGCCGAGGCCGGCAGGGGCGACGAGGGTGACAAGCGCCGCGACATAGCCGACCGCCTGCGCCGAGCCCACCGTGAGCACTTCGTTGACGGTGAACGGGATGTCGGTGACCGATCGCGCCACGCAGTACATCCCCAGCGCGACCACCCCCCAGACGCAGAGGTAGAACAGCGTCATCGCGACGACACCGCGCATCGGCATCACCTCGGGCAGCGGTTCCCGGCCGAAGGCGCGCAGCACCCGGTTGGCCAGTGGCCCGAAAACGCGCGGGTGCAGCACCCCCAGCGCCAGCGGAATCAGCAGCAGCACAGCCCAGCGCAACGGCTGGCCCTGCAGGTCCGGGTGGCTGATCAGGAAGTAGGCGGCGAAGACGATCGCCGAGGTGGCGGAGATCGCCTGCTCGTAGACGATGCTCGCGATCGTCACCCGCCGCTGAACCCCAGCACGCTCTGAGAGCAGCACACGGCCGAGGACGTAGAGGACGCTGCCAGGCACGTAGCGAGCGAGCAGCGGCTGGCCCCATGCGACCTGGGCCCGCCCGTGCCCGATCCGGTAGCCGAGGAAGCGCAGGATCAGGTCCCAGCCGACAGCGCTGAGTGCGTAGAAGAGGGGCAGGAAGACGAAGGCGGGAATCAGCCAGAGGACATGGAAGTGGACGCCCTTGTCCTTGATCTCGGCCCACTGGTCGACCACGGTGAGGACGAGGAAGCCAAAGATGACGATCGCGATGCCGAGCTGGATCGCAAGGCGGACGCGCTTGCTACGGGGGGGTCGGGTGCCGAAGCGGGCGCCCGCTTCACCGAGCCTATGTAGGAGTGGTCGGTCCTCTGCCACGTTTGTCGCACCTTAGTGAGATCGGGGGCTGCTACTCGGTACCCGCAGCGGGGAGAATGGCTGCATGGGCGAGTTCGAGCTCCTGGATCGCATACGGGCGCGACTGCCGCAACCCGGCCCTCGCGTGCTGCTCGGCAGCGGCGACGACGCCGCCGTCACCGTGCCCGGCGGAGCCACCGCCACCTCGGTCGACGCCCTTGTCGACGGCGTCCACTTCCGGCGCGAGTGGAGCAGCCCGGCGCAGATCGGCGCCAAGGCGCTTGCCGTGGCCCTCTCAGACCTGGCGGCGATGGGTGCTGAGCCCGGCGAGGCCTACGTCGTCATCGGCATTCCCACCGACCTCGACGAGAACGGCTGCCTGGAGCTGCTGGACGGAATCGCGCAGGTCGCCGAGACGACCGGCGCGACGCTGGCCGGCGGAGACGTCACGCGCGCGCCGGTCCTGACCTTGGCGATGACGGTCGTCGGCCACGCGAAGAGCGCGGATGATCTGGTGACGCGATCCGGAGCCCAAGTGGGCGACGTGCTGGTAGTGACCGGCGAGCTCGGCGGGGCGGCGGCCGGGCTCCTCTCCCTCGAAACAAATGAAGAACGCCCCGAGCTGATTGCGCGACAGCTCGAACCGAAGCCGCGCCTTGCAGAGGGCAGGATGCTGGCGAGAGCAGGAGCCACCGCGATGATCGATCTCAGCGACGGGCTCGGTGGAGACGCAAATCACCTTGCCCAGGCGAGCGGGGTCAGCCTACGGATCGACGCAACGGCGCTTCCCCTCGCCGATGGGGTCACCGACCTGACCCTGGCCGTCTCTGGCGGCGAAGACTACGAGCTTCTCGCCGCATTACCCGAGGAGCGGCTTGCGGACGCGGTAGCGGCGGTCGAGAGCCACGGCGGGCTGGTGCGGATCGGCGCGGTCATCGCCGGCGAAGGGGTCGAGATCAGGCTGCCTGGCGGCGAGCTGCTGGAGTCGAAGGGATTCGACCAGCTGGGCTGATCGCCGCTCCGATGAGCAAGCTTCGCACGCCACGACGGCGCAACATGGCCTCCGCCACCAGCTGCGGCTGGGGCTGATACCGGCCATCTTCGATCAGGCTCTTCAGGTGTAGCTGCTGCGTCATGAGCTTCATATCGGCTCCATACCCGGCAACCTTAGTTCTTGGTACTAGCACATCCGTCCAAGTCGGCATATGCGCCTGCCGGACTACTCTTCCTCTATGCCTAACGGGTCCACGCGAATCCTGCTCGTCGACGACGAGCAGTCGGTGCAGACCCTGCTCAGCTACCCGCTGCGCAAGGACGGCTACCACGTCACCTCGGCGCTCGACGGTCGCGAGGCGCTGGAACGCTTCACCGAGGCTCGCTTCGACCTCGTCGTCCTCGACCTGATGCTGCCCAAGCTCGACGGGGTGGAGGTCTGCCGGCAGCTGCGCCGCCACAGCCAGGTGCCGATCATCATGCTGACGGCGAAAGGGAGCGAGACCGACAAGGTGGCCGGGCTCGAGGTCGGCGCCGACGACTACATCACCAAGCCCTTCTCGATGCGCGAGTTCCGCAGCCGGGTCAAGGCGGCGCTGCGACGTTCGCGGATGGTCGCCGACCCCACCGAGGAAGAGCCGATCGAGCATGGCGAGCTGAAGATCGATCCCGCCCGGCGCTCGGTGACCCTGCGCAAGGAGGAGGTCGCCGCCACTTACGTCGAGTTCGAGATTCTCGCGGCGCTCGCCCGCTCGCCGGGCAAAGTGCTGAGCCGCGAGACCCTGCTCGAGCATGTATGGGGAGACTCGGACTACCGCGATCCGCGCACCGTTGACGTGCACATCCGCCACCTGCGCGAAAAGCTCGAGGCCGATCCCAAGCAGCCCGAATACCTGTTCACGGTGCGCGGCGTCGGCTATCGCTTCAGAGAATGAAAGGCCTGCGTCTCACCCCGCTCGGCAGCAGGATCACGACTGCGTCGCTGTCGATCGGGGCCGGGACGTCGATCATCGTCTACGTCTGGGTCGTGGTCATCGAGGGCCACCGCAGCGCCGGGGGCCCGATTCTGGTCGGCGCCCTGTTTGCCCTGCTGATGGCCCTCGGCGTCGGCATCTACTCCGCCCAGGTGGTCGCCCAGCGGGTGAGGCGGATCGAGGATGCCGCCCGCGCCGTGGCCGATGGCGACTTCGCCGCCCGCATCCCGGTCGACTCCTCTGGCCAGCTCGGACAGCTCGCCCGAACGTTCAACGAGATGCAGCGCCGGCTCGCCGAGCTGGACAGCGCCCGCAAGCAGTTCATCGCCAACGCCTCGCACGAGCTGCGCACGCCGATCTTCAGCCTCGGCGGCTTCGTCGAGCTGCTCGACGAGGATGACCCGAGCCCGGAGGAGCGGGCCGAGTTCGTGCGCACGATGCGCCAGCAGATCGAGCGACTGACGAAGCTCACCGCCGACCTGCTCAACCTCTCCCAGCTCGACGCCGGCGGGATCGTGATGGCGATCCACAGCGTCGACCTCAGCTCGCTGGCCCGCGACGTGGCGCGCGAGTTCGGCGCCCGCGCCGACCTGCGCGGATCGCGCCTGGAGCTGCGCACGCCGGACCGGCCGGTGATCGCCGTCGCCGACCCCGACCGGGTGCGGCAGATCATCCGTATCCTCCTCGACAACGCCCTCACCCATACCCCCGAGGGCACCAGCGTCACCGTGACCATCTACTCCGTCAACCAGCGCGCCGAGCTGACCGTCTCCGACGACGGCAGCGGTATCCCCCAGCGGGTGCAAAAGCGCATCTTCGAGCGCTTCTACACGGCCGACTCCGCCGGCGGCTCCGGACTCGGCCTGGCAATCGCCCGCGAGCTGGCGCAGCGGATGGACGGGCGCATCGCGATCTCCTCCAGCCGCCGCTTCACCGCCTTCACGCTCGACCTTCCACACGCGCCTCCCGGAGCGCCGGCGGCGGTCGCCGCCGACCCGGCGAAGGCCCCCGCGTGAGCAGGCATCGCGTCGTCTCAGCAGCGCTGCCGGCGCTGCTGGCTCTGGCCCTGCTTGCGGGCTGTGGCGGCAGCAACGCCGGCAGCCCGGGAACCGGCTCTGTAGAAGCGACGAAGACGACAACCCAGGTCGTCGTGCAGGCGGCCAGCGAGGGATTCGACGCGGCGAAGGTCTACCGCGAAGCCTCTCCAGGCGTGGTCACGATCCGCTCGATCTTCGACCAAAGCGCCGCCGAAGGCTCCGGCTTCGTCCTCGACACCAAGGGCAGGATCGTGACCAACGCCCACGTCGTCACCGACGGCGAAGGCACCGACCGCAAGGAGGCGAAAGCGGTCTTCGTCGAGTTCCCCGATCGCAACGAGGTGGCGGCGAAGATCGTCGGTTTCGACCCGTTTGCCGACGTCGCCCTGCTCGAAGTGAAGCCCGACGGCTTCGCTCTGCACCCACTCGAGCTCGGCGACGATCACGACCTCGTCGTGGGCCAGCCGGTGGCCGCGATCGGCAACCCGTTCGGCGAGCAGTCGTCGCTCTCGGTCGGAATCGTCTCGGCGATCGACCGCTCGGTCGGCTCGCTTACCCAGTTCCAGATCGAGGGCGCGATCCAGACCGACGCCTCGATCAACCCCGGCAACTCCGGTGGACCCCTGCTCGAAGCCGGCGCCCGCGTCGTCGGCATCAACCAGCAGATCGAGACCGACTCCGGCGCCAACAACGGCGTCGGCTTCGCGGTGCCGATCTCGGCGGTCAAGCGCTCCCTCGCACAGCTCGAGCGGAATGGCAGCGTCGAATACGCCTACGTCGGCGTCAGCACGCAGGCGCTCTATCCGCAGCTCGCCGCCAAGCTCGGCCTCGACGCCGATCACGGAGGCCTGCTGGCCGAAGTGATTCCCGGCGGGCCGGCTGACGAAGCAGGCTTGAAGGGCGGCGACGAAAAAGTCCGTTTTCAGGGGATTCCGTACCAGGCCGGCGGCGACACGATCCTCGCCATAAATGGCCATCAGATCGTCGAACCGGACGACCTTGCCCGCTACATCTCCGACTTCCAGCCGGGCGAAAGGGTCGAACTCGCCGTTCTCCACGACAACGGCAATCGGGAAACCGTGGAGGTCACGTTGAGTAAGCGCCCGGTCGCCGAACCCGGCAGTTGAGCAGCCGCTCGCCGTCCAGCCGCCGTTGCCTGTAGAAATCGCCGATGCTTCAGGAAGTCTCCCTCGGCCAGAAGTCCCTCTCCGACTACACCCACATTGCTGGGAAGGAATTGAGCGAACGCATCCGCGAGCTGGCAAAGCCACTCGAGGGACAGCGCGTACTCCATGTCAGCGCCACCGCTTTCGGTGGCGGGGTCTCGGAGATTCTCTACACGATCGTGCCGCTGATGCGCGATGCCGGGATCGACGCCCACTGGCACGTGATCTTCGGCAAGGAGGAGTTCTTCAACGCGACCAAGCTCCTGCACAACTCGCTGCAGGGCGCCGAGGAGACGCTGAGCGACGAGCAGTGGGCGGTGTTCGACGAAATCAACGCGATAAACGCGGAGGGTCTGAAAGGCGAGTGGGACACGATCATCGTCCACGACCCACAGCCGATCGGCCTGCGTCGCGGCGCCACGGAGAAGAGCCGTAACTGGGTCTGGCGCTGCCACATCGATCTCTCCGAGCCCAACCCGGCGCCGATCGCCCGCCTGCAACCGCTGATTGAAGAGTACGACGCGACGGTCTGGCACATGCCCACCTACGTTCCGAACGGGATGAACGGCCACGACGGCGTCCGCATCGTTCCGCCGGCGATCGATCCGCTCTCGCCGAAGAACATGGCCTTCTCGCCCGATGACGCCGCCTACGTCTGCAACCAGTTCGGGATCGACGTCGACCGCCCGCTGATCACCCAGGTCTCGCGCTTCGACCCCTGGAAGGACCCGATCGGGGTGATCGACGCCTACCGCGAGGTGACCGCCGAGATGCCAGACGTGCAGCTGGCGCTGGTCGGCTCGATGGCGACCGACGATCCCGAGGGCTGGGACTTCTTCCAGCAGACCGTCGAGTACGCCGATGGCGACCCCGACATCAAGATCCTCAACAACCTCAACAACGTAGGCGCGATCGAGGTCAACGCCTTCCAGTCGCAGTCCGACGTCTGCCTTCAGAAGTCGATCCGCGAGGGTTTCGGTCTGACCGTCACCGAGGCGCTCTGGAAGGGCCGGCCGACGGTGGCCGGCAACGTCGGCGGCATCCCGCTGCAGATCGAGGACGGGGTCAGCGGCTATCTGGTCAACTCGCCGTCTGAGTGCGCGCAGCGCTGCATCCAGATCCTCGCCGACCCGGAGTTGGGCAAGCGGCTGGGCAAGGCAGGCAAGGAACACGCTCGCCGCGAGTTCCTCTCGCCGCGCCTGCTGCGCGACTGACTGCAGCTGCTGACCGAGCTCAACGAGTAGCGGGTCACCGATCGGGGTAGGCTGAGAGGCCGATGCCCGAATCCGATCCGCTGATCATCGTCTCCAACCGCGGGCCGGCCCAGTTCGAGCGCGACGAGAGGGGCGAGCGCACGGTGCGCCGCGGCGGCGGCGGCCTGGTGACGGCGCTCTCCGGGCTCGTCTCACACCGGGAGGCGCTCTGGATCGCCTCGGCGATGACCGACGAGGACGTCGCCGTATCCGAAGAGCGCGGCGGACCGGTTGAGCTCTCGATCGACGGGATCGATTACAAGGTGCTCCTGGTCGGCAGCGATCCCGTCGCCTACGACGGCTTCTACAACGTGATCGCCAACCCGATCCTCTGGTTCATCCAGCACTACCTCTGGGACCTCTCCAACGCTCCCGACATCCGTCAGGAGGAGCTCGACGCCTGGGACGACGGCTACCAGGCCGTCAACCGCGACATCGCCCGCGCCGTGCTCGGCCAGATCGAGGGGCGCGAGCGGCCGCTGGTGATGCTCCACGACTACCACCTCTACACGGTGCCGGGGATGATCCGGGCCGAGCGCCCCGACGCCTTCCTGCACCACTTCGTCCACATTCCCTGGTCGCAGCCGGACAGCTGGCGAATCCTGCCTGGCCGGATCCGCGAGGCGATCTTCCGCGGCATGCTCGCCAACGACATCATCGGCTTCCACACCCACGCCTACTGCATCAACTTCATCCGCTGCTGCGACGAACTGCTCGAGGTCGACGTCGACTACGACCGCTGCCTGGTGCGGCACGCCGGTGGGGAGACCGTGGCTCGCGCCTATCCACTCTCGATCGACGCCGAGCGGCTGCGTCGCGCGGCGGATTCGCCCGAGGTGGCGGCGGCGGAGCGCGAGGTGCTGGAGCGCCGCCGCGAGCACTTGATCATCCGCGTCGACCGCGCCGACCTCTCCAAGAACGTGCTGCGCGGCTTCACCGCCTTCGACACCTTCCTCACCCAGCACCCGGAGTTCCGCGAGAAGGTGACCTTCATCGCCCACCTGCAGCCGTCGCGCCAGGACGTGCCCGAGTACACCGAGTATCTGGAGAAAATCGAGGCGCTTGTGGCCGTCGTCAACCACAAGCACGGCACCACCGACTGGATGCCGATCGACCTCAAGATCTACGAGAACTTCCCCGAGGCCGTCGCCCGCTACAAGCACTTCGACCTGCTGATGGTCAACTCGATCTTCGACGGGATGAACCTCGTCGCCAAGGAGGCGCCGGCCGTCAACACCCGTGGCGGCGTCCTGATGCTCTCCGAGAACACCGGCTCGCACGAGGAGCTTGCCGACTGCGTCCTCTCTGTCAATCCCTTCGACATCCAGGAGCAGGCCGACGCGATCCACCGGGCGCTGACGATGGAGCCCGAGGAGCGTCAACTGCGAGCACAGCATCTGAAGGAGATCATCTACTCGCGCAATCCAGGCGATTGGGTCGACGAGCAGCTGAAGGACATTGCTGAGCTTCGGGAGGCTGTTGCGTGAGGGGCCGGGAGTGGTCTCGCTGGAACCCAAATCCCGCCTGCGGCGGGATTGATTTGGTGCCGCTTCGCGGCTGATAGACACTCTGCGGAGCCGCTTCGCGAGGCTCCATCAAGACCACTCCCGGCCCCTCTCTCCATAGCTTCTGGGGGAGAAGTCCTTGAGCTGGGGACTTAGTGGCTGCATGGGATTGCGTGTTCGCTGGCAGCTTGCGGCTAAGGGGGCTGCCGTGGTGCTTGCGGGCTTCGTTGCGCTGCAGCTTGTCCCAGCTCTTCTAGAGCCGCCAGCTCCCGAACCCTTGCCAGCTGACGTGGGCTTACCTCGGGTCGTGGCTACGCCCAAGCTGAAAGAGCGTCGGCCGAAGAGGCGTCTCGGGCGGGTGGTGTCGGATGGGGGTGCCCGGGTGGGGCGGCGTCCTGTTTTTCGCCCCAACCGCAATCTCGGACGGCAGGTACCGCCGAGGCGAAAAACCCAGCTCCGCCCGGGCACCCCCGCTCCGCGACAGGACCCGCCCGCCGAAACCCCCGTCCCTGCCGCCCCTCCACCCGCTCCAGAAGCCGCCCCACCTGCCCCCGCTCCCGCGGCTCCAGACGACGGGTCCATGGAGTTTGCGCCCCGCTAGCTATAGTCCGACGCCGTTTTGGCCGCACCGCGCGAATACGAGCTGGTTCTGATGCTGGACCCGGGGCAGGATGCCGCGGCGCGCGACGCTGCCGCCAACGAGGCGAAGAGCCAGATCGAGGCCACGGGGACGCTGAAGCACGAGAACGTCTGGGGCCTGCGCAAGATGGCTTACGAAATCGACCGGCGCAACGAGGCCGACTATCGCTGGTTCCGCTTCGAGGCGCCGACCGAGCTGCTCGAGCAGCTCGACCACAACTTGAAGATCGCCGACGGCGTGCTGCGCTTCCGGGTCTTCAAAGTCGACGCCGATACGCCCGTAGTTGTGCCGCCCGCGACCAGCGCACCAGGTCCCGCGGCATCGCGCGAGCGCCCTTCTCAGGGCGCACCGCAGGCCGCCCCCGCGGACAGCGAGGCCGAGGTCGCTGCTCCCGAAGCGGCCGCTCCGGCCGCTGTTGCCGAGCCCCCTGCCGAGGCAGAGCCCGTTGCTGAGACGCCCGAGGCGGCAGCCGAGGCCCCTGAGCCCGCCGCCGAGCCTGAGGCTCCAGAGGCGCCGGCCGAGGACGCCGAGGCCAAGCCCGGCGACTCCGCCGCTTAGTTCCTCTTTTCGCGCAGATTCCGGCTTCGAGGGGGAGAGTTGCGCCGCCCGCACTCTTAGACTGGTATCTCGATAAACGATCTTGAGGAGTGAGAGCCGTGGCGGCTTCGAACATCAACGTGGTGGTCATCACCGGGAACCTGACCCAGGATCCCGAACTGCGCCATACCGGCGGCGGGACGGCGGTCTGCGAGCTGCGAGTGGCGGTCAACAGCCGCCGCAAGGACGGCTCCACCGGCGAATGGGTCGACAAGCCCAACTACTTCAACGTGACCGTCTGGGGAGCGCAGGGTGAGAACTGCGCCAACTACCTCTCCAAGGGCCGTCCGGTGGCAGTGGAAGGTCGCCTCGACTGGCGCGAGTGGGAGGCCAAAGACGGCGGTGGCAAACGACAGGCAGTGCAGATCGTCGCCAACTCCGTCCAGTTCCTCGGCTCGCGTGACGGCGGAGCGGGGGGCGGCAACGGCAACGGCGGTGGCTTCACCCCCCAGAGCGACACGCCGGCCGATCCCAGCGACTTCGATGCCGCCCCGGCAGGGGCTGGTGGCGGCAGCGACGACGACATTCCGTTCTGAGGGCCCCGGGCGTTGCCATGCGGCGTCCTCGGTCGCTCGCGTGCAGAGCACGCCGCGCTCCCTGCGTCCTTGCCTGGCAACGCCCGGACCTCGTCAGTCCAGTGTCTGTAGCATCCCCGTTCGCTTATGGCCCGAGCTAGAGAAAACAGTGGTGACGCACCTCGCCGCGGGCGGCGTGGTGCAGATCGTGTCAGGCCGCGCAAATACACGCGGATCAATTCCGAGGCGGTCGACTACAAGGACCTCAACCTGCTGCGGCGCTTCCTCTCCGACAAGGGGAAGACGCGCGGGCGGCGGGTAACCGGGCTTTCGCGCAAGCATCAGCGGCAGCTCTCGGTGGCGGTGAAGCGGGCGCGAGAGATCGCCCTGCTGCCCTACGTCGGAGAGCGCTGATGGCACAGGCGATCCTCCTCGAGGACGTCGAGAGCCTCGGGCAGCGCGGCGAACCGATCGACGTCTCGCCCGGCTACCTCCGCAACTACCTGATCCCGCGCAAGCTCGCCGCGCCGGCCACGCCAGGGGCCCTTGAGCAGGCGCAACAGCGCCAGGCGGCAACCGAAAAGGCCGAGCGGCTGCGCGCCGAGCGGGAAGAGCAGGCGGCCTCGCTGCTTTCCAAGACCGTGCTGACGATCCACCAGCGAGCGGACGACGGCGGCAAGCTGTTCGGCTCCGTCGGCGCCAAGGAGATCGTCGATGCGATCCGCGAGGCACGCGATCTGCGCATCGACCGTCGTAAAGTCCGCCTCGAGCAGCCGATCCGCGAGATCGGCACCCACATGGTCGAGATCGAGCTCGCCGACGGCACGGTCGCCTCGGTGAAGACGATCGTCGCCGAGGAGAGCTAAGAGCGCTGGGCTTCGCGGCGTTAGGCTCCGCCGGGTGGCCTCGCAGCGCTTTCCAACTCGCCTGACCCGCCGCGCCAAGGCACGAACGCGGTTTGGCTGGGCAAGGTCCGAGCGGGCAACGGTCGGCTTGGCGGCAGTCGCTCTCGGCGGCACCGGGACGGTCCTCGTAGGTCAGTTCGGGCGCCTGCTGCGGCGCCGCACGCATGAGCGCGAAAACGGCGAGCTGCTGGTCGAAGCGGCGCCAGCGGCGGCCCTGGACACGGTCGGCGTCGCAGTGAGTGGCTATGCAGCAACCCCTCGCAGCGAGACGGTGCTGTTCAACGTCCTTGCCGGCTTCCTCGGTGCCTTCGCGCTGGTGCGGGTGTCGACCTGGGGCATTCGCGACCAGTGGTGGCCCTTCCGCGAGGTAAGCGTCGGTGGCCGTCACATTCACCACTTCGTCCCCGGGATCCTGCTCGCCTTCGGCTCCGGCACCGCGGCGCTGCTGACCGACGACGAGGCTCAGGAAGACCGCCTCGCAATCGCGATGGGTGCCGGCATGGGCCTGACCTTCGACGAGGCGGCGCTGCTGCTCGACCTGCGGGACGTCTACTGGACCCGCGAGGGCCTGCTAAGCGTCCAGCTCAGCCTCGGAGCGACGGCGATCCTCAGCATCGCGATCCTCACTCAGCGAATGCTGCGCCGTGGCGAGCGACAGAAGGAGGCCGCAGGCGAGATTCCACCGGCCGAGTTCTAGATCTGCGTAGCCAGGAGCCCGATCAGGGCAGCCAGCAACAGACCACAGAACCCAAACATCATCCGGTAGGTATCGAGCAAGCGCTGGTCCATGCTCTGGAAGCGCTTCTCGAGCTTGTCGAACCCCGCTCTCATCTCGCCGCGGACCGCCCCGAATTCTTCCTTCATCTCAGTCCGGACCGCCCCGAATTCCTCTTTCATCTCGCCGCGGACCGCTTTGAACTCGGTTCGCATCTCAAGATGCAAAGCATCGACCTTCCCGTTGAGGTCGTCCATCCGGTCGTCGGTCCAGCTCTCTCTCATCGCCTCCATTGTTGCACCGTAAACGTTGCGGCGTCGCGAGTGGCGCGCCGATTCAAAATCTTCTGCCTCGGCACTGTCGCAACTTTCAGCCAAGCGCCCGGAATTTCTTTCCCCGGTGGTTGCAGGGAGACCGCTCGTGGGATGGCGGCGGCTCTGGTTTGCTTGGCAGCAGGGGCGAATCCGCCGCCCCTGCCCCTTAACTAGACGTAGATGCCGCAGCCTTCCGCAACCCACGTTCCGCCCCAGAACATCGAGGCCGAGGAATCGGTGCTCGGGTCGATGCTGGTTGCCGAGCCGGCGCTGAGCCGCGTCATCGACGAGGTCAAGCTCAACGGCGAGGACTTCTACCTGGAGAAGCACGCGGCGATCTTCCGCGCCGCTCGCGACCTCTACGCCGCCTCCAAGCCGGTCGACGAGCTCAGCGTCAGCGAGGCGCTGGTCCAGCGCAACGAGATCGAGGAGGCGGGGGGGAAGCACTACGTCTCCGAGCTGGCGGCCAAGGTGCCGGCCGCCGGCAACGCCAAGCACTACGCCGAGATCGTCCAGCAGAACTCGCTGCTGCGGCGGCTGCTCGGTGCCGGCCAGGAGATCCAGGGCTGGGTCCACGAACGCGAGGGCGAACCGCGCGAGCTCTCCGAGCGAGCCGAGAGGCTGCTCTTCGAAGTCGCCCACAAAGAGCAGGCGAGCGACTTCCGCCAGCTCTCGGAGATCCTCCACGACGAGGTCGACCGGCTGGAGAAGCTCTCGACCGGCGAGCTTGAGCTGACCGGCACCCCGTCCGGCTTCCGCGATATCGACGCGATTACCGGCGGCTTCCAGCCCGGCAACCTGATCATCGTCGCCGCGCGGCCGGCCATGGGCAAGAGCGCGATCGTCGCCAACATCGCCGAGAACGTGGCGGTAAAGCGGGGGATGCCGGTCGCCTTCTTCTCCCTCGAGATGTCGGAGGTGGAGCTGGCCCAGCGCTTCATCGCCTGCCGGGCGCGGATCTCTGGGGACAAGCTGCGCAAGGGACAGGTCGCGCAGAAAGACTGGCCAAAGGTGGTGCGCGCCTGCAACGAGCTGGAGGAGGCGCCGCTCTGGTTCGACGACTCCTCCGACCTGGGTCTACTCGACCTGCGGGCGAAGGCACGGCGGCTGCACGCGCAGACGCAGGAGCAGGGCGGGCTCGGCCTGGTGATCGTCGACTACCTGCAGTTGATGCGGGCCGACGACCTGCGCGCCAACCGGGTCGAGCAGGTCGGCCAGATGAGCCGCGGCCTGAAGATCCTCGCCCGCGAGCTCGAGGTGCCGGTGCTGGCGATCTCCCAGCTCTCCCGCGCACCCGAGCAACGCCACCCGCCGAAGCCGATGCTGTCGGACCTGCGCGAGTCGGGATCGATCGAGCAGGACGCGGACCTGGTCGCCTTCCTCTTCCGCGAGGACTACTACCGCGATCCCGAAGACGAGCCCGACGGGCTGGCCGACGTGATCATCGCCAAGCACAGGAACGGGCCGATCGGCTCGCCGAAACTGGTCTTCCTCGACCGCTTCCCCAAATTCGCCGACTTCTCCGGCCACGAGCGGCCGGTCGAGCAGCCGGCGGGAGAAGGCCCGCCGCTCGAGGAAGCCGCCGGCGCGGGGCCGGAGTTCTGATGCCTGCGATCCCCCGCAGCGAACCCTTCGCCCAGCAGGCCTGCCCGCTCGGTGCCTGCGACGGCTCCGGTTGGATCCTCGGGCCCGAAGACGTCGCCCGAGCCTGCGAGTGCCGTGCGCCGCGGCTGAAGCGGGGGCGAAGCAAGGGAGTGGCGTCGGTGATACCGCCGCGTTATCGCGGAGTCTCTCTCGACCGTCCGCCCGTGAGCGACATGGCGCGCGACCTGGCGACCAAGGGCGCCGTGAACGACGTGTGCCGCTTCATCGACGACCTGGAGGATCATCTCGATTCAGGCCAGGGCCTTTGGCTGTTCGGCGATACCGGAACCGGCAAGACGACCCTCGCGATGTTGATCTCCAAGGCCGCGCTGGCGACGGGGCGATCCGTTGCGATCTATTCCCTGCCGAAGCTACTCGCGCGGATCCGCCAGACTTACGACGCCGAACCGGGCGGAGACTCCTACCTCGCATTCTTCGAGCGCCTGACCGCGGTGGATCTCCTGCACATCGACGATCTCGGGGCTGAGAAACGCTCGGACTGGGTCTTGGAGCAGTTGTATGCGCTGATCAACGAGCGCTACGAAAGCGAGCGGTCGGTGCTGATCACCACCAACCTCCCTCACGACGAGCTCGAGGAGCAAATCGGCCGGAGGACCGTCTCGCGGCTGAGCCAGATGTGCGACGAGATTCCGCTGTTCGGCGATGATCGGCGTTACGGCAAAGCCGCATAGTGGCCGAGGCCGCGCGCGGCCAAGCAGATCAAGGACGCAGGGAGCGTGGCGTGCTCTGCACGCGAGCGACCGAGGACGCAGATATGCGCAGTGCCGCGTGCGGCCTCGGAACCAGGCACAATCCCCGGCGGCATGCCGGGAATCGTCATAGTCGGCGCCCAGTGGGGCGATGAGGGGAAGGGCAAGGTCGTCGACCTGCTCGCCGACCGTGCCAGCGCGATCGTGCGCTTCCAGGGCGGCAACAACGCCGGCCACACGATCGTCCGCGACGGCGAGGAGTTCAAGTTCCACCTGATCCCCTCCGGAATCCTCTACCCGGATAAGATCTGTGCGATCGGCAACGGGGTCGTGCTCGATCCCGCCATCCTGCTCGGCGAGATCGACGGGCTGAAGCGTCGCGGCATCGACGTCGGCAACCTGCGGATCTCCGCCAACGCCCACCTGATCATGCCCTACCACGTGCTGCTCGACACGGCGGGCGAGGTGAAACTGGGCAAGCTCTCGATCGGCACCACGCGGCGCGGCATCGGCCCCTGCTACGCCGACAAGGCGCTGCGGCTCGGCATCCGCGTCCAGGATCTGCTCGACGAGAAGATCCTGCGCAAGAAGATCATGGCGGCGCTCGAGCCCAAGCAGCAGGCGCTGCGCGAGCTATCGGTGCAGCGCCGCAAGCTGCGCAAGGAGGCCGGCGAGGGCGCCCGCGAGGGCGCCGACCAATCGGTCGCCGCGGCGCCCGATCCCCGCCTCGACCTGCACGCGATGACCGAGGAGTTCACCGCCTACGGCCACCGGCTCGAGCCCCACATCGCCGACACCGCGCGCCTCTGCTGGGAAGAGCTCGACAACGGCCGCACGGTTCTCTTCGAGGGTGCTCAGGCGACCCTGCTCGACCTCGACCACGGCACCTATCCCTTCGTCACCTCCTCCAACCCGATCGCCGGCGCCGCGACCATCGGAGCAGGCATCGGGCCGGCCGACATCGACGAGGTCTGGGGGGTTGCCAAGGCCTACGCGACGCGGGTCGGCGCCGGACCTTTCCCAACTGAGCTCGACGACGCGGCGGGGCGGCACATGCTCGAGCGCGGCCACGAGTACGGGACGACTACGGGGCGTGAGCGGCGCTGCGGCTGGATGGACCTGGTCGCCCTGCGCTACGCGGTGCGGCTCAACCGGATGAGCGCGCTGACGATCACCAAGCTCGACGTCCTCAGCGGGATCGGCCCACTGAAGGTCGCGGTGCGCTACCGCTCGCGCGAGGGGGCGGTCTTCGAGACCTTCCCCTACCACCAGTCGATCCTCCACTCGGCCGAGCCCGAGTACGAGGAGCTGCCCGGCTTCGATGCCGACCTGACCGCCTGCCGGAGCGGGGCCGACCTGCCGCCCCAGGCGCGGGCCTATCTCGACTTCATCGCCGATTTCGTCGACGTCCCGATCCGCCTGGTCGGCGTCGGTCCGAGCCGCGACCAGGTGATTTGGATTGGCGGAGAACCAGGGGTGCTTTAAAGTCGTGGTGTGGCTTCCGGTAGACGCACCGCTAAGCTGAACGAGCGGCTGCCCCGGGGCCGTCACGGGCTACCGCGGGAGGCGGTGACGGAGTCCCAGCAGCGGCGGATTCTGCAGGCGATGATCGAGGTCGTCGCCGAGCGTGGCTACCCAGAAACGCGCGTGGTCGACGTGATCGGCGTCGCCGGCGTGTCGAGAAAGACCTTTTACGAGCTGTTCGCCAGCAAGGAGGACTGCTTCCTCGCCGCCTACGACGTCCTGCTCGGCAACCTGCTCGGCGACACGGCGCGGGGATTCGAGTCGAAGCCCGGCTCGCCCTGGGCCGAGCGCGTAGCGGCTGGCATGGCAGAGCTGCTCAAACACCTCGCCGAGCACCCCGACGAGGGCCGTTTCGCGATCGTCGAGGTGCTGGCCGCGGGGCCGAAGGCGCTTGCCCGCCGTGACGCCGCCCTGCGCCAGTTCACAGGGTTTCTCGATGCCGGCAGGGCCGAGACGTCGGTCGAGCTGCCTGGCATCACCTCGCTCTCGCTCGCCGGCGGGATCAACGAGCTGCTCTACAGCGAGATCCTCCACGGAGCTTCCGCCCGCCTTCCCAGCCGCCTTCCTGACCTGATGTTCTGGATCACGCTGCCGTTCCTGGGGCCCGAGGGGGCCGCGGAGGAGCGTGAGCGGGTGCGGCTCTCGATGCTCGAGGACTGACCATCGGCTGCAAGGCCGCTCTTTTGCCCGAATGCGTGGGTTTAAGAAATGGCCAGGGCTGGTAGTTTTGCCAGCGGAGGCATCGAATCGTGCTTCAAACCGGCTTGCGCTCAGACGGGCAGGGCCAAAAGGAGAGAGAAGAGCATGCGTAGAAACTTGATGTTGGCACTCGCCCTGGCAGCAGTGCTGTCGCTGGGCGTAGCGGCCGTCGCGAGCGCGGTTAGCACCACGCTGCGGGCAGGCAACCTGATTGTGACCTTTGGTGGCAGCACCTCGCCGAAGGCGTTGTCGAAGACCAAGTACACGCCGGTGACGACGAACATCTTCGGCAAAATCAAAACCAGCGACGGCACCCATCCTTCCGCCTTCCGCGAAGCGGTCGTCGACATCGACAAGGACGTAAAAGTCAACGTCAAGGGCTACCCGGTCTGCAAAGCGGGCCAGCTCGAGGCGCGTGACACCAAGGCCGCGAAAAGGGCCTGCGGTAGCACGATCCTCGGCGAAGGCACCGCAGACGCGGAGATCGCCTTCCCCGAACAAAAACCGATCCAGGTCCCGAGCCCGTTGCTCGTCTTCAACGGCGGCGAAAAGGGTGGCAAGGTCACGCTGCTGATCCACACCTTCATCACCGTGCCGGCGCCGACGGCGATCGTCACCACGGTCACGATCACGCGGAAGGGCAGTGGGCTCCATTCGGTCGCGAAAATCCCGGTCATCGCCGGCGGCAGCGGCTCGGCGCTCGACTTCAGCTTCAAGCTGGGGAAGACCTACACCTACAAGGGCAAGAAGGTCGGCTACTTCGAAGCCAAATGCCCGGACGGCGTCTTCAAGGTAAACGTCCCAAGTGCGACGTTCAAAAACGAATCGCATCAGGCGGGCGTCGGCGCCACGACGACTCTCAAGGGCGGCATAGCGGTTCCCTGCACGCCGAAGGGCTAGTCACACAGACATATAGGGGCTTCGTCCCAGGACGAAAGCCAGAAAGGGCGGCCGAGAGGTCGCCCCTTTTCTTTGCTGGATTGGGCCCCTAGGATGCAGGGATGCGTAGGGGTCTGATCTTGGTACTGGCGATGGTCGCCGCCATCCTGGTCACGGCTACCGACGCGAACACGGTGAGTTGCACGCTCAGCTCTTGCCCTGGTCCTCGGGAGCTAGTCGCGACCTTTGGCGGCACCGTCTCGCCTGGAAAGCTGCCAAGGAACGACTATGTACCGGTCAACGCAAACGTATTCGGCAGAATCGCGACCACCGACGGCACCCATCCTTCCGCTCTCCGCGAAGCCGTCGTCGATATCGATAAGGACATCGGGGTCCGTGTCAAAAGGCTTCCAGTCTGTCTCTCAGGCCCCCACTACGACATACGCGAACCAGATGGCGGGAGAAGCAAGATAGAAAAGACTTGCCCCGGTGCCCTCATCGGCAGAGGGGAAGCACAGTTCGAGATCGCCTTCCCCGAACAGGAACCGATCAAGGTCACGAGTCCGCTGCTCGTCATCAACGGAGGCGAAAAGGGCGGCGAGGTCACGCTGCTGATCCACACCTTCATCTCCGTGCCGGCGCCGACGGCCATCGTCACCACGGTCACGATTACGAGGAAGGGCAGCGGAATCCACGCAGTCGCGAAAGTCCCAGTCATCGCCGGCGGCAGCGGCTCCCTGATCGGCTTCAACTTCAAGCTCGGGAAGACCTACTCCTACGAGGGCAAGAAGGTCGGCTACTTCGAGGCCAAGTGCCCGGACGGGGTCTTCAAGATCAACTTCCCTGAGCTCCTATTCGAGAATGAAGCGCACACGCCCGGTGTCGCGGCGGCGACGGGCCTGAAGGGCAGTCAAACGGTTCCCTGCACGCCGTACGGGTAACCCTCCGGGCTCTATTCGCCCTGTTCGAAGGTGTGCTGGTAGCTGGTCGCCGGGCCGCTGCCGTAGATCGGCTGGAAGGGCGCCTGCGGTTCGCAGCCGGGTGCCAGGATGCTCGAGGAGCTTTGCTGTTCGGCGAAGGCATAGTGCTTCAACCGGTTGAAGAAGTCCGTCGCTTTGGCGACGTCACCCCCGGTCCTTTCGTTGAACGCTTTTTCGTTGGGCGTGTTGGAGTCGAGGGACGCCGTAATTCCTGAGCTGCACTGGCGAGTATCGAAGTTGAGCAGGCCCTTGGCCAGGCGGCCGTAGGCGCCTGGCTGGCTATATGCGTTGTTGCGGTTGGTGGTGGTGCGGTTGGGATAGGCCGCCAGCGTTTCGGGGCCGAGCGGGCCGAGCGCTCGCAGAACGTGGACCTGTTCCCCCTGGGTGTTGAGGTGGACCCCGTTGGTCGCCGCTGCGACATTCCCCAACAGGCCACTGACCTCGTTTTTGTAGAGACCAAGGCCAGTGAGGATCGGGTTGAGATTGCGCAGGAAGGGATCGAGCGCCCGCAGGAGGACGGGGAAGTCGCCACGGAGGAACTTGCGCAGGGCGGGGAAGCCGCTGGGGGCGCGGTCGATGACCGTTTCCAGCCCTTCGAAGAAGCCCTTCGCCTGCGGCGCAAAGTTCGAGAAGGCGACAAGGGTCGGCGAGAGCTGCTTTGCCGCGGGGACCAGCTGGCGGAAGAGAGGATCGGAGTTGAGGGCGAACTCTTTGAGCCGGTTGAAGGTCAGCCGCTGTTCATCCTCGAAGGTCGGGAAGGCGCGGAACAGCGCTTCGATGTCGCGGTCACGGGCGGCAGTCGTACTGAAGACGGCATTGGAGTTGCGGATCAGACCGGCAAGCTCACCCTGGCGACCGCGCAAGGCGTTGAGGGCGACGGTGCCATTGCTGAACAGCTGCTTGACCGCGACCCGCTGGGTGTCGAGCACGCGGAAGACCTTGTCGAATTCGGTGAAGAACGGATCGAGCTCGGCCAGGGCGTTGGAGAAGGACTGGCCCTGGCCGGAAATTGAGACGGCGCCTTCCTGCATCCATTCCTGGAAGGCGGCGCGGGTGCGCGGGTTGAAGGTGCGGAAGATCTCGTCGAGCTGGGCCGATTCGGCGACGTTGGCGCTGGAAAGCGTGCCCCCGTCGGGCAGGTGGGGGCCGTGGGTGTTGCCCGGGGTCAGTTCGACATAGGTCTCGCCGAGCAGGGTCTTGGTGCGGAGGATCGCCCGCGTGCCGCGCGGGAGCGGGGCGTACTTGTCTTCGATGTCGATCGTCGCCTCGGCCTGCTGGCCGTCAGGCGACTCTTCGATGTTCTGAACTTTGCCGACCGAGACGCCGGAGATCCGCACGTCGGACTGCTGGGCGAGTTGGGTCGCCTCATTGAAGGGGACCTTGATCTCGTAGGGCTTCGCCTTGAACGGCGTCGGCCCGCCGAAGGTGATCCAGAGAAAGAGCAGGATGCCGAAGCACGACAGGGCGAAGCCGGCGATGACGAGGAGTTGCGCGGTGCTGGGGGCTCGCTTGCTCATTCTTCGCTGAATTCGCAGTGTCCGGAGGGGGTTTCGGCGGGGATTTCTTCGGGCGTGGGGATTCGCGTCCCCTGCGTCAGGGTCCGCAGGTAAGGCTTCTGCGGGATCAGGCCATAGCCGAGGTAGGAGCCGTTGCAGGAGAGCATCAAGACGCTGCGAGCGATCGGCCCGCCCGCATCGGCCAGGTTGAAGGTCGCGTTGATGTTGTGGTTGAGCCAGGGCAGGTAGAAGAGGAAGCTCTGCCTGCTGTCCTTCGGCTTGTAGGCAAGCTCGTTGAGGAGGCTGTTGATCGCGCCCAGCGAGGTGCCGAAGTTGCTCACCGACGTGTTGAGATCCGAGGCGCCTTCGTTGAGGTGGGTGAGCACGGGACGGACCTGGCGGGTGAAGGGACGAATCTGGTCGCGGATCGGCGCCGTCGTCTGCCTGAAGAGCTGCTCGTTGGCCTTAAAGGCGGGCACCGAGGCCTGCGCCTGCGGGATCAGGCCGAGCAGCGCCGGGCGGGCCGCGGTCGAGAACCGGTCGGAGCTGGCCAGCGCCGAGCGCAGGGCGGTGAGGGTGGAGGGGAACTCGACCAGCGATTCCTGGATCGCCTGCTGCTGGTTGGCGAAGTTGCCGAGGGCGCCCTTGGAGGCGCTGACGAAGCGTTCGAGCTCGGAGTCGTGCCGGCCCAGTTCGGTCGTCAAGAGGCCGAAGTCGTGGATCACCCGGGCCAGCGCGACGCGACGCTGGGCGACGGCCCGGTTGAGGTCGGCGATGTAGTGGGAGAAGGGCTGGAGGCGGCGGAAGGCGCCCGAGAGCTGGCGACCGCGGCCGCCGATGCCCTGGGCGCCACCGGCTACGAGCAGCTGCAGGTACTGTTGCGTGTCCGTGTCGAGGGTCGAGAGGAACGCTTCGAACTGGATGCTCGGTTCGGTACGCGAGAGCGGGAAGCGGTAGCCGCTTTCGACGTGCTCGCTGCCGCTACCCGGTTCGATCTCGACGGTCATGTCGTTGAGGTTGGTTTTCGGCCGCAGCAGCAGGCTGGCATTGGGATGGATCAGCTTCAGGTACTTGGGCTCGATGTCCATGCCGATCACGGCGTGGCCGTCTTCGAGGTCGACCGAGGAGATCTTGCCGACCTGGATGCCGGCGATCACCACCGCCTGGCCCTGGCCCGGGGTGACTGCTTGAGCGTCGCTGAAGTCGGCGCTGAGGTGGACGAAGTCTTCGCCGACGAAGGGCGCCCACGAGGGCAGCGAGGCTTTCTGCTGGGTGAAGATCCAGAGCGTCATCACGATCGCGAGCAGGGTCAGGATGACAATCGCGATCGAGTCTTTACCGCGGCCGCGCGCCTGCCGCGAGAGCGAAGCGCGGAAGTGGCGCAGGCGGCTCACTTTGGGCTCCCGCTCGCTCATGGGCGGGTCACCGCCGTCAGGCTGGGCGGGCCGACCTGGCCGAGCTTGCCGTTTACGTCGGGGACGGGCTGGGTCGAGCAGCGCACTTCGGGTTTCTTCGGTGGACGCCCGCCCAGTTGCGGCTGCACCCCTTCAGGGGCCGCAGCCACGTTCGCCCAGTCCTGTTTGTCGGTACTGAGGTTGCCCGAGGGGTTTTCCTGTTTGACCAGGGTGCCGCCGCCGCCCGGCTGTGCCCGCAGGTAAGGCCCGTTGCCGTCGAAGTTCTGACCCCAGCCGGCGAAGTTGGCGAGGTAGTAGAAGAACTCGCGGTAGTTGGGGCCGGTCTGGAAGCGGTCTTCGATCGTCTCGTTGCCGGTCGGCACGAAAACTTTGCTGGTGCAGAGACTGATGCGGTTGCTCTGTGGCAGCGTGTTCGATTTACCCGCCTGCGCCGCGCCGGCAAGCCCAGGCGACGATTCCTGCAGCAGCCTGGCGACGCCGCCGGCCTCCTTACCGGAGAGCAGCGGCCTGGCCTGGGCGATCCACGGTTTCGCCGCGGAGATCAGCGCGGGCAGCTCGGCGACCGCGGGACGGAACTCGATCGCCCAGGCGCGCAGCGGCGGCAGCGAGCTATTGAGGCTGGCCAGAGCCTTGCGACCGATCCGCAGCGTCGGCGCCAGCCGTTCCACCGTCGTCGAAAGGTTCTTCGACTGGGCGGCGAGCGCGCCGGTGAAGGTATTGAAGTTGACGATCAGGCCCTGCAGGTCGGCCTCGTGCCTGGCGAGCGCGCCGAAAGCCCGCCCGGTGCCGGCCACCAGGCGGGAGAGGTCACCGGGGCTGGTGCCGAGGAGGGCGTTGGTGACCTGGGCGCTGTAGCGACCGGCATCGCCGCCGTATTTGAAGGCGCCGTTGAGGCCTTCGGCGCCGGTCTTGCCCTTCGCCTCGGGCAGCTGGGTCGCGTCTTCAGCAGTGGTCGGCTTGCGGTTGAGCGCGGTGCCAAAACTCTCCAGCAGGCGGCTGAGGTCGGCGCGCACGGGGGACTGCAGCGCGGTGAGGATCTCGTCGAGCTGGACGCCGGTCGAGGTATGACTGACCGGGATCGTCGCGCCGCTGTCCATCTCCGGCACGCTGGGACTGCCAGGGTCGAGGTCGACGAAGAAGTTGCCCTCGAGGAAGATCCGCGGGCGGATATCGGCGAAGGCGTCGTCGTGGATCGGCCGGCCCTTGCCGTCGACGGTGAAGGTGACCTTGGTGTTGTCGCCGTCGCGGCCGACTTCGATCACTTTGCCGACGTCCACCCCGGCGATCCGCACCGGCGAGTTGGTCGAGATGTTGACGCCGTTGGAGAAGGTGGCGTTGAGCGTGTAGCCGTAGCCGGTGAAGGGCACGTGCTTGGTGAAGGCCAGGTAGGGGCCGACGGTGAAGACGAGGATGAAGATCACGGCGATCGCGGCGTTGCTCGGCCGCCACTTGAAGCGGCTGTCGGTGGCCCCGACCCTGGTGTCGCGCTCCGGCAGGCGTCCCATCAGCCTTCGCCCCCCCTCGTCGCCGTGCCCCAGAGTTCAGGCGAGTGGCCGATCACGGTCTTGCCTGAGGCGTAGCGCTCGTTGCCGGCTTCGCAGGTCCCGTCCTGGCCGGTTTTGGGATACGGGTTGAAATGGAGGTGGTTCTTCTTTTCCGGGCCGTTGGCGGGCGCCGAGGAGGGCGCCGACTCGGCGTTCGGTCCATCTGGCGCCTCGAAGGAGAGCACGGAGAGCCAGTTGCCATTGCCGTTCGATTCGCTGAAGGCGTCGGCGAGGTTGTTGAAGACGAGGCTGAGGTAATTGCAGGTGGTCTGGGCGGGGGCGATGTACTTGATCGTCGGGGCGAGCACTTCGTTGGTGTCGGTGAGCAGTTCGAGCCCGTTGAAGACGCCCGCCTCGCCCTGGAAGTCGAGCAGCGCTTCGGCCGTCGGGTTCAGCTGCGCGTAGAGCGCCGGCGAGCGGTTGAGAGCGGGGATGCCGGCACGCAGGGCGGCGTTGATCGTCGGCGAGGTTTTGCCCAGAGCGCGGGCGCCGGGCTCGAGCGCGGTGAAGAAGCGGCCCGAATCGCGGAAGAAGGGCCGCAGCGCCGGCAGGTCGGCGGTCACCGCTTCCAGGGTCGGCGGCCCTTTGACGATCGTTTCCTGGATGAACGGCCGCGAGACACGGGCGAAGGCGGCGAAGGTGCGATCGAGGGCGACGAACATGCTCGCCTGCTGCTCGGCGACCGGGGCTACCGTGGCCGAGAGGTCCTCGAGCGCTTCCCAGAAGCCGCCGAAGTTGGTGCTCGGTTCGACCAGCGAACGCAGTACGGGCTGGCCGTGTTCGGCGAGGCTGCGCAGGGCGCCGAAGGCGGCGTTGATCTGCGGACCACGGCCGGCGAAGGCGTTGCCGAAGCCGGCGTTGGTGCGCTGGATCGCGGTGCGGGTTTTCTCGTCGAACATGTCGAAGAACTGGTCGATGTCGACCGGTTCGGGCCGGGCGGCGGAGAGTGGGATGGTTTCGCCCGCCGCCAGGCCCTTGCGGGAGTCGCCGGGGACGATCTGGAGGTACTTGAGGCCGAGCGGGGATTTGGGGCGGATGATCATCGTCGAGTTGGCCGGAATCGGTTCGGCGCCCTTGTCGAGGCTGAGGTCGAGTTCGGCGGCGATCGCGCCGTTGCCGATCTGCACCGGCTTGACTTCCTTGACCACGCCGACCCGCGAGCCGCCGATCCGCACCTCGTTGCCTTTGACCAGCGCGTTGGCGTTGGGCACACGGGCCTTGAGGTTGTAGGTGGAGACGAAGGGAAGGCCGTTGTTGGCGTTGTAGGCGAGGAAGACGGCGACGATCACGACCAGGACGGTGACCGCGCCGACGATCACCGGGTTGCTCGCGACTCCCTGTATGCCGCCGCGATTCCTCATGGTCCCAGGAGGTAGTCGAGGAGGGCACGTTGAGGAGCGGCGGGCTTCGCCTTGGCGCCGAGCTGTTTGCTTTCGTCGAGGCTTGGGGCTTTCCGGGTGGATGCCGGCGGGACCGGGGTAGGCGATACAGAGGACGTTGCGCCCGCGGACGTACCGCCGGTCTGACCGCCAAGGCTTTCCTGCATCCGTCTATACAGCGCAAGCGCATCGGAGGACGATGCCGCTTCTTCTTCACTAGAACCCGGTCCGTTGAAGTTCGCCGAGCAGCCGCTGGTCGGCGCCGTTACATAGTCGATGCAGTTGGTCAGCGCAAAGAGGCTGCGGGTGAAGTGACCGTACTGGTCGAATTCGTTGGTCGACCCGGCGCTGTTGTAGATCAGGTCGGCGAGGCCGTCGAAGCCCTTGTTCTTCCTGGTGCTGACCAGGAACTGGGCCAGTTCGGTGGTCGGGCCGGCGCCGCTGGTAGCAAAGTCGCGGATCTTCGAAACAACCGGATCGGCGGCGCGGATCTTCGGGCCGGCGACCTCGCCGCTCGCGCCGAGCGACTTCAGGGAGACAGTCGAGGCGGCCGAGAAGGGGGTAAGGGCGCGGGTCGCCTGGGTCAGCGCGGGGGCGGCCTTGGCCAGCGATTCGGCCACCGGCGTGCCGGCCTTGGAGAAGTATTCGAAGCTGCCCATCGTCTGGCGCAGCTCACGCAGGAAGGCGGGGAGCTTCTGCAGCGAGGCTTCCAGCGCGGGGCCCTTTTCGGTGCTGGCCTGCGCGGCGGCGCCGGCGTTGGCGAAGAAGCCGGCGACGCTGCTGCGCCGGCGCGAGAGCGGGCCGAGGATTTCCTCCGAATCGGAGGAGAGCTGGGCCAGCTGGTCGCGCTGCGCGTTGAGGATGCCGAAGACGCGGTCGGCGTCGCGCAGCACCGGGTTGGCGCGCTTGACGGCTTCCTCGATGTCTTCGCCGCGCCCGGCGAGGCCGGCGCCGAGTTCGTTGAGGATCAGGCGGAAGCGCTGCGCGTAGGTCAGCTGGTTGATGTTGTTGATCAGGTCCGGATCGACGCTGGTGCTGTTGTTCCCCAGCGGCAGCAGGTACTGGCCGGCGCCTGGCTTGTCGTCGGGGATCTGTTTCAGTTCGGGGGCCGGCTTGGAGCCCGGAGCACGCGGCAGGGTGGGCGTGCAGTCGACGAACTTCTCACCGATCAGCGACTGCGGCCGGATCAGGCAGCTGGCATCGCTGCGGAAGTCCTGGAAACCAGGGTCTTCGATCTTCATCGCGATCACGGCCTTGCCCGGCACCGCCTGCGGCTTGCCGTTCTTGTAGCTGTCGACCTCGCCCGGCATCGTCACGCCGACCGATTCGATTTCACCGACGGTCGCGCCGGCGACCCGCACTTCCTCGCCCGAGACCATGAACCCACCGCTGTCGAAGATGCCGCGGACGACGTAGCCGCCACTGTTCCCGCCGCCGCCGGAGATCAGCACGACGACGACCACGATCGCGGCGACCAGCCCGGCTGCGAGTAGCCATTTCCTCATGGTCCGGGTGGCGCGTCGGCCGGGTCGCAGGCGGAGGATGGGCTTACGCCGGAACCGGCGAAGGGCGGTTCGGTGTAGGGGTTGGAGTGGTCGGGCGCGGACTGGGTTCCGCTACCGGGACAGGGCCGACGTACGGCGGCGGAGCTGCCAAAGGCGTTGAACTGTTCGCTGGGTTTGATCGGTTCCAGCTTGCCGTTGCTGCTGTTGCGCTGGAACAGGTTGAGAGCCAGCTGGGCACGGGCGTAGTGGCCGTTGCCGTCGTAGTAGCCGGTGACCTGGCCGAGCTTGCCGAAGCCGTTGAAGATGTCCGGCGTGTAGGCGCGAGCGAAGTTGAGCGTCGGTTGGAAGGCGTCGATCGCCTGTTCGGCGTGCGGGAAGGCCGTGGCCGAACGTTCGTGCACCGCCGGCAGGAAGCCGAGCGCTTCGGCGGTGTCGTTGGCGAAGCCTTCGCGGTTGACGCTGAGGCGGAAGTTCTTGAAGACCGGCACAGCTTTGGAGAGGACCGGGCGCAATTCGCTCAGGAAGGGCGCCAGGTTCTTGGTCGCCGGCTTCGCCGTTTCGACCAGCGGGTCGAGGTCGTCGAGGGCGGCGCGGAGGTTGACGAAGGTGGTGTTGCTCTGGCGCATGAACGGCGGCAGCAGCCGCAGCGTCTGGTCGAGGGCTTTGTTCTTCGCCGCGATCGCGCCGAAGGCGGTGCTGGCGTTGGAGATCGCGCTCGAAAGCTCGCTGCCGCGCTGAGCGACCGCGGTGGAGAGCTTGCTGGAGCTGACGACGAACCGTTCGAGCAGGCCCTGATCTGCATTCAGTTCACGCGCGAAAGCGGACGTCCGGTTCAGTGCCGGACCAAAGTACTTGAAGGTCTGGTTGGCGTCCTTGCCCCGGTTGGAGAACTGTTCGGCGCTGCCGCGCACGAACTGACCCAGGGCGCGGCGTACCGGCGTCGGGAAAGTGTTGAGGAACTGGTCGAGATCGACCTCGGTCGTGGTCGAGCCGAGGCCGAGGATCGCGCCGTCGTCGAGCGCCGGGCTGCTGTTCGGCCCCGGGCTGATCGAGATGTAGTGGTTGGCGACGCCCGAGAGCGAGGTGGCGCGGATCACCGCGGTCGAGCCCTCGTGCAGCTCCTGGTCGACGCTGACTTCGATCTCGGCCAGGTTGTCGTCGGTGAGGCTGATGCTTTCTACCGAGCCGACCGCCTGGCCACCGATCAGCACCTGGTTGTCGGGGACGAGCTGGGCGGCGTTCTGGAAGACAAGCTTGTACTTGTGCCCGCCACCGCCGCCGAGGAGGACGACAGCGAGGGCGATGACGACGACCGCCAGGGCCACCAGGGCCGCAATTCGCGCTGGGGCGACCCCCCGGGCTTGCGCCGGGCTTTTCTCCTCGCCTAAGGAATTAGCAGCCACGGATCGTCGCTTGCGGTTCCCCCGCCTCCATACCGGGAAAACAAGCTGCCGAATCGTATCCGAGCGACCAGCCGCCACGCATGTGTCCCTGCCTGGCTTAACTCGAAGTCAACGCGCTGCATCTGGGCATGTTCGCGGACCGGTTAGACGTTGAGCTTGGGCAAGACGCGCTCAAGACGCCGCGGCAGCCACCAGACCCTGTCGCCGAGGAGCAGCATCAGCGCCGGCAGGAGGACGATCCGGACCACGGTCGCGTCGAGCAGCACCGCCACAGTCAGGCCGACCCCGAGCTGGCTGACGGTCGCGATCGGCGCTCCGGCGAAGGCGACGAAGACCGCCATCATGATCGCCGCGGCGCCGGTGATGACCCGCGCGGTTCGTTCCAGGCCGAACTCGATCGCGGCGGCGTTGTCGCCATCGCGGTCATAGCTCTCCCGCATCCGCACCAGGAGGAAGACCGCATAGTCGATCGAGAGACCGAAGACGACGCCGAAGATCGCCGTCGCCCCGACCGCATCGACGTAGCTGCGCCCGCCGAGCGGCCAGTCTTCGGGCAGGTTGAAGAGCAGGGTGAGGATGCCGAAGGCGACGGCGACGGTCGCCAGGTTGAGGCCGACCGCGATCGCAGCCAGGGGAATGGCGCGAAGGACGAGGACGAGGACGAGGAAGGTGGCGAGGGTGATCGCTGCGACGACGAAGGGGATCCGCTCCCGGGTGACGTGGCTGTAGTCGTTGAGCTGGGCGGCTCCCCCGGCGACGCCGGTTTCGAGGCCCGCTTCCCGGCCCAGGTCGTCGGCCTCGACCTGGAGCCGCTTGTTGAGGGCGATCGAGCCGGGTGAGTTGAAGGTGAAGCGGGAGATCACCAGGATCGCCGCCGCCTGGCCGCCGCCGCTCAGGTCGATTGCGGTCGCGGTGCGCTCGCGCGCCCGAGGCCGGGCGCCGTCGAGCGCGGAGAGGACGAAGTAGCCGGAGTCGAAGAGGCCGGGCGTGGCGCGCTGCAGGCGTCGCGCCTGACGGTTCAGCCTGGCGCTGTTCGAGAGCACCTGGACGGTGGCGCGGCGCACGCCCGTCTGCAAGGGCAGGGAGGCACTGTAGCCCTTGGCGAGGTTTTCTTCGAGCGACTCCGCCCCGTTGCGCAGGCGGGCGATGCCGCTTGCCAGGGCAGTCGCGCCGGCACCGAGGCGGGCAACGCCGCTTTCGAGGCCACCGGCAGCGCGGGCGAGGCGAGCGGAGCCGTGGGCGAGCTTTTTGCCCGCGCCTTCCAGTTTCTGCAGCCCATCGGAGAGCCGCGTCGCGCCATTGCTGAGGCGCTTGATCAGGATGATTCCCGAGACCAGCCAGTCGGTCACCTGCTTCGATTCTTCGGCGTCTTCGACCAGCCTTGCCTGCAACGCGGTCAGCTCGGCCGGCAGCCCGGCGTAGCCGGGGGCGTAGGCGGCACCGCTGGCCGGATTGGTGCCACTGACCGCGGCGAGCGCGTTGCGGACCGCATCCAGCGCCGGCCCGAAGTTAGGGTCGGTCTTGCCGGTCGTCATCCCTTCGAGCTGTTGCAGCGCCGTCTTCAGCTGCCCTTCGGCGTCTGCCGCCGGGGCCTGCAAGCGGGGCAGCGTCTGGTGCGCGTCCTCTTCGAGCGACTTGCGCAGGTGGCGGGAACGGCTCAGCGCGTTGTGGCGCAGGTTGGGAGCGAGGCTCTGTAGGGCGAACTTCAGGTTCAGGCCGGCAATCCCGGCGCGGTGCTGGGCGCCCGCCAGGCGACGCGTGCCGTCGGCAAAGATCCCCAGAGCGTTGACCGCTCTTTCGCTGCCGGTGGCGGCCTGCGCGAGTCCGGAGGCAAGCAGCGTGGCGCCGCTGGCGGCTTTGCCAGATCCCTCGGCAAGCAGACCGGCGCCGTAGCTCGCTTTCGAGATCCCGCTGCGCAGCAGGGCAACTCCGGACGCGGCGCGGCCAAGGTTGCGGCCCAATCGCCCCAGCTGGGCCAGCGGGCCCGTTTCGGTGCCGCCGGCGACCAGGGCGCCGACCCGTCGCAGCGGCGCCACAGCCCGCGAGATCTGCACGGGGCCGACCACCGTCTGCACGCCGGGAAGGGAGGCGATCCGGTGCTGCCAGCGGCTCAGCGCCTCAAGCCGGCTGGGTTCGGTGACGGTGCCGTGGTCGGTGCCGGCGACGATCACGAACGGCGCGTCGTATCCCGGGCCGATCGCCCGCTCGATCAGTTCGAAGTCCTCCCTGATCGGGTCGTCGTGAGCGAGCTGGGTCTGGCTCGGCGGCCCGGTCTTCAGCCCCACTGCCGGCGCTGCCAGAGCCAGGACCACGACCCCGATCGCGATCGCCACGGGCGCCGGGCGCCGCAGCGCCGCGCTGACGATCGTCATCAGACGCGAACGGCCTTCGCCGGGCGCGGACCCGATCCGCCAGCGATCGACGTTGGGGCCGCACAGGATCAGGACCGCCGGACCGCCGACGACCGCGACAAGGACGCTGAGCGCGACGACGATCAGCAGCGTCGCCGCAAGCGAACCGAGCAGCGAGCCGGGGACGATGAAGAACGCCACCAGCATCGAGAGCATCAGCGTGCTGCCGGCAAAGACGGTAGTGCGACCGGCGGTGCGTCGGGTCGCCCGGGCAGCATCGTAGGGCGTGGCGCCGTTGGTCAGCTCTTCGCGGAAGCGCGACACCATCAGCAGCGCGTAGTCGACGCCGAGCGCCAGGCCCATCATCGTGCAGACGACCAGGGCGAAGGCGTCGACGCTGAACCAGTTGGTCAGGATCGAGAGCAGCCCGCGCGAGGCGATCACGGTCACGGCGCCGAAGGCGAGCGGTATCCCCGCTGCGACCGGCGAGCGGAAGACGAGCAGAAGGACGAGTAGCAGGATCGGCAGGGCGATCAGCTCGCCACGCCTGGTGGCGGCGATCGAGTCGTCCTGGATCGCCCGCGAGAGCGTTGCGTAGCCGGTCTGGGTCGAGCGAACCGGTGGCTCGATCGTCGATGCGAGGATCTGGTTCAGTTCCGGGACCGTCTCGTTGACAGCCTCCTCGGTGCCGACGTGGAAGTCGGCGATCACGATCGCCTCGCGTGGCGTCGGGCGAAGGCGCTGCACCGCCCCCAGATCCCAGGGAGAAAGCGTGGTCACGCCGGGATTGCGCCGCAGAGTGCGGATCAGTGACGGGCCCTGGCGATCGAGCTGCTTTGCCGGGCCGCGCAGCAGGATCACGAACGGCGCACTGTCGCCGAAGTGTTCGCGCAGCATGTGGTTGGCTCGGGCGGACGAGGTGCCGGGGATTTCGAGGCTGGTCGGGCTGAGCTTTCCCTCGACCCCGGCGCCGAGGGCCCCGAGCACGACGACGGCAAGCAGGGCTGCTGCAAGCACACGCCGGGGGTGGCGCAGCAGGATCGGGCCGCGGCTGCGACCCTCGTTCCGCGCGGGCTCCCCGCGCACCCCACCACTGCTCCTCCTCAAACCCACCGTGCTAGTTTGATGGTCGGGGACTACGGAGGGGCCTGAGGATGCGGAAGACTGTGTTAAGAACGCTGGTCGTGGGGGCTGCCGTCGCCTTGCTGGCAGTGGGAGCGGCGCAGGCGATCACGTTGCGGGTCGGCGACATCATCATCACCAGCGACGGGGGTTTCACGCCGACCACGTTGCCGAAGAACAAGAACGCGCCGATCAAACTGTACGGGCACGCGAAGTTCGCGACCATCGACGGCACCCGCCCCTCGCCGCTGCGCACTCTGACGCTCGAATTCGACAAGCACGGCGCGGTTGAGACGCGCGGGCTCGAAAAATGCACGATGGCGAAGCTGGTGGCGACGACGACGAAGACCGCCCGCAAGCTCTGCCCCGACGCGATCGTCGGCACGGGTTTCGGCACCGCGCTCGTCGAGCTGCCAGAACAGCGTGGAATCGAAGCCTCCTCGCCGCTTACCCTCTTCAACGGCCCGGTCAAGCATGGCAACCCGACCGTCCTCGGCCACGCCCACATCGACTATCCCGGGCCGACGACCTACGTCATCCAGATCGAGATCCAGAAAGTCCACCACGGCCGCTATGGATTCAAAACGGTCGCCAACTTCCCCAAGATCGTCAACGACTACGGCTCGCCGATCTCCGGCCACCTGACGATCGGCAAGGAATGGATGTACAAGGGACAGCGGCTCAGCTACGCCAACGCCCACTGCGCGGACGGGCGGTTGCAGGCAAAAGCCGAATTCAGCTTCAAGAACGGCGATTTCGTCCAGGGCACCATCTTCAAACCCTGCAAGGCGAAGAAGTAAGCCCGCTCCACAGCGGCGCTACCCTGGTAGGTACCTGGGTTTTCAGGAGGGTGACGATGCGGACGCGGCTACCAGCGATCGGAGTGCTGCTTGCAGTTGGCGCCGTCCTGCTCGCGGGCTCGGCGGGGGCGGCGACCGTGCGCGTCGGGACGCTCGTCCTGCACGCCGACGGGGGCTTCGAGCCACAGGTGCTGCCGAAACGGACCTATGCGCCGATCCACTTCCAGGGCTTCGGCGAAATCAAGACCACGGACGGATCGATACCGCCCGCCCTCCAGCACATCAAGCTCGACTTCGACCACGACGGGCACTTGACCACCGCGGGACTCGCCGTATGCAGGCCTTCTCAGCTCGAAGGGGCGACCACCCAGCAGGCTCGTCGCCGCTGCGCCGCCTCGATAGTCGGCACCGGGCGGATCGGCGCCGAGGTCAGCTTGGCAGGCATCGCCCGCCTCGAACTGCGCACGCCCCTCACCGTTTTCAACGGCCCGCGCCGCAACGGCGACCCGACGGCGATCTTGCACGCCCAGGCCCCCTTCCCCGTCTCCGAAACCTACGTGATCGTCGTCCCGATCGAACGCCGCCAGGGCACCTACGGCTACAAGGTTGCATTCGACATTCCGGCGATCGCCGGGGGCTTCGGTTCGCTCACCTACATCAGCGCGAAGATCGGCCGCCTCTACAAGTCCCACGGCACCCAGCGCAGCTACATCTCCGCCCGCTGCTCGGACTACATCCTCCAGACCCAGGGCTACTTCTCCTTCGCCGACGGCAACGTCATCTACGGCAGTGTCTTCAAGGCTTGCCGGCCGGAGGGCTGAGTCGGCGTGCCATTCGCGGGCTTCCTATACTTGCCGACCCGGGCCGCTAGCTCAACTGGTTAGAGCAGGAGCCTCTTAAGCTCAAGGTTGAAGGTTCGAGTCCTTCGCGGCCCACTCGTCAGCGGTTATTCGCCGAGCGAGCCTGCTGAGGTCCCGCCGAGGCCGAGTGGGTTTTTCAGCTGTTCCTTGCCCACTTCTTTCTGCACTTTGGCGAGTTCCTTCTTCTGCTTGTCGAATTTCTTGCTTTGTTCGCGGTATTGGGCCAGCTGTTTTTCGACGTTCTTGGCTTCCGTCTTGGAGGAAGACTTGGCCGCCGCTTGCTTCGTCGTCTTGTCACCGCCGGCGAATTCGCCGTTGAAGTACTGATAGATCGCCAGGGTGCTTAGCGAGCCCAAGCTGGGGCTCTGCTCTGCGGCGACCTTCTGCGCCTTGGTCGCCTTGGCGACGTTTTCCTCGGCTTCGAGCACGCTGGTCGACGATTCCGCCAACCGGAAGAAGGTCCCGGCCACCAGCTGCGCCGCCGTCGCACTCGGTTCCTTGGCCTGCTTCAGGTAGCGGCTCCAGGCTTCCGAGCCGGCTTCGAAATCTTTGCGCGCTTCGGGGGTGACGGTGGGGACTTCGGTTTCCGAGACGACTTCGATCTGCGAGTTGCCCCCGTTGATGCGCGCTCGCGTCAACTGCAGCAGCAGCTGTTCGTTGTTGGGATCTTTGACCAGACGCCCTTCGATCCGTTCGGCCTGTTCTTCGAACAGCTTGCTGGCGCTGCTGGAGCTGCTGGAGTTCCCAAACAGTTCGCCGATGTTGACCGGGCCGACGACGAGGAAGAGGCTGCCGCCCATGAGCAGGGCGAGGATCGCGTAGACGACCCGGACAACGTGTTTACGTTTTCCCCGGGTGTCGAATACCAACCGCCGCTCGCCGCTTGACGCCATCAGCCGGTCATCTCTCCTGCGTTGAGGGTTTTGCCGTTCCTCCCGACGCCCTCGGCCTGTCGAAGGCGCGTGCAAGCAAGATACTCAACTCGTACAAAGCAAGTAAGGGAACCATCTCGAGCAGCATCGAGACCGGGTCGACGCCGGGCAGCGCTGCCGCGACGATGGCGATGACCAGATAGGCGTAACGGCGATTGGAGCTGAGCTGGGCGACGCTGACGATTCCCAGCCGGGTGACCGCGAGAATCGCCAGCGGCATCTGGAAGACGATGCCCCCGGCGAGCATCGTCATCGAGAAGAAGCTGTAGTAGTCGCGGGCGCGGACCTGGACGTTGAACTGGCTGTCGTTGAAGTTGAGCAGGAACTTGGCCGCGGCCGGCATGACGACGAAGTAGGCGAAGGCAACGCCGGCGAGGAAGAGCACCGGGGCCATCAACATGATCGGCAGGGCGACGCGGCGCTCGGCATCGCTGAAAGCCGGCAAGACGTAGGCGTAGGCCTGGTAAAGCAGCACCGGCAGCGAGAGGATGATCGCGCCATAGGCTGCGACCGTCAGCGTCGTCGTGAAGGGCTCGGTGACGCCGAAGGTGATCAACTGCTTGTGAGCGCTCGGCAGCGGGCCGGAGGCGATTTCGAGCAACAGATGGTTCTGCCAAAAGCAGAGCGCGAGGGCTACGCCAAACGCGGCTGCGCTGACGATGAGGCGGCTGCGCAACTCATCGAGGTGCTCTACGAGGCTGAGGCGGTCTTCGTGGGAGACCGGCCTGACGCGGCGGGACATCCCGTGCCGGCCTCAGGGCTGCTTGTGTGCGACGGGCTCGGCCTTCTCGTCTGCGACTGGACCAGGGTCCCCGGCTGGGATCTCACGCTGCCTGGGAGGCTCCTCGTCCTCGTCGTGGTCACCGCTGACCGAGCCACGAAACTCGCGGATGCCCTTGCCCAGCGAACGCCCCAGCTCCGGCAGGCGTTTCGGGCCGAACACGATCAGGGCGATGATCAGGACGACGATTATCTCGAGGGGACCGATGTTTCCAAGCATCGACCCATGGTAACGGGCGCCAGGCGCCCGTGGATCAGGGCGAATTGGGGGTGCCTGTCTACCCGGTTCTGGGTTTTTCTGCAATTGACGCGGGAAACCCCGGATTAAACCCCTGTCTCGCGTGTTCGATAGTCAGAGCAATGAATAACGCCGGCCGCACAGAGACGAAGATCGAGACTGGACTTCACGTCTGCCCCGAGTGTCGCTCGAAGCTGGTGCAGCCGACCCGCTGGGAGCAGACGGCAAAGCGCGGGCATTGGCGCCTCTGGCGTCGCTGCCCCGAGTGCGAGTGGCGCTGCGACGGCATCCACGGCGAGAACGAGATCGATGCTTTCGACGAGGCGCTCGACGATGGCGCCGTGGCGCTTGCCGGTCAGCTCCACGAGCTCGAACGGGAAAGCATGCGAGAAATCGCCGAGACCTTCACGACCGCCCTCGCGGCGGACTTGATCACCGCCGACGACTTCGGCTAGTGGTGTGACCGGCAACGTTGCCGGTCACACCACTGGTCCTCAGCTGTAGCGCTGGACGACCCCGTCGGCAACCAGGTCGAACAGCTTGCGACGTTCTGCGTCGAAGCCGGCCGACGCCAGCCGGCGCTTGCCTTCGGCGACCATCTCCAGCGCGCGGGAGCGAACCTGCCTCAGGGCGCCGCTGAACTCGATCCGATCGCAGAGCCGAACGGCGGCGTCGGCGTCTAACGAGTGCAGGTCGACGGAGCCGATCTCCGGATCCCGCTCCGCGGCGAGGATCAGGGGAAGGGTCACGGTGCCATCGAGGAGGTCGGTGCCCCGCGCCTTCCCGGTCCGCTCCGGCGGCCCCGAGACGTCGAGCACATCGTCGAGGAGCTGGAAGGCGAGGCCGATCGCGGCGCCGAAATCGCCGAGGGCCTCCTCGTCGCGACCGAGCAGGCAGGCCGATTCGAACAGCGTCGCCGTCTTGAGGCGGCAGCGTTTCAGGTAGCGACTCTCGCTGACCGAGAGGTCGTATGCATCGCGACGCTGGGCCAGCTCGCCGCGGGCGAGCGCGACCGAGGCGCCGGAGAGCAGCTCGATCGAGCGCAGGTCCCCTGCGCCGGCCAGCAAGGCGAACGCCCGTGAAAAAAGTAGATCCCCGGTCGCGGTGGCACGCTCGCGACCGGAGGTAGCGGCGACCGTCGGCTTGCCGCGGCGTAACGGCGCGGCGTCGAGAACGTCGTCGTGGACCAGCGTCGCCATATGGATCAGCTCGATCGCAGTCGCTGCTCGGACCGCCTCCTCCCCTCCCTCCTCGCCGGCGCAGAGCAGAACCAGCAGCGGTCGCAGACGCTTTCCCCCCGCCTCCAGGGTCATCGCTGCGTCGGCAGCCAGCGCCTCCCCGTAGCCGGCCCCCTGTTCGCGCAGCATCTGCTCGACCTGTCCCAGCCGCGTCGGCAGCCAGCGGCTCGAAGCGTCGAGGACCGCGGTGACCGGCGGCGGTACCGCCGAGTGGCGGGTCACTACTCCCCGGCGCCGGCGACGCCGCTGTGGATCGCCAAGATCCCGCCGGCCATGAGCAGCCACCGGATCTGCCTCAGGCCGGCGGCGTCCATCCTGGCGGCCAGGCCGGGGGGGGCTGGGAAGCTGTGGACCGACTCGGCAAGATAGGCGTAGGCCTCCGGATCGTTGGTGAGCCGGCCGAGGACGGGCACGATCCGGTCGAACCAGAGCGAGTAGAAGGTCGAGAACGGGGGGCGCCGTGGCTCGGTGAACTCGAGCACGACCAAGCGACCCCCCGGCCGCAGCACCCGGGTCATCTCACGCAGTCCGCGGTCGCGGTCGGCAAAGTTACGCACGCCGAAACCGACGGTGACCGCATCGAAGCGGCCGGCGTCGTAGGGCAACTGCAGCGCATCCGCCCACTCGAATCGCACCGACGCCGCCCCCGCTTTCTCCCCCTTCTCCCGCGCCAGGTCGAGCATCGGCTCCGAGAAATCGCAGCCGATGACCCGGCCGCCCGGTGAAACACGATTCGCCAGCTCGAAGGCAAGGTCGCCGGTGCCGCAACAGACGTCGAGAACGGAATCCCCCGGCCCAACTTCCGCCCGGTCAGCGGCGCGAACGCGCCAGGCGTGATGCAGGCCCGCCGTCATCACCGAGTTGAGCAGGTCGTATCGACCGGCGATCCGATCGAACATACGGTTGACCTGCCCCGCGAACTGGGCGGAGTCCCGGGAGGGTTTAGTCGAGTGAGGAGAGGAAATCGGCGAGCTCGTTGAGCTTCTTCGGCGGTAGATCGCGGAAGGAGGGCATGATACCCGGGCCGATCTCGACCGAGCGGACGATCGCGGCGCGCGGGATGCGCGCGGCGATATGGGTCAGTTCGGGTCCCGGCCCGTTGTTGCCATTCTCGCCGAGCTTGTGGCAGGCGAGGCAGCCGGATCCGGCGACGACCTCCTTGCCGGCCTCATAACGGGGCGCAACTTTCATGTCGATCTCGGTGGGGGAGCCGCCCGTGGCGCCGAGAAAGGTCAGGTAGGCCATCGCGGCGATCGTCAGCACGCCGGCGGTCGTCGCGATCGGCCGCCGTGCCGGGTTGCGCTCCGGGCCGCGGTCATAGAAGGGCAGGAGAAGGAGTAGGACCATGCAGACGGTCGGGATGCCGATCGTCGCGATCGGGACCAGCTCCGGCGGCTTGATCACGCGCAGAACCTCGAAGAGGAAGAAGAAGTACCACTCGGGACGCGGCACATAGCTGGTCGAGGTCGGATCGGCCTTTGGCCCCTGCTCGGCACCGAGCACGATCGACATCGCGATGATCACGCCGACGACGATCAGCATCATCGCCGAGTCCTTCAGCACCGCGTAGGGGAAGAAGGGCTTGCCCTTCTTCTTCAGCAGCTCGTACTCCTCGAGGTATGCCTGCTTGTCGGCAGGCTTCATCGCGCCGGCTCCCCGCCGTTGCCCTCGACGCCGGCCTCGAGCCGGGAGACCGGGGCGGCGACCTTGGGCTTGTCGGCGCGCAGCCACGGCGGCGCCGTGGTGCCCAGCTTGACCACGAGGTAGAGGTGGGCGCCGATCAGAGCGATGATCGCGCCGGGGACGAGCAGCATGTGGATCGCGTAGAAGCGCGACAGCGTGGTCGCCCCCAGCTCAGGGCCGGCTCGCAGGAAGTCGCTCAAGTAAGGGCCGACGACGGGTCCGGTGCCGTTGATGTTGATCCCGACCACCGACGCCCAGAACGAGCGCTGGTCGAAGGGCAGCAGGTAGCCGGTGAAGGCCATCGTCATCGTCAGGATCAGGAGGACGACGCCGATCACCCAGTTGAGCTCTCGCGGGTACTTGTAAGCGCCGAAGAAGAAGGTCCGCCCCATGTGGAGGAAGACCAGGATGACCATCACGCTCGATCCCCATTTGTGCATCCCGTGCACGAACTGACCGAGGAAGACGTCGTTGTTGATGTGGGAGATCGAGGCGTAGGCCTGGGTGGTCGACGGCGTGTAGAACATCGCCAGGAAGACGCCCGTGATCGCCTGCGCGATGAAAGCAATGAGGGTGGCGGAGCCGAGCGTGTAGAACCAGTTGGTCCCCTTCGGCACCTTGCGGTAGAGCATCCCGGTGAGGAAGCCCGAGGCGGCGGTGCGCTGGTCGACCCAGGCGAGGACGTCCGCGGGCGCGTCTTTGGCGCGGTCGCCGAGGCGCTGGGCGTCTGAGGGTCGCTCGGGCGGTGCGGTCTTCAGATCGGCCGGGGCGGCTCCCTTGGCGCCATTGCCCTGACCTGGCTTGGCTGGTTTGCGCAGCGGTGCAGGTATCAGCGAGTCGAGTTTCATGGCGGCGGGAAGGTCGAGGGACGCGGCGGATACAGATATTCCCAGACGCCGCCGGTGAACTCGCCGGGATCGCGGGCGCGCACCGGCTCCAGCTGCGAAGTGACGCTGTAGCGGGGCCCGAGCTCGACCTGGCCATTGCGGATACGCGTCTGAAACTGGTCGAGCGGCCGTACCGGCGGGCCGCCGATTCGTTTGCCCTGGAAGTCGTAGACGCCGCCGTGGCAGGGGCAGATGAAGTTGCCCGCCGCCTCGACGAAGCGCACCGGGCAGCCGAGGTGAGCACAGCGGTTGGAGACCGCGACGATCGACTTCGGGTCCTCGCCGAGCTGCTTCGACCCTTTGCGCACGTAAGCCGTCGTCTTGCCGGCGTCGCCGATCCCCTCGGTTTCGGTGAAGACGACCTGGCGGTAGGTGTCTTCGACGAAGTCTCCGACCGGGCCGACCGCCTCCCAGCGCTCCTTGCCGCGGTGGAAGATCGGCGCCACCGCGAATCCGACCGCGGGCAGGACGATCGCGGCGCCGGCGATGCCGCCGAGGCCCTGGACGGCGACCGTAAAGGCGCGCCGGCGAGTCATCGACTCGCCCTCGAAGTAGCCAGGAGGATCGGGCTTCGCCCGCTCCGCCGGGCTCGCGCCCTCGGCACCGTTTCGCTTGTTCGCCTCGTCAGCCATGTTCGCTACCTGCAAGGGCTGGGAAGTTTATTGGCTCGGCGGAGCGGGCGAAGTCGCGGTGGTCGCGGCCTGGGCATTTGTGTACAAGGGATTAACGCCTACAGCCGCCGGGCTGCACCGGATGGTATAAGCGCCAAGCGTGTTTACTCGCCGCCGGGAGGAGAGGCGGATGCCGCTTTCGCTGCGGCGTCCTTGGGCCGTGCTCGTCGCGGCTCTAGTCGTGATCGCCGTCCTTGCCGTGCTCGGCCAGGGCGTCGAGAGCAAGTTGCGGCCGACCTCGCTCAGCGTTCCCGGGACCGATTCCGGTAAGGCCAGCGAGCTCGTGCATCGCTACTTCGGCGACACCGCTCCCTTTGCGATCCTGCTGCAAGGGCCGCCTGCCGAACTCGATCGTCAGGGCCCGGCGCTGATCCGCAAGCTGCGTTCCAACCCGGCTGTCTCGACCCTTTCCCCGTGGGACAAAGGAAGCGTCGGGAATCTGCGCCCCGGCCCACGCAAGGCGCTGATCCTGGTCGACTTCCACGTCAGCGCCGAGGAGGCGGTGAAGGACACGGTCCCCTACCTCGACCGCACGCTCGAAGCACAGATCAAGCCCCCGCTCAGCTCGGCGGAGAGCGGCTACGCCAGCCTCTCTCGCGCGCTGATCGACGAGGCGGTGCACTCGACCGACCGGGCCGAGCTGATCGCGATCCCGTTCCTCCTATTGGTCCTGCTGCTCGTCTTCCGCTCGCCCGTCGCCGCGGCGATTCCCCTTGCCTTCGGCGCCATCGCCGTAACCGCCTCGCGTGGCGTGCTCGCGATTGCCGCCCACTGGATCGCGATCGACGGCTTCGCCCTGACCGTCTGCTCGATGATGGGCTTGGCCCTGGGGGTCGACTACGCCCTCTTGATGGTCTCGCGCTTCCGCGAGGAGCTGGAGACCGGCACGCCGCCCCTCGAGGCGGCCCGGATGACCCGGCGCACCGCCGGCCGCACGACCGCGTTTGCCGGCTCCACTCTCTTCCTGGCGATGCTGGTGACGCTCTTCGTGATGCCGGGCACGCTGCTTCTCTCGCTGGCGGGAACGGCGATCGTCGTCACCGCGATCAGCGTCCTCGTCGCCGCTCTGGTCGGGCCGGCGTTGCTGGTCGTCACCGGCCACAACGTCAACCGCTGGCGCATCGGCGGCAACGGCGGAGGCGAAGGAGTGATGGTGCTGGTGCGCGGGGCGCTCAGCCGGCCGCTGCTGGCGGCGATCCTGATCGGCGTGGTCGTGATGCTGCTGGCGGCGCCGGCGCTTGCGCTGAAGACTGGACCGCCGAGCGCCCAGCAATTGCCCTCCTCCAACCCCGCCCGCCAGGAAGCGGAACTGCTCGCCGATGCGATCGGGCCTGGCTGGGAAGCCCCCTTCGTCCTCATCGCGGTCTCCGAAAAGGGGCCGATCACCGAAGCCGACACCCTCTCTGCCCTGGCCCGCTGGCAGCGGCGGATCGCCGGCGATCCAGGTGTGCAGGCGGTGATCGGCCCGGCCCAGATCAAGAAGCAGGTCAAGCCCCTGCAGCGGACCGGCAACGACCTGCTCGCCGGCCGCGGCGAAGCCAACCCGGAACAGCTGACGACGCTGGGTAAGAACCTGGGCACGGCGGCCAAGGGCGTGCGGCAGCTCCGCTCCGGTTTTTCCAAGGCGAGCTACGGCGCCGGGCTGCTCGCCAACGGAACCGGGCGGGCGGGCGAAGGAGCGGAGCAGCTCGAAGGGGGCATCGCGAAGCTCGCCTCGGGCGCGGCGAAGGCCGCCTCCGCGATCGATCGCCTCGCGACCGGATCGGGCAAGCTGGCCGAAGGGCAGCGGACCGCGCAGCTCGGGGCCTTCTCGGTCGAAAGCGCCTCGGAAGACCTCCTCAACGGCATCGAAGGCAACGGGCTCGAACGGGCCCGGGGCCTGCGCGCCGAACTGAAGCAACGGGCGAGCGGCGATCCGTCCCTGACGCCGCAGGTGCGCGAAGCGGAACATCTGGTCGAAGCGCTGGCGATCGCGCGCAACGAAGCGCGGCGGCTCAGCGGTCAGGCGACCCGACTGCACGACGGCCAGGTGAAGCTGGCCGACGGCGGAGCCAAGCTGCACAAAGGCGCCGCCAGGCTCGCCGGGGCCACCGGTCAGCTGCCTGGCGCCCTGGGCAGGCTCGAAGGTGGCGCTTCGCAGCTTGTGGACGGGTTGGGCCAGCTGCGCGGCGGCGCCGACTCGCTCGAAGAACGCCTGGCGGAAGGCTTCCATCGCTCCCATCCGTTGCAGAGCAAACTGCAGGAAGGCCACGTCGAAGTGTCCGTCAGCGCCCGCAAGGTCAATCGCAAAGTCGACCGCCTGCGGCGCAACTCGCCGGGCATCTTCAATTCCGGCTACTTCGTCCTCTCGAGTCTGGCTGGAGCGCCAGCGGAGGAACGCAAGCGCATAGCCGGCGTCGTCGACATCGAAAACGGCGGCCAGGCCGCGCAAATCATTGTCATCCCCCGCTACACCTTCAACACCGCCGGCTCGACCGCGCTGAACGAACGGCTGAAGGACGACGCCGACGGGCTGGCGACGGCAACGGGGGCCACCACCGGGGTCACCGGGGCCGCGGCCGAATTGATCGATTACACCAACGTGATCTCGGAACGGATCCCGATCATGATCGCGGTGATCACGCTCGCCACCTTCCTGATCCTCGTCGTCATCCTGCGGGCACTGCTCCTGGCGGCGATCGCGGTGGCGCTCAACCTGGTCACCGTAGCCGTCGCCTTCGGCGTACTTACCCTCCTCTTCGATGTGCCCGAGGGGTGGCCGCTGGGCGGCCATACCTACGTCGACGCGATCGGCGCGGCGGGAATCTTCGGGATCATCTTCGGACTCTCGATCGACTACGCGGTGTTCCTGCTGATGCGAATGCGGGAGCACCACGAGAACAACGCCTCCAACAAAGAGGCGATCGTCTTCGGCCTCGACAAGACCGCGCGGGTGATCACCGGTGCGGCGGCGATCATGCTGGCCGTCTTCGTAGCCTTTGCCGGAGCCGACATCGCGACGGTCAGCCAGCTGGGGACCGGGCTGGCGGTGGCGGTGCTGCTCGACGCCACCGTGGTCAGGATCGTCCTGTTGCCGGCGCTGATGCTGCTGCTCGGCGATCGGGTCTGGTGGCTGCCGCAGCCGTTGCAGCGAATTCTCCCGGAGATCGATCTTCACGGCTCACGGGCGGGTTAGTACACGTGTATGAGATAAGAACTCGTGTATTTTTGATCTCAGGGTTGAGAACAGGGGATCGGCTGGAGGCCTTGCGTCGTCGCCGGACCAGCTCGAACAAACAGGAGGATTGATCTAGTGGGAAGCACAAGGTTGTCGTCTGTGCCCAATCTCGCCCTGGCTGTCGCCGTGGCGCTGCTGGTGATAGTTCCGGCCGCCATCGCCGCCGAAGGAGAACTGACCCGCGACGAATACGTCGCCAGGGTCGAGCCGATCTGCAAGTCCAACGCGCAGGCCAACTCGCGCATCCTCAAGGGCGTCAAAGATCAGGTCAAGCAGGACAAGCTCGTGCCCGCCGGCAAGCGCTTCATCCGTGCCGCATCCGCCCTCGGCACGACCGTCGGCAAGATCGCCGCGGTACCCCAGCCAAGCACCGACGCGGCGAAGCTGACCAAATGGATCGGCTACCTGGAACACGAGCGGACGTTCCTGCAGAAGATCGGCAAGGCCTTGAAGTCGAAGGACAAGTACCAGGCGCAGAAGCTCGCGGTGGAACTCAACAAGAACAACAACAAAGCCAACAACACGGTAATCAGCTTCAACTTCCACGAATGCCGAATCGATTCCTCGAGGTTCCTCTAAGTTGCGCCGGATCGGGCTCGTTGCGGTTGCCCTGCTGGCGACCCTGGTCCTGGCCGGGGTCGCGCGGGCGGAGGTAGAAAGGGACGGCGACATCGTCGTCACACTCGACGGCGGCATTTCGCCGCGGTCGCTGCCGAGGACCGGTATGGCGCCGGTGACCGTCACGCTCGACAGCACCTTCAAATCCGTCGAAGGCTCAGACCCACCACCGCAGCTGCACACGATCGCGGTCGGGATCAACCGCGGCGGCAAGATATTCGACCGTGGCCTGCCGACCTGTCGGGTACGCCGCATCCAGCCCACCACGATAAAGGCCGCGCGGCGGATCTGCGGCAATGCAATCGTCGGCAGCGGCCACGTCCAGGTACGGGTTCACCTGGCGAACCAGCCGCCGTTCACGTTTACGGGGCCGCTGCTCGTCTTCCATGCGAAGCCCGCGGCCGGGCACCCGCGCCTGCTCGCCCAGGTCTACGGGCGCAAGCCGCCGTCGGCCTTCGTGCTCACCTTCAACGTCCTCGAAAAGCAGGGCACCTTCGGCACGGTGATCAAAACGACCCTGCCCAAACCCGCTCGTCAGTGGGCTTACGTCACTCACTTCGACATGAAGCTGCACCGGGTCTACAACTACCAAGGTCAGAAGTACAGCTTCATCAGCGCCGGCTGCGCCGCGCCCGAAGGCTTCCCTGGCGCTGTCTACCCGTTCGCCAGAGCGAACTTCGGCTTCGCGGAAAATCAGCACGTGGTCACGACGCTGATCCGCGACTGCACGGTCAGCTAAAAACGCGCCCTGACACTGCGCATTTCGGCGTCCTCGGTCGGGCGGCGGCGGGTCACGCACTTGAGTGCGCTCCCCTTGCCTTCCTCCCTGCGTCCTTGAACTGCTTGGTCAGAGCGCGTTTTTGAGGCTCGTGATGTGTTGGATCGTCTCTCCCCAGGCCGCTGGGACCTCCTCCTCGCGGCCTTCGGTGTGGAGTTGGGCGCAGGTGCTGATCAGATCGGCGAGCCGGTGAACGGCCTCGGTATCGCCGAGCGCCGCGAGGCGTTCGATGCCCAGCGCGTAGAGGTAGTCGCCGGCGAGCAGGGCGAGGTCGGGGTCGTGGCCGGCGAGGACGCGCGGCTCGCCGTAGTGGAGAAGGTAGCCCTCGCGCACGGACTCGACGACGAATGCGTACTCGGCCGGGGCCGCTGCCGCGCGTGGCCCCGCCGCCGCAAGGAGGCCGAAGACGGGCTCCTCAGACGGGTCGACGACGTGTGGGGAGATCGGCGTGTCCTCCGCCCCCAGCTGTTCCGCGAGGACCTGGAGCACCGCGGTGGGATCGTTCACGGCAGTGCCTCGGCGAGGGATTCAGCCGCGGCTTCGAGGGTACGGTCGATCGCCACGTCGTCGTGGGCGAGCGAGACGAACCAGGCCTCGAACTGCGATGGCGGCGGGTAGACGCCACGGTCGAGCATCGCCCGGCAAAAGCGGGCGTGGGCCTCGAGATCGCAGGCGGCCGCGGTGGCGAAGTCGGCCACCGGCTCGTCACTGAAGAAGAGGGTGAGCAGGCCAGGGGCGGAGATCACCTGCAGCGGCCGGGTGTCGGCCAGCTCGCTCAGCCCCTTGGCAAGCCGGTCGGTGAGCTCTTCGAGGCGGGAGTAGGCCGCGGCGTCCAGCCTTCGCAGCGTTGCCAGGCCGGCCGCAACCGCCAGAGGGTTGCCAGACAGCGTCCCCGCCTGGTAGACGTCGCCGGCGGGGGCGACGCGCTCCATCGTCGATCCGGGGCCGCCGAAGGCGGCGGCGGGCAGGCCGCCTCCCAGCACCTTGCCGAGAATCGTCAGGTCGGGCTCGACCGCGTAGAGCTGCTGGGCCCCGCCGGCGGCGACCCGGAAGCCGCTGATCACCTCGTCGAAGACGAGCAATGCCCCTGCCTCCCGGGTGGCGTCGCGGAGGAACTCGAGGAAGCCGGCTTCGGCGGGGACCACGCCCATGTTGGCCGGTAACGGCTCGGCAAGCAGGGCGGCAACCGGATGCTCCGCGAGGGCGCGGCTGACCGCTTCGCGATCGTTCCAGGGCACCACCACGGTGCCGGCCGCTTGCGCCGCGGTAACCCCCGGGCTGGCGGGGATGGCGAGGGTCGCGAGCCCCGAGCCGGCGTCGGCGAGCAGCCCGTCGGAGTGGCCGTGGTAGGCGCCGGCGAACTTGACCACCACCTCGCGGCCGCTCACGGCGCGGGCGAGCCGCACCGCCCCCATCGCCGCCTCGGTGCCGGAGCTGGTCAGCCGCAGCATCTCCACGGACGGGATGCGATCGACCACGGTTTCCGCAAGCTCGACCTCGGCCGCGGTTGCCGCCCCGTAGCTGGTCCCGCGGGCGGCGGCCTCGCTGACGGCCGCGACCACGTCGGGGGGTGCGTGGCCATGGATGAGCGGGCCCCATGAGCAGACCCAGTCGACATAGCGGTTGCCGTCGACGTCGATCAGCTCGCAGCCCTCGCCGCGCTCGACGAAGATCGGGTCGCGGCCAATCTGCCGCATCGCCCGCACCGGAGAGTTGACGCCGCCCGGCATCACCCGCAAGGCTCGCTTGTACAACTCCGAGGACCGGGTCAAATCGCCGAGCCGACCGGAGGGAGCATCACGATCTGATTCTCTGCGACCGAAGGTCGGCGCCGGCAATTCTCATCCGTGTTCGGCGTCCCATCGCGCGTAGTCGTCGGTGAAGTAGCGCAGCCGAATCTTCTTGTACTCGGTCGACGAGTAGAGCGTGGCCCGATCCTCGGAGCCCATCCCGCACTCCTCGGCAATCGAGTCGAGGATCGCGTCGCACTCCTCCTTGGAGCGGCCGTGAGCCATGGTGAAGACGCTGTACGGCCAGTCCTCGTAAGTCGGCCGCTGGTAGCAGTGGGAGATGCCGCGGAAGGAGGCCATGCGGCTGCCCGTCTCCATGATCTCCCCCTCGGGAACCTTCCATACGCCCATGCCATTGGCGGAGAAGCCGGCGCGGCGGTGGTAGAGGATGGCGGCGACCCGGCGCAGCAGCTTGCGATCGACCATGTTCCGCAGCTGCTCCACCAGCTCGTCGGTCGAGATCCCCAACTCCTCGGCGGCGGCGTCATAGGGTCGCTCGACCGCCTCCATCGGGCCTTGCATGGCCTGGATCGTGGCGACGTCGCGCTCGTCGTAGGGCTGGCGCTCCAGCTCCCGCGGCGGGGCCGCTTCGACTGCGGCAGCCAGCGCATCGGTGCCCTTCTCCATCTCCAGATTCATGTTGATCTTGAACAGGGTCATGGTTGGCAGCTGGCGCATCGACTCGGCGCCGGTCTCGCGCATCAGCGCTTCCAGGCTCCCCTTCATGCCCAACTCGGAGTCCGGGGGCACGGCAATCGTGAACCAGAGGTTGAAGTCGTGGGTGCGCAGGTAGTTGTGAGAGACGCCGGGATGGGCGTTGACTGCGGCGGCGGCGCGCTGCGGGTTCTCGGCGTCGACTTTGGCGGCGACCAGCATCGACTCGTAGCCGAGCGCGCGGGTGTCGAAGATCGGGGTGATCTCGCGGATGATCCGCTCGTCGAGCAGGCGCCGGGTGCGGGTGAGAACGTCCTCGAGCTCGAGCTCCGCCTCGGAGGCGAGCAGGGCAAAGGGCTCGGGGTCGAGGGGGAAGCTCGACTGCAGCAGGTTCATCAGCCGCTTGTCGATCTCGTCCAGCGGAATCGCCGCGCCGCCCTTGCGGGAGCGTGCCTTCGACTGGGGAACCTTCACCGGAGCCATGCCGCGGCCTCCTTCGCGTAGTAGGTGACGATCGCGTCGGCGCCGGCGCGGCGGATCGAGGTCAAGGTCTCCACCACCGCGGCCCGCTCGTCGATCCAGCCGTTGGCGGCAGCCGCCTTCAGCATCGAGTACTCGCCGGAGACATGGTAGGCGGCAAGCGGGGCTCCGGTCTCCTCCTTGACTCGCCGCACGACGTCGAGGTAGGGGGTCGCCGGCTTCACCATCAACATGTCCGCCCCCTCGTCGAGGTCGAGCTGGGCCTCCCGCACCGCCTCGGCAGCGTTGGCCGGGTCGAGTTGGTAGCCGCGCCGGTCGCCGAACTCCGGGGTCGACTCGGCTGCCTCGCGGAAGGGCCCGTAGAAGGCGGAAGCGTACTTGGCGCTGTAGGCGACGATCGGGGTTCCGGCGTGACCCTCCTCGTCGAGCTGGTGGCGGATCGAGCCGACGCGGCCGTCCATCATGTCGCTGGGCGCCACCGCGTCGGCTCCGGCCTCGGCGTGGGAGATCGCGGTTTTGGCCAGCAGCTCGGCCGTAAGGTCGTTGTCGACCTCGCCGTCGCGGATGAAGCCGCAGTGGCCGTGCGTGGTGTACTCGCAGAGACAGACGTCGGTGATCACCGTCAGCTCGGGGTGGGCCTCCTTCAACGCCCGCACCGCCATCTGCACGATGCCCTCGTCGTCGTAGGCGCCGGAACCGGTCTCGTCCTTGTCCGCCGGCACACCGAAGAGAAGGACCGCTCCGATCCCGGCGCCGGCGATCTCCGTCGCCTCGGCGACCAGCTCGGAGATCGAGAAGCGCTCGATACCCGGCATCGACTCGACGCCCTCGCGGACACCCTCGCCGGCTACGACGAAGGCCGGCTGGATCAGATGGGCCGGCGATAGCTCGGTCTCGCGGACCAGGCCGCGCAGCGTCTCGGTGCGGCGGAGACGGCGCATGCGGGTGCTTGGGAACTGCATCGCTGCGATTCTACGGGGATGGGCTCGGTGGGAGAGGGAGTCTCCCAGACGTGCCGGGGTTCGCTCCGCTGACGCTTCGCTCACTATGTCGGTGTCGCTTCGCGACAGGAACCACTCTGCGGAGCCGCTTCGCGAGGCAGATCTGGGAGACCCCCTCTCCCACCGGCCAGTAGCGTTCTCCGCCGTGAAGGCGACGGGGCTGGTCAAGAGGTACGGGGAGCGGGAAGCTTTGCGGGGGGTCGACTTCGCTGCCGATCCAGGGGAGCTTGTCGCGATCATCGGGCCCAACGGAGCTGGAAAGACGACGCTGCTTTCGATTCTGGCCGGGACCGTGAAGCCAGACGCAGGAGAGGTGAGCTTGGCGGACGGGGATGTGGGGTGGGTGCCGCAGCAGGCCGCCCTCTATAGGCGCTTGTCGGTGGAGGAGAACCTTTTGCTCTTTGCCCGTCTGGAGAAGCACGAGGAGCCACGGGTCGCGGTCGAGGAGATGCTTGAGCTGACCGGGCTGCGGGAGCGGCGGGGTGAGCTGGTAGCGCGGCTCTCGGGCGGCAACCAGCAGCGGATCAACATTGCGATCGGACTGCTCGCCCGTCCTGTCGTGCTGCTCCTGGACGAGCCCAGCGTCGGGCTCGATCCGCGGCAGCGGGCGCGCCTCTGGGAGTTCGTCTCAGGTCTCGCCGCTCGGGGCACGACGGTGATCTTCTCCACCCACGACATCCAGGAGGCCGAGCGCTACGGCCAGCGGCTGCTCGTCCTCGCCGACGGCGAGAGCCTCTTCGACGGATCGTCAGATGGCCTGCGCGAAGCGGTTCGCGGCGAGACTCCCGAGGCGGCGGGGCGGGACTTCGAGACCGCCTTCGTCGCCTTCCTCCAGCACCGAGGGCATTGACTCGTGCGCTGGCTGCTGCTCAAGGACCTGCAGATCCTGCGGCGGTCGCCGCTGCAGGCCGCCCTGCTGGTCGCCTATCCGATCCTGATCGCCCTTCTGATCGGCTTTGCGATCTCACGCGAACCTGGCAAGCCTCGCGTTGCGTTTCTCAACGAAATCCCGCCCGGGGCACGAATCGCCGGGGGCAACGGCAAACTGCCGGCGGTCGGGGTCAACGACCGGATCTGCAAGCAGGTCGAGTGCGTCGACGTCGCCGGCCGGGCGCAGGCCGAAGCGAAAGTGCGGGAAGGGGACGTACTTGCGGCGCTGGTCCTGCCCAGCGACCTGATCGATCGGCTCAACTCCCTCTCCACCCTGGCACCGGAAACGCCCGAAGTCGACGTGATCGTCAACGAGGAGGACCCGCTCAAGGCGCGGGTGGTCGACGATCGCATCGCCGCCCTGCTGGCGCAGGCCAACCTCTTCATCGCCAAGCAGATCGCCAAGGAAGGCGGCCGCTACCTCAACTTGGTCGTCGACGGCGGCGATTTCGACGTGCTCGGCCAGCCGGTCGAAATCCTCGGCCTGCGGGCCGTCGCGTCGATCCTGCAATCGCTGCGCCCAGCCGTGCCTGTGTCGCAGCGGGCCGAGCTCGATCGGGTGATCCGCTTCGCCACTCTCGCCCGCGACAACCTCGACGTCGCAGCGCCGCTGATCGATCGGCTGGCGCAGCCGATCGCCGTCAACAAGCAATCGGTAAGCGCGCCCACTCCGCCGCTGGAAATCTTTGCGATCGCCGTTGCGGCAACGCTGACGCTCACCTTCGTCACCCTGCTCCTGGTTGCCGGCTCCCTGGCCCTGGAGCGCGAGGAAAACACCTTTCCCCGCCTCACCGGCGGGCTCCTCTCGCGCACCGGCCTGCTTGCTGAGAAGATCGGCCTCGGCGTCGCCGTCGGACTGGTAGTGACGCTGTTGATGCTGGCGGGAGTGCAGCTCTTCGTCGGGCTCGAGTGGAGCCGCGCCGGACTCTGGCTGCTGGCGATCCTCGCCGGCGGGGCGGCCCTGGCCGCGGCCGGTGCCGCTCTGGGAGCGGCTGCGCGCGACGTGCGCGCCGTCTCCCTGCTTGCCTTCATGATCTCGCTGCCAGTCGCGTTGCTCTCGCTGGTCCCCTCGGGGGCCGTCGGCTCCGGCCTCTACGACGGCATCCGGGTGGCGACCGCGCTGTTCCCCTTCAAGCCGGCGCTACAGGCAATGACCGCCGCGCTCGACCCGGCTGGGCCGGGGATCGGCGGTCCGCTACTTCACCTGGCGATCCTGATCGTCGCCTACGGTGCGCTCGCGCGCTTCGCTCTGCGCCGCTTCGCGACGGTCTGAGGTCGCCGTCCGGAAGCCGCCGTCAGGCCTGGTGCGCGGCGGAGGCATGGTAGAGGTGCGGCGCCTTCCAGCGAACGCCCTGGCAACCCAGAGACTCGGGTGAGGTTCCGGGACCGGTCGAGTTGCCCCAACGGCCGGGCCAGGTCACCCAGGAGGAGCCGAAACCCCGCCAATCGATCAAGTCCAGCTCCATCCCCGCGCCATCGGCCGTCGCCCAGTGCCATGGTCTGAAGGAACCTATAAGTCCAGGACCGTCAACGCAAATGCTGCGCCTGGCCAGACGGTTATGCGTCGCTCCACTCCACCATCGCGGGTAGGGTCCGCCCATGCGAGTGCTCTTCATCGGCGACGTGGTCGGCGGCCCCGGCCGGCGGGGACTCAAGGCCACCATGCCGGAGTTGCGCGAGCGGTACCGACCTGACCTGACCATCGTCAACGGCGAGAACTCGGCCGGTGGGATGGGCATCACCGAGAAGACCGCCAACGCCCTCTTCGACGCCGGTTGCGATGTGATCACGACCGGCAACCACGTCTACCGGCACCGCGAGGCCTACGAGTTCCTCGACAACGCCGAGCGGGTGATCCGGCCCGCCAACTACCCCCACGCCAACCCCGGCAAGGGTCACGTCGTGGTTGAGGCGGGCGGCAGGCGCGTCGGCGTGATCAACCTCAGCGGCGCGGTCGGCCTCCAGGTCGCGCGCCTGCCGTTCCACGAGGTCGACAGCATCCTCGAGCGGATCGAGGCCGACCTCGTCGTCGTCGACTTCCACGCCGAAGTCAGCAGTGAGAAGGTCGCGATCGGCTGGCATCTCGACGGTCGCGTCGCCGCCGTCTTCGGCACCCACACCCATGTCCCAACCGCCGACGCACGGGTCCTACCCGGCGGCACCGCGTTCATCTCCGACGTCGGCATGACCGGCTCGCGGACAAGTGTGCTTGGAGTCAAGCCGGCGCAGGTGCTGGAGAGGATGACTACTCAGATGCCGGTCAGGTTCGAGACGGCCGAGGAGGATGTCTGGGTTATGGGGGCAGTGGTCGAGGTGAACGATTCGGGACTGGCTGACTCGATCGAGCAGATCATGGTGCCTGCTCCTACCACCTGACCGAAAGCCATGGAACCCCAGAGGCGAGTCCCAAAGGTGCCTTTGTTCGCTTCGCTCACGGATTTGGTGCCGCTTCGCGGCTGAAGTTACTCTGCGGAGCCGCTTCGCGAGGCACTTTGGGACTCGCCTCTGGGGCCTTTGTCTGGGACGTCATTGCTACTAGGAGCAGGGGGTAGAACCAGACTATGTAGAGGTAGAACCAGTGTTGGGCCGTTAGCTGGAGGGAGATTAGGAGGGCTGCCGCTAACGCAGCTACCTGTACCAGGGACTTGCGCCTCGGGACGAAGGCAAAAGCCAGAGACATGAGGCCCGTCGCGACGAGGATTGCTATGCGCAGCGGTTCGAGGCCGCCCACCTGGCCCCAGATGCTGAACGGCGAGGCGCGGTCTGCTTGATAGGCGATCGTGCGGTCGTAGACGGTGTGGAGGCCTGGGTCTATGGCCGGCCAGAGCATCAGCAGAGCGCCCGTCAGCAAGAAGGCCGCCGTGAAGGTGGCGATCGTTCGGGGGCGAGCTCGGTAGGTGGCGAGCATCGGGGCCAAGAGCAGGGGAGCGAACTTGGTCAGGGTCGCCAGCGCCGTGACAGCACCCCGTGCGGCGGGGCGAGTCAGCGCCAGGAGCACGGCTACGAGGAACACGGCTACGAGCGTGTCGTTGGAGTTGGACTCGAGCGCGTACGCCGTGTAGGGGTAGGCCGCCCAGCCGAAGGCGAGGGTGGCGGCCAGCTTGCGACCCGAGGGTCCGGGACGGATGCGCAGGCCGAGCCAGATCAGCAGGGCGAAGGTGGCGAGATCGAAGGCGACTGCGGCGCCGTGGGCGGCGGGGAGATCGTCCCAGCTGCCGTGCCAGGGCCAGATCGCCTCGAAGGGAACATAGGCGACGTAGTTGACCGGACCGTAAGTGTCGCCCTGGGAGACGTCGGACGGCAAGTTGTCGTAGAGGGGTTCGCCATGGGTTATCCGGTCGGCACCGACGACCCCCGCATAGCCGACGTCGATCGCACCCGAGTCGGCCATGTTCAGCCCGACCCGAAATCCCATCAAGAACAACGCAGCTACGAGCAGCCAGGCCGCCGGCCAAACCGGGCGGATGCCCTCCCCTCGGCCCCGCAATCCGATCCACGACGCCCGGCCCAAGAGGTACAGCAGCACCGGGTACTGCAGCGGAACGGACACACCGATTTCAGCCCGGTTGAAGAAGTAGTTGGAGACGCCGAATCCCAGCAGGACCAGCAGGTCCAGGCTCGCGACTCGCCAGGGCCGTCGCCAATCGAGCAGCCCGACGAGAAAGAGAGCGCAGAGCGGCAGGAACACATAGGGCGCATTCAGCTTGTGGCCAAACGAGCCGGAGTAACCCCGCGCCATCTTCCACAGCACCTGGTAGCCAGTCCAAGACTCAGTGACTTCGCCGCTGTGGGGATCGACGAGGACCAGTGCCACCTCCTCGTCGCCGGCGAAGTAAGCAAGCTCCCAGTGCCCTTCGACCTTCGAAGCACTATGCGTCAGCTCTCCGTTCTCGCGATGCTCCTTGACCACATTCGGGTCGCGGTTGGCAACCCGAACCACCCGCCCCTCGCTCACCTCCCCCGCCCAAGCCGTTGCCGGAACCAGGAGTGCAGCGACCGCCAAGAGTGCGAGGACAGCGAAGGTAGGACCCCGCGACCCCATCACCCAATCCCAAAGTGCTCGAGCACCACCGGCACAACATCGCGCAGCGCCCATTGCTCACGCTCGCCTGGACTCTCTGGCCCACAACCGACGAAGAGGAGGGGGCCGAGCGAGTCGCCGGCGTGCAGGGAGCCGTGGCTGCCACCGCCGGCGTGGCTGACGCCGCCCCAGTCGACCGCCTCGTAGCCGAGGGTCAGCGAGACGATGAGGTCGCCGGCATGCGGTGCGGTCAGGGCAGCGAAGACACGAGCGAAGGGATCCGGATACTCGCCGCTGGAGATGCGGCCTTCGTCCACGACGGCGTCGAGGACGCCGAGGTCGCCCTCGACTTCCCACCCCAAGCCGCGAAGGTCCGTCACTTGATCGCCCGGGCGGAACCGCAGCCAATCCCCACGGCGCTCCACCACCGCGGTCTGGCCGTCGAGCCGGCAGACCAGGTCGATTCCTTCGGTCTCCGTCAGGCGCTGCCTCACCTCGTCGAGGTCGGCCCTCTCCCCCTCTCCGGGCAACAGGTAGATGTGGGCGGCGCGGCCGGTCGGGCTGACCGCCAGCTGCGCCAGCGCGGGCCGGTCGTCGGAGGGCGCCAGCACCGTCCACTCGCGTCCGAGCAGATCGGCCAGGGGCAGGCCGCGGCTGACCGGGGTCTGCGCGTGGTCGGAGAGCAGGATCACGGCGTGGTCGGCGAGGAACGCGTCGAGCCCACCGCCCGCCTCGACCAGCTTGGCGAAGCAGTGATCGGCCTTGGCGATCGACTCGACGCTCGCCTCCGGCCCGTGGCGATGCGAGTAGTTGTCGTTGTCGGCAAGCGAGAAGAGCAGGAAGTCGTAGGCGCCCTCGCGCTCCAGCTCGGCGGCGCAGCAAGCCGAGTAGCCGTCGCGGCTGCCCGGAATCGAGGTCGACTTGCAGGGCACCTCGCGGCTGGCGTAGAGGTCTCCATAGAAAAGCTCGGCCGGGCCCCAAGTGTGATGGCGGAACTTGAGCCTGGTCGTCTCGACCGCGCGGCGCAGCAGGCCCTCGAGCGAGACCTGGTGGCGATGACGGCCCCGGTAAATCAGAAAGGGCGTGCAAGCGGTCCGCACGCCGGCGTCGTCGAGGCGCTCGAAGAGAGTGTCGACTTCGGGGCTGAGATGGGCCAGGTTCATGTTGTAGACGAGGTCGTAGAGAGCACGGAAGACCCCGACGGTCCGCGTCGCCTCCAGCGAGGAGCCGTACTCGACGTAGCGCTGCTCGAGCCGGTGGAACCAGTTCATGCCGCTTATCCAGTGCCGGTCGGCCGCCACTCCGGTGACCATCTCGGCGCAGGCGACCGGGGTCACCGAAGGGAAGCTGGAGACGCAATCTCCGATCAGGACGCCGCGCTCGAGCAGTTTGCCGAAGGTGGGTGCGCGCCTCTCCTCGACCGCCCGTTCGAGCATGTCGGTCCGCAGCGAGTCGACGTAGGTCAGGACCAGTTTCTTCGCAGGCATCGGCCGCGAATGATGAAGGGCGCGCGGCGGCGGCTCAGCGCAGCACGCGCAGGCCGGCGTGCTTGCGCTGCGCGCGGCGGTGGCGAGCCACCCCCAACCAGACCAGCGCGACGATCGCCAGCAGCGTCAGCACTGGCAGCAACAGGGCTGCCGCGGCGACGATCAGCGCTGCCAGCGAGACGAGGAAGCCGAGTGCGCCGCCGCCGCCATTCTCGCGGCGGCTGGCGCCGCTGACCACGTCGCTGATCACGATGCAACCGAGGCCGGCGCCGACGAGGCAGAAGACGGCGCCAAGGGGAGCGCTCAGATCGGCGCTGCCGGAGAGCAGGAAGCCGACGATCACCCCGATCGCAGCGGCCAGCAAGGTCATGCGCCCGCGGGCGGATCCGCGCGTGCCGGTGGTGCCGGCGAGCATCCCGATCGCGATGCCGATGCCGAGCTCGAACCCGGTGCCTTCAAGGAAGCTCACGACGAAAACCTACACTTCGGGGATGGAAGAGACGCCACACCGCCGACGTGCCCACACCAGCAGCCGCGATCTGGCGCGCTACGCCGACCTCTTCGCCGCCCGTACCGGAGTGATGCGCTCTTCGGCGATGCGCGACCTGATGGCGGTCACGGTGCGGCCCGAGGTGATCTCGCTCGCCGGTGGCCTGCCCGATACCTCGACCTTCCCGGCGGGGACATTTGCCGCACAAATGACGCGGATCGCCCAGAAATCGACGGCGGAGGCGCTCCAGTACGGACCGACCGAGGGCTTCGCGGAGACCGTCGACTGCATCCTCGAGGTGATGGGGGCGGAGGGCATGCTGCCCGATCCCGACGACGTGATCGTCACCACCGGCGGCCAGCAGGCGATCGATCTGATCTGCAAGACGCTGGTCGACCCGGGCGACGTCGTGATCTGCGAGGCGCCGACCTATCCCGGCGCGGTGCCGGTCTTCTGCAGCTACCAGGCGGAGACGATCCAGATCGACTGCGACGAGAACGGGATGCGCATCGAGGAGCTCGAAGCGGTCCTGGGGCGGCTCGACCGCGAAGGCAAGCGGCCCAAATTCGTCTACTCGGTGCCGAGCTTCCAGAACCCTGCCGGGGTGACGATGTCGCTCGCGCGGCGACAGCGGCTGGTCGAGCTGGCGCGACAGCGGGAGCTGCTCGTCGTCGAGGACAGCCCCTACGGCCTGCTGCGCTTCAGCGGCGAGCCCCTGCCGCCGCTCTACCAGCTCGACGGCGGCGACTTCGTCATCTACGTCGGCACCTTTTCCAAGATCCTCTCCCCTGGGATCCGGCTGGGTTGGGCGGTGGCGCCGCCGCCCGTCATGGAGAAGATCGTCCTCGGCAAGCAGGCGTCCGACCTCTGCAGCTCGACCCTGACCCAGCACTTCGTCCGCGAGTACTTCGGCGAAGGGCGGTGGCGCGAGTACGTCGCCGACCTTGTCGAGATCTACCGCGGCCGGCGCGACACGATGGTCGAAGCGCTGCGCGAGCACTTCCCCGCAGAGGCGACCTGGACCGAGCCCGAGGGCGGCCTCTTCATCTGGGCGACGCTGCCCGATTACATCGACACCAGCGATCTCCTCGCCAAGGCGCTGCGCGAGGACGTCGCCTTCGTTCCCGGTCAGGCGGCCTACGTCGACGAGAGTCGCGGCCGTAGCTCGATGCGGCTCAACTTCTCCGGCGTCGGCGACGAGGAGATCCGCGAGGGAGTGCGGCGGATCGGCAAGACGATCGCCGAGCAGGTCGAGCTGTACGGCGCGCTGACGTCAAATTCCGCCGCGTCCTCTGCTCCCGCCCAGTCGCGGGAATCGGATATGGACGCGACTGGGCTCCCGCGTCCGGGCGCGGCAAGCCCGGCGAAAAAAGAAGGGGGCGACGTTCTTCCCTTTCGAAAGACGGGCGAAGGGGCAGCGTGAGGGTCGCGGTGCTCAAGGGCGGGCGGTCGCTGGAGCGGGGTGTCTCGTTGCGCTCGGGGGCCCGGGTCGAGGACGCGCTCGAGCGACTTGGACACGAAGTCCTGCCGATCGACGCCGGTGCGGACCTGGTCAAGCGCCTGACCGCCGGCCGGCCCGACGTCGCCTTCGTCGCCATGCATGGCGTCGGCGGTGAGGACGGCACGGTGCAGGAGCTGCTGGAGATCCTCGGCATTCCGTTCACGGGGCCCGGCGTCGCAGCCTGCGCTCGCTGTATCGACAAGGTCCTCGCCAAGGGAGAGCTGCGCGACGGCGACGTCCCCACCCCGGACTGGTTCGCCTTCAACGAGACGGCCTTCCGCGAGCTCGGCGCCGCCGATGCGCTGAGCGAGCTGGAGGAGCGGCTCGGCTTCCCGCTGGTGGTGAAGCCGAGCCGTGGTGGGTCGGCCCTGGGAGTGAAGTTCGCGGCGAGCTGGTTCGAGGTGCCCGAGGCCCTTATCTCAGCCTTCAGCTACGACAGCCGCGTGCTCCTCGAGCGCTTCGTCGACGGGCGCGAGCTGGCGGTGAGCGTCGTCGGGGGCGAGCCCCTGCCCGTGGTCGAGGCGATTCCCAGCGATGGCGACCGCTACGACTTCGAAGCACGCTACGAGATCGGCCGCACCGATTTCGTCTGCCCGGCGGAGCTGGGCGAGGGCGACTCCTCGGCGGTTACGGCGGCGGCGCTGGGCGCCTACGAGGCGCTGGGCGGCTCGGGGTTCTGCCGCGTCGACCTGATCCTCGGTGCAGACGGACCCCAGGTGCTCGAGGTGAACGCGGTCCCCGGTCTCACCGATACCAGCCTCCTCCCCCAGGCTGCCGAGGCCGGCGGGATGACCTTCGAGGAGCTGGTCGAGCGGATCCTCGAGCTGGCATTGAAGCCGGCTACGGCCTAGGGCCTGTCTTAGGAGGTTCCCTCGGCGAAGTCGTCAGGCGTGACCTCGTCGAGGAACTCCTTGAATTTGTCGACGACCTCCTCGGTGTCCTCGACCTCGTGCTCGAACTCGATCGCCGACTCCTCGATTACCTCCTCGGCAGCAAAGATCGGCGCCGAGACCCGCACGGCGAGCGCCAAAGCGTCGGAGGGGCGCGAATCGATCTCCAGCTCCGAGCCATCGATGGAAACGGTGATCGAGGCGTAGAAGGTGTTGTCGCGGAGCTCGGTGACGGAGACCCGCTCGCATTTGGCGTCGAATTGCTCGAGCATGTCGGAGAGCAGGTCGTGCGTCATCGGTCGCGGCGTCGAGGCGCCCTGCAGCTTCATCAGGATCGCCGCCGCCTCCGGATGACCGATCCAGATCGGCAGGAAACGGTTGCCGTCAACCGTCTTCAGCAAAACGATCGGCTGCTTGCCGACCATGTCGAAACTGACCCCGTAGATCTGCATCTGCTGCAAAATTCGCTCCGCGCCGAGGTGGATCGCCCATTATAGGTACGGCCCTGGGCCGTCCACCGGGCGAATCGATGCGGTGGCGCGGCAGTGGGCGATCCTGGATTCGAACCAGGGACCTCGTCCTTATCAGAGACGCGCTCTAACCAACTGAGCTAATCGCCCGGGGCGACGCGATGATAGCGACCTGGCGCCGCTCTCCGCGCGGCGTACTCAGGCTCGTTTGCGACCCAGCTTGCGCGCCAGGGAAAGGGCCTCGTCGAGGTCGGCGAGGCGGATCTCGACCGACACCTCTCCGCCGCGCGGACGCACCTTCACCTCGTGGCCGAGCGCGCTCTCGAGCTTGTCGGCGGCGTCGCGCATCGCCGCTGCCTCCTCGGCACCGACTGCCCGCCGACTGCTCTTCCCCCGCTTTGGCTGGCTGGCCAGCTTAACCCTGTTCTCGGTCTCGCGCACGGACCAGCCGCCCTTCGCCGCATCGCGAGCGAGGCGGCGGCGCACGTCGTTGCCGGAGACGCCGAGCAGAGCACGGCCGTGGCCCTCGCTGAGCTCGCCGGTCTCGAGCAGGGCGATTGCCTCGTCGGGCAGGTCGAGCAGGCGGATCAGGTTGGACACGGCGGGGCGACTGCGGCCGATGCGGCGGGCAAGGTCCTCTTTGGAGAGGCCGAGGTCCTCGACCAGGGCGGCACAGGCGCGAGCCTCCTCGATCGGGTTGAGGTCCTCGCGGACCATGTTCTCGATCAACGCGACCTGCAGCCGCTCGGCGTGCTCGGAGTCGCGCACGATCGCCGGCACCTTCTCCAGGCCGGCCTGCTGGGAGGCGCGCCAGCGTCGCTCGCCGGCGATCAGCTCGTAGCTGCCGTCGTGGAGAGGACGGACCAGGAGCGGCTGCACGACGCCGCTCGTCTCGATCGACGCGGCGAGGCCCGCCAAAGCCTCGGCGTCGAAGTTGGTGCGGGGCTGCTTCGGGTTCGGCTTGATCAGCTCGACCGGCAGCTCGCGCAGCTCGCCGACCTCCTCGCCAGCGACGCTCTCGGGCAGGATCGCCGCGAGGCCGCGGCCCATGCCCCGTTTTGCCTTGGCGCTAGCCACGCCCGACCAACTCCTTCGCCAGCGCCTGATAGGCGGTGGCGCCGCGCGAGGCAGGGGCGTGCTCGGTCACGGGCAGGCCATAGCTCGGCGCCTCGGCGACCCTGACGCTGCGCGGTATGACCGTGTCGAAGACCATCTCGGGGAAGTGCTCGCGCATCTCTCGCTCCACGTCCTGGGCGAGGCGGGTGCGCTCGTCGTGCATGGTGATCAACAGGCCCGACACGTTCAGCGCCGGGTTGAGCTCGCGGCGAATCATCCCCAGCGTGTCGAGGAACTGAACCAGGCCCTCCAGTGCCAGGTACTCGGCCTGCACCGGCACGATCACGCGATCCGAAGCGACCAGGGCGTTGACGCTGACCGGTCCCAGCGAGGGGGGGCAGTCGAGCATCGTGAAGGCAAAGCGCCGGCGCAGTGGGCCGAGTCGTTCGCGCAGGCGAGTCTCCGAGCCATCGAGGCGGGGAAGCTCGACCGCCGCCCCGGCCAGGTCGCGGTTGGCTGGAACGAGCCAGAGGTTGTCCGGCCCGGCCGGACGGGCCGCCTCGGCGACCGAGATGTCGCCGATCAGGCAGTCATAGGACGAGGGGTGGGCGTCGCGGTCTCCGCCGAGGGCCACAGTGGCGTTGCACTGGGGGTCGAGGTCGACCAGCAGGGTCTGGGATCCCGCGGCGGCAACGCAGGCGGTCAGATTGACCGCAGTCGTCGTCTTGCCGACGCCGCCCTTCTGGTTTGCCACTGCGTAGACAAGGCCCATGGGCGCAGACTATTGGGCCTCCGCACCAGTCATCCCCGGGGTCGCTTCTTCGCCATGCCCGGCCGCCTGGGGAGGTCTGCCGGCGTGGGACCAAGCTTGCGTAGGACGTGCAGATGGCGGTGCTTGCTGCCGGCTCGGTCGCCGACATTCAAGATTTGCGCCGGCTGCACCGCGAGCTGGTCGCCGGCTCGTTCGAGCTGGTGCTCCTCGTCGAGGTCGCGTTTGCCCTTCCAGGCGACCAGGATGCCGTTGTCTTTGAGAAGCGGGGACGCGAGCTCTGCCAGGGTCGAGAGGCGGCCGACGGCGCGGGCGGTCATCGCGTCGTAGGACTCGCGACGCTCTCCAGTGGCGATCTCCTCGGAGCGGGCGTTGAGGACCGTGGCGTTGAAGATCCCAGCCGCACCGATCGCGCGCTCGATGAACTCGCACTTGCGGCCGACCGACTCGATCAGATCGACCTTGGCGGAGGGCAGGGCAACGGCCAGCACAAGGCCGGGAAACCCAGCTCCAGAGCCAATATCGGCGATCTGCCCGGCTTCTCTCAGCTCTCCTACGTCTAGTCCCGTGAGGCTGTCGGCGACGTGAACCCTCCAGGCCCTGCCCGGGTCGGTCACAGAACTGACCGAAGCTCGCTCCACGGCCAGCAGCTCGAGCACCTTCTCCAGCGCCTCCCGCTGTCGCGGGTCCAACGAAGCGGTTGGGTCCCGGCTCACTCCGACACGAGCGGCGCTACGACCACGCAGCGGCGTGGCTCGTCGCCTTCGCTGTAAGTCTCGACGCCGGAGCGCTCTTTGAGGTGTTCGTGCACGACGCGCCGTTCTTGGGCGCTCATCGGATCCATCTCGACCGTGACGTTGCCATCCAGGGCCTGCTCGGCAGCCCGATCGGCCCGCGCGGTCAGAACCTCCCGGCGACGCTCGCGGTAGCCGGAAACATCGAGCACGACCCGTTTCCGGTCCCGGAGGCCCCGGAATGCGGCCTGGAAGGCGAGCAACTGCAGGGCATCGATGGTCTGGCCTCGTTTGCCGATCAGCAGCCCGTAGTCGTCATCGCCTGAAATGACAGCCTCGATCCGCTCGTCGTCCTCCTTGATCTCAACCTCACCGTCAAGGTCAAGCTCGTCAAGGACGCCTTCCACAAGCTCCTGAACCCGCTCAGCGGGCTCCTCAGGCCATTTAGTCTCGTCACTCACAGGGCCGCACCCTATTCCAGCGAGAGAGGCGAGGGGGAGCCGGGTGTTCTTCCTTCGGGAGCCTAGATCCGCCTTCGGCGGATCAATTGTGTGCCCCTTCGGGGCCAGAAACTCTCAGCCGTGGCCGCTTCGCGAGGCTCCGAAGGAAGAACACCCGGCTCCCATCCCGACAAGCTCAACAAGGGGGCGGGTGGGCCCGTGCCCTGGGGAAAATCCCCGGAAGTGCCTCGCGAAGCGGCTCCGCAGAGTGATTCAAGCCGCGCAGCGGCACCAAATTCGTGAGCGAAGCGAACCCAGGCAGCTTCCGGGGACTTTCCCCAGGGCACGGCTGAGCTTCCGTCAGCGCCGCCGCTTCTTCTTTTTTGGCGGCGGTGGCGGTGGCTTGGCAGCTGCAATCGCCTCGGGCGTAGCCATCGCGGGAGCCGGAATGAACCGTTTGAGCGCGTACTGCTGGCCGATCGTCCAGAAGTTGGTCGTGATCCAGTAGAGGACGAGGCCAGCCGGGAAGCTGATCACGAAGGGTACGAAGACGAAGGGCAGGACGAGCATCATCGTGCGCTGGCTTTTATCCGCGGTGACCGCCATCACCATGCCGGAGATCAGCTGCGTGCCGATGTAGAGGATGAGCAGGGCGATCAGTTCGCCGCCGGTCGCCTTCGCGGTCAGGTCGTGGATGAAGAGGAACGACGCTTCGCTGCCGCAATGCCCCGCTTCGCAGCCGATGTCGGCGGGAAGCTCGTTGCGGAGGACGTGGAAGAGGGTGATGAAGACCGGGAGCTGAGCGATCAGCGGGATGCAGGAGGCAAAGGGGTTGACTTTGTTCTCCTGGTAGAAGCGCATCATCTCTTGCTGCATGCGTTTTTGGTCGTTTTTGTATTTCTCTTTGAGCTCTTTCAGCTGCGGCTGCAGCGCCTGCAGCGCTCGCATCCCTTTAAGGGATTTGTAGGTGAGCGGGATCAGCAGCGCCCGGGTGCAGATCGTCAGCGCGATGATCGCCCCACCCCAACTGAGGCCGGCGTCGTCGTGGAAGAATTTGAGGACACCGTTGGCAATGTCGACCAGCGGCTGCAGGATGTCGGCGGTCGGCATCACGAGTGGGCCTCACGGTGATAGTCGGAGGGGTCGACCGGCCCTACCCGCAGCGTGAAGCGGTCCGGGACGGGGTCGAAACCGCCGTGGCTGAAGGGGTTGCAGCGCAGCAGGCGCCAGCAGGCCAGCAACAGGCCCCTGATCGGTCCGAAGCGACGAATCGACTGGGTCGCGTAGGCGGAACAAGTCGGCTCGTAGCGACAGCGGCGCGGAAGGGCGGGCGAGACCAAACGCCCGTAGGCGACGATCGGGGCCAGCAGAAGCCGTTTCACGTGGAACGCCTCCCTGCGCTGGCCTGCTCGAGCGCATCTTCGAGGCTCGCCTTGGCCCCCTCGGTGCCGTCGCGCTCGATCATCGCGGCGATCTCGGAGCGTGCCACCAAGACAAAGTCATGCTGCGCCGGAAGCCGATCGGAAAGGCTCCAGAAGGCCTCGCGCAGAGTCCGCTTGACGCGGTTGCGGTCGACTGCGCCGCCGACCTTGCGGCTGACCGAGACACCGAGCCGAACATCGCGCGCCTCCTCATCCTTGCGGGGAAAGCTGTAGAGCACGAGATAGCGGGTGGCGTGGGAGGAGCCGTCGCGGTAGACCCGGTCGAACTCGGCACTCCGCGAGAGGCGCCGTCGCTTCGCCGCCATCACTCGAACCCGGCTGGGGGAACCGTCATCCCGGCGTGAGGCGCTTCCGGCCTTTGGCCCGCCGCCGCTTCAGGATCGCGCGTCCTCCACGCGTCCGCATCCTCGCCCGGAACCCATGGGTCTTGGCCCGCTTACGCTTCTTCGGCTGATAGGTGCGCTTCATTGGGCGTCGCAGTATACGGAGGCGTCCGGGAATCATTTCTTCGGCATTTGCGGCCCGCCCAGATTCGAGCGGGGGGGCCGCCGCTATGGTCGCTCGCCGGTGCCCGACGACTCGCCTGCACAGGACCTCGACGCCCTCTGGGAGGACGTCCAACGACGCCTGCGACTGGCCGTTCCGGAGTCGACCTTCAAGATCTGGCTCGAGCCGCTCAGGCCAGTTGGGGCTCAGGGGACGACGCTCTATCTCGCGGCTCCCGACGGGATCCAGACCTGGGTCGAGCGGCGCTACGCGCCCTTGCTCCGCGAAGCGCTTGCCGATGCGGTTACCCCGCTGAGCGAGATCGCCTTCTCCAGTGCCGGGGGAGATCGCTCGGCGGAAACGGAAAGGGGGTCCGTGGCAAAGCTTAACCCCAATTACACGTTCGAGCGCTTCGTGATCGGCGAGGGAAACCGCGGGGCGCACGCAGCGGCGCTCGCCGTCGCAGAGACGCCCTCGGAGGCCTATAACCCGCTCTTTCTGCACGGACCTCCAGGACTTGGCAAGACCCACCTGCTTGGCGCGATCGCCAACTACCTGCAGGCCAACGCCCCCGGTCTCAGCGTGCGCTACACCACCGCCGAGGGCTTCACCAACGAGTTCGTCGCCGCGCTGCGGGCGAGCGGGGCGGAGAAGTTCAAGAGCCGCTACCGCGACCTCGACGTCCTCCTCGTCGACGACGTCCAGTTCCTGCAGGGCAAGCAGCACACCGAGGAGGAGTTCTTCCACACCTTCAATGCCCTCTACGAGGGGGGAAGCCAGCTCGTGCTCTCGGCCGACCGGCTTCCCAGCGAGCTCTCGACCCTCGAGTCGCGACTGCGCGATCGCTTCGAGTGGGGCCTGACGGTCCCGGTCGGACCCCCCGACCTCGCCACCCGCCTCACCGTCCTCCAACACCTTGCCCGCGAGGCGGGCCTCGAGACCGATGGCGACGACGCTCTCTCCGAGCTCGCTCGCCGGATCGACGCCAACATACGCCGTCTCCACGGCGGGCTGACCAAGGTGATCGCACACGCCTCGCTCACCGCCAAGCCGCTCAGCGCGGAGCTGATCGCCGAGCTGATCCCCCATCGCTCCCAGGCGAGCGAGCCGACGACGGTGGAGGAGATCCAGCAGCGCGTCGCGACTGCCTTCGGCATCTCCCGGGCCGAGCTGGTCGGCAGCAGCCGTGCTGCTACCCCGCTCCGTGCCCGGCAGATCGCGATCCTGCTCACCCGCGAGGCGACCGACCTCTCCCTGCCTCAGATCGGACGCCTCTACGGCGGGCGCGATCACTCGACCGTGCTCAACTCGCTGCGCCGCGCAGAAGCGACGCTGAGCAGCGACGCCGGCCTCGCTCGTCAGGTCGCCGAGTTGCGCTCTTCTATCCCCAGCCCCCCGGGCAAATCGGCCTGACCGCCGACGGCACTGTAAGAATCAATGCCTTCCACAGCTACCTCCACAGCCCGAAAATCCCATGACCATGCCGATTTTCGCCGGCTTCGGCTGTTTCCACAGGTACTAACTCAACTCAAGAGGACATCAGTCATTTGAAGCTGACCACCAAACGCGACCAGCTTGTCTCGAAGCTCTCAATCGTCTCGCGGGCTGTTTCTACGCGCGCCGCGACCCAGGCTCTCTCCGGCATCCTCCTCAACGCTTCCGATGGCAGCGTGGCGCTGGCCGCTACCGACGGGGAGATGGGACTGCGCACCGCGCTGGAGGCCGGTGTCGAGGGGACCGGCACCGTCCTGCTTCCGGGCCGCCTTCTCTCCGAGCTCGCCCGCTCGCTCGGTGACGAGAGCGTCGAAATCGAATTGCGCGAGTCCGAGCACGACGTCGAGATCCGCAGCGGTGGCTCCAGCTTCCACCTCCGCGTCCTTCCCAGCGAGGACTTTCCAAACCTGCCCGACGAGGGAGACGAGCCGCTGAAGATTCCGGCGCCGGCGCTGGCTGAGACGGTCGATCTGGTCGCCCCCGCCGCCTCCCGCGACGACATGCGACCCGTTCTCACGGGGGTGCTGGTCACCGCGGCGGGCGAAGAGATGACGATGGTCGCTACGGACTCTTACCGCCTCGCGGTCAAGCGCACCGAGCTGGAGGCCGCGATCGGCGGCGAGCTCGAGGCCAATATTCCGGCCAAGGCGCTGCGCGAGCTGGGCCGTCTCGTTGCCGGCAGTGAGATCGAGGAGGTGGCGGTGAGCCTGCTTCCGAATCAAGCCGTCTTCAAGGCAGGGGCGATCCTCCTCAATACGAGGCTGATCGACGGCCAGTTCCCCAACTTTCGACAACTCCTGCCGGAGTCCTACGAGCACGACGTCCGCTTGCCCCGGCCCGAATTCCTTGAGGTCGTCCGCCGGGTAAGCCAGCTGGCGCAGCGCAACGCGCCGCTGCGGCTCTCGTTCTCGCAGGGGGAGCTGAAGGTGTCGGCATCGACGCCGGACGTCGGCGATGCCGAGGAGACGATGCCTGCTGCGTTCGAGGGGGAGCCTCTGGAGATCGGTTTCAACCCGGAGTTCCTCCGCGACGGGATCGAAAGCGTCGAGGGCGACGAGGTGGTGTTGCGGCTGATCTCGCCGCTGCGACCTGGCCTGCTGCAGCCGGTCGACAACGAAGACTTCCGCTATCTGGTGATGCCGATCCGCCTCAACGTCTAGGGCGTGCGCCGGTGCTGGTCACCGCCGTCGAAGCGAGGCCGCTGCGCAGTCTGAGCGACGTGCGGGTCGAGCTGGGGGAGGGGATCGTCAGCCTGATCGGCCCCAACGGCGCCGGTAAGACCAATCTGCTCGAGGCCCTCTACTTTGCTCTCACCGGCCGCTCGTTCCGGACCTCGGACAGGCGCGAGCTGATCCCTTTCGGCGATCAGCTCGCGCGCGCCGAGGCAACGGTCCGCGACGAAGACGGGGTCGAGCACCGCTTTCTCGCTTCGATCAGTCGAGCCGAGGGACGGCGTCATCTGCTCGACGGCAATCCGGCGGAGCCCGCGGAGCTCGCTCACCATCGTCCCCCGGTGGCGGTCTTCTCGCCCGATCGCTTGGCGCTGGTCAAGGGCCCACCAGCTGAACGCCGCGCCCATCTTGACCGATACCTTGCCGCCCGCTGGCCCGCCCGTGCCGGCCTGCGCCAACGTTATGGCCAGGCTCTCGCTCAGCGCAATGCGCTGCTGGCAAGGCTCGCCGGAGGTCGCTCCGGCGGAGACCTCGACATCTGGGACGCAGCGCTGGCTGAGGCTGGAGAGGCCTTGATCTCTGCCCGCGCCGAGGCTGTTGCCGAGCTGGCCCCGTTCTTTACCGAGGCCGCGGATGACCTTGGGCTGACAGGGGGTGGCGGGATCGAGTACGCACCGCGGGCATCGGGTTCGGCCCTGGAGATCCGAGCCGGTCTGGCGGAGCGCCGCGATGCGGATCTTCGGCTCGGCCGCACTTCGTGGGGGCCGCATCTGGACGAGCTGAAGGTTGCCGCCGGGGAACGATCTCTACGCCGCTACGGCTCTCAGGGTCAGCAGCGCGCGGCTCTCCTGGCGCTGCTCTTCGCTGAGCGGGAAGCGCTCCTTGCCGCGCACCGGGTCGTGCCTCTGCTCCTGCTCGACGACGTGATGAGCGAGCTCGACCCACCTCGCCGCGACCGCCTTGTCAAACGGCTGGTCCGTGGCGGCCAGACCTTGATCACCGCAGCAGCAGAGGAGTCGGTGCCGGCACCAGCCCGCGAGCGCCGGGTGCGGATGCCGTTTGACGTCGCCCGCTCGGCTGCCGCATGAGTCGTCGCCGCGTCCCCCGTCCCGCTTCTGAGGCGTTCCGCTCGGCACTTCGCCAAGCCGCCCCGAAAACGCGCCTTGCGGCAGTGCAGTCGGTCTGGGAGGAGGTCGTCGGCGAGCGGGTGGCGACGGCGGCGCGGCCGGTATCCGAACGGCAGGGAGAGGTGACCGTCGCCTGCGTCGACACGGTTTGGGCGCAGGAGCTCGACCTGATGCAGGAGCAGCTCCAGCAGCGTCTGCGCGAGCGCCTCGGCGAGGATTCACCGAGCAGTTTGCGCTTTCGTGTGAAGGATGATCGAGACTAGCCACAGTTTACCGTGATTTGCAGGCCTTTTACTTGGCAGCCACGGCCGTTCCGGCACCTCGAACTGGTATCCTTATGTCAACTCGAATTTCGCCCCGACCAGGCGCGTGGAGAGCGCCAGGCGGTCGGGGTTTTCTGTGAGACGCGGAAAGGACCAGTTGCCCGACACGAATGAGAGCGCCGACGGCGCTGCGGCGAAAAAAGACGATTCCTACGGCGCCAAGGACATCACCGTCCTCGAGGGCTTGGAAGCAGTCCGCAAGCGACCCGGTATGTACATCGGCTCGACCGGACCCCGGGGGCTCCACCATCTCGTCTACGAGGTGGTGGACAACTCGGTCGACGAGGCACTCGCGGGGCACTGCAGTGCAGTCCGCGTCGTTCTCCACCCGGACGACAGCTGCACCGTCTCCGACGATGGCCGTGGCATCCCTGTTGAAGAACTGAAGAAGGAGAAGCGACCGGCAGCCGAGGTCGTGCTGACGACGCTGCACGCCGGCGGCAAGTTCGGCGACGGTGGGGGCTACAAAGTCTCCGGTGGCCTGCACGGCGTCGGCGTCTCGGTCGTCAACGCGCTCTCGTCACGGCTCCACCTGGAGATCAGCCGTGGCGGCAGCGTCTGGAGTCAGGATTACGAGCGCGGCAAGCCTCAGAACCCGTTGACCGCGGGCGCGACGGCGAGCGAGACCGGCACGACCCTGACCTTCCAGCCCGACCCGGAGATCTTCGAAGAAGTCGAGTTCGATTTCCAGACTCTGGCTGACCGCCTTCGCGAGACCGCCTTTCTCACTCGAGGCCTGAAGATCGAGCTGGTCGACGAGCGCGGCCAGACCAACAGCGTCACCTTCCAGTACGAGGGGGGGATCGAGGACTTCGTCCGCCACCTCAACGAGAACAAGGACGAGGTGCACCGCAAGGTGATCTTTTTCGAAGGCGACAAAGAGGAGGGGCAGGTCGAGGTGGCGATGCAATGGAACGCCTCCTATCAGGAGTCGATCTTCAGCTTCGCCAACAACATCAACACCCACGAGGGCGGCTCTCACCTCTCCGGCTTCAGGGCAGCTCTGACTCGCACCCTGAACGCATACGCGCGCAACAAAGGACTACTCAAAGAGAAAGACGACAACCTCGCCGGTGAGGACGTGCGCGAGGGCCTGACCGCGGTGATCTCGGTGAAGTTGCACGACCCGCAGTTCGAGGGTCAGACCAAGACCAAACTCGGCAACCCGCCGATCCGCGGCCTGGTCGAGGAGACGGTCAACCGCAAACTCGGCGAGTACTTCGAGGAGAATCCCAGTGATGCGCGGCGGGTGATCGGCAAGTCGATCGACGCTTCGAGGGCACGCGCCGCGGCGCGCAAGGCACGCGACCTGACCCGCAAGTCGGCGCTGGAGAACTCGACCCTGCCGGGGAAGCTCGCCGACTGCACGGTCAAGGATCCGAGCCTGGCCGAGATCTTCGTGGTCGAGGGAGACTCCGCGGGGGGCTCCGCCAAGCAGGCACGCGACCGCAATACCCAGGCGGTCCTGCCGCTGCGAGGCAAGATCATCAACGTCGAGAAGAGCCGCATCGACAAGGTCCTGGCCAACAACGAGATCCAGGCCCTGATCACGGCGATCGGCACCGGCGTCCACGATGAGTTCAACATCGAGGAAGCGAGGTACCACAAGATCGTGATGGCGACCGACGCCGACGTCGATGGCGCTCACATTCGCACTCTTGTCCTCACCTTCCTCTACCGGCAGATGCCAGAGTTGATCGACGCCGGCTACGTCTATATCGCCAAACCGCCTCTCTACCGGGTCAAGCAGGGCAACCAGGAGACCTACCTCGAGCGCGAGTCCGAACTCGAGGAGCTGTTGCTGCGCGACAAACTCGAGGACTTCCAGCTGATCGACGCGAGCGGTGACGCGAAGAAGCTGACCTCGAGCCGCTGGCAGGCTTACGTCCGCCGCTCGAAGGAGTACGAGGGTTGGGGTTCGTCCCTGCAGGCGGAGTTCGGCCACGAAACGGTCCGCTTCCTGGAGGAGTCGAACCTTCTCGACGAGGGGGTCGCCGGCGTCTCCGCCGCAGCCAAGCTGCTCGGCGAGAAGACGCTGGAGGGAGCGCCTTTCGACACCGAGGTGATCGAGGTCTCCGACGAGTTGGTGGTCGTCAAGGCAATCGAACGCAAGAGCGGGCTGGCGCGGACCCACCGTCTCCCGGCGGAGCTCTTCTCGCACTTCGACTACCGCAAATTCACCGAGGTTCACGAGTCGCTGCTCAAGCAGGTCGGCCGGCCGCCTTTCGAGATTCAGCTGGGCGAGCGCCGCAACATCGCACTCTCCTTTCAGGCGCTGCGGGGGGCGGTGCTGGAGCTCGCTCGCCATGGCGTCCAGCTGACCCGCTTCAAGGGACTCGGCGAGATGAACGCCGACCAGCTGCGCGAGACGACGATGGACCCCGCCAGCCGCACCCTGGCCCGGGTGACGCTTGAAGACGCCACCGCGGCGGATCTGATCTTCTCGATGCTGATGGGGGACCAGGTTGCGCCCCGGCGTGAGTTCATCGAGGCGCACGCGAAGGAGGTTCGCTTCCTTGACGTTTAGAACTAACCACTCGTCCAGTGGGGTGATCGGCTGATGGCCCTCGAGGCCCTCACCGGGCGCATCGAGGAGCGCGAGCTCGAGAAGGAGATGCGCTCGTCCTACCTCGATTATGCGATGAGCGTGATCGTGGGGCGGGCGCTGCCCGATGCCCGCGACGGCCTCAAGCCCGTCCACCGGCGGGTGCTCTACGCAATGCACGACGTCGGCCTGCAGCCGACCCGGGCGTACCGCAAGTGCGCCTTCATCGTCGGCGAGGTGATGGGTAAGTACCACCCGCACGGCGACTCGGCGATCTACGACACGCTGGTACGGATGGCGCAGGACTTCTCCTTGCGCTACCAGCTTGTCGATGGCCAAGGCAACTTCGGCTCGATCGACGACGATCCGGCCGCGGCGATGAGGTACACCGAGGCGCGGCTGACGCGGCTCGCGACCGAGCTGCTGCGCGACATCGACGCCGACACGGTCGACTTCGGCCCCAACTACGACGAATCGACCCAGGAGCCCCTGGTGCTGCCCGCCCGCTTCCCGAACCTGCTGGTCAACGGCACGTCGGGGATCGCGGTCGGGATGGCAACCAACATCCCGCCGCACAACTTGCGCGAGGTCGCAGCCGCGGTCGCCACCTACATCGACGACCCTGAAGTCGACCTCGCCGGCCTGATGGAGCACGTCAAGGGTCCCGATTTCCCCGGCGGCGGCATCATGAGCCGCGAGGGCATCCGGGACGCCTACGCCTCCGGCCGCGGCAGCATCAAGGTCCGTGCTCGCGCTCACGTCGAGCCGCTCAAGGGAGGCAAGGAGGCGATCGTCGTCACCGAGCTGCCCTTCACGGTGAAGAAGCTCGGCGACGGTGGCCTGGTCACGAAGATCGCCGACCTGGTCCGCGACAAGAAACTCGAGGGGATCTCGGACCTCCGCGACGAGTCGGACGGCTCCGGAATGCGGCTGGTGATCGAGCTCAAGCGCGGCGGCCCGCCCGCCAAGGTGGTGCTGAACAACCTCTACAAGAAAACCGCGATGCAGACGACCTTCGGCGCCAACATGGTGGCGCTGGTCGATGGTGTTCCGAAGACGCTGAGCCTGCGCGAGCTGATCCACCATTACGTGGACCATCAACGCGAGGTCGTCACCCGGCGCACCCAGTACGAACTGCGCCGCGCCGAGGCCCGCGCCCACATCCTCGAGGGGCTGTTGGTCGCACTCGACAACCTCGACGCGGTGATCGCGCTGATTCGCGGCTCGTCCGACCCCGACGCGGCACGCGAGGGCCTGATCGCCAAATTCGAGCTCTCTCGCGAGCAGGCCCAGGCGATCCTCGACATGCGGTTGCAGCGACTCACCGCGCTGGAGGCCGACAAAGTCCGCGCTGAGCATGCCGACCTGATGGAGCGGATCGGTGAGCTGCGGGCGATCCTCGGCGACGAGGCGAAGGTGATGGCGCTGGTCAAGGAGGAGCTTGCCGAGGTCGTCGAGTCCTACGGCGACGAGCGGCGCACCGAACTCGCCCACTTCGAGGGCGATGTCGGGATCGAGGACATGATCGCCGACCAGCAGATGGTCATCTCGCTGACCGCTTCCGGCTACGTCAAGCGCTTGCCGCTGGCCACCTACCGCCAGCAGCACCGCGGTGGCGTCGGGGTGATGGGGATGAACATGAAGGAGGACGACTACATCGCCCACCTTCACATCTGCTCGACCCACGACTACCTGCTGTTCTTCACCAACAAGGGCAAGGTCTACCGGCTCAAGGTCTACGAGCTGCCGGAGGGTTCGCGGACGGCGAAAGGGAGCGCGCTGGTCAACCTGCTGCCCCTGCGTGAGGGCGAGAAGGTGATGGCGGTGATCCCGACCCGGGACTTCAAAGAGAACAAGTACCTGGCGTTCGCCACCGCCAAGGGCCAGTTCAAGAAAACCGAGTTCCTCGCCTACAACACGCCGATCCGCGCCGATGGCATCATTGCGATCAAGGTGCGCGACGGCGACGAGCTGGTGCAGGTGCGGCTGACCTCGGGCGAGGACGACATCCTGATGGTGTCCAAGTCGGCCCACGCGGTGCGCTTCTCAGAGGGTGAGGCTCGGCCGATGGGGCGCGACACCTCCGGCGTGAAAGGGATGAACGTGAGCGCCAAGGTCGGCCGCGAGGCGAACCGGGTGCTGGCGATGGACGTCGCCCGCGACGACACCGAGCTCTTCGTCGTCACCGAGAACGGCTACGGCAAGCGGACTTCGATCGCCGAATACCCGCGCAAGGGCCGCGGCACGAAAGGCGTCCTCACCGCCAAGCTGACCGAGAAGAAGGGGGGCCTCGCCGGCGCTCTGATCGTGCGCGATCACCAGGAGCTGCTGTTCATCTCCCAGCTCGGCATGGTGCAGCGGACCTCGGCAAGCGGGATCTCGCTGATGGGCCGTCCCACGCAGGGAGTGAAGGTGATGAACATCAAGGACGACGACCGGATCAGCGCCGTCGCCCTCGTGGTCGAGTCGGGTGAGACGGGGCCTAGCAACGGCGATACGCCGGTGCAGGATGAGCTTGGCGAGGTGGAGGGACAGGACGGCTCTGGCGGAGCCTAGGTTCGCTTCGCTGACGCTCCGCTCACGAATTTGGTGCCGCTTCGCGGCTTGAATCACTCTGCGGAGCCGCTTCGCGAGGCTCCACCAGAGCCGTCCTGTCCCTCCACCTCGGGCGCAAGCTGGAGGGCGCCGATTCCCTATTGCAGACGGTTCGCAAGCTTCAAGGGGGCGGCTGCGTAGAATTCCCGAGCAAGATGGCACGCGTCCTTGTTTTGAATGCGACGTATGAGCCGATCAACGTATGCACGTTGAGACGCGCTGCTGTCCTGCTCTTGAAGGAGAAAGCCGAGCTATTGGAGCGGCGCGAGGGGGCGATCCACTCCGAGCACATGACGATGGAGCGACCCGACGTGATCCGCCTGGTCAGTTACGTGCGGGTGCCACGCGAGGCGCATCGGCGCAAGATCACCAGGCGTGCCGTGCTCGCCCGCGACGCCTGGACCTGCCAGTACTGCGGCTCGACCAAATCCGGACTGACCGTCGATCACGTCATCCCCCGCAGCCGGGGCGGCAAATCGGTCTGGGGAAACATCGTCGCCGCTTGCGCCAGCTGCAACAGGCGGAAGGGCAACCGCCTACCTCATGAGATCCAGATGCACCCGAAGAAGTCGCCAAAGGCCCCGGGCCCCAGCATCTTCATCCAGGTGGCCAGCCCCAACATCCCGCCTGCCTGGCAGCAGTACTTGCCTGTCGCTGCCTAGCAAGCTCCCCTCAGCCGATCGGGTAAGAGCCCAGGATCCGCACGCTCTCGGCCTTCGCCCTCAGCGCCTCCAAGGCCTCGGCGATGGGCTGGTCGTCGACCGCCCCTTCGAGGTCGCAGAAGAACATGTAGCGGCCCAGGCCCTGGCGTGCCGGCCGCGACTCGATGCGGCTGAGGTTGATCTCGCGGCTGGAGAACTCGCGGAGCGCGTCGACGAGGGCTCCGGGATGGTCCTCGCCGAGCTCGGAGAAGACCAGCGAGGTGCGTGACGGGCCGCGGCTCTCCACCTCGGTCCCGCTCGCCGCGATCCAGACGAAGCGGGTCACGTTGTCGCCCTCGTCCTCGATCCCTTCGCGCAGCACGGTGCAGCCGTAGAGATCGGCGGCGGCGCGAGCGCCGATCGCCGCCCAGGGCCGCACCGACTCGCCGACCATCCGCACCGCCTCGGCGGTGCTGCTGACGCTGCGCCGTTCGACCCCGGGCAGGTTCGCCCGCAGGAAGCCGGCGCATTGCGCGAGCGGCTGGGGGTGGGAGAGGATCGCCGAGACCTGCTCCAGCTCGACCCCCTCGCGGGCGATCAGGTGGGCGTGGACACGGAAGTCGTACTCGCCGACGATCGCCACGGCCTCGGTGTCGAAGGCGAGCGTGTCGAGGGTGCTCCGCACCGACCCCTCGATCGAGTTCTCGAAGGGCACCAGCCCCCGCTCGACCTCGCCCCGCTCGACCGCCACGATCGCGTCGTGGACGGTAGCCGTCCGCATAGCCTCAATCTCCTCACCCTCAGGCAACGCCTCCCGCAAAGCATCTTCAGTGAACGTCCCAGCCGGTCCGAGAAACGAGATCTTCACTAGAGACTGATGGGCCGGGGGCACCAACCTTGTGAGGTTGATGGCTGCGCGACGAGGGCGGTAGGGATGGTTCCGCTGGAGCCTCGCAAAGCGGCTCCGCAGAGTGATTCAAACCGCGAAGCGGTCCAACATAGTGAGCGAAGCGTCAGCGAAGCGAACCTGGGCTCCGTCGGAACCATCCCCACTGCGCCGCTCATTCAAAGACGACGGTGTAAGACGCTTCGTTGTTTTCCGACACTTCCTCGCCGGGAACCGGTTCGGCTTCGACTTCCAGCGTCACTTCGCCTTCCGGTGCGGGGGTGAGCGGGATCGTCACCGTTTCGGTCGCCCCAGCTTCGATGCTGCTGATGTCCCCCTGCACGGCGCTGCCACCGCTGACGGTGACGGAAACCGTGACCCCGTTCTCGGTCGATTCGCCCTGGTTCTGCACCTGGACTTCGACTTCCGGCGTTTCTTCCGCGCTCACCGCAGTGCTGCCTTCCGGCGTCAGTTCGGTTCCGTTGATGCTGACCCCGATCAGGCCGAGGCCATGGACGCCGGCCGTTTCCCCCGTGGCGGCGCCGCTGACCGAGGCGAGTGCCGTGCTCACGGCGCTTTCTTCCAGCCAGGTCGAGCCTTCGGGGACGAATTCGCTCTTCGGCACGTCGTCGCCTTCGATGCCATTGTCGGCCAGCACTCCGTCGATCTCCGGGCGGGCGACGGACGCGTAGACGACGTCGCTGGCCGCCAGCACGTTCATCTGCTTGGCGATGATTTCGGTCGCTTTCTTCGATCCCGCTTCGCCCAGCGCGGTGCTGACCTTGTCGGCGATTTCGGTCATCGCCGCGCCGCGCAGCTCGTAGACGAGCTTCAAGGCGTCCTGGGCGCTGCCCATGTCGCCCGGGGTATCGAGGCCGTCGACCCGCGCCACGTAGTTGTCCATCGCACTGCGGTCGGCGTTGACCTCGGCGACGAACTCGGTCACCGAGAGGTTGCCGGGGTCGGAGAGCTTGCCGAAGAAGGACTTGCTGGTCTGTTCGGTCTCGTCGACGATCTGGGTGACGTTGCGGGCGTAGTCGCTCAGCGCCCGGTGCTTGCGGGCGTTGAGGCAGCCACGGACACCGAGCACGATCAGGATCAGGATCAGCAGGCCGGCGCCGAGGGCGAGCCCGCGCCGCAGCAGGATCTGCTGCCGTTCGGGACGGCGTGGCGGGCGCGGTCGGCGCCCCGGCCGAGATGCGAGCGAATCCTCCAAGAAGCAGGGAGTATGTCGCAGGAGGAAGCGGAATCACGGCGAAGTCGGAGAAGCGATGGTCGGCTCCCTCGTTCTCAACCGTTTCCTGATCGAGCGCCGCATCGGCAGCGGCGGCTTCGGCGTCGTCTACGAGGCCTGGGACGGGCGCCTGGAGAGGACCGTCGCAGTCAAGGCGATCGAATCCCGCGGCGAGGCCGGACAGCGGGTCCTGCGCGAGGCGCAGGCGGCAGCCCGGCTCAACCACCCCGGCATCGTCACCCTCTACGAGATGGGGGAGGAGGATGGCAATGCGCTGCTGGTCACCGAGCTGGTCGAGGGCAGCACCCTGGCTGGACTGAGTCGCGAAGGGGCGCTCAGCGACCGCGAGATCGCAGAGATCGGCGGCGATCTCTGCGAGGCGCTCGACCACGCCCACTCCCGTGGCGTCGTCCACCGCGACATCAAGCCGCAGAACGTCCTCGTTGCTCCCGAGGGGGAATTCCGCGCCAAGCTGATGGACTTCGGCATCGCCCGGCTCGCCGACGGCGCCGCCTTGACCGCCCCCGGCGACGTCGTCGGCACCCTCGCCTACATGTCCCCCGAGCAGGCAGAGGGCCAGATGGCGGGCCCCGAGGCGGACGTCTACTCGCTGGCTCTGACCCTGTACGAGTGCTGGGGTGGCGAGAACCCCAATCGCCGCGCTACGCCCGCCGCGACGGCGCGAGCGATCGGCAGCCGCCCTCGCCCGCTGCGACGGCTCCGCCCCGATCTGCCGCGCGAGCTCAGCGACACGATCGACGCCGCCCTGCAGCCACGGCCCTCGCGACGACCGGCCCTGGACGAGCTCGGCAGCGCGATCGAGGACGCGCTCGAGCACCTCGCCGACGACCTTCCCCCGGTCAACGCGCCATTCGGCCTGCGTATCGGCGCGGTGGCCGCTGCCGCGATGCTCGGGGCCTGGCTGGCGCTGGGTCACTTGGCCGTCCTACCCTAGGATTTCCCGATCAGCGTTCTACGCAGCCTCGAGAGTCGGATCGAAGGCCTCGTCGAGGGGGTCTTCAGCCGCGCCTTCAGCTCGGAGGTACAGCCGGTCGAGCTGGCACGCAAGCTGGCCAAGGAGATGGACTCCCACAAGACCGCCGGGGTGGCGCGGGTCTACGTCCCCAACGAGTACACGGTTTACCTCTCGGGTAAGGACCGCACCCGGTTGGAGGGTTACGAGCGCTCGCTCGAGCAGGAGCTCTCCGGCTACCTTCTGGAGCACGCGCGCCGCCGCAGCTATGACCTCTTGACCCGGCCCACCGTCGCTTTCGAGACCGACGAGCGCCTGCGGCTGGGTGAGTTCGGGATCCAGACGCGGCTGGTCAAGCCCCCTGCCCATGAGGGAGAGGCTCCCGTCCAGGGGGAGGAGGGCCACACGATGGTCTACTCGGCAGTGCGTGACGCTCCGCCGCCGGCCGAGGGTCCCTCGCACCGCGCCGAAGTGACGACCCGAGCCGTCGTCACCGTCGACGACCGCCGTTACGTGCTCGACGGCGAGCGTTCGACGGTCGGCCGCTCGCGCGACGCCGACTGCGTCTTGCGCGACCCCAACGTCTCCCGCCACCACGCCGAGCTGCGCCGCTCGCCTGGCGGCGAGTGGACGATCGCCGACCTCGGCTCGACCAACGGGGTCAAGGTCAACGGGCGCCGCGTCGGCTCGACCCGGCTCAAATCAGGCGATCAGGTCACCTTGGGGACGACGACCTTCAGGTTCGACATCGAGCAGTAGACCGAGATGCCTGACCCCACGACCCCGCACGCCTGGATGACGCGCGTGGCGCTGCGCATCTCTGCGTCCTCGGGTTTGCCTTTGCAACCAGCAAAGGCTGCACCCTGCGTCCTTGATCTGCTTGGCCACGCACGCCCCCAGTCGCACGCGGTCGTGGGGTCAGGCATCTAGTCTGCTGAGCGCGTGGCCTACGACCCGATCTCCGTCGCCCTCAAGTTCGGCTTCCTCGCCGTCCTCTACCTGTTCCTGCTCTGGATTGCGCGCAGCGCGCTGAGGGACCTGCGCGGCACGGTCGCGCCCGCGCCCGACGCGACCGGGTTCCATCCGCTGCCCGCATTCGAGGGCTCCACGGCGGGCGGCGACGCATGGCTGGTGGCGCTGCGCGGCGGCGGCCTGCGCGAGGGCGAGCGCTTCGATCTGATCGGCGGCCTCTCGATCGGCCGCTCGCAGGAAGCCGACCTGCGAATCGACGACCGCTACGCCTCCGGGCTGCACGCAAGGATCTTCTCGCGCGAGGGGCGCACCTACGTCGAAGATATGAGCTCCACCAACGGCACCCTGCTCAACGACGCCGCCCTGCATGGCGAGGCCGAGTTGCTCGACGGCGACGTGGTGAGAATCGGCGACACCGAGCTCAGGTTCGAGGCGGGGGGGACGTAGTGCTGCGCGTCGACGACCAGGCCTTCCGCACCGACACCGGTCGCCAGCGCAGCGAGAACGAGGACTCGCTCTTCGTCCGCGCGCCGATCTTCGTCGTCGCCGACGGCATGGGTGGCGCCCAGGCGGGTGAGGTCGCCTCGAAGACCGCCGCCGACGCCTTCGACCGCGATCTGCCCGAGGGCCCGCCCGGGCGCTTCCTGCGCGAGACGATCGAGGAGGCCAACCGCCGCATCCACGAGCTGGCCCGAGCCGATCCCTCCAAGGCCGGGATGGGCACGACGATCACGGCGGCGATCGTCGACGCGCAGGGCGAAGAGGTCGGCATCGGCCACGTCGGCGACAGCCGCGCCTACCGCCTGCGCCGGGGCAAGCTCGAACGGCTCACCCGCGACCACTCGCTGGTCGAGGAGATGCGGCGCAAAGGACAGATCACCGACGCCCAGGCAGAGGACCATCCGCAGCGCTCGATCATCACCCGCGCCCTCGGCCCCGAGCCGGATGTCGAGGTCGACCTGCAGACGGTTCCGGCGGCCCCAGGAGACCTCTTCCTGCTCTGCTCCGACGGGCTTACGACGATGGTCTCCGAGGATCGCATCGCCGCGGTTCTCTCCACCGCGGGCTCGATGCGGGAGGCGGTGCGGACGCTGGTCGAGGAGGCCAACGGCGCCGGCGGGCGGGACAACATCACCGCGCTGGCCTTCCGTCTCGGCGATGCCGCGGCGCCACTCGGCGAAACGCCCGAGGACGCGACCCTGGTCGGGGCCGCTGCCGAGGAGGCCGGGCTCACCGCGACCGAGGTGCGCCGCCGCGCTGCGGCCGCCGCGGCCCAGGGGCGGCGTGAGCAGCTTGCGGCGAAGCCCCCACGGCGCCGTGGGGGCTCGACGGCGAAGCTGCTCGCCCTCGTCGCGATCCTGGGCGCGCTTGCCTTCGGCGCCTGGTATGGCAACCGCCAGGTCTGGTTCCTCGGCACCGACGGCAGCGGCCGCGTCGCCCTCTACCGCGGCCTCCCCTACGAACTTCCCTTCAGCCTGAAGCTCTACGACGAGCATTACGCGAGCCCGGTTCAGACCGGGGCGCTGCCCGTCAGGCGCCGCGACTCGGTCACCGGCCACGACGTCCGCTCACGCGAGGACGCCGTCTCGCTGATCGAAGACATAGAACGCAGCCAGGGGATTCCTTGAGGAGCGCAGCCCGAAACCGGGAGCTCGTTGCCCTGATCCCGGTCGCCTTGCTGCTAAGCGCCGGCTTCGCCGCGGTCTTCGCCCAGGAGAACGCCCGTCTCGGCAACCTCAGCCTCGTCTACGGCGCCTACTTCCTCGCCGTCTGCCTTGCCACGCACGTCTACCTGCGGATGCGCCTTCCCAACGCCGACCCCTACCTCTTTCCGCTGGTCGCGTTGCTGACCGCGTTTGGCCTGGTGATGATCTACCGGATCGACGAGGGCCTGGCCCGCGATCAGGCCAACTGGTTCGTGCTTGGCCTCGTCCTCTTCGCCCTCACGATCCAGCTCCTGCGCGACTACGACGTGCTCGAGCGCTACCGATACACGATCGCCGCGGTCGGCCTGCTGCTGCTGCTGGCACCACGATTGCCCGGCATCGGCGAACAGGTCAACGGCGCCTATCTCGGCGTAAAGGTAGGCCCGCTCGCCTTCCAGCCGGCCGAGTTCTCGAAGATCTGCATCGTCGTCTTCCTCGCCAGCTACCTGCGCGAGCACCGCGAGGTGCTGATCGTCGGCGCGCGCCGGGTGCTGGGGGTCACGCTGCCGCCACTCAAGCATCTCGGGCCCTTGCTCGTCGTCTGGGGGGCGTCGATGTTCATGCTCGTCTTCATCCGCGACCTCGGCAGCTCGCTGATGTTCTTCGCTGCCTTCCTCGCTCTGCTCTACGTGGCGACCGGGCGCTTCTCGTTCGTCGTCATCGGCATGGCCCTCTTCCTGGTCGGTGCCTGGTTCTTCGCCTCGACCGTCCCACACGTCCACGACCGGGTCGAGATCTGGCTCAACCCCTACCACGACCCGACCGGAAGCGGGTACCAGATCCTGCAGTCGATCTTCGCCCAGGCCGACGGCGGTCTCTTCGGCAAGGGCTTCGGGCAGGCGCTGATCACGATCCCCGGCACCAACAATGCGCTGTTGCCGGCGGCGCAGACCGACACGATCTACTCGCTGATCGTCAACGAGCTGGGCCTCTTCGGCGCCTGTGCGGTGGTGTTGATCTACCTGCTGATCGCGGCGCGCGGCTTCAAGATCGCCCTGCTCGCCGACGACGGCTTCTCGAAGCTGCTTGCCACCGGACTCACCGCCGTCTTCGCGATCCAGGCTTTCGTCATCATCGGCGGCGTCACGCGGGTGATCCCGCTGACCGGCGTCACCCTGCCCTTCATCAGCTACGGCGGCAGCTCGATCGTCGCCAACTTCGTCCTCCTGGCGCTGCTGCTGCTGATCTCAGACCGCGCCCGCCGCGAGGCCGCGACCCCGCGCGGTGCCTTCGCTCTAGAGGGCGGTGCGTGAGGCGATGAACCGCCAGATCGTCAAGCTCTTCGGCCTGATCGTCGTCCTCTTCGCGGTCCTGATCGGCTTCACGTCCTGGTGGGCGGTCTTCGACGCGAATGCGTTGAAAGACAAGGAAGCCAACAAGCGCCCGCTGCTCGAGCAGCAGCAGATCAAGCGCGGCCGGATCCTCGCCGCCGATGGGACCGTGCTCGCCCGCTCGGTGCCCAAGGGACACGGCGACAGCCTGCGCTACGTGCGTCGCTATCCCGAAGGGGCGCTGTACGGGCACCCGCTCGGCTACAGCTTCGTGCGCCAGGGCGACAGCGAGTTCGAGAAGTACCACAACGATGAACTGGTCGGCAACGAATCCGAATTCGGCTCGATCCTCGACCAGCTCCGCGGTCGCAACCAGGAAGGCAACGACATCATCACCAACATCGATCCCGAAGCGCAGCGGGTGGCGATGGCCGATCTCCAGGCGGAAGGCTTCGGCGCCGTGGTCGCGATCGAACCGGGCAGCGGCCGCGTAAAGGTGCTCGCCTCGAACCCTCCCTACGACCCCAACCGGGTTCCCTTCGAACTCTCGAAGCTGAACGAAAACGAAGTCGAATCGCCGCTGCTCGACCGCGCCACCCAGGGCCAGTACCCGCCGGGGTCGACCTTCAAGGTGGTGACCGCAGCGGCCGGCCTCGACAGCGGCGCGATCACCCCGGAAACCACGATCGACGCTCCCGGCGAACTGGACGTCCAGGGTCAGCCGCTGCAGAACGACTTCACCGAGAACTTCGGCCCGATCGCCCTCGACACGGCGCTGACCAACTCGGTCAACACCTGGTTCGCCCAGCTCGGCGAACAGGTGGGTGAGGAAACGCTGTTCGAATACATGGACCGCTTCGGCTTCAACTCGGCTCCGGCGATCGACCTGCCCGAGGACCAGGTCTACGCGAGCGGCATCTACGAAGGGGAACAGTTGCTCGGTCGCAACGACCCGATCGACATCGCCCGCGTCGCAATCGGCCAGGAGCGCCTCCTGGTCACGCCGCTGCAGATGGCCGAGGCTGCCGCCGCCGTCGCCAACGGCGGCAGCCTGATGAAGCCGCAGATCTGGAGCCGCGTCGTCGACCCCGATGGCCGCGTCACCAAGCGGCTCGACCCGTCCCAGTACAGCCACCCGATCGATTCCCAGACCGCGGCCGAGCTGACCACCGCGATGGAAGGGGTCGTCAGCGAAGGGACCGGCACCAACGCGGCGATCCCCGGCGTGCCCGTCGCCGGCAAGACCGGCACCGCGGAAACGCCCTTCAACGACAGCTGCGGTGGCGGCACGGAAGAGAACCAGGCATGGTTCATCGGCTTCGCGCCGGCCGACAACCCCAAGATCGCGATCGCCGCGACGGTCGAATGCACGACCGCGTTCGGCAACGACGCGGCGGCACCAATCTTCCGCGACGTGGCCGAAACCATTCTCAACGGAGGGAGCTGACAGTGCCGCCTGAAGTCGGCGAGGGAAGCACGATCGACGGCCGCTACCGCCTGCTGCGCCGGATCGGTTCGGGGGGGATGGCAGACGTCTGGCTGGCTGACGACCCGCATCTGCAGCGTCGCGTCGCGCTCAAGATCCTGCACCGCCGCTTTGCCCAGGATCGCGAGTTCGTCGAGCGCTTCCGCCGCGAGGCGGAGGCAGCCGCCGGCCTCTCGCACCCCAACATCGTCGCCGTCTTCGACCGCGGCGACATCGAAGGCACCTACTACATCGCGATGCAGCTGCTCGAGGGACGTTCGCTGAAGGAGCTGATCGACCAGGGGCTGACCCCAGAACAGGCGGTAGGCCAGATCCGTCAGGTGCTCGAGGCGGCCGGCTTCGCCCACCGCCATGGGGTCGTGCATCGCGATCTGAAGCCGCAGAACGCGATCGTCGACGATGAGGGCAAGGCCACTGTCACCGACTTCGGCATCGCCCGCGCCGGCGCCTCGGAAATCACCCAGGCGGGCTCGGTGATGGGCACCCCGCACTACCTCTCTCCCGAGCAGGCCCAGGGCCAGGCAGTGACTGCGGTATCCGACCTCTACTCGATCGGCGTGATCCTCTACGAGGCCCTTGCCGGCCGCGTTCCCTTCGAGGCCGACTCGGCGATCGCGATCGCGATGAAGCAGGTCTCGCACACGCCGCAGCGGCCGAGCTCGATCAACCCAGCGGTCTCACCCGCCCTCGACGCGGTGGTGATGCGCGCCCTCGAGAAGGACCCGGGCCGGCGCTTCCAGAGCGCCGATGCCTTCATCGCGGCGCTGGACTCGGCGCTGCGCAACCCTGGCGCTGAAGGGGGCGGCACCGCTGCCTTTTCGCCACTGCCCCCGCCTGTCGTCGTCGCCGGAGAGGCGACCGACCCCGAGGACGAGGAGCACCGGCGCAGGAAGTGGATCTGGCTCGCCCTCGCCGCGGTGCTGCTCGGCGCCCTGCTCGGCTTCGCCTTGACCCGCGATACGACGGCCGACGTCCCTGGCGTGACCGGCAACCAGCTGAACGTGGCGATTGCGCTGCTCGAACAGAACGACTTCAAGGTCAGTGCGATCAGCCGCGTGCAGCGCGAAGTGGCGGTCAACACGGTGCTGGAGCAGGACCCGCCGGCGGGCAACGCATCGCTCGACTGCGCCTTCCTCACCTTCTTCTGCTCGAAGCCGAAGGTCGCGCTGACGGTCAGCGCCGGCCCAGGCAGCGCCAAGGTCCCGGGAGGCCTGCCGGGACTGAGCCAGGAAGAAGCGGAAGAAAAGCTGGAAGAAGCCGGCTTCACTGCGCGGGTCGAAAAGGTCAACTCCGATCAGGTGGAAGCCGGCCTGGTGATCCGCTCCGAACCAGGCGGAGGGACGACGGCGACCCGTGGCTCGACCGTGGTCCTTACGGTCTCCAAGGGGCAGAAGCCGGCCAAGGTGCCGGTGCTGGTCGGGACGCAGCGCTCGGTCGCCGTACAGCAGATCCGCGGCCGCGGCCTCATCCCCGGCGTCGAAGAAGAAGAAAGCGCCAAGCCGGCGGGCGAGGTGATTCGCCAGGCGCCCAGCGCCGGCTCCGAACTACCGCGCGGCTCAACCGTCTCGATCGTCGTTTCCAAGGGCGAACAGCTGACGATCGTGCCGAACATCCTCGGCATGGAACGGGCGGAAGCGGTCCAGGCGGCCCGTGAAGCCGGTTTGGTCCCGTATCCATACGAATCGGAATTCGACGTCCCGCCCTCGAAGGTCGGTCGTGTGATCGACCAGTTTCCAACCCCAGGGGTCAAGACGAAACCGGGCACTTCGATGGACATCAAGATCGGTCGGCCACCGAAGGAATCGGAAGAAGAAGCCGAATGAGGGTCGCGGTCCTCTGCGGCGGGCGCTCCTCCGAGCACGACGTCTCGCTGCGCTCGGGCGAGGCGGTCGCGGCGGGCCTCGAGCAGGCAGGCCACGAGGTGCTGCTGGTGACGATCGCGCGCGACGGTGGCTGGAGCTTCCGCGGCGCCCCGGTCGAGCTGATGCCGTCAGCCGGCCTCTTCGACGCCGACGTCGCCTTCCCGGCACTCCACGGCCCCTTTGGCGAGGACGGCAGCGTCCAGGGCGTGCTCGAGTGGCTCGACGTCCCCTACGTCGGCTCCGACGTGCTCGCCTCGGCGATCTGCATGGACAAGCTGACCTTGAAGCGCCTCTTCGCCCAGGCCGGCCTGCCGCAGGTCGATTTCGTCGCCGCCGGCGAGGCGGGCTGGCGGGAGCGCTGCGAGGCGATGGGCCTGCCGCTCTGGGTCAAGCCCTCGCGCCTCGGTTCGAGCGTCGGCATCAGCCGCGTCGAGAGCCTGGGGGTGGAGCTCGACGCGGCGGTCGACCTGGCCCTGCGCCACGACCCGCGTGTGATCGTCGAGGCTTCTGCTCACGGCCGCGAGGTCGAGTGCTCGCTGCTCGGCAACGAGCGGCCCGAGGCCTCGCCGCCGGGCGAGGTCGTCGCCCATGGCGATTGGTACGACTACGAGACCAAGTACAGCGACGGCGGCATGGAGCTGATCGTGCCGGCGGCGATGGACGAGGAGCAGACGGCCCGCCTGCGCGAGCTTGCCGTTACCGCCTTCCAGCTCGGCGGTTGCGCCGGCCTCGCCCGCTGCGACTTCTTCGTCGAACCCGACGGCGCGATCCTCGTCAACGAGATCAACACCATGCCCGGCTTCACCGAGACCAGCGTCTACGCCAAGCTCTGGGAGGCAAGCGGCGTCCGCTACCCGGACCTATGCGACCGTCTGCTCAAGCTGGCGGTCGAGCGTCACGCCAAGGCCCGCTCGCACGAGTTCTAGAGGCTTCTACCCTCCTCAAGGGGCACTCTGACTCTCGAACGCTTACGGCCTCCGCTCGATCCACAGCCATTCAGCCTCTTCGGGCATGCCGTCTCGTGGCCTGAGGTAAATGCGGAGCTCGGGTAGACCACGTTCCGTAACGACGACCCAGAGCTTTAGACCGGGTATCTGTTCGGCGGTCTCTTGGGTATTGCGGCGGAGCGCCCAAACCACAGCCTCCAGCCGATCGTCGATCTCTCGATCGGTTAACCCGGTTTCAGCCTTGAGTTCGGCTTTGGACTGTTCAAAGGATTCCGACTCTATGAATGCGTTGCAAAGGAGGCTAGTTCCAACCATGCATGGAAGCTAATTCCTGCCCCCGACGTATATCCCCCTCTGAAACAGCCCCGGCGCCGAGAAATACCGTGCGAAAAGGAATTGGCTCCTTCCAGTTGGCTAGCCGCCAGCCCAGTTCGAGGTGAGATTGCGCACTGAGAAAGGAAGCGCTCTCATATCCAAAATGACGCAGCGCTCTCTCGATAACCGCCAGCTCATCCTCGCTGAAATCACTCATATCAGGGTCTCGCTCCGCAGAGATCTGGTTCAGCTTCTTTCCGAAGTAGTCCACTGTCTCGACCTGGATATCGCCTTCGGCCTCGAGATCGCGCTGGGTAAGCAACATCTGTTGTGGTAAATGACCGTGCTCCCATTTCTCGTAGACGGCCCCGGTTATCGAGTGACCGAATCGCTCGTAGGCCCCAAAGTCACTTGCCATCAGCAGCTTCGCAAGCTTGACTCGCCCCAATGCTGCCTCTGGGCCCAGCCGTTTGGCGATGTAGACGATCAACTCTCTGAACTTCTTGTCGTTGAATTCGTCCATCTGCTGCACCATCCCTAGCGTAGTAAAGTCATGTGGCATTCAATTTGAATGCAAATTGAATTCAAACGCCACCATAGAAGTCCTTCCGGATGCCTACTACCATGCGACTGGACCCGCTTGCCAAAGAGGCTCTTAAGACCCTGCAAAGCCGCTTGGAGAGCGAGGAGGGCCATAAGGCAAGCCGAGAGGAAATTGTCTCGGCACTGGTATTTGGAGCCGCTCCACCTCAAACTGCTGGAATGCTGATTGCATTCACTCGGGCGTCGGCTCTCGCGCGGGTTCAAAACAAATCGACGAAACCCCAGTGAAGCTCTGACCGACGAGCCCGCCGCCTTTGACACGAACATACGTTCGACTGTAGGGGATTGCTCAGACAGAGCAGTTGTAGATCAGCCCAGCAGCTTGATGTCGCTGACCTCGATCTGGTAGCGACCTTCCTGGTCGCGGGCGGGTGAGGCCTTGGTGAACCAGAGCAGGAAGTAGGTCGAGGGCCGGCGGACGTCGAGGTCGATCTCCTGGGTCCCTTCGGCTTCGCTCGCTTCGCCGACCGGTTCGTCCCAGCCGGAGAGGTCGGACGGCGGTCCAGCCGAGGCAGCGAAGACCTGGGCGTCCCAGCCTGGGGTGGGGGTGCGGACGATCATCTTCTTCGGCGTCGCCGGAGAGTTGGTGGTTACGTATATGCCCACGCCGGGGTCCGGCCCGGTCTTGGTCCCTTCGAACGTTTCGGAGTCGTAGTGCTCGGTTTCCCAGGCGGTTCCGGTCGGGTCGCCGTCGGCGGCCAGTTCGACCTTGCTGCCGACCTCTTCGCCGTCGCCTTGCGGGTCGTAGTCGGTTGCCCCCGAAATCGCGACGTTGCCGCCTTTGCCCTTGTCGGCCCCCCCGCCGCCGAAGCCGCCGTTGGAGATCAGTTGTACGGCCAGCAGGGCGCCTCCGCCGACCAGGAGCAAGATCGCGATCGCCGCCCACGACCAGCGCGCGCCGCCGGAGAGCTTTCGCTGCGGCGGGGGCACCGCGTCGAGCACGCTCGTCGCCTCGCCGGTGGTCGATCCCGCCCGCGCAGCCTCGACCTCGAGTGCGGTCTCGAGGTCGTCGATCATCTCGCCGATCGTCTGGTAGCGCTCGGCCGGGTCCTTGGCCGTCGCCCGCTCGACCACCAGCGCCACCGCCGCCGAGGCCTCGGGCCGGCGCCGCTGCACGTCGGGCAGCTCCTCGTTGACGTGTTTCATCGCCACCCCGACCTGGCTGTCGGCGTGGAAGGGGACCTGGCCGACCAGCATCTCGTAGAGGACGACGCCGAGCGAGTAGATGTCCGAGCGCGGGTCGACCGGCTTGCCCATCGCCTGCTCGGGGGCGACGTAGTCGGTGGTGCCGAGCACGCGGCCGGTCGCGGTGACGCCGTCCTGTTCGAGCTGGCGCGAGATGCCGAAGTCGGTCAGCTTCGCCCGGCCCTCCTCGTCGATCAGGACGTTCTGCGGCTTGATGTCGCGGTGGACCATGTTGCGCGCATGGGCGACGCCGAGGCCGCGGGCGACCTCGATCGCGTAGGCGATCGCCTCCTGGGTGTCGAGGGCGCCAACCCGGCCGATCCGCTGCTTCAGCGTCTCCCCTTTGACGTACTCGAAGACGATGTAGGGGTAGCCGCCGTCCTCGCCGGCGTCGATCACCGAGACGACGTTGGGGTGGGTCAGCTTGGCGACCGCCCGCGCCTCCTGGCGGAAGCGCTGCAGCTGGTCCTCCTGCTCGGACATCTCCCGGTGCATCACCTTCACCGCGACCGGCCGGTCGAGCGTGTCGTCCCGTGCCAGGTAGACGGTCGACATGCCGCCACTGCCCAGTTTTGCCTCCAGCCGGTAGCGCCCGGAGAGGACGGTTCCGATCATCGAGCTGGAAGGGCGGGAGCTCATCTAAGTCGTACGGATGATCCTTCTACCGTACGACCGATCCGTTTCGCCCCGGGATAGTGGCGACGCATCGATTCGACCGCCGCCCCCTCGTCTCCCGGTGCCACCACCAGGCAGAAGCCGCAGCCCAGGTTGAAGACGTCGCTCATCTCTGCCCCGGGGACCGATGCGCGCTCCTGGATCAGCTCGAAGATCGGCGGAACGGGAAGCGGGTCGTCGATCTCGTAGCCGACCGGCGCGGCAAGGCGGAGCAGGTTTCCGAGGCCGCCGGAAGTGATATGGGCGAGGCCGCGCACCTCGACCTCGGAGCGCAGCAGCTCCAGCACCGGCTTGACGTAGATCTCGGTCGGCTCGAGCAGCACGTCTCCCAGGGGTCGGCCGAGCCGGCCTTCGGGGTCTTCCTCGAGGGAGAGCCCGTCGAGGGCGGAGCGGGCGAGGGTGTAGCCGTTGGAGTGGATGCCGGAGGAGGGCAGGCCGATCACCGGATCGCCGGGCCGCACGGCGGAGCCGTCGACGATCGCGTCGAGGGCGACGGTGCCGAAGCAGGCGCCGGCGACGTCGAAGCCGCGCACCATGTCGCCGAGCTGGGCGAGCTCGCCGCCAGGGATCTCGACCCCGGCCCGCTCGGCGCCGCGCGCCAGGCCGACGCCGATCTGCTCGCAGACCTCCGGGTCGGCCCGCTCGATCGCGATGTAGTCGAGCATGGCCAGCGGCTCGGCACCGACGCAGATCACGTCGTTGACGTTCATCGCCACGCAGTCGATGCCGACCGTGTCGAAGCGGCCGAGCTGCTCGGCGACCAGCAGCTTGGTGCCGACGCCGTCGGTGGACAGCGCGATCCCGATCCGCTCGTCGAGCTTGATCACGCTGGCGTAGTGACCCGGCAGGGGCACCTGCCGCGAGGGTCGTCCCAGCTGGATCGTCCCCAGCGCCTTGACCAAACCGGCGACCGCCGAATCCGCGGCTCCCTGGTCCACACCGGCTTTCGCGTAGGCGTCGCCGCTCATCTAGGCGATTCTTTCAGCCTGGTCTCGAGGTCGGGGGCTGGCTCGAAGATGTGCTTGCGCCCGATGCGGCGCTGAGTCAGCAGCCCGCGGGTCACCAAGCGCCGAAGGTCGGTTCTCGCGGTCTCATGGGTGACACGGTGACTCCGCGCGTGGCTATCGAACGAATACGACGCGTCTGGATCGCGCACTGCGTCGGTCAGCAGCGCGAGCTGGCGCCCGTTGAGGTACTTGGCCCCATGCAGCAGCTGCTCAACATCCTGAACTTCGGCGGTCTTGCGCCGCAGGTAGGCGTGGAGGTCACCGATCGCACGCTCGATTACGCCTAGTTGGTGAATGAGGAAGTAGGTCGTGTCGCCTCCGTCGGTCTCCGTTTCCATGAAGGCCCGGGCGTATTTCGCGGGCGCCGCGCGAATGAATCTCGAGATGGGCAGATACTCGGCAAGCCAGTAGCCACGCGCCTGCATCAGCCAGAAGAAGAGGATCCGCGCCGTCCGGCCGTTGCCGTCCTCGAACGGATGGTCGTAGGCGAGCCAGAAGTGCAGCAGAATCGCCCTTATCACCGGGTGTACGAACCGCTTGCCGTCCTCTCCTTCGTTGGCGAACTCACAGAGTAGACGCATGCGCTCCGGCAGTTGCTCCGCCGGCGGCGGCTGATGGATCGGCCGTCCGTCATCGCGGTCGAAGACGGCGACCCGGGATTCACCGGGTCGTTGCAGCCGGCCCGCAGCTGCGGGATCGTCGAGAGTCCCCTCGGTCACGATTCGGTGCAGCTCCAGAACGAGCTCGGGACTCAATGCATCGCTCATTTCGTCCCGCATGAACTGAAGGGCACGGTAATTGTTGGCGATCATCCGCTCACTGCGATCCCTTGGCTCCCGGCCCTCGCGCAGCATTTCCTTGGCCGCCTTGCGGGAGGTGGTCGCCCCCTCGAGTTGACTAGAGCGGATTGCCTCCTCCATCAGCGAGTTGACCAGATAACGCCGCCCGGCCTGCCTCTCAGAGGTGACGACCTCGTCCATCGCGACCTCGCCACTGCAGCGCTGATCTATGTAGCGCAGCTTGCGCAGCATGCTGTCCAGCAGGCCGTAGCGAAATGGCTCGCCATTCGGGTCGGTTAGCGGAAGCTCGCGCAGGTCGCCCGCCCTGGCGTTTTTGACCTTCAACCACCACTGCTCACTGGTCAGGCCCGGAGGAGGATCGAGCCGGTGGAGCTTGTCCCAGTGGAGGTACCTGTCGGCGGTTCGCTCGTCGTTCGGGGCGCTTATGGCATCCACGACCGATGCCCCGTCCAGCTTTGACAGGAGCTCTTCGACCGATGGGGGTTCGGCTACGAACACGCCAACTCCAAGCTATCTCCAAATATCTCCAAGATTGGGAGTTGTAGCACAACTCCAAGCTATCTCCAAATATCTCCAAGATTTGGAGTTAACTTACCGGCGGTGCAGCTTGGCCAGCACCAAACCGGCAAATCCCGCTCTGTAAGCCGCGTAGGGCCAAAGCGCCCGGTCGCGCTCCACCAGCCCGATCAGGCGCTGGGAGGCGAGGGTGGAGGCGAAGGAGGCGGCAACGCCGATTGCCATCGAGCGGCGCAGCGAGGGAGAGGCGCCGCGCCGCCGCAGGCGCTCGCCCTTGAGGATGGTGGCGCCGACGATGATCGGCAGGGCGGTCGTGCGCGAGAGCAGGTTCGCCTGGTCGCGTGAGAAGCGCCGCCAGCGTGCCGCCGCGAGGGTGACGCCGTTGCGGGAGACGCCGGGGGCAAGCGCGGCGGCCTGGGCGACGCCGAGGACCAATCCGTCGGCCGGAGTCGCATCACCGCGCCCCCTCTGCTGCGGCCGTGTGTCGGCGATCAGCATTGCCGCCGCGCCGGCCAGCAGTCCGACCGCGGTTGCCTTCGGGCCGCCAAGTCGCTGCTCGATCGGTCGCTCCAAGCCGTAGCCGACGATCGCGGCGGGGAGGAAGGAAAGGCCGAGGACCAGCGCTCGCGACCGGTCGAAATGGCGCAGCTCCTCGGCGATCGTCTGCCGCTGGCCGATCAGAAGCGCCAGCGCGGCACCGCCGTGCAGCGCCACCTCAAAGCTCTTACGCACCTCCGGATCGATCTGCTCCCAGTCCCACCCCGCCAGCCAGGGAACGAGGACGATGTGGGCCGAGGAAGAGATCGGCAGCAGCTCCGCCGGGCCCTGGACGATCCCCAGCGCCAGCGCGCGGGCGGCTGGGATCCTGCCGTCGGCTCCTCTGCTCAGAGGGACTCCGCGGTCCCGGCCGGCTCCGCGCTCGCGACCGACTGCCCGCCGCCGGGCTCGTCTTCCCCGCCGCCCCGCCGCCGCCGCCGGATCAGCAGGTAGACGATCCCGCCGACGATCGCCGCCAGAACCACATAGCCGAGGTAGCCGAGGTTGTGGCGCCAGTGCTCCCAGTTGTCGCCGACACTGCGCCCGACCAGCGCCAGCATCAACACCCAGGGGATGCAGCCGGCGAGGGTGTAGATCGTGAAGCGCCAGAACGGCATCCTCGCCACGCCGGCGGGAAGCGAGATGAAGGTACGGACGATCGGCAGCATCCGCGAGAAGAAGACGGTGACGGCGCCGTAGCGCTCGAACCAGTCATCGGCCCACTTCAAGTGCTTGGGACTGATGTGGATCAGCTTGTTCTTCTCCAGCAGGTCGAGACGCCCGTAGTAACCGACCGCGTAGGCGATCCACGACCCGGCGACGTTGCCGAGCACCCCGGCGACGACGATCCCGAACAACGTCAGTTCTCCTTTGGAGACGCTGAAGCCGGCGAACAGCATGATCGCCTCGCTCGGTATCGGGATGCAGGCGGACTCCAGCGTCATCAAAAGGAAGACGGCGACGACACCGGCAGAGCCGATGAATTCGGTGGCGACGTCGACGATAGGTTCGACGATCTTGTCGGAGAAGCTGGCGAGGACGATCAGCATGCGCGCAGCGGGGATTGTAGGGAGCGCGGCGAACACCATCTAAACTCGTGCTGCTGTCATGCGCCGATTGAACCACCCCGTCTACCGCACTCGGCTCCTTCAGGCGGCGGCCGATGCGCTGCTCGTGGCGCTCGCCTACTATCTGGCGTTCCGGCTCCGGTTCCTCGATAGGACCGATCTCCCGCACCGCTACTGGGTTCTGTTCGTCCAGTCGGTCGGCTTCGTCGCCCTGATCGAGGTCACGGTCTTCGCCGCCTTCGGGCTCTACCAGAAGTGGTGGCGCTATGTCAGCGGCCGCGACTTCCTCACGATCGGCCGCGCCGTCGCCGCCGGCAGCGCGATCGTCGTCGTCCTCTTCACCGTGCTGAAGCCCTTCGATCACGACCTGCCGCGCTCGGTCGCGGTGATGGACTTCCTGCTCACGCTGTTCCTGGTCGCCGGCGCCCGCCTCGCGGTGCGGTTGATCGTCGAGCGGCCGACCCATGGGCATCGCCTGCCCAAGCACGAGGTGCTGGTCATCGGCGCCGGCTCGGGCGGCCAGATGGTCGTCCGCGAGATGCACCTCAACCCGAACCTGGGCGCGACCGCGATCGGCTTCGTCGACGACGATGCGCGCAAACAGGGGATGCGGATGCTCGGCCTCAAGGTGTTGGGGACGACGGCGCAGATCGAGACGATCCTCGACGAGACCGAGCCCGACGAGGTGGTGATCGCGATCCCCTCGGCTCCAGGCACGCTGCGGGCCAAGGTGGTCGCCGCCTGCCGTGGCCGCGAGATTCGCGTGCGCACCTTGCCGACCGTGTTCGAGCTCCTGCGCGGTGGTGTCCAGCTCAACAAGCAGCTGCGCGAGGTCCAGGTCGAGGACGTGCTCGGCCGCGACCCGATCGTGGTCGAGCTCGACCGGGTGGGCGCCTACCTGCGCGACCGCATTGTCCTCGTCACCGGCGCCGGTGGCTCGATCGGCTCCGAGCTCTGCCGCCAGATCGCCCGGGTCGGGCCACGGCTGCTGGTGATGCTCGACCACGCCGAGGACAACCTCTTCGAGATCGAGCGCGAGATGGTCGAGGAGCGCCACTTCAGCAACGTCGAGGCGGTGCTTGCCGACTGCAGGGAGCCGCACCGGATGCTGGAGACGATGCAGCGCTTCAAGCCGAGCGTCGTCTTCCACGCCGCCGCCTACAAGCATGTGCCGCTGATGGAGGCTAACCCGCTGGAGGTGGTGCGCAACAACGCGATCGCCACGCGGATCACCGCCGAGACCGCCGCCGCCTCCGACGTCGAGCGCTTCGTCCTCATCTCCACCGACAAGGCGGTCAACCCGCAGACGGTGATGGGCGCCTCCAAGGCGATGGCCGAGTGGATCGTCGAGGCCGCCGGCGACAAGCACCCCGGCACCCGCTTCGCCAGCGTCCGCTTCGGCAACGTGCTCGCCTCCTCGGGCAGCGTCGTGCCGATCTTCCGCGGCCAGATCGAGCGCGGCGGACCGGTCACCGTCACCCACCGGGAGATGACCCGCTTCTTCATGACGATCCCCGAGGCGGTGCAGCTGGTGATCCGCGCCGGTGACATCGGCGCCGGCCGGGGCGAGGTCTTCGTCCTCGACATGGGCGAGCCGGTGAAGATCGTCGATCTCGCCAACAACATGATCCGCCTGGCCGGCTACGAGCCCGGAGCCGAGATCGCGATCGAGTTCACCCAGCCGCGCCCGGGCGAGAAGCTGCACGAGGAGCTCTTCGGCCGGGGCGAGGAGCTGCGGCCGACGGCGGCGAAGCGGATCCACCGGGCCGTCCGTACTGCGCCGCTCGACACGGACTGGGTCGAGTCGACCCTGAACTCGCTCGAGCACCTGGTCATGGCCGGCGACGAGGCCAATCTCGCCGAGCGCGTGGTCGAGTTGATCACCGCGCAGGGCGGGGACGCGGCGGCAGTCGGCTAGGAGGCCGTCGCGGGACCCGCGACGGCCCCAACGGATAGCCTCTCGCAGCCAGCCCTTGGAGCTGATCAAGGAAATAGGCGCTTTCGCGGGTCTGCTCGCCTTTCTCGGCTTGGCCCTGCTCGCCTTGCTTTCGTTTGCCCAGGGGCGGGACATCCGTCGCCTGCGGGAGTGGGCGGGGTCGGCACCGGAGCGCGATGCCGAGCGCAAGGACTCGACCTCGGCCGGGGCGGCGGAGCGGGCGGAGGAGATGCGCAAGCTGGAAGAGGCCCGCGACGAGGAGCGCCAAGCAGCCGATTTGCGTGAGCACCGGCGCGAGCGGCGCGAGGCCGGGCTGCCCGAACTTACGCGGAGCGAGCGTCTGCGCGAGCGCTTCTCACGCGACGATGGAAGCGGAAGCGGTGGGCTGAGAGCCCGGCTCGGCGACCCGCGCTACCTGGTCGGTCTCTTCGTCGTCATCGTCGTCATCGCGGGTGGGGTCGCCTACGCGGTTTCGCAGGGCGGTGACGGGGGGTCGAGCAGCAACGGAGCCAAGCAGGTCTCCCACCCGCTCAAGCCGAGCGAAATCGAGGTGACGGTGCTCAACGGCACGGCGGTGGAAGGACTGGCGGGCACCTACGGCGACATGGTCGAGCGCCGCGGCTACCAGCTCGGCGCGGTCACCAACAGTCGCTCGAGCTTCGCCGACAGCGTCGTCATGTTCCAGCCCGGCGAGGGACGCGCGGCGCACCGAGTCGCCGACTCGCTGGAAATCTCGCGAGTGCGGCCGATGACCTCGGAGATCGTCTCGCTCTCGGCCGGCGCTCCCGTCGCGGTCGTCATCGGCGATGACAATGCCTCGACGACGGGTTAACGCGGCAGCAGTCGTCTTCGCCCTGCTCGTCGTCGCAACGGTTGCCGCCTTCGCCTGGTCGCAGCGCCTCAAGCGCGACCCCCTCGTCCTCGACCGGGTCACCTTCGGCATCGCCGCCACCCGCTCTTTCACGCCAAACGGCGACTGCCGTTTCGACCGCATCCGAATCCGCTTCCGCGTCACCCGCTCCGATCGCGCCGACGTGCAGGTGGTGAAGCCGGGGGGCAAGCTCATCGTCACCTTGGCGCGCGACACCTACCTGAAGCGCTACCGCTTCTTCACCTTCTACTGGGATGGCCGGGAACGCAATGACGGCATCGCCGCCCCAGGTCGCTACAAGCTGCGGGTGAAACTGCTGAGGCAGGAACGGACGCTGGTTCCCGGTGGTGTGATGAAACTGCACCGCTCGTCGAGCAGGCCGACTAAGAGCTGCTCGAAGGGGCGGAAGGGTTGAGCGACTTTCTCGCCGCGGCCGGCGTCCTGGTCGCGGCCGGCGCAGCCGCCGCGTCGATCGTGCTGCCGTCGAGCCGGTTGCGCTCGGTGGCGATGCTGCTGGCACTCGTCCTCTTCCCGGTCCTGATCCTCGGCGACCAGTGGCACTCGGCCCAGATCGTCGACTTGCGCGACAGCTCGGCCCGGCTCGCGGTGCTTGGGATCGCCGGGCTGGCGGCGGTTGCAGTCCTCATCGCCGTTTTCCATCGCCGGCCGATCTTCCTGCCGCTGGCGATCGTCGCCGCACTTCCCTTCCGTGTCCCGCTGCATGCCGGGGGCGATATGGCGAACTTGCTGGTGCCCCTCTATCTGGTGATTGCCGGGGGTGTGCTCTCTGCGGTGCTTGGTGTGTGGCAGGAGGGCCGGGGCGTCCCCCTCCGGAAACCCGCATTGAGGCGGCCTTCCGGGTTCTTGCCGGGGAGGGCTCCAAAGTTTCCTCCGGGGGACGCCCCGGCCCTCCTGCCATATGTCCTGGCCGGGGTCGTGCTTCTCTACGCGCTGCAGGCGCTGTATTCGCCCGACTTCTCCAAATCTCTCCAGAACGTTTGTTTCTTCTTCGTGCCGTTTTCGTTGGTCTACGCGCTGCTGCGAGATGTTTGCTGGGATCGAAAGCTGCTTGTCCTCGTGCTGTGGGTGGTAGCTGTGGAGGCGGTTGCCTTCGTCATCGTGGGTTCTGTCGAGTACCTCAGCCGGGAGCTTTTCTGGAACGACCAGGTCATCAGGTCCAACGAATTCCACACCTACTTCCGGGTCAACTCGATCTTCTGGGACCCCAACATCTACGGGCGCTATCTGGCTTTGGTGATCGTGATTGCGATGTCCGCGTTGCTGTGGGCAAAGGAGCGCCGGACCATGGCGCTTCTGACTGGGCTGGTAGCTGTGCTCTGGCTGGGACTTGTAGTCACCTTCTCGCAGTCGAGCTTCGCCGCGCTGCTGGCAGGACTCGCAGTCCTGGCTGCTCTGCGTTGGAGCTGGCGCTGGACGCTTGCGGCTGTCGGGGCAGGAGCTGTCCTCGTTGTCGTCATCGTCCTCTTCGCCGGAGGCGTCTCGAAGCTCAGTCCCGATCGCCTCAACTCCGACACCGGCGGCCGGGGGAACCTGGTCTCAGGGGGAGCAAAGCTGTTCGGCCAAAGACCCCTATGGGGCTACGGCGCCGGCAGCTTCCCCCGCGCCTACCGCGAACACGCGGCAACCAAGAAAGTCCCCGTCTCGGTCTCCCACACCGAGCCCGTAACCGTGGCAGCGGAGCAGGGCCTGATCGGGCTGGCGGCCTATGCAGCTCTTCTCGTCGTAGCGCTCTGGACACTGACCTACGGCCTGGCCTTTGGACAGGGGGGTCGGGGTGTCTCCCTCTGGAAACTTATGAGCCGCCCCCGAAGCGAACCCGAAAGGCCCCCCCGGCGCGGGTTTCCGGAGGGAGACGCCCCGACCCCCCAGCCCCGACCCCAGACCATCGCCCGCATTGCCGTCCTGGCCACTTTCGTAGCCCTACTCGTCCACACCATGGCCTACGCCGGCTTCTACGAGGACCCGATCGCCTGGGTCCTGCTGGCGGTAGGCGCCTCGCTCGCCGCACTCCCGGTCCGCGCCGAGACGTAGCCTCCCAGCGTGTCGGGCTACCTCCGCCGCCTCGCGACGACCGGCGCCGCCTACACCGCGGCGAGCGTCCTTTCGAAGCTGATCGCGGTCGCGCTGCTGCCGCTCTACACGCGCTACCTGACCCCCGCCGACTACGGTGCCGCCGAGGTGATGTTCGCCGCCATCGTCTCGGCCAGCATCATCGTCCGCTTCGGCACGATCGAGGCACTGCTGCGCTTCTACTACAAGGAAGACGAGGACCCGGCGGCAGTTGTCGCCACCTCTTTCGCCGCGCTGTTCTGGTTCTCCACCGGGGCGGCGCTGATCGCACTGCCCTTCGCCGGGCCGATCTCCGAAGCTCTGCTCGACCGGCCCGCCGCCGACTTGGCCCGGATCTCGATCGGCGGGCTCTGGGTGCTGACGATGTTCGAGTACCTGCTCACCCTGTTCCGGCTCGAGGAGCGCGCCCGCGCCTTCTTCACGACGACGATCCTCAACGTGCTGGCGACGATCGGCCTGACCGTGATCCTCGTCGTCGGCCAGGGCGAGGGCGCCCGCGGCCTGCTGCTCGGCAGCTACGCCAGCGGTGCCGCTTTCGTCCTCGGCCTGATCTTCGTCCACCGCCGGCGCCTCTCGCTCTGGATCGACGGTCCGCTGCTGCGACGGATGACCCGCTTCGGCCTGCCGACGATGCCGGCGGAGCTCTCGCTCTACCTGCTCAACTTCGTCGACCGGATCGTCATCGTCCGCTCCGTCGGGCTTGCCGAGGCCGGTCTCTACTCGCTGGCGGTCAAGTTCGCCCAGGCGGTCAACGTGCTGGTCCGCGGCTTCCAGCTCGCCTGGCCGCCCCTCGCCTACTCGATCCGCGACGACGACGAGGCCCGCCGCGCCTATGCCGCCGTCGTCACCTGGTTCGTCACCGGCTGCGCCTTCGTCGTCACCGGCATGTGGCTGTTCTCGCGCTGGATCGTCCGCGCCCTGGCCGCGCCGCAGTTCTTCGACTCCTATGAAGCGATCGGCCTGATCGCCACCGGCGTCACCCTCTACGCCCTCTACATGGTTCTGGTCGTGATCCTCGGCCGCACCGGCCGCACCGAGTTCAACTTCCCGGCGACGATCGCCGCGCTAGTCGCCAACCTCGCGCTCAACCTGGCGCTGGTGCCCTCGTTGGGCATCGTCGGCGCCGGCCTCGCCCTGGTCGCCTCCTACGTCGTCGTCGTCGCACTGATGTACGTGTTCACCCAACGCCTCTTCCCAGTTCCCTACCAGTGGGGACGCCTCGCGCGGGTCCTCTTAGTTTCGGCCGCCCTGGTCGGATTGGGAGAACTGCTGCTGCCCACCGACGGCTTCTTCGGCCTCGGGGCCAGAGTGCTGTTCTGGCTCGCCTACCCCGCTGCGCTTCTTCTCAGCGGCTTCTTCACTGACGAGGAGCGCGGCTGGCTAGCCCGCCTCCGCCACCCGGCTCAGTTGCTCCAGCAGCTGACTGCTCTGCGCCATCAGCCGGCAGTCGCGGATGCGGCCGTCCCAGAGACCTTTGAGGCGGAGCAGCTGGACGACGACGCCCGCCTGTAGACGTGCCGGTGCTCAGGGGTCATATAGGACCTCTATCCACCGGCACGTCCGGCGCGGTCGCGGAGGCTTTCGCCCCGATTTGGGAAAAGGGCCTGGCGGGCATGGGCCCAGTAGATGCGCGCTGGCTGGTTGGGGAGGATGGTGGCCGCTAGGGCGCGGATGGCGTATGACCAAGCGGTAAGGACGCGGACCGCGAGAGCCGCCGCCCGCCCATGGTGCTTTCGCATGTACCTGTCTCGGTTGCGGTGGAATTCGACGATGCGGGGCAGGCCGGCGGCGAGGTCGGTGGAGAGCTGGTCGTGGTGGACCGCCTCAGCCGCGGGCACGTAGAGGGTGCGCCAGCCCCCGTCGGCGAGGCGCTTGCAGAAGTCGCACTCGTCGTAGTAGACGAAGAAAGCTGGGTCGAGGTAGCCGACCTCCGCGGCTGCCTCCCGCCGCACCATCAACGCGCTCGACTGCGCCCAGTCGACCGCGCGGATGTCGCGCCCCTTGCTCTGCACGGTGAGCAGCCGGTGGAGGAGGAGGACACCGGCAAGCGCCGTCCCCACGCCAGGAAAGCGCCAGGCGCAGGCGACGGGAGCACCCGCGGAGTCGAGCAGCCGGCCCCCTGCGGCGCCGGCGCGGGAGTCCGCGTCAAGAGCCGCCATCAGCGCTTCCGCCGCGCCCGCTCGCAACTCGGAGTCCTCGTTGAGCAGCAGGCAGTAGCGGCCCTTCGCCTCGCGCAGCAGGGTCGAGTCGTTCTCGGCCTTGCCGGCCCGGCGGTCGAGGGCGATGAGGCGGGTATCGCCTCCGAGCGCTCGCACCGCCTCGGCCGAGCCGTCCTCGGAGGCGTTGTCGAGGACGAGGATCTCGCGCTCGATGCCCGCCGGATGGGTGCGCTCGATCGCGCCCAGGCAGGCGAGCAGGAACTCGCGGCCATTCGTGTTCACGACGCAGTAGGAGAGCGCGGGGGACACCCCCGCCACCATAATCGCCCGCTATGCAGGACAAGATCCGCGTCCAGCTGGTCGATCCCTCGGCCTTCACGCCTCCCTACGACCGCGCTCTCGCCGCGGCGCTCGCGCGTGGCGGCGCCGAGGTCGAGCTCTTGACCAGCCACTTTCTCTACGGGCCGGTCCCGGAGGCGGAGGGCTACCGGGTGCGGGAGTGCTTCTATCGCCGCAGCGCCGGCCGCGGTCTCGACGCCCCCGCCCGCCGCGTCTTCAAGCTGGCCGAGCACCTTCCCGACATGCTGCGCTTCCGCCGCCAGGCCGACGCCGACGTCCTCCACTTCCAGTGGCTCACCGCGCCGGCACTCGACACGATGCTGCTGCCGCCGCGCCGTCCCAGGCTGATGACGGCACACTACGTGCTGCCGCCCAAGCCGAGCCGCCGTCAGCTGGCCAACGCCCGCCGTACTTTCGCCGCGATGGACGCCGTCATTGCCCACTCCGAGCACGGCGCGCGGCGGCTGCGCGGGCAGGTCGGGCTCGACCCGGCCCGGATCCGCGTGATCCACCACGGCGCCTTCGATTACCTGACGCAGCTGCCGCAGGAGAGGCCGCTGGCGCCCGAGCTGGAGGGGGCGGAGGGCCCGGTGATTCTCTTCTTCGGCCTGCTGCGCCCCTACAAGGGCGTCGACACCCTGCTCGAGGCCTTCGGCGAAATCGGGGGCGCCGAGCTCTGGGTCGTCGGCAACCCGCGAATGGACGTCGAGCCGCTGCGCCGCCTCGCCGCCAGAGCGCCGGGGCGCGTCCGCTTCCTCACCCGCTTCGTCGAGGACACCGAGATTCCGGCGCTGATGCGCCGCGCCGACGTCGTCGCCCTGCCCTACCGCGACGTCGAGCATTCCGGCGTCCTCTACGCCGCCCTTGCCTTCGGCAAGCCGCTGGTGCTGAGCGCCGTCGGTGGCTTTCCCGAGGTGGCGGAGCAGGGCGCTGCCCGCCTTGTGCCACCGGAGGACCCGACGGCGCTCGCCGCGGTTCTGAGCGAGCTGGTCGGAAGCGAGAGAGCGCGAGCCGAGCTGGGCACGGCTGCAGCCGCCGCTGCCACCGGCTCCTACTCCTGGGACGAGGCGGCGCGGCAGACGCTCGCGCTCTACGCAGAGCTGCTGGAGGAACGGCGATGATCGTCGTCGCGCTCGCCTTCTGGATCGGCGTCGCCCTGATCCTCTACACCCACCTCGGCTACCCGCTCGCCCTCGGGGGGCTGCTGGCGTTGCGCCGCCGCCCGACCCTGAATCCGGGCACCTGGGAGGAGCTGCCGCGGGTCTCGCTGATCGTCGCCGCCTTCGACGAGGAGGAGGTGATCGCGGCCAAGGTCGCCAACGCCCTCGCCCTCGACTATCCGCGCGATCGACTCGAGCTGATCGTCGCCTCCGACGGCTCCGCCGATGCCACGGTCGAGCGTGCGCGAGCCGCAGGGGCCGACCTCGTCCTCGATCTACCCCGTGGCGGCAAGGTCGCCGCCCAGAACGCCGGCGCTGACATTGCCGCCGGCGATATCCTCGCCTTCTCCGACGCCAACAGCATCTGGTCGCCGGACGCCCTCCGCCACCTGATCGAGCCCTTCGCGGACCCCGGGGTGGGCTACGCATGCGGCCAAGTGCGCTTCCTCGATTCCGCCGGCGACAACGTCGAGGGTTCCTACTGGCGCTACGAGATGGCGCTGCGCGAGCTCGAGTCCGCTCTGGCAGGGGTGACGGCGGGCAACGGCGCGATCTATGCCGTGCGCCGCGACGCTTACATCCCGTTGCCGCCGGCCGGTAGTCACGATCTCTCGCTCCCGTTCCTGCTCGCCAAGCGGGGCCGCCGCTCGCTCTACGTGCCGTGGGCCGGCGCCGAGGAGAAGATGGTGCCGACGCTGGGGGGCGAGCTCGCCCGCAAGCGGCGGATGATGGTCGGGCTCTGGGACATCGTCGTCGGCGAAGGGATGCTCCGCCCCCGCGGCTACCCGCCGCTCTACGCCTTCGAGATCGCCTCGCACCGGCTGCTGCGCTACGCGACGCCGTTCCTGCACGTGATGGCGCTGGTGGCGAACGTGGCGTTGCTCGGGCAGGGCTGGGTCTATGCCGTGACGCTGATCGCTCAGCTCGCTCTGCTCGCCGCCGCGCTGCTCGGCAAGGCGCTGCCCCTGGCGCCGCTGCGGATCGCCCGCTATTACGTGCAGACCACGGCCTCGATAGCCCTCGGTCTCTGGGACCGGATGCGCCACGGTTCGCCAGGCGCCTGGGATAAGGCCGAAGGAACCCGTTGACCGTGCCGCGCGCCCTCGACGTCGTCATCGCAACCCTTGCCCTGATCGTCTTCTCGCCGGTGGTGCTGATCGCCGCGGCGGCGATCAAGCTCGGTAGCCGGGGTCCGGTGATCTACCGCCAGCGCCGGGTCGGCAAGGACGGCCGCGAGTTCGAGTTGCTGAAGCTGCGCACGATGGAGCAGGGCTCCGATCCGGTCGGCGTGGGGACGGTCGTCGCTCGTGACGATCCCCGGGTCACCGGCGCCGGCCGTTTCCTCCGCCGTACCTCGCTCGACGAGATCCCCAACTTGGTCAACGTGCTGCGCGGCGAGATGGCGATCGTCGGCCCCCGCCCGACCATCCCCGCCCAGGTGGTGGACTACACGCCGCACCAGCACCGTCGCCACGAGGTCCGCCCCGGGCTGACCGGTTGGGCCCAGGTCCAGGGCCGCGCCGGGATCCCCTGGGAGCAGCGGATCGAGCTCGACGTCGAGTACGTCGACCGCCGCAGCTTCGGCCTCGACCTGTGCATCCTCCTCAAGACCGCCTGGCTGCTCGTCACCGGCCACGGCCTCGCCCCGGATTGAGCCGCGAGTGAAGGGTTTTAGACCCTATGGGGTCATCAATCCTTCACTCAGCGCGTAGGGTTTCGGCGTGGCCGAGCAACCTGTGGTGACTCTGCGAGCGTTCAAGCCCGGCGACGCCGTGGCCGTGCACCGCTGGTTCAACAATCCGGAGGCGACCAAGAGCCTCATGGAGCAGCGCGACGGCTTCTCGCTGGAGGAGGCCGAAGGCTGGGTGGGCCGGGCGATCGACGGCCCCGACGAGGACCGCAAGTACGCGATCGTCGTCGAGGGCTACGACGAGCCAGTCGGGTTCACTGCTCTGTACGGCCTCTTCCGCCAGACGGCGCCGGAGCTGGGGGCGCTGATCGGCGACGACGTGCGCGGCAAGGGCGTCGGCCGCCGCGCCGAGGCGCTGACCATCGCCAAGGCCTTCGACGAGTTCGGCGCTCACCGTGTCTACGGGCGCATACCGGCCCGCAACGAGATCGCCAAGAAGACGGTGACGGGTCTCGGCTGGAAGCACGAGGGAACGATGCGCAGCCACCTGCGCGGTCCCGACAGCGTCGACGACTGCGAGGTCTGGGGCGTGCTGCCCGACGAGTTCCGCGCCGCCGCGGCCGACCTCTTGCCGTGAGCGACGCCCGCGCCAGTGCCGAGCTGATCGCCGACCGTGGCACGGCGGTGGAGAGCGAGGAGTTCTTCCGCTCGCGCCCTTTCCTCGACGCCGAGGGCGTGACCCACACGCTGCGGATCGAAGCAGGGGATACGGAGCTCGTCGCGCCACTGGTCGTCCGCGAGATCCCCGACGCCGACGCGCTCGACGCGATTTCCCCCTACGGCTACCCGGGAATCGTCGGCGACGCGTCGATCGACCCGGAGGCGGTCGACTTCGCGGCGACGGGGCTCGTCTCGGCGTTCATCCGCCACACGCTCGCCAAACCGCCGCTCAGCGGAGCTGCCGAGCGCAACGTCGTCCAGATCGCCGACCCCGAGCTGGCGCCGAAGAGCCGCTCCAGCGACCGTAACCAGATCAACAAGAACCGCCGCGCGGGCTATGCAGTCGAACTGGTTCCCGGCCCCGAGACGAGCGCCGCGCAGCGGGCCGGCTTCCTCTCCGCCTACGAGCAGACGATGCGCCGCGCCGCCGCCGCCGAGCGCTACTTCTTTGGTGCCCCCTACTTCGACCGCATCCTCGAATCAGACCGTGCCTGGCTTGCCCTCGCCCGTGCTCCCGCTGACGGCGGGGTCGCTGCCGCTTCCCTAACGGTGCGCAGCGATGGCTTCCTCCACTACTACCTGAGCGGCAGCGCCGACGCCCACCTGCGCGACTCGCCGATGAAGAACGTCCTCGCCGCGCTGGTCGAGCTCTCCGCCGAGCTGGGCCTGCCACTCAACCTCGGCGGCGGCCTCTCCCCCGGCGACCGGCTGGAGGAGTTCAAGCGCGGCTTCGCCAATCGCGAGCAGCCCTGGCACACCTCGGAGATCGTCTGCGACCGCGAGACCTACGACCGCCTTTCGGCTGGACGCGACACCGGCGGTTTCTTCCCCGCCTACCGCGCGCCCTAGACCGTCTAGCCCTTCGGTTCTACGGGCGTCGGGCCTTTGAGGGCGAAGGCGGTCGCGGGCTCGCCGCCGTAGCGGCCCCAGGTCGCCTTGCCGAAGTCGCGGATCGCGTCGAGCGTGATCGCGCCCTTGTACTTGGGGCAGCCGATCAGGTTGGTCCAGGTCGTCGCGGCGACCTCGTAGTCCATGTTGTCGTTGGGGAAGAGCAGCGTCCCCCCATACATCGTGTCGTAGACGCCCTTCAGCGCGAGCTGGTCTTCCTCGGGCAGTTCGGGGCTGTACTGAATCTCCATTCGGCCGTGCTCGAGCGAGTGGACGATGAAGATTTCGCCGGGCATTTCGCTGTAGGCGCCGTCCGCCTGCTGGTAGGGCGGTTCGACGTGGTTGCCCGAGGTCGGCGGGCTGGTCTTGTAGTCCGGGGTGGGAGCGGTCGGAGGGATATGGGTGTGGCCCTCGTCCTTGAGATGAAGCCGCAGCGCGCAACCAGCCTTCTTCGCCGCCAGTTTGAGGTTTGCCACTTGGACTTCCGGCGGCGCCGTCCCGGTGCGTTCGTCGGGCTTGACGCCGTTGGTCGAGCCGCTGCCCTGGTTGATGTGCGCCTCGCCACTGTCGCCGCCGCCCGAGCCGGCGATCAGCGCGACGATCCCGGCGACGACGAGGATGCCGATCAGTCCGGCAACGCCGTAGACCGCGTACAGCCGCCGCCTCTCCGCCTTGTGCTGGCCGGACTCGCGTTCCTGCCGCGCTTGGCGGAGCCGCTCCCTCTCTTCCTCCCTGCGATTAGCCACGTTGCGCGCCTTATCCTGCCACAGGAGCGGCTGTCTGCCCGTTGCCGTTTGCCGCCGGGCCGTCGCCGGCGGTTGCCCAGACCTCGTCGAGGAACTGCGCCAGCTCTGCGTTGAGGCGCCCGGGGCGGGTGCGCCACTCGAAGATCGAGTTGGCTTCGACCAGCCGTGCTTGGGGCAGCTCTTCGAGCAGCATCCCCGAGTCGCTGAAGGGATGCAGGGGGTCGCGCTGGTGACCGACGACGAGTGCCGGCCGGTCGATCAGGCGCCGCTGCTCGCGCGGCGGCGCGGTCTCGCCGAGGAGCAGCCCCTCGAGCACGGCGATGGAGGGACCGGGTCGCCGCCGCGCCCAGTCGAGGCCGATGTCGAGTATGTAGTTGGTGCGGGGGATCAGCGAGGCGAGGCGAGAGCTGAGCTCGATCGCCGGCCTGCCCAGTCGCAGGCCGAGCAGGATCGGAGCGAAGATCGCGGCGACCCCCGCCAGCGCGTTGTCGAGCACCGGCATCTCGATGAAGAGCCCTTTGACCCGCTCGGGATGACGAACGGCCAGCTCGAGCGCGACGTTGGCGCCGAGCGAAGTGCCGCCGACCACCGCCCGCTCCAGCCCGAGGTGATCGAGCAGGGCGAGGACCTGCTCGGCAAACAGCGGCATCGAGTAGAGCCGCAGGTCGTCGGGCTGGTCGGAGCGGCCGTGGCCGAGCAGGTCGACGCAGATCACCCGGTTGCCCCGCTTGGCCAGCGCCGGTCCCAGCTGCTCGAACATGCGCCGGTTCATCAGCAGGCCGTGGGCGAGGACGATCGTCCTCGCCCCCTCGCCGTACTCGTCGAAGCCGATCCGGTGTCCCTGGTAGGTCAGCGTTCCCATGGCCTCGCTGCCTTCACCGCTCCGAGCACGGCGCGCGTCGCGGGCGCCCGGTTGAGCGCGTAGAAGTGGATCCCGGGCGCGCCGGCGATCAGCAGCTCGGCGCACTGCTGCGCCGCGTAAGCGACGCCAAGCTCGAACTCGGCCTCCTCGTCACCGTCCGCCGCCGCGAATGCCGCTTCCAGGCGCGGCGGAATCGAGGCGTCGCAGAGATCGCAGATCCGCTTCGTCTGGGCGAAGCTTGCGACCGGAATCACGCCGGCGAGGATCGGCACCTCGATCCCCACCTCCCGCGCGGATTTGACGAAGTCGAAGTAGACCTGGTTGTCGAAGAAGAGCTGGGTGATGAGGAAGGACGCGCCGGCGTCGACCTTCGTCTTCAGGTAGTCGAGGTCGGTCTCCAGGTCGGGCGCCTCGGGGTGCACCTCCGGGAAGCAGGCGCCGCCGACAGCGAAGTCCCATCCGGCGCCGATGAAAGCGGTGAGCTCGGCGGCACTGCCCAGACCGCCCTCGGGCTGGACGAAGTCGGGCTGGCCGCGCGGCGGGTCTCCACGCAGGGCGAAGACGTTCTCGATCCCGGCCGCGGCGATCCGGTCGAGGGTCGTGGAGATCCCCTCGCTGCTCTCGCCGACACAGCTCAGGTGGGCCATCGTCTCCATGCCGAGGTCGTCCTTCAGCGCTCGCGTGATCTCGACCGTGCCATCGCGAGTCGAGCCCCCCGCGCCGTAGGTGACCGAGACGAAGTCCGGCTCCAGCTCACCGAGCGAGCGCGCCGTCGCATACAGCTGCTCGGTCGCCTTCTCGCTCTTCGGCGGGAAGAACTCGATCGAGAAGAGTGGCCGCTTCGAAGCGAGGATCTGGTCGATGCGCATCCGCGCAGGGTAACTGCGACTCGATTTCGGCGGACTTTGCGGGATCGTTCCCCGGCCACCCCTAGACGCCGCCAGGGCGGCGGGATAAGTTGATCCTGCGACTGGGAAAGACAGGCCCCGCGGAAGCCAGCGGGACACCGTCTTGAAGGTGGCGCAAAGAGCTTCTAGCGCGAAGGCTACGTGCGGCAGGCTTTGGGCGCCATCCCCGGTCGTTTTTTCGTGCCGTCCTCCAATCGGCGTCCGAACGCGTCTCTAGCTTGGGCGGCGGTCATCGAGTGCCTGCCCTCCTTGGCCGCGCGTACCGGGGCGCAGTTGGGAGTCGGGCGTCGTTTGGTTATCCCGTGAGTCATCCAGCGACTAGCCCGCCCACTCCCTACCCTCTGCCTTCATGAGCGACGAGTTGCGCTACGAGCGGATCGGGGCCGCCGCCGTCCTGACCATCGACCGCCCCGCGCGGCGCAATGCGATCGACGCCGCCGCCGCGGAGTCCTTCCGCCAGGGGTTGGTGGACTTCGAGGCCGACAATGGGGCCCGCGTCCTTGTCCTCACCGGCGCCGGCGGGCAGGCCTTCTGCGCCGGCGCCGATCTGAAGGCGATGGACCTCGACGTCGACCATCCGGACGGGCCGATGGGTCCCACCCGCCTGACCCCGGCCAAGCCGGCGATCGCCGCGGTCGACGGCTGGTGCCTGGCCGGCGGGGTCGAGCTGGCGCTCTGGTGCGACCTGCGGATCGCGACGCCCCAATCCACCTTCGGGCTCTTCGAGCGCCGCTGGGGCGTGCCACTGGTCGACGGCGGCACCCAGCGCCTCCCGCGCGTGGTCGGCATGGGAAGAGCCCTGGAGCTGATCCTCACCGGCCGCCCGGTCGAGGCTGAGGAGGCCCACCGGATCGGCCTGGTCAACGAGATCGTCGAGCCGGGCAAGCACCTGGACCGCGCCTTGGAGCTGGCCGAGAAGATCGCCAGCTTCCCGCAAGAGACCATGCTTGCCGACCGCCAAGCAGCAATAGAAGGCTTCGGCCAACCCCTAAATGGCGGTATCGCTCTAGAGCACAAGCTAGGCCGCGAGACGCTCCACATAGCCGTCGAGGGTGCGTCGCGCTTCGCTTCCGGTCAAGGCCGTCACGGCGAGGGCGTCTAGCTCTCGCGTGTAACGCGGCGCATCTCGTCTTCGGCCGCTTCCGGCCCCAGATAAGGCATCAGCACGGCAAAGACCAGATCCGGCAGGATCCGCTTCAGCTCCGGGCCGCGGCCGGCACGGACCTCGTCGAAGATCATCGAGGTGGCGCCGCCGATCGCGAAGCGCGCCGTGTCGGCGGGCAGCTCCTCCCCCTGCCCCGAGTAGGTGCGCCCCTGCTCCAGGAAAGGGGTGAAGCGGGTCAGCATCGCGCGGTAGCGCTCGCGGGCGTCGTCGCCCGCCGCGGTCACCTCGACCATCGCCATCCGCGCGATGTCGGCCTCCATCGCCAGCAGCTCGACCAAGGCACCGAGCCCGGCCGCGATCTGCTCCGGCCAGGGCTCGTCGGCGGCCGCCTCGAAGGCCGCCGTGACGTGGGCCACGAGCACGTCGAAGACCGCGTCGTAGGCCTCGAGGAAGCAGGCCTCCTTGCTCTCGAACATCTCGTCGAAGGCGTCCTGCGAGACGCCGGCGAACTCGATCACGTCGGCTACAGTCGTCGCCTCGTAGCCTTTCGCAGCGGCCATCTTCACCATTGCCTCGAGCAGGCGCTCGCGCTCGGAGCGAACCTCGTAAGCGCGGGGCAGTCCTTCGCGGCCGGGGGGGCGCTGTGGATTCGAAGTAGATGGCGAATCCATCCAACCCAATGTAGGGCAGGACCCGCGACCTGTCCAACGCCGCGGAGCTAGGCGCGCGCTGCCTGCATCTCGGCGCTCGCGGCGTCGGCGCCGAAGTAGGGCAGCACGGCGAAGTACATGAACTCCGGCAGCAGAGCGCGGAAACCGTCGGTTGCCCCGGTGGAGAGCCGCGAATGGACGATCGCGTGGATGCCCGCAACGATCCCCTCCGGAGCGATCTGGGGGGGCTCCTCCGACTCCTCCGAATCGTCCCGTGCCAAATCGATGAAATCGGCCGCCCTTTTCATCGCTTCGGCCCGTCTTGCCAGGGCCTCGGGACCCGCTGCGTGGACCCCGACGATCACCCCACGGCCGAAATCGGGCTCGGCGTCGAGCTCATCGAGCAGTGCGCCGAGGCCGGCCCGCAGCTTGCCACGCCACGATTCCTCGCTCGCCGCGGCTCGCACCACCAGCGCTTCGAAACGCGCGATTCCCATCTCGAGCGCCGCCAGGTAGCAGCCGTCCTTGTCGGCGAAGTTGTCGTAGAACGCCTGCCGGTAGAGGCCGGTTCTGTCCAGAACCGTGCGTACCGAGGTGGCGTCGTAGCCCTCAGCCCCGACCGCCTCGAGCATTCCCTCGAGAATCTTTTCGCGCTTGGGAGAATTCACAAGCTCGAGCTTGGGAGAGTGGGGAAGTGATTCCACTGCCCTGATGCTGCCGGTCCCCTCAGCCCCTGCCTGGACGTTGGTTGCGGCCTGCTTCCCCATCGCTACCCCTTCCTCGTGATCTAGGGAACAGGTTGTCTGGACTCCGGTACTGTAGCGGTATATCGCCAATTCGTCCAGCTTGAATCTCGATGGCCCCGGAGTAGCCTGGCTTGCGTGGCTGAACGTGTACCTCAGGCAACCAGGATGCCCCCCGGAAGGCATCCACTGCCTCGTGAGTTCATCACCCAACACCAGCGCGCCCGTATCATCGCCGCCCTCGCCGAGGAGACGGTAGAGAAGGGTTACCGGGCGGTCACTGTCGCGGATATCGTGCGGCGCGCGGGCATCGCCCGCAACACTTTTTACGAGAATTTCTCCTCCAAGGAAGACTGCTTTCTTGCCGCCTCGGAGTTCGCCGTCAAAGAGGCGCTGCGCCGCGTCGTCGACGCCGCCAGCAGGGTCGACAGCTGGCCCGCCCGGGTCAACTCCGGCCTCGCCGCCTTCCTTCACTACGTGGCCACCGAGCCGGCGCTGGCCCGGACCTGCATCGTCGAGGCCCTCTCCGCCGGCCCGGCCGCGGTCGAGCGCTACGAACGCTCGATCCAGGCCTTCGTGCCGCTCTTCCGCATGGGCCGCAAGGTCGCGCCGAATGGCGAGGATCTGCCGGGGACACTCGAGGAGACGATCGTCGGCGGGGTCTTCTGGATCATCTACCAGCGGATCGTGATGGGGCAGGTGGAGGAGATCGAGCAGCTCCTCCCCGAGTTGGTGGAGTTCTCGCTCACCCCGTACGTCGGCGCCGAGGCCGCGAAGCGCACGGCAGCCGAACAGCCGGCCAAAGCGACCGGCTGAGCCAGGGCAGGGATCGGGGGTCCCATGCGCTAGTGCTCGACACCGAGACCCGCGAGGAGACCGGCAGCTCCGAGCGTGCCGAGATCGTCGCGGCGCTGATCGAGATCGCCGCCGAGCGAGGCTACGGCGAAACGACGATCGAGTTGATCCTCGAGCGCGCCGGGCTCGACCGCCCCGCCTTCGACCGCCACTTCCGCGGCAAGTACGACTGCTTCCTCTCCGCCTGGCAGGACCAGAACGAGGAGTGCCTGGGGACGATGGTGAGGGCGTATGAAAGCTGTGAGGAGTGGCCCGACCGTCTGCGCGCGGTCGCCTACGAGGTGATCGCCGGCCTCAGCAACGACCCCAGCCGCGCTTCCTTCGGAGTCGAGGTGCTGGCCGCCGGCGACGCAGCCCGCGCCCGCCGCGACATGACGATGCGGGTGATCGCCTCGCTGATCGACGCCGGCCGCCAGGAGATGGACGATCCCGACTCCGTCCCTCACACCACAGCCGAGGCGCTGGCAGGCTCGGCCTACGGCCAGATCTACTCGCGGGTGGTCCGCGGGGCGGTCGAGGAGCTGCCCGAGCTGGTCCCCCAGCTGATGTCGGCGGCGGTGATGCCGTATTTGGGTATCGAGGCGGCTATGGCCGAGCTGAGCCGCGACTCTGGCCTGCCGGAGGGATATGCTCGCGGTGTGGCACGTAAACGCGCCGACAAATCGGAGAAGGCGCCAGCTGACGGTGCGGAGGACTATCCGCCCGAGTTGGCACGCCTGCCGCCGGGCCGCCACGGGCTGCCCCGCGAGTTCGTCACTCATAACCAGCGAGAGCGCCTGATCGCCGGAATCGCCGAGGCGATCGCCGAGCACGGCTACTCGGGCACTACGATCGCCCACATCACCCGCGCCGCCGCAGTCTCCCGCCGCACCTTCTACGAGCACTTCTCGAGCAAGGACGAGTGCTTCGTCGCCGCTTACGACACGGTGATGAAGGAGCTGCGCGAGCGCGTCTCCGCCGCTTTCGACGAGAGCGAGGAGTGGCCGCAGGCGATCAAGGCCGGGATCGACGCGATGCTGCAGTTCCTCGCCGCCGAGCCGAACCTGGCCCGCCTCTGCATGGTCGAGGCGCTGGTCGCCGGCCCGGCCGTGGTCGAGCGCTACGACGCGGCGATCCAGAGCTTCGTCCCCTACTTCCAGGAGGGCCGCGAGGGCCGCCCGCCGGAGGTTCTCTCTCGCCTCTCGCCGACCACCGAGGAAGCGCTCGTCGGCGGCATGGTCTCGCTGATCTCGCGCCGCATCATCGCCGGCAAGACCGAAGAGTTGGAGGAACTGCTCCCCGACCTGGTCGAGTTCACCCTGACTCCGTACCTCGGCAGCGCCGAGGCCGCGGAGATCGCCAAGAGCTGAGCTCTCAGGCCTCTGGCAGGTTCTCCAGGTCGGCTTTGTCTTGGGTCCTTCCTTGCGCCTCCTTCATCTCGCGCAGGCGAGCGAGAGAGCACACTCGTACCGGGACGCCTAGCAACTCGCTTTCAACCGCATCTTGGTCGAGCTGGGCGTATGCCGGCACACCCCTGGCACGCTGAACGACGTCCAACCCGCCGAATCTGGTGTCGGCGGTTACGTTGCCGCCGCGCCGAACCACACGGGCGTCGGTGGTCGGGTCGAACCTTCTGCCTTTGACGGTTGGCAGCGTTGACCCCAGTTCGTCTAGGGCCGTCGTGAGCCTGTCCAGATTTTCCGGATCGGGATCGGGGACGAGATCGAGATCCTCGGTTCCACGAACGTATCCATGGGCGGCCACTGCTACGCCGCCGATCACGACGAAGCGGACGTCCTTCTCATGCAGCAACTCGAGTAGAGCTCGGAGATCGAACTCCGTCAATGTGCTGCGGCCGAGCCCTTGATAGCGCTCATCTGCTTGCAGAGCTCATGCAGCCGCGTGAGTCGCTCGCTCATAAGGGCGCCGCGGCTCTCTTTCAGACGCGCAGCATGCGCGGCCTTCAGGTTGCCGATGTCGTTCGCTTGCGTCGGTGCGGCCATGCTTCAAGTCTAGCCCGGCTGTGCGGCGCGAATCTCGCCGTCGAGCGCCTGTGCTTCGGCGCGAGCCGCCTCGGCGAAGTCCTCGCCGGAGGAGGCGTAGATGATCGAGCGCGAGGCGGCGATCAGGAAGGCTTCGCTGCCGGCGTCGCGGTTGGCGGCCACGACCGCGGCCACGTCGCCGCCCTGGGCGCCGACGCCGGGGGTCAGGATCGGCATCTGGGCCGGGATGTCCTCGCGCACCGCCCGCATCTCCTCGGGGTAGGTGGCGCCGACGACGAGGCCGCAGTTGCCCGCCGCGTTCCAGTTGCCGGCGACGGCGCGGGCGACGTGGCGGTAGAGCGGCGCCCCGTCCGCGACCAGGTCCTGGAGCTCGCCCGCGCCGGGGTTGGAGGTGCGGGCGAGGACGAAGACGAGCTTCTCGCTGCGCTCGAGGAACGGCGAGAGTGCCTCGCCGCCGAGGTAGGGGTGGACGGTGATCGCGTCGGCGCCGAGCTGGTCGAATGCGGCGGTCACGTAGCCGGCGTTGGTCGAGCCGATGTCGGCCCGCTTGGCGTCGAGGATCACCGCCGCGTTGGGAGCGCTGGCTCGGATCGCGGCGATCGTCTCCTCCAGGGCGCGGAAGCCTTCGCCGCCGAGCGCCTCGTAGAAGGCGGAGTTGGGCTTGTAGGCGCAGGCCAGGTCGGCGGTCGCCTCGACGATCCGCCGGTTGAACTCGATCACCCGCGCAGCGGGCGACGCTCCCGCCGCCACCGACTCCGGAATCCGGCTGGTGTCGGTGTCCAGCCCGACCACCAGATGGCGCCCCGTGGCAAAGTGCGCCGCCAGCAACTCAGCGCAGGAATCGATCCGTTCCATTGACCGCAGCGTATCCAGCTCGAGATCGACCAGCAGTCTGGGAAACCACCATAAACTGGCTGTAAATCGGCCAGGAAATGGTTAAAATGCAAAAATGCTTGAACGACACCTGGCGATCGCCTTGCGCCAGTCCCTTCGCGACACGCCTGTGACGATGCTGGTCGGCCCTCGTCAGAGTGGCAAGAGCACGTTGGTGCAGGCTCTCACGGACGAGCTAGGGGACGCACGCTATGTGAGCCTGGACCGTGGCTTGAACCTCACTGCGGCCCGCGACGATCCGGCTGGTTTCGTTGCCGATCCAGATCGGACCCTGGTCATCGACGAGGTGCAGCGCGCCCCCGATCTTCTGCTCGAGATCAAGGCAAGCGTCGACGCTGACCGCCGGCCGGGCCGCTTTGTCCTGACCGGATCCGCCGATGTTCTCGCTCTGCCTCGTATTGCCGACACCCTTGCCGGCCGTATGGAGGTGCTGCGACTCTGGCCGCTCTCTCAGGGCGAGATCGATGGTCGACGAGAGGGCTTTCTCGATGCCTTGCTCGCCGGCGAACCCGAGTCTCTCGCCAATATGGCCGACTCGCTCGAGCGCCAAGACCTGCTGGGCCGAATCGAAGCCGGGGGTTATCCGGAGGCCTTGACTCGTGCCGGTGCTCGCCGAGCTCGCTGGTTCGACAGCTATTTGGACACGATGCTGCAGCGCGAGGTGCGTGACATCGCGAATGTCTCTGGCCTGACTGATTTGCCGCGCCTCATGCTTCTGCTGGCCAGCCGTGTTACCGGATTGCTCAACTACGCTGGCATCTCGCGGGATCTCGGTATGCCGCAGACGACCTTGAAGCGGTACTTGGCTCTTCTCGAGACCGCATTTCTCGTCGAGACTGTCCCAGCTTGGTTCCGGAACATCGGCAAACGGCTGGTCAAGTCGCCGAAGCTGATCCTCACGGATGCGGGCCTTTTGGCGCATATGCTTGGAGGGAAGACTGCTCTTGAGCGTTCCTTCGGAGCCGTGCTGGAGAACTTCGTGCTGATGGAGCTTGTGAAGCAGGCGAGCGTCAGCGACGCCCGGCCGGCCATTTGTCACTACCGGACGTCTGAGGGGCTCGAGGTCGACGCGATCATCGAGCCACGTGGTGGGCCGGTTTGTGCTGTTGAGGTGAAGGCAGCCGCGACTCTCGCCTCGCGGGATTTTCGTGGATTGAAGAGCTTGGCTGCGTCGCTTGGAGACGAATTCGGCGCAGGGGTGATCCTGTACACCGGCTCTGAGACGGCGCGGATCGCACCAAAGATCTGGGCCCTTCCGCTCACGGCCCTGTGGGCAGGAGAGGCGGTTGGGCGAACGAGCTCGCTGAGCGAGTTGCTGCGCGGGATGCCAGATGCCGGGGACGATCGCGATTTCGAGCGGCTTCAAGATCGCGGCCGCTCGGTTTGAATTCTGAGCAGCCCTACTCCTCGCCGAAGAGCTGCAGGAAGGCGAGGTGGGTGAGGTCGTTCAGCTGCAGCTGAACGCTGTCGGCGCGGCCCGCGGCGAGGTCGAGGCAGAGCGATTCCTCGATCGCGCCGGCGACGAAGGCGGAGGTCATACGGGTGGCGCCGGTGCGGGCGCCGGGCTCGTCGCGGGCGGTGTCGAGTGCCGTGGTAAGGCGATCGACCACTTCCTGGTGCACTACCCAAGAGCTGCCGCGTGCCGCCCTTACCTCCAGCAGCAATGCTTTCGCCATCAGCGGCTGCTCGGCGACGGTGCGCAGCAGCTCGGCCAGTGCGGCGCGGAAGCCCTCGCGCCAGCCGGGCGCGGCTTCACAGGCCTCGAGGATTTGTGTGCCGAAACGATCGGCCGCCTCTTCGTAGGCGCGGGCAAAGCAGGCCTCCTTGCTGCCGAAGCGGCGGTGGAAGCGGTCCTGGGTGATCCGAGCCCGCTCGGCCACCTCGCGCACCGTGGCCTGCGCGTAGCCCTTCTCGCCGACCGTCAACAGCATCGCTTCGAGCACGTCCTCGTCGCCGCTATGGTCGGGCCCGACATCCTCCCAAGAGCGAACGGCGCGAAGTGGCCCCGGTGCTTCCATTCAGGACACCATAGCTTATGTTTGGGAACTTTCCCAACCCTATGTACCTGTTTCGTACCAATGGGAACTAGCGCTATCCTGAGCCTTGTGCGAGCCCTGCCCGGAAAGGAGAACCGGCAGCCTCCCGGCCCCGAGCCGGTCAATCGCGATGCGGCCGCCGCCGATCAGCGCCGCCGCATCCTCGAGGCGACCGCCGAGCTGATCGCCGAGCAGGGCTACCAGGAGACGACGATGGAGGAGATCGTCCGCAATGCCAAGGTCGGCTACGCGACCTTCTACAAGCACTACCCCGACAAGGAGGCCGCCTTCCTGGCGCTGCTCGACGCGGCGACGGATCGCACCGTGGGCCGGGTCGAAGACGCCTACAAGCGCGAAGAAGGCCCCTGGACCGACCGGGTCGGCGCCGCGCTCGGCGCCCTCTTCGAAGACGTCGCCGCGCACCCCGCCGCCGCCCGCGCCGTCCTGGTCGAGGCGGTCGCCGCGAGCCCCGAGGCGGCGGCCAAGCACGAGGCGGCGCTGAAACGGCTGGCGCCGCTGCTGCGACCGGGGCGTGAGCTCAACCCGCGCCAGGCCGAGTTGCCGGAGAGCCTCGAGGAGACTCTGGCCGGGGGGATCGTCTGGGTGCTCGGCCAGCGGCTGATCGCGGGCGAAGCCGACAAGCTGCGCGGCCTCCTGCCCGAGACCCTCGAGTTCGTCCTCCGGCCCTACGTGGGCGAGGACGAGGCGGCGCGGGAGGCCGGCGAGGTCGCCGACGCGATCTCCGCCTAGCGGCCCTTCGGATCGATGCCCGCCGAAGAGCTCGGCCCCCTGCCGGCGGGCCGCCATGGCTTCAGCCGTGAGCAGGTCGCCCACCATCAGCGCGAGCGACTGATCGCCGGCCTCGCCGAAGCGGTAGCCGAGGAGGGCTACGCGGCGGTCACGTTGACCGACATCGTCAAGGGGGCGAAGGTCTCCCGTCGCGTCTTCTACGCCAACTTCGAGAGCAAGGAGCAGTGCTTCCTCGCCGCCTTCGAGGTGGTAGTCGACCATCTGCGCGAGCTGATCGTCGAGGCGGTCGAGGGAATCGAAGGCTGGCCGCGCCAGGCGATCGCCGCGACCCGCGCGGTGTTGAGCTTCCTCGCTTCCGAGCCCGACCTGGCCCGCCTCTGCCTGGTCGAATCGCGTGCCGCGGGGCCCGCGGTCACGGCGCGCTTCAACGAGGCGGTGGGGGAGATGGCGCCGTTGCTGCGAAAGGGTCGAGCCGAGCGCCCTGAGGGCGAGCGCCTCCCCGGCTCGACCGAGGACTCGACGATCGGCTCACTCGTCTCCCTTACGCACCGCAAGGTCGCCGCGAGCGAAGCGGAGCAATTAGAGGATCTCCTCCCCGACTGCGCCGAGCTGGTCCTCCTGCCTTACCTGGGTTCCGCCGAGGCGGCACGCCTCGCCCGCAGAGTAGCGTAGCCCGGCCGGGATGACGGCCACAGTCGTTTGGTACCCCCTCGTCCCTCCAGGGAACGCATCTAGGAACGCGTTTTCTCTTTTGGGAACTTTGCTTGACAACTCCGTTACGGAGTGCTTTCCTGGCCCTGTCGGCGGTACAGCTAGCACCTTCTAGGAACTGACTGCAACCAACCGGCGAAACAGGGAAATACAGACCGAGCTCGCCGCAAGGGGTCGCAAGGGAAGCGACCGGCAGAGGGGCTCACGGGACAAGGAGAGAGATTTGATGTTCTCGCCACTACGTAACGGCGCAGGCAAGCGCCTCCGCGAACCTTTCGGCAAAGCCGGCCTGACGGTTGCAGTCATCGCTCTCGTCTTCGCGATGCTCGGCGGCGCCTACGCCGCCACCGACAACGGCGGTAAGGCAACCGCTTCCGCCAAGGCCAAGAAGGGCCCGCGCGGGCCTAAGGGTCCGAAGGGGGATACCGGGCCAGCGGGTCCTGCTGGTCAAGCCGGAGCGCAGGGCCCCGCCGGCGCCAAGGGGGACAAGGGCGATGGCGGCAGTGCCGGCGCCAACGGCAAAAGCGCGGAAACCGCCGCGTTCGCCGGCGCCCTACACGGCTGCACCGCCGGTGGAGTCGAAGTCAAATCGGCCAGCCCCGTCGCTTACGTCTGCAACGGCAAAAACGGCACCAACGGCCAGACCGGCTTCACCGCAACGCTGCCCCTCGGCGAAACCGAGACCGGTGCCTGGGCTATGGGTCCGGAGCCGACGGAAGTGGGGAGTGCGCGTAGCCCAATCTCATTCACCATCCCACTCCCCGCCGCGCTGAGTGCCGAAGGCTGCACCACCAATCCTCCGCCGGCCACCTGCAAAGTCCACTACATCAACGCCTCCGGCGAAGAAGATCTGAACAGCTTCAACGCGGAAACGGTACTCGACCCGGCCCACTGCAACGGCAATGCCCTTGTCCCTACCGCGGACCCCGGCCATCTCTGTATCTACGCCGGTTCGCAATTCAACGTCAACATGAGTAACGAAACTATTTTCCAGCTAGATGGACAGAGTTCCGGAGCATCTACCACCGGCGCCGTCATGCAGCTCTTCGTCGTTGATTTCACCGAACCGGGCGCGGGTGGGTTGGGTTCCTGGGCGGTGACCGCCGAAGAAGGCTAGCCCACTCTCACCGTTTCACACCTATCCCGGACGGCGCGCCAGCGCCGTCCGGGCAAGCCCGGGGAGACTTACCAATGAGCCAATCAGCCATCGCGCAGCGACACCACTTCGACCGCACATCGTCACCCGGTCGGCGAGCACACCTCCTCGCCATCGCCCTGCTTGGCCTCATTGCCATCGCCACCCTCACCCCCCCCCGCGCCGCCGCGTTCAGCGACCGCGAAGAGCTGACCAGCTTCGGCAGCGAGGGCTCCGGTGCCGGCCAGTTCCGCGAACCAAGGCAAATCGCCACGGACCCCACCACGGGGCACGTTTTCATCGCCGACAACAACAACCGGATCAACGAGTTCACCCCCTGGGGCACCTTCGTCAAGGCCTTCGGCTGGGACGTCGCCCCCGGAGCGGTCAACGAGCAGCAGGAAGTAAGGGTGAGGGCAGCAGAAGGTCAGTTCAAGCTCAGCTTCGGCGCCTCGACCACCGCGGATCTCGCCTTCGACGCACCGGGCTCTGAAAGCGAAGGACCGGAAAGCGTCGAAGCCGCCCTGAACGCCCTGGCCTCGATCGGCGGGGCGGGAGGCGAAGTCAGCGTCGAAGCGGTCGTCCCCGGCGCCCCCGACGGCAGAACCCCCTACGTCTACGTGATCGCCTTCAAGGGCTCCCTGGCGGCGACGAACGTCGCGGCGATCACCGCTGTCAACGGCACGACGCCGCTGAGCGGCGGGGATCCCTCGACCAGCTTGGACGTGCGGACCCGCGCCGATGGAACTGTAGGCGGCACTGGCCTTGAGTCCTGCACCGAGGAATCGGGTTGCAAAGCGGCGCTCTCGGGCTCCGGGCCGGGGGAGTTCGACAGCGGAAGCTTAGGGATCGGGGTGGACAGCGCCGGCAACATTTACGTAAAGGAAATTAACAACCTCAGGGTGCAGAAGTTCGACTCAGCCGGTCGTTTCGTCCTCATGTTCGGCGGCGAAGTCGACAAGACAACCCACGAAAACCTCTGCACCGCCACCTCGGGTCACGAATGCGGTGGAGGCATCCCCGGCACGACAGCGGGCGAGTTCAGCTCCGGTTTCAGCCAGGGCCTCGCCCTCGGCCCCGGCGGCCAACTCTTCGCCGTCGACAAGGACCGCATTCAGCGCTTCAACCTGCAGGGAGAATTCCAAGCCGCGATCCCGGTCCCGGGTGAGACTGTCGAGTTTCTCGCCTTCGATCCGGTGAGCGAAGACCTCTACGCGACCTATAGCTATTCAGGAAGCACGGGTGTCCACAAGCTCGACTCCATCACCGGCGCAGAGCTCGGCAAACTCGAAGGCCAGAACTTCGTTGCCACCGATCCCGCCGGCAACGTCTACGCGTGGAACTGGCCAAACGTCCTCCAGTACGACGCCGCCGGCAAACCGTTGGCGCCCCCGATCTGCTGCGCGGCCTCGCCGCGCCCCGATGACCCCAATCTACTCTTCAATCTAAACGGCTTCGGCACCAACACGGTAGGCGACTTCTACGTCCCCTATGGTGCCTCCCCCGTCGCCAGCTTCATCCGCCTCCTCGGCCCCGGGCCGGTGAGCTTCGAAGCGCCGCCCAAGGTGCCGCCGGAGATCGTCGCCCAGTTCGCCACCTCGGTCGATCGCACCGGCGCCGTGCTGAGTGCCGAAATCAATCCCCATTTCTGGAATAACACTCACTTCTACCTGCAGTACGGCACCGGCAAATGCTCTGAAGGAGGGTGTGTCTCCGAGAAGCCCCTGCCACCTGGGGCGCTCCTCACCACCAAACCATTCTCCGGCGCGCTGAAGAGCTCCGGGGTCTTCCTCGAAGGCCTCGAGCCGGGAACCACCTACCACTACCGCTTCGTCGCCGAAAGCTCGGGCGGTGGGCCGGTGCGCGGGGTTGGCGGCAAAGTCGGAGTCGACGGTGGGGAAAGCACCTTCACCACCTATCCCGCCTCTGCCCTCGATAAGACCGACTGTCCCAACCAGGCCTTCCGCACCGGCTTCTCGGCGCCGCTTCCCGACTGCCGAGCCTACGAGATGGTCAGTCCGATCGACAAAAACAACGGCGACATCAGAGCACTGGTCACGTTCCCTGGAGAACCCACCGATCTCGAGCAGAGCTCCCTCGACGGCAACAAGTTCACCTACTCCTCCTACCGTGCTTTCGCCGGCGCCAAGGCCGGCGCCTATACCAGCCAGTACATCGCCAAGCGCGAGCAGGGCGTCGGCTGGGCAACCGAACCGATTGCTCCGCCTCAAAGTCACGGGGCCGCCTACTCAGCCAACATCAGCGCGGCCCTCACCGCCACCTACAGGGCCTTCTCCGACGACCTTTGCAATAGCTGGTTGATCGCAGCCGCCGAACCGGTGCTTGCTCCCGGGGTCCCAGACGGCTACTACCAGCCCTACCGACGCGACAACTGCGGCCCCGGAGGCTATGAAGCGCTCGCCCCCGTCCAACCGACCGTCGACCCCGTGCGCTTCAGCGTCGAGATCCAAGGCGCTTCGGCCGACGGCAAAGTGGCGATCTTCCGGGTCAAAGACAAGCTGACCGAAGACGCTGCAGGCGGTGCCTGGCAGACCTACTACTCGCGCGGTGGGCAACTGCGGCTGGTCTGCGTCTTGCCGAACGGACTGCCGAGCGGAGGCAATTGCTCGGGCGGGACGGGCAGTCCCAACGGTCGTGAGTCGGTTTCGGAATTGAACTACCTGGCAAGCGTCACCAACGCGATCTCCTCCGACGGCGCTCGCGTCTACTGGACCGACTCGGGAAGCAAGGCGAGCGGTCTCGGCAAGGTCTACGTGCGCCTCAACCCGGGCGAGGAGCAGAGCGCGATGAGCGGCGGCGAATGCACCGAAGCCGAAAAAGCCTGCACGCTGGAGGTCTCGGAGACCGAGTCGACCAAAGCCTCTGAATTCCTCGGCGCCAGCACCGACGGAGCAAAGGCACTCTTCGAGGTACGTGAAGGCGCCCAGGCCGGCAACCTCTATCTGTTTGACCTGGCCTCAGGAGAATCGACCCTGATCGCCAAAAAAGCTGGCCATCCGCTCCAGGGCGGGCCTTTCGCCCCGGGCGTGCTCGGGGCAAGCGAGGACCTCTCCCACGTCTACTTCGTCTCCGAAGAAGCGTTGGCGGAAACCAGCGGAGCCACGGTCGGCGAGCCGAACCTCTATCTCGACCAAGACGGAGTCAAGACTTTCATCGCGACTCTCGCCAGGGACGATGTGGCGGAAGCCGGACTCTTTTCCAATACTTCCTCGCAGCCCTTTTACCACTCCGCTCGGGTCAGCCCCGATGGTAGCCGGATCGCCTTTTTCTCCACCGCGAGCCCGACCGGCTATGACAACACCGACCAGGCAAGCGGCGAAAAGGACACGGAGGTCTACCTCTATCGGACCGGCTCGCCGGGGCCGGTCTGCGTCTCCTGCAACCCGAGCGGGGCGCGGCCGCTCGGGCGATTTGTGAAGGTGAAGTCAAATGAGCAAGCTGGCCTGCCCCTGGCGGCCATGATCCCGCCGGCGCAGTTCACCCTGCACTTTCCCCGCTCGCTCTCCGAGGACGGCGAGCGCCTCTTCTTCACCAGCTATGACGCGCTCGTTCCCCGCGACACCAACGGCAAGGCCGACGTCTACCTCTGGGAGGCGGCATCGGGACCCCAGGACTGCGAGCAGCTCGGCGCCGATCTGCATGTCGCGGCCCCCGGTGGCTGCCTCAGCCTGATCACCTCGGGCCAGAGCCCCGACGACTCCCGGCTCCTCGAAGCCACCCCCGACGGCAACGACGTCTTCTTCACCACCAACGCCAGCCTCCTGCCCCAGGACCCCGGCCTGATCGATATCTACGACGCCAGGGTGAACGGCGGCCTGCCGGGGCCACCCGAGCCACCGGGACCCTGCCAGGGGGAAGCCTGCCAGTTCGTTCCACCGGCGCCCCTCGACCCGACCCCGGCCTCTGCCTCCTTCAGGGGCGTCGGCAACCCGAGCGCGAAAGCACCCCGCGGCCGCTGTGCCAAAGGCAAAGCCCGGCACAAGGGACGCTGCGTGGCCAAGCACAAGCGAGCGAAGAAGAGCGCTCGGCACAAACGAGCCGCCAACCATGACCGGAGGCAGAGCCGATGAACCGCTTCACCGCAGTCCTGGCCACCGCGTTTGTCCTGGCGCTGACGGTCGTCCCCGTGGCCCAGGCCGACTTCGGCATCCAGAACCTCGACGTCGGCTTCGAAAACGAAGATGGCTCCCCCGCCACCCAGGCCGGCTCCCACCCCTTTGCGGTGACCACCGACTTCGCCGTCAACACGATCATCCACCCCGAATTCGGCAAGGTCCCAGACGAGGAGCTGAAGACCCTGCGGGTGGCGCTGCCCGCCGGCTTTACCGGCAGCCCGCTGGCGACGCCCAAGTGCGCCACGGCGGACTTCCTCACCCAGGACGACAGTGGCCAGCTCGCCTGCCCCGACTCGACCGCGGTGGGTGCTGCCACCGCCCTGTTCGGCGACCCGGACAACGACATCGCGGGCCCCGCCTACAACCTCGTCCCGCCGCCTGGAGTGGTGGCGCGGATCGGCTTCTTCGTCTACCAGGTGCCGGTGACGATTGAAGTCGGCGTAAGCCCAGCGCCCCCCTACAATGTCGCCTCGGGCCTCGTCAACGTCTCCCAGGCGGTCGAGGTCTACGGCGGCAGCCTCACCCTCTGGGGCGACCCCGCCGACCCCGCCCACGATTCCCTTCGTGGCCACTGCCTCTCCAAGACCATCCCTCCGGAGGGGGGATATCTCTCCGATGGCATCTGTCCCACCAACACCCCGAAGATCCCCTTCCTCGTCATGCCGCGCTCCTGCACCGGCCCCCTCGAGACCGTCTTCGAAGCGATCTCCTGGCAGAGTCCCTTTGCCCCGCCGGTCGTCGGATCGGTGCTGAGCCACGACGACGCGGAACCGCCCAACCCACAGGGGGAGACCGGTTGCTCGAAACTCGGCTTCTCCCCCACGGTCGACTCCAAGGCGACCACCTCGCAGGCGGAGAGCGGATCGGGCCTCGACTTCCGCGTCGACTTCCAGGACGAAGGGCTGATGAACCCGAGCGGCCTCGCTCAGTCCGACATCAAGAAAGCCGTGGTCAGCTTGCCCGAGGGGATGACCGTCAACCCCTCGGTCGCGGAAGGGTTGGACGTCTGCCCCCCCGCCCAGCTGGATCGTGAGACGGTCCATTCGGCTCCCGGCGAAGGTTGCCCCAACGCCTCGAGGCTCGGCACCGTGCAAGTAAAGACGCCCCTGGTCGAAGAAGCGATCGACGGCTCTGTCTTCCTGGCTCAGCAGGACGACCCGGCAACCAGCACCCCAGGAGCCGAGAACCCGTTCGACTCCCTCCTGGCCTTCTACATCGTGCTCAAGAACCCGAACCTGGGAGTGATGGTCAAGCTGCCGGCGAGGATCGACCCCGATCCCCGAACCGGTCAACTCGTCACCACTTTGGACGACACTCCCCAGGTTCCCTTCTCCAGCTTTGACTTCCACTTCCGCGAAGGGGCAAGGGCGCCGCTGGTCACGCCGCCGAGCTGCGACTCGAACCCCGCGACCGCGGAGCTCGACCCCTACACCACGGTGGCCGAATTCACCCCCTGGGCCAACCCGGCCGACGTCCTCACCACCACTTCGTCCTTCAAGATCACCTCTGGAGTCGGCGGAGGGCCCTGTCCCCCGGGAGGCGTGCCCCCCTTCAAACCCCAGTTCGAAGCCGGAGCGGTCAACAACAACGCCGGCAGCTTCAGCCCCTTCAACATGCGCCTGATCCGCTCTGACGGAGAACAGGACATGACGAAGTTCTCCGCGGTCCTCCCCCCGGGCCAGCTCGGCTCGTTGGCGGGGGTCGGCAAATGCCCCGATGCAGCGGTTGACATCGCCAAGTCAAAGACCGGACGCCAAGAGCTTGCCTCGCCAAGTTGCCCAGCCAACTCGTTGATAGGCCACACCTTGGCCGGAGCGGGAGTCGGGGGAGCCCTCACCTACGTGGGCGGCCAGATCTACCTGGCCGGCCCCTACAAAGGCGCACCGCTGAGCGTGATCTCGATCACCCCGGCTGTCGCGGGTCCCTTCGACGCGGGAACCGTGGTCGTCAGGCTCGGCCTCGACCTCAACCCGAAGACCGCGGAAGTCGAAGTCGACGGCGCGGCCTCCGATCCGATCCCCCACATTTTGAAGGGCATCGTCCTGAAAGTCAGGGACCTGAGGGTCTACGTCGACAGATCCAATTTCACCCTGAACCCGACCTCATGCGATGAATCGAAGGTGAGAGCGACCCTCTTTGGCTCCTACCTCGACGTCTTCAGCCCTGCCGACGACGTCCCGGTCGACCTTGCGACCAGATACCAGGCCGCCAACTGTCTGAACCTCGGCTTCAAGCCCAAGCTCGACTTCAAGTTGAAGGGCGGCACCAAGCGGGGCGGACACCCGGGCCTGACCGCCACCTACACTCCGCGCAAGGGCGATGCGAACGTCAAAGGGCTGGTGGTGCGCCTACCGAGATCGGCATTCCTCGACCAAGGCCACATCAGGACTATCTGCACCCGCGTTCAGTTCGCGGCAGACGCCTGCCCCCAGGGAGCGCAGTACGGCTTCATCAAGGCGTTCACGCCTTTGCTGGACGAACCGCTCGAAGGTCCTGTCTACCTCAGGTCCTCAACGCACAAGCTGCCCGATCTGGTCTTCGACCTGCACGGACTCGTCGACGTCGAGGTCGCGACCAGGATCGACTCGGTCAACGGTGGGATCAGGGCGACGATCGAAGACGCGCCCGATGCGCCGCTCTCCAAAGTCGTCTTGCAGATGCAGGGCGCCAAGAAGGGCTTGATCATCAACAGCCGCAACCTCTGTGGGGCGAAGTACAGAGCGGACGTGCGGGTCGTAGGGCATAACGGCAAGGAGCTCAACGTCAATCCCGTGATGAGAGCCGATTGTGGGAAGGGCCGCAAACGCCTGCGGTAGTCGTGCCGGCGCGGCTCGCCGAGCGACTGAGGGCTCGTCACGCTGAGATCGAGGAGGCGCTGCGGGCACGGGTCTACGCGATCTCGGACCCCGGTGAGGCCGTCGACCCCGAATACACCGCCGGGCTGCGCACCGCGATCGAAGAAGCGTTGGATTACGGCCTCGCAGGAATCGAAGCGGCGGCCGAGCACCTCCCGCCGATTCCCCCGACGCTGCTGGCGCAAGCCCGCATTGCCGCTCGCAACGAAATCAATCTCGACACAGTCTTACGCCGCTATTTTGGCGGCTACGCCCTGCTGGGCGACTTCCTGATCGATGCGGCTCACGCCGAGGAGATGAGCGGACCGGTCCTGAAGCGGCTTCTGCGCACCCAGGCCACCCTCTTCGACCGCCTGATTGCCGCCGTCAGCGAGGAGTATGGACGCGAGCGCGAGACCCGGGCAAGCTCCGCCGCCGAGCGTCGCCTTGCTTGCGTGAAAAGGCTCCTGAATGGGGAATTCGTCGACCCATCCGAGTTGAACTATGACCTCGAGGCCTCGCACCTCGCGGCAATAGTCAAAGGCCCAGAGGCCATCTCGGCCCTCGACGGGCTCGCCGCCATCCTCGACCGGCGTCTCCTGGCGGTCCAAAGCGACGATGTGACCATCTGGGCATGGTTCGGCGGAAGGCACAAGCTCCAGCCCGATGAGATCGAGCGGGCCATCTCGCGCCATTGGCCCGAGCGACTCCCTCTCACGATTGGAGAGCCCGCCCAGGGATTGGCCGGCTGGCGCTTCACGCACCGGCAGGCTAGGGCGGCGCTACCGGTCGCCGCACATACCCCGAAGGCCTTCACGCGCTACGCGGACGTCGCCCTGCTCGCCTCGATGCTCCAGGACGACCTGCTTACCACCTCGCTTCGCCAGATATATCTGGCACCGCTCCTGGAGGACTGTGACAGGGGAGCGGTGCATCGCGAGAGTCTTCGTGCCTACCTCGATGCCAACTGCAACGTCTCCTCTGCCGCCGCAGCGCTGGGAGTGAACCGGCACACGGTGACCAGCCACCTGCGCATCATCGAGGAGCGCCTTGGACGCCCGCTGAATACCTGTACGGCCGAGGTCGATGCAGCTCTACGTCTCGAGGCTCTTGACTCTCCTCTCCTGCCCTATGCGTCCATTTTCTGACGCCGAGTCGACACAGTCGAGGTGGGCGCTGAAATAGACAGGCTGGCGCTCCGGTCATCCACATTGGCTGGGCGCCTATAGGCCAGCGCAGGAGAGGCTAAGAGCCTACTCGCCCGCGGCGTACTGCGCCGCCTTGAATAAGGAGAGGTAATAGTGAGATTGACGAAGCTCATGGGGCTCGCCATCGGCATGGCGATGCTCATCACTGCTGTGGCCGGAGCAACCTCCGCCTCAGCCGCCCAGTTCCGAGCGGAAGAATATCCAACGTCGCTCAAAGGAACCCAAACCAGCACCTACAAACTTAAGGCCGGAAATAACGCCAGCTTGCAGTGCTCGACAGTCAATGAGACCGCGACGCTGTCCGCCCCGGCAAGTTCGGTCACTATGACACCCGAACTGAAAGTCTGCCAATTTGCCGGCACCAATGCAACTGTCACGATCAACAGCTGCCAATACGTGCTGAACAGTACGAGTGAATCGGAATACCCTCAATATGACGAACCGCCGCCCGCGGTTCCGGCGACGTTCGCTGTCGCATGCAGTGTGCCAGGCGACGCGATCGAAATCAAAGTCCTCGGCGGCTGCATCCTCAAGGTCCCCGCGCAGACCGGTCTTCAGGCCAGCCTGACGGACTCCAAATTCACAGATAGAAGCAGCAATCGCAATATCACGCAGTCGGTCAACGCAACCGGCGTGAAGTACTCTTCGACGAGCTGCCTGGGGTTGTCGAATGGACTGCATGAAGACGGCACTTGGACCGGTTCGTCGGTTCTCACCGGTGCCAACGGCGGCTACGCGGTCGGTGTGTATCTCGCCAACCAGCAAATCGAACCTCCGCTCGTGTTCTCGACCGAAGGCTACTCCTGGAGTATCGAATCGGAATCTGCCGTGGAAATGAAGATGAACATGGGTGGGACTGGCATCGAATGCAGCGCGTTCAAAGCAAACGGCAGCTTGCCGGTCGCCAGCGATAGGCTGGGTCTCAGCGTGTCGCAGTGGACCTGCGCCCTGGGAAATCAATTCAACGTCAACATGAACGGGTGTACGCTCGAGGCTCAGGCGACCGGCAAGGGACACTCGAGCGCCTGGGGAGTGCTGAATGTGAATTGCCCGGGCGGAGCGGCGATTACGTTTAGCGCGCTGTGGGGTACGTGCAATGTGTCAATTCCGGCACAGACGAATCGCAGCGGCCTGACGTTCGAAACGATCGGCTCCGGAGCATCGCGGAAGGTCGATGTTGGCATGAATGTCACGGGACTGAAATACACCGGAAGCTCGGGGTTATCGTGGTGCCAGGGAACCCACGAAGATCTCTCGTTGACCCTGGAACACCTGAAACTCCAGAGTCCTGGTCAGGGGTTCTTCATCATCATCTAGCCCCGAGCAGCGGTAGATCAAGCAGTGAGTAGGGCCGGGGCGCCAGTTTGGCGCCCCGGCCCTTGTTCTGGGCGGGGGGCCGCCATCTTCGACCGGCCTACGCGGCTGGCCCTGCGGGCTCTCGTTCCCGGTGGGCCCACCAGCTCGCCGGGGTTGACAAGAAGCCAGCCTCGGCGAATTGCCGAAATTAGAAATCTCTTCCCTCTTTCAGGTACTAAGGGTAACCTTGTCTTGCAATGACCGAGGAAAGAGCAGTTGGGCGGCGGTTGCCGCCGGGATCTCATGGGATCCCGGTGGACGTCGTCGAGCGCAATCAGCGCGAACGGCTGGTTGCGGCGATGGCGGAGGTCTGTGCCGAGCGAGGGTATGCCGAGGCGGCGGTCTCCGCGGCGGCGAAGCGGGCCGGGGTCTCCACTCTCACCTTCTACAAGCAGTTCGCCGACAAGCGGGACTGCATGCTTGCAGCCCATCGCCAGCTCTTGGAACGGCTGTTGGAGGCGGTCGATCGGGCGCGTGAGGAAGCAGGTGATCTTGGGGCGATGCGGCGGGCCACCGTGCAAATAGCCCTCGCTCTGTTTGCCGCCGACCCCCCCTCGGCGCAGCTGCTGACGGTCGAGATCCTCGCTGCCGGTCCGGAGGGGGCAGAGCGGCACGACGCGATGGTCGAGGCGTTCGCCGAGCGATTGGACACCGACTGGATCCGCGCCGCTGGCATCCTCGCCCTGGTCGGCAAACGCGTGATCTCCGGCGAAGCAGCTCGATTGTTGGAGCTTGCGGACGAATTCAGCGCCTTGGGGGGTGAGGCAGGGGAGCCACAGACTTAAGTGGGGTATGCGCCTCGCTCCTAGTGTAAATGACCATGGTACGGTGACCATAGTCATGCCTCAGGTTCCAAAGGAAATCAGCGCCAGTCAGTTCAAGGCCCGCTGCCTACGCCTCCTCGACGAGGTCGCCGAAACCGGCGAGACCCTGATCGTCACCAAGCACGGCAAGCCGGTGGCGAGGGTTGAGCCTCCGCTGCGCGCGGATGACCTGCGCGGCAGCGTCAAGATCAACATGACCGACGAGGAGTTGATCTATTTCTCGATGGGGCCATGGGACATGGAGCAGGATTGATCCTGCTCGACACGCATGTCTTCGTCTGGCTGGCTGCCGCTCACGAGAGGCTCAGCGCGGCGGCGCTCGAGGCGGTCGACTCCGAGCCCGAGCGCGCGATTTGCCTGGTATCGGTCCAAGAGTTAGCCTACCTCGCCGTCCGTGGCCGGCTGGCTATGGATCGGCCCGTCGACAAGTGGGTCGGCGACGCGCTTGGCGTCCTCGAAGCGCGTGCTCTCCCCCCGACCGTCGCCACCTCGATCCGAGCGGGGTCGCTCGATCCGCAGGAGTTCCACGGCGACCCGATCGATCGCCTCATTTACGCGACCGCGGTCGAGCATGACGCGTTACTTGTCACCGCCGACAAACGCCTGCGCCAGTTCGATCCCGAGCGGACGGTCTGGTAGGGACGGTTTCGACACAAGGCTGATCGAGAAGATTTTGCATCTGCGCACCACTCGCGCAACGTGTTGTCTCAAGATCTGAGACCATGTATAAGATGAGAGAGAGCTGGACCGACGAGCGGCTGGACGACTTCCGCGACGAGGTCAATCAACAATTCCGTCCTCTCCTTGATGTCGGCGACCCTTGCCGGCTACGCGGCGATGATCGCTCTGGTCGTCACCCAGCTCTAGGCTGGGCGCCGACCTACGTCCCGAACTCCACCCATAGCGGGTAGTGGTCGGAGATGTGCCAGGAGGCTTTCTGGGGGTCCATGTCCGTCAGCAGGTACTTGGTCCACTCGAAGCGGCCGGCGTGGCCGGAGTCCTTTTCGAAGTCGAGGGTCAGCTTCGCCTGCTTGCCCTCGTTGAACCAGGCGATCTGGTCGTAGTAGTGCGGCTTTCCGGGCTTGTCCGAGACGGTGCGTGAGAGGCCCTGCAGCTCCTCTGGCGGTTCGAGTCCGGTCGAGCTGAGTGCTTTGAAGTTGGGGTCGTCTTTGCGGTCGATGTTGAAGTCGCCGAGGCAGATCAGGTTCTGGTTGTAGTCCTCGGCGGTCCGTTTCGCCCAGCCGCCCAGCCAGTCGGCGATTTCCTGCAGCTCGCCGGTCCTGCCGGCTGCGTCGTCGCCGAATTTGACGTGCAGGGTGACGAGGATGAAGGTCTGCCCGCCGGAGACGAAGCTGACCGCGTAGGGCGTGCGTACGAACTGTTCCTGCAGAGCTCCCTTGCCGCCCTTGCGCTCGTCTTCGGGTATCACGAGCTCGGCGGCCAGGCCGGAGGGGCGCACGCGGCGCGTGTCGAAGACGAAGGCAAGGCGCTCGTCGTTGCCGGCCGGGGGCGGGTTGACGTCAGTGAGGATCAGCCCCCATTCCGGTCCCAGCGCCTTCAGCACGTGGCGCAGCGCCCGCAGGTTCGAGCGCGCCTCCTGAACGGCGATCACGTCGAAGCGCGAGAGGACCGCGGCGATCGCCAGCGCGTCGACCAGGTTCCGTTTCGGGTCGTCTTTGTCGCTTCGCTCCCAGGTGTCGGACATGCCGCCGAAGGCCCGCACGTTCCAGGTGGCGATGAGCAGGTTGCGGTCGAGCAGCCTGGGACGGACGTCGCTGTCGAGGCCGGCTTCAAGCTGCGCCACTTCCGCCTTGACCTCCGCCGGCGGTTCGAGGATCGCCGGGTTGTCCTTCTTCGGATCCTGCTTGATTTCGAGCGTCGGCATCGCTCAGGCGTAGGTGAGCAGCCGCAGCTGGGAGAAGGAGAGGGTTTTGAGCGCTTCGCCTTCCGGTCCGTGGACGAAGACGTCGACCGAGGCCTTGTCTTTGCCCGCCTCGACAAGGCGTTTGATCGTCGGCGTGACGGTGATGATCCGCGGTGCCGGCTCGAGGTGGTGGGGGAGCCGATAGTCGAACGGGTCGCGATCCTGGGGCAGGTCGCAGTGTCCCTCCTCGCCCGCGCAAGAGCCATGGCCGAAGATCCACAGCGAGCCGGCATAGGCGGGGTGGTCGATGCCGGCATCGCGTTTGAGGCCGCGGCCGGCGCCGACGTAGACACGGGCCTCAAAGCTCGGGCCGGAATGATCGACCTCGTAGAAGGCGAGGTCGGCGCGAGCGAAGCTCTGCTCGGGCGCCGGCAGCTCCAGCGGTTTGCTGCGATAGCGGTCAACCACGGCTGGTCCCCGGGACGGCCGCGGTGCCGGCGGCGTAGTCGTAGCCGAGCGCGGTGATGTCAAGCGTCTGGCGCACCGTCATCGGGAACGGCGGCAGGGCGGTGTCGAGGTAGGCGGCCGGCAGTCTCGCGCCGGGGTGATCGAGCTGCCAGAGGTACCAGAGGCGGTCGATCATGCAGTGGTGCGCCCAGAAGATCGGGTCATACGCAGCAACCCGTATGTCCCCCATCGTGCCGCCGATTTCGCCGTGGACCTCGTTGTGGATGTTCTCCAACTGGTTCTGGAAGGTGAAGTAGTCGCGGTTGTCGAACGCGTCGTCGACGTCCGCGGTCTCCGGCAGCCGGCTGTTTCGGTTGAACTGGCGCGAGGTCCGAGTCTCTTTCGGATCGCGGCGCCCGGCAGGTTGGATCGGTGAGGACGCCAGCGGGTTTTTCGTCCCGGCAGCGATGCGGGCGCGGCTGTAGGCGGCGGGCAGGCCTTCGGCATGGTTCTGGGTCCAGTCCCACCAGGGCAGCGTCACCCCGCCGACCCGGTCCTGCAGCGCCTTCTCGAAGAAGTAGAGGTAGGCGCGGTGCCAGGGGAGGAAGAACGGGCTGCCGTGCTTGCAGTACATCGGTAGCGGTAAGCCGTGGATGCCAGCCCAGTACTGGTAGCCGCGATCGTCGCCGATTTTCTGCGCCAGGGTCACTGCCTGGCGCAGGTCAGCGAGCTGGCCTTCGCTGAGGCGGCGGACGCTGCGGCGGTGGCGCAGGTGAACCGGGGCGCGGGTCGGACTGGGGGAGGCGACGGTCACGTTCGCCTCGCGAGTGCCGCGCGCCGGTCACCGCGCCGCTGCCGTCCCGGGCGCCGCTGGGCGGTGAGCCGGCGCAGGCGGGCGCTGGTCAGGCCGGCGGCGACGAAGGCCACCGGTGCCAGGCTGAGCGCCGTCTCCTCCACCGGTATGCCTGCGATGTGGGCCAGCATCGGCGGCACCCTCTCACAGGGCCGCGATTAGCGCAAGTCTTTCTAAGTAAACGTCGCGGTTCGCGATTACCTGGGCGATCGATCCTCGGGTGGAACTTTTCGTAGGTTGAATTCGTCCCTCGGATACACGAACATACGTTCGCATGACGATCTTCGTATCCGAGCTTCCGGTTGCGGCCCTGGCGGACCGGCTCGGCCTGCCGGAGCGCGAGGCAGGCAGCCTGGTCGAGACGCTGCGGCGGCTTGGGATCGGCACCCTGGGGGAGCTGGCGGCGCTCTCGCCCGGCCACGTCGCCGACCGCTTCGGCCCCGCCGGCCTGCGCGCCCTGCGGCTTGCCCGCGGCGAGGACGAGCTCCTCGTCCCCAGCGCCCACGGCACCTGGGAGGAGCTGGCGGAGGAGATAGAGCTTCCCGAAGGGACGGCCGGCAGCCAGCTCGAGCGGGCGCTGGAGCTGCTGGTCGATCGACTGCTCGCCGCACCGCGGCGCAAGGGGCGTACGTTGCTGGGGTTACGCCTCGGCGCCACGCTCAGTGACGGCGGCAGCTGGAGCGCCGCGCAGGGTCTCGGCCGACCGACCGCGTCGGCACGAGCCCTGCGCGCCGTGCTCCTGGCCCGCTTGGAGGAACTGCCGGCGCCGGCCGTCTCGCTGCGCCTGCGCGCGGTCGGGCTCGGCCCGCGCGCGGCCGAGCAGCTCGAGCTCTCGGTACGGGGCGACGAGCATCGCCGCCGCCGGCTCGGAGCCGCGCTGCGCGAGGTCCGCGCCGCCCAGGGTGCCGACTCGCTGCTCAAGGTGCTGCCGGTCGACGGCTCCTCCCGCATTCCCGAGCGCCGCGCGATGCTTACCCCCTTCCCAGTCCCGGCTCGATGACGCCAGACCATCAACGGCTGGTTCTGCAGAGTCAGGTTTGGGGCTGCGCTCGCTCGATGATGCGCAGCGTCTCGGGCGGGACGATGGCAATCCGATCGAGGATCGGTTCCAGGGGAAGAGTCGTTACCTCAACTATGACCATGCCGTCATCGAGGAGGTCCGTAACCCCACCTCGTGCTCCAGCGGGGGCAGGCTCTGCCGGCTCAGTCAATTCGACGATGTCGCCGATTGCCAATTCATCCATAGTCGCCATTCCTTCGAGTGTAGAGCTTGGGATAGGCAGTGACCAATCGAGGCGCAGCGCCTTCATCTGCGTAGTGCCAAACCGTAAGAACAGGAGTAAGTCGGCCATTGATTGTCAGGGTGACAAGAACGCCATAGCTGGCAGCGGTTCCCACACCGCGCAGCCCAGTGATCGGCGCCCCCAGCACAGCTCTGGCGATCGATTCCCAAACGAGCCCCTCATCACCCCCTCCGACATGGAAGACACGCCGCCATTCCTCGGCGTGTCCTTTCTCCCCGAGGACCCACTCAGTCAACTTTGCCGATTCGCACCAGGCATCTTCGTCTCGTGGGAGAGGATCTCCAATTTTCGGCGGCCACGGCATAGCAGCGACGCTAGGGGGCGGGGACGCACGTGTGTGTCACTCAGGTCAATTCTTGGAGTCAGTAGTCAAACAAAAGTGGGTCAGGGACGATGACGCCGGGGATCCGGCAGCTCTACGCCCCGCGGCGGGTGTCGGTCGAGGCCGACTCCGAAGGGGTGCCGCTGACGGTCGAGGGGGTAGTGGTGGCGGCGGTGCGGGAGGAGTGGGTGGTCGAGGATCGCTGGTGGACGTTGCGGCGCCTGTGGCGCCACTACTTCGAGCTCGTCTTGACCGACGGGCGGGACCTGGTCGTTTTTCGCAGCAGCAGCGGGCGCTGGTTCCGGCAGCGCGCCTGATGGGCGCTGACGCTCCATACGTGGAGCTGCACACCCACTCCGCCTTCTCCTTCCTCGACGGTGCCTCGACGCCGATGGAGCTGGCCGGCGCCGCGGGTCAGCTGGGCTATTCCGCCTTCGCACTCACCGACCACAACGGGATCTGGGGCTCGATGGAGTTCGCTCACGCCTGCAAGGGATTCGGGGTGCGGCCGATCACCGGCGCGGAGGTGACCGTGGGAGAGGCCCATCTCACCCTCCTGGCCGAGAGCGCCGCCGGGTATCGCAATCTCTGCCGGCTGCTGACCGAAGCCCACTCGCACACGCGCGATAACACGGCTCGCACGGCCGGGCAGCCGGGGGTGGGGATGGAGCAACTCGAAGCGCATGCCGCGGGCCTGGTCTGCTTGTCGGGTTGCGCCGGCGACGGGGCGGTCGTCGGTCCCTGGGCGCGCGGCGAAGCAACCGAGGGCGTGGCCTTGGCTCGCCGCCTGCTCGCCGCCTTCGGCCATGACCGCTTCCGCATCGAGCTGCAGCGTCCCTACTGGCGCCACGACCGGGCGCGCAACCGCTGGCTCTCCGGCCTCGCCGAACGGCTCGGCGTGCCCTGCGTGGCGACCGGCAACGTCCACTCGCACGACCGTTGCCGCACCCACCTCCAGGACGCCCTCGTCGCGGTGCGGCTGGGGACGACGCTCGAGGCCTCCGAGCCGCTGCGGCGCGGCAATTCCAGCTCGGCGCTGGCCACCCCGCAGGGGATGGCGACCCGCTTTGTCGAGTACCCCGAGGCGGTTGCCGAGACCCTGCGCCTCGCCGAGCGGCTCCGCTTCGACCTGACGGCGGATCTGGGCTACAGCTACCCCGGTGCCGAGAACCCCGATGCCGACCGCCAGCTCGCCGCGATCTGTCAGAAGTTGCTGGAGGAGCGCTACGCGAACTCCGACCGAGCGGCAAAAGCCAGTGCTCGGCTTGAGGACGAGCTGCAGACGATCCGCATCCGCGGCCTCTCCGGCTTCTTCCTCCTCCACCGCGACCTGCTCGAGCTGGCCCGCGAAGTGGCGCTCGAGGTGCGCGGCCCCGCGTCGGCGCGCTCGATCATGCCTCCCGGCCGCGGACGCGGCTCCAGTGTCAGCTCGATCGTCTGCTTCCTCACCGGCCTCTCCCACATCGACCCGGTCGAGCGAGACCTCTTCTCGGGGCGCTTCCTCAATGCGGAAGTCAACGAGGACACCGTCGCGCCCGACATCGACCTCGACTTCCCCCGCGACATCCGCGAGAAGCTGATCCCCCGCGTCCACGACCGCTACGGTGCCGACCGCTCCGCCCTGGTCGCCGCCTTTCCCACCTACCGTCCGCGCGGCGCGGTGCGCGACCTCGGCAAGGCGTTGGCGCTGCCGCCGGCGGAGATCGAGCGGGTGGCCAAGACGGTCGGCTTCCACGAGAGCAGCGGCGAGATCGAGCGCGACGTCGTCGCCGCGATCGGCGCCGAGCGGGCGGCCTCACGTGGCTGGCAGGTTCTGATCGAGCTCACCGGTGAGGCGATGGGGCTGCCCCGTCACGCCTCCCAGCACTCCGGTGGCATGGTGATCTCCACCCAGCCGTTGATCGATGTCTGTCCGGTCGTACCGGCGGCGATGGAGGGGCGGCAGATCGTCCAGTGGGACAAGGACTCATGCTCGGACGCCGGCTTCCTCAAGGTCGACCTGCTCGGGCTGGGGATGCTCTCCGCGGTCGAGCGCTGCGTCGAAGAAGTCGACCGGACGCGGGGTAGGCGGCTTGACCTCTCGCGAATCGACTTCGAGGACCCCCAAACCTTCGAATCGATCCAGGCGGCGGAGACGACCGGCGTCTTCCAGATCGAGAGCCGCGCCCAGATGCAGATGCTGCCCCGCACCCGGCCTGAAGACCTCGATGACCTCACCGTGCAGGTGGCGCTGGTGCGCCCGGGCCCGATCCAGGGTGGCGCGGTCCACCCGTATATAGAGCGGCGCAAGCGGCTGCGTGAGGACCCCACCTACGAGATCCCCTACGAGCACCAGCTGCTGGAGCCGGCGCTGAAGGAGACCCTCGGCGCGATCGTCTACCAGGAGCAGGTGCTCGAGGTGGCGGTCGACCTCGCCGATTTCACCCACGCCGAGGCCGACGGGCTGCGGCGGGCGATGAGCCGTAAGCGCTCCCAGGAAGCGATCGACGAATTCCACGACCGCTTCCTGGTCGGGGCCGTGGGGGCGAATGAAGTTCCCTTGGATGTAGCCGAGCGGGTCTGGCAGCAGATCCAGGGGTTCTCCGGCTTCGGTTTCCCCAAGGCGCACTCGGCTGCCTTCGGCCTGCTCGCCTACCAGTCGGCCTGGCTGCGGATCCACTATGGACCGGAGTTCCTCTGCGCGCTGCTGAACGAGCAGCCGATGGGCTTCTACCCACCCGACGCGCTGGCCCACGAGGCCCAGCGCCGCGGCGTCCGCCTGGCGCCCCCCGACGTCAACCGCAGCCGCGTCCTCTGTCACGTCGAAACACCGCAGCAGGCACCCGCTGAGCCGGAGCTGCGCGGCGGGCGGATCGTGCGGATCGGGCTCGGCTACGTGAAGGGGGTGCGCGAGAAGGAGATGGCGAGCCTGGTCGCCGAGCGCCGGCGAAGCGGGCCCTACCGGGAGATAGCCGACCTCGCCTCGCGTTCTGGGGTGAGCGGCGCCGACCTGGAGCGCCTGGCTTGGGCCGGCGCCCTAGATGGCCTCACGGGGGACGTGCCGGTGGAGAGAGGTCCATATGGGCACCGCAGCACCGGCACGTCTGGGAGACGGGAGGCGCTTTGGGAGGTTGGGGTTGTCGGGACTGCCCGGCGGAACATGCAAGGGGCGCAGATGGCGCTGCCGCTGCAGGCGCCGGACGCACCGGCGCTGAAGCCGCTGGGGGAGTGGGAGGAGATGATCGCCGACTACCGCTCGACCGGGATGACGCTGGGCGAGCACCCGCTGGCGCTGATGCGCGCCGGCCTCGACCCCGAGTTGGTGCGCAGCACCGACCTGGAGAAGATCGACGACGGCACGATCGTCGAGGTGGGAGGGATGGTGGTCGCCCGCCAGCGACCCGAGACCGCCGGCGGGATCGTCTTCGTGCTGCTCGAGGACGAGCGCGGCACCGTCAACCTGATCGTGCCGCCACCGGTCTACGACCGCCACCGGGCCGAGGTCCGCACCTCGCCGCTCATTCGGGCCAAGGGCCGTCTCGAGCGCCGCGAAGGCACGACCAACGTCCTCGTCTCCGAGGTGCGGGAGCTCGAGCGCACCCAACTGCGCGAGGTGGTTCCACCCGGTCACAGTTGGGGACGCCGCGATCGCGAATCGCAAAAACGTCCAAGGCGGAGTGCGCACTCGATTGATCGGGATTAACTTAGGGGGAAACGGGTAAGGGCGGGCCGCTTGCTCGTCCGCCCGTTCGGATCTCAAATCAAGAGGAGAGATGGATATGACCCAGTCGATTCAGTCCAGCCCGCGACGGCTGCGGCGAACGGTGGTGCCGGCAATCGCGATACTTGTCGTCCTCACCGCTTTCGCCGGAGCTGCCCGCGCTGCAAACTACGTCGCGCTCGGCGATTCCTACGCCGCCGGCCCGATCATCCCCAACCAGATCGCGCCGTTTGGCTGCCTCAAGTCGGACCACAACTACGCGCACCTGGCGGCGCCGACCATCGGCCTGCCGCTGCGCGACCCGAGCTGCAGCGGGGCGACTACCAACGACATGACCAACCCGCAGAGCACCGAACTCGGCACCAACCCGCCGCAGTTCAATTCGCTCGACACGGAAACGACGAGGGTTTCGCTGACGATCGGGGGCAACGACATCGGCTTTTCCGAAATCGCCCTCAGCTGCGTCACGATCAACCCCTTCAGCACCCCCTGCAAAGACAAATACGACTCGGGCGGCAAAGACCAAATCGCCGAACGGATCGCGGCGACGGCGCCGAAAGTCGCGGCGGTCCTGCAGGGCATCCACACTCGCTCGCCCGCGGCGAAAGTCTTCGTCGTCAACTACGCGGCGATCTTCCCGGAGACCGGTTTCGGCTGCTGGCCGCAGATGCCGATCGGCTTCGGCGACGTTCCCTACCTGCGGGCCAAGGAGAAAGAACTGAACGCGATGCTCGCCACGCAGGCGGCGGCCAACGGCGCGACGCTGGTCGACTGGTACAAAGCCGGCATCGGTCACGATGCCTGCAAGGGCCCCTTGACGCGCTGGGTCGAGCCGGTCGTGCCGACCAATC
>DATHEA010000003.1:0-14777 GCA_035318745.1 Solirubrobacterales bacterium
AATCGCAATTGAAGGGGGTCGGCGAGATGGCGGTGCCGAGACGCGGATCAGGCTTGATCTCCGCCACCCCGAAGTTGCCGATTCACCGGACAAGAGCTCCGAGCGGTGGCGGCTGCGAACAATTCGACATCGGCTCGCCCATGCGCCCTTTTCCCGTGAGACTCTCACTGCATTCCACGGCGCTGAGGCGCAGAAGGGACGACGCTTGACCGCTGTCGACCTCAGGAACGAGAGTCGGGTCGCAGCGCTCATGGCTTGGCATTTCGAGGCATCCTCCTCCCAAGGCGGAAGTCAGCGGCCGCATCTGGTTGTCGCGCTTGGCCTGGCCCAGGACGCCCCGGGCGCCCTACGTGCCGAATATCTCGTCGCCTGCTGGCTGCTCTGTCTGGTCGGATTGGCGATCGACCGGCGCACCGTGGCAAAGGGACGCATTGGCGTCGTGCTCGACGCAGCGATTGCTCTTCCCGAAGGCGAACTCGGCGCGCTGGGATTCAGGCGAGGCTCTCAGCGCAACGGATACTCGGGCGACTATTTCGAGTTGCCCGCGTGACGGAGATAGATCTTCTCTGCCTGCCTGGCATAACGCTCCGGGAGAGCACTGCGGAGCTCTGCCAAGAACTCATCGGGAGCCGATGGCCGGCGCTCGGGCAGCGCATCGAAGAACTGGTCGATCTCGCTACCGATCACACTCACCAGGTCGGGATGGTCCCGCTCGATGCCGTCGAGGAGGCCGCCAGCGACCTCCTCGATCGAGGCACGGCGAAGATAGGATGCGAGACGCAGCAGATCCTCGACGGAGAGGTGCTTCTCCCGGCGCCCCCACGGCAGCGGCTCGAGTCCTAGCTCCTCGATCCCGCGCGTGATCCCAGCGGGGCTGATGTCGATCAGCTCAGCGGCGCCCGAGAGGGTCGGAAGAGCGCGAACGTAGTCCGTGCGGCTTCTATCGATAGTCGCCATACCTTCTTAAGGATAGCGCAAGAGATGAAAGAATTGAAAATGTTTGATGCGAACTGACGTCCGCGCTTATCCTCAGCCGATAAGCGCTCGTGAGCTGATGGCGACGGCTACCGCCGTGGGTCCATCGCGCGGGAGATCACCACGCGCTGGATCTCGTTGGTGCCCTCGTAGATCTGGGTGATCTTGGCGTCGCGCATCATCCGCTCGACCGGGTACTCCTTGACGTAGCCGTAGCCGCCGAGCACCTGGATCGCCTCGACCGTGACCCGCATCGCGTTGTCGGAGGCAAACAGCTTCGCCATCGAGGAGTGCTTGGCAAGCGCGGGGTCGTCGCGGTCGGCCAGCGCGCAGGCCTTGTAGAGGAGCTCGCGGGCGGCGGCGGTGCCGGTCTCCATCTCGGCCAGCTTGAACTGGATCGCCTGCAGGTCGAGGATCGGCTTGCCGAAGGCGACCCGCTCGGCGGCATAGGCGGTCGCGTAATCGGTCGCCCCCTGGGCGATGCCGACCGCCTGCGCGGCGGCGCCGAGGCGCGTCCTCTCCAGCGTGCCGAGGGCGACGCCTAGGCCGCGGCCAACCTCGCCGATCACGTTCTCGGCCGGCACGCGGACGTCGTCAAAAACCGGCGAGCCGGTCGGCGAGCCGCGGATCCCGAGCTTGTGCTCGAGCTTGCCGATCGAGAAGCCGGGCCGGTCGGCCTCGACCATGAAGGCGGTGATTCGCCGCTTCTCACGGTCGGTGACGGCGAAGACGACGTAGTAGTCGGCGACGCCCGCGTTGCTGATCCAGTTCTTGGCGCCGTTGATCACCCATTCGTCGCCGTCGAGCTCGGCGTGGGTGCGCATCGCGGCGGGGTCGGAGCCGGCCTCCGGCTCGGAGAGCGCGAAGGCGGGCGTCCACTCGCCGCCGGCGCAGCGCGGCAGCACTCGCTGCTTCAACTCCTCGCTGCCGAAGAGGCGGATCGGCAGCGAGCCGAGCTCCTGCACCATCAGGATCAGCGCGCTGGAAGCGCAGGCCTTGGCGATCTCCTCCACGGCCATCTGCAACATCAACGTGCCCGTGCCGGTGCCGCCGTAGCGCTCCTCGAAGGGCAGGGCGAGGATGTCGTGCTCGGCCAGCAGCTTGCGCACGTCCGCTGGGTACTCGGAGGCCTCGTCGATCTCGGCGGCGCGCGGAGCAATCCGCTCTTTCGAGATCTGGGCGATCGTCTCGCGGAAGTCAAGTAGGTCCCGGGGGATGGCGTAGACGTCGGTCACGGTGCTCATGCGGCCTTCACGCCCGGCACCGTACTTCAGGTGAGGCTCGCGACGGCTACGCGAGGAGCGCGAAGGCATGGAGGGCAGCCGGCGTCGGCTCCACGACGTCGTCGTCCCGGTCGGAGAACAGGCCGAACTCTCTCAGGTTGCGGACCGCATGAGCGGCTGTCTCGACCTCCTTGCCGTCGTCGGGGTCGCTGACGATCTTCAACGAAAGCTCTCTGGTCGTCAGGTGCCGCGGATGCAGTTCCGCGGCCACTTCGAGAATCACAGATTCGACTATCGCAATGTTGTATTTGGGTGGGGTCCTACTGTCGGTCATGAAGCAATTGCCGCGCCCTCCGCCCGTGCCACGAGGGTGTGTAGGTCGGCGGGTCCCCAGGCGGCCTCGAAGGCCAGTAGCGCAAAGGTGTAGCCGGCCGCCTCGCCCCCGTCGCCATTGGCCTCCCTCATGCGCTTCGCCGCTGCCTGCTGCTCGTCTTCGACTTCTTTGGTCGCCCACTGTGCGATTGCAACTACGTTACGCCGGCCCTCGGGGTCGAGAACGAGCGGTGTGCGGATGATGTGGTCATGCGACCCCTGCAGCTTGCCCGCTTTCAGCGCTTCCGTGAGGTCGTTGAACAGATCGCTCGCCTGGCCCGCGCCGACCACGGCGCGCAGCCCCTTTTTGAGCCGACGCCACGCCTTCGCCGGAAGCAGCGTTTTTGCACTGGCACGGTAATAGTGCTCGACCGCCCCACGACGCGGCTCGGTGCGGATCTCTTCGAGCATTCCGTCGCAGTCGTCGCGCAGCACTTTGACGTGGTAGCTGACCTGGCTCAGCCCTTCGTTAAGTGCCTTCGACAGCTTTTTGGGGCTGATCTCGCCCTGCACCGCGGCCAGCAGGATGTGCTGCCGCAGAACGTGAGACAGAGCCTTGACGAACCGTGGGTCCACGAGGACCGGCAAGTGCTCCCCGCCTTTACTCCTGTCTCCATTGCTCGTAGACATTCCTCGCCTTCCCGTTCACCGGAGGTGCGGGGGGAGCGACCGAGCACCACCCACTGGACAACCCCGGACCCGACTACCTGCTGGTCAAGCAGTCAGTTCTATTCTAAGTAGTGCACAGTTACAGATAAGAACGGTTGAGTCTGTACTAACTTCTTGAATGGTTTTCACCCGTCAGAGGGATACACCCGTAAGTCAGTTTTTCCGTGGAGTAAGCCGGTGTACCGCTGGGGCATTGGAGTTAACGGGCTTGCTTCGCTCGAAGCCCAACGTTGCGGCGATCAGCGTCGTCGCCTTCTCACCAGATTTGGCTCGTCTGTTGGTAGACCGCGCCTCGATCTCTGCAACTCGTTCCCATGATTCGCGCTGCTCATCAGCTAGTTCGTCGCGACCCTGCTCGTCGAGGTTGTACCAGCGCCACATCATGCGGACTCGGGTATCTCTGTTCAGTTTCTGGGTTCGCAGCGCCGCGAGGGACTCGGCCATGATCGCTTGCAGGACCACAGCGGCGTATTCCTGCTTGACCTCCGGTGGTAGCGCCACCGCCTCCTCGTCGCTCACGACTGGGAGTTCAACGGCCCGATAGAAATGCTGATCGGTGTTGCGTACCTTTTCAATCCTCGCCACTTCAATAGATCCGGAGCTGAGCATTTCTTTGATGTGGTGGCCGATGGTGGTTAGCGGCCAGTGGGTGAGTTCGGCAAGCTCAGAGGCGTTGTAGATAGCTTCGTTTAGCAGGCAAAGGATTTCGATTCTGATGCGGTGCGCAATGGCATAGGACACCGCCTCTTCGATGCTCCGCTTCCGGTCTTTGATGATGTCTGCCACCGAAATCCCTCCGCTCAGTCTGGTCTGGACATTCAGAAGGACCAGATCATATTGCCATTCACCCTCGGGGTTTCCCCGCCGCTAGGGTTATCCCGCATAGTCGGGAAATCCCTAGCATCGGCCTCCCAACCCGGCGAGTAGACCGGGATGACAAAGCGGGGAAGGGGGTGAGTACGGATGACGGTCCTCAAAGTTGAGAAGGCGGCTCCCATCGTGGAGATCTATAAGCACGGCTAGACCGCATGTAAGGGCCGGTCTCGGCCCCCTTGCGTTGAGGCTGGGATCGGCCCCCTTTCTCGCCTTCGTCGGCCAGGCGTCATAGGGAGGCGAGAGTCTACGCAAGAACTTGTGAAGTTTCCTATGGCGGTCTCGGCCCACAGGACAGACGATTGTCACATGGCCGCCCTCGGCACCAACCTGCGCGAGGCGCGCGAACGGCTTGGCTTGACGCAGGAACAGGTCGCGGAGCGCAGCGGCGTCCACGCCACGGAGGTCAGCCGGATCGAGGGCGGCAAGCGCGACCCGAAAGTCTCGACGCTGGAACGACTCGCCAAGGCGGTCGAGGTGGAGCCGGGGCGCCTACTCGACTAGGCGGCTCGCCTCTGAGCGTCCGTGACGCCGCCCCGGCGCGCTGCGCCGAGGCGGCGGGCTCGAACCTCAGGTCAGTCGCCCTCAGACTCGTGGACGGCGCCGGTGCTGCCGCTCTCGTCATGGTGTCCGTCAGGACCATCGCTTTTGGAGGCTGAATCGGGCGCCTCCGTCTGGCTCTCTGCCCCGGACCCCCGCTCGCCGGCCTGACTTCCCTGGTCGGACTCGTTCTGGTCGCCGCTCTGCACCCCGTCGCTGTCGCCGGGCGCACTCGTCTCGCCCTTGGAATGCTGCACGGTCACCTTTGCCACGGTGCCCGCACTCTGGGCCTGGGCGAAGGCAGCGCCTCCCACGGCGAGCGCTGCCAGCGCCGCGCTCATCAGCACCAATTTCTTCAACTTTCTCATCACTTCCCCTTTTCGTTGGGTTGAGTGATCGATGGTCGACGGCTCAGATTGGATGGGCATGAGACGAACCCTCACTTTGCCTAAATCTTTCGCCGGCGCGCGAGCAAGACCAGAGAGCTCAGACCAGCTCGCGAACCTCGTCTGGAGGCCTTGGCGGCACGACACCGGTTGGCAAGCTCGATCTGCGCTTGCCCCGGCCTTTCTGATCCGCAGGCGTATCCACCCCGGTCGAGGTCAGAAAGGCGACGAACATGGCGATCATCGCCGCGAGGACGAAGCTGACCAGGCCGGTGCCGATCGCCAGGCCGCCCCGTTCCGAGGACACCCCCAACCAGTCGGCGAAGGAGGCTCCAAGCGGGCGGGTCACCACATAGGCGAACCAGAAGGCGAGGATCGAGTTCATGCCAAAGCGCCAGTAACCGATCGCCGGCACAGCGATGATCGCCGCGAACATCAGGCCCGAGCCGAAGAAGCCGAGGCCGAAGGTGACCGCGGTGAGGTCTCCGGCGGCGGTGCCGAGGGCGAAGGTCGCGAGCACCGCGGCCCAGTAGAAGACCTCGCGGCGCTCGGTGACGATGCTGTGGATCGAGAGCGTTCCCTCGGTCCGGTACCAGGTGCGGAAGACCACCGCGAGCACGATCGCGAAGAAGATCGTCGAGACGACGTAGGGGACGCCGAGGCCGACGTGGAGGACATCGGCGCACATCGTGCCGAAGACCCCGACCATCGCCACCGCGAGCCAGTAGCGCCAAGGCACGTAGCGGTCGCTCGAGAACCTTGACGATCCAGAAGAAGGCCATTATCTCGGGCACCTTCGAGAAGCCGTGCGAGGTTTTGAGCTTGGTGTCCAAGGGCGGGCTTGGCGAAACGAGGCGGCAGGCCAAGTCCGCTGCTTAAACCACAGATGAGACGCTCGGATCGGGCTTGAGAGCGTCACTCCTCGCGCAGGATCGCGCCGAGCGGCAGGCGGCGCAGTGAGCGTGCCGCCACGCCCGCGGCGAGAAGGGCGCCGACGATCGCGGCTGCTGCGAGCAGCCCGAGGAAGCCCCACGGAATGGCGAGGTGGTCGGGAGGCGGATCGAAGACGTGCTGGAGCATCGCGATCAGCATCTCCGCCAGCAGCCAGCCGAGCACGGCCGCCAGGGCCAAGCCTGCCGCCAAAACGGCGACGGCTTCGCTGCGCACGAAAGCGCCGATGTCGCGCAGCGACGCACCGAGCGCCGCCATCGTCGCGAACTCGTGCCGGCGCTCGTTGACGACGAGGTTGACGAAGAGCCACATCGCCGCCGCTGCGAGGACGATCGCGAAGGCCTGCTCGAGCCGGCTGATCCCGGTCAGGTCGACGGTGGTGATCGAGCTGACCGTCTGGACCGACTGCTGGCGGATGTCCTTGACGCTGACGCCGAAGCCCTTGGTCGCGGCGGTGACACGCGACGCGACGGTCGCCGGGTTTTCGCCGGCGCTGGCGAAGACGACGTTGGGACCGCCGGCGTGGTCGGCCTTCTGCAGGTAGGCGAGGTTCGCGACCATGAAGGAGTCGCGCGGCGCCGAGGGGAACTCCTGGACGGTGCCGACGACGTGGAAGGGAACGATGTGGAACTGACCGCTGCGGTGATCGAGTACCCGCAGCCGCAGCAGATCGCCGACTTTCAGGGAGTAGTCGGTGATCGTCTCTTTGGAGACGAGGATCCCGTCGGGCCTGCTCTGCAGGCGGCTCATCATCGTCTGCGCGCCGCCGCCGATGAAGTAGGAGTCGCGCAGGGTCGTCGCCTTGCCGATGCTCGCCGGTTCGATCCCAAAGGTGTCCTGGAGGTCGGGACCGACGTAGGCGTAGGAGTGATCGACCGCGGAGGTGGCGGCGACGCCCGACACGTTGCCGATCCGTTTGGCAAGGCCCGCTTTGGCCGTAACCCCCGGCGGTGCCGTGGCGGTGATGTCGGCGCCTAGGGTGAGTTGAGCGTCGACCCCTGCCTGCTGGTTGTAGGTGGCGGCAAAGACTCCGAGGCTGACCCCGAAGGCGAGCAGGAGGCCGACGAAGATCAGGCCGCGATTGATCGCCGGGCCACGCCGCGAAGCGCTGGCGAGAAGGAAGCTGCGGCGGTTGGTGCCCTCCCCGCTTCCCCGTAGACGCCCCGCGATCGCGCTGAAGACCGTGCCGCGCAGCCTGACCAGCAGCAGCGTCGCCCCGATCCAGAGCAGGGCAGGGGCGAAGAACATGTAGATCGAGAGCGAGAGGGTCGGGTTGGAATCGGGATTGACGACCGCCGAGAAGCCGGTGCTGGCGGTCAGCCAGTAGATCAACCCACTGACCGCGAGCGCGATGAAGTCGAGGTAGAGCCGGCGCCAGAGCGGCACACCCCCGCCCTGGCTGCCTCGCCTGCCGGCGGCCACCGTTTCCGAGAGGGCTCGCAGCCCGGTGCCGAGCCGTGCCACCATCCCGCCCGCGAACGCGAGCGCGATGCAGACCACGACGACAGTTGCCGCCCGGCTTGCGTTGAGCCCGACGGGGCCTTCGATCAGCAGCGTGACCGCGAGAAAGGAGATCCCGGCGCCGAGCAGGCCACCGAGCAGACCGACGATGCTCGATTCGACCGCTGCCATCCCGAGCAGCTGACGCCGGCTCGCGCCGCGGGCGCGGAGCAGGGCGAGCTCCCGACGATCGCGTTCCACCGTTCCCAGTGCCGCCAGGTAGGCGAGACCGAGCGCCAGCAGAGCGCCGGGGACGGCTAGCATGATGAAGAGCGCCTCGGCGTAGAGCGCGTCCCCGGTCGCCGATTCGAGCGCTTCGGAGAGGTTGTCGACGAACTGGATCTTCCCCGTGAAGGTCCGTTCCACCGAGTTGCGGATCTGCCCGGCGCGCTTGAAGGCTTCGCTGGGAGTGCCGCCAAGACTTGCCCTATCCACCTGTGCCTGCACCTGCCACTGCACCCCGGAGAGCGTGCCGGGGACCGAGGCCGAGGTGGGGCCGGCCGCGCCAAGCGACGGCAGCGCCCCGCCGACCGTGCTGGCAAAGGTCGCGACGGGGAGGATCGCGATGTTGGCCGGTGGCTGCGCGGGCGCCGGGCCGACCTGCGGGTTGAGCGGCTGGAAGAGCACGTCGGGGGCGGTGACCACGGCGACGCCGCCGACCTTGAAGCTCTGCGGCGGCGTGTGGGCGCCGAGGCGCAGGCTGACGGTGTCGCCGACCCTGGCCCGCAGCGTCGCCGCAAGCTGTTGATCGAGCACGACCTGGCCCGGCCGCAGGCCGCCGCGCAGGTAGCGGAAGGTATCGATCCGGTGGAGGTAGCCGGGGGGAACCGCGAGGATCGCCCCGGAGCCCGCATCGGTGACCCCGGCGGCGCCGCGATGGCTGACGCCGGCAAAGGGAGCCGTCCCCACGGGGAAGGCCTGAGCGATGTCGGGTTGCTTGGAGATCCCTCCGGCCAGCGAGCGAGCCTGGCCGTAACTCCCCACCGGCCCCTGCAGATCGAGCGGCACGCTGCGGGTGGCCGAAGCGGTCATCGTCCGCAGCGAGTGTCCGATGAAGAGGATCATCGCCCCGAGCAGGGCGACGGCTACGGCGAGGACAAGCGTCTGCGTGGCGGTCTGCGCCGGCCTGCGTCTCAGCCGTGCGATCCCAAGCTGCAGGGCGGCGCTCATGATCTCTCCGGTCCGACGATCCGGCCGTCGGCAAGGCGCACCTGGCGCGTCCAGCGCGCGGCGACGCCACGGTCGTGAGTGGCGAGCGCCAGGGCGAAGCCAAAACGCTCCTGCAGCGCTTCGAGCAGGTCGAGCACCCGCCCGGCGGTGTCGGAGTCGAGGTGGCCGGTCGGCTCGTCGCAGAGCAGCAGCTCCGGTGATTGGGCGAGCGCCCTGGCGAGGGCGACGCGCTGGGCCTCCCCGCCGGAAAGCTCGGCGGGCAAAGCGCCGCCCTTGTCGGCGAGGCCGACCAGCCTCAGCAGCTCGGCCGGCGCCTGGCGGGCGTCGAGCCCGGCCCGGGCCGCAACCCAGGCGGCGAAGGCGACGTTCTCGAAGGCGTTGAAGGTCGGCAGCAGGTTGGAGCCCTGCAGGACATAGGCGATGCCTCCGGCCCGCGTCTTACCGCGGGCCGCGGCGTCCAGAGACGAGAGTGCCTCGCCCTTCCAGAGCACCTCCCCCGAGGTCGGCACGAGGAGGCCGCCGAGCAGATGCAGCAGCGTCGTCTTGCCAGAGCCAGAGGGGCCCTGCAGGGCGACGCTCTCCCCCGGCGCGATGCTCAGGTCCACCTCGATCAGCGCTCGGACCTGCGCCTCGCCTTCTCCGTAGGTGACCGACGCGCGCCGGCAGGAGGAGAGAGCCGTGGCGCTGACAGTCGCGACGCTCATCGGACCACCGCTCCGTCGCGGAGTTCGACGACGTGATCGGCGGCGCCGGCGACGACCTTGGAGTGGGTGACGACGACGACGGCGCAGTCGTGTTCCGCCGGCAACCGCCGCAGGACGCTGAGCACGACCTGCTGGTTGTCGGCGTCGAGCTCGCCGGTGGGCTCGTCGGCGAGGATGAGCGGTGCCCGGCGGGCGACGGCGGCGGCGATCGCAACCCGCTGCTGCTCCCCTCCCGAGAGTGCCATCGCGCGGTGACCCCGACGTCGGCCAAGTCCGAATTCCGCCAGCGCATCCTCGGCTCGCTTGAGCGGAGACTCCACCCCGCCGAGGCGAAGCGCGGCGACGACGTTCTCCGAGGCGGTGAGCGTCGGCCAGAGGTTGTTGCTCTGAAAGACGATGCCGACCCCCTGCGCTCTGTACTCGGCGAGCTCGCGCTCGCTCTGGGCGATCAGCGAGGTGCCGAAGCTGCGCACGTCCCCGGCCGAGGCACGATCGAGACCTGCGGCCAGGGCCAGCAGCGTGCTCTTTCCACAGCCCGAGGGACCGAGGATCGCCACGAGCTGACCTTTGCGGACCTCCAGGTCGACCCCGCGCAGGGCGACGGTCTCCACCGCAGCGGAGCGGTAGATCTTGAAGACGTCGTGCATCTCCAGCACCGGCCACTCCGGCGGCGCCTGCTCGGCCTCCGGCTCGCGGTAGAGGCTCTCTAGCGTTGCCATTCGAAGCTTTCGCTGATCATCCGGTAGGCGTCGACGTTGTCGACTCCGACCGGCGTGGCGAGGTCGAGAACCGCGACCTTGCCCTGGTTGCCGTATTCGTAACGGTCGGTTACAAGCCGCAGGCGCTTGCCGGTGACAGGATCGGGGGCGCTCGTCCGCGAGTAGGTGGTCTTCGTCCCCGGCCTGCCGTGGGGAGCGCCGTTGCGGACCGTGATGTGGACCACGTTCGCCTTTTCCTGAAACGTGACGTCATTCCCCGACCCGGTGCGCGCCCAGCCCTCCGGGTAGCGGATCGAGTAGCCGGCATTGGGGTCGTGGAAGAGCAGGAACACCTGGTTGTCGGGTATGTCGCCGGTCGCGGCCGCCTGTGCCTCGCTCGGCACTGCGCCGCCGCCGGCTTCCTGGCTTTTGCTCGACTGGCTTTCGCCAGGAGTCGAGGTGCTGGCCGAGGTCGAGGTGCTCGAGCCGCCGCCACCGCATCCCGCCGCAAACAGGCTCACCGCGGCGAGGATGCTCACCAGAGAGATCGCCATCTTGGCCTTCACAGTTCCTCCTTCGCCGAAAGTGACTATTCGACTAGAAGGTTTACTCCGGCCAGATGAGAAGGAAATGAGAGTGAATCGCTAGGCGCGGCGAGCCGGCAGCGTCAGCCAAACGTCGGCTCCCCCACCAGGGCGGTTGGCGGCGTGCGCATCGCCTCCATGTGCGCGAGCGACGGTTCGCACGATTGCCAACCCGAGGCCGCTACCGCCATCGCGGCTACTCGCGGACGCACGGCTGAAGCGCTCGAACGCTCGCCCGAGGAACTCCTCGGAGAACCCCTCGCCCCGATCCAGCACATGGATCTCGACCGATCCGTCCTCCTCCTTCGCCGTGAGGTCGATCGACCCGGCGCCGTAGCGCAGGGCGTTGTCGACCATGCTCCCTATCGCCTGATCGAGGCGCAGACGGTCGGCATCGAACGCGAGCGAGGGAGACGTGTTCACCTCGATCGCCCTCCCCCCGTCTTCCGCCCGGTGGGAGAACCTGCGGCCGACACCGTCGAAGGTCTCGACCAGGCTCAAGCGGGCCAGGCGCAGCGGCAGCTCTCCCCGTTCGGTCTGGGCAATCGTCAGCAGATCCTCGGAGAGCTGGGTGAGCCGATCGGTCTCCTCGGCGGCCGATGCGAGCGCCGCTCGCAGCTCCTCCGGAGAGCGGCCTGCCGCCAGCGCCAGCTCCAGCTCGGTTCGCAAAATAGCCAGGGGCGTGCGCAGCTCATGGCTGGCGTCGGCGACGAAGGCTCGCTCGTGCTCCAGCGCCTCGCCAAGGCGCTCGAGCATCTCGTTCAGGGTGGTGCCGAGCCGCCCCACCTCATCGTGGGTCGGCGGCACAGGAAGGCGCCGGTCGGGCTCGGCCGCCGAGATCTTTGCCGCCCGAGACCTCATCGCCTCGACCGGTTTCAGCGCGGCGGCGGCCACCCCATAGGCAGCGAGGGAGGCAAGGAGGAGGGCAACGGGACCGCCGATCAGCAACAGCTGCGCGAGGTCCGTGAGCGACTCGCTGCGCGACTCGGTCGAGGTGCCGACGACGACGACCTGCTCGCGACCCCTCGCTCTGACGGGAACCGCGAGCAGGCGTGATTCCTCCTGCAGACCCGGAAGCGGTCCGCGATTGACGACGATCGGCTCGCGCAGCGCTCGTTTCAGCTCGGCCGGCGTGAGCAAGACATGCTGACCGACCGCCAGCGAGGAGTCGGTGACGTTGCCGCCGGCATCGAGCACCTCGGCGAAGCTCTCGTTGCGGCCGACGAGATTTTGGTGTCCCTCCCGCAGGCCGGAATCGGCCTCCTTGACAAGGGAAGCCACGTCGCTCGCCCGCGACCGCAGACCAGCATTAATCGTGGCGTCGAGCTCGTTGGAGAACCGCAGGTAGACGAAGACGCCGGTCGCGCCAAGGACCAGGGCCATCACCCCGACGAAGACGAGAGTGACCCGGAGGCGGATCGATACGCGACTCAGCGCCCGCCGTCCTTTCTCAGCCGGTAGCCGGCGCCACGAACGGTCTCGATCGACTTCACTCCGAAAGGCACGTCGATCTTGCGGCGGAGATAGCGGACGTAGACCTCGATCACGTTGGAGCGATGCTCGAAGTCGTACTCCCATGCCTGGTCGAGCAACTGCAAGCGGCTGAGCACGTGGCCCGGCCTGCGCATGAAGGTCTCGAGCAGGGCGAACTCCTTGGCCGAGAGCTCGATCTCCGCATCGCCGCGCCAGACCTGACGGGTCGCCGGGTCCAGTCGCAGCTCCCCGACCTCGACGATCGACGGCCGCTCGCTCTGACCGCGACGGACCAGGGCACGGAGGCGGGCCAGCAGCTCGGCAAAGGAAAACGGCTTGGTGAGGTAGTCGTCGGCGCCGCCATCCAGCCCGGCGACACGATCCTCGAGCGCTCCGCGAGCGGTCAGCATCAGAACCGGCGACCAGATCCCTTCCTGGCGAAGCTGCCGGCAGGTCTCGAAGCCGTCGATACCAGGGAGGATCACGTCGAGGACGATCGCGTCGTAGGTGGATGACCGCGCCATTCCCACCGCATCCTCCCCTGCCCCGGCGACGTCGACGGTGAGGCCCTGCTCGCTGAGCCCACGCCGAATCAACGCCGCCATCTTCACCTCGTCCTCGACGACCAGAACGTTCATCCCCACTAACGATCCCAGAGAAGATGAATGCCAGATGAGAGCCGCCGTGGGCCCTATGACAGGGGTTGAGACAGGGCCCGATCAGCCGCCGCATAGACAACCGTGAGGTCAGTCACCACGCCGGCGAAGAAGCCGAGCTCGATCCGCTCTTTGCAGGCACCTCCGGGCTAGTGGGTAGCCGTAACCGTCGTCAACGGATAGCCGAGGTGCGCCACCCGCTCGGGTAGATCGACGTGCAGCCAGTGCGAGACGTGGCTGGGCAGGGTCTCGAGGATGATCTCGCCGTATTCGCCTCCGTTCAGCGCCGCGACGATGTCGTCGTAGGCGTTCGGACTGTTGGCGACTCGACCCGCGATCTCCGCCCCCGACTCTTCCTGGAGCCGTGGCAAAGCACTCTCCAGCACCTTCTCCCCGTCGGTGGTGTCCGCGCTGACGCGATCGAACGGGAGGTGATCGGGGTTCGGAACGAGCAGGAAGAACTTCGCCGGGCCGGCCGCCGCCCGTTCGCGCATCGCAGCGACCAGGGCCGGCGTCGCCTCGGTCTTGTTGGTGACGACGAGGACACTGGGCTCGCCCACCGCCCCCTCTGCGGCCGGGCCAGGCACGTCGGCCAATTGGGCTTCCGCGCTGGAGACCGCGATCCGGTCTCGCTTGGAGATCGTCAGGTAGACGACCAGGGCAAGAATCGTGGTCAGGAAGATGACACTGGTCAGGATCGTCCCCAGGCCAAGGCCGGTTTCTTCGACGGGCTGGGAGAGGTAGTCGCCGATCGAGGCGCCGAGCGGGCGGGTGAAGATGTAGGCGATCCAGAAGGCGAGGATCGCGTTCAGCTTGAAGCGGAAATGGGCCACGGTGACGACCGCGATCGCCCCGGCGAAGATCCCCACCGAAGGCAGGTAGCCGAGTTCGAGCTTCTCCGCCACGAGGTCTCCGGCCGAGGTGCCGAGGGCGAAGGTGAAGAGGATCGCCAACCAGTAGAAGCCCTCGCGACGGGTGGTGACGATGGTGTGGACCGAGAGAGTCCTCTCGCTCCAGTACCAGGCCCCGAAGACGCAGGCGAGGATGACGCTGAAGGCGATCGTCGTCGTCTGCAGTTCGACGCCGAGGTTGTCGACCAGATTGTCGCTGAAGAGCGTGCCGACGACGCTGATCAGGACGACCGCGAGCCAGTAGATCCCCGGCACGTATTTCCTCGATCTGAACTGGAAGACCAAGATGGCGATCAACGCCGCGGCCATGATGTAGGTCGTATTGGTCAGGCCGAGACCGAGGTTTTCGTTCAGCAGGTCCGCCGCGGTCTCCCCAACCGTCGTGCAGAGGATCTTGATCACCCAGAAATAGAGGGTGATCTCCGGCACCTTGTTGAGCATCTGACGACCCAGCAACGGGGTGACGTTGCGGGGGACTTCGGCTAGCGGCGGTGCTGCGATCTCATTCATGGCGCGGCAGTGTTGGGTACCGCGCTTAATTGCAGATGAGAGCCGCGCAGCTCATCCACTCATCGCCGTCGGTTTCCATTTGACCCGCCGACCGCCCGGCCGGACGGAACGACCGGAAGCGTGACGGTGACGGTGGACTGCTCCGCCCGGACCTTGCCGCCGTGGCGCTCTGCCGTCGCCCTGACTATCGCAAGCCCGATACCCGAGCCGGCGCGCCCGCGCGCCTCATCGGCGCGCCAGAACCGCTCGAACGCACTCTCCTCGCTGCCGGCTGGAAACCCTCCGCCCTCGTCGGTGACGGCGACCTCCGCCTGCCCATCGGCGACCCGCAGCGAAATCGTGATTCGGCCCCCGGGAGGTCCGTGCACGGCCGCGTTCTCGAGCAGGTTCTCAAAGCTGCGGGCGAGCGCGTCGGGCTCGCCGATGACCGTCGCCGACCCCGCGATCTCGGTGACGACGTTGAAACGGCCGGCGCTGACCTCGGCCACGGTGCGCTCGAGCCGCACCGGCTGCTCAGGCCCGGCGGCACCCGTCTCGCGCTCGAGCACCAGCAGGTCGTCGACCAGCCGGCGCAGGCGGTCG
>DATHEA010000004.1:0-29217 GCA_035318745.1 Solirubrobacterales bacterium
GCCAATTTGTGCGCCGTCGGTCACGTAGACGTTGCCGTCGGCATCGACCGCCAGCGCCCGGGGCGCCGGCACCGCGATCGTCGCCTCGACGCTCGCCGTCGGACCGCTCGGCGCCAGGCGCAGCACGTTGGGTTTCGTGGCCGCGATAGTGCTGTGGTTCGCACAGAAAGAGACCAGATTGCAAAGCACCACATACAGGTCGCCGTCGTTCACCCCCCCGCTGCGATCGATCGCCAGCGACTCCACCCTCTCTCCCGGAAGCGCGATGCTTTCGATGTAGTGGCCTTCTGAGTCGAAGCGCTGGATCCGGTCCTCATCGCCGACGTAGATGTCGTCGTCGGGGGCGAGGGCGATGAAGTTGCCGACCTCTGGCCATACTTCGAACTGCCCTTTCCCGCTTCCCCTGACACCCGCCTGGCAGACGTCGCCCGAGGCCGCGGTGCAGAGGTTGCGTTCGGCTTCGTTCGATCCCGGTTCTTCGCTTTTGGTCTTGTTGACTTCCCCGCCAAACGTCAACAGGAACTCGGCTTCGCCCCCCGGTCCGCCGTCGGGGTCGAACTTCTGCACTCGCGCGGTGTTCCAGCCGGTGACATACACGTCGCCTTCGCTGTCAACTGCGACTCCCAACAGTCCATCGAGCTGGCCGTCTCCGCCTCCTTCAAGTCCTTCCCGGCACCCCGTCTGCGTCGTGCAGGTCTGCAGTTCGGACGCGCCGCTGCGCACTCCCCAGCCCCATGCCTTCACGAACACGCCCCAGATGCTGAACTCGTCGATCCGGCGATTGGTGAGGTCGGCTACAAAGACGTCGCCCGTCGCTTCGTCGGTCACCACGCCGCCGGGGAGTATGCACTCACCCGCCCCCGATCCCGTCGGGCAGGCGTCCCAGAGGGTGTCCGGAGCGGCGGCACTGGCGCCGGCCGGCGCCAGTGCGAGCAGGGTCAGGGCGAGTGCCAGCGCCACGCCGACACCCAGACGGGTGGTCGGCGTGGCGAGTGTGGATCGATCTGGCATCGGCCGCCGACCTGGGCCGATCAGGGAGCCGTTACGGCCCAGGTGCCGTATGAGAACGCTCCAGCCGCTCCCGTTCCCGGGAGAACCCGCTGCAAAATCGTCCCCGTAGTTCCGGCTCCGGTGCCGGAGGTACCTGGATTCGCGAATTCGACCGGTTCATTCCAAGCTGGATTTGACGGGTTCACACTCAACTCGAAAACGCAGAGGACACCAGGGGGCGCCTCTGGATTTGCAGCACTCGGTTCGCCCGCGTGTTCTTCGTTCTTGCAGACCGTCGGATCGCCGCCAGAAGCAATGAAATGCGCGTTCGCTTCCCCGATCAGAGCGGCGAGGGGGATCGGAAAGGAGATCGGAGCGTATGCCTGGGTGAAAAAGCCGGTGCCAGCTTCGCTCCCCATGAAGTAAGTACCGGTCTCAGTCGCTTCGCTGGGCAGCACGCCGCCCGCGGTCCAGGGTGAGCCGTTTTTGCCCGCTTTGCCTTCTTTGCCCGCTGGGCCTTCTTTGCCTTGAGCACCAGTGTCACCCTTGTCACCCTTCGCGCCCTGAGCGCCCGCCGGTCCAGCCGGACCCGCGGGACCCGCCGGTCCAGCGGGTCCGGTCGCGCCTTTCGGCCCGCGCGGGCCCTTCTTGGCCTTGGCCGAGGCGGTGGCTTTTCCGCCGTTGTTCGTCGCGGCGTAGGCGCCGCCGAGCATGGCGAAGACGAGGGCGATGACGGCGACCGTCAGGCCCGCCTTGCCGAAAGGTTCGCGGAGGCGCTTGCCTGCGCCGTTACGTAGTGGCGAGAACATCAAATCTCTCTCCTTGTCCCTATCCCTGTGTGGGTACTGCCGCGGAGCCCTCCCTGAGGCGCCGCTGGAACGAGGATAAAAGAAATGGTTTACAAATGCAAGGAGAAGTTTTTGAGATGAAGGTTTGCGGCTTTAAGTCTTAGTCGCCTGGCTCCTTTTTGGAGGCCGCAAGCAAGGTTGCGACGTCCTCGAGATCACGGTCGCGACCGGACTCCCGCTTGAGCCGGATCAAGTCATCGAGACCGACCGCGCGAATGCGGATCCCTGCGACGGTTGCCTCCACCGCTCGCGGTCGCATCTCATCGTAGGGGCGCCCACCGGGGATCTCATCGGGGTCAAAAAGATCGAGGCCGCCGGCGGCGGTGCGCAGCGTGAAGTTGCCGCCGTTGAAGAGAGCCTCGGGATCGAGTGGATCGACGTCGAGAAGGTCCGCGTCGACCCCGAAGAGCTTTGCGTCGAGCTCACCGAGGGCGACGGCGAGTCGTCTCATGTTCTCTGTCGTCCACTCGATCAGGACGTCGACATCCCGCGTGTTGCGGAGATGGCCGTGAGCGTTCACCGCAACGCCGCCGATCGTCAGGTACTCGACACCGCGGCGCTCGAGGGCCTCGAAAATACGCACCGGGTCGAGCGGCCCGCGATCGAGCTCGTCGGGGAGATCCTCAAGCATCGTCCGCCGTGTCGCGCGGGGCGAGCGGCCTCAGCTGGGCCCGGGCGAGGCTATCGCCGAACCGCATCCATTCGAACAGGCTTTCCAGGCGCTGGGCAGGGGTCAGCTCCGCTTCGGCTGCGAGGTGAACGGGATCGGCCTGACTGCCGGAAAGCGGAAGCAGTTCGAGGTCGGGTTCGAAGCCGAGGGCTTCGAGACAGGCCGTCAGGCGCTCGAACGAAGGCGACTCGTGCCCGTTTTCGATCCGGCTGATCGCCGGAGCCGCTATGCCCGTGCGGATGGCAAGCTGCTTCTGGGAAATGCCGGCGCGGCGACGGGCGTCTCGAAGCACCCGCCCGAGCAGAGGAGTGTCAAGGGGTTGCATAACGGATACGTTAACACCCGCTCGAGACCTACGCTGCCAGGCGCTTGGCCTCTTCGCGACCTACGTATGGCGCGAGGGCGAGCTCGACCAGGTCGGGGAGGAGCTCGGGGAGACGCTGGGCGCCGCCGGAGTTGAGGCGGCGAACGATCAGGGTGGCTATGCCGCCGATCAGGGCCTGGTCGCGGACTTCCATGTCGAGCTCGGAGGGCGGTGGCTCGGGGCGCAGGGTGCCGGCGAGGAGCTGCATCGCCTCGCGGTAGCGGGCGGCGATGTCGCCACCCGCGGCGAGGGGCTCGACCAGGAAGCAGCTGGCGACGGCGGCGTCGCGGGAGAGGACGTCGAGCAGGGCGGCGAGGCGAGCGCGGACTCGCTCCGGCCACTCCTTCCCCGCCCCCGGCGCCGCCAGCATCGAGTCGAGGACGTGGGCCTCGATCATCTCGTAGGCGGCGCCGAAGCAGTCCTCCTTGCCCTCGAAGTACTCGTAGAAGGTGCGGCGGGAGATCTTCGCCGCGGCGGCGATGGCGGCGATCGTCGTCGCGTTGTAGCCGTGCTCGGCTACCGCCTCGACGACGCCGTTGAGCAGGCGTTCGCGCTGGTTCTCGGCGACGAAGACGCGGGGCAGCCCGTGGCGGCCGGGCGGCAGCCTGTCGCCCGGGGTAACCGTCCCCGCTGCCTGGCGGCCCCCGTCAGCCATTGCCCTGGGCTGTCGCGGGCACCGCCGGCCGCGACTCGCCCGCCCCAAGGTAGGGAGCCAGGGCGATGTCGATCAGTTCGGGGTAGAGCTCCCCCAGTTTCGCCGCGACGCCCATCTCGAGGCGCTCGCGCAGCAGCCAGGCGAGGCCGGCGGCGGTCGCTTCCTCGTGGCTGGCCGGCAGGTCGACCGAGGCCGTCGGCAGGGCGCGCCCCTCGCGGAGCTTGGCCGCGAGCCGGTCGAGTGCAGTCTCGAAGCGGCTCTCCAACTCGGGTCCTCCGGTCTGCGCCTCGACCAGACAGAGGCGCGCCCTCTCCGGAGCCTCCACTATCAGCCTCGTAGTCGCCCGCAGCCCGGTCGCCACCTGCTCCGGCCAGGAGAGCTCGTCCGCCTCACCGGCCTCGCGGATCGCCGCCGCCATCTGGTCCACACCCCAGGCCACAGCCCGGTCGAAGGCGACGGCGAAGCACTCTTCCTTGCTCTCGAAGAACTCGTAGAAGGTGACCGAGGAGACGCCTGCTTCTTTGACGATGGCTTCGATCGAGGTGCCCACGCAACCGCGCTCGGCGATCAGTCGCTCGGCCGCGTCGAGGATCCGCTCACGTTGCGGCGAGGGAAGCGCGAGGTCAGACAGCCCTGCCCCCCGCCCCGGAGACGGCTTGGAGGCCAGTCTTTGCGAGAGGTACTGCATGGGTCGAGGGTAGCCGACTTGAGAAAGATTTCATATCTGGCAAAAAAGGAGTAGTTTTTATAGGGCGTATGTCAGCGGAAGCCTCAGCAGCGATCAACCAGATCGATTCGCTTGGAGCAAACCGAGGCTCTGAGCTCGATGTGCGCGAGGGGGCGATGGAAGGAGTCTTGGCCGTCTGCGGCGAGGTCGGCTTCCGCGAGACTTCGGTGCGCGCGATCCTCGAACACAGCGGCGGACACCGGGCGCAGTTCTACCAGCACTTCGAGAGCAAGGAGGACTGTTTCGCCCAGGCTTACGCCGTCTGGATCGAGCGGCTCTGCGTCAGCGTGCTGGAAGCGGCAGCGACCACTCCTGGCTGGGAGGCCGGCGTCCGCGAGGCGATCGTGCGCCTGTTCCAGTTCGTCACCGCACGGCCGGCAATCGCCCGAGCGCTCTTCGTCGAGGTGCAGATCGCCGGCGAGCCGGCGCTTGCCCGCCACGAGGCTGCGGTCGAACGCCTCGCCGCGGCGATCGACAGCGCCCGCGCCGACATCGACCCGGCCGAGGCGCCGCCGGAGGCGACCGGCGTCTTCGTCGTCGGCGGGATCGAGTCCTGCGTCGCCGAGGCGCTCGGCGCCGGCGACCCGGGGCGCCTCTGGGACAGCCTGCCCGAGTTGATGCACTTCGCCGCAGGCTCCTACTTCGGCAAGGAGGAGGCCGAAGGCGCCTTCGAGCGGGCGAGCATCCTCTTGGAGCGTGAGCGAGCACGGATGATGGGTGTCGAGGAGGAGGCGGAGAAGGGATGACCGAGTTGCGGCTGATCGCCGGCACCGCGCTCGCCGAGCCCGCCGAAGTCGAGGCCGTTCCGACGCTGCGCCTCCCCCCCGGTCGCCACGGCATCCCCGCCGATCTGGTCCGCGCGCATCAGCGCCTGCGCCTGCTCGAGGCCGCGGCGACGGCCGTCGCCGAGCAGGGCTACGGCCGCATAACCGCGGCGCGCGTGACCGAACTGGCCGGTGTCTCAAGCCGCACCTTCTACCAGCACTTCGAGGACCTCTGGGCCTGCCTTCTGGCGGCGTACGAGACGGAGGCGAGCCACCTCTGCCAGGAGATCGAGGGCGCCTGCGCGGCGCTGGTCGAGGAGCGCGGGCCGATCGCCGAAGCGGACCGCCGCTGCCGGGCGCGGGCCGGTATCGCCGCAGCGCTCGGCTTCCTCGCCGCCGCGCCCGACGTCGCCCGCCTGCTCAGCGCCGAGCCACCGCCCCAGATCGCGGCGCTCAGCGCCGCCCGCCGCGATCTGATCGAGCGCCTCGGCGCGATGCTGCGCGACGTGCTCGCCGACCCCGCCGGCGCGACGCCCTTGCCGGGGCTGGAGCGACGCCTGATCGGCGCCGCGCTGGCCCTGGTCTCGACCCGCGCGGCGAGCGGGGACCCGCAGCGCTTGCAGGATCTGGAGCGGGAGCTGAGCGAGCTCCTGCTTGCTTCGCTGTAACGGGCCTCTACAGCTGGGTCGCGATCAGAACGATCAAGGCGGCGAAGCCGGCTATGAAGGATCCGGCCAGCGCGATCACGCCCTGAGTCATCGTGCGCTGCAGCCCGTCGAAGCGAGCGTTCATCTCAGAAAAGCCGGTCTCCATTCGCCGTTCCAACGAGTCGAAGCGTTGGTCGGTATGTGCCGCGAAGTCATCCAGTCGCTCATCTGTCCAGCTCTCTCTCATGGTCTCCATGATTGCACCGTAAAGATTTCGACGTCACGAGTGGCGCGCAGAATCAAAATCTTCTGCAACGCATATGAGCCAGATGCATCTACGGCACTCCCCGGCGCTGTAAATTGCCTAAGTGACGAAAGTCACGTATATCCCTTCACTGTAGAAGCGAAATCCGTCTCTGACGCGCCCTAGCTTCCTTCGCCGTCAACAGAAAAGCGGCCGGGGCGCAGCGTGAACTGCCCCCGGCCTGGCACAGGAAGGGGTACTTCCCATGCACGGCAAGGCTAACGGGGCGCGTCCCAAGCGCTCCAATCACACACAGGACATCCGCGATCAGGCGGTTGCCTTGATCCACGTCCTAGCGCTCCATCCAACGCACTTGATCATCCCCGATCTGGTGCGCGAGCTAATCGATGATCCCGAGGACTTCGCCGAGGGAGACCGCTACGAGCGAGCGGTCCGTGATCTGACGGGCGTCGGGCTTCTCCAATGCGAGGGCGGCTTGATCCAGCCAACGCGAGCGGCCCTCCGCTTCATCGAGATTCTGGAGGCGTGAGGTGAAGTGCGCTGATCGCTTCGCCAAGAACCTGCGGCGCTGTCGCAGGCGGTCGGGGATGTCGCAAGAACAGGTCGGCCTCCGTGCCGCCCTTCACCGGACCGAGATTGGTCTGTTGGAGCGCGGGGCGCGAGTCCCGCGCATCGACACGCTGGTCAAGGTCGCCGCCGCGCTCGACATCGACCCCGCCGAGTTGTTGGAGGGGATCGATTGGGAGCCGGGCGAGATCACCGTTGGGCAGTTCATCGAAACCGACGTTCCGGGCCTTGGAATCGTCCATCGGCGGTTTGAGGTTGAGCGCGAGGGCAATGCCTAGCTCCGCGACGGGCCGCTCTGCACTTCATCGAGATCATCGAAAACAGTCTGCGCTAGCAAGGCAAAAAGGTCGTCCGCACCGTTGAATAGATTGCGAACTGTGTTCAACACCCCCGGAACAGGAGCAGCAAATAGAGATGGAGGAGATGCAGATGGGTCGACCCACAAGGCACATCGGTGGCCGGGTCCCTGCGGATCTGGCCGATGCATTCGAGCAATTTGCCGAGCAAGAGGACCGCACGGTCTCAGCGGAGCTTCGTCGCGCGATCAGAACGCACCTGTCGCAGAATGGCGGGTACTCCCAGTCCTCCCAAGAACACCCTCAAGAAAGGGCCGCGTAGCGGCCCCCCTCGACTTCCCAAAGCTTGGGCAGAACCGACTGTCAATCGGTGAGCCCTGCCCCGGTCAGCAGCGTGCACATATAGCGCTGACTGGCCGGGAAGTCGCCCGGCGCTAGGTCCCTCGCAAGTTCCTAGCGTAAACACCGCCGCGGACCACAGGTTCGTGGGGTCCGGGTGATGCATAAAATCGGCCGTCTGTAGGCAGCGGCGCCGAGGTCGCTACCGTTGCAGCGATGACTTCCTCCAGCGACAGGCGCAGGCAGAAGACGGAGAAGGGACTGGAGATCCCGGTCCCGACCAAAGGCGACTTCGATGCCGCTCTCTCTAAGGTCGCTCCGCCAGCAGGTCGTAAACGCCCTGGCGGGAAAGACCGGCCTCAGAAGCGATCTGAGTAACCGGGACGCCCGACTTCTGCGCTTGCTGGCAGAAGCCCCGTAGGTCTTCGGTCGCTTGTCGCTTTGCGGCGTCGGCGCTCTCGCGGCGTTTGGCGGCGCCCCGGATGCTCCGCAGGATGCCTGTCTGCTCGCTCACTTCGCCGCCTTGTCGAGCATCGAGTGGAACATCGAGCGGCCGTCGCGGAAGCGTTCGTTGTAGCGCCAGGCGTACTCGTCCAGGTAGGACTGAAGCCATTTCTGCGACACCTTCTTGTAGGTGCCGCGCATCCCCGTCTTGAGGTTGCCGAAGAAGCCCTCAATCGTGTTCGTATGGATGTCGCCGTGGACGTAGACGCCCGCCGAGTGGTTGATGATGCTGTGGCCCGCGTATTCTCGGCCAAGCGGCCGGTAGGAGCGCCAGTCGTCCGTGAAGATGATCGAGTTCGGGTTGACGTTCGCCCGCACGGCTCCACTCAGCGGCTCGCCCCGGCGCGACTTGATCACCCGCAGCTTGACCCGCCCGCCGCGCTCGACCATGCCCAGCACCGAGACTTGGCGCTCGCGCCACTGAGCCGCTTCTTTTTTAGTCATTCGCGGCCCGCGTGGGCGACCGTGGACGCCGGTCTCGTCAACCTCGACCTTGCCCTTCAGCGGCTTGGCGTCGTCCTTCATCAGCTCGTTGCGGATCTTGTTAAACATGCGCCAGGCGGTCTTGTAGTGGACTCCAAGCTCTCGCTCTAGCTGTTTCGCGGATATGCCGCATCGCGTACTCGTCATCAAATACATGGCGTAGTACCAAAGCTGAAGCGAGGTCGAGGACTTGTGGAAGATCGTGCCGGCCGTGGGATGGACGTGGTGCCCGCAACCGGTGCAAGTCCACGACTGCCGCCCCTGTTTGGTCGCGTAGCGCTTGAAGACGCGCTCAGAGCCGCACTTGGGGCAGTAGGCGTGTTCTCCGTCCGGGGAGTGCCGGGTCCGCCACAGATGCTCTAGACAGGCGGCGTCATCGGGGAAGTCCCGTAGGAACTCGGTGACGGAATAGTCCGATGTCGAGGACTTCGCTCGGCGCGGTTCGTGGCGGTTGGCCGGTGGCATGGTGTAAAGATACTTGACAGACTTGACATTGTCAAGTTACTTGACGCTGTCGCTCTCGCACGATACGGTGATCTCCATGAACGACTCCGGCGGTCCCTATGTCTTGATCGCGGCGCTTTGCGAAACCGCGATCGTCGCGCGAGACGGACGCGTAAGCGTCATCAATGTCATTGAGCAGGTTGGCAATGTCCAGCAAGGGCCCGATGTGCCTGATGAGATGCCCCCGTTCGTTTTCCCCGCCCAATTCGTGATCGATCTGGTCGGAGGCTCAGCCAAAGGTCGCTTTGCGATCCTGCTGCAGCCGGAGGACCCGTCAGGGATGAAGTTGCCAGCGCAAGAGTTCCCGGTCCAGTTTGGCGAAGGGACTGGGGCGCGCGTGCGCGGCAGCATCCAACTCGAACTGACGAACGAGGGCCGCTATTGGATCGACGTAATCCTCAGACGTGGCAGAGGGTCGACCCAGGCGGAGGAGCTGCTTACCCGAATGCCCCTAAACGTTCAGTACCAACCACAGAAAACGATGCCTGGTGGTTCTGAAGACCAAGAATGACCTGATCTTCTTTGCCTCCGGAAAACTTGATTTCTGATGGCGACTGAAGCTGCTGCAGCGCCTTGCGTAGCTCTGCCTCAGACCAGTCGCCGTTCGTAAATTCGGCAATACGAAGCGTGATCGATGCAGCCAGCTCATGCGCCTCTCGATCAGTTAGGGGGGAGAGATCCCAAGTCTCAGGAACAAGCCAAGCCTCGAAATCGGCCAACGAGTCTTCCCCGCCAAGATAGCGGCGGAGTCGCGCTTCGATTGCTTGGGTTATTGAGTCCGGCATGTCTCGTCCTCTCAAGCGGGTTACGAAGAAGGAACTACGTGCTCTCTTCAATCGTGGAGCCTATTGCGAACCTAGCCAAGTTGGAAAGATCGAAAGAGATATTGAACGATCGAGAAATATTGCGCAAGGTCTTTGTCGCAAGTTGCGGATGCCACATGGCTCTCAATCCCAAATCGTCGCATATCGACTACCCGGTCTGGGAAAAGTCGCGCTGGTGCATCAATACGTCCGGCCAGACGGGACCGTGCGTGGGAAACCAGACCCCAAGTATCTCGTTGTTGATGGCGTGATCCACGCGCTGCATTTAAAGCCCTCGGGACACGATCAGAAGTAAAAAGGCTGCGACTCAGAGGCCGTTACGCGGGTCCTTCGGCGGCTGCTTCCAGCTTGCCCCGTCCCACGTAAGCAATGCCGCTAAGTCTTCGATGCGGTCTCGCAGCCATGCTGCCGTCCGCTTGAATCGCCGGGCCATCAGGGGATCGTAGCCGCTGAGCTTCTACAGTGATGGGATATACGTGACGAAAGTCACAGCCGCTATAGACACCCGCGTTCGAGGGTAGGAGATTCCCGTGCCAACCGCGTCCCAGAAGCCATTGGAGTTGATTCTTGCTCGCAATCTGATGTCGGCCCTGTCGACCCCTGCTTTCCTGGTCGACGAGGGCGGGCTGCTCGTCTTCTACAACGAGGCGGCGGGAATGCTGCTGGGCAAATCGTGGGAGGAGCTGGGCACCGTCGGGCCGCTGGAGTGGGGCGCTCTCTTCGGCCCCTTCGACCGGGACGGCCAGCCGATCCCCTATGACGAGCTGCCGCTGGTCGTCGCCGTCCGCGACGATCGCCCGGCCCACGCCAATTTCGAGATCCACTCGATCGACGGCACCCGTCACCAGATCGAGGCCTCCGCCTTCCCGATCCAGACCACGCACGGATCGCGCGGGGCGATCGCCGTCTTCTGGCCCGCCGCCGAAAACGGAGCCGGGGCCTGAGGTGAAGGCCAAGCTCTGGGGCACGCGAGGCTCGATCCCTTCCCCAGGGCCGGAGACGATCCGCTACGGCGGCAACACCTCCTGCGTCGGCGTCACCCTCTCCGACGGCTCGCTGCTGGCGCTCGATGCCGGCACCGGCATCCGCAACCTCGGCCTCTCCCTACCCGACGAGCCGACCCGCCTGCACATCCTCCTCACCCACCTGCACCTCGACCACATCCAGGGCCTGGTCTTCTTCGCCCCCGCCTTCCGCCCCCAGACCGAGATCGTCATCTGGGGTCCCGCCTCGCCGGAGGCCTCGCTGCGCGACCGCATCGCCCGCTACATCTCGGCGCCGCTCTCACCGGTCGAGGTGCGCGAGTTGCCCTGCGACGTCTCCTTCCGCAGCACGCCGGAGACGGAGTGGGAGATCGGTCCGGCGCGGATCCGCGCCGCCTCGATCTCCCACCGCGGCCCGACGCTCGGCTACCGGATCGACGACGGCGAGGACTCGCTCGCCTACATCCCTGACCACGAGCCCGCTCTGGGCGCCGACCTCGACACGCTCGAGGAGGAGTGGATCTCCGGCTTCGGCCTCGCCCGCGACGCCTCGCTGCTGATCCACGACGGCCAATACGCCGACTCCGAGTATCCCGACCACCTCGGCTGGGGACACTCCTCGATCTCACACGCGCTCAGCTTCGCCCGCCGCACCGGCGCCGGCCGCACCGTCCTCTTCCACCACGATCCGCTGCATTCCGACGAGCGGCTCGATCTGCTCGGGGTGGAAGCAGAGGAACGCTGGGTGGCGACAGGGGGTGCGCCGGAGGCAGTCGAGATGGCGCTCGAGGGAGCCGAGCTGGACGTGCGGACGCGGGTACCGAGCCCGATCGTCGCGCCTGGCTAAACATCCGTCCCTATCTCGGTACGAATGGAGTACTTTTCTCGTTTGGTCCGTTACGCTGCGTCCTGGGATGTCCTTCGCCTCCAGTCGGATCGATTCCAGGACTGAGCGCTCTGCGCTGGTCCGAGGCGCCCTCTCGGTTGCGCGCCGCTCCCACGCCGGCCAGTTCCGTCAGACCGGTTGCGACGAGATCGCCTTCATCGAGCATCTGCTGGCCGTCGGCGAGCTATTGGCGGGGCAGAACTACCCTGACGAGGTGCTTGCCGCCGGCCTCCTGCACGACGTCGCCGAGCACGCCCAGGTCGAGCCTGAGTCGCTGCGCGGCCGCTTCGGCGATGAGGTCGTCGACCTCGTCGAAGCCCTGACCGAAGACCCGACGATCCGCGACTACGAGGAACGCAAGAAGGAGCATCGCGAGAGGGTGGCCGCAGCGGGGTCGAATGCGCAGGCGATCTTCGCCGCCGACAAGAGCACCAACGTCGCCGTCCTGCGCAAGGCCTACAAGGTCCTCGGCGAGGCAGTCGACGAGGATCTGCCGGTCTCCCTCGACGCCAAGATCCTCGTCTGGGAGTTCGACCTCGAAATGCTCTTCTCGAATTCGCCGGGCACCGCACTGGTCGAAAGGTTTGCCGAGGAGATGGTCGGGCTGTGGGGCCAGCGCGCCGAGGGCGAGCAGGCGTCCCTATGTTGAGCGGTCCTCCTCGTTCCGCGTCAGGCTGAGGCGCTGCCGCAGCGGCAGGACTCCCCAGAGCAGGACGAACATCGTGGCAGCGGCCACGCCGAAGACCACCGTGGCAATCCCGCCGAAGAGGACGTCCGTGATCAGGGTGACCGCGCCGGTCATCGCCAGCGCCAGGAAGACAAGGCCGACGATCGAGAGGCGGTTGGAGACGTAGACCAGCTCCTTCTTCTGTTGCAGGTGAAAGGTCAGCCGGTGGTAGGCGGTGGGCGAGATCAGCAAGGCGGCCGAGATCGCAGTGCAGAGCAGCGTCGCGAAATAGACCTTTTCCTGGAATGGAGTGATCTTGGTGAAGTTCTGCTGGAACGGAACGGCGAGCAGGAAGGCAAAGAGGACCTGAACGCCCGGCAGCGCCACCCGCAGCTCCTGGAGGAGCTCGGCGAGATTGCGGTCGAGGCGTTCGTCCTCGGTCTCCTTGCGCCCCGACGGCCGATCGTTCATATGCGACCCAAGATACCCGCGCAGTCGTCTTTTCCATCGCTAGGCGGTTCAAAGCTCGACCGCACCCTTAGGATCGCGGCGTGGGACGACTCGCGGTCATTCTCGGCAGCGGCGCTGCCGGCCCGGGTGGTGCGGAGATCGCCGCGGCCGCCGAGCGCCACGCGGTCGTGCTGCAGCGCCACGGCCCCGCCGATGCATACGTCCTTCCTCACCGGATCGACCACGAGGCCAACCTGCGCTCCCTTGTCGAGGCCGGCTGCGAGCGGGTGCTGGCGACCTGCTCGGTGGGCTCGCTCGACGCCGGCCTCGCCGTCGGCAGCTTCGTCTGCCCGCACGATTTCATCGCCCTGCAAGTGACGGTCACCAGCTTCGAAGACCCGCGCGGCCATGCGATGCCAGGCTTCGACGCAGGCTGGCGCGGCGAGGTCCTCGCCGCCTGGAAGGGGAGCGGCGCAGGAGAGCTGCGCGACGGCGGGGTTTACTGGCAGACCAATGGCCCGCGCTTCGAGACGCCTGCCGAGATCGGCCTGCTCGCCGCCCACGCCGACTTGGTCGGGATGACGCTGGCCTCGGAGTGCATCGTCGCCGGCGAGTTGGGACTGCCCTACGCGGCCATCTGCGTGGTCGACAACCTGGCGAACGGGATCGGGGCACAGCCGCTGTCCCCAGCCGAGGTGGAAGGCCACCGCGAGACCAACGCGTCCCGCCTGCGCGACGACCTCGCTGCCGCCCTCCCCGCGCTCGCCGGACGTGCCGGTGCTTAGAGGTCCATATGGGCACTGATCCACCGGCACGTCCCTTGGCGGTGACGGGGGCGACGCTCGACGGCGAAACGGTCGGGCTGCGCTGCTCGGACGGGGCGATCGCGGCTATCGGTCCCGACGTCGTCGCCAAGGACGGCGACGAGACGATCGACGCGGACGGGATGCCGCTCGTTCCCACCCTGGTCAACGGCCACACCCACGCCGCGATGACGCTGTTCCGCGGCTATGGCGGCGACCTGCCGTTGATGCGCTGGCTGGAGGAGAAGATCTGGCCGGTCGAGGCCAAGCTCGAGGCCGAGGATGTCTATTGGGGCACGCGGCTCGCCTGCGCCGAGATGATCCGCACCGGCACCGGCTGCTTCTGGGACATGTATTGGCAGCCCGAGGCGACCGCCCGGGCGGTCGAGGACGCCGGGATGCGGGCGACGATCGGCGGGCCGCTCTTCGACGCCGACGGCCGTACCGCCGAGGCGCAGGCCCGGGTGAGCGCAGAGCTCGAGGCGCTGGCCGGCAGTCCCGGCGATACCGATGCCGCGCTCGCGCCGCACTCGATCTACACGGTCAGCGAAGAGCTGCTGCGCTGGGCCGGAGAGCAGGCCACCGAGCGCGAGCTGGCGCTCCAGATTCACCTCTCCGAGACCGAGCAGGAGGTGACGAGCTGCCTCACCGCACACGGCGAACGGCCCGCTGCACATCTCGACCGGCTCGGCCTGCTCGGCGAGCGCACGGTGCTCGCCCACGGCGTCTGGCTCGACCAGGCGGAGCTGGAGCTGATCGCGGAGCGCGGCGCCACCTTGGTCGCCAATCCAGTCGCCAACATGAAGCTGGCGGTCGGCGGGATCTTCCCCTACCCGGCAGCGCGCCAGGCCGGTGTTGCAGTCGGGCTCGGCACCGACGGCCCCGGCTCCAACGACTCGCTCGACCTGCTCTCCGACCTCAAGGCCTTCGCCCTTACTCAACGCCACGCCGCCGGCGACGCGACCGTCATCCCGGCGGACGAGGCGCTGGAGATCGCGACCGGCGCCTGCGCGCCGCTGCTCGGCGCTGGCGCCGAGCAGCTCACCGCCGGAGCGCCGGCCGACTTCCTGCTCCTGCGCGGCAACTCGCCGGAACTCGGCATCGGCGACCTCGCCTCCGACCTCGTCTACGCCGCAAGCGGCTCGGTCGTCGACACGACCGTCGTCGCCGGCCGGGTGCTGATGCGTGGCGGCGAGGTCGAGGGCACGGCGGAGATCGTCGCCCGCGCCGCCGAGCGGGCGCGACGGCTCGGGATCGGCTGACTTGCCGAAGACCGTTGCGTACCAGAGGTGAAGGCGGGCGGCATCGGGGTATAGGCTCGCTTCGAGTGCCTGCTGAAGAGGTCACCGAGGAAGTCTCGTCCGCCGCCGCCTCGGCAGTCCGCTACGAGAACGCGACCAAACGCTACGGCGACAGCGCCGAAGCCGCGGTCGAACGGCTGAACCTGGAGGTTCCGGCCGGTGAGGTCTGCGTTCTCGTCGGTCCGTCGGGCTGCGGCAAGACGACCGCGATGCGCCTGGTCAACCGCACGGTCGAGCTGAGCGAAGGCGATGTGCTGATCGGCGGCGAGTCGGTGCGCGAGCGCGACCCGGCACGGTTGCGGCGCGAGATCGGCTATGTGATCCAGGAGGTCGGCCTCTTCCCCCACCGCACGATCGCCCAGAACGTCGGCACGGTGCCTCAGCTGCTGGGCTGGAAGAAGGAGCGGACCCGGGCGCGTACCGCCGAGCTGATGGAGCTGATCGGGCTCGACCCGGAGCTGGGCGAGCGCTATCCGGCGCAGCTCTCCGGCGGCCAGCAGCAACGTGTCGGGGTGGCGCGGGCGCTCGCCGCCGACCCGCCGGTGATGCTGATGGACGAGCCCTTCGGCGCGATCGACCCGATCAACCGCGAGCGCCTGCAGAACGAGTTCCTCCGCCTGCAGGCGGAGATCCGCAAGACGATCCTCTTCGTCACCCACGACATCGACGAGGCGATCAAGATGGGCGACCGGATCGCGATCATGCGCAAGGGCGGCCACCTCGCCCAGTTCGCGACGCCTGCCGAACTGCTGATGGCACCCGCCGACGAGTTCGTCGAGGACTTCGTCGGTGCGGATAGGGCCCTGAAGCGACTGGCGCTGATACGCGTCTCCGACATCGACCTCTGGGAGGCGCCGCTCGCCTACGTCGGGCAGCCGACCGCCGAGGTGCGGGCGAAGCTGCGGGGCGCCGAGGTCGCCTACCCCTTGCTGGTCGACTCGGAGCGGCGGCCGCTCGGCTGGCTCTCCGAGCGCGACCTGGCCGCCGAGACGGTGCCGGCGCAGCCGGACTCGCCGCTCGGCCCACTGCTCGACCGCGACGACGTGATGCGCGACGCGCTCGCCGACCTGCTGCAGGGCGAGGCGCAGTACGCCGCCGTCACCGACCACAGCGGCCGCATCGACGGCGTGCTCTCGGTCGAGATCATCTCCGAGTTCCTCGCCTCGCCCAAGGCGAAGACCGACGAGAACAGCGCCGTGGAGCGGCCCCATGGATAGCCGGCTGCTGTCGCTCGCCACCGTCGGAGAAGTCGGCAAGAGCTTTTTCCACGAACGCACGTCCGAGACGCTGCCCTGCCAGGCGCAGGAAAGCAAGCTCTTCTGCTTTGACTGGGCGAAGGAAAACATCGGCAGCTTCGGCATGCCGACTCTGCAGCACCTCGAACTGGTCGTGTTCTCGGTCCTCGCCGGCTTTGCGATCGCATTTGTCCTGGCGCTGCTGGCGCATCGGCGGCGCTGGCTGCGGGCGCCTCTGTTGGGCGCCACCGGCGTTCTCTACACCGTGCCCAGCATCGCCTTCTTCTTCCTCCTGCTGCCGATCACCGGGCTCGGCCGCGACTCGGTGATCATCGCCCTCAGCGCCTACACGCTGCAGATCATCTACCGCAACACGCTCGCGGGCCTCGCCAATGTGCCCGCGGCGGTCAAGGACGCCGCCCGAGGCATGGGTCTGACCGATCGGCAGATCCTCTGGCGGGTCGAGCTACCGCTGGCAACGCCGGAGATCGTCGCCGGCCTGCGCATCGCCACGGTCAGCACCGTCGCGATCGCAACCCTGGCGGTGCTGGCCAGTGGCGGTGGGCTCGGGGTGAAGATATACGCGGGCGGCAACCTCCACTTCGCGACCAGCATCATCGTCGCCGGCGGGATCGCGATCCTGATGGCGATGAGCTTCGATGTGATCCTGGTCGGCATTCAGCGGCTCGCAACGCCCTGGCGGAGGACGGCGGAATCGTGATCGGCTCCCTCCTCCCTCCCTTCCTGCCAGCCTCGATCGGCGGCGCGATCGAATTCATCTTCGAGCCGCAGAGCTCGAGCGTCACCGGCGGCAAGAAGGTCGGCGGCTTCGAACAGGTGGTCGAACTGACGATCACCCAGCTCGAGTTGACCCTCCTGGCCCTGGCCGTGGCCCTCGTCGTGGCGTTGCCGGTCGGCCTCTATCTCGGTCACCGGGGCACCGGTGAACTGCTGGCGATCGCAATCGGGAACGCGGGCCGGGCAATCCCGGAGTTGGCCCTGATCGCCCTGATGGCGGTGGTATTTGGCGTCGGCTTTCAGTACGTGACGATCGCCCTCGCGGTGCTCGGCATCCCACCAATCCTCACCAACGCCTTCGTCGGCATCCGCCAGGTCGACCGGGCCCCGATCGACGCAGCCAGGGGAATGGGGATGACCGAGGCCGAGATCCTCTTCCGTGTAGAGATGCCGTTGGCGATCCCAACCCTGATGGCCGGCATCCGCGGGGCAACGATCGCGATCGTTGCGACGGCGACGATCGCCCCTCTGGCCGGCGTCCTCACGCTTGGCGATTTCATCATCAACCGCAACGTCTACGGCGCCAGCGGCCTACTCGCGGGGGGCATTCTTGTAGCCCTGCTCGCCCTGGTGCTGGAGTTCTCGCTTGCGGCCCTGCAACGGGCGCTTACCTCGAAGGGATTGAAGGTAAGCGCCGCCTGACCCGGTATGAGTCGACCACATCAACCCATCACGAGAGAGGAATCACCAGTGAGAATCAACACCAATGGTGCGCGGGCCGCGGTAGCGGTGCTCCTTGCACTCTTCCTCAGCCTCGGAGTCGCCGCCTGTGGCTCGAGCAACGACGACAGCACTGAAAGCGGCGGCACGGAAGGCGGCGGTGCGATCGTCTCCAACCCCGCAAACGGCAAGGTCAGCCTGACGATCGGTTCGAAGAACTTCCCCGAACAGGAAATCCTCGGGGAAATCTATGCCCAGGCCCTGAAAGCCGCCGGCTACAAGGTGAAGAGCGCGCTCAACCTGGGTTCTGAAACGGTCGCGCACCAGGCGGTCAAGTCCGGGCAGATCTCCGGCTACCCGGAGTACGCAAGCACGGCGCTCACCTCGTTTTTCGGCATCGAACCTGAAGAAGTCCCCGCCGGCGCACAGCCCGCCTATGAAAAGGCGAAAGCCGAATTCGAAAAGGAAGGCCTGACTGCCTTCCCGCCGACGCCGTTCGCCAGCGCCAACGCGGTTGGCACGCTGAAGAAGACGGCCGACGAACTTGGCCTGAAAACCATCTCGGACCTGGAAGGCCAGTCGGAAAAACTGACCCTGTACGGGTCGCCCGAGTGTCGCCAGCGGATCGACTGCCTGGCCGGGCTCGAAAAGTACTACGACCTGAAGTTCAAGTCGTTCACTCCGATAGACATCGGCCTGCGCTACAAGGTGCTCGAAAACGGCCAGGCCGACCTCTCAATCCTCTTCACCACCGATCCGCAGCTGTCGGCGGAGAAGGACAAGTTCGTCATCCTCGAAGACGACAAGGAAGTCTTCCCGGCGGGCAACATCATCTTCGTGAGCAAGGCCTCGACGGCTGAAAAAGCCGGACCCGACTACGAAAAGACGATCGTCGCGGTCCAGAAAGGCCTGACGCTGCCGGTCATGCAGGAGCTCGACGCCCGGGTCGAACTCGAAAAGCAGTCGCCGGCCAAGGCCGCTGCCTCCTACCTCGAAGAAGCCGGCTACACCGGCTAGCGACCAGCAACAACCCGCCGACGGGCCGAAAAGCGGACTCCGAGTCCGCTTTTCGGCCCGTCGGCGGTGTGGCGCTCGATCCGGGCGAAGGAGACGTGGGCCGCCCAGGCGGCGGAGAGGCCCGCGATTGCCGCCAGGAGCAGCGCCACCCGCGGGTCGTAGGCTTCGGAGAGCCAGCCGGTCAACGGTCCCCCGATCGGGGTCGAGCCGAGGAAGACGACCGAGTAGAGCGCCATCACCCGGCCCCGCATCGCCGGCTCGACCGCCAGCTGCAGAGTCGAGTTGATGCTCGCCGCGAAGGTGACTGCGGCGCCGCCGAGCAGGGCGAGCGTCGGGATCTCGAATGCCAGCGCCGGCATCGCCGCCGAGAGCAGGGCCGAGACACCGAAGGCAAGCGCCGCGGCGGCGATCAGGCGCGGGCCGGTGCGACCGTGGGCGCCGGTGATCAGTGCGCCGGCGACCGAGCCGACGCCCATCGCCGAGACCAGCACCGCGTAGGTGCCAGCGCCGCCGTCGAAGCTGAAGCGCGCAAGCAGCGGCAGCACCACTTGGAAGTTGAAGCCGAAGGTGCCGACCAGCGCCATCAGCGCCAGCGGCACCGCCAACGCCGGCGTCCGCTTGACGTAGCGCAGCCCGGCGCGGATCGCCCCCGGCTCACGGCCGCCGGTGGGAGCTGCGCGCAGCTGCGCGGGATCCATCCGCCAGAGGGCGACGATCATCGCCGCGAAGGTGAGGGCGTTGACGCCGAAGCAGGGTCCTACGCCGAAGGCCGCGATCAGCAGCCCGCCGATCGCCGGACCGACGATCCGCGCCGACTGGACGATGACGCTGTTGAGGCTGACCGCGTTGACGACCCGATCCGGCCCGACCATCTCGATCACGAAGCTCTGCCGGGTCGGGTTGTCGACCGCGTTGACGGCACCCATCGCAAAGACCGCGAGGTAGACCATCCAGGGGGCGACCGTCCCGCCCTCGGTCACCGCGAAGAGGCCGATCGCCGGGAGTGCCATCAGCGCCTGGGTCACCATCAGCAGGCCTCGCTTGGGAAAGCGGTCGGCGAGCAGCCCGCCCCAGGCGCCGAAGAGGAGCATCGGCAGGAACTGCAGGGCGGTGGTCAGGCCGACGGCGACGCCGCTGCCGGTGAGGCTGAGGATCAGCCAGACCGCGGCCACCGTCTGCATCCAGTTGCCGGACAGCGAGACGACCTGGCCGGCGAAGTAGCGCCGGTAGTTGGGGACCGAGAGCGAGTGGAAGCTGCGCCTCACCGCGGCGCTCAACTCCGCTCCTCCAGGATCCCCTCCAGAATCTCAGCCGCTCGCTCGAGGGTCTCGATGTCGCCGGCCGGAAGGTCGCGCATGCGACGCGCCAGGTAGGCGTTCTTGCGGCGGCGCAGCCGGCGTAGGCGCTCGCGCCCCGCCGGGGTGATGCTGACCAGGGCGCTGCGCCCGTCCTCGGGGTCCGGCGCTCTCTCCACCAGGCCGGCTTCGCCGAGAACCCGCAGCGTCCGGGTCGCCGTCGGCCGCTTGACCCGCTCGATCTCGGCCAGCTCGCTGGGCGTGAGCGGCCCGCACCGCTCAACGGTCACCAGCGCTGCCGCCGAAGTTGGCGTCAGCTCGCCCACCGCCCCCGCGGCCTCCTGGCGCAAACGCCGCGAGGTCCGCACGATCGCCATCCGCAACCTCGCAGCGGAGTCGGTGAGCGTAGTGTCGGTCGCCAGAGTCATTAGCTTAGGTAATTAGGTTAGCAAACTACTCTTCCGAGACTTCCGGTGCGCTTTATGTGCGAGGGGACACGTAAAGCGCACCGGAAGAAGGAGGCGCGACTGACCCTCCGCGGGTAGGCGTGCGGCAGGCGACGTCGAAAGAGCCTCGGATGAGCGCCGAGGTTGCCGAGAAACCGGTTCGCTACGGGCCGGGGATGGACGCGCGCAGCACGCGCGCAGCCGAAATCCTCAACACGCCGATGCTGATCGCGGCAGCGCTGACGCTGCCGATGGTGGCGATCTCCGAGTCGCATCCGGGCGGCCTGCTCGAGGATCTCGCTCGGGTCCTCAACTGGGTCACCTGGGCCGCATTTGCAATCGAGCTGGTGGTGATGCTGGCCGTCGTACCGGACCGTCGTACCTGGCTCCGCCACCACCCGCTCGACCTGATCATCGTCGTCCTCACCCCGCCGCTCCTGCCGGCGAGCCTGCAGGGGCTCCGCGCCCTGCGGCTGCTGCGCCTCCTGCGGCTGCTGCGGCTGGCGCAGCTCTCCCGCGAGGTCTTCTCGCTGGAGGGCCTGCGCTACGCGATGCTGCTTGCGATCCTGACCGCGATCGGCGGCGGTGCGCTCTTCGTCGCCTTCGAGAAGCACAGCCAGCATCTCGACGCCTGGGACGGGATCTACTGGGCGGTGACGACGATGACCACGCTCGGCTCCAACATCTACCCGACGACGACCGGCGGCGAGATCGTCTCCACCGCGATGCTGATCGTTGGCATCGGCTTCGTCGCCCTGCTCACCGGCGCCTTCGCCCAGCGCTTCCTCGGTCCTGAAATTGCCGAGGTCGAGGAAGAGCTGGAGGCCGAGCAACTCTCTGCCGAGGCGGTGGCGCTGCGCGAGCTGCACAACGTGCGCGAGCAACTGCAGGCGCTCGAGATCGCGGTAGAGCGGATGATCGACCAGCGCTCACCGCGTTAACCGGGGGAGGTATCAGCCTTCGCTGTCGCGGCGGGCGGCGATCTTCGACTCCAGTTCCTTCATCACGTCGGGATCGCGCAGGGTGGTGACGTCGCCCAGCTCGCGGCCCTCGGCGATGTCGCGCAGCAGGCGGCGCATGATCTTGCCGGAGCGCGTCTTGGGCAGGTCGCCGGACCAGACAACCCGCTTGGGCCGCGCCAGTTTGCCGATCCGCACGGCGACGTGCTCGGAGAGCTCGGCGGCCATCTCGTCGTCCCCGTCGCGGTCGCCTTCGAGCGTGACGAAGGCGCAGATCGCCTGTCCGGTGTCCTCGTCGCTCTGCCCGATCACCGCCGCCTCGGCGACTTTCGGGTGGGAGACGATCGCCGACTCGACTTCCGCCGTGGAGAGGCGATGGCCGGAGACGTTGACGACGTCGTCGATCCGTCCCAGCACCCAGAGGTAACCGTCCTCGTCTTCGCGGGCGGCGTCGCCGACCAGGTAGGTCTCCTTGCCGAAGCGCTCGAAGTACGTTTCGACGAAGCGCTCCTCCTCGCGGTAGAGAGTGCGCAGCATGCCCGGCCAGGGGCGGCGCAGGACCAGCAGCCCCTCGCCGCCCTCGACCGGCTCCCCTGCCTCGTCGACGACTGCAGCATCGATCCCCGGCAGCGGACGGGTCGCCGAGCCGGGCTTGGTCGCGGTGATCCCCGGCAACGGCGAGATCATGATGTGGCCGGTCTCGGTCTGCCACCAGGTGTCGACGATCGGACAGCTCTCGCCGCCGATCACCTTGTGGTACCAAAGCCAGGCCTTCGGGTTGATCGGCTCGCCGACCGAGCCGAGCAGGCGCAGCGAGGAGAGGTCGTGGCGCTCGGGGTACTCCGTCCCCCATTTCATGCAGGCGCGGATCGCCGTCGGCGCGGTGTAGAGGATCGTCACCCCGTAGCGCTCGATCAGGCTCCACCAGACGTCCTTGTCGGGGTAGTCCGGTGCTCCCTCGTACATCACGCTGGTCGCACCGTTGGCGAGCGGGCCGTAGACGATGTAGGAGTGACCGGTGACCCAGCCGACGTCGGCCGCGCACCAGTACACGTCCTCCTCCGGCTTCAGATCGAAGACGTTGCGGTGGGTCCAGGCGACGCCGGTGAGATAACCGCCGGTGGTGTGGAGGATCCCCTTCGGCTTCGCGGTCGAGCCCGAGGTGTAGAGGATGAAGAGCGGGTCCTCGGCGCCGATCGGCTCGGCCGGGCACTCGGCGTCCGCGGCCTCCATCGCCTGCTCGAACCAGACGTCGCGCCCGTCCTGCATCTCGCACTCCTCACCGGTGTGCTTGACGACGAAGATCGTCTCGATCGAGCCGACCTCACCCATCACCTCGTCGACACGTGCCTTGACGGGCGCCGTCTTGCCCTTGCGGCGGGCGCCGTCGACGGTGACCAGCGCCTTGGCCTCGGAGAACTCCATCCGCTCGCGTACGGCCTCGGCCGAGAAGCCGCCAAAAACGACGTTGTGGACGGCGCCGATGCGGGCGCAGGCGAGCATCGCGACGACCACCTGCGGGATCATCGGCAGGTAGATCCCGACCACGTCGCCCTTCTCGATCCCGTGGTCGCGCAGGGCGTTGGCGAAGCGCTGCGTGTCGGCGAGCAGCTCGGCGTAGGTGACGTCACGCTCCTCGCCCTCCTCGCCCCGCCAGTGGTAGGCGACGCGCTCGCCAAGGCCAGCCGCGACATGGCGGTCGAGGCAGTTGGCGGAGACGTTGAGCTTGCCGTCGGCGAACCACTTGTAGAAGGGTGGGTTGGACGCGTCGAGTGCCTCGCTCGGCTCCCGGCTCCAATCGAGCAGCTCGGTCGCCTGGCGCAGCCACCAAGCCTCGGGGTCGGCCGCGGCCTCCTCGTATACCGCCGGGTCGGAGATCAGCGCCCCTTGCCGGAACTCGGCGGGAGGCTCAAAGCGCTCCACTTCGAGCAGCTCGGTCAGCTCTCGCTCCAGCGACGTCTGTTCTTCGACTCCCATTTGCGCTCCCTCCTCGGCCGTTACCCTGAGCGAGAAAGCTACCCCTTCAACGATCCCCAGCAAACTGGACAGCCCAAGCCCAAATGCTCTTCCGACAGATAATCCACGAGGATCTCGGCTGCGCCTCCTATCTGGTCGGCGACTCGGGTGCGGGAGTCGCGGCGGTGGTCGACCCGCAGTGGGACATCGACCCCTACGTGAACCTCGCCCGCCTGCACGGGGTGCGAATAGAGCACGTACTGGAGACCCACAACCATGCCGACCACGTCTCCGGCCACGGTCGCCTCGCCCGGGCGAGCGGGGCGACGATCCACGTCAACAGGCTGGCCGAGGCCGAGTACGAGCACGAGGCGTTCGCCGACGGCTGGACGCTCGAGCTCGGCGGTGGGGTCTCGATCGAGGCGATCCACACCCCCGGCCACCGGCCCGAGCACACCTCCTTCCTGCTGCGCGACGCCGAGCGTGGCGGCGACCCGGTCGCCGTGCTGAGCGGCGACTGCCTCTTCGTTGGCGACGTCGCCCGTCCCGACCTGGCGGTGGAGCCACGCGATGGCGCCGCCGACATCTTCCGCTCGCTGCACGAGCGGCTGCTCTCACTTCCCGACGAGGTCGAGGTCTGGCCTGGCCACCTCGGCGGCTCGCTCTGCGGCAGCTCCGGCATCGACCTCAAGACCTCCTCGACGATCGGCTTCGAGCGCCGCCACAACCGGGCCCTGGCCATGACCGACGAAGTTGAGTTCATCGAGGACGCGATCGCGGGCATCGGCGAGCGGCCGCCCAACGTCGAGCACATCGTCGCCCTCAACCGCGGCCCGCTGGTCGAGTCGATCGGCTCGCCCGCGCGGCTGACGCCGCGCCGCTTCGAGGCTGCGGTCGCAGCCGGCGCCTTCGCCGTCGACTCGCGCACCAACGAGCAGTTCGACGAGGCCCACATCCCCGGTGCGATCAGCGCCTCCGGCTACGACACCGGCTTCGCCACCAAGGTCGCCCAGGTCGTCCCGCCCGACGGCGAGATCGTCGTCGTCGCCGCTTCGGACGGCAACGAGCTGGAGGCGGCGGAGCTGCTCGCCGCCGTCGGGCTGCGGGTGCGCGGCTTCCTCGGCGGCGGCATGAGCGCCTGGCGGGCGGAGGAGCGCCCGGTCGCCCGGATCGAGCCGATCGGGCCCGACGATCTGGCGGGACTGCTCGAAGACGAGGAGCCGCCGCTCGTCATCGATGTGCGCGGCGCCGGCGAGTATGCCGACGGGCACATCGCCGGCTCGCTCCACATCCCCTATGGAGAGCTGGCGCGCCGGCTCGACGAGCTGCCCCGCGACCGCGCTCTGGCGACGATCTGCAAGGGCGGCAAACGAAGCGGCCTCGCTGCTTCGGTCCTGCAGCGCGAGGGCTTCGTGACGATCCACGTTGCCCGTGGCGGGGTCGGGACTTGGCAGGCCGAAGGGCGGCTGGTAGAGACCGGAGCCGTTCCTGCGTAGGAGACCATCCGGGCAGGGATTCCACTTAACTTTTTCGGTGGATCGCGGTTGGGCTGACGCCCGATGCCGGCGACGAAAAAGTACAAGACGTTCCACCCCTACCCGGATGGTCTCTAAGCGGAGCGCGTTCGGTGGGACGGACTGAGAGCTGCGGCGATCGCCGCAGCCAATGCCGATGCTTCCTTTGGCTGAAGGGTGCTGATGGTTACTCGGATTGCTGGCTTACTCTGTAGGCGGAAGGGGGCGCCGGCGGCTATGGCCCAGCCCTGCTCCCGCAGGCTCTGCACCACGCTCGTCTCGTCGGGGACTGGGAGCCAGACGTTTAGGCCGCTTGAGGCCTCGGCCTCGATGCCGTGCTCGGCTAGGGCTGAGATGAATGCCGTGCGGCGCTTGCCGTAGGTCGCGGTGGCCTTCTCCAAGCCGCAGGCGACCTTTGCGTCCGCCCATAGCGTCGCTGCCGCGCGCTGGAGTAGGTGGCTGACCCAGCCGGGGCCTACGGCTTGGCGGCCGCGCACGCGGCTGATCGTGTGGGGATCGCCGGCGAGGACGGCGAGGCGCAGGTCGGGTCCGAGCGACTTGGCCAGCGAGCGCACCGCCGCCCAGCGCCGCCGCCCGCCAGTCAGAGTCAGACGCGGTGCTCCGGCGATCGGGCCGAGATGATCGTCCTCGAGCACCATCGCCTCCGGCTTACGATCGAGGACATCCCGCAACGCGTTCGCCCTCTCCTTGTCGAGCGACGCCCCCATCGGGTTTTGCCCGCGCGGGTTGACGACCATCCCGCTGACCCCCTCATCCAACGCATTGGCAAGCGCCGCCGGGACCATTCCCCTCCCGTCCACCGCAACCGGGCGTAAAGCAAGCCCCAGCGCCCGCAGGAGATCGAAGAGCCCGGCGAAGCCAGGGTCTTCGACGGCGACCACGTCGCCGGGCCGAAGCTGCGCCTGCAGGGCACGCTCGATCCCATCGAGAGCGCCACTGACCACGGCGATGTCACCGGCAGCGATATCGGCCTCGCCGAACTCTGCCCGCGCCTGCTCGAGCAGTTGGGGGTCGGCCGGGTCGCCGCCGTAGAGCTGGCGTGGCGGCTCGATCCGGCGCAGGACCGGAGTCAGGTCGGGCAGCAGCTCTGGATCGGGGTTGCCACTTGCCAGATCCCGGGTGCCAGCCGGTGCACCCGTGCCTAGCCATGACCCAGCGACTGGAGGTCGCCAGCTGACGTGGGCGCCGCTGCGCGATCGCGTCACGACGAGACCGCGCGAACGCAGATCCTTGAACGCGGCGGCGACGGTAGTCGGGCTGACGCCGAGGTCAGTGGCGAGGGAGCGGACCGCCGGCAGCGGAGCACCAGGGCGCAGCGCCCCCTTCTCTATGCCGTGCTCGACGTTGGCGGCGATTTCCGCCGCGCCAGCTCCCGATATTCGATACTGTGTCATCTCAAGAGCGATATTTGTACTGTAACAGTTTCAAGGAGACATGATGGCAGCGAAGCCGAGAACCAGGGTCACGAGGATGCCCAGCCGTGCCGACTACGAGCGCGAGGCGATCGAGGCGATCCTCGACGAGGCGATCGTGTCGCACGTCGGCACGGTTGCCCCCGACGGCCACCCAGTCGTCATCCCAACCCTGCATGCGCGCGCCGGAGATTGGCTCTACATCCACGGCTCGGCGGCAAGCCCGACCCTGCGCCGCGCGGAGCGGGCCGAGATCTGCCTGACCGCGACCCTTCTCGACGGCCTAGTCCTCGCCCGCTCCGCGGTCCACCACTCCGTCAACTACCGCTCCGTCGTCATCTTCGGCCAAGCAGAGAAGATCGAGGCGAGCGACGGAAAACGAGAGGCGCTCGAGGCCTTCACGGAAAAGCTCATTCCGGGCCGCTGGGGCGACGCGCGACTGCCGACCGAGAAGGAGCTAAGAGCAGTCGGGGTGCTGCGACTGCCACTGGAGGAAGCCTCGGCCAAGGTACGAACCGGCGACCCGCTCGACGACGAGGACGACTACGAGCTACCGGTCTGGGCGGGCACCATCGACCTCCGAATCGCCGCCAGCTCACCCAAGTCCGACGACCGCCTCCTCCCCGACACCGAGTGTCCCAACTACCTCACCGAGCTGGTGCGGGCGAAGAGCTAGTAACCGCTCGGGTGCCGCGCAATGAACCCTTCGGGAGAGTCCACGAGTTCCGGATGCCAGCGCGGTCCCGGGCCGCCGACCGTGTCGAAGGCGAGGCCGGCGATGATCATCCAGGCGTGTTCGGCGTTGGCGTAGACGGTGATCCACTGGCCGGGACCAGGGTCGCCCCACGTCTCCAGACCGGTCGAGTCGAGCGGGCTGGATAGAAAGCCGCCACCGTTGAGGGCGAAGCTGACCGCGCCCGAGCAGTCGTAGCCTTCCGATTCGAATGAGCCGTGGCCGCCGCCCCAGATGTAGGGGGTGGTGGCGATCGAGTTCGCCGCTTCGATCGCCGCCTGCACCGCGGGGGGAGCGGCACTCGGCACGCTTGCCTGGCTTTCGGAGATGTATTCGGCGCTCTGCCCCGGCGTTAGCGGTGCCGGCGTCCCGGTCGAGACCGGCGCGCCTGAGCTGGCGAGCTGTTCGGAGATCGCCGAGAGGTTGTCGCTCAGCGCCTGTTCGCGCGACTCGAGCGATTCAAGCTCCCCCTGACGCTGCGCCTGGGCTTCCTTGAGGTCGGCGAAACGCGCCGCCGCTTCGGCCCGCGCGGCGGCGGCTTCGTGCTCCTTGGCGGCGATTTCGTCGCGCGCATCCTTCAGCTGCAGGCGAATCGCGGCCATCCGCTTGACCGCCGCCTTGGCTTCGTTGCGCAGGCCCTTGACCCGGTCGGCAACCGAGTTGTCGTAGTCCTGAACGCGGCTCAGGTATTCGGCACGAACGCTGGCCTGCGACCAGGTCTCCGATTCGAGCACGACGCTGAGCACGTCGGGACTGCCCGCCTCATACATCGAGACGAGCCGTTCGCGCAGCATGGCCAGCGCCCGCTGCAGGCGGGCACGGATCAGCGCCAGCCGGTGCTTCTCGGCCTTCAGCTTGGCGGTCGCACTGTCGAGCTCGCCCTGCTTTTCTTCCAGTTCCCCCTCGAGCGCAAGTTGTTCCTGGCGCAGCCGCGAGACTTCGCCGAGCATCGAGTCGATCGCCCTGTTCTGTTCTTCGATCGTCGCCGAAAGGGCGTTCTGGCTTTCGCGCACATGGCTCAACTTGCCCTGAGTCGAGTCGAGCTTTTCGCTCAGGGTCTTGGCCGGCGCGCTCGCCACGAGGCAGAGCACGAGCAGCAGCAGGGCGGCCGGGAGCAACAGCCACCGGGAGGTACCGGCAGGAGGACGCATCGGCGGCGCACGCTAACGAAGTCGCCTAAAGAATGTTAGGAGTTGCTCATAACTTGCAACTCCTATTGCAGAATCGTGCCTCTTGCAGGAGAAATTGGGCCGGGCGCGATGGCATCCAAGAGATGACGGACCGAAACCGGGTCCCATAGTCCCGTTTTCGGCCCGTCGACCGCTGGTTAGGCGAGCAGCTTGGCTTTCGCCTTGTCGAACTCCTCGCTGGAGATCGCGCCCTTTTCCTTCAGGTCGTTGAGCTTGTGCAGCTCGTCGGCGGGCGAGCTGTGGGCCTGCTCACGCACGTAGGAATCGAAATGCTGTTTTGCCTCGGCCTGCGCCTTGATTGCCCTTTCGCGCATTCCGGCGCCGCGAGCAATTAGGTAGATCAGCGCGGTGAGGAATGGGATGAAGACGAGGAACAGCACCCAGGCTGCCTTGGCCCAGCCCGAGAGCGCGTGGTCGCGGAAGAGGTCGGAGAGGATCGTGATCAGGATCCAGATCCAGATCACGAAGAAGAAGACCTCGAAGGCGACGAGGAGCGCTTCGCCCAGGTTGATGTCTGCGAACGGCAAGGGTGATCCTTTCGATGGATGGAAAGAGCTACGCGATCTTAAAGCCGCTGGGCAAATAGGACCGCGGCAACCGCGGTGGCCAGGTTGAGGCTGGAGACGCCAGGACGCATCGGGATGCCGAGTCGGGCATCGGCGCGGTCGAGCAGGGCGGCGCTGAGGCCATAGCGCTCGGTGCCGAAGGCAAGGATCGCGCGCGGCGGCAGCTCGGCCGGACGGAGGTCCTCGCCACCGGGGTCGATTGCGACCAGCGGTCGGTCGCTTGGCGGCAGCTCCCCGACCCCGACCACCGGCAGGGCGAAGTGGAGCCCGGCGGCACCGCGCAACGCGTCGGGATGCCAGGGATCGTTTGGCCCGGTGCTCAGCACCCCGGCGGCGTCGGCACCGGCGGCCACCCGCACGCAGGCCCCCATGTTGCCCATCGTGCGCGGGTCCTCGAGCAGGACGAGCGGCGCCGGATCTCGTCCGGCGAGCACCGCGGTCAGATCGATCTCCGGCCGGCGGGCGATCGCGACGACGCCGGTGCGGGGCGCCTGCGGCACCAGCTCGGCGATCAGCTCCGCGGAGACAGGCGCGGTGCGCTCGGCCAGCGCATCGCCGAGGTCCGGGGCCAGCTCGGCGGCCAGCTCCCGCAGCTGCACCGGATCGGCCGCGACCGCCTCGAGCACCTCGGCGCCAAAGCGCAGCGCGTGCTTGAGGGCGTGGAATCCCTCGAGCACGGCGAGATGCGGATCGTGCCGTGCCGTGCGGTAGCGCCGGATCAGCGCCTGCTCGTCGGCCTCGCTCATTGGAGAACCTCTCCCTGTTTCTCCTGAGATTGAGAGGCCGACCGAAGGGAGGCCGTCGAAGATCCCGGGGAAACACATAGAGCCGACCGCCGCCGGGAGAGCGCCTGCCTCGCTAGCCGCCTAGACGGCCCC
>DATHEA010000005.1:0-229387 GCA_035318745.1 Solirubrobacterales bacterium
CAACCTGCACCCGATCTCCGACTTCGAGGCCAAGCAGGCGGTCGCCCGGTGCGGGATGACGGGCTCGGAGCTGAATCGGGCGACCGCGGTGCTGGCGAGGCTCGCCCGCCTGCAGCGCGACTACGACATGACCCTGGCGGAGATCAACCCGCTGGCCGAGCTCACCGACGGCAGCTTCGTCGCCCTCGATGCCCACATGGAGATGGAGGCCGAGGCGGTCGGACGGCAGAAGGTCCTGCTGCGCAAGCAGCTGGAGATCGCCGAGGACGACACCCGCGAGACCTACGAGCCCTCCGCCTTCGAGCGCAACGTCGCCGCGATCGACGCCGCCGACCACCGCGGCGTCATCCAGGGCAAGGACCACGGCTTTTCCGGCAACCTCGGGCTCGTGATCGGCGCCGGTGGCGGCTCGCTGACGCTGACCGACGCGGTCCGCAGCCAGGGCGGCAAGCCGGCCAACTACTCCGAGATCGGCGGCAACCCCTCCGTCGCCAAGGCCTGCGGCCTGGCCAAGGAGGTGCTCGAAAAGGACGGCGTCGAGAAGATCGCCGTGATGATGTCGATCGTCTCCAACACCCGCGTCGACATCGTCGCCCGCGGCGTGATCAAGGCCTGCCTCGAGCTTGACAAGGACCCCGGCGAGACGATCGCGATCTTCCGCATCCCGGGCGCCTGGGAGGACGAGGGCTTCAAGATCCTCGATCGCTACGGGGTCGAGTACTGCGACCGCTCGGTCTCGATGTGGGAGGCGGCGGGACGCGCCGTTTCAAAGATCCAGGGAGCGCCGGCCTGATGTCGATCCTGTTGAACAAGGACACCACTTTCATCGTCCAGGGAATCACCGGCCGCGAGGCGGTCAACCTGACCCGCGAGTGCCTCGACTACGGCTCCAAGGTCGTCGGCGGTGTCACCCCGGGCCGCAAGGGCCGCGAGGTGCATGGCGTGCCGGTCTTCGACACCGTCGCCCAGGCGGTCGAGAGCTACGGCGGGCCGATCGACGGCTCGGTAGTCACCGTCCCCCCCGCCTTCACCAAGGACGCCGTTTTCGAGGCGATCCTCAACGGGATCAAGCTGATCGTGATCGTCACCGAGCGCATCCCGCGCCGCGACGTCGCCCAGATGGTCGAGCTGGCCGACATGGAGGGGGCGCGGATCATCGGCCCCAACTGCCTCGGCCTGATCGTGCCCGAGGTCTGCAAGATGGGCGGCATCGGCGGCCCGGCCAAAGACGCCGCCAAGGCCTACGCCCCCGGCCCGGTCGGCGTGATGAGCCGCTCCGGCGGGATGACCACCGAGATCTCCTCCTCGCTGACCCAGGCCGGCCTCGGCGTCTCCACGGCGGTCTCGATCGGCGGCGACGCAATCATCGGCTCGACCTACGCCGAGCTGATGCCCTATTTCGAGGCCGACGAGCAGACGCAGGCAATCGTCATCTACACCGAGCCCGGCGGCCGCATGGAGGCACAGCTCTCCGCCTGGGTCAAGGAGAACAACAGCCGCCTGCCGATCGTCGCCTTCATGGCCGGCAAGTTCATGGACGACGAGGAGATGAAAGGCATGAGCTTCGGTCATGCCGGCACGATCGTCGAGGGCAAAGAGGACACGGCGACGGAGAAGATCGCCCGCCTCGAAGCCGCCGGCATCCGCGTCGTCGAGCGGATCGACGAGATCCCCGACGCGGTCAAGCAGAAGCTCGAGGTTTCCGTCTGATGGCCGAGGCGCTGGCCAGGGTCTTCATCGACGTCGAGGTCGACACCTCGATCGCCGCCAACGCCGAGCTCGCCAAGAAGCTGGAAGAAGTCTGCCCGGTAGACATCTTCGCCGCGACGGACTCCGGTGTGGAGATCGTCGCCAAGAACCTCGACGAGTGCGTCCTCTGCAACCTCTGCGTCGACGCCGCCCCCGACGGCGCGGTTCGGGTAATCAAGCTCTACGAGAAGTAGGCGCAGCGTGTTCGGTTGGATCGCTGATCTGACCTGGAAGCACCCGAAGAAGGTGCTCGTGGCGGTCGGCCTTTTCACCGTTCTCGCCTTCGCCCTCAGCAAAAACGTAGAGCAGCATCTGAAGGCGGCCGGCTTCAGCGACCCGGCCACCGAGAGCGCGCGGGCACAGACCCTGCTGATCGAAAAATCCGGCAGCGAGAGCCAGCCGGCGATCATCGTGCGGGTCAGATCGTCGGCGGGCGACGGGGCGCCTCTCCGACTCGACTCTCCTGGCCTGCGCAGGGAAGCGAGGCGCCTCATCGCCGGGCTGCGCTCGCTCGATGGCGTCGCCCGCACCGAAAATCCCCTCTCTGGAGGCTCGCCGCAGCTGATCGCACCCAACCGAAGCTCCCTGCTGCTGACCGCCTACTTCTCCAGCGACGACGTGCAGGTCCTCTCCAACGGCGCCGACGAGGCGTCGGAACGGTTGACGTCGACGAAGTACGACGTGACCGTCGGTGGCCTCGCCGCCGGCTTCAGCGAGGTCAACGACACCGTCCATTCCGACCTGATCCGGGCCGAGCTGATCGCCTTCCCGCTGCTGGCCCTGCTGCTGCTGATCGTCTTCCGCGGTGTCGTCGCCGCGTCGATCCCGCTGCTGGTCGGGATGGTCTCGGTCGGCGGCACCTTCCTCGCCCTGCTGGTGATGTCGAAGTTCGTCGACACCTCGGTCTTCGCCTTGAACATCACCACCGCGATGGGCCTCGGGCTGGCCGTCGATTACGGCCTGTTGCTGGTCACCCGCTACCGCGAGGAGCTGGAGCGCGACGGTCCGAGCCGGGGGTCTCATCGCCGCCTGGTCGAGTCCGCCGGGCGCACGGTGATCTTCTCCGGCCTCACCGTCGCATCGGCCATGGCGGCGATCACGCTTCTGCCCCAGCGCTTCCTCTACTCGGTCGGCGCAGGTGGCGCGATCGTGTCCATCTTCGCCGCCGTCGGCGCTCTGCTGATCGTGCCCTCGCTGCTCGCCGTGCTCGGCGAGCGGGTCAACGCCCTCTCCCTGCGGCGCGGGCCGGCCGTCTCCGACGAGTCGGGGGGCTGGTATCGACTGGCTCGCGGCGTAATGCGCCACCCGGTCAGCGTGGCGCTGGCAAGCGCCGGGCTCCTGCTTCTCCTCGCCGCCCCGATGCTGGGGGTCAAGCTGACGATCCCCGGCACCGACAGCGTCCCCGCCGGCAAACCCTCGCGCGAGGTCGTGGTCACCGTCGATCGCGACTACCCGGCCACGCTCGGCACCCCGGTCTCGGTGGTCGTCGACGGGCGGGCGAGCGACGCTCAACTGCGGCGCCTGTCGGGGAGGATCGCGGCGGTCAAGGGAATCGGGGGCCCTACCCCCTTCCAGCGCATCTCCCCGGACCTGGCGCTGGCCAACTTCGGCCTGCGCGGAACGGCGGACGACGCGCTCACCGACGAAACCCAGGACGCCGTGCGGACGATTCGGGCGATGACGGGACCGGCCCCGATGCTGGTCTCCGGCTTCACCGCCGAATTCCTCGACCTGAAGAAGAGCCTGGGCCAGAACCTGCCCCTGGTCATCGGCATCATCGCCCTGACCACGCTGGTGCTGCTGTTCATGCTGACTGGCTCGGTGGTACTGCCGCTGAAGACGCTGCTGATGAACCTCCTGACCCTGGCCGGGACGCTGGGGGTGATCGTCGCGGCGTTCCAGTGGGGTCTGCTCGACGGCCTGCTCGGCTACCAGGGGCCCAAGGGCATGGAGACCTCGACCCTGGTGCTGATGTTCGCAGTCATCTTTGGCCTCTCCACCGACTACGCCGTCCTGGTCCTGGCGCGGATCAAGGAGATGCACGACTCGGGTCTGCCCAACGAGGAGGCGGTCGCCCGCGGGATCGCCCGGACCGGCAGAGTGATCACCGCCGCCGGCGTCTGCCTTGCCGCGGTCTTTCTCGCCTTCACCACCAGCTCGATCTTCTTCATGAAGGAGGCGGGGATCGGCTATGCGGCGGCGGTGCTGATCGACACGACGCTCGTCAGGGCGCTGCTGGTCCCGGCGCTGATGCGCCTCTTCGGCGACTGGAACTGGTGGGCGCCGCCGCCGCTGCGCCGCTTCCAGAAACGCTTCGGCTTCTCCGAGGTCGGCTAGCTCAGGTTCAGCGGTTCTTGCTGGCAGGCATCCGGGTGAGTGTGCGACCGATCACATAGATCTGGACATAGATCGATGTCTCGGTTAACGTTACATCGATCCATGTAGCGGGTAGTTGCGGCGGGAGGCTTTGCGGCCCCTGCACGTCTCGTGTCATCTCCAATCGAAAGGCTTCGACGTTGACTGACAGTCCCCGTCGGGTCGCCATCGTCGGCGGCAACCGAATCCCCTTTGCGCGCTCGAACTCGGTCTATTCGCGCGCCTCCAACCAGGACATGCTCACCGCTGCGCTCGACGGCCTGGTCGAGCGCTTCTCGCTTGGCGGCGAGGCACTCGGCGAGGTCGCCGGCGGCGCCGTGCTCAAGCACTCGCGCGACCGTGACCTTACCCGTGAGAGCGTGCTCGGCACGCGGCTCGCTCCCGAGACCCCCGCCTACGACGTGCAGCAGGCCTGCGGCACCGGCCTGGAGACGACGATCCTGGTCGCCAACAAGATCGCCCTCGGCCAGATCGACGCCGGCATCGCCTGCGGCGCCGACACCACCTCCGACGCGCCGATCGGGCTCAACGAGGATCTGCGCGAGGTGCTGCTCGACGCCAACCGCGAGAAGTCGACGGCGGGGCGGCTGAAGCAGCTGACCCGGCTGCGCCCCGGCCACGTCGTCCCCTCGATCCCGCGCAACGAGGAGCCCCGCACCGGCCTTTCGATGGGCGAGCACTGCGCCGTGATGGCCGCCGAGTGGGGCATCGGACGCGAGGAGCAGGACGAGCTCGCGGTGGAGAGCCATCACAACCTCGCCGCCGCCTACGAGCGCGGCACCATGGATGACCTCGTCAACCCCTTTCTCGGTCTTGAGCGCGACCAGAACCTGCGCCCGGACTCCTCCACCGAGAAGCTGGCCAAGCTCGGCCCGGTCTTCGGCGGCGAGGACGGCACGATGACCGCCGCCAACTCGACCCCGCTCAGCGACGGCGCCTCGGCTGTGCTGCTGGCCAGCGAGGAGTGGGCCAAGGAGCGCGACCTTCCGATCCTGGCCTGGTTCGTCGACGGCCAGACCGCGGCGATCGACCACGTCCACAAGCGTGAGGGGCTCTTGATGGCGCCCGCTTACGCGATGCCGCGCATGCTCGACCGCAACGGCCTCGGCCTGCAGGACTTCGACCTCTACGAGATCCACGAGGCCTTCGCCGCGCAGGTGCTCTGCACGCTGCGTGCCTGGGAGGACGGGCGCTTCTGCCGCGACCGCCTTGGCCGCGACAAGCCGCTCGGCGGGATCGACCGCGAGCGGCTCAACGTCAACGGCGGCTCGCTTGCCGCCGGCCATCCCTTCGCCGCGACCGGCGGCCGCATCGTCGCCTCGCTGGCCAAAGAGCTGCACGAGCGCGGCTCGGGCCGCGGCGCGATCAGCATCTGCGCCGCCGCCGGTCAGGGCGTCGTCGCGATTCTCGAGAGCGCCGGAAAGGACGGGAAATGAGCGACCTCTACGCACAGCTGGTCAACTCGCCACCGGGCAAGCTGATCGCCCCGCGCGTCGGCCTCCCCCGGCCCACGAAGCTACGGCGATATGGGCCAGACGAAACCACGGTGGCCGACGTCGTACTGACCGGCTCGGCACCAGGGGGGCGACTCGAGAAGCCGCTGGAGCGCCTGCTTGGAGACCTCGGCGCAGCGCGACCGGAGAGGGCCGACAGCCCGGTTGGTGCCCTCGTCTTCGACGCGAGCGGGATCTCCGACTCGACCGAGCTGGTCGAGCTGCAGCGCTTCTTCCACCCCAACGTGAGGCGGGTAGAGCGCTCCGGCCGCGTCGTCGTCCTGGGCACGCCGCCGGCCGGGCTGCCGCCTCGCGCGGCAACCGCGCAGCGCGCGCTGGAGGGCTTCACCCGCTCGCTGGGCAAGGAGATCGGCCGCGGCATCGCGGTCCAGCTCGTCTACGTCGCCGCCGGCGCCGAGGACCAGATCGACTCGACCCTGCGCTTCCTCCTCTCCCCTCGCTCGGCCTACGTCTCCGGCCAGGTCATCCAGATCGGCAAGTGTGTCGTCAAAGCGCCGACGATCGAATGGACACAGCCCCTGGACGGAGTCAAGGCGCTGGTCACCGGCGCCTCGCGCGGCATCGGCAAGGCGATCGCCACCGTCCTGCACCGCGACGGCGCCGAGCTCGTCCTGCTCGACGTGCCGGCTCTCTCCGCGGATCTGCAGGCGGTGGCGGACCGGCTCGAGGCAGAGACGATCGAGCTCGACATCACCGACGCGGACGCTCCGGCGAGCATCGCCGAGCGACTCTCCAGCGGCGTCGACCTGGTCGTCCACAACGCCGGCGTGACCCGCGACCGCACGATCGCCAAGATGCCCGAGGACCGCTGGGCCTCGCTGATGGAGATCAATCTCTCCAGCGAGGAGCGGATCGACGAGGAGCTGCTGCACCGCGATCTGCTGCGCCGCAACGGCCGCATCATCTGCGTCTCCTCGATGAGCGGCATCGCCGGCAACTCCGGCCAGACCAACTACGCGACCTCGAAGGCCGGCGTGATCGGCATGGTCGAGGCGCTGGCGCCGGAGCTGGCGAAGCGCGGGGCGACGATCAACGCCGTCGCGCCGGGCTTCATCGAGACCCAGATGACCGACGCGATGCCGATCGCGATCCGCGAAGCCGGTCGGCGCATGAACAGCATGTCGCAGGGCGGTCTGCCGGTCGACGTCGCCGAGACGATCGCCTGGCTCGCCAGCCCCGCCTCGACCGGCGTCAACGGCAACATCGTCCGCGTCTGCGGCCAGAGCCTGCTGGGAGCCTGATGACGACGCGAACCCTCGACAGCTCGCCGTCCATCCTGCCGCTCTACGTGCGCGCAGCGGCGCCGCTGATCCCCGGTGCCTCGCTCCTGCCCTTCGTGCCGGGCCGCGGCAAGGACGTGCCCGACCTCGAGCTCAGCCTCGCCGGCGTGTGGCCCGACCCCGATACCGTCGCCGCCTACAGCCGTGTCTGCGGCTTCACGCTGCGCGACCAGCTTCCTCCCACCTACCCGCACGTGCTCGCCTTCCCGCTGCACATGGCGGTGATGGCCGACGGCAGCTTCCCCTTCGGCGCGGTAGGCCTGGTCCACGTCGAGAACAGGATCGTCCAGCACCGGCCGATCGGGCTCGGCGAGGAGCTGAAGCTGGTCGTGCGCCCGACCGCCCTACAGCCACATAAGCGAGGCAAGACCTTCAGCCTCGTCACCGAGGCCTGGATCGCCGACGAAAAGGCCTGGCAATCAACCAGCACCATGCTCCGCCGCCAAAAGCCCGCAAAACAGCCTGCCGATGGGCCGAAAAGCGGAGCCCGGCTCCGCTTTTCGGCCCATCGGCCTGAGGAGGCGGAGCTGACGCCGAGCGCTGAGTGGCGGCTCGGCGGCGATCTTGGGCGGCGCTATGCAGCTGTGTCCGGCGATCGCAACCCGATCCACATGCACGCGCTGACGGCGAAGCCGCTTGGCTTCTCCGGCGCGATCGCCCACGGGATGTGGACCACGGCGCGCTGCCTGGCGGCGCTCGAGGGATGCCTGCCGGACGCCTTCGCCGCCGAAGTCCGCTTCCGCAAGCCGATCCGGCTGCCGGGCAAAGTCGAGTTCCTCAACGACGTCGCCGGCGAGGAGGTCCATTTCGCCGTGCGCGATGCAAAGCGGCATATACCCCACCTCGACGGCAGGATTCAGCCGATCGAGGCCAAGAAGAGACCAGCGACAGCAAACAAGACCAGCGGGAGGACATCGACGTGAACGGCAACGACAAGGGAGTCGCCGAGCGCAGCATGGGCCTTGGCCTGCGAGCACTCAACTGGCTTGCCGGCTCTGACCTGCTCGACCGGATCCGAGCCCGCAAACAGATCGAGCGGGCGCTCTTCCAGGGCACCAAGAACGGCTTCCGCTCGGCGACCGCAGCCGGACGCACCTTCAAGGCAGCGCAGAAGCTGACCCGACCGGCGCGCCAGGCGACGGGCAAGCCCCGCGCCCTCTTCGACATCAGCCCCGACGACGAGCAGGAGATGTTCCAGGAGGCGATGCGCGATTTCGCCGAGGCCAAGGTCCGGCCCGCCGCCCAAGAGGCGGACGCCGAGCGCGCGACCCCGGCGGAGCTGCTGACCCAGGTCAACGAGCTCGGCGTCAACACGCTTGGCATCCCCGAGGAGCTCGGTGGCGTGATGCACGAGCAGGCGGCAACGACCAGCGCTCTGGTCGGCGAGGCGCTGGCCCACGGCGACATGGGGATCGCCTACGCAGCCCTTGCGCCCGGCGCAGTCGCCACCGCGATCGGCCACTGGGGAACGCCCGAGCAGGAGGCCACCTACCTGCCCGCCTTCAGCGGCGAGGATGTGCCCGCCGCCGCCCTGGCTCTGCTCGAGCCAGGGCCGCTCTTCGACCCGCTGAAGCTGGAGACGGCGGCGCGCCGGGACGGCGAGGACTGGATCCTCACCGGGGCCAAGTCGCTCGTCGCCCGAGCCGCCGAGTGCGAGCTGTTCCTCGTCGCGGCCGAGGCCGAGGACCTGGGCCCGGCGCTGTTTGTGATCGAGTCTGGTGCCTCTGGCCTCTCGGTCCAGGACGAGCCGGCTATGGGGCTGCGACCCGCCGCCACCGGCCGCCTGCTGCTGGAGGACGTGCGACTGCCCGCCACCGCCCTGCTCGGCGACGGCGACCGCGACTCTTACGTCGAGTGCGTGCAGCGGGCGCGGATCGCCTGGTGTGCCCTCGCCGTGGGCGCCTCGCAGGCGGTGCTCGACTACGTAATCCCCTACGTCAACGAACGCACCGCCTTCGGCGAACCGGTCTCCAACCGCCAGGCGGTCGCCTTCGCCGTCTCCGACATAGGCATCGAGAGCAGTGGCATGCGGCTCGCCACCTACCGTGCCGCCAGCCGCGCCGACCAGGGACAGGAGTTCGGTCGCGAGGCGGCACTGGCGCGCAAGCTCTGCGCCGCCAAGGGCATGGAGATCGGCTCCGAAGGGGTGCAGTTGCTCGGCGGGCACGGCTTCGTCAAGGAGCACCCGGTCGAGCGCTGGTACCGCGACCTCCGCGCAGCGGGCGTGATGGAGGGCGCCCTGCTCGTCTAGCGCCCACGGCACTCGGCTCAAGCGAAAGGCAGACGATGATCAACCTAGAGATACCGAAGAAGTTCAGGCCACTGGCAAGCCAGGCCAATCAGGTCGCGACCGAGGTCTTCCGACCGATCTCGCGCAAGTACGACGAGGCCGAGCACTCCTACCCGAAAGAGCTCGACATGCTCGCCTCGCTGATCGACGGGATGAACGAGGGCTCCGACATCGGCGGCGCCGGCGCGGCCGGCGTACGGCGGGAGTCGAATGGCGACGGCGACGGCGGCAATCGCAACGGCTCCAACCTCTCCACCGTGCTCGGCATCGTCGAGCTCTGCTGGGGAGACGTCGGCCTGCTGCTCTCGATGCCGCGCCAGGGCCTCGGCAACTCGGCGATCGCCTCGGTTGCGACCGAGGAGCAGCTCGAGCGCTACGGCGGCAAGTGGGCGGCGATGGCGATCACCGAGCCCGAGGCCGGCTCGGACTCGGCCGCGATCCGCACGACCGCCAAGCTCGATGGCGAGGAGTACGTGCTCAACGGCGAGAAGATCTTCGTCACCTCCGGTGACCGCGCCGACCTGATCGTCGTCTGGGCCTCGCTCGATCCCTCTAAAGGCAGGGCGGCGATCAAGTCGTTCATCGTCGAGCGCGACAACCCCGGCCTGAAGCTCGACCGGCTCGAGCACAAGCTCGGCATCCGCGCCTCGGACACCGCCAATTTCATCCTGCAGGACTGCCGGGTGCCGAAAGAGGCGCTGCTGGGCAGCTCCGAGGTCGAGGACAAGCAGGGCTTCGGCGGCGCGATGCAGACCTTCGACAACACGCGGCCGCTGGTCGCGGCGATGGCGGTCGGCGTCGCCAGGGCCTCGCTCGAGCGGGCGCGCGAGTGCCTGGCCGAGGCCGGGGTCGAGTTCGACTACGCGGTGCCGGCGCTGTCTCAGCCGGCCGCGGTCTCGCGCTACCTGGAGATGGAGGCCGACTACGAGGCGGCGCGGCTGCTGACGCTGCAGGCGGCCTGGATGGCCGACAATGGCAAGCCCAACTCGCTGCAGGCCTCGATGGCGAAGGCCAAGGCGGGTCGCACCTGCGTCGACGTCGCGCTCGGCTGCGTCGAGCTCTGCGGTGCGGTCGGCTACGGCGAGGACGAGCTGCTGGAGAAGTGGGCGCGCGACGCCAAGATCCTCGACATCTTCGAGGGCACGCAGCAGATCCAGCTCTTGATCGTGGCGCGCCAGCTGCTCGGCAAGAGCTCGGCCGAACTTAGGTAGGTCGAGGTTTCAGTTTCCCGCCTATATGGCGGGTAAGTGCAACCTCGTCAGGCGGCGGCTGGCTCGGCAACGAAGGCGAGCGCGGCCTGGCGCAGGCGCTCGGGCAGGACGATCATTGCGCGCAGTTCCTCCAGCGCGCCGCGGTCGCCCTCGATCTCGATGTCCCGCTCCGCTACCTCGCCGGCGACCAATGCCGCCAACACATCGGCGGGTTCACCGGCGAGCATCAGGTCGGCCTCCCGCGCCTCGCCGCGGGAGGCCGAGATCCAGCCGTCCTCGATTCGCAGCCAGTACGACTGCCCGCCGCTGCGCAGGCCGATGGTCAGCCGCGCGTCCGGTGGCGGCTGGGCGAGAATGCGGATCGCGTTCGCAAGCGAGGTCGGCGCGAGGTGGACGACGTCGTCGACCCGCTCGAAGTGCAGGCCCCAGCGGCCCAGCTCGACCATCGGTCGCTCCAGCCCCCAGCCGACCTCGGTCAGCTCGTAGGCAACGCCGGTTGCAGGCGGGTCGAGCTCGCGACGGCGCACGACGCCATGGCTCTCGAGGTCGCGCAGCCGCTTGGTCAGGACGTCGGTGGGCGCGTTGCCGACGTTGCGGACGAGATCGGAGAAGCGCAGCGGTCCGAGCGAGAGCTCGCGCACGATCAGCAGCGACCAGCGCTCGCCGATCCGGTCGAGCGCACAGGCGAGGCTGCAGGATTGGTCGTATTCGCGACGCGACATTGACCGATGGTAACAGCGTTAATTTGAATTCCAAAGCACCTACTTTGAAATCTGGTACGGTCCCGGGCGCCTAACGTCTCCGTCCCCTCGCGTCAGGACTCCGATGACCAGAATCGCCGACCTCACCTGGAACCATCCAAAGCGAGTCCTCATCGCCGTAGCGATATTCGCCGTGCTCGCCGTCGCGATCGGCCACAACGTCGAGCAGCACCTGAAGGCAGCCGGATTCACCGACAGCGCCTCGGAGAGCGAGCGGGCGACGAAGCTGCTCGACGAATCGCTCGGCTACAACCCGAACCCGGCAATAGTGCTGGTCGTCCGCGCTCCCGGCGGCGGGCAGCTCGACATCGGCGAACCCGCCGTGCGCCGCGAGGTCGCCCGGCTCAGCCGCGGCATGTCGAAAGTCGAATACGTCGGCCGGGTCGTCAACCCGCTGCACAACCGCCGTTCCGGCGCCGAGCTGATCGCTCGCGACGGCGAATCGCTGGCGATCGCCGGTTATCTCTCGACGACGGACATCGAGGACGCCGGCGGCATCGCCGCCGAAGGGGTCGAACCTCTGGTCGCCTCCAGCCCCCTCGACGTCCAGATGGGCGGATTTGCCGCGGGCTTCAACGAAACCAACGACCAGACCAAAACCGACCTGACCAGGGCCGAGCTGATCGCCTTCCCGATCCTGGCGCTGCTGCTGCTGTTCGTCTTCCGTGGCGTCGTCGCCGCGGCGATTCCGCTGCTGATCGGAGGCGTCTCGATCGTCGGCACGTTGTTCGTGCTGCGCCTGATGGCCGGCGTCACCGATACCTCGGTCTTTGCCCTCAACATCGCCACCGGGCTCAGCCTGGGCTTGGCGGTCGACTACGCCCTGCTTCTGGTCTCGCGCTACCGCGAGGAGATAGGGCGCGACGGTGCGTCGCGGGAGGCACACCGTCGCACCGTCCAGACGGCGGGCCGCACCGCCGTCTTCTCCGGCCTCACGGTGGCGGCGGCGATGGCGGCGCTGATCGTCATGCCTCAGCGCTTCCTTTACTCGATGGCGGTCGCCGGCGCCTCCGTTGCGGTGTTGTCCTCGGTGATCGCGATTCTCGTCGTGCCTTCGCTGCTGGCGCTGCTCGGAACGCGCATCGACGCGCTTTCGATCCGCCGCGGCCCGGCAGTCTCGGACACCTCCGACGGCTGGTACCGCCTGGCGCGCGGCGTAATGCGTCGTCCGGTTGCCGTGGCCTTGGCCAGCTCGGCGCTGCTCCTGGCGGCCGCGGCGCCGCTGTTGTGGACGACGCTTACCGGCCCCAGCGCCGAAGCGGTGCCGCCCGGGAAACCCTCCCACGAAGCCTACGAGTACCTGGAAGCGCATTACCCGCGTGACGTCACCGAGGCAGTCACCGTCACCGTCGACGGACGCGCGAGCAATGCGCAGCTAGTCAGCTTCCAGCGGCAGATCGAAGCCGTCGGCGGAGTTGCCGGCGGCGCGCCCTTCGCCCGCGCTTCCGGACAGGTCGCCTTCGCCAACTTCGCTCTCACCGAACCGGCCCTCCATGCCGGTGCACAGGACTCGGTGCACGCGATCCGCGACCTCTCTCCACCCAGCGCCTCGAGCACGCTCGTATCCGGCAACACGGCCGGCTTCATCGATCAGAAGCAGAGCCTGCTCGACCACGCCCCGCTCGTGGTCGGGATCATCGCCCTGACCACGCTCGTCCTCCTCTTCCTGCTTACCGGCTCGGTCCTCTTGCCGATCAAGACCCTGCTGATGAACTCGCTGACCCTGGGGGCGACGCTCGGCATCCTCGTCCTCGCCTTCCAGGCCGGCTGGCTCGACAGCCCGCTCGACTACACCGGGCCGGCGGCGATCGAGGTGACCAGCCTGGTCTTCCTCTTCGCCGTCATCTTCGGGCTCGCCACCGACTACGCGGTCCTCGTCATGTCGCGGATCAAAGAGCAGTACGACCTCGGGGCCGGCAACGAAGAGGCGGTCGCGATCGGGATCGGCCGCACCGGCCGGGTGATCACCGCGGCGGCGTTGGCGATCGCGATCGTCTTCCTCGCCTTCGGCGTCAGTACCGTCTTCTTCGTCAAGCAGATCGCGATCGGGATGGCCTTCGGGGTGATGATCGACGCGACGATCGTCCGTGCCCTGCTCGTGCCCTCGCTGATGCGCCTGCTCGGCGAGTGGAACTGGTGGGCGCCCAGGCCCCTGCGCCGCATCTACCTGCGCCTGGGCATCTCCGAGGCCTGAACTGCCCGCCGACGGGCCGATTTCCCACGAAATACGTGGCAAGTCGGCCCGTCGGCCCTGATGTTGCGGCAGACTGCCGCCCGTGAACTTCGTCGAGGACGTGATGGAACGCTCCCCCGCCTCGCGGCTGGGGATCGTCGCCGTCGATGCCGAGGGAAACCGGCGCGACTGGTACTTCGGCGAACTGATCGCCCGCTCGGCCGGGCTCTCCGGGGCTTTCGCCGCGCGGGGGGTTAAGCGCGGCGACGTCGTGATGACGCTGCTCGGCAACCGGATCGAGTGGGCGCTGACGCTGCTTGCCTGCTGGCGGATGGGCGCCGTCGCCCTGCCCTGCAGCCCTCAGCTACGCCGCCACGACCTCGAGCGGCGCGCGAGCGGCGCCCTGCCGGCGCTCTGCGTCGCCGCCGCCGAGATGCTCGGCGAGCTGCCCGAGGGAGTGCCGGCGATGACCCTGGACGAGGTCGCCGCGACCCTCGACGAGGACCGGCCGCAGGAGACCCCGGCGGCAATCGAGGCGATGGACGGCGAGGACCCGGCGCTGGTCGTCTTCACCTCCGGCACTACCGGCGAGCCGCGTGGCGTCGTCCACGCCTACCGCTACCTGAGCGGGCAGCGCACCCAGGCCGAGCACTGGCTCGGCTCCCAGCCCGGTGAGCTGGTCTGGTGCACGACCGCTCCCGGCTGGTCGAAGTCGGCCCGCAACGTCTTCCTCGCGCCCTGGTTGACCGGCGCCGCGGCGGTCATCCACGACGGCCGCTTCGAACCTGCCGAGCGCCTGGACATAGCCGAGGCGCTCGGCGTCAACGTGCTCTGCCAGGCGCCGACCGAGTACAGGATGCTGGCCAAGCGCACGCCGCTGCGACCCCTCCCGGCACTGCGCCGCATGGTCTCCGCCGGCGAGGCGCTGGAGGCGAAGACGATCGCCGCCTTCCGTGAGGCGATGGGCTGCGAGCCCGCCGATGGCTACGGACAGACCGAGACCGGTCACATCTGCGGCAACCTCGCGGGCGAGCCCGTGCGTCCGGGCTCGATGGGCAAACCGCTGCCCGGGATCGAGGTTCGCGTCCTCGACGGAGAGCTCCAGCTCATGGCCTCCTCCTCCCCCACCTTTTTCTCGCGCTACCTTGACGGCGAGCGCTTCGACGGCGAGTGGTGGCCGACCGGCGACCTGGTCTGCCAGGACGACGACGGCCACCTCTGGTTCGAGGGCCGCAACGACGACGTGATCGTCTCCTCCGGCTACCGGATCGGCCCGGTCGAGGTCGAGGCGGCACTGCTGTCCCACCCGGCCGTCGCCGAGGCTGCGGCCGTCGCCGCCCCCGACCCCGAGCGCGGCGCCGTCGTGCGGGCGATCGTCGTTCCGCGCGACCGCGAGCCGAGCGAGGAGCTGGCCCGCGAGCTGCAGGAGCACTGCAAGCGCGAGACCGCCCCCTACAAGTTCCCCCGCATCGTCGAGTTCGCCACCGAGCTGCCAAAGACCGCCAGCGGCAAGATCAAGCGCGCCGAGCTGCGCGGCTAGACGCCTGGAAACCAAGCATCTCGGGGTCCTCGGTCCGGTCGGTTCGGTCACGCACTGCAGTGCGCTCCCTCACCGATCCTCCCTGCGTCCCCCGACCTGCTTGGTTTCCAGGCGTCTAGGCAGTCTTAGCGAAGGCCTCGTCTAGGCCGACGGGGCGGCCGAGATGGAACCCCTGGGCCATATCGACCCCGTACTCGCGCAGCATCTCGGCCGTCTGGTCGTCCTGGACGTACTCGGCGATCGTCGACTTGCCGAGGCCGCGGGCGATCTGGACGATCGCCTGGACGGTGAGCTGGTCGGCATCGCTGCGCGGCAGGTCGCGGACGAACGCGCCATCGATCTTGATCAGATCGAAGGGGATCGACTTCAAGTAGTGGAAGGGGCTGAAACCGGCGCCGTAGTCGTCGATCGCGACCTGGCAGCCGAACTCGGTCAGCCGGTCGGCGAAGCCGGAGGCTGCGTCGAAGTCGTAGACGTTCGCCGTCTCGGTGATCTCGAAGGTGCAGCTGGAGGGGTCGGCGTCGCCTTCGTCAAGCCGTCGTTCGATGAACTCGAGCACTGAGATGTCGGCCAGCGAGGCGCCGGAGAGGTTGACATGCAACGACAGCGGCGCTCCCTGGCGCTGCCGTTCCCCGAGCAGCTCCAGCGCTTGACCGACGACCCAGCGGTCCAGCTCCTGAACCATGCCGGCGCGCTCCGCGGCCTCGATGAACGAGGCTGCGGGCAGCAGCTGTCCCTCTTCGTCGGTCATCCGCAAGAGCAGCTCGTAGCGCTCGATCCCACCGGAGGCGAGGCTGCGGATCGGCTGGGTGTGAAGGCTGAGGCGGTCGTCGGTGAGGGCATCGCGGATCCTCGCCGCGGTCGTCTGGCGGCGCTCGGGATCGCGCTGTGGCTCGTTCGGGTCGCGGAAGAGGGCGATCTGGTTGCGTCCCCCCTCCTTTGCCCGGTACATCGCCTGATCGGCGGCGACCAGCACCGCTTCGGAGCCGATTCCCTTCTCACCGCCGCCGAACATCGTGATGCCGACGCTGATCGTCGCCGGGTCGGAGTCGGAGGTGGGCTGGACGCTGTCGGCAACCTGGGCGCGCAGGTCCTCACCCAGTTGCATCGCACCCTCGACTTCGGTCTGCGGCATCAAGATCGCAAACTCGTCGCCGGAGAGACGGGCGACGATGTCGGTGGCGCGCACCCTTTCCCGCATCACCCCGGCGACCTGACGGATCAGGTTGTCACCGGCATGGTGGCCGAGCGAGTCGTTGATCGCCTTGAGGCCGTCGATGTCGACGATCATCACCGCGCCGCGGCCGCCGTAGCGGGCGCTGAAGGAGACGTACTGGTCGAGTTCGGCGCGGAAGCGGCGACGGTCGAGGAGCCCGGTGAGCGAATCGTGGTCGGCGAGATAGCGAAGCTCGGCCTCGGTCCGCTCGGCCCGCTCCAGCGCCGCCAGTACGACCGCTCGGTCGTCGTCCTCGAGCTTCTTCAGCACTGCTTCGATCGCCGGCTCGCTCTGCGCAGGGGGTCTTTCGTTCGCCACCCGAGGAAGGTAGATATATCCAGCGGTCTTTTTCCTAAAGACACGCCGGAATTCCACATTGCGACCTAGTTTCGGCGACCCCACGCCACCTAATAGTTGGCCTCTCCGATCCGCGGGTAGTGTGAAGTGCATGGCGAACCGTTTGGCGCAGGAGACCAGCCCCTACCTGCTCCAACATCGCGATAACCCCGTCGACTGGTACCCGTGGGGGACGGAGGCGCTGTCCCGCGCGCGTGAGCTCGATCGCCCGATCCTGCTCTCGGTCGGCTACTCGGCCTGCCACTGGTGCCACGTGATGGAGCGCGAGTCCTTCGAGGACGCCGAGACCGCCGGCTACATGAACGCGCACTTCGTCAGCGTCAAGGTCGACCGCGAGGAGCGACCCGACGTCGATGCCCTCTACATGGAGGCGGTGCAGGCGATCAGCGGCCAAGGCGGCTGGCCGATGACGGTCTTCTGCGATCCCGACGGCGTGCCCTTCTACGGCGGCACCTACTTCCCGCCGGACGAGAGCCGTGGCATGCCAAGCTTCCGCATGGTTATGGAAGCCGTCCTCGACGCTTTTGAGAACCGCCGCGACGAGCTGCGCGAGCGGGCGCCCGAGACGCGGGTGAGGCTGGGCGCGATCGGTGCGATCGAGCCCTCGGGGGAGGTGCCCGGTACCGAGCTGCTGGAGGGGGCGATGACGACTCTCGAGCAGGCGGCCGACCTGGAGCGGGGCGGCTTCGGGGGCGCTCCCAAGTTCCCGCCGGCCTCGACTCTCGAGCTGCTCCTCGCGCGAGGAGCGACCGAGCCGGTAGAGCGGACGCTGGACGCGATGATGGCCGGTGGCATCTATGACCAGCTCGGCGGCGGCTTCGCCCGCTACTCGGTGGACGCCAACTGGCTCGTCCCCCACTTCGAGAAGATGCTCTACGACAACGCGCTGCTGGCACGCGCCTACCTGCACGGCTGGCAGGCGCTCGGCCACGAGCGCTACCGCCGCGTCTGCGAGGAGACGCTCGACTGGGCGCTGCGGGAGATGCGCGGGCCCGAGGGCGGCTTCTTCTCGGCGCTCGATGCCGACTCCGAGGGCGAGGAGGGCCGCTTCTATGTCTGGACGCCGGACGAGATCGAGGCCGTGCTGTGCGACAGCGCGGAGGCGGTCGCCGAGTACTACGGGGTCAGCGAGGCCGGCAACTTCGAGGGCCGCAACATCCTCCACCTGGCCGGCGGAGCAGCGGCGCCCGAGCCAGAAGGGCTCGCCGCGGCGCGCCAGGCTTTGTACGAGGCGCGGGCGAAGAGGGTGCGGCCGGGGTTGGACGACAAGCGCCTCGCCTCCTGGAACGCGCTGATGCTCGCTGCCCTGGCCGAGGCCGGCGCGGCGCTCAGCCGCGAGGACTACCTCGACGCGGCCCGCGACTGCGCCGAGTTCATCCTGCGCGACCTGCGTAATGGCGACGGGCACCTGCTGCGCACCTACAAGGACGGCGAGGGGCGGCTCAACGCTTACCTCGAGGACCATGCCTTCCTGCTGGAAGCGCTGCTGACGCTTTACGAGGCGACGTTCGAACAGCGCTGGTTCGTCGTGGCGCGGGCGCTCGCCGACACGATGATCGCCCGCTTCGGCGACCCCGAGAGCGGCGGCCTCTTCTCGACCTCCGGCGACCATGAGGAGCTGATCGTGCGCCGCAAGGAGATCGGCGACCACCCGATTCCCTCCGGAAACTCGGCCGCCGCCCTGGGCCTGTTACGGCTCGAGGCGCTGACGGGAGAGCGCTCCTACAGAGAGCAGGCCGAGGGCATCTTGTGCCTCTTCGTCAAGGCTGCACCGCGCCAACCCGACGCCTTCGCCCACCTTCTGCGCGCGCTCGACTTCCAGCTCGCACCGACCAAGGAGGTCGCCCTTATCGGCAAGGATCTGACCGAGCTTTCGGCTGTCGTCCGCTCTGGCCACCGCCCGCACCTCGTTCTCGCCGGCGGACCGGAGGGGAGCGACACCCCTCCCCTCCTTGCCGCGCGTCCCGAGGTGAATGGCGGGCCCGCCGCGTACGTATGCGAGAGCTTCACCTGCCAGGCCCCGGTGACCACTCCAAAGCATCTGGCCGAGCTTCTCTGAAAGGATGCGCGCAGTGCGTGGCTCGTTCTTCACCCTCGCGTCAGGTCGCCGGGCGAAGTGGATCGTCTTCGCGATCTGGTTCGTCGCGATCTTCGTAGCCGCCGGCCCGGCCAACCTGCCGGCCAAGTTCGAAGACGCCGAAAGCAACGAGGCAACCTCCTACCTACCCGGCTCGGCCGAATCGACCAAGGCGCTGGACGCAACCGAGTCGCTGCAAAAAGGCGAAATCGCTCCCGCGGTGATCGTCTTCCGGCGCGAGTCCGGCCTGACCGCCGCAGACCAGCGCACGATCGTCGAAGACGTCGAAAAGATGACCGCGAAGCGCTTCCCCGGGGTGGTGCCCGACGGGGCGACCGCCGCCGCCGGAGGGAAGGCACCGTCCTCGCGATCCGCCTCGACTACCCGGGGCCTCCCCCCCGGCTGCGGCACCCCGACCACGACGGTCCCTGGCCAGCCCCGCGACTACGCACCGCTCGTCGGTCCGGTCTGCTCGCCCGATGGCAAGGCGGCGATCCTCACCGCCTACATCAAGGGCAACGGCGAGGGGGAACGAATCGTCGACCCGGTCAAGTTCTGGCGCGACGAAATATCCGACCCGGGCGGTGGGCTCGAGGTGAAGATCACCGGCGGCGCAGGCTTCTCGGCCGACGCGATCGAAGTCTTCGAAGGCATCAACGGCACCCTGCTGCTGGCCGCGGTCAGCCTGGTGATCTTCCTGCTGATCCTCATCTACCGCTCGCCGATGTTCTTCTTCATCCCGCTCGCCGCGGTGTTGTTCGCCGAGACGCTCTCACGCTCGATCGGTTACGGAGTCTCCGAGCTGGGGGTGACGATCAACGGACAGTCGAGCTCGATCATGTCGGTCCTGGTGCTGGGCGCGGGCACCGACTATGCCCTGTTGCTGGTCGCTCGCTACCGCGAGGAGCTTCATCGCACGGCCGACAAGCACGAGGCGATGCGCACCGCGCTGGCATCCGCCGGGCCGGCGATCTTTGCCTCGGCGGCGACCGTGATCGCCGCCCTGCTCTGCCTGACCATCGCCAAGGTCAATGGCACCTCGGGCCTCGGCCCGATCGCCGCAATCGGCATCGCCTGCGCCGCCCTCTCGATGCTGACGCTGCTGCCGGCCCTGCTGACGATCTTCGGTCGCCGCGCCTTCTGGCCATTCGTTCCGCACACGGAGGGGACCGCACCACAGGCCGGCGAAATCTCCGAGCGCGCCCGCCGCCGTATCGTCGAGGGCTCGGGGCTCGGGGCGATCGTCAGGGTCGTCGTCGCCTGCCTGCTGGTCTTGGTCCTGCTGCCGCTGGTGCTGCTCAACTGGCTCCTGCGGCGGATCAGCGGCAGGCGGATCCCCTCCTTGATCGTCGGACCGCTCGACAGGGCTGTCTTCACGCCCTACGAGATCCGCCGTCACGGGCTCGAGCACACCGCTGACGCCACGCACGGCCTCTGGGCTCGAGTCGGCCGGCGCGTCGCTGCCTCGCCCGCCCGCGTGACGGGCGGCGCGGTCGTCGTCCTGGTGATCTTCTGCTGCGGCTTCGCCTTCTTCTCGACCGACCTGACCAGCGAAGACAGCTACCGCACCGAAGTCGAATCGGTCGAAGGCCAGCACCTGCTCGACAAGAGCTTCCCCTCGGGCGCCACCGCCCTCACCGACGTCGTCGTCGAAGATCGGGCGGACGTGCCCGGGGTGCGGCGCGCCGTAGCCCAGGTCGAAGGCGTGGAGACGGTCTCCCAGCCGGTCGCCCAAGGGCCGCCGGGCACGTTGGTGCAGGCGACGCTGGAACCGAACCCCTACTCGACCGAGGCCTTCGACCTGGTCAAGCCGATGCGCGAAGCGGCCCACGAGGTCGCGCCGAGCACGCTGATCGGCGGCCCGACCGCGGTCGAATTCGACGTCCGCGACGCCGCCGGATGGGACTCGATCGTAATCCCGCCGATCATCCTCGTCGTCGTCTTCCTGATCCTGATCGCCCTTCTGCGCGCGGTGGTCGCGCCGCTGATCCTGATCGGCACCGTGATCCTCAGCTTCCTCGCCGCGCTCGGCGTCGGCTACTTCTTTTTCGACGTCGTCTTCGGCTTCCCCGGCTCGGACCCGTCCTTACCGCTCTTCGCCTTCGTCTTCCTGGTCGCGCTGGGGGTCGACTACAACATCTTCCTGATCGCCCGCGCCCGCGAGGAGACGATCCAACACGGGTCGAGGCAGGGCATCCTCCGCGCCCTCGCGGTGACCGGCGCCGTCATCACCAGCGCCGGCATAGTCCTCGCCGGCACCTTCTCCGTCCTCGCCGTCCTCCCCCTCACCTTCCTCACCGAGCTCGGCTTCGTAGTCGCCTTCGGCGTCCTCCTCGACACCTTCCTCGTCCGCAGCATCCTCGTGCCGGCGATCGCCCTGACCGCGGGCGACAACTTCTGGTGGCCCTCCCAGCTTTCAAAAAAAGGTGTCGACACCGCAGCCACCCCCGCACCTATCGAGAGCGACCTCCCCCGCTAGCACTCCTCCCGCGGGTGGCACGGGGCGAGGGGGTATTCGGACGGTGAGTCCGCTAATACCCCCTCGCCCCGTGACAGGACCCGCGGCCGGAAGCGCTAGAGCACCGGCAGGAAGTTCTCTATCTCGTACGGAGTGACCTGGACGCGGTAGTCGTCCCATTCCTGCCGCTTGATCTCGACGAAGCGACGGAAGGTGTGCTCGCCCAGCGTGCGCAGCACCAGCTCCGAGTCGGCGGCGATGTCGATCGCTTCGCCGAGCGTCTCCGGTAGCTGCTCGATGCCGCGCTGGGAGCGCTCCTCCGGAGAGAGGTGGTAGAGGTTCTGCTCCATCGGCTCGGGCAGCTCGTAGCCATGCTCGATCCCCTCCAAGCCGGCCTGCAGCATGCCGGCGAAGCAGAGGTAGGGGTTGCAAGCGGGGTCGGGACAGCGCAGCTCCGCCCGCGTCGCCGCCTCTTTGCCGGGGTGGTAGAGCGGCACGCGAATGAGCGCTGAGCGGTTGCGGCGCGACCAGGCCAGGTAGACCGGCGCCTCGAAGCCGGGGACCAGGCGCTTGTAGGAGTTGACCCACTGGGCGAAGAGCGGCGATATCTCGCGCGCGTGGCGCAGCTGACCGGCGATGAAGGCCTTCGCCGTGGCCGAGAGGAAGTAGGGGTCGTCGGCGTCGAAGAAGGCGTTTTTGCCGTCTTTGGCCAGCGACTGGTGGACGTGCATGCCGGAGCCATTCTCGCCGAACAGCGGCTTCGGCATAAAGGTCGCGTGCCAGCCGTATTTCATCGCGTACTCCTTGACGACGATGCGGTACGTCATGCAGTCGTCCGACATCTGCAGCGCGTCCTTGTAGCGCATGTCGACCTCGTGCTGGGAGGGGCCGACCTCGTGATGGGCGTACTCGACGTGGATGCCCATCTTCTCCAGCGCCAGGATCGTGTCGCGGCGCACGTCGGAGCCGGCGTCGAGCGTGGTCAGGTCGAAGTAGCCGCCCTCGTCGAGCACCTCGGGCACGCCTCCCTCCGGCTTGGCCGAGCGGAAGTAGAAGTACTCGAGCTCGGGGCCGATGTTGTAGGTGTCGAAACCCATGTCTTCGGCCCGTTTGAGCGCCCGCCGCATAATCCACCGTGGGTCTCCCTCGTATGGGTCGCCGCCGGGAACGCGGATGTCGCAGAACATGCGCGCGACCGCGTTCTCCTCCTCGGGGCGCCAGGGGATGATCGCGAAGGTCGACGGGTCGGGCATCGCGATCATGTCCGACTCCTCGATCGGGTTGAAGCCGGTGATCGAGGAGCCGTCGAAGCCCATGCCCCCCTCGAAAGCGTCCTCCAGCTCGGCGGAGTTGATCGAGAAGCTCTTCAGCTGGCCGAGCACGTCGGTGAACCAGAGCCGGATGAAGCGAACGTCGCGCTCCTTGACGATCTCGGCTACATCGGCGGCACTCGTTGGTTGCTCTGCCATCTCAATCTCCTTTCGTGGGCGATTGGAGTCTGTCTGAAAATCCTCGCGCGCGTCCGGCGGCGGCGGACGCTGCGCGGTGCGGCGTCCTCAGTCGGCCAAATGGCGCTGCCATTCGGCCTCCCTGCGTCCTTGCCCCGCTTGGTCCGGCGCTCGCCGGCCACACACGCCGATTCCCAGCCAGACCCCAATCGCCTCGCGGTTGAGCCATCTGGATATTTCTTCCGTATTACGGGTATGTGACGTTCGACGCAGAAGGGTTGCGGGGGCGTCCGGATCCAGGTATAACTTACTTCGCGTAAGTTAATGGCTTAAAGTAAAGTAAAGGCCACGTAAAGGCTCTGTGAAGCGGAATTCCGTCAATCCGAGCTAAAGGCGGGATGCAAGTGACCGTAAAAACGGCAGTAAGCAGATTCCAGATCCACGACGAGTTGACGGCCCCTGACGAGAGTGCTCCCCTGATCAAGAGCATCCAGGCGGCCGGCGGCGCGGTGACCAAGTTCGTCGGCGTACTCGCCGGCGCTCCTTCCGTGCTGCGCGCCTACACCCGGATGCGCTCCGAGTTGCGCGGCGGCGTTCTGCCGCAGGCGACCCGCGAGCGGATCGCCCTGGCGGTCGCCGAGTACCGGCACGACTCCTACAGCACCGCCCAGCACGCGAAGTCGGCGCGTCGCGCCGGACTCGGGCTGGACGAGGTCTCGCGAGCGCGGAGCTTCAGCTCCGGCGACGCCAAAGAGGCGGCGCTGCTCGAATACCTCAAGGCGACGCTCGAAGCCGACGCCTATCCCCCCCACCACCTGCATGAGGAGGCGCGGGAGATCGGCTGGAGCGACGAGGAGATCCTCGAGGCGGTTGCGCACCTGGCGCTGAACGAGTTTCAGAGCCTGATTGCGAGCGCTGCGGCACTACCTAAAGATCAAGCTACGCCTGAAGTACTCCCCTCGGCTGCATAAGCGGGCGAGGGGCCAAGGGTCCCTGTCGGAAACCCGCAACGGTCGCCGGAAAAAGTTCCATTCCCAGCGGCTCACAAGTTTCCGTCAAGGACCCTTGGCCCCTCGCCCGCTCAAGCTCGTAAGAGCTTCGGACGAGAGCGGGCGTCAGTCCTCTACGACCGTTGCCGTATAGAGCAGACGAGCAGTGCTGTAACGGCAGCCATAGGTTGCGCGGCTGCCCACCTTTATCTGGGGCTGGCCCTGGCGGACGTCGGTGGTGTTGGTGCATTTGCCCTCTTCGCGGCTGGCGCGCCAGGCGTTCTTCGACGAGAGGTTCTGGGCGAAGGCGGGGGCCCAGGTCGGGATCGTGATGCCGACTATGTCGCCCTTTTCGACCTTCAGCGAAGCGCCGAACTTGACCGTCTGGCCGAGGTAGGGGCTGAGCACGTGGATCGAGCCCTGGCGGCGCAGGTTGTAGCGAGGGGGCTCGGTGCCGGGGACGCGGCGCAGGATCGCCAGCCGCGCCTCGGGCGGCGTACCGAAGAAGCCGTTGAAGAACGAGCGCTGCTTGCTGGTCGGCTCGGCGAGCGTCAGCGTCCACGCCTTCACCTTGCCGTCCCGCCGCACGTTGAAGGGGAGCCCTCCCTGGTCGGTACTGACCTGAAAGCCGGTGACGCTGCCCACCGCCTGGCAGGGAAGATCCGGACAGGACGGGTCGGGCACAGTCGCGGTGGCGCCCAGCACGACGGTGGTGCGCGAGCTGGTCGCGGCGCCGGCACCGGCGACCGTCAGGACGAGTGCGAGCAGGCACCCGGTCAGGGCGGCCACCACGGCAAATCGACCGCGTCCTGCGAACCGATCGGCGACTCCGGCTCTCTGGGAAAACCTCGACATGCCCGTGCTCCTCTCGTAGAAAAAGTCCTGCTGGGACGGGAAGATTAGCCGGAGCAGCGGCCGTCAGCGGCCAGCGTGACCGGTCGAGCGCCAGCTTCCCGCATATTCGAGCGAGACGGCAAAGCGGAGGCGATCGGCGCCCGACTTTTCGAACTGGAGGGCGCGCGCGGCGGCCCGGGTCAGATCCCAAGCGTTGCCGCGGCTGAAGGGGCCGCGATCGATCACCTGCGTGACGATCGAGTGGCCGTGGTAGACGAACTTGACCGTGGTGCCACAGGGAAGGCTGCGGTGGGCAACGCCAATCGTTTCCGGACCGAGCAGCTGCCCACAGGCGGTTTGGCGGCCGTATAGGCCGGGGCCGTACCAAGTAGCGCCGGCCCACTGCATCGGGGCGAAGGCGATTTCGCTTCCCGGCTGAGCGCCGCTTTCGGCGACCGTCGAGGCGCCCCCGGTCGATCCCTGGGCCGGCGCTGCCGCGAGGGTGACCGCTGCCGCAGCCAAAAACGGGGCCGCCCAGCGGGCAAGCCGCTGCCGGCGCTCGCCGATGGCGCGCCCAAAGCTGGGTTGATCTTGCCGCCCGAGGCGGTTCCTGCCTGTCTTCATCGCTCTTTCGAACGCTTACGGGGTTAGCTGACGGGCTCGCGCTGAAAGAGCTGCGCTACGTGGCAGATGCCGACGATTCGCCCCAACTTGTGGGTCCCCCGCTCCCCGCAATATGTGGCGGAGATTCAGCGGAAGTTGGCGGCACGTTAGCAAACGCTAAGACAGGAAATTGTGAAGAGATTGGAAAGGCCCCCTTTCGGGGGCCTTTCCGTAGCGGGCCTGTAAGCCGGATCCTGTCGAGAGCGACCATCTATCTCACCGGGACCGAGGTCCCGAGGGGCCGCCGAAGCGGCCCTGCGGCCTACCTGGATCTCGCCGGGCAGGGTCGACGATCCTGTTTGGCCTTGCACCGGGCGGGGTTTGCCTGGCCGCCGCGTCGCCGCGGCGCCGGTGCGCTCTTACCGCACCATTTCACCTTTGCCTGTACGCAGCTCACGTGTGGCTGCGCCATCGGCCGTGTGTTTCTGTGGCACTATCCCGCGGGTTTCCCCGGGTGGGCGTTACCCACCGCCCTCGCCCTTTGGTGTCCGGACTTTCCTCGAGGGGTTTTCTCTCCCCCCGCGGTCGCTCGGCCCGCCCTCCGATGGTACCGGCACGGGCGAGCTCGCGACAATTGCATCGAATATCCTGCGCGGATGCCGGTAGCCGTCATCACTGGAGCGGGTGGTGGCCTTGGGCGCGCCATCGCCCTCGATCTCGCCGGCCGCGGCTACCTCGTTCACGCCACCGACCTCGACGACGCAGCCGCGGCGCGAACCGCTGCGGAGATCGGCGCGGGAGCAACCTCCGCGACGCTCGACGTGCGAGACGAGGCCGCCTGCCGCGCAGCGGCGGCATTCGCCGCCCGCTCTGGAACCCTTGAGGTCTGGGTCAACAACGCGGGCATTCTGTTCAGCGGAATGCCCTGGACACAGGACGCGGACGTTCGACGCACGATGCTCGACGTCAACACAGTTGGCACGATGAACGGCACCCTCGCCGCGCTGGAGCCCATGATCGCCGCCGGGCGCGGTCACGTGATCAACGTGGTCTCGCTCGCCGGCCTGGTGGCGGCGCCGGGTGAGGTCAGCTATGCGGCCAGCAAGCACGCTGCGATCGCGTTCACGCTGGGAACGCTGTTCGACCTGCGCCGGTCCGGCATAAAGGGCATCGAGCTCTCGGCGGTCTGCCCCGACGGGATCTGGACGCCGATGCTGGAAGGCCGCCTCGACGACCCGGATGTGGCCGCCTCCTTCGGCGGACGCCTGCTGAAGCCGGAGCAGGTGGCCCGCGAGGTGGGCAGGCTTACCGAACGCCCGCGTCCCCTCGTCGCCATCCCGCGCTGGCGCGGAGCGCTGGTGCGGAGCGCTGGTGCGCGTCTTCGACGCCTTCCCTCGCCTCACCCTGCGGCTACTGCCCCTACTGATGCGAGACGCGCTGCGCAAACAGCGGCGCTATAAGCGCCTAATAGAAACGGGCCGCTGGCCCTGACCTGACGCGGTCCAGAGTTCGCCATGCGGCGTCCTCGGTCGGCCGCCTTCGGGTCACGCACCGATAGTGCGCTCCCCTTGTCGGCCTCTCTGCGTCCTTGCCTGGCGAACTCTGGACCGCGTCAGGAGACCTTGCGCACAACACCGATGACGCGGCCGATCACGCTGACCTCGGCGCTGCGGATCGGCTCCATCGTCTCGTTCTCGGGCTGCAGGCGGATGTGGTCGGATTCGCGGAAGAAGCGCTTGACCGTCGCCTCCTCACCGATCAAAGCGACGACGATCTCGCCGTCGGTCGCGTCGTCGGCCGGCCGGACGATGACGTAGTCGGCCTCGAAGATTCCCGCTTCTTTCATGCTTTCGCCGCGGATGCGGAGGACGTAGTCGCCTTCCTCGCCACCAACCACGTCGGGGATCTCGATGTATTCCTCGATGTTCTCTTCGGCCAGGATCGGCGCGCCGGCGGCGACGTGGCCGAGCAGCGGCAGCCCCGACTGGTCGGGCCGGATCGTCTTCTTCGCCTTGTCGATGAGCAGCTCGATCGCGCGCGGCTTCGACGGGTCGCGGCGCAGCAGCCCGATCTTCTCGAGGTTGGCGAGGTGGGCGTGCACGGTCGAGGAGGAGTGCAGGCCAACCGCTTTGCCGATCTCGCGAACGGTCGGCGGATAGCCGGTTTTCTCCGCGTAGCGGCGGATGAAGTCGAAGATCTCCTTCTGCCTCTTGGTCAGGTCCAGGTCCACCGCGCAATCCTCCTCGTCATCAAACAAGCGAAGGCGTTCGAACACTTGTTCGCAGCGTACCGCCCGATTCGGACACGTGCAAGCCAAACCCGTCCGCGCAGCAGCCGACCCCAGCACATCGCAAGCCCCGTCACCGCCAAACATCTAGAATCGCGACCCTCGGGCGGCTGTGGCGGAACTGGTAGACGCGCAAGCTTGAGGGGCTTGTGTCCTTTACGGGACGTGATGGTTCGACTCCATTCAGCCGCATAGCGAAAACCCTCGCCCGGCGGGGGTTTTCGTGTTTGAGGACCGATCTGCGCTGCTCCCTTACCCGGCTCGTGCGCCAGTCAGCCGCCATCCAGAGCCTCTAACGTCGTTGGCGATGCTGCCGCGAGTCGGCGACCGCCGATTTAAGGGCGTGACTCAGCAGCGACGTGATCTGCTGTGTGCGCTCCTTCGCCGCCTGCTCGATCACGGCGGCGCTGCACTGAAGGGCAAAGCAGAAACAAGCAGCGACTAGGACGGCAACAAGGCGCGGCCAGAAGTGTCGAGCGACTCCCAGAGCTTCCAGTATCTCCATCACCCAAGCGTAAGACTCAAACCAGCGTTCAATCGCGAGTAGTTCGGCGGAGTGTTAGGCGGTCAGGCATTGAAGATTTCATCTGCACGGATGGCGGCGTGTGTCGGTTCGACAACCTCCCCGCTCTGGCGAACCAGGCCAGAGCGCTTGAGCACCGAGAGCGCGTCGAGGATCTCGATGCGATTCGCATCGCTTGACCTGCCTCTCATCCACAGGATCAGCTCCTCAGGAGTCAGGCGGTCGGGGAGGGTGATGATCTCCGAGAGCAGCGTCTGTTCGACCCTCAGGTCGCGCTCCTCTCGCGAGGGGCTACTCGTGTGGGATGCGTCGGAAGAACCAGGCATCGAGCAGAGGACTATGTAAAGAGCGCAACGGCTCGGAGGGCTGCCGGCGTCGGCTCGACGATCTCATCGTCTCCGACCTTGAACAGGCCGAACTCTCGGAGCCCACGGATTGCTGGGGCCGCTCGGGCGGCGGACCCCGTGCCTACCGGCCGCCTATCCATCTTCGCCTGCGTTGCTCTCCGCCAAGCGATAGTGCAGGTCGAATGCATCGCGTCTCGCGGACGGGTCTTTGTCGGCCGGACAGAGCTTCACGACGCTAAGCGCATCCAGCGAACGCAGATGGTGCGCGGCCTCCCACATTGTGATGTGGCCATCGAGTACGTCTACCAGGCCGACGGCCGAGAGCGGCTCGGCGATCCACCGGAACGCTTCAAGGATCGGGATGCGAAGCGGGTGCTCGGCCTTCTCCGGTAGAGACGACCAGAACGCTTCGTAGTCGCCGCTCACGTCCGCTCCGCTGAATCGCCCGCCCAGTACAGGCAGAAGACGGTGGCGTTGTCGAACCCTGGGCGACGGCCATGACGCCCGCCGCCCAGGGTGTCGATTCCGCATGGCCCAGTCCATGGGAGGCGAGACGTGGGCCGTTTGCTTTCCTCGTTCTGAGTGATTGGTCAAGCATTCGACATTCAGCATCAACTTGCCATACGCAGTTCTCGAACCTCATTTTGCTTGCGCTCAGCCTTTTCAATGCGGACAGCGCTTGATGCGCGCGAGACAAGCGACAGACGAGGGAGCGCGCTTCGCGCTCCGCCCGTCCGCCCCAAGTCACGTCAGCCCTGCTTGTGAATCGCGACCATTGGCGCCAAACAGCGATGTACCTCAATCTTCATGACTCATCACCCCCTTTCCGGCTCAGTAGCGACGGTGAGCAAGGCCATCAACGGCCGTGGGGACGATAGTCAGAATGCTAAGGAAAGTTTCCGTCAATCTCCTTGAACCCAGCGCCTCGTTGGTCAAAGGCCCTGAAAAGTCCGGCCAGAGAGATAGAGTGTTTGGCGGATTTCCATTGAACGACCAGGGAGTTCCTATGTCTGCGTTCGGTGATTCGATTAAACAGCGGGCGTTGCGGGTCCGGCCGACCCCGGCAATCGAAAAACACATCTCCAAGGCCTTTGGCCACTACGTCCGCATTCAGATACTTTGGATTCTCAATGAACGGGTCGCCAGCCCGAGCGAATTGGCGACGGAGCTCGGCGAACCGCTGAATCGGATCAGCGGTCACATCAGGGTCCTAAAAGAGGCGGGCTGCATCGAACTCGTGGATCAGGTGATTGTCGGCAGCACGGTGCAGAACTTCTATCGAGCCACGGCTCGCATCTTCTTTGACGACACCGAATGGCGGGCCATCCCCCCGACCCTCAAAGAGGGCCTGCGGATCACGCTGCTCCAGAATCTGATCGACGATGCCATTGCGGCATTGGAGGACGAGACCTACGACTCTTTCGACGGATCGCATATGAGCTGGAGCCCGATGCTCATTGACGAGCAGGCTCGGGTCGAAATCAACGAACTCTTGGATCAAACGTTGAAAAGAGCGCTGGCCATCCAAGAGCGTGCAGCAAAGCGTCTCGGCGCCAAGGGGGAGAAGGGGATCTCCTACAGCGTGTCGCTCTTGGGCTACCCGTCGATCGGCGGTATCAAAAAGGTCAACCCGCCGAAAAGCGGAGAGGCGTCCGCCGCCGTGAAAAAAGCTAAGGTCAAGGCCTCTGCCGGCAAACCACAGAAAGCCAAGAAGCGAAGTGGCAGTGGTGAAGCAAAGACCGAGCGCGAGACGGATTGAGGTTCTTTAGCTGCCCGGAGGGCTGGGCCCTTCTCGCTGAGGCTCTGTTGCAGACGATTTTTTTGGCAGGCGTCTATGCCGCCGTCAGCGGATGATCCGTCAGCATTGCCGTCGCGTCGTGCAGCGGGCCGCCCCGCTCGCCCTCATCAGCCAAGTAGAGCGCGACGCCCTCCAAGGTGTCGCCGGAGGCGAAGCAGCCCGAAAGCTCTGGGACGTCTGCCCAGCAGCTGCCTTCCTCGATGTGGATGCGGGCGGTCAACTCCATAGTTGAATCTCCCTCATTGCAGCCCTGCCTGTTTGAGAATCGCGCTGGTCAGGCCAGGTTGGTAGTCGCGGCCCTTGTGCTGCGAGAGCGTGATCGGACGGTGGCCCTCCTTGGTCATCTTGACCTGATGGGGACGTGATGGTTCGACTCCATTCAGCCGCATCGAAACCCCCCGCACTTCGGACCCCCCGCCCGGAGTGGCTAGCTCAGACCAGCGAGACCTAAGCCGACTCGCTCGGTCGCATGAGCGAGATCTCGATCCCAGGTCACGAGGACAACTTCCTCGTCGCCCAGCTCGAGCGCGGTAGCGAGGTGAACCGCGTCGTAGCCGCGAAGTCCGAGCTCTTCGGCGAGTTCGCCGGCGCGGCGGGCGAGGACCGGATCGGCACTGACCGTAATCAAGTCTGCCTGCAACCCCTCGAAGGCGGCCAGCGCCTGCACGTGCTCATCCTTCCCCAGCCGACCCTGGCGCTGCGCGGCCGCCAGGGCTGCGCGCCCCTCCGGATAGGAAAGGATGCTCGACGCCGCCGGATAGGCGCTGCCCCAAAGCTCGGCAGCAAGGTCGGAGCCGTCCTCGACGACGATCAGCTTGATCAGCGCCGAGGTGTCGAAGTAGAGGATCAGGCCCGCTGCTCGGAGACGAGGTCCGAGACCGAACCGGTGCCTTTGACCTGAGCCCTGCGAGAAGATCGTGGCGCCTGCGGCATCCGCACAAGACCGCGGCGCGCGAGATCCTCAAGTGGCCCCTCGGCGTCGAGCCCGCTGAGGCGAGCGATGCGCCGCCCGCGCCGGGTGACGACTACTTCGCCTCCCTCCTCCACTCGCTCCAGATACTCACTGAGGCGATCGTGCAGCTCGCGGACCCCAACCTCGCTCTGAGATTGATGTAGCGTCATACAGACAGCCTAGCAGCTACATTGGCAGGCTGGGAAGCGCGGCCGCCTCAAGGACTGGCTGGTCCACCCGACCGGCCCACCGCCTAGCCTGCGCAGAATGTCCGCTGCGCGCGCCCGCTTTGCTATTCCATTAGTCCTCGCCGTCAGCCTCGGAACGGCCGCGATACTTCCCACCGCCTTCGGCAAGACCGAGGCCGCGCCGACGGCGATCCGCAATGCGCTGGCGCAGACGAGCCAGGTGCAGGGTGCGCCAGGGCGGACGATGGTCCTCAGCCGGGTGGTCGTCGAACCGGGCGCCAAGCTGGCGACCCACCACCACCTCGGCACCCAGATCGCACGGGTCCAGGCAGGCGTCCTGACCTACACGGTCAGGCGCGGCTCGGCTGTCGTACGGCGTGGGGATTCGGACCAGAATCCGACCTTGGTGCGCAAGATCACCGCCGGTCAGACCGCTGCGATCCGCACTGGGCAGTGGATCGTCGAGCAGCCATCCGACGTTCACGAAGCGGCGAACCGCGGCCCCGACCCCGTCGTCCTCTACCTGGCGACTCTGCTGCAGCAAGGAGCGTCGCCCTCCACCCCGGTCGCGCTCCCACCGGCGCCCTAGTCGGCGCCGGACTAGGCGGGTTCGGCCATCGCCTCGACACGGCCCGCGTCGACCGCCGCCTTTAGGGCCTCGTAGTCGCGTTCGCTCTGGTCGGCGTAGGCCTCGGCGAAGTCGACCATCGCGGTGTCGAAGACGTCGCTCTTGCCGAGGTAGGACCCGATCGCGATCCGGTCGCCGCCGCGAGCATGGGCGTGGGCCAGGGTTATGCCGCAGATCTCGGCGTAGGCGGTGAGGCCGCGAGTCTCCATCGACTCGACCTGCGCCGAGCCCTTCCAGTCCCAGAGCTGGCGCACGTAGAAATCGCGCTGCTCGCCGTCGATCCCCTCCGCCCGGACCCAGCCGAGCATGACGTCGCTTGCCGCCTGCATCAGCCGCTGCCCGTGGACGACGCGCTCGCCCTGGAGGTCGAACTCGCTCGGCGCCGTGTAGGACTCGAGCACCGAGCGCTGCGCCTCCTTGATCTGGAGGAAGAGCGGGTCGCTCCGGTCGCGGCCCAGCAGCAGGGCGATCCAAGCCCGGGTGCCGACACTGCCCACGCCGACGACTTTGAAGGCGACGTCGATCAAACGGTAGCCGTCGAGCAGGGCGCGACACTCGACCGCGAGCGAGTCGCGGTACGCGGAGAGGACGTTGCGCACGAGCCCTTCGACGTCCACCCCCTGCGCCTCATCGGCAAGCTCCTCGATCGGAACGATCAGGGGTGGGTTGCTGAGAATGCGCAGCTTCCCGTCGACTTCCTCGACCAGCTTCGAGAAGGCTCGCTCGCTGTCTTTGGCGCGCGCCTTGGCGACGTTGCGCTCGAACGCCTTGCGCTGCTTGCCCCCTACCGCCGTCGCCCAGCGCGCGGCGATCGAGTCGGCGTCGAGCTGCTGGTACCAGGATTCGAGGTTGCCCATCCGCGCCAAGCGCCGCATGGTCTCGCGGTATTCCCTGGCCACCGCAAACAAGACGGCGCGGCGCTCACCGTCGTCGCAGCCACGGTCGCGGCCGGCCAGCGAGAAGCTGGCGACCAGCCGCTTCACGTCCCACTCCCACGGACCGGGCAGGGTCTCGTCGAAGTCGTTGAGGTCGAAGACGAGCCGGCGCTCCGGCGAGGCGAAGGCGCCGAAGTTTGAGAGGTGGGCATCGCCGCAGAGCTGCGTCTCGAGGCCCGTGTGCGGCGTCGGGGCGAGGTCCGCGGCCATCACCGCAGCGGCGCCACGATAGAAAGTGAAGGGCGAGGCCAGCATGCGGCCGTAGCGCAGCGGCACCAGCTGCCCCACGCGTGAGGCGGCCTGACGCTCGAGCAGCTCGACCGGGTCGGCGCGATCGCTCGCCGGCGTCCACTCGCCGTGGATGGAGCGAGGTGCGACCGTGCGAGCGGCCTTGCCGACTGCGGCACGCTCGTCGGGCGACCCGGGATGGTTTTGGATCGAGTCCGACACGAGATTCAGGCGGGGGCGGGCTCGGCGAGCGGCGGGTCGGGGCCCGCCTGCAGCTCGTCGAAGCGCTGCGTAGGCAGGCGGCGGGTCGTCCAGAACGAGGCGAGAACGAGGAGGGCGGCGAAGAGGAATGCCGTCTTCAGCGCCTTCAGCTGAGCGTCTTCGTAGTTCTCGACCAAGGCGTCGATGGTCGTGGGGTCGATGCCCTCCGCCTTGGCCACCGCGCGTACCTCTTCGGAGGCGACGAAGCTGCCACCCGCGCTGAGCTGGACCTGGACCTGGTCTTCGACGTCGGCCGAGACCCGCGGATCGCCGGCGATGTTCGAGGTGAAGGCCGCGATCAAGCCGCTGATCACGATCGCGCCGAGCAGCGCCGTTCCCAACGAGGAGCCAAGCTGTTGCGCGGTGTTCTGCAGCCCTCCGGCCTCGCTGCGGTCTGCGTCTCCGACCGCCGACTGGACCACGTTGCCGAGCTGGGAGACGATCAGCCCCATGCCAACTCCAAGCACACCGGTCGCCGCCAGGAAGGCACCGCTGTCCAGTTCGGGCTCGATCGTCCCCAGCAGCATCGCGATCGACGCGAGGACGACCACCAGCCCGACGCGCACCAGGATCCGCGGGGCAAAGCGTTTGGCCAGAGCGGAGCCGGCGATCGCGGCGAGGAAAAGCCCGGCCGAGGCCGGAAGCATCTGCACACCGGTTTCGAGCGCGTCGAGGCCCTGGACGATCTGCAGGTAGAGCGGGATGGTGAAGAAGATCCCCATCAGGATCAGGTTCTGAGCGAGCAGCATCGAGACGCCGCCGCGCAGCGCCCGGATGCGCAGCATCCCGAGGTGGACCAGGGGCGGCAGGCCGCGCTCCTCGCGTCGCCGCTCCCACGACACGAAGCCGCCAAGGACCAGCGCGCCGGCGGCGATCACGAACGGGGTCAGGGAAAAGCCGAAGGGCTCGATCGGCGAGGCGCGCGGCGCCAGCCAGCCCCAGTTGCTCGCCTGCAGGACGCCGAAGACGATCAGCGCCAGCCCCGAGGCGGAGAGCACGCTGCCGACCCAGTCGAGCCCGGATGCACCCTGCTCGCGCTCCGGCTCGCGGATCATCCGCGTGCCGAACAGGATGCCGAGCGCGACGACGACCTCACCGACGAAGACGAGTCGCCAGGTGAAGTCGGTGGTCATCCAGCCGCCGAGGATCGGGCCGACGGCGATGCCGGCCCCGGCGACGCCGCCAAGCACGCCGTAGGCGATCGCCCGGTCGGCGCCTTTGTAGTTGCCGGCCACGAGGGCAACCAGGGCCGGCATGACCAGAGCGGCGCCGATCCCCTCGAGGATCGACCAGCCGAACATCAGGCTGGGGACGCTCCAGGAGGCGGCGGTCAGGCCGGATCCGATGCCGTAGATGACTAGGCCGATAGTGAAGGCCCGGCGCCGGCCCCAGAGATCGCCGAGCTTGCCGCCGGTCAGCATCAACCCCGCCATCACCAGGGCGTAGAGGGCGATCACCATCTGGATCGTCGTCACCGTCGTGTCGAAGTCTTCGACCAGCTGCGAGATCGCGACGTTCATCACCGCCTGGTCGAGGACCATCAGGAACTGAGCGGCGCCCAGGACGACGAGAACTCCCCACTTGGCCATGAGGCGAAGACTATGGCCGATGCCGCCGGGTGTAGCTTGGGCCGATGCCGTGGGGAGATCGATGAGGGCGCTCGTGCAACGGGTCAGCCAAGCCGCGGTCGACGTCGAGGGCGAACGCGTCGCGCAGATCGGGCCGGGCATGCTGGTCCTGCTTGGCGTGCGCCGCGGCGACGGGACCGAGGAGGCGGACCGGCTGGCCGAGAAGGTGCGGGCGCTGCGCATCTTCGACGACGCCGAGGGGCGGATGAACGAGCCGCTGGGCGAGCGCGAGGTGCTCTGTGTAAGCCAGTTCACCCTCTACGGCGACACCCGCAAGGGCAACCGGCCCAGCTACGTCGAAGCGGCGCCCGGCGAGGAGGCCGAGCCGCTCTACGATCGCTTCTGCGAGCGCCTCGGCGCGGCCAAGGGCGTCTTCGGCGCTTGCATGGGGGTGGCCCTCGTCAACGACGGGCCGGTCACCTTGCTGGTCGAGGTCTGAGCGGATGCGCCTGCGCTTCGAGAACACGGCGGAGGAGCTCGACGCCGTCGAGCGCACCCAGGGCTTCGTCGCCTACCACGGCAAGCGTCCCCGATCAGCCCGCCAGGTGCTTCCGGTGCGCTCTATCTCTATGTGTCGCTGACCGACATAAAGCGCACTGGAACGAAGGTCGTTCCGGGTTAGGCGCCCAGCGCCTCGTCGATGAAGGGGCCGAGCAGCTCGCCGGTCCGGGTGGCGGTGGTCTCGGGGGAATCGCCGGGGGCGGTGACGTGGCTGATCGCCAGACGAACGAGGGTCTCGGCAAGGAGACGGGCTTTGGGCGGCGGCGCCTGCGGCCAGCCCTCTTCGATAGTCGTCGTAAGGCGGGAGGTTGCCCACTGGACCACCGGCATGCCCTGGGTGGTGACGAAGGGGAGGAGACCGGCCGTGCCGTCATCGCTGAGCAGGATCCGCACCAGCGGATCCTCGCCGGCGGTCCGCAGGAAGGTCTCCAGAGCGGCGCCGACCGCTGCACGGGGATCGTCGAGGTGCTCTCGCACCGCCGTGTCGACGGCATCGAGAAAACGTTCGCCCTCGTGGATAACCAGCGCCTGGGCGAACTCGTCGCGGCTGCCGAACTCCTTGTAGAGGGTCTGCCGGCTGACTCCCGCGGCAGTGGCGATCTCAGCCATCGTGATCTCCGACCAAGGCCGCTGCTGCACCTCGTCGCGACCGGCCGCGAGCAAGGTCTCGCGCAGCAGTTGCCGGGCCGCCTGGGCATAGGGGGTACGCGCCTCCACGACGCCGCCCATCGTCGCAGCGGAGGCGGTCATTCCTCGCTGTCGACGACCGGCTCGAAGTCGACTTTGTCGCGCACACCGCAGTCGGGACAGTGCCAGTCGTCGGGAACCTCGCTCCAAGGCGTGCCGGCCGGGAATCCCTCACGCGGATGGCCGGCGGCCTCGTCGTAGACGTAGCCACAACCTGGACAGCGGAAGGCGCTCACGCCCCGGCGCTCCCGTAGCGCGCGAGCACCCTGCGCTTCGCTCGTGGCTCGATGTTGGCGCGGCCGAGGTCGCCGCCGTAGTGCTTGAGCAGGCGGCCGTCCATGACCCGGCGCCAGACCGGCGGGAACCAGGCGAGCACGATCATCCCCGCGTAGCCGGTCGGCAGCTGCGGCGCCTCGTCGACGTGGCGCAGCGCCTGGTAGCGGCGGGTCGGGTGGGCGTGATGGTCGCTGTGGCGCTGCAGGTGGTAGAGGAGAACGTTCGAGGCGACGTTGTTGCTGTTCCAGCTGTGTTGTGGCAGGCAGCGCTCGTAGCGTCCGTCCTCTTTCTTCTGGCGCAGCAGGCCGTAGTGCTCGAGGTAATTGACGACCTCGAGCAGGGAGAAGCCGAGCACCGCCTGCAGCAGCAGGTAGGGCAGCACGACCGGCCCGAAGACGATCGCCGGCAGTGCGAACAGCCCCACGGTCATCGCCCAGGCCTGAAGGATGTCGTTGTGGATCGACCAGACGGAGTGGCCCATCCGCTCCAATCGAGCCCGCTCGATACCCCATGCCGAGCTGAGGCTGCCCGAGACGGTGCGCGGCAGAAAGGCCCAGAAGCTCTCGCCCATACGGGAGCTGGCCGGATCCTCGGGAGTGGCGACGCGGACGTGGTGGCCGCGATTGTGCTCGATGAAGAAGTGGCCGTAGCCACTCTGCGCCAAGGCGACCTTGCTCAGCCACTTCTCCAGGTCGGCGCGCTTGTGGCCGAGCTCATGGGCGGTGTTGATCGCGATCCCGCTGACCATGGCCATCGTCAGCGCCAGGCCGATGCTGTCGACGGTAGAGAGGCCGCCGTCGGCCCAGAGCCAGCAGGCGAAGATCAGCCCGGCGTACTGGACCGGGATGAAGACGTAGGTGCACCAGCGGTAGTAGCGATCCTGTTCGAGCCACTTGATGGTGCTGTCGGGCGGGTTCTCGGCGTCCATGCCGACAAGGAAATCAAGCACGGGGAAGATCACGAAGACGAGCATCGGGCCGTAGAACCAGAAGATGCCGAGGCCGGTCAAGGTCACCAGGCCCCAGGCCAGGAAGGGGAGCGACGGCACGATCAGACCGAGCAGCCATGCGTAGCGCTTCGGGTCGGTCCAGGCCGCCGGGTTCAGTTCGACGTCTGCTGCATCGTGGTGATGGTGGTCATGCGCGGCTGCCTCCATGGGCGCCTCCTCCTTGTCAGATCGCCAGAAATCGTCTGCTTGATTGACAGATTAGCTCAGTTTGTCAACCAACGCAACATAATTCCTGATTCTGTCTGGGAACGCCGTGGCTCGCCGGTCGCTACCATTCGGCCCGTGTACACGCTCCTCGCCGTCCTCCAAGTGATCATCGCCGGCATCGTGATCTTCCTGATCCTCTTGCATTCCGGCAAAGACGCCGGTCTCTCCGGAGCCTTCGGGATCGGCGGAGGGGGCAGCTCCTTCGGCGGCGGCTCGATGGTCGAGCGCAACCTGGATCGCGCCACGGTCTTCTTCGCGGTCCTCTTCGTCGTCAACACCCTGGTGCTGCTGAAGATCTAGTGGCCGGGAACGCCCCGGCCTACCAGCTCTGAGTGAGCCTGGCCCTGAAAGACGAACCGGTGAGCGGCACCTTTGGCGCGCCGAGGAATGAGACAACGAGTGAGCCGGCCCAGCTCTCCGCTCCCTCGGGGCCCTGTTGAAAGACACCCTTGCCGGAGAACGGCGTCGGGGGGGCGACGGCGGCGTCAGCCAGGGTGTCGTCGAAGCTGAAGCTCGACTGCGGCGAAGAGACGCTGACGAGACGAAGGATCCCGATCCGCCCTTCGGTGACCTCCTCGGCGGCGAGGAACCGGGCCGAGCCCGTGCCGACCATCCGCGCGCCGAACACGGCCCGCGAGAGCGGAAGTTTGAGGCTTGCGAGCAAGGTGGTGCGCTTCGGGCCGCGGCTGGGATGAGTCGGGACAGACGGGCTTGATGAACCGGCGCCGCGCAGGCGCAAAACGGTCCCCCCCACGATAGGCCCGGGCGAGGGTTGAGATGGCGTCGACAGCCCGCCCAGCCCGGGGAGCTTCGCGTCGGGACGGCAGGCCAAGAGGGCTGCCAGATCGACGGTGCCGCCGTGAAGCCGGTGAGTCTCGGCTGAGGTGTAGCCACCCTCGCCGCGGAAGCGCAGCTCACCGACGAAGAGGCCGAACTTGGCTACCACGCTGCGGCTGGTTCTGCGGCAGCCGGCGTGACGCGAAGCATGGAGTTCTCTGCCGCTGGGCCGGAAGCGAAGATCGATCCGGCCACGGTCGCCGAAAGAGGCCTGAATCGAGGTCGGGGTGGCCTTGCCGTGGGCCAGGTAGGTAGTGGTCGAAGAGCGCCCGACCGCACGGCCGCGAAGATCTTCGCGGCCGTTGCTGACGCTCAGGGCAACCGTCTGGCCAAAGGCGACCACGCTGAAACGGTAGCCATCGCGATTGGTGAATTTGAGCTCCGCCGCCGTTTCCTTGCGAGAAGGGCCGAACGGACCGGAGGACTGGCCCAGAAGGCCCAGCTCGTCACCCGGCCGGGTGACCCTGGCGAGGAGGGCGGCGGCGGACGGCGTCCTAGCCGCTACGGCATCTGAGGCGGAGGCCCACAGGATCGCCATCATTGCCACGACTGCCAAGAATGCGCCGGGAGACTTCATCATCTGACCCGCGAGGCCTGCTGGTAGAGGTCGCGCACCGCTCCACCGAAGTAGGAGCCGAAATCGGTGGTCGGGTCATCGCCGTAGCCGTAGTTGGTGACCCCGTTCAGCACATTGCCATGGATCGTCCAACCGCCACCCGAAGCGCCCCCGGTCACTTCGCAGGTGAGCGCCAGGTTGAGCGGCCCCGGCTGAAGGAATGAGATCAGGTCGTGGCCGAGGAAGGGCGCGCCGGTGCAGATCCTCTGGCTGGTGCCGTCGAAAGGCGGTTCAGCCGGGTAGCCATGGACATCGAAGACCTGATTCGGCGAGAGGCCGAAGGCGATCTTGTCGCCGCCGACAGCCGCGCCCAGGCTCTGGCCTCGTTCGTTGCGCGAGACCACGGCGGCGCCGACGTCGGCGTTCTCGCTGCCCCCGTCGATCCAGGGCGCAGTGGCGCCGAGCCAGCTGGCGACAAAGATGCCGAAGGGCCGCACACCATCGTGGTAGCCGGGGACGAAGACCCAGTCCTGGTTGAACCAGCGCCCGGACTCGTTGACGCAGTGTCCGGCAGTGATGACGACACTGCGGTTGGATGCGTTGACGGCGGTGCCTGAGCAGCGGCCGAACCCGAAACCGTGCGGCAGGACGATGAAGATCGCGCCGTTCTGCCTGAAATCCGGCGCGGTGGGATCAGGCACCGCGGCAAAACCGGAGGCGGCTCGCCCGCTGTCGGAGCCCTGCCCCTCGCCGGCCACGGGCGCCGCAGAAACACGTGCCAGACCTCCTCCCTCCGGTTCGGATGCTTCCAGCGGACGTGCTTGCCGCATTCGAGCCGGCGTCCAGAAGCGCAAGGCCTGCTGCGGCGACATACTCGGGGATGCCGTCGTCCACTTGGACGCAGCCTCCGCGGGCGCGACCAAGGTAAAGACGGCGACGCACACCAAAGCGACAGCAAGCGCAGCATTGGACAGGTAAGGCCTAGTGCTCATGTGGTCGTCCAGACCAAACCGGTTCGGCCGGCTGCTCCGCGTCGAGAATCTCGACCGCCTCCTTGCGCAGCTCGGCGTCGAGCAGGGCAAAGTCCTCGTCGGAGAGCTTGCCGGCGGCGTGGTCGAGCTCGGCGTCGCGGATCTCGCGGTACTTGGCTTCCTTCAAAGCCTCCAGCTCCGTATCGGCAGCCGGTCGGCGGCTAGCTCCGCGGGCCGGCCAGATTGCGATCAGGGCACCGGCGAGGGAGATCAGCCCGCCGATCCAGATCCAGGTGACGAGGGGGTTGACGATTACGCGGAAGGTGGCGGGGGCGTCTTCGGACAGATAGCCCTGGGCGATCCGCTCCGCCGTGGCCACCTGAAGACCGTCGATCTGAGCCAGCGCGGCCGGCTGTAGGCGGGGGTTGGCCGCCGCCGCCCGCATCAGCGCCGACACCGCCCGGCACTGCGGCGGCGTGCCCGGTCCTCCTGACACACACGCTTTGAAGCCCTGGTCCGCGGCACGCGCGTGGCGCTGCACGCCGACGATGCCTGGTTGAAGGGCGGTCCAGAAGTCGCTGCCGAAGCCAGCCTTCAGGCCGATGTCGCTGTCGGATTCGCCACCGAAGTAGCTGGCTATCGTGCCGGCTTCCCCCCCGGTCGGCCGGTAGAAGCGACGGGTCGGGTGCAGGGTGAAGCTCTTCCCGTCCTTCTGCACCCGCAGCACCGCGCCGGCGGTGAAGGCGAGGCGGTCGACGCTTGCGGTGGGGCGCACGTAGGTAACGGTGTGCCCGTCGACGACGGCGCTCCCCCCCGGTCGCAGTTGCACGTCGCGATTGGTCTGGAAGCTGGAGGAGGCGGCGATGCCGATCAGCAGGACGGCGACGCCGGCATGAACGATGTAGCCGCCGTAGCGCCGGCGGTTGCGCGCGACGACAGCGGCCAGAGCGGCGGGCATCGAGCCGCCGTGCAGCGAGCGCCGCGCCGCCGCGCCGCGCCAGAACTCCTGCGCCAACCCGGTCAGGGCGAAAGCGGCAAAGGCGAAGAGGGCAAGCGCCCACGGCTTGCCGGCCGCATCGGTGAACAGCGCCAGTGCCAGGCCGGCGAGCGCGGCGACGATCGCCGGGACGACGAAGACGCGCTTCGCCGAGCTCCAGCTGATCCGGCGCCAGGCGAGCAGCGGGCCGATCCCGGTGAAGAGCACGAGCACGATCGCCAACGGCGTCGTGTAGCGATCGAACCAGGGCGCCGCCAGCGACGACTTGTCCCCGGTGAACAGCTCCGAGATCAGCGGGAAGAAGGTCCCCCAGAAGATCGCCACGACGAGCGCGACCAGGAGCAGATTGTTGACCAGGAAGACGGACTCGCGCGAGACGAGCGAATCGAGCCGCTTCTCGGCGCGCAGGTCGTCGAGGCGGGAGACGATCAGCGCCGTCGAGCCGACCAGGACGACCGCGATCAGGCCGAGGATGTAGGGGCCGACGGTGCTGTCGCCGAAGGCGTGAATCGACTGCAGGACGCCGGAGCGGACGAGAAAGGTGCCGAGCAGCGCCAGCGAGAACGTCGCCACGATCAGGCAGGCATTCCAGACTTTCAGCATCCCCCGCTTTTCCTGCACCATGATCGAGTGCAGGAACGCGGTCCCCATCAGCCACGGCATCAGCGCCGCGTTCTCGACCGGGTCCCAGGCCCAGTAGCCGCCCCAGCCGAGCTCGGTGTAGGACCAGCGGGCGCCGAGCAGCAATCCGAAGCCGAGGAAAGCCCAGGCGATCAAGGCGAAGCGGCGGGTCGAGCGGATCCAGGCGGCGTCGAGGCGACGGGTGATCAGGGCGCCGATCGCGAAGGCGAAGGGGATCGTGAAGGCGACGTACCCCGAGTAGAGCATCGGTGGGTGGATCATCATGCTCGGGTGCTGCAGCAGCGGGTTGAGCCCGATCCCGTCGAGCGGCGCCGGGCTCAGCTTCGCGAACGGGTTGACGCCGCCGGCGAACAGCATCAGGCCGGTGAAAAAGGCGGCGATGCCCGCCATCACCGCGGTCGCGTAGGGGACGATCTCGCGCAGCTTGCTGCGGGTCGCGTACAGCGCCAGCGAGGAGGCGATCGAGAGCACCCAGGCCCAGAGCAGCAGCGAGCCCTCCTGGCTCGACCACATCGCCGCCAGCTTGTAGAAGGTCGGCGTCTCGATCGAGGAGTGCTGCTGGACGATGTTGAAGGAGAAGTCGTCGCCGGCGAAGGCGACCTCGATCATCACCACGCAGAGAGTCAGCAGGACGAAGAGGCCGTAGACGGCACGCCGCGAGATATCGACCCAGCGGCGGTTGCCGTCGCGCCCGATCAGCGCCGCGACGGCGGCGAAGATCGCGGTGAGGAAGGCCAGCGCCAGGACGGCGCTGCCGAGGCTAGCTGGCATTCGCGGTGGTGAACTTCGACGGGCACTTGGTGACCAGGGTGTCTCGTTCGCCGACGAAGACGCCGCTTTCCATCGTGCCCGCCAAGACGATCTCGCGACCGCCGCGGAAGGGGTCGGGGATGGTGCCGGTGTAGGTGACCGGGATGCTCTGGTCGACGTTTTCGCGATCGGCGACCCGGAAGCTCAGGCCCTCGCCGCGATGGCGAACCGAGCCCTTCACCACCCGGCCGGTCAGCTCGTAGCTCCCGCCCGAGGCGGCGCCGATCAGCTGTGAGGGCTCTTTCGCTTCCGAAGATGCGCTGAACGAGGTGTAGACGAGCGCAACGGCAAGCAGCACAGCGACGCTGAGCGCCACCACGAGCCGGATCTTTCGCTTGCGGCTGGGATCCACGAACAGGGGATTATCGCAACTGAGAGAATGGGCAGATGGATGCCAGCGATCCGGTCCTGCTGATCACCGGCGCAAGCAGCGGCATCGGCGCCGCGACGGCGCGAGCCGCGGCCGGAACGCACCGGCTGGTGCTGGCGGCGCGGCGGCTGGAGCCGTTGCAGGAGCTGGTCGAGGAGCTCGGCGGGGCCGAGCGGGCGATCGCGGTGCGCTGCGACGTCACCGAGTGGGAGCAGGTCGAGGCGATGGCGACCGCAGCCCTCGACGCCTTCGGCCGGATCGACGTGGTCTTCGCCAACGCCGGCTTCGGCGCCACCCGGGGCTTCCTCGAGGAGTCGCCAGAGCAGTGGCGCTCGATGGTCCTCACCAACGTCTACGGCCTCGCGCTGACGATCCGCGCCACCCTTCCCCACCTGCTCGAGCGCGGCGACGGCCACTTCCTCGTCACCAGCTCGGTCGCAGGGCGGCAAGCGCTGCCCGGCTCGCTCTACTCGGCGACCAAGTGGGCAGCGACGGCGATCGGCGAGTCGCTGCTGGGCGAGCTGCGCCAGATGCACGAGAACCACGCGATCAAGGTGACCCTGATCGAGCCGGGCATGGTCGACACGCCGTTCTTCGACAACCGGCCCGGCAAATGGGTGCTGCAGGACGACGACATCGCCCGCGCCGTGATCTACGCCCTGGAGCAGCCGGCCAACGTCGACGTCAACGAGATCCTGATTCGGCCTACTGGTACGCCGGCTGAGTAGGGCCTGTCCCGGCAGGGCTTTCACTTAACTTTTTCGGTGAATCGCCGGTGGGCTGAAGCACGCGCCCGACACCGAAAAAGTACAAGACGTTTCAGCCCTACCGGGACAGGCCCCTAGCGCAGCAGTAGGCAGACGAAGCGCCAATAGGTACGTAGAGCCAGACGCACCGGTAACGAGCGAGTGATAGCCGGGATGAAGGGCGAGTCGAGGTCGGGGGTGAGCGAGCTGGCGAATTCTGAGGCGCTGATGGTGCGCGTGGCTTGTACTTGGCGGCGCTCGCGAAGTAGGTGGGGAAGCCAGCGGATTATTTCGCCGATCGCGGCGAATTTTTGCTTGCCCCACCCTGCGGCGATCGAGGCTGGGATGAGGGCCAGCTCGGTGAGGATCAAGGCCGGCACGAGCAGCGCCAGCAGGCTTGCCGGATAGACGCGAATGAGGAAGGCCCAGCGGTTGCGCTCGAGCCAGCGCCACTTGTGCTCGCGGGCGCCGAACTCGTAGTCGTGGTCGACGACAGCCGCCGGTTCGATCCCGAGCGCTCCTCCCGCCAACCGCAGCCGCAGCGAGAGGTCGACGTCCTCGTGGTAGAGGAAGAAGCGCTCGGGGAAGCCCCCCACCTCCTCCCACGTGGTGCGGGGAATTGCCAGACAGGCGCCGGAAAGGGCTGCGACTTCTCCGGCCGGGGGCGCTGTCGCGATCGGGTTGCCGTGTCCGCCGGACCAGACGATGCCGGTGAAGTGAACCGGGTTGCCGGCGGAGTTGATCGTCGTCCCGTCGCCCGCGGCGACAAGCGCTTGCCAGGCGACCCAACCGCGCCCTTCGAGCCAGGGACGCCGGATCGACTCGCCGAAGCCGGGCCGCGGCGCCGCGTCGGGGTTGAGCACGACGAGGAGGTCGCCGCGCGCCTGCGCCGCGCCCTCGTTGCAGCCGCCGGCGAAGCCTGCGTTGCGGCCGCTGCGGATGATCCGCGCCGCCGGCGCGAGCGTTGCCACCGCCTCGGCGGTCCCGTCGGTCGAGTCGTTGTCGACGACGATCAGCTCGTCCCCGTCCTCCAGCTCAGGCAGCAGAGCAGGTAGAGACCACGCCAGCTCCTCGCGGCTGTTCCAGGCGACGATCAGGACGGAAAGCGTCGGGCGCACCGACGCGAGAGGCTATTTGTTCTTCTTGGCGCCCTTGTGCTTCTTGCCGCAGGGTGCCCGCAGCCGCGGCTTCAGGTTGATCTTCTTGCCGTTTTGGGCTTTGAAGCGGACGATCGCGCGCTGCCCTTTGCCTTTTTTGCCCCGCGCCTTGCTCGCCTGCGCCCCCTTGCCCTTGCTCCCATGGGCGTGCTTGCGCGGACACTGGTTGCGAGAGTTGACGAGCAGACCTTTGGTCCCTCCGCGCAGCGTGAGCACGAACTTGGAGACCGGTACGTCGGGGACGAGGTCGAAGGTATTGCGGATGTGGCCGTGGACGCTGTCGGTGCGGCTGTCCAGTTCGATCTCGACCTGACCGCGCAGGTCGGAGACCAAGTCGGGCAGCACGTTGTTGGAAGAGCGGAGGTAGACCGGGCCTTCCAGCGGCTTGTCGAGCAGCGGCGAAAAGGCCCGTGCATGACCGTAGATCGAGTTCTTCGGGCAGTCGTTGGCGGCGAACTGTACCCGGGTGCAGACCTTCGAGAGGTTGCCCTGGTCGAGGATCAGCGAGCGCGGCAGGATGGTCGCGGCGCGAGCGATGTTGGCATCGCCGGCGTGCGCCAGCAGCACGGCGCGCAGCTTCGGGTTCTTGGCGCGCCGGCTCGCCCCGAACAGGCGCAGGAACAGTTTCGGTTTGAAGCCGAGCTTCTCGCAGCCGTCGGCCTTGAACGGCGCCGATACAGCGGTTGGGGCGAAGGCGGCGGGGTCGGTGGGATTCGCCCCGCCGCCGAGCAGCGAACCGCTGAAGGCGAACGGCGAGCAGTTGGTCGGGTTGAGCGAAAAATCCTTGCGGTCGAGCTTGACCGAGACCGAGCGGACGTCGAGCGTGGCACCGCCGTAGACGTGTGGAATCGGGTCGGAGACCGCGTGAACCTGCGCCGTGCGCCGATCGACGAACAACGCCACCCTCACCACGACCGTGCCGAGATCGAACGGCCCGGCCGTGGCAGGGGTGATCACTGCCAGGGAGAGGGGGGCGCCTTCGTAGCGCCCCGAGAGGAAGACCTTGCCGGAGATGTGGATTGGCGAGGGCCCGCTGCCGGCGGCAACGTCGGCATGGCCGATCAGGCTCGAATCCGGGCAGCTGGAGTCTGCGGCCTCGCTGGAGCCACTGTTGGCGGCAGCTGCCGCCAGTACATTGCCAGGGCAGTATTTGACGCCCGCAAGCTTCGCGGACAGCCCCGGTGGCAGCGTCACGTCGACGCCTTTCAGCTCCTGGTTGCCGTCGGAGCGGGCGATGTCCATGTGCAGGGGGCTGAAGTCGCCCGCCGTCTGCTTGTTCGTGCCGGCGGCAAAGCTCGGGGCGAAGGGACGCTCGGCAAGCGTTTTCGCGCATTTGCCGCCGCCGGGCGCCGCACTGAGCGAGAAGTCTCCCGACCGCGTCACGGCTGGATTGCCGCTCCAGGGCGTCATCACCGTCGTGGTTTTGTGCGGGCCGCACGAGCCGGGGCTGGTCAGAGGCGCCTTGGCTCCACTGTTCAGTTTGATCCGGAACGACTTGAACGGCACCTGCGGTAACCCTGGGATCGGGATGCTCCCAAGGGCCTTGTCGTCGAAGGTGGTGGTCAGCTGCCCGGTCTGCGGGTCGGCGCTGATCTTGCCGAGCAGACGGGCGGAGATGTCGTAGCGGGTCGATTCAGGGACGACGAAGATCCGGTACTCCTCCCCGGAGGTCGGATCGCGGCTGAGCTGCTGGCCGACAAATACGGGACCGCTCAGCGAGCCGTCGGGAAGCGGTGGCGTGTCCACTTCGACGGTGCCGATCCGGGAAGCCGCCGGGCAGGCGACCGGATTCCGCGTTCCCTTCCCGAACTGGGCATCGGTGCAGGCGACGAGCCCGTTGGCGGCCGACGGGTTGAGACCCATTCCCGCCGGCAGGGTCACCCGGGCCGATCGGACCTGGGAGCTCCCCTGGCTTTTTTCGTCTTTCAGCGGGTTTTTGACCTCGGGCAGGTTGACGGTGACCGTCGCCCCGGCCGGCGAGTCGGTCTGGGTGGTGTTCGGTTCGACCCCGATCGACGGGTCAAAGGGGATCGAGCCGCAGTTTTTCGGCGACGTTTTCGGTGGGATCTTCGACTCGACGAAGGCGGAGCCGTTGGGGAAGGCAGGATTCGGTTCCTCGTAGGAATCGGCTCGCAGGAGGGTCGAGTAGACGTGCTCGAACAGCGAGCCCGGCGTTGCTTCGCCGAAGCAGGTGGTCGGCGTGGTTATGAAAGTGCCGTCATCGCCGGCGGTTCCGTCGAAGACCAGGCGGTTTTTCGCGATCCGCGCGGCTTCGCCGAGCAGCGGAATCGTGGGCAGGCTGAGTTTGGCGACATGGATCGTGAAGTACTCGTGGTAGTCGTTCTCCCAAGCGATGTCGGCTTCCAGGAAGACGTCGTTGCCCAGGAGGCTGAAGCCGAAGCGGGCGGGTTCGCCTTCGTTCGGGACGACGTTGTACACGTCCGCTTTGGGCAGGGTGAGCGAGAAGCCGGTGGCGGGATTCGTCGCCGTCACCTCGCTGGTGCCCACTTTCGAGCCGGGCGCTTTGGTCGCGCATTCGGCTGGGCTTTCTTTCGGTTTGAGGTCGCATTGTTCGTTGGACGACTGCGGGTTGACGGTGAGGCCAGTCGGCAGGTCCACCCGGACGGTTCGCAGGTTGCCGATCGGGGCCGGGCCGAGCGGCGGGCCGGTTTCGGTATTGACGATGAACTGGGTGAAGCCGACCGGTGGGTGGCCGGAAGCCTGTTCATAGAACTGCAGCGGGGTGGCAACGCTGCATGGCCCGGCATCCGATTTACAGGTGCCCGCTTGCCAGGGGCTGTCGGCGGTCGGTTCGTCCGGATTCTGCGGGCCGATGATGTCCGCCGTTGCGGATGATGGCCAAAAGACCAGCCCTAGAGCCATAAGCGCCGCAAATATGGCGATTCGCATCCTCGCTCCCCTACTCATCCGGAACTCCCTTCCCTCTGGCCATCATAAAGCTAGATTACCCGATTTTGATGATCTGAGCTATTATTTTTAGGTATTCCCCAGTCAACGAAAGTGAGGCAGTTGTGAATTGGGAACGCCTAGCTCGTGCCAATACCCACCCACTCCGCGTGTCAATCCTGGAAGTGCTGAGCATCGACAAAGGCAGGACACTGTCGCCAAAGGACCTCAGCTTGGAGCTGCAGGCGCCGCTGAGCACTGTCAACTACCACGTGACCGAGCTGCGGCGCTCCAACCTGGTCAAGGTCGTCGACGAACGGCAGGTCCGCGGCGCAATCGAGCACTTCTACCGCGTGATCGAACCCAGCGAAAACGGATCGCGCGCGAAACGGGGCCGTAAAGCCGCAGGCAAGGTACGCGCCTGAGGGCGGACCCGCCAACACGACGAGAGAGAAAGCGGACGACGGGTCTCGAACCCGCGACCTCGAGCTTGGGAAGCTCGCGCTCTACCAACTGAGCTACGTCCGCGTAAGCGCCTGATTCTAGGGTGAGTCGGGGAGGCGCGAGGGCTAGTGTTCGCCCTCCTGTGAGCGCTCGCGCCTTCCTCGCCTTCCTCGCCGTCTGCGCCGTGATCGGCCTGCTCGCGTTCGGGCTGCTGAGCAAGGGCGAGGCGAAGATCGCCGTCGGCGCGCCTGTGCCCGACCGCGAGTTGCCGGTTCTTGGCGGTTCGGGCCAGGGGTCGATCGCCGACTACCGCGGTCGCTGGGTGCTGGTCAACCTCTGGGCTTCGTGGTGCATTCCCTGCCGACAGGAGGCGCCTGTGCTGGATCGCTTCGCCCGGCAGTACCGCAAGCGCGGCCTCGGTGTGCTCGGCATCAACGTCCAGGACAACAGCGACGACGCGCTCGCCTTCCTCCACGACTACGACGTTCGTTACCGGCAGCTGCGCTCGATCGGGGACGAGCGCAGCGCCGCCTTCGGCTCGACCGGAGTCCCCGAGAACTTCCTCGTCAACCCGCGGGGACGCCTGGCGCTGATCTGGCGCGGGCCGGTAGATCAGAGCTTCCTCGAACAGCAGGTCGTGCCGATCGTCGAAGGCCACTCGTGAGCCGGGGGGCGGCCGCACTCGCCGCGGTGCTGGCGCTGCTGGTACTCGCCTCTCCCAGCCTGGGCGCGACGCCGCAGACGAACGTCAACGACATCGAAGGCGAAGTGATGTGCCCGATCTGCGGCACCCTGCTGGAGCTGGCCGAATCGCCGCAGGCCCAGCGCGAGCGTGTCCTGGTCAAGCACCTGATCGCCGAAGGCAAGACCAAGGCCGAAGTCAAGGACGCGTTGGTCGCTCAGTACGGCCCGGCGGTGCTCGCCTTACCTGGTGGCTCCGGCTTCGACCTCTCCGCCTACCTGGTGCCGGTGATCGCCTTCGTCGTTGCCGCGCTGGCGCTGGCCTTCGGCGTGCTGCGCTGGCGGCGGGCGGCGAAGCCGCCCGGGTCGGGGGGCGGCCCGGCGAGCGGCCCGCAGGGTGAGGACGCCGAACGGCTGGACGCCGATCTCGCCCGCTACGACCTCTGACCAAGAGCCTCAGCCCTGGACGACGAGGCCGGCGGCCGGGGCCGGAAGGCTCGGCGGTGGAACGCCTCGCTCCGACCAGACGAGGGTGACCTCGACAATCGTCATCGCCGCGAGCAGCTCCGCCTCCCGACCCGGAGGGGGACCGTCGATTACCAGCAGCTCGTAGGCGCCGTTAAGGCCCGCGACGGCATGGCGGAATCGCTCCGAGGCGAGCAAGGCTGCCCCATCGGCCGCCGGCCGGCCCGCGACCACACAGACCAATGGCTCGCTCGCCCCGGCAGAGCCCGGTCCGGCCAGAGCGACCGGTTTCAGGATCGCCCCGGCGTCCGCGGTCCCGCGCAGGTACTCGTGCAGCCCTGGCGCAACGGCGAGGCCGAGCGCCTCGGCAAGCCCCGGCTCGGCAAGCTCGCACTCGAGCAGCGCCGTGCGGGTTCCAATGGCCGCGGCCGCGGCCGCCAACCCAGCTGCGGCCCCTCTCCTGCCCGGCGCCTCTCCCGTGACCAGGACCGAGCGGGCCGGGCGCAGCTCCTCCAGCAGGCTGCCATAGACCGCGAGGTCGGCGCGACGCAGCGTCCCTGTGCGAAGCTCGGACGAGGACCGGGCGGGGATCTCCGCCAGGACTCTCACATCTGCTCGGGGGCGGAGATGCCGAGCAGGCCGAGCGAGGCGGCAATCGTCCGCTGCGTGAGCCGGCAGAGACCGAGGCGCGAGCGCTCGACCCCCTCCCCCTCGGCGCCGACGACCTGGCAGTCACGATAGAAGGCGTGGAAGTCGGCGGCGACGGCGGTCGAGTAAGCGCATATACGGTGGGGGGCGCGCCGCGCCGCCGCCTCCCGGACCTCTTCGGGGAATTCGAGCAGGCGCTTGACCAGGTCCCGCTCCGCCGGCTGCAGCGGCGTACCCGGGGTCGGCACCCCCGCCTCCCCTGCCTCGCCGCCGGCTTTGCGCAGGATGCTGGCAATGCGCGCATGCGCGTACTGCACGTAGTAGACGGGGTTCTCGCTGGACTCTCGCCGCGCCAGCTCGAGGTCGAGGTCGACCGTGGTGTCGTGGCTGCGCCAGAGCATGAACCAGCGCGCCGCGTCGACGCCGATGTCGTCGACCAGCTCGTCGAGCGAGACGAAGTCGCCGCTGCGCTTCGACATCTGCGCCCGCTCGCCCGATTCGACGATGTGGACGAGGCGCATGATCAGCGCCTCCAGCGTCTCCGGCTCGGCGCCGAGCGCGGCGATCGCGGCACGCAGCCGCGGCGCGTAGCCGTGGTGGTCGGCGCCGAGCACGTCGATCAGATGCTCGAAGCCGCGCTCCAGCTTGTCGCGGTGGTAGGCGACGTCGGCAGCTAGGTAGGTCGGTTCGCCGTCGGCCCTGACCAGCACGCGATCCTTGTCGTCGCCGAAGTCGGTGCTGCGCAGCCACAAAGCGCCATCGGTCTTGTAGGTATGGCCGCGCTGCTCCAAGCGCTCGAGCGCAGCCTCGACCTCGCCCTTCGAGTAGAGGTCGCGCTCGGAGAACCAGCTGTCGAAGCCGACGCCGAAGCGGTCGAGAGTGGCGCGCACGCCATCCAGGATCAGCTCGATACCGCGGTGACCGACCGACTCGGTGTCGGCGGGATCGACTCCCTCCTTTTGCATCTGCTCGGCGAGATCGGCGACGTAGGCACCTTCATAGCCGTCCTCGGGCACCTCGGCACCGGTCATCGCCGCGGCGATCGAGGCGGCGAAGCGCTGCACCTGGCCGCCGGCGTCGTTGACGTAGTACTCGCTCTCGACCTCGTGCCCGACCGCGCGCAGCAGGCGGACGAGCGCGTCGCCGTATGCGGCGTGACGACCGCCGCCGACGTGGAGCGGACCGGTCGGGTTGGCGGAGACGTACTCGACCAGAATCCGCTGTGGGCTGGAAACCGGAGTCGGGCCGAGGCCCCGGTCGCCCGCGGCGAGCCGCGCCATCGCCTGCCGGTACCACTCGTCGGCAAGAAAGAGGTTGACGAAGCCGGGCCCGGCCACCTCGACCCGGTCGAGATGGTGCTCGGCGCCCAGCTCGCGCTCAAGCTCGGCGCCGAGACGTGTCGCAACGTCACGCGGAGCTTCGCCCAGTGGGGCCGCCAGGAGCATCGCCGCGTTCGAGCTGTAGTCGCCCAGCTCGGGCTTCGGCGGACGATCGAGGGTTGGCTCCGGGCCGGTCGGCTCGCCGTCGCGCAGGGCTCGCGCTGCTCGCTGGACGGCGGCGCGCAGCTCGGCTATCGAGTCGGTTGCACTCACCGGGCCATCGTATGAGCCAGGAGCGGACCGGGGTACGCTGGCCGGTGTCCGGTCTCGTAACGTTGGCCGAGAAATGACGAGAACCAGACGCCGACAGACAAGGACGCAGGGAGCCCGAATAGCAACGCTATTCGGGGGACCGAGGACGCAGTATGGCAGTGCCCTGAGGCCGTCATTTCCGGTCGAACGTTGCGAGACAGGACACCAGTGCGCGTAGCCGTGATCAGCGATATCCACGCCAACCTGCCCGCCCTCGAGGCGGTCCTCCGGGCGATCGACGGGGCCGGGATCGAGGAGATCTGGTGCCTTGGCGACGTGCTCGGCTACGGCGCCGAGCCCGACGAGTGCGCCGACTTGGTACGCGAGCGCTGTGCCATCTGCCTGGTCGGCAACCACGACCTCGCGGTGCTTGGCGCCCTCGACATCTCCGCCTTCTCCGAGGCTGCCGCCGAGGCGGTCGCCTGGACGCAGGAGAACGTCTCCGAGCGCAGCCTGGCGCCGTTACGTGAGCTGGAGCCTGCCGACGAGCGGGAGGGGATCGGCCTCTTCCATGCCTCCCCACGCGACCCGGTCTGGGAGTACGTGCTCTCCCCCGAGCAGGCCAATGCCTGCCTCGACGCGCAACCGACCCGGATCGCCCTGATCGGCCATTCGCATGTCTCGCTCTACTTCGCCCGCCCCACAGCAGAGGAGGAAGGTGAGGAAATCCGTGGCTCCCAGGCGAGCGACGGCACGCTGCTCGATCTCGGCGCCGGACAGTGGCTGATCAATCCCGGCAGCGTCGGCCAGCCACGCGACGGGGACCCGCGCGCCGCCTGGATCGAGCTCGACACGGGTGAACCGGCGGCCCGCTTCCACCGCGCCCGCTACGACGTCGATCGGGCCGCTGCGTCAATCACCGCCGCCGGGCTGCCGCGGCGCCTGGCCGACCGCCTCCAGGTCGGCTCGTGAGGGGTAGAGTCATGCTCAGATGCAGGGAAATTCTGCGCTTAAGACTGTTCTCTAGACTCGCCCGGATGCCTCGCCTTTCCCTACCGTTGCTCGCCATCGGGTTTACCGCCACAGCCGCCCTCGCTCTCGTCGCCTGCGGCGGCGAAGACGCCAAACTGCTTCCCGGCGAGACCGCGCGGGAGATCACCGCGAACCTCGACACCGTTCAGCAGCTCTCCGACGAAGGAGACTGCCTTGGCGCCGAAAGCGCCGCCCAGCAGGTCGGTGAACAGATCGAAGTGCTGGAAGGCGTGGATATCAAGCTGAAGCGGGCGCTCGAGGAAGGGGCGGTGCGACTCGAAGAAGTGATCGCGACCTGCGAAGAGTCGACCACCGAAGCGATCGCCCCCGCGGAGATCCCGACCGAACCGGAAGAAGACGAAGAAAAGACGCCAAAGGAAAAGCCGGACAAGGAAAAAAAAGAGAAGCCCAAGGAGGAAAAGGAAGCGGGTCCGGAAAGCTCTCCGTCACTGCCGCCGCAGGCCAAAGGCGAAGGCAAAGGCCTGGAAAACGGCCATGGTCCGCCGCCCGAGGAAGAAGAAGGGTCTGAAGAAAGCTCGTCTGGCGGAGTGGGGCCAGGCACCCCGGCGGAAGAAGGCGAATGATGGAGGCCGGGACCCTCTCAGGCCGCTACGAGCTCGGCGACCGCCTTGGCTCCGGCGGGATGTCGAACGTCTACCTTGCCACGGACCTGACCCTCGAGCGCACCGTCGCAGTCAAGATCCTCGCCGAGCATCTCTCCGACGACGAGCGCTTCGTCGCCCGCTTCCGCCGCGAGGCGCTGGCCGTGGCCAAGCTGATTCACCCCAACATCGTCCAAGTCTACGACACCGGAATCGACGACGGGCGCCACTACATCGTGATGGAGTACGTCGAGGGACGCTCCGGGGCGCAGATCCTGCAACGGCAGGGGGCGATCGGCCCCGAGACGGCGGCGGAGGCCGGCATCCAGGCCTGCGCCGGCCTCGACTACGCCCACCGTCGCGGGATCATCCATCGCGATGTCAAGCCCGGCAACCTGATGGTCGTCGGCGGCCCGGTCGGTGGCGGCGCGATGACGGTCAAGCTGACCGACTTCGGCATTGCACGGGCACTCGCCCAGACTCGGATCACCCAGGTCGGCTCTGTGGTCGGCACGGCCGCCTACCTCGCCCCCGAGCAGGTGCGCGGCGAGGAGGCGACGCCGGCTACCGACGTCTATGCGCTCGGCGTCGTCCTCTACCAGTTCCTCACCGGGCGCCTGCCTTATGAGGGATCGACCCTGGCCGAGCTGGCAGTGCGCCAACAGAACGAGCGACCGCTGACGCCCAGCACGTACAACGACGCGGTTCCCGAGCCTCTTGGCGGGGCCGTGCTGCGGGCGCTCGAAGGCGACCCGGCGCGGCGCTACGCCAGCGCCGACGAGCTGGCCGGCGGCCTGCAACTGGGCCTGCAGGGCGAGGACGTGACCCTGCCCTTCGACGAGGGCACGGCAACGACCGGAGTCCTTGGCGGAGAGACGACGACGCGCCGCCTCGACCAGACCGAGCGCACCGAGCTGCGCCCGCCCTCGCCGAGCCGCCGCCCGGTCGCGCGGGCCCCACAGCAAGCTCCCTACTCGCCACCCCCGGCGGCCACCCCCCCAGCCGCCAAGAAGCGCGGCGCCTTCTCCCGCTTCGCCCGCTTTGTCATGGCAGCTGTAGCCCTTGTTCTAATCGCCGCCGCCGTCGCCGCGGCAGTGATTCTCGCCACGGACAAGGCAACCGGCGTTCATGCCACCGAAGTGGCAGGCGACTCGGTGCACAAGGTCGTAGAAGAGTTCAAAGAACTCGTCAAAAAGAACACTGAATAAGCCGTCGCCGGAGAGGACGGGGTATCCCTCCGTCGGAACTTGTGAGCCGGCGAGAAAAGGACCCTCGCAAAGGATTTCGACGCGGGTTCCGCCGGGGGGATACCCCGTCCTCTCATTCGACAGCCCAAGGAGCGGTCCCGTTTAGGACTGCACTCGAATAGGAGCTGAAGGTGCCGGCGCTTATGGCGGTTCGAGCGTGGGTCACCAGCTCGTTCATGTAGGTCAGGTTGTGCAGGCAGAGGAGGCGGACGGCGGTCAGCTCCTCGGCGCGGGAGAGGTAGCTGAGGTAGTCGCGGTCGTGGTGCCGGCAGGCGGGGCAGGGGCAACCGTCGGCGATCGGGCGGCGGTTGCCCTCCCAGCCCGCCTTGCGCAGATCGAGGCGGAAGCGATTGGCGGGGTCGGGGACGAGGGCGGTGCCGTGGCGGGCGAGACGGGTCGGGATCGCGCAGTCGAAGACGTCGAGGCCGAGGGCGATGCCGCTGAGCAGGTCGTCGACGTCACCGATGCCGAGCAGGTGCTTTGGCGCCTCCTCGGGGAGGAGCGGCGCGGTCATCTCGAGCACCCCGCGCATCTCCTCCTTGTCGCGACCAAGCGTCCCGCCGATCGCGATCCCGTCGACTCCGGCCGCGGAGACCGCTTGTGCCGACTCCAGCCGCAGATCCTCGTGGACCCCGCCCTGGACGATGCCGAAGACCGCCTGCCGCGCCGGACCGTGCTCTCCGTGCCACGCCAGGCAACGGTCGAGCCAGCGATGCGTCCGCTCCATCGACCGTGCCGTGTACTCCCGATCCGCGTGGTAAGGCGTGCACTCGTCGAAGACCAAGGCAATGTCAGACCCCAGCTTCGCCTGCACCTCCATCGAGACTTCGGGCGAGATGAACAGCGATCGCCCGTCCTTGTAGGAGCGGAACCGAACCCCCTCCTCGCCGATCGAGACCACCGACCCATGGTCTCCTCCGGGCCGCCCCTTCCCCTTCACCTCGTCAGCCACCCCCCCATGCGCCAACGAGAAAACCTGAAACCCACCCGAGTCGGTGATCAGGGCCCTGTCCCAGCCCATGAACCCATGCAGCCCCCCAGCAGCGGCAATCCGATCCGGCCCGGGCGAGACGAACAAGTGGTACGTGTTACCTAACACCAGCTGGTACCCCATCTCAGCGACCTCGCGAGACTCCAACCCGCGCACCGTTCCCTTCGTGGCCAGCGGAATGAAAGCCGGCGTCTGCACCTCACCGTGCGGCGTATGAAGCACCCCGGCTCGTGCAGCCCCGTCTTTGGCCACGATCTCGAATTTCAGCCTCTCGGGCGCGTTCCTCATCTCTCGGCGACTGTCGATATGGGTGCCGGTGATCGCTCTGACGGTCCCTCCGCCCGGCACCGCGGAGTGATTCTGCGCCGAAGGCGCACTAGTTTCCACCAGCCGAAGGCTGGTGGTGGGGACTGGCAGAGTGGTCACCGGCACCCTCAATCAGCGACTGCCCAGTCATGGCGCGGGGCTGTGGGATGCCCAGAAGCTGCAGCGCGGTAGGCGCGACGTCGGCAAGGATGCCGTGGTCCCTTAGCTGGAGACCCTCGGCGGTGACGACCAGCGGCACCGGATTCAACGAGTGTGCCGTGTTGGGCGAGCCGTCGGGCTCGAGCATGTGATCGCAGTTGCCGTGGTCGGCGGTGACGATGCAGACGCCACCGGTCGCCTCCACCGCGGCGGCGACGTCGCCAAGGCAACCGTCGACCTCCTCGACGGCCTTGACGGCGGCCGGAATGACACCGGTGTGGCCGACCATGTCGGGGTTGGCGAAGTTGATGATGCCGAAGCGGTAGCCGCCCTGGGACCAATGCGAGACGAAGGTGTCGGCGGCGGCGCGGGCGCTCATCTCCGGCTTATGGTCGTAGGTGGGGACATCGCGGGGCGAGTCGACCAGCCGGCGCTCCTCCCCCTCCCACTCCTCCTCGCGGCCGCCGTTGAAGAAGTAGGTGACGTGCGCGTACTTCTCGGTCTCGGCGACGTGCAGCTGGCGTCCGCCGGCCTCGGAGACGACCTCGGCCAGCGTCGTCGTCGGGCGCGCCTCGGAGAAGGCGATCGGGTACGGCCAGCCTTTGCGGTACACGGTCATCGTCGTCAGGTCGAGCACAGGACCGCCGGCGCGGGAGAACTCGTCGAAGTCCGGATCCGCCAGGGCACGCGTCATCTGCCGGGCGCGGTCAGGGCGGAAGTTGATGAAGATCGCCACGTCGCCCTCCACGGCGCCGTCGTAATCGCCGATTACGGTCGGCACGACGAACTCATCGGTGGCGTCGCGCTCGTAGGAAGCGTCGATCGCCTCGGCCGAGTTGGCCGCATGCTGGCCGCGGGCGTGGACGATCGCGTCGTAGGCGAGCTTGGTCCGCTCCCAGCGCGTGTCGCGGTCCATCGCGTAGTAGCGGCCGCTGACCGTAGCGACGCGGCCGGCCTGGCGCAGCCAGCGCTCCAGCTCGGCGAGATAGCCACGGCCGCCGTGGGGCAGCGTGTCGCGACCGTCGGTGAAGGCGTGGAAGACGACGTCAGGGACGCCCTCCTGCGAGGCGAGCTCGATCGTCGCCTCGATGTGCTCCCAGCCGGAGTGAACGCCGCCGTCGGAGACGAGGCCGAGCAGGTGCAGGCGCCCGCGCGGGCTGCGGCGTGCACGCTCGCAGGCGGCCAGCAACGCCTCGTTCTCGAAGAAGCTCCCGTCGGCGATCGCGTCGTCGATCCGGGCGAGATCCTGCTTGACGATCGCGCCGGCGCCGAGGTTGAGATGTCCCACCTCCGAGTTGCCCATCTGCCCATCCGGGAGGCCGACGTCGCGGCCCTTGGCCGAAAGCTGGGTATGGGGGAATCGCGTCCAGAGGCTGTCAAAAACCGGCGTCTCAGCCTGAGATATCGCGTTGCCGGGCCCAGCCGGGGCCAAACCCCAGCCGTCGAGGATCACCAGTGCCAGCGAGGGAGCCGGCAGATCCGTCACCCGGCCGCCTCGACGATGGCAGCAAAATCCTCAGGATCCAGGCTGGCGCCGCCAACCAGGGCGCCATCGATGTCGGGTTGCGACATCAGCTCAGCGGCGTTGGCGGGCTTTACCGAGCCGCCGTAGAGGATCCGCACCGCGTCGGCGACGGCACCGCGCTCGCGCAGCACGTCGCGGATGAAGGCGCACGCCTCCTGGGCCTGCTCGGGGGTGGCCGTGCGGCCGGTGCCGATCGCCCAGATCGGCTCGTAGGCGACGACGAGCTCGGCGAGCTTGCCCGACTCGACCGCTGCCAGATCGGCCTGCAGCTGGCGCTCGAGCACGCCCTTCGTCTGATCCGCGTCGCGCGCCTCCTCGCTCTCGCCGACGCAGAGGATCGGCTCGAGGCCGGCGGCAAGAGCTGCCGGTACCTTGCGCGCCAGCGCCTCGTCGGTCTCGTTGAAGTACTGGCGCCGCTCGGAGTGGCCGAGGACGACCGCCTCGACATCAAGCTCTACCAGCATCGGCGCCGAGACCTCGCCGGTGAACGCTCCCGAGTCCTGCTCGTGCATATTCTGCGCCGCGACCTTTACCGCGGTGCCGTAACGCCGCTCCACCACCGCGGTCAGGGCGGTGAACGGTGGGCAGATGACGACGTCGTTCTGGGTCGCCGCGATCCGCGGCAGCAGCGCATCGACGAAGGCGGCCGCCTCGGCGACGGTCTTGTGCATCTTCCAGTTGGCAGCGACGTAGGGGGTGCGCTCAGGCATCTCTCAATGCCTCCACTCCGGGCAGCTTCTTTCCCTCCAGCAGCTCCAAGGACGCTCCTCCTCCGGTCGACACCCAATCCACTTTCTCAGCCAAGCCGAACTGGTGCAGCGCGGCGACCGAGTCGCCTCCGCCGACGACGGTGGTCCCCGGCGCGGCAGCGACCGCGTCGGCGACGGTCCGCGTCCCAGCAGCAAACGGCTCCAGCTCGAAGGCGCCCATCGGCCCGTTCCAGAGCACGGTCCCGGCGCCGGCGATCGTCTCGGCGTAGGCGGAGGCGGTGCGTGGGCCGATGTCGAGACCCATCCAGCCAGCCGGCACCTCGACCCCGTCGCTCTCGCGCCGCTCGGTCGCCGCGTCGAAGCTCTCACCCAGCACCAGATCGACCGGCAGCATCAGCTCGCAGTTGGATCCCTCCGCCTGCCGCAGAGCCTCCTCGGCGAGCTTCACACCCTCCTCCTCGACCAGCGAGTTGCCGGTGGCGATGCCCTGAGCGCGGAAGAAGCTGAAGCACATCGCGCCGCCGATCAGGATACGGTCGGCGACTTCGAGGAAGCGGTCGATGACACCGACCTTGTCGCTCACCTTGGCGCCACCGAGGACGATGACCAGCGGCCGCTCGGGCGACTCGACGACGCCAGTCAGCTCGTTGACCTCGCTCTCCAGCAGCAGGCCGGCGTAGCCGGGCAGGCGGTGGGCGACCCCCTCGGTGCTGGCGTGAGCGCGGTGAGCGGCGCCGAAGGCATCGTTGACATAGAGGTCGGCAAGCCCGGCCAGCGCTTCGGCCAATGCCGGATCGTTGTCCGTCTCACCCGGCTCGAAGCGGGCGTTCTCGAGCAGCAGCACGTCGCCCGGGCTCGACCCGGCGGCCATCGTCTCGACGTCCTCGCCGACTATGCCGGGCGCCTGCTTCACGTCGGCGCCGAGCAGCTCGGCCAGGCATTCACCGACCGGCTTCATCGAGAGCGCCGGATCGACCTTGCCCTTCGGACGGCCCAAGTGGGAGACGAGGACCAGGGCGGCCCCGCGCTCGCGCAGCAGCTCGATCGTCGGCAGCGCCGCCCGGATCCGCGTGTCGTCGGCGACGCGACCGCCGTCGAGCGGCACGTTGAAGTCGACCCGGACCAGCACTCGCTTACCGGCAACCTCGGCGTCACGGACGCTCTGCTTGGCGAAGCCATCGTTCGCCCTCCGGACGGCGCTCAGAGGACCTTGCCCGCCAGCTCGACGCAGCGGTTCGAGTAGCCCCACTCGTTGTCGTACCAGGAGACGGCCTTGATCATCTTGCCGTCGCCAATCGCCATCGTCTGGCCGGCGTCGAAGATCGACGAGTGCGGATCGCCGACGATGTCGGTCGAGACGATCTCATCCTCGGTGTAGGAGAGGATCCCCTTCAGCGCGCCCTCGGCGGCCTCCTTCATCGCCGCGTTGACCGCCTCGGCGTCGGTCGGCTGGGACGGGGTGAAGACGAGGTCGACGACCGAGCCGGTGATCACCGGCGCCCGGATCGCGAGCCCGTTCAGCTTGCCGTTCAGCTCCGGCAGGACGAGGCCGACGGCCTTGGCGGCACCGGTCGTCGTCGGGATCAGGTTGACGGCGGCGGCACGCGCCCGCCGCAGGTCCTTGTGCGGCATGTCCTGCAGGCGCTGGTCGGCGGTGTAGGCGTGGATCGTCGTCATCAGCCCATACTCGATCCCGAACGAATCGTTCAGCACCTTGGCCACCGGCGCCAGGCAGTTCGTCGTGCAGGAAGCGTTGGAGATGATGTTGTGGTTCTCACGGTCGTAGTCGCTGTCGAAGTTGACGCCGAGCGCGACGGTCACGTCCGGTTCCTTGGCGGGAGCGGAGATGATCACCTTCTTGGCGCCCGCGGCGAGGTGCTTGGCGGCGTCCTCGCGACCGGTGAAGAGCCCGGTCGACTCGATCACGACATCGACGCCGATATCGCCCCAGGGCAGCGCTGCCGGATCGCGCTCGGAGAGCACCTTCAGCTCCTTGCCGTCGATTGTCAGCGACCCCTCCCCCGCCTCGACCTCGCCGGGGAAGCGCCCCAGGATCGAGTCGTACTTGAGCAGGTGGGCGAGCGTGCCGGTGTCGGTGATGTCGTTGACGGCGACGAACTCGAGGTCCGCACCCGCCGCGTAGGCGGCGCGGAAGAGATTGCGCCCGATGCGGCCGAAGCCGTTGATGCCGACCTTCACTGCCATGAAGTCATGCCCTCCTGAATTCGATGCGTTTGTCTTACGAGGCTAGTCACTGCCGATCGTCACCTCTATTTCGTACCCATCCGGGTCCTGAAGGAACGCGGAGTAGGAGCCGGAGCCGTGCGAGCGTCGCTCGCCGGGCTCGCCGACGGGGTTGCCGCCGGCTTTCACGCCCTGCTCCCAGGCAGCCTTGACGGCGACGATCCCGAGTCCCGAGAAGCTGAGCAGGCCAAAGCCCGGTTTGGCCGGGTGGTGCGCGGCGATGAAGAAGACCGGCTTGGCGATGCCCCAGCCGATCGTCTCGTCCTCCTCGAAATGGCGCCGCCAGCCAAGCGGCGCGAGCAGCGCGTCGTAGAAGGACGCGCTCCGCTCGAGGTCGGAAACCTCTAGAAGAACATGGTGCAACATCGGGCTGGGGAGGCTATAGGGGCGAGTGGTCAGCCGCTGCGCGGGGTCCAGCGGAAGTAGCGAATGGAGAGCAGCAGCCCGACCACGCCCCAGATCGCGACCGCCGCGAGGTTGTCCCAGGAGACGGTGGTGCTGCCGGGGACGTAGGCATCGAAGAAAGCCTCGAAGAAATGGCGGATCGGGAAGGCATCCGCAAAGTGGATGACGCCGCTCGGCAGCTGGTCGTCGGGGATGAAGACGCCGGAGAGGAAGTAGAGCGGCAGGAGCAGGGCGTTGACGATCGGCGCGGCCGCGTCCTGGGTGGGAATCGCCGCGGTCAGCGCGATTCCGAGGCAGCAGAAGGATGCGGCACCGACGACGAGGGTGAGGACGATGGCGGGCAGGCGATCCCAGGGAATGTCGACGCCGTAGGCGAGGCGGCCGATTGCCGCCAGGAGCACCAGCATCATCAACGCGACGACGATCGAGTTGCCGATGCGGCCGGCGATGAAGACCCAGGGGGGCATCGGCGTGCCGCGGCCGCGCTTCAACCGGCCGTCCTCACGCGCGATCACCAGCGACATCGCCAGCGACTGCATCGTCGCCGAGATCACCGAGAGGGTGATTATCGCCGGCACGTAGTAGGTGGTCGTCTTGATCCCGCCCCGCACGTCGACCGTCTGGTCGCCGAAGACGGTGGCAAAAATCAGCAGCAGGACGACCGGGAAGGCGACGGTGAAGAAGACCGAGGCGGGATTGCGCCAGAACGCTTTCTGGTCGTAGTGAAACTGATGCAGGACGAGGTTCATGTCTGGTCGGTCAGCTCCAGATAGACGTCCTCGAGGCTGGGCCTGGCGACCTCCAGCCCTTCGAGGTCCCTTCCCTCCGCCAGCGCCCTGCCGGTCAGCTCGTTCAGGGTCTGGACCGGCGTCGTCGTCTCCAGCTCGACCTCACGCCCCCCCTCGCGGTAGGTGATCCGCGCCGGGCGGTTCTCACGGTCGCCGAGGTCCTCGGGGGTGCCCCTGGCGACCACCTGGCCGGCGGAGATGACCGTCACCCGGTCGGCGAGCCGCTGCGCCTCGTCCATGTAATGGGTGGTGAGGAAGACGGTCTTGCCTAGGTCGCGCAGGCCGGCGATCGTCTCCCAGGCCTGGCGCCGCGCCGAGGGGTCGAAACCGGTCGTCGGCTCGTCGAGGAAGAGCAGCTCCGGATCACCGATCAGCGCCATGCCGACGTCGAGCCGGCGCTGCTGGCCGCCGGAAAGCGAGCTGGCGCGAGCATCGGCCTTGCCGCCGAGGCCGACCAGCTCGATCGTCTCCTCGATCGGCCGGGGCGCGTCGTAATAGCCGGCGTAGAGGGCAAGTGACTCACGCACCGTCAAGTAAGGATCGAGACGGCAGCTCTGCAGGACGATGCCGATCCGCTCGCGCCAGGCACGGCCGGCGTGCTCTGGGTCTTCGCCGAGCACCGACACTTCCCCGGCGCTGCGCTTGCGGTAGCCCTCGAGGATCTCCACCGTGGTCGTCTTGCCCGCCCCGTTGGGGCCGAGAAAGGCAAAGACTTCCCCCCGCTGCACCTCGAGATCGATGCCGCGCACCGCCTCGACGTCGCCGTAGCTCTTGCGCAGGCCGCGAATGGAGATGACGGGCTGGGAATCCTCGGACAAAGCCGACGCAGTCTATGAGGCTTAGGACTCCAGATCGCGGTGCTTGACCCGGACCACCACACCGTCACGCCCCTCCAGCGCCCGGCGGATGCGGTCGGCGACGGTTACCGAGCGGTGCCGACCGCCGGTGCAGCCGACCGCGATCGTCAAATGGCTCTTGCCCTCGGCAACGTAGGCCGGGACGAGGAACTCGAGCAGCGGCAGCAGCCGGCCGTAGAACTCGCCCGCCTGCGTCCCCGACTCGACGTAGGCCCGCACCGGCTCGTCGAGGCCCGTCTGCGGCCGCAGCTCGTCGATGTAGTGCGGGTTTGGCAGGAAGCGAACGTCGAGGGTGAGGTCGGCGTCGCGCGGCGGCCCGTTCTTGAAGCCGAAGGTGAGCAGGGTCAGTGCCAGCTTGCCGCCGTCCTGGCCGCCCAGCATCTCCTCGGCGATCCGCCGCCGCAGCTGTCCGCCGGTCAGGTTGCTGGTGTCCATCACCATGTCGGCGCGCGCCCGCAGCGGCGAGAGCAGCTCGCGCTCGGCTCGAATCCCGTCGACGATCCTGCCCTCCGGGGCGAGTGGGTGACGGCGGCGGGTCTCCTTGTAGCGGTCGAGCAGCGCCTCCTCGTCAGCCTCGAGGAAGAGCAGCTTCGGCTTCAGCCCGTCGGTGCCGAGCTCGTCGAGCACCTGGATCAGCCCCTCGAAGTACTCGCCACCGCGCACGTCGGAGACGACGGCGGCCTTCTCCACCCCGCTGCCCTCATGACGAAAAAGCTCGCCCAGGCTGCCGATCATCCGCGGCGGCAGGTTGTCGACGCAGAAGTAGCCGCCGTCCTCGAAGGCGGCGATCGCCTCCGACTTGCCCGCTCCGGAGTGGCCGGTGATCAGGATCAGCTCGACCTTGTCGCCCACGGCTAGCCGCCCGTCCTGTGCAGCTGCTCGTGAATCGCGCGCGCCAGCTTGCCGGGCACGCCCGGCACCGCCTCCAGCTCCTCGCGACTCGCGCTCAGGAACCGCTCCGGCGTGCCGAAGTGCTTGAGGAAGGCCCGCTTGCGGGCCGGGCCGACGCCCCTGAGGTCGTCGAGCACCGAGCCGGTCATCGCCCGGTCTCGACGCCCGCGGTGGTGGTCGATCGCGAAGCGGTGCGCCTCGTCGCGCACCCGCTGCAACAGCTTCGAGGCCTCCGAGTCGGCGGCCAGGTCGATCGGCGCGGGCCGGCCGGGGATGTAGACCTCCTCCTGCCGCTTGGCGAGGGAGATCACCGTGACGCCGCGCTCGGCGAAAGGCCGCAGCACCCGCATTGCAGCGCCGAGCTGACCCTTGCCACCGTCGACGACGACCAGCGAGGGCAGCGCGGCGAAGCTCTCGTCGCGTTTGCCGTCGTGCGGGGAGAGGTCGATCTGCTCCTCGTAGCGGTTGACACGGCGGCTCAACACCTCCTCCATGGAAGCGAAGTCGTCGGACCCGTTGCTGCGCTCGCCGCGCACGCGGAAGCGGCGGTAGTCCGACTTCTTCGTCGCGCCGCCCTCGAAGACGACCATCGAGGCGACCGTGTGCTCGCCGCCGAGGTTGGAGATGTCGAAGCCCTCGATCCGGATCGGCAGCTCCTCCATCTGCAGGGCCTCGCGCAGATCGGCGAGCGAGTCGACCCGGCGCTGGCGCCGGTGCTCGCGCCGCAGTCGGTCCTGGTCTAGGGCGAGGCGGGCGTTGCGCTCGGCCAGCTCGCGCAGGCGGCGCTTGTCGCCGCGCTCGGCGACCCGCACCTCGACCGGCGAACCCCGCTTCTCCCCCAGCGCCGCCGCCAGCAGCTCGGCGCGCTCGCGCAGATAGGGACCGACGACGATCGTCCGCGGCATCGCCGGTGAGGCCGAGTAGTACTGGCCGATGAACTCCTCGGCGACCTCGGCCAGGTCGCGTTCGGCCTGGTTGTCGAGGTAGAAGCTCTGCCGCTCGGCGAGAATGCCGTCGCGCACTTGGAAGACCTGGGCATTGGCGTCCGCCCCCTCGGCCGCGACCCCGATCATGTCAGCGGTACCGACCGAGCCACCGGCGACCCGCTGGCGCTCGAACAGCGACTGGATCGCCTTCAGCCGGTCGCGGTGCAGCGCGGCCCGCTCGAACTCGCGCGCCGCCGCCGCACTCTCCATCTTCGCCTGCTCGTCGGCCTCGACCTGCCGGTAGCGGCCAGAGAGGAAGTCGACGATCGCCTCGATGTTGCGCCGGTACTCCTCCTGACTGACGTAGCCGACGCAGGGCGCCCCGCAGCGCTTGATGTAGTAGTCGAGACAGGGGCTGCCGGAACGGCGGCCCGGCTCGGCTCCCTCGCAGGTACGGAACTGGAACAGCTTGCCAAGCAGGTCCAACGTCTCACGCACCCGCTTGGCACTGGAGAAGGGCCCGAAGTAAGCGCGGCCGGAGCGGTGCTTCTCACGGGTGAAGTAGACCCGCGGGTAGTCCTCGTCGAGGCTGACGCAGACGTAGGGATAGGACTTGTCGTCGCGCAGGCGGATGTTGAAGCGCGGCCGGTGGCGCTTGATGAAGCTCTGCTCGGCGAGCAGCGCCTCGGCCTCGTTGGCGGTGACGAGGATGTCGATGCGGTCGACCCGTGAGGTGAGCCGGCTCTCGCCGCCGGAGAAGTGCGAGGCGACCCGTTTGCGGATCGAACGGGCCTTGCCGACGTAGAGCAGCTCGCCGTTCTCCTCGTAGAAGAGGTAGACGCCCGGGGAGTCGGGCAGCTCTCGACGCTGCTGCGCCAGGCGTTCCGCCCGCGAGATATCTCGATCGCTTTCGCTCACAGGCCAAAGGGTAGGCTCCTGGCCAGTTGGCCAACCTTCCATATGGATACGGAGATAGCGAGATGACCACCGAGACGATAGGGACCTGCTTGACGATGAGCGTTCGTGGCTGGCGCGCGCCGGACCAAGCGGGGCAAGGACGCAGGGAGGACCAAATAGCAGCGCTATTTGGCCGACTGAGGACGCCGCACCGCGCAGTGTCCGCCGCCGCCAGACGCGGGCGGGCATCGTGAAGCAGGTCCCGAGCCCGCCCGAGCTGAGCACGCTGCGAATCGAGGTCGACGGCCAGATCGGCACCCTCACCCTCGATCGACCCGAGAGCTTCAACGCGATGAGCCCCGAGATGATCCTGGATCTGGGGACCGCCTTCGCCTGGCTCGCCGACCAGGCGCCACTGCGGGCGCTGATCGTCACCGGCGCCGGCAAGGCTTTCTGCTCCGGCGGCGACATCAACGGCTTCAAAGCCGGGGTCGAAGACGACTCGATCGACCTGCCCGCGCAGGTTCGGCGCGGCGCCGAGGCGCTCCACACCGCGATCGTCGACCTGCGGCGCATCCCCTATGCGGTGATTTGCGCACTCAACGGCCCGGCTGCCGGCGCCGGCTTCTCGCTGGCGCTCGCCTGTGACATCAGGATCGCCTCCGAGAGCACCTTTCTAGCCTGCGCCTACGGTCGAATCGGCGCTTCGCCCGACGGCGGCATGACCTACTTCCTGCCACGCGTGGTCGGGCCGAGCCGGGCGCTGGAAATCCTCCTGGAAGATCCCAACCTGAAGGCTCCCGAAGCCCTCGACGAGGGCATTGTCTCCGAAGTCGTCCCGCCGAATGCGCTTATGGACACCGCCCACGCCAAGGCCGAGAAGCTGGCCGCCATGGCGCCGCACTACGTGAAGATGGCGAAACGGCTCTGCGGGGTGAGCGTCGAGAACAGCATCACCGAGCACCTGCAGCTGGAGCGGCACGGGATCGCCGACAGCATGGCGACCGAGGATCTGCGTGAAGGCGCGATCGCCTTCTTCAGCGGCGAGAAGCCTGAGTTCAAGGGCCGCTGAACCGGGCGCAGCCGATTGTCGTATTCGACCTAGAAGCGTTTAGAGTCTGCCTGAGCATCCCCCCAGGAAAGGATCCAGTCCGATGAAGAAGCTTGCTGCTCTGCTCGTCCTCGCACTTGCCTCCACCGCACTCATAGCCTGCGGGGGAAGTAACGACTCGACCACGACGACCGCGACCGAAAGCGGCGGCAAGGCAAACGCCGCCCCGGAAAACGGCAAGGAAGCCACCGGCGGAGGTGGCGGCTCCACGCTCAAATTCGAAGCCGACCCCAACGGCGAACTCGCCTACACGACTACCGAAGCATCGGCCAAGGCCGGCAAGGTGACGGTCGACTTCAACAACCCGCAGAGCCTTACCCACGACGTGACGATCGAAGACTCCAGCGGCAAGGAAGTCGGCAAAACGGATCTGATCGGCAAAGAAGAAACCTCGACCACGGTCGACCTCAAACCGGGCACCTACACCTTCTACTGCTCCGTGCCAGGCCATAGGGAAGCCGGCATGGAAGGGACGCTGACCGTCAAGTAGGGCCGGAGGAGCCCTCGACCCCCGCCGCGCTGGGCGGGGGTCCTCTCAAGGTTTGGCAGATGGCCAAACCTTGACATGCTTTGATGCTCACTTTAAAGTTCTCGACTTCTTAGATGCCCAGGATCGCTGGGCGCGTCTACGTCCAAGGAGGAGAAACTCTTGATGCCAGGAATCAGGCGCTTTGCGCTACTCGCTTGCCTGGTCTCGGCCCTCGTGCCGGCGACTGCCGCAAACGCAACGATCACGACGAAAACCATCGACTACGGCCCGTACACGATCCCGGCCGGCAACGGTGACCCGCATGACCACGAACACATGGGTCACATCGAAAACCAGATCGTCACCAACGTCGCCAAGCCGTGCACCGGCTGCACCCTGATCGGCGTGACGCCGGACCTCGTATACACCGACGGGACCCGGGCCACGATCAGCAACGGTCCGATGCTCCACCACGCGATGTTCGCCGCCCAGTCGAGCGGTAAGTCGGACGTGACCTGTGCCGGCAAAGGCCCCGGACTGCTGGGTGAACGCTTCTTCGCCTCCGGCGACGAGCGCACCGCCGTCGACCTTACCCCTTTGCCCTACGGCTACAAGGTCAACAGCACCGAGACCTGGAACATGGTCTTCGACCTGATGAATTGGGAAACGATCACGAAGACCGTGAAAATCCGCATGACCTATAAGTACGCCACCGGAAGCGATGCCACCAGCCGCGCGCCGCTGCGTCCCGTCTGGCTGGACCAGGCGCAGTGCACCCTTGACTCGCTGATATCCGTCCCGGTCGGATTCAGCGATACGCACTACGACTGGAAAGCCACCTTTTCGGGCAAACTGATTGCCGCGGCCGGACACATCCACGACCACGGCGTCAACGACGAACTCACCAACGAGAGCACGGGCGGCACGCTGCTCTGCAACTCGGTCGCCGGATACGGCGGTCCCGGCTACGAAACGCCCGACGGGCGCAAACACATCTCGTCGATGTCGGTCTGCACCGGCAATCCGATCGCGACGATCAGCAAAAACCAAACTCTGCGCCTGCACACGATCTACAACGTGCCGGAAGGACACCCGGCCATCGATGACGCGATGGGAATCATGATCGCCTACATCAACCCAAACTAGAAGACACCACGATGGCGCCCGTCACTCGGCGGGCGCCATCACACGCGTCACCGAGTCGCCGACGAAACATGGCTTCTCGTTGCCCTCTACCTCGAGGGTGAAGCGGGTCACCACCTGCCACCAGCCGCCGCCCACCTCGTCGACTGAAACGACCTCGGCTTTGCCGCGGACCTTGGAGTCCACTGGGACAGGGGCAGGAAAGCGGATCTTGTTCCAGCCGTAGTTGACGCCGAGGGCGAAGCCGGTTGAAGAAATGAGGTCCTTGCGGAAACCGTCAACCAGCGACAGGGTGAGGTTTCCATGGGCGATCGTCGTGCCGAAAGGGCTCTCGCTCTTCGCCTTCTCGACGTCGACGTGAATCCACTGGTCGTCGCCCGAGAGCTCGGCGAAGGCGTTGATGTCGTCCTGGGTCACGGTGCGCCACTCGCTCGGGCCGATCTCCTGCCCGAGCAGGCCCTGCATCCCCTCGACTCCCTGTACCTCGACGGTGGCCATCGAGCTGCAGTCTAAACCGGAGGCGGGGGCCATTGCTCGACGCGCAACTCCGGCATCGGGAAGTCCTTGACGTTGCCGGTTGCAAGCGGAACGCCACGCACGACTGCGGCTGCCGCGATCGCCAGATCCCGCAGATCGAGGGTGATCCCCCGCTGCCGATACTCGCTCCACCAGCCGCCGGTGAGCCTCGCCTCCTCCGCTCCAAACGGAACCAACTCGAAGCCGGAGAGCATCGTCTCGGTCATCTCCTCCTCGCCGGAACGCATTCCCGCATAGACCTCCTGGACCGTTATCACCGAGACCATCAGCGGATCTCGATCCGGCTCAAGGAGGTGGAGTCCCTGCTCGCGTCCGCGAAGAAGATCGACAAGCACGTTGGTATCGATGAGAAGACTCACGATTCGTCCTCCTCGAGCTTGTCGAGCTTCTCCTGCCTACGCCGGCCTTCTTCCTTGCGGTTCTGGCTGATCCACTCGGGGGTCATCCACAGCGCGAAATCCGGAATCGAGCCAAAGGCGCGACGGCGGGCGGCGAGCCTGGCCTCGACATCGAGCCTGTTTTCGACGGCCTCCCGGATGAACCGGCTCCTGCCCCGTGAGCCCGCAATCTCGTCGATCCGCTTCACGAGATCGTCTCCCAGAGTAATGTGCATACGCATACCCATAAGATAGCCCACATCTTTATCCCACCAGGCGAACTTCGAAGGCCGGGACGACGAGGGCGCCGGTCCCACCGAGCAGGGCGAGTATTCGGCTCACATAGGCCTGTGTCTCCGGATAGTCGGGCACACACTCGCAGGCTTCGACCGGTGCCGAGCCGGCGTTGTATGCGGCCAGGGCGAGCTGGGAGGAGCCGAGTCGGTGGATCAGGTCCGACATCAGGTGGGCCTGAGCGTCGACGGCTTCGTCCGGGTCGAAGGGGTTCCTCAGGCCGTAGGCGGCGGCCGTGCCGGGCATGAACTGGGCTATGCCCTGCGCGCCTGCCGGCGATCCCGCGTATGGGTTGAAGTTCGACTCGGCCATCAGCTGGGCGGCGAGCAGGGCGGCGGAGACGTTCCAGTGTGCGGCCGCCCTCAACAGCAGCGCCCGGAACCGGGTAGGGACAAAGGATGGAAGCCCGCCGCCGGATGCCAGTGAGCCGTCGCCCCCGCTCTTGCCGACCGCGTTGCCGGCCTCCGAGCAGGGCGCCGGAGGGCGCTCGTAACCGTAGTGCCAAGCCTCCCATGAGTAGCGCTGAACGAAGCCGAACCGGGAGGCGTTCGCGGCGAGCCAGCCGTAGGCGGATTCCGGCCCTAGGTCGAGCTCGGTCGCGCAGCGATGCAGCGAGTGCCCCGGCGGCGCCACCCAGGTCGGGTCGGGATGGGCGGCGAAGAGCGCCGCCTGTTCGGCGTCGGAGCGGAAGCCGGAATTGACGACCAGGGTGAGTCTGGCGTGGGATGCAGCGGCAGCCATCCGGTCGAAGGCGGCAGCCACATCGGGCCGCATCCCCTCCCCGGTGCGGTAGACGAGCGGGCCGCTGTAGCCGCCCCCGCTGGCCGTTGCCGGCATCGAGCTTGTGCCGCTGGCCGGTGCGGCTGCTTCGGCCACCGCCGATGCCTCGACGTCGGCACTCCCGCTTTTGCTGCCGGTTCCGTCCAGGACGAGGCTGCCGGTCACGACGGCCTTGACGCGGACCGGCGCGAACGATCCGACGTCGGGGAAGGAGACCTTCAACCGCTCGGTGGCGATGTCGTTCGCTCTGGCCACATCGGACGCGGCGGCCCGGGCACGGGCCAGGTACTCGAGCTTCTCCACGTGGGCTGGGTTCGGCAAGCCGTTGGGAAGCACGGCCGGCGCCAGCAGCCGCGGCAGGTCGTCGCGCATCGAGCGCGCCGCCGAGATCGCGGCGAGGTCGGCCGCTCGCTGGGCCCTGCCCTTTCCGGTCACCGCGCCGGCGATCGCGACCAGTGCCAGGGCACCGACGATCAGCGCGAGGGCGCCTCCGAGCGCCGGCAACAGCACTTGACCGTTCTCTCCGCGAGCGTCCATGAGCGGACCCTGGCGGGCGCCGGCGCGCGTGTGGTGCGCTCAAACGAAAAGATGTGCGATCGAACCGATACGCAATTGCGTCCGTAGACAGGGCGAACCCGGAATTCGACCCGAGGAGCGTTCATGCCGCAGCCGCCGACCAGCCACCGCCCACGTCATCTGAGCATCGCGATCTTCACGACCGTCGCCGTCCTGGCTGTTGCCGGCCTCTTCGGCTCGCTTGCGGCCGCGCAAACGACCAAGCGCGTGGTCAAGGAGACTCACAGCAGCTCGCTCGGCAGCACTGTCCTCACGGCAAACAACGGCCTCACCCTGTACAGCCTCAGCGTCGAGAAGAACGGCAGGTTCATCTGCACCGGCTCATGTCTCAAAGACTGGCACCCACTGGTGGTCGCAGCGGGCGTCAAGCCGGCCGGCCCTGTCGCACTCGGCACCGTCAAGCGTCCCGATGGCCGCCGTCAGGTGACCTTCGAGGGCCGCCCGCTCTACACCTTCGACGACGACAAGAGGAAGGGCGATGCCAACGGCGAGGGCTTCAAGGATGTCGGCACCTGGCACGCCGCCACGCCGTAGGGGAGCGACCGGGCCTCAGCCTACGTCGACGATCTCGATCAAGTCCTCGAGGCCGCGGAGATCCTTCGGATTGAGCGTGTAAAGCGGCAGATCATGGGCGAGCGCAGTCGCCGCAATCATCAGGTCGATAGCGCGTGAGCCCCGCGGCTTCCGGCCAACGCGTTCGACGGCAGCGTAAATCTGAGCCCATGCGCGAGCGCAGGCGAAGTCGAATGGCAACGCTTCGACCCAACCTTCGATCCGAAGCAGATGCGCCCGGCGACGGGCTCGCATGAGGTCATTGCTCGCCGTATGCAATCCGACGAGCAACTCCGCAAACGTCAATGTCGAAATCGCGATCTCTGTGTTGCTCGCAACAGAGGCAAGGGAATCTCGATCGACGGCGACGGAGGTGTCAGCCAGTCCACGGTTGCTAGTCGACCCAGTAGCGAGGCGTAGGGTCTTGGTCGACGACGGCGTCGATATCGGCTCGGAGCTGCTCGTAGTCGATGCCGGGAACCTGGGCGAGGGCCTCGGCGAGCTCCCTGGCAGGTACGAACTGACGGCGTTTGCGAGGCCGCATCTCACGGACGACTCCGCTCTGCCCGAATCTCTTCCTGCTCATCTTTCGACTCATCCTTTCCATCGTAACATCGACGAAACCTTCTGTCTTCGACACGAAGCAGGCGCTCGCACGACCTGTTCAAGAACACTTGACGGCCCAAGGGAATGACCCCGAGTTGTGCCGCGCAGGCGGCCAGCATGCCCGGCGGGCGTTTGGCAATGCCCACCTGCAGTCCTTCGGCCATCAGGTCGCGCACCGCAAGCGCCGTCAAGGCGCGGTCCTCGATGAGATCCGCACGCAGCAGCACACCGGTGGACTGGAGGCGGGCGTCGCCGAGCATCGCCCGCAGCAATGCCGGCGGCAGGTGAACTACGGCGGCTGACTCGCGAGCGAGCGGCAGGGCTGCGGCGAGCGTCTCGATCGCCTCGCGCCCGGGTGAAAGCTTCAGATGGCAGATTCGACCGCGCGAGGCGATTGCGGCGACCGGCAGGTGCGCCGCCAAGCGCTCCTCCAGCCTCCGCGCGCCGACGCTGGCGACCAGCGTGGAGCGAGGAGCCCTGCCCTCTTCCAGGTCGATCAGCAGCGCCGCCCGATCGGGCTCGGATGCGGCGCAGGCCAGAGCCGCAGCCACGGCTCGCGTACCTTTTGCCGCGCCGACCCCGCTGACCAGGACGACCGGGCTCATCTCGGCCTCGCTGCGGCTGACGATGTGACCGCCAGCCGATCGGCAACTGCGGGGATCAGGGAGGGCGGGTACAGGCGCACGGTCACCCGGCCGCCCTCGATCGAGACGTGGACGTCGTCCTCGGCCCACCCCGGAAGAGCGCCCCGTGCCGCCTCTACCGCGGGCCGCCCCGAGGCAAGCGCCAGTGCACCCGCCTCGGCGGCGCCGTCAGCGAGGGTGAGCGCATAGCCCGCGGCGAGCATCTGGAGAGCGAGCAGCCCAGCCAGCAGCAGCGCCGGCAAGACGGCGACGAGCTCTACGGTGGACTGCCCGGCATCCCTGGGGCCTGTCCGAGGACCCCTACCCATCTCCGGACTCCAGCGCCGCCTTTGCGCCGACCGTCACCGTCGGCAGAACCGGCAGCAGGCGCGGTATCGCCACCCTGACAGAGACTGCGTCGGCATCGCTCACATCCGCACCCGACCGCATCGAGGACGGCAACGCCCGCCGGGCCGCAGCCTCGGCATCGCCCCCGACCAGCGCCGCCCGTGCCCCGGCTCGCGCTGCCACACCGGCCGCCCAGAGAGCCTCTCCGGCGAGTCCGATCTGTGCCGCGACCAGGACCGCCAGCAGCAGGAACGGAACTACGGCGACCATCTCGACCGACGCGGTCCCGTCCTCCCTGCGAAGGCTGCTGGCGGCCTGGCGCGACACACACCGACCGTCCCAGGCCCGAACGCGCGTGTGGCGCGCTCAAACGAAAAGTTCTGTGACGGCTTTGGTCTAAATCAGTACGTGCTGGCTTCCGTCCAGACCTTCCAGATCGCCGCCACCGCGGCGCCGAGCAGGAAGATCCAGGCGAGCGTGCCGCCACCGCTGGCAAACATCTCGTCGCTGCCGGCGATGAGCAGCGCGATCAGACCGAGGCCTCCGTAGAGGACCGCGCGGCGCCCGTCGCTCAGCGCCGCCAGGGTCAGCTGGTTCTGACGACTCAGCACGAACACGGTCCAGGCGATCGCCGCGAGGAAGCCCATCGTGATCGCGGTCAGGATTGCGTCCGCCGCGTTGCCGCCATGGGGAGCGAAGGCGACGAGCAGGGCAAGCAGCATCACGATCGCGACGTTCCGCAGTTTCCGCATGAGGAAATTGTACGGGCGAGCGGTTACTTGCTCGTCATTACGACGATGCCGAACGCAACCGCGGCCAGGGTCGCGCCAAGGGCCAGCACGCTGACTGCCACTGCTGCCGCCGCCGCAACTGGCCGGCCATCGCGACTGAAATCGACAAAACGAGCTCCACCCCAGATCGCCACCGAGAAGACCGCGGTCACCCCAACGCCCGCGATCACGGACGCGATCACCGTCTCGACGAGCTCCTTGGTCTCGACGATCGTCGCCACGCCACTCAACTCGCCGGCATCGGCGCACCCTGCTGAGAGCGCCGCGCGAAAGCCGCCACGACGAGGGCCAATGCCATCAGGGTGACCAGGACCGGCCCCAGCGCGCCGGTGCCGAAGATCCGCGTCAGCCCGTAAGCGGCGGCGCCGATCGCCGCCGCCGCCGGCAGCGTCAGCAACCAGGCGACCATGATGTTGCCGGCCACGCCCCAGCGGACCGCCGAGATCCGCTTTCCCGCGCCCGCCCCCATCACCCCCCCGTTGATCACGTGCGTAGTCGAGAGCGGGAAGCCGAAGTGGGTCGAGGCGAGGATCACCGCGGCGCCCGCCCCTTGTGCCGAGAAACCCTGCGCGGCGTCCATCTTGATGATCCGGCTGCCGGTCGTGCGGATGATTCGCCAGCCGCCGATATAGGTGCCGAGGCCGATCGCCGTCGCCGACGAGACGATCACCCAGAGCGGTGGGTCGGCACCGGTACCCAGGGTGCCGTTGGCGATCAGCGCCAGGGTGATCACACCCATCGTCTTCTGCGCGTCGTTGGTGCCATGGGCCAGAGCCAGCAGCCCCCCCGAGATGACCTGGCCGTAGCGGAAGCCGCGTGTGACCGGGCCAGGCCGCTGGCGTCCCGCGATCCGGTAGGCAAGCCCGATGCCCAGGCCAGCGACGACGAAGGCGACCAGGGGGGCTATCACGGCGGGAATCAGCACTTTGCCCACGAGGCCTTCGGCGATCACCGCCTCGAGGCCCGCGGCCGCAACCGCCGACCCGACCACACCGCCGATCAGCGCGTGCGAGGAGCTGGAGGGTAGCCCGAACCACCAGGTGATCAGGTTCCAGGCGATCGCCCCGATCAGGCCGGCAAAGACGATCGTCGGCGTGATCACAGCGGAGTCGACGACGTCGTTGGCGACGGTCGCGGCAACCGAGATCGAGATGAAGGCGCCGACGAAGTTGAGCAGTGAAGCGAACCCGATCGCCACCTGCGGTCGCGCCGCGCCGGTCGAGATCGAGGTGGCGACGACATTGGCCGTGTCGTGGAAGCCGTTGGTGAAGTCGAACGCCAGCGCAGTGCCGACGACGATCACCATGATCGTGTCGGAGCTCACGGGTGACGAGCCCCAATCGTTGCCAGACAAGGACGCAGGGAGCGTGGCGTGCTCCGCACGCGAGCGACCGAGGACGCCGTATGGCGACGATCTGGGGCCGTCACGAGTTCTTGATGACTATGCCCTCGAGAATCTGCGCTGCGGTCTCGGTCGCGTCGATCGCGTTCTCGAGCACCGCGAACATGTCCTTCCAGCGGATCACCACCATCGGATCGATCCCGTTGGAGAAGAGCGAGGCAACCGCATCGCGGGAGATCCGGTCGCCCTCGTTCTCGAGCCGGTGGATCTCGATCCAATAGCGGTCAAGCCCCTTCAGCTCGCGCAGGTGCTCGAGCCCCTCCGAGAGCTGCTCGCAGGCTGCGACGAGAACCTTGGTCAGAGCCTGCGCCTGCGCCATCGGCGCTTCGATCTGGTAGAGGCCGAGCAGATCGGCGGCTTCCTCGGTGTAGTCGACGATGTCGTCCATCTGGGTCGCCAGGCCGTAGATGTCCTCGCGGTCGATCGGCGTGACGAAAGTCGAGTTGAGGCGTTTGACGATGTCGTGGGTGATCCGGTCGCCCTCCTGCTCGGCCTTGAGGATCTCCCGCGAGAGGTCAGTCTCGTCGGGCCAGATGCCCATCATCTCGTCGAGCAGACGAGCCGCATGGAGGGTGTTCTGCCCGGCCTCGATGAAGAGGTCGAAGAAGGCGCTGTCGCGTGGCAGGAGCGAGAGGCGGACCACGCGCCCATCCTAGTGATCGAGGCGGCCCAACCAGGCTCAGCCAGGCGCCGCCGCGAACTGCTCGCCGGCGCGCGCGCTGTGGCGCGAGCGCAGCTCCTCCTGCACGCTGCGCCGCTCCCCGGCGGGCGCCTCGATCCGGGTCCAGACACCGTCGCTGTCGAGCTCCCAGGCATTGGCGTTCTCGGCGAAGCAGAGCTCGAGGACGTCGAGCAGTTCGGCCCGCAGCGCCTCGTCCTCGATCGGGGCGACGAGCTCGACCCGGCTGTCGAGATTGCGCGGCATCAGATCCGCCGAGCCGGTGAGCACGCGTGCCTCCTCACCGCGCAGGAAGGCGTAGATGCGCGAGTGCTCGAGGAAACGGCCGACGATCGAGACGACGCGGATGTTCTCCGAGACTCCCGGCACGCCGGGCCGCAGACAGCAGACGCCACGCACGTTGAGGTCGACCGGGACTCCCGCCCGCGACGCCTCATAGAGGGCTTGGATGCAGCGCGCATCGACCAGGGCGTTCATCTTCAGGGCGATCCGCGCCTTCTCGCCGGCACGGTGCGCCTCGACGGTCGCCTCGATCTCACCGAGGATGCTGTCGCGCATCGTCGTCGGCGAGACCAGCAGCTTGCGGTAACCGGCCGGGCGGCCATAGCCGGTGAGGAAGTTGAACATCTCGGCGACGTCGGCGCCGATCTCCGGATCGGCGGTGAAGAGGCCGAGGTCGGTGTAAAGGCGAGCGGTGGTCGGGTTGTAGTTGCCGGTGCCGATGTGGACGTACTCGCGCACCCGGTCGCCCTCGCGGCGGGCGACGAGGATCGCCTTCACGTGCGTCTTCAGCCCCGGAATGCCGTAGACGACGTGGACCCCCGCCTCCTCCATCGACTTCGCCCAGTGGATGTTCGCCTCCTCGTCGAAGCGGGCTTTCAGCTCGACCATGCAGACCGCCTGCTTGCCGCGTTCGGAGGCGCGGATCAGCGCCGGCACCAGCGGCGAGTCGTCGCTGGTCCGGTACACGGTCTGCTTGATCGCCAGCACGTCGGGGTCGGCGACCGCCTGCACGACGAAGCGCTCGACCGAGCTGGCGAACGAGTCATACGGATGGTGGACGAGGATGTCGCCCTGCCGGATCGCGGCGAACATGTCGGCCGGCTCGCCGTCCTCGCCCTGCAGGCGCGGCTGGGTCACCGGAGTCCAGGGCTCGTAGCGCAGCTCCGGATGGCTGCCGGCGGCGTCGACGACGTCCCCCAGGTCCGCCAGGTCGATCAGGCCGTCGACGTCGTAGACCTCGCGGTCTTCGAGTCCCAACGCGTCGATCAGCTGCCCGCGCAGCTTGGCGTTCATCCCCGCCGCCACCTCCAGCCGCACGACCTCGCCGAAGCGACGGCGGCGCAGCTCGTCCTGGACCGCCTGCAGCAGATCGTCGGCCTCGTCTGAGATCGTGAAGTCGGCATCGCGGGTGACGCGAAAATAGCCGTGATCGATCACCTCGGCACCGGGGAAGAGCGCGTCGAGGTTGGCGGCGATCGCCTCCTCCAGGGGCACGAAGACCTCGTTGCGCTCGCCCACACGCAGGAAGCGGCCGAGCAGCTCCTTCGGCACCTTGACGCGAGCGATGATCTCGGTGCCGCTTTCGGGGTCGCGCAGCAGCACGCCGAGGCTGAGCGAGAGATTGGAGATATAGGGGAAGGGGCGCCCGAGCCCGACCACGAGCGGGGTCAGGGCGGGAAACACCTGCTCGTGGAAGCGCGTGTCGATTTCGCGCCGCTCCTCCTCGCTGGCGGTCTCCAGCGAGACGATCCGGACGCCGTGCTCCTCCAGCGCCGGGCGCAGCGTTCCGTTGAAGCAGCTGTGCAGGCGGGTGTCCAGCTCCAGCACCCGTGGCTGGGTCGCGTCGATCTGCTCTCTCGGCGGCAGCCCGTCGGGCCCGTGGGCGTCGATCCCGGCATCGAGCTGGTCGAACAGTCCCGCGACGCGGACCATGAAGAACTCGTCCAGGTTGGAGGCGTAGATCGCACAGAACCTGACCCTCTCCAGCAGCGGCACCTGCGGATCCTCGGCCAGCTCCAGAACGCGCTGATTGAAGTCGAGCCAGGAGAGCTCGCGGTTGAAATAGAGGGCGGGATCGTCGATCGGCCAATCGTACTGCCGCACCTCTCCCCCTCCCCCGTGCCTCAGGCCGCTCGGGACGAAGCTTGCCTGGCTGCCACGGGCTCGGCGAGAGCCCGCCGGTATCCAGTCGCAAGCTGCTCCATCGCTCGCTCCCAGGAACGGGTCGCGGCGACCCCCCGAGCTGCCTCGCCGAGGCGGCGGCGCAGCGTCGGGGATGCCGTGAGCTGCAGTACCGCCCCGGCGAGGTGATCGGCGTCAGGCTGGCAGAGGATCCCGGTGTGGCGGTTCTCGATCAGGGCCGCCGGCCCCCCTTCGCCGACCGCGACGACCGGCAGGCCGCTGGCGCCCGCCTCCAAAACGACCTGGCCATAGGTGTCGGTGCGCGAGCAGAAGAGGAAGAGGTCGACGCTGGCGTAGGCGCGAGCGAGGTCGTCGCCCTCGAGCCAGCCAAGGAAGGTCGCGTGCTCGCCGAGCCGGGCACGCAGCTCACCCTCCTCGGGACCCCCGCCGGCAAGCAGCAGGTGCAGGCGGGGCTCGACCACGCGCGCCCGCAGGAAGCTCTCCGCGAGCAGATCGACCCCCTTCTCGCGGGTGAGGCGGCCCGCGTAGAGGACCCGCAGCTCGCCCGGGAAGGCGCTCCGCTCGGCCTTCTCGGGGGTGAAGCGGTCGGTGTCGACGCCGCGCTCCCAGCGGTCGATCCGACCCTCCGCGGCGCCGAGGCCGAGCAGCGAGCGGTCGGCGGCCGGACTCGGCGAGAGGACGCGCGAAGGGGTCGTGTAAAAGGCGCCGAGCGCGGCTCTGGAGATCGCCTCCAGGCCGGCGTCGCCGCTGCGCATGCCGGCGTAGGCGGCGAGCTCGGTGTGGTAGCTGGCGAGGAGCGGCGTTGCGGAAATCCGGCTGAGCAGCGAGGCGGCGACGCCGGCCGGACCGGGAGCGGTGACGTGGACCATGTCGTAGCGGCCCTCGGCGAGGGTCTCGGCAAGATCCGGCAGCCCGGGCACCCCGAGGGTCATTCCCTCGTAGAAGGGAACCTGCAGCGAGGTGGCGGCGGGCAGCCGCCGGTCGACCCCGGGATCGGTGCCTACCACCTCAACCTCGAAACCGGGCACGCCGCGCTCGCGGATCTGCTCGATCGTATGGGTGACGCCGTGCATCGCCTCGATCCCGTCGGCGATCAGCGCAACCCGGGGATGCTCGCCTGAGCGCCCGGCCAGCTTCGCCTTCTCGGCGCCGAGGAAGACGGTTGGCGGCGCGTAGGGGATCGCCGGCAGCAGTGCTTCGAAGATGCCGCCCACGGCTGCCTGCACGTCACCGCGGGCGACGGCTCCAGTCCCTGCGGCGATCGCCCCGCGCAGCCGGCGGTCATGGATGCGGCGGGCGCGGCGGTAGAGATCGGCATGGGAGAACTCCTCCGCTTGGAGGTGGTCGATCAGCTCGCGGCCGCGCAGCTCGATGCCGATCGAGCGCAGCCAGGAGTCGAGCAGGGCGCGGGCGTCGTCGGGGCCGATATCGGCGGCAATCGCTCCCTCTCGTGCGGCGCCCTGGCCGACCACACGCTGGGCGATCTTCAGCACCGCGGCCGGATCGGGCACGCGCTCGCCGGCGGTCGTCGCATCGAGCGCCAGCGCTCGGGTAGCCAGAGCCATCGCTGCGTGCGCCCACTTGGCGGCGCTGCCCTGCTCGCCGCGGGCCGTCGCCTCGCCGCGACGCATGCGCGAGAGAAACTCTTCCGGCGTGGAGGCGGCCGGCGCCTCGGTGTAGGTGCGGCCGATGTCCACGCCGGCGTGATCGTCGGAGCCACCGATCCCGGTGCTGCCGTTGGTCTCGACGTAGACCACGGCGGGCAGGTTCAGCTCCGCGGCGCGCGAGCCATTGCGCACCTCCCAGACCGAGAAGAGCTCGGCGAGGCGGCGGCGATGGCGCCGGGTCAGCGGCGCCGCGACGTTGTAGAAGGGATGCGCCAGGGCGCAGGCGATCCCCTGCTCGTGAAGGTACGCGGCGCAGGCCTCGACGTCGCCGGCGTGTGCCTGCAGCCACTCGTGGTCCCCGGGATCGATCCCGTAACAGAGGACGTGTACCGCCTGGGGCTCGCCGGCGAAGCGAGCGGTCAGCTCCTCGGAGACGAAGCAGTCGGGACGGTCGGCCAACTCGAGACAGCCGTCGATCGTGTCGTGGTCGGTGATCGTGACGAAGGCCATCCCCCGTCGCTTGGCCAGCGCGTAGACCTCCTCGGGCGGCGTCGCGCACTCAGGCAGACCGAGGGAACGCTGGACGCCGAGCCGCGAGAGCTGCGAGGCGGTGGAGTGGCAGTGCATGTCTACTCGGGAAGTCATCGGTGCCTTCCTCTCTATCTATCGTTCAGGTCACCTCCAGATTCGCCCCTGAGCAGGGAAAAGGTGTGAAGAGTCGGTGAAACCGTCTGCCAGAGATCGCTGAACTGACGGAAGAGCAGCTCGCGGCGGGTGCGAAGCAGAGTGCACAGCGACTCGATGCCTTCCCCCCGGGCCAGCATCACGTCGCAGTCGTGGATCTCGCCCAGCACGCCCTGCAGCCCCTTGGCGGCGTCGCGGGCGGCCTTCGCCTCCGGTCCGAAGCAGGGCCCGGTGATCTCAAGCACGTAACGCAATCGCTTGGCGGCAATCCGCATGTCGTGTTGGGCCGTAGCCGCGGAGGGCTCGAGCGCGGCCGGCGCCAGCGAGCGCAGCTCCTCCAGCCGCGTGCGTACGATCCGCTCGGCGTTGGGACGCAGCGGCGCTGCCGGTTCGAGGCCCTCCACCTCACGCGCCTTCAAGTCGCCACCGCCTTGACCAGCTTGCGCAAGCGACGGCGCAACTTCTTCAGGCGCTTGCCCTTGAGGAAGGGCTCCAGTTCCTCATTCGCCTGGCGCTGCTCCCGGCGCAGGCGCTCGATCAACGCTTCGATCGCGGCGCCGTCAGCCTCGGGTGCCTCGCCGACGAACCCGACCAGGAACTCGATCGCGACATCGCGATCGCGACGCTCGCCAAGCGCATCGGCCAGCTTCTTCACCCGCTTCAGCGCCTTGCGATGACGCTTCGCCGGAAAGCAAGGCGCGAAGACCTCGAGCGCCGCCCGCAGCCGCCGCGTGGCGACCCGCATGTCATGCAACGCCTCGATGTCCTCGACGTCGAGAACCCCATCCGAGTGCTCGAAAACCTCGGCAGCCCGCACCGCGACCACCCGCTCAGCCGAAGCCGAGAACGTCTCCTCGCAATCGAACCCGGGTACGTCCCGTGCACGCGCCACGCACCCAGGCTAACCACTAGTCGCCAGTCCCGGTAGGGCTGAAACGTCTTGTACTTTTTCGGTGTAGGCCGCGGGCGCCAGCCCACCGGCGATTCACCGAAAAAGTTAAGTGAAAGCCCTACCGGGACTGGCGACTACGCAGCAAGCCTGGCGGGAGAAGAGCCATTGGCATTCCCATTCAGCTGGTCGAGGACAACGCCCTCGCGCAGGCCACCCTTGCCGATCTGCAACGGCTGCCCGAGCAGCTCGGAGAGTTTCTCCAGCAGCAGCACGCCCGTGGCGAGGATGCGAACCCGTTCGGGGTCGAGCTCGAAGCGACGCGCGACGTCGGCAGCCGGATCGCTGCAGAGGACGCGTACCCCACGCTCCAGCGTCTCGTACTCGAGCACGGCCCCGACCAGGCGGCGCAGCGAGGTCGCGCTGCCGCCGACCGCGACGGCCTGAGTGGGCTGCTCGATCTCCACGCCGGCGAAGAGATCGTCGATCCGGTCGCGGATCTTGCGGATCTCGGCCGCCGATGGCGGATCTGAGGCAATCAGCTCGTCGGCCAGCACGCCGGAGCCGACGCGCCAGGAGCGGACCTCCCGCACACCGCCGGGGACGGTGCCGAGGATGACCTCGGTCGAGCCACCGCCGACGTCGACGACGCCGACCAGGCCGTCGACCGGATGGCCGAGCGTTTTGGTGGCGCCGATGAAGGAGAGTCGCCCCTCCTCCTGCTCGGAGAGGATCTCGACGGGAACGCCGGCCCCCTCGCCGATCTGCTTGGCGACGACAGCCCCGTTGCTCGCTTCGCGAACGGCGGCGGTCGCCACCGCGCGAATCGTCTCCGCCCCGAGCTCGCGCGCCAGCCGCACCTGCGTCGCCACGACCTCGCCGACCTCGGAGGCCTTCTCGGCCGGAATCTCGCCCGAATCGCGGATCGCCTTGTTGATCCGCGTATAAGCCCGCTGCTCCATCACCTTCTTCAACTGCCCGTCGACAGGCTCCGCCACGAGCAATCGCGTCGTATTGGACCCAATATCTATGGCGGCGCAGAGCATCCCGGGACTCTCCTCAAAGTGTCCCAGACAGCTCGGATCGTCAACCGCGGACCGGGCAAAGCCAGGGACGGGTGGCTCTGCTGGATGTGCCTCGCGAAGCGGCTCCGCAGAGTAGTTCCACCGCGAAGCGGTCCAACATAGTGAGCGAAGCGAACCCAGGCACATCCCGCAGAGCCACCCGTCCCTGGGTCCCCCTTATGCGCTGGGATGCGAAGCGTCCTCGAACTCCCGAAAGAGCCCGGTAACCACGAAGGCGACCTGCTCGCCGATGTCGACCGCGTTGTCGCCGATGCGCTCGATCGCACGCGCGGCGAGCAGCATCGTCATCGCCCACTCGCGACGGTCGGGATCGTCGCCGATCTCCAGCGCCAGGCCGAAGCATTCGCGGTTGAGGTTGTCGACCACGTCGTCCTGGCGGACGAGGTCGCGCGCCATCTCGACGTTGCGGTCCTCGAAGGCCCGCTTGGATTGGCTGATCAACGTTCTGGTCTGCTTGCCCATGGCGAGGATCAAGCGCACCATCTCCTCGTCGGCGGGCGGCTCGTTGCCGGTCAGCGGGATCACCTTGCAGATGTTCACGCACTGGTCGCCCATCCGCTCGACGTTCTTCAGCACGTGCAGAAGCGCCGAGATCAGGCGCAGGTCGGTGGCGACCGGCGACTGCGTGGCGAGCAGCGTGATCAGCGCCTGGTGCACCTCCAGGTAGCGGCCGTCGATGCGGTCGTCGTCGGCGATCACCAGCTGGGCCAGCTCGACGTCCTGGTGCTCGACCGCCTCCATGGTTCGCCCCAGCGCCGCGCTGACCAGATCGAGGCCGCCAAGGGCGCTCGCCTCGAGCGCCTCCAGGTCCTCTTGGTACTGGGTGCGGGTTTCGGGCGCCATCAACCGAACTTCCCGGTCACGTACTGCTCGGTGCGATCGTCGTCGGGATTGGTGAAGAGCTTGTCGGTTGGGCCGACCTCTACCAGCTCGCCGTCGAGCATGAAGACCGTGGTATCGGCGACGCGAGCCGCCTGCTGCATGTTGTGAGTGACGATGAGGATGGTCACCCTCTGCTTGAGCTCGGCGATCAGCTCCTCGATCCTCAGCGTCGCAACCGGATCGAGCGCCGAGCAGGGCTCGTCCATGAGCAACACCTCGGGGTCGACGGCAAGCGCCCGGGCGATGCAGAGGCGCTGCTGCTGGCCGCCCGAGAGTCCGACGCCCGGGCCCTTGAGCCGGTCCTTGACCTCCTCCCAGAGACCCGCTCCGACCAGGGCTTCGCGGCCCCGGTCCTCGAGCTCGCCGCGCGAGGCGCCGGTCAGGCGCAGCCCTGCGGTCACGTTGTCGATCACCGACATCGTCGGGAACGGATTGGGCTTCTGGAAGACCATCCCGACCGAGCGCCGCACGGCGACGATGTCGATGCGGGGGTCATAGAGGTCGAGACCGTCGAGCAAGACCTTGCCCTCGGATCGAGCACTGGCGATCTCCTCGTGCATGCGGTTGATGCAGCGCACCATCGTCGACTTGCCGCAGCCGGAGGGACCGATGATCGCCGTCACCTTTGCCGAGTCGAAGGCAAGGCTGACGCCACGCACCGCGTGGTTGGAGCCGTAGTAGGCGCTGAGTCCCTGCAGCGCGACGTTGCCGACCTCGCGGCTGCGCTTCGCAGGCTTTGCCTCGGGTTCTCCGGCCACCGAGACCATCGGGCGCGGATCGCCGAGGCCGGTTCTGGGGTCTGCCTGAGGCTCTGGATTCTGCTCGGTCACGGTGGGGCTCTCAATCGGGTGTCTGATGTCCATCCTAGGACTCCTCGGGTGGGGGGTCAGGCTCCCATGCGCTTGCGGGAGCGGGCATAGAAGGCGCGGGCGACGATGTTGAGGAGGAGCACGAAGGCGATCAGGATCAACGCCGCGGCCCAGGCCTGGGTGTGCGCCTCCGGGCTGGGGGACTCGGAGGCCTGGAAGATGAAGATCGGGATCGAGGCAAGGGCTTCACCGGGTTCGGTTAGGACACCGGGGGCGAAGATCGAAGAGAGCAGGATCAGCGGCGCGGTCTCGCCCGCCACCCGGGCGACGGCAAGCAGAGCGCCGGTCAAGAGACCGCCGGCAGCGGTCGGCAGCGTGACCCTCACGGTGGCGCGCCAGGGAGCTATGCCGAGCGCATGGGCGGCCTCCTTGAGCGTGGCCGGGACCAGGCTCAGCACCTCCTGCGCCGTGCGAGCGACGATCGGCAGCATGACTATCGCCAGCGCCACCGACGCGGCGAAACCGCTCTGATGCTTGCCGGCCACCAGGAGCCCGTAGACGAAGATGCCGGTGATGATCGTCGGCACGCCGTTGAGGACGTCGAGCACGAAGCGGATCGGGTGGGCGGTCCGGGGCGAGGCGAACTCGGTGGTGTAGATCGCGACCAGCAGGCCGACGGGGATGGCCATCAGCGCGGCGAGCCCGACCATGATCCCGCTGCCGACGATCGCGTTGGAGATGCCGCCCCCCGATTCGCCGAACAACGCCGTCGGCGTGGTCAGGAAGTGGAGGCTCAGCGCCCCGAGGCCTTTGAGCAGCACCGAGCCGACCACGACGACCAGCACGCCCACCGCGAGCAGGGCGGCGACGGTCGAGGCGCCGCCGACGGTCGCGCTGACCCGCCTCCGCCGCTTCAGATTGCCGCGATCGAGCAGCAGCGAGTGACCCTCCGGCGCGTTCAAAGGGCCTCCGCCTCGGTCGGGGTCACGTCGACGTCCTTCAGCGATCCCCGCTGGACGATCACGCGGGCCACGACGTTGACGAGGACGGCGAACACCAAGAGGATCAGCCCCAGATAGGCGAGCGATGACTTGAACAGCTCTCCCGGGGCGCCCTGGAATTGCGATGCGATCTGAGCCGCCAGGGTGCCGCCGGTGTGGAAGAGGGATACGTCGATTCCGGTGGCGCCTCCGATCACCTGCGCAACCGCGATCGCCTCGCCGATCGCCCGCCCGAGGCCGAGGATCGTCGCGCCGACGATCCCCGCCCGCGAGTAGGGCAACACCACCTGCCGAATCATCTCCCAGCGGGTCGCGCCGAGCGCGTAGGAGCCCTCCTTCAGATCCCCGGGCACCGTCTCGAAGACCTCGCGGGTGACGCTGGTGATGATCGGCGTGACCATGATCGTGAGGATCAGCGCGGCGGTCAGGTAGCCGAAGGCCGAAGGGTCACCGCTGAAGATCGGCAGAAAGCCGAGCACGCTCCTCAGCGCCGGCTCGATCGTGTCGTGCATGAAGGGGCCGAGGACGAGGATTCCCCAGAGGCCGAGGATGACAGTGGGGATCGCGGCAAGCATGTCGACCAGAGTCGCCACCGGGCGCCTCAGCCGCGGCGGCGCAAGCTCGGTCAGGTAGATCGAGATCGCGATCGAGAGCGGTGCCGCGAAGAGCAGCGCGATCGCCGACGTCACCACCGTTCCATAGAGGAACGGCGCGGCGCCGAAGGTTTCCGTGACCGGGTTCCAGTCGTTGGTCGTGACGAAGCCGACGCCAAACTTGGAGATCGCCGGGCTCGAGAGGTCGACTACCTCGTAGACGATCCCGACGATGACAAGCACGACGATCGCTGCTGCGAGGCCGGAGAGGCCTCGCAGCAGCGGGTCGCCGATTCGATCTGCACGGTTGCGCCGGGCCCGTAGAACAGGGTTCTTGAGGGCACCGGCCTCCATCTAGCTTCCGATCTTGGCGATCGCCTTCTTGTCGGCCGCGACAACCTGCTTGGGCAGCGGCGCGAAGTCGAGGTCGGGGCCGTATTCCTGGCCTGGGCCGATCGCGTAGGTGATGAACTTCTTCAGCGCGTCGGCCTTTTCGCTTTCGAGCGGCACGATCACGTAGGTGTAGGTCGAGATCGGGTACGCGTCTGCGGCCGACGACGGCAGGTCGGCAAGCGAGATTTCATTGTTCGGCCCGATCTGGGTCACAGCGTCCGCCGCGGCTTCGACGCTTTCCACGCCTGGTTCCGGGAAGTTCCCGGCCGAGTTTTCGACCAGCGGCATGCTGAGTTCGTTGGATAGCGCGTAGGCGAGGCCAACGTAGCCAATCGCGCCGTCGGTCTGGGAGATCGCGGCGGAAACTCCGTCATTCTTTTCGGCGCCGACGCCGGTCGGGAACTTGACCGTCGTCGAGGTGCCGACCTTCGACTTGAACTCCGGGTCGACCGTCGAGAGGTAGTTGGTGAACGCGTAGGTGTCGCCGCTGCCATCACTGCGGTAGACCGGCGTGATCTTCGTGCTCGGCAGGCCGGCGCCCGGGTTGAGCTTGGCAATCGCCGGGTCATCCCACTTGGTGACGTTGCCGAGGTAGATGTCGGCAAGGACTTCCCCGCTCAGTTTCAGGTTGCCGGGGGCGCCGCTTACGTTGTAGGCGGGCACGGTCCCACTCAGGGCCCAGGGAATCTGCTCGACGCCGTCTGCTTCTTCGAACTGTTCTTCGGTCAGTGGTGCGTCGGAGGCGCCGAAGTCGACCGTGCGCGAGGTGATCTGGTCGATCCCTCCGCCACTGCCGATCGCGCCATAGGTGACCGTTTCTTCGCTCTTGCCGGCGTAGTCGGACTGCCATTTCGACATCAGCGGGGCTACCAGGGTGCTGCCGGCGCCGACGAGCGGCGAGCCGGAGGAGCCGCTGCTGCTGTCCGAGGACGAGCTGCCGCAGGCGGCGACGCCGATCGTGAGAGCCAGCGCCACCCCGGCGCTGAGAAGTCTCTTGGTCACGCGTTTCTCCTTAGATTGAGTGGTATGTGAGGCCACACTCTCAGCGGCCCGCTGACAGCTTGTTGCCTGGCTGTAACGAGGATGTGAAAAAGATGTAAAGCGCCGGGGAAGCGCCTAGGCGGCCGTGAAGGCGTCCGTGGCCCGCGCCGGCTCTACATCCGCGGGGGGCGAGGTGGCGAGGGCAGCGTCGCCGGCAAGCAGCTCTGGATCGAAGCGATAACCGACCCCAAAGTGGGTGTGGATGTAGCTCCAGCCAGGCGAGAGCTTCTCCAACTTCTGGCGCAGCTTGCGGATGAAGACGTCGACGGAGCGGTCGCCGTGGGCCATCGCGTAACCCCAGACCCGCTGGTAGATCGCCTCACGCTCCAGCACTTGGCCGGGCGAGTCGGCGAGCAACTGCAGCAGCTCGAACTCGCGCCTGGTCAGGTCGAGGCTGACTTCGCCGGCGAAGGCCTGGAAACGATCGGAGCGGATCTCCAGCTCACCCGCGACCACAGGTCCGGCCTCGACCTGCGGGCGGGCGCGGCGGCGGCGGCGCGAGACCGCTTCGAGACGGGCGATCGCCTCTTCGGGGTGGCACGGCTTCGTGATCCAGTCGTCGATCCCGAGGCGCAGGCCACGGACCCGCTGCGCAACGGTCGACCGGCTGGTGCAGACGACGACGCCGAGGTCGGGAAGCATCCCGCAGATACGCTCGAGGTAGGCCCACGCCTCTTCGCCGAGGACCGTGGGGTCGACCAGCAGCGCGTTCAGCTTCATTGCCACCAGCTCCTCCGGCGGGATCCCCCCGGCGAAGGTGCGCTGCTGCCAACCGGCAGCCTCGGTGCGCTTGGCCAGAACCGTGACGAAACCACTGTCGTCGTCGATTACCGCGAGCCTGATGGTCTGCTGCTGGTTCACCGGCGTGGCGATTGTATGCGCTCGGCCGGGCGGGCACCGCGACGAAATACCTGCTTTCACAGGATTTTTACAAGTCGAAAGACGTAATTTGCGGAAACCGGGCAGCAGAGGCGAGGCAACCCTTATCGGAATTTTCACCCACGACCCTCTGGCCATGGGCAGTATCGGGCCTCACGAGACTCCTCTCTCGTCGCAAGCGGCCCACCTGCCCTGGGCCGCTTGCTCTTTCTAGAAAGTGGCGGGACGAAGGCCCGTGGCGATGATCAGCAGGACAGCCACCCCGATCGCGAAGCGGTAGTAGACGAACGGCGCGTAAGACGACGTGCGTAGGAGGCGGAGGAGGAAGGCAATCGCCAGGTAGCCGGAGATCGCTGCCGCGAGGGTGCCGACGATCATCGGGCCGGCGACGCCGCTGGGCAGCCCTTCGTGGACCGCACTGGCCGCCTTGAAGACAGTTGCTCCGGCGACGATCGGGATCAGCAGCAGGAAGGAGAAGCGTGCAGCGGCGTCGCGGTCGAGGCCCAGGTAGCGGGCAGCGGTGATCGTGATTCCCGAGCGCGAAGTACCCGGTGCCAGGGCGAGGACCTGGGCGAGGCCGATATAGAGGCCGTCCTTGACCGACGATTCCTCCAACCCCTTGCGCTGGGGAAGCCGGTCGGCATACAGCAGCAGGGCGCCGAAGAGGATCAGCTGGATCGCGATCATCCATGGCTCGCCGAGGTGGTCTTCGATGAAGCCGGATGCGAGCCCGCCGAAGATGACCGCGGGCACGGTGCCCACAGCGATCGCAACCGCGAGCCGCTGGTCGGGACTCTCTATCGCCCGTGCCCGGGCTGAGGCGAGGAAGCTGCGAATCAGCTGCACCACCTCGTGGCGGAAGTAGACGATCGCCGCGACCAGCGTCCCGGCGTGAAGCGCCACGTCGAAGGTCTTGTTGAAGTGAGGGTGGTCGATCAGGAACGTGTAGTCCTGCAGCCAGGGCACCAGGATCAGGTGGCCCGACGAGGAGATCGGCAGGAACTCGGTAAGCCCCTGGACGATTCCCAGCAGCAGGGCCTCTAGCTCAGACATTGGCGGGGCATCCTATGGGTTGCATGGAAGGCAAGAACCAGGCGTCCCCTCTGCCGGAACCCGCCGACGAACCTGGTGCGAGGGCTCGTTTCCCAGCGGGCTCACAAGTTCCTGCAGAGGGGACGCCTGGTTCTTGCGCTAGATTTCGCTCCATGAGTCTTCCCTCGCGCAAACGTCGTGCTGTTGCTGCACTGTTCGCGGCGCTGATGATGTTGCTGCTTGCGGTTCCAGCTGCATTTGCTGAGAACGGGGTTGGGCTTGCCGGGCCTACCACCGACAAGACGGTGACCTTCTTCTGCTTTGGCGTCATTGCCTTCTTCGCGATCCTGGTCATCGTCATGTCGCTGATTCAGGGCCGGCTGGAGAAGCGCAAGGAAATGCGCAAGCACACCCTAGATCGCCTGTCCTGACGGTCGCCAGGCAAGGACGCAGGGAGCGTGGCGTGCTCTGCACGCGAGCGACCGAGGACGCCGCATGGCGGCTGTTAGGACAGGCGGAAGCCGGTCAATAGGCGTTTCTCGGTCTCCCCCTCGATCTTGGCGGCGACTTCGACGCGGCCCTCCAGCGGAGTTCCGCGGATCTTGGTCGCGAGCAGGTCGTCGACCTGGAAGATCCCGGCCGAGTTGTTGAGCTCGATCTCGATCCTCACCGGCCGCTCCTCCCCCGCTTCGATCCGCACCTCGTCGACGGCAGCAGCGGAGATCGAGTGGATCCCCTCCTGGCCCGCCTCCAGCGGGATCCGGGTCCGCCCCTGCGCCATGTCAAGGGCGTCGGCGACCCTGACGACGCCGGCCTCGAGCGTGTAGGGCTCGCCGCGACGGCGGTGGCCGATGATCGCGTGCAGGATCTCCGCCGCGACGATCGTCCGCTTCGGCTCCTTGTATGAGCCCGCAAGCAGCCTCTCCAAAGCGCCGTCGGCCAAGAACAAGCTGTACGCCTCATGGTCGGCTCGGTGAATCGACATGCCTACGTCGTGCAGCAGCGCCCCGCCGGCCACCACGACCTCGGCATCACGAGCCGACATCCCATGATCGACAATGACAGCCGGCTCAACCCCACCCTTGACCAGCAATCGCAGCAGGCGCAGGGCGATGTTCAGGACGATCTGCGTATGGACCCACGAGTGGTCCGACATGCCAAGCCGTTCGGCATGGACCTGCGCCATGTACCACCAGGTCCGAACCTGCTCGTCGCCGTTGACCGCATCCAGGAACTGCTCCAGCTTCCGATTCCCTCGCGTAGGAGCCCGCACTTTCGCCTCCGCTATCGCCTCTTCCGGAAGCTTTCGAGTCGGCCCCGTCGGATCCGGTGCGGGCACTGCCTCGTCACTCATGGCGTCATCGTAGAAAGGCCACCGGGTGTCCCCCCGGCGGAACCCGCGTCGAATCGCTCGCGAGGGCGCAGATCCCGCCGGCTCACAAGTTCCGGCGGGGGGACACCCGGTGGCCTTCCCGGGAGCACCTGCGCTCCTCCGCTAGCTGACGATCAGCCGCAGATCGGCCAGGGACTGGAACCCGACTGCGCATAGAGCAGGGCGGCGCGATAGTCCTGCTCGGCTTCGAGAGCAGCGGCGGGATCGCCGGAGCCGCCGATCGATTCCCAGGTTCCGTAGTCAAACTGGTACTTGCCGCGGTAGCTGCCGTCGGAGGAGACGGCCGTCGGGTCGCCGCCAGACTCGCAGGCGCCAATCGCGTCGAGGGTCGCTTGCGAGACGCCGCCCGGCAGGGTTGCGAAGGCTTCGCGCTGTTCGCGGCGGGCTTTCGCGCGGCGGGCTGCTTGGATGCGGTGAGCTGCTTTCCGCATCTCGGCCCGCAGGCTCTTGCCGAAACTGAACAAGGGCAAAGCCGGCTTCGCATCGGCCAAGCCGATCCGGGCAGGGACCGCCTCTCCGCTCGGAGCTGCGATCGCCGCGGCCGGCACGGCGAGAGCGATTGAAAGGACGGCTATGGAATATGTGCGTTTTGTGAGCAAGCGCGGAACCGTGGCGAGGTTCCGGGCGGCGTAGGGTGATCGCGCTCACAGAGCTCACATAGTGCGTGCGGTTCCGCACCAGCGCAGGCGTGAATCGCAAGTCCCAGCTTCGATCGTTGAAAGCGATCCTGCGGGAAAACCCGCATCATTCCGCCATCTCCGGCCAGCCCCCCACCTCGCGCCTGCTGCTCGCCTGCCCCGACCAGCCCGGTCTCATCGCCGCCGTCAGCGGCTTCCTCGCCGACGCCGGTCGCAACATCGTCGACGCCGACCAGCACTCGAGCCACGAGGGACGTTTCTTCATGCGAATGGCCTTCGACCCCGCCCCCGAGGGCGAGCTGGAGGCGCTCTACCGTCGCTTCGAGAAGGAGATCGCGGAGCCTCTGCAGATGGACCACCACTTCGCCGAGTCGAGCGAACGCAAGCGCGTGGCGATCATGGTCTCGCGCGAAGACCACTGCCTCTCCGACCTGCTCTGGCGCTGGCGCAGCGGCGAGCTGGGCGCTGAGATCGTCGCGGTCGTATCCAACCACTCCGACCACGCCGACCAGGTCACCTCGCTCGGCCTCCCCTTCCATTACGTGCCGGTTGCCGGGGGCGAGAGGGGCGCGGCGGAGGAGCAGATCCTGGAGCTGCTCGCCGGCGAGATCGATCTGCTCGTCCTCGCCCGCTACATGCAGATCCTCTCCGCCGACTTCCTCGCCCGGGTCGCGGCGCCGGCGATCAACATCCACCACAGCTTCCTGCCCGCCTTCATCGGCGCCGATCCCTACGCCCGCGCCCACGAGCGCGGCGTCAAGCTGATCGGCGCCACCGCCCACTACGTCACCGAGGAGCTCGACGCGGGCCCGATCATCGATCAGGACGTGACCCGGGTCAGCCACCGCGACGAGATCGACGACCTGATGCGGATCGGTCGCGACATCGAGCGCCTCGTCCTCGCGCGGGCGGTGAACGCCCACCTCGACGATCGCGTACTGCTCGACGGAGATCGAACCATCGTCTTCTGACCTTCCTGGCTGACTAGCCAGTTTTCGCGTAAGGTGCGCTCCGATGGAGCAGGCGACGATCTCCCGTCCCCCGGCAGCAATGGCGCCAGCGCGCTTCCCACCCGGCACCAGGCTCCCCGCCTTCGCCCAGGTCGGCCTCTACGCGCGCGACCCGCTCGGCTTTCTGATCCGCTTCCAGCGCCGCTACGGCGACATCTTCACCATTTCCTTTCCGTTCTACCGGCGACTCGTCTACGTTGCCGAGCCGGCGCTGGTCAAAGAGCTCTTTACGACCTCTCCGGAGCAGGCACACGCCGGCGAGGCGAACGCAACCGTGCTCGAGCCGGCGCTCGGCCCGAATTCGGTCCTCACCCTCGACGAGGCGCCCCATATGCGCCAGCGCAAGCTGCTGCTTCCGCCCTTCCATGGCGAGCGGATCGAGCGCTACGGCGAGCTGATCCGCGAGACGACCCTGCGCGAGATGGAGAGCTGGCCGGTCGACGAGCCGTTCGCGTTGCGCCCCCATACTCAGCGGATCACGCTGGCGGTGATCATGCGCGCCGTCTTCGGCGTCCACGACGAGGAGCGACTGCGCCGTTTCGAGCACCTGATCGAGAACTTCGCCGGGCGGCTGAGCCTGGTCACCGCGCTGCCGCCGCTACGCCGCGACTTCGGCCGCTGGAGCCCCTGGGCACGCTTCCTCGCGGCCCGCGAAGCGCTCGACGCCTTCGTCTACGAGGAGATCGCCTTGCGCCGGGCCGAGCTGGCCGGCGGCGGAGCGGAGGCCGACGATGTCCTCTCGCTGCTGATGGAAGCCCGCCACGACGACGGCAGCCCGATGAGCGATGCCGAACTGCGCGACGAGCTGGTGACGATCCTCGGCGCCGGACACGAGACCACGGCCACCGGCCTCGCTTGGGCGATGGAGCGCCTGCTGCGTAACCCGCGGGTGCTCGCCAAGCTGCGCGATTCGCTCGGCGCCGGCGACGAGTACCTCGACGCGACGATCAAGGAGACGCTGCGGACGCGTCCGGTGATCGTCGACGTGGCACGCAAGCTGACCGCGCCGAAGTCGATCGGCGGCTACGAGCTCCCGGCCGGGACCTTCGTGATGGCGGCGATCGCCGCCCTGCACTACCGCGAGGACCTCTTCCCCAGCCCGGAGGAGTTCCGCCCCGAGCGCTTTCTCGAGGGCAAGGCGGACACCTACGCCTGGATCCCGTTCGGCGGCGGCGTGCGGCGCTGCATCGGCGCCGCCTTCGCCGAATACGAGATGCGGATCGTCCTGCGCGCGATCCTCGAGCGGGCCGAGCTCAGCGCCCCCGATCCGAAGCCGGAAAAGGTAAAGGTCCGCAACATCACCCTCGCCCCCGGCAAGGGAACGCTGGTCAGCCTGGCTCAGCCCTCCACCTCGGTTTCGGCTGCCTCCCACTGCTCGTAGAGCTCGACGACCGCCTGCTTCGCCGCGGCGTGCCGCGCTTCGGCCCGCTCAGCCCGGCCAGGACTCGACCAGGCTTCAGGGTCGGCAAGCTCCCCCTCCAGCTCGCGCAGCTCGGCCTCCGCCTGCTCGATCCGCTCGGCGAGGCGGCCCGCTTTGCGCGCCGCTTTCTTCGCCGCGCGGCCGGCGTTGCGGTTGGTGGCCACGGGGGGAGGCTTGGTTGCCTGCGCTGTTGCCTCGGTGGCGGCTTCCTGTTCGTCGCGCTCTCGCTGGTAGGTGGCCCAACCCGTCGGGTGGCTGCGCAGCGCACCGTCCTCGCAGACGAGGGTACGGGTGCCGACGGCCTCCAGCAGAGCGCGGTCGTGGGAGACGAGGACCACCGCCCCCTCGAATGCCGAGAGAGCGTCCTCGAGCGCCTCGCGGCTCTCGATGTCGAGGTGGTTGGTGGGCTCGTCGAGGATCAGCACGTTGGCGCCGGAGGCGACCAGGATCGCCAGCGAGAGGCGCCGCTGCTCACCGCCGGAGATATCGCCGAGCTGCTTCTGCGCATCGGCGCCGGAGAAGAGGAAGTTGCCGAGCAGGTCGCGTGCCTTCTGACCGCTGAGGCCGGTCTGGCGCTGCGCCGCGTCGAGCACGGTCCCCTCCCCCGCCGCCGTGTCGGCGTGCTGGGAGAGGTAGCCGACCTTGACGTTGTGGCCGAGCCGCACCGAGCCGGCGACAAGCTCGCGACGCTCGGCGAGGGTCTCGATCAGGGTCGTCTTGCCGGCGCCGTTGGGGCCGACGAGGACGACGTGCTCGCCGCGCTCGATTTCGAGCCGGGCGTCGGCGAGCAGGATCCGGCCCGGCACCTCGATCCGCGCCCCGACGAGCTTGAGCACGATCCGGCCGGGCCGCTCGGGCTGGACGAAGGAGAAGCGCAGGTTGCGGCGGTCGCGCTGCTCCGCCTCGGCCCCGTCACGCTTGATCTTGTCGATCTGCTTCAACCGCGACTGCGCCTGCCGCGCCTTCGTCGCCTTGTAGCGGAAGCGCTCGACGAAGCGCTCCATGCGCTCGATCTCGGCCTCCTGGCGCTCGATCGCCTTGCCGCGTGCGATCTCGCGGGCCGCCTGCTCCTTGCGCCAGGCGTGCCAGGGGCCGGCGAAGAAGCGTGCCCGCTTTGCCTCAAGCTCCAGCACCGAGGTGCCGACCGCCTCGAGGAACCAGCGGTCGTGGGCGACGAGGACGACGGCGGCATCGAGGTCGCGCAAGTAGCGCTCCAGCCACTCCAGCGAGGGGATGTCGAGGTGATTGGTCGGCTCGTCGAGAAGCAGCAGGTCGGGCCGGGTCGCCAGCGCCCGCGCCAGCGAGGCCCGGGTCAGCTCGCCACCGGAGAACGTCGCCAGGGAGCGCCCGGCCTCCTCGCCGTCGAAGCCGAGGCCGCGCAGCACCGATAGGACGCCGTCGCGCCAACGGTAGCCGCCGCCGTGCTCGAGGCGCTGCTGGGCGGAGGCGTAGGCATCCAGTGTCCCCTCGCCGGTTTCTCCGGCCGACATCGCCGCCTCCAGGCGCTGGAGCTCCGCCTCCGTCTCCAGCATCTCGGTACGGCCGGAGAAGACGTACTCGCCGAGCGAGGTCTCTGTTTCGCGCGGCGGGCGCTGGTCGTGCAGGGCGACGCGAGCGCCTTTCTGCAAGACCAGGCTGCCCGCGTCCGGCGCGAGCTCGCCTGCCAGCATGCGCAGCAGGGTCGACTTGCCCGCGCCGTTGCGACCGGAGAGGGTCATCCGCTCGCGCGGCTCGAGCTTGAACGAGACACCTTCGAACAGCAGCTTGCCGCCCATGTGGACGTCGAGGGAGGTTGCGGTGGCGATCGCCATCGGCGTCTACGTTACGAGAGTCGGCTTGGAGCCCACCCCGGCAGAGCTTCCACTTAACTTTTTCGGTGTGTCGCTTGCGTGCTGGCGCCCGGAGGCCTCGACGAAAAAGTACAAGACGTTTCAGCCCTACCGGGGTGGGCTCTCACGTAAGCAGGGTGATGACACTGCGGGCGATCATTAGGAGGCCTAGGGTTGCGGCGATTCGTATGCCCCAGATGCGGCCGCGTTCGCTCAGCTTGGCCTTGAAGCGCTCAATCGCCTTCGGGGTCCAATCCGGGGCGAAGGTGTAGGCGAGCAGCGGGATCTCGAGCAGCATCAGCATGATCGCGTTGAAGGCGAGAACGGTGAGGACGGTGAGTGGGTCGGAGATGTTCTCGTCGGAGATCCGGTAGAGGGCGGTGATGTAGGTGGCGCCCGGCAGGGTGAGCAACGCGCCGACGACGAAGGTGGTCCGGGCCGAGCCGCGGCCGAGGGCTTGCTGCCAGCGTGGCGGGCCCGTCTTCTCCTTGCCCTTGGCCGCTTTGCGCTCGCGGCGGCGCTCGACCAGCTTCCGATCGCGCCCCGAACGCAGCACGAAGGCGATCGCGAGCGCCAGGCAACCGAGGGCGATGTCCTCACCGGGCCCGAGCGTCGCCTGCGTCGTCTTCGTCAAGCCCGCGTGGCGCAGGGTGAGGACGACGATGAGGCCGAGCGTGACGCTGGTCATCGCAGCGCCGCCCAGGTAGCCGAGCAGCAGCCGCTTGGGGTGCGGCAGCAGCAGCATCACCGTCGTCGCCGCAAGCAACGTTGGGTAGAGCGCAGCGAGGAATGCAAGGAGGAAGACATCGCCCACGGGATGAACCTACTGTGCTGACACGCGTACCCTCAGGCGATGGACCGCGAGAGACTCAAAGCCACCCAGGCGCCGCTCAAGCAGCGCTACGAGCAGGAGCCCGAGGCGGCCATGGTCACGCTGAAGGCGAGCGGCAGCCTCGGCGACGGCATCTCCTGCTCGGTCGACACCGGCCGGGCCCTCGCCGAGGCGGGCCTGCACCCCGCCTCGGGTGGCGACGGCACCCTGCTCTGCTCGGGCGACATGCTGCTCGAGGCTCTGGTCGCCTGCGCCGGCGTGACCCTGCGCGCAGTCGCCACCTCGCTCGGGATCTCGGTCGAGTCGGGCAGCGTCCGTGCCGAGGGCGAGCTCGACTTCCGCGGCACCCTGGCCGTCGACCGCGACGCCCCGGTCGGCTTCCGCACGATCCGCCTCGACTTCGATCTCGACACCGACGCAGGCGAGGAAGCTCTCGCAACCTTGCTGAAGCTGACCGAGCGTTATTGCGTCGTCTTCCAGACCCTCAGCACCCCACCCCAGCTTTCGGCGTCAATCGCAAGGAAGTCGTAGCGAAGAATTTTCATTTGGCGCGCCACTCGTGCGTCGCCGAGGCCTACGGTGGCTTCCATGGCTCCGGTCGACCCGAGTCCCGCGAGAGAGATCCTTGAAGCGTTCATTGCCGCCTTTTCTGTCCTCGGCGGAGGCATGGCGTACGGCAGTGGCTTCCGGGCGGCCCAAGCCCTCTCCCAAGACAACCCCCCGGAGGTCGTGTCCCATAGCGTCAACGAAGGGATCGGAGCCGGGTTCGAAACGTTTTTGCCTCTGTCGGTCATCGCACTTATCATCATGGTGTGGAGTTGATGGAACGACTTGCACTGGCCCGGCACGGCGCGTTCGGCGCTGGCATGGTGATGGCCGTGATCGTCGCCATTGCGGTTTTTGTCTTTGGCGCTCCGGCCTGGATCCTGGTGCCGGTGGGCTGGGCAGGCGCAACGCTCTATATGGAGTTGCGTCTGCGGGCAATGCGTAACCTCGGCCATCGCGGATAGGGCCCCGAACGATTAACCGAAATGTTTCGCGGCGATCTGGTTGATCGTGCCCTTGGTTCTGATCGTCATCGACCCGAGGATTGTGGCGAGGGCCTTGAGGTCGAGCTCGGAGTCCGACATGCGTCCCTGCGGCAGCCAGTAGAGCTCGCGACCTTCCACCGCCAGGCGGTCGGCCTCGGTTGAGAGGGCGCTCGCCCTCTCAACCGCCTCCCCCGCCGGCTTCTTCGTCAACAGCGCGATCTGAAGCTTGCCGGCTGAGGCGTCGAGAGCCTTCGCCTCGAATGGCTCGTGCGCGGCGACCGCGAGCAATTCCTTCGCCGAGCGCAGGAAGACCGGCACCTCATAGCCGAGCGCGTCGGCGAGGCCGTCTTCGAGTCTTACGGTCAGCTTCGCCGGCGACTTACCGTCCACCGCGAAGATCACGTTTCCGCTGGCGCGGAAGGTGGCGACCTCCTTGCACTTCAGCGCCTCGAAATGCGAGCGCAGGTCGTCGTTGGTGATCCGACGGCCACCCAGGTTCATTCCCCTCAAAAAGGCGACATACCGGTTCATGCTCGATGGAGGCGGCCGGAATCGAACCGGCGTGTCTGGCCGTAGCGCGAAGGCTTCTACAGGTTTAGCCGGCGCTTGATTCTCGTCTCCCGGGGTCCGCGCCGGCGGGCACTGCGGGAGATAAAGCCCTCTGAAATGTCCCCTGGCGGACGGGGCGATCCGCCCGGGTAAGCCCGCAATTGAAGCCGGTGCCCCCCTCCGCGGGCGGGAGAGGGCCGACTCTCACTCACTTAGATCTAACTAAGCAGCGAGGGCGAACTCATGGTCCGCACGTATTGGTTGGTGCCGGGGTTTAACGAGGCCTCCGGCAACCTCGACCTGCAACCGTTCGCACGGATCGACCAGATCGAAGCCTGTCGCCCCCGTGCTATGTGACATCGATTGTACGGTGCCGGGTAGGGATGCCCAAATGAGCAAGAAAGAATTCGACGCGATCGTGATCGGCGCCGGCGCGCCGGGCGAGGTCTGCGCGGGGCGCCTTGCCGACGGCGGGCTCTCGGTGGCGATCGTCGAGAGCCACCTGGTCGGCGGCGAGTGCTCCTATTACGCCTGCATGCCGTCGAAGGCTCTACTTCGCCCTGGCGAGCTGCTGGCTGAGGTACGCCGTGTACCTGGAATCGCCGCCGCGGTCAGCGGTGACCTCGACCCACAGGCGGTCCTCGATCGCCGTGACGAGGTGATCCACGACCTCGACGACTCCGGCCAGTTGCCTTGGCTGGAGGAACGCGACATCGAGCTGTTTCGCGGCGAGGGACGGCTCGACGGCGAGCGGCAGGTCGTCGTCGGTGAGAAGACGCTGATCGCTCGCCAGGCCGTGGTGGTAGCGACCGGTAGCGGCGCGGCGATGCCGCCCAGCGACGGCCTCGACTCGGTTCGAACCTGGAACAACCGCGATGCGACGACCTCCAAACTGGTGCCGGAGAGCATGATCGTCCTCGGCGGCGGCCCGGTCGGCTCGGAGCTCGCTCAAGCATGGTCCACGCTCGGGACCACCGTCACCCTGGTCGAGGGCGAGGATCATCTGCTCCCGCGCGAGGAGCCGTTCGCCGGCGAGCAGGTCGCTGCCTCGCTGGGGAATTCTTACGGGATCGACGTGCGGACGGGGGTGCTCGCCGAGCGGGTCTCCTCCGGTGGCGCCGGGGTCGTGGTCGAGCTGAACGACGGCAGCCGCGCAGAGGCGGAGGAGCTCCTGGTAGCGATCGGCCGCGTCCCCCGCACCAAGAAGATCGGCCTCGACTCGGTCGGGGTCGAGCCAGGCGAGCACGGCTTCCTCCCAACCGACGAGCGACTTCGGGTGAGAGGCCGCGAGTGGCTCTACGCCGTCGGCGACGTCAACGGTCGCGCCCTCTTCACCCACATGGGCAAGTACCAAGCCTGGGTTGCGGCCGAGAACGTGCTCGGCCGCAGGGTCGAGTCGATCGCCGAAGACATCGGCTCGCCGCGCGTCACCTTCACCGATCCCCAGGTCGCGGCCATCGGCAAGACGCTTGCCCAGGCCGAAGAGACAGGAATCGATGCCCGCGGGGTCGACGTCCCCACCGACGGCACGGCCGGTGCCAGCTTCCAAGGGAAGGAAACGGGAGGAACCTCCCGCCTCGTCATCGACCAAAGCAAGCAGATGATCGTCGGCGCCACCTTCACCGGCTTCGAGACCGCCGACTTTCTCCACGCAGCAACGATCGCAATCGTGGGAGAAGTGCCCCTCGATCGACTACGCCACGCGGTAGCTGCCTACCCCACGCGCAGCGAGATCTGGCTCAAGCTGATCGAGCAGTACGAACGCTGAACCGGGCTGGGCGACCGCGGTGGTCCTCCGGGGGTGCCTCGCGAAGCGGCGCACCGGCGAGTGATTCTTGCCGCGAAGCGGCTCCAACATAGTGAGCGGAGCGTCAGCGAAGCGAACCCCGGCACCCACGGGGGACCACCGCGGTCGCCCGAACGCTTGCTAAACGCGAGAACGCCGCTTCAGGTCTTCGGCAAACTCGCGCGGCAGGCCGGGAATCTCGTCCAGTTCGTCGATCGACTGAAAACGACCGACTCGCTCGCGGTGCGCAAGCAGGCGAGTCGCCTGGGTCACGGAGAGCCCCTGGGCCCTGAGCTGCTCGAAGCTGATGTTGTTGAGTTCGATCGTCTCCCCGGTCTGCGCCGCAGAGGGCGGTGCGGGCTGGGGCGGCATCGGTGGACCCGGCTGCGGCTCGGGCTGTGGTGGCGCCGGCGGCGGGCCGGGCTGGTCCGGCGCGGGCGGCGGAGGCTCAGGAGTCGGTGGTTGAGGCGTGGGCGCCGGAGGCGGTTGCGGGGTGTCCAACTGCGGTGAGCGCTCCGGCGGAGGTTCTGGAGGCAGGGGCTGGGGATTCAGCGAGGCGGCTTCTCCACCATGCACGGAACCGAGCACGGCCCGCTCCGCTGCTTCGGCCCGGCGCTCCGCCTCGCGGGCGCGCTCCTCGGCCTGGGCGACGCTTTCCTCGATCTCACGCAGGCGCTGCCGGCGCTCCTCCTCCTGCGATTTCAGCTGCGCAAGGCGCTCGGCCTCCGCTGCACGCCGTTCCGCGGCTTTGGTGCGCTCCTCGATCTGGCGCAGGCGCTCTTGCGCTTCGGCGAGCGAGCGCTCCTGCGCTTCGCGTCCCTGCTGCAGACGCTGTTCGGCCGTCTGAAGGTCGGGCGCCGGCGCGGCAGGGGGCGGGGGCGCAGCCATGCTCTGCGTCGTCTGCCCGGTCTCGGCTTGCGCCCGCCGTGCCTCGGCCTCACGCTGAAGTCGCTCCGCCTCCTCGATGCGCCGATCCGCCTCGGAGCGGATCCGCTCCTCCTCGCGCTGGATTTCGGCGACCTTGTCGTGAACGCGCTGTTCGGCCACGGCCGGGTCGTATCCCCCTGGCGTGAGCGGCGGTGCGCCCGGTGGCGCCTGCGAAGGCACGGGGGGCGGCGACTGTGGCTGCGGTACCGCGGCAGGCGGAGGTACAGGCGGAGGTACGGCTTGCACGGCGGGTGGTGGAACGACCTGAGGCTGCGGCTGGGCAAACGGCTGGGCCGGCGGAGCCGGCGGCGGTTGAGCGGTAGCTGCGCTCTCCTGCTCGTACCGCGCCCGCTCCTGCGCGGCGCGAGCCGCGGCGAGCTCCCGCTCGGCCTTCGCCGCCTCTTTCTTGCCGCGACGCCCGGTGCGGCTGCCCCGACCCGGCTTGCCGCGACGCCCGGCTCGTTTCCTCGCCCGCTCTTCGCGGCGCCGCTTCGCTTCTTCCTGGCTGCGCTTGCGATGCTCGGCGCGAGCGGAACGTTGCTGCAGGCGAGCCTGCTTGCGCTTCTCCTTGGCGCTCAGCGGCTTGCCCGAGGGCGGCGGTGGCGCCGCGGTAGGGGGAGCGCCCGTTTGTCCCGCCTGCGGTTGGGCCGACTGTGGCGCCAAAGGCGGCGGTGGGGGCGATGCCGGCTTGCCGGCATCGCTTTTCTTATGCTGGTCCTTGCTGCGCCGCTGGACGATGCTGATCACGAGCAGCAAGAGCAGGATCGCCACCACCAGCCCGGCGACGAAGTATTGGACGTTGTCGCTCACGAAGTCAGCCATTGGACCTCAATACCGCGAAGCTACCTCATTCTGCCCTTGAATTCGCGCTCGACCTCGCGGCGCACGTCCCGGTCCGCGATCTCGCGGCGCCGGTCGCGCCCCTCCTTCCCCCGTGCCAGCGCCAGCTCGACCTTCGCCCGCGCCCCCTTGAAGTAGATCCGAGTCGGAATCAGGGTCAGCCCGCGCTCGGCGGTTTTGCCGACGAGACGCTCGATCTCGGCCCGGTGCAGGAGCAGCTTGCGCGGTCGCTCCGGCTCGTGGTTATCGCGGCTAGCCGGCTCATATGGCGGGATATGGAGGTTGCGCAGCCAGACCTCGCCGTCGTTTATCACCGCGTAGGCATCGGTCATCTGCGCCTTGCCGTTGCGCAATGACTTGACCTCGGAACCGCGCAGCACCATGCCGGCCTCGACTCTCTCGATCCACTCGAATTTGTGCCGGGCACGGCGGTTGGTGGCTACGTCGCCCGAGGCCGGATCGCGTTTTTTCTTCCCCTTCTTGGCCACGGCTCAGTCCCCCGCCGGCTCCAGGTCGGCGCGACCCCGTGCCGCTTCGACCCCGCTCACCTGGACGGATATCGGATCGCCGAGCCGCAGCTTGCGCTTCGACTCCTGGCCGACCAGCGCCGTCTCGCTCTCGTCCAGCTCGAAGCGCTCGGCACCGCCGAAACGGCGGGCCGGCAGGAAGCCCTCGTAGACGTCGCCGAGCTCGCCGCGGAAGCCGACGAAGGCACCGGCCCTGATCAGGCCCGAGACCTCACCCTCGAACGGGGTCTCCGCGCCGCGCTCGCGCAACTCGCGCTCGAGCAGGAAGGCGGCGCAGATGTCGTCGGCCCGGCGCTCGACCTTCATCGACTCACGCTCCCGCTCGCTGCAATGCGACGCGACCTCACGCACTTCAGCGGGACTTGGAGCCGGCTCGCCCTCTCCCAGCGTCGCCAGCAGGGCACGGTGGACGATCAGGTCCGGGTAGCGCCGTATCGGCGAGGTGAAATGGCAATAGGCAGCGCTGCCGAGCCCGGCATGGCCGCTGTTGCGCTCGCTGTAGGAGGCCTGTTTGAGGGAACGCAACACGAGCGATGTATACGCGGCGCGGCCGTGCCCGCGTCGCGCCGCCTCCTTGGTCACCAGCCGGCTCGCTTCCGCCGCCAGCTCAGCCGCCTGGCTCGGCGACGGCGTACCGCGCAGCGGCGGCGTCGGCACTTCGAGCGCGTGCAGCTGCGCGATCAGGTTTTCTATCCGCGGCGGATCCGGCCGGGCGTGGACCCGGTAGATCGCCGGCACCCGCTTGCGCTCCAAGAGCTGCGCCACCTTCTCGTTGGCGAGGATCATCAGCCCCTCGATCAGCCGGTGGGACTCGGTCTGGGCGACGCCGTGGGCGGCGACGACGTTCCCGCGCGAGTCGAAGCGGAACTCGGGCTCGAAGGACTCGACGTCGAGGCTGGTGGCGCCGCGTCGCTCGCCCAGGGCGGCCGCGGCCTCGCGGGCGACGGCGACCGACTCGGCAACCACCTCCGGCGCTTCCGCCCGGCCCGAGAAGACGACATCGAGTTCGTCGTAGTCGAGCCGTGCGTCGGAGCGGATGCGGCTGCGGTAGAAGGCAGCGGCGCCGGGGCGTCCGTCTGCGCCGAGCTCGACCTCCGCCGTCACCGCCAGCCGTTCCACCCCCGGCGCCAGGCTGCAAGCCTGCTCGCTGAGCGCGTGCGGCAGCATCGGCTCGACCGCACCCGGCGCGTAGGTGCTGTTGGCGCGACGCAGCGCCTCGCGATCGAGCGGCGAGCCCGGCGGCACGTGGGCGGCGACGTCGGCGATGTGAATCCAGAGTCGCGTCGTGCCGGCCTCGCGCCGTGCCGAGACAGCGTCGTCGAAGTCGCGTGCCGTCGCCGGGTCGACGGTGAAGGTGGGCAGATCGGTCAGGTCGCGGCGCGGCCCACTGCGCGACTCCGCCACGGCGCCCGCCTCGGTCGCCTCGAGCTCGAGCGAGGCACGGAAGCCGCGACCGTCCAGCTCTTCGCGCAGCAGCGCCTCAACCGCCTCGCGGGCCGTCTTCGGCTCGGCCTGGCGGCGACCGCGCCCCCGCTGCCGCTCGCGGTGGTAGCGCCAGTCGCGCTCGCTCACCCGCCCCACCTTCCGGTGCGCTTTATGTCTGCATAGGACACGTAAGGCGCACCGGAACTCATGGTTCTTCGGCTGCCAGCACTTCGAGGGCCCGTTCGAGGCCCTCGTCGCGGCTCGTCCCCGGCAGGTCGGGGGCTCGCACATCGGGGTGGATGCCCTTGCCGGCCAGGTTGGTGCCGTCCGGCGTGAAGTACTCCCCCACGGTCAGCTTCAGCGCACCGTCGTTGGAGAGGTCGATCTCCTGCTGGAAGACGCCCTTGCCGTAGGAGCGGGTGCCGACCGTCTTCGCACCGGCGTCGTCGGCCAGCGCCGCAGCGAGGATCTCGGCCGCCGAGGCGGTATTGCGGTCGATCAGGACGACGATCGGCAGCGACGGCAGGTTGCCGCCCTTCGTCTTGTAGACGGCGTGGCCCTGGCTGCGCGAGTCGGTCGAGACCACCGTTTCCCCCTTGGGCAGGAAGATGCCGGCATTCAGCACCGCCTCCTCCAGCAGACCGCCGCCGTTGCCGCGCAGGTCGAGCACGAGCCCGTGGGCGCCCTGCCCCTGCAGCTTGCGCACCGCCTGCCGCAGCGCCAGGCTTGAGCCTTCGCTGAAGGTCGCAAGCCGCGCGTAGCCGAGCTTCCGGCCGTGCACGGTCTCAAGTTTGCTGCTCACGACCGGCAGTGAGATCTGGGCACGGGTGAGGCGCACCTGCCGCGTCTTGCCGCCCTTTGGACCACGCACCCCAACCGTCACCTCAGACCCTTCAGGACCTTTGATCAAGTCGGTGGCGGCGTTGGAGTCGAGACCGGCGATCGAGCGTCCGTCGACCGAGATGACCGTGTCGCCGACCTCGATCCCGGCAGCATCGGCCGGCGAGCCCTTGAAGACGCGTTCGACCCGCAAGCCCTCTTTGACCCCGGTCACGCTGAGCCCGATCCCCGAGAAATGCCCCTCGATTTCCTCGTTGAAGCGGGCCAGCGCTTCTGGCGAGAAGTAGTCGGAGAAGCGGTCGCCGTAGCGCCGCCGCAGTCCCCGCACCATGCCCTGCAGCGAGGAGTCGATCAGCTTGCCCTGCGAGACCGGGCGGTAGTAGTTGTCTTCGATCAGCTCGGTTGCTTCCGCAGTCAGCCCGGCCGATTCGTCGACGAAGAGATCGCGCAGGGAAGGTGGCATCTTCGCCGGGTGGCCGCCGATCCAGAGCCCGGCGGCGAGCACGACGAGGAACGCAGCCGCGAGGCCCAGCGTCCGCGCAGCCCTCACGCGGACTTCAGACCTTGAGGAAGCGACGCAGGGTGACGCCGGAGCCGACCGCCGAAACCAGCACCGCGGCGGCGAAGAGAATCGCGACCAGAGCCGGGAAGGAGAGCGTGGTGCTGTTCTGCGCGGCGAGGAAGCCGATGCTGTTGCTCAGGGGGTCGACGATCGTCAGCTTGCCCAGCCACAGGATCAGTATGGCCACCAGGCCGCCGAAGAAGCCGACCACGACCCCCTCGATCATGAAGGGCCAGCGGATGAACCAGCGGGTGGCCCCGACCAGGCGCATCACCTCGACCTCGCGGCGACGGGTGTAGATCGAGAGCCGGATCGTGTTGCCGACCAGCATCAGCGAGGCGATGATCAGCAGCGCCGTGATCACGGTCAGGACGATCTTCAGCGCGCTCGTCACCTGCTCGATCTTCTTCGAATCTTCCTGACGGTCGAATACGTCCTGGACGATCGGCGAGATCGGCTGCGGCTTGCCGTTCGCTCCGGGTGGCGTCACCGCCGCCCGCACCGAGTCGAGGTTGCCGGCGTCGTCGGCCTTGACTTCGAAGTTCGCCGGCAGCGGGTTCGAGTGCAGCTGGGTCAGCAGTTCGCTGCTCTTCTTCTTGCCCAGGTCTTCGGTCAGTTCGTGCAGCGCCTCGGACTTGCTGATCAGCCTCACCGAGGCGACGTGCGGGATCGCCAGCAACTGGTCTTCCAGCTTGGCGATTTCGGGCTGAGTGGCATCGTCGAAGATCGCGACCCGGAACTCGAGGCTGTCGCGGACCTGATCGCTCTTGGCCTGCGTCGTCTGGAAGATCGGGATCAGCACCCCGAGCAGGATCACCGTGACGACGGTGGTGACGATCGCCGCCATGCTCGGCGCGCCGTTGCGGCGCAGCGCCCGGAAAGCCTCCTGAGTGAAGAAGAGAAGTCGCGACATCTAAAAGAGCGAGTCGTGGGCGTGGCCGTTGGTCTGCCCCTCGGGGCCGACACCCATCTCGGCCCGCATGCGCAGGCCGAACTCGGACGTCGACTCCTCGGTGTAGCCGCCGCTGACCTCGTCGCGGACGACACGGCCCTCGTACAGCTCGATCACGCGGCGACGCATGTTGTCGACCATCTCGCGGTCGTGGGTGACGACGACGACGGTGGTGCCGGTCTTGTTGATCCGGTAGAGCAGCTGCATCACGCCGATCGAGGTGACCGGGTCAAGGTTGCCGCTGGGCTCGTCGGCGAGCAAAAGAGGTGGGTGGTTGACGAAGGCGCGGGCAATCGAGACGCGCTGCTGCTCGCCGCCGGAGAGCTCGTCGGGGAAGCTGTGCAGCTTGGTCGAGAGGCCGACGAGGCGGAGGATCTCCGGCACCTGGCGGCGGATTTCGCCGCGGTGGGCGCCGATCACCTGCAGCGCGTAGGCGACGTTGTCGTAGACCGTGCGGTCGGGAAGCAGCTTGAAGTCCTGGAAGACGGTGCCGATGTTGCGCCGCAGCTGCGGCGTTTTCTTCTCCGACATCGCGCCGATGTCGCGGCCGGCGATGTGGACGCTGCCGTCGGTCGCCTCGAGCTCGCGGATCAGCATCTTGATCAGGGTCGACTTGCCGCAGCCGGTCGGGCCGACGAGGAAGACGAACTCGCCGCGGTCGATCGCCAGCGAAACGCGGTCCAGCGCCATGTGGCCGCCGGGATAGACCTTGGTCACGTCGCGCATCTCGATGATCAGCGCACCGCCCTTGCGGTTGCGCGGCACCGGCGGCTCGCCGCCCTTCTTGCTCTTTCTGGCTCTGGCCATGCTCGCGGATCCTTCTCCAGCCACAGGGTGACTCCTGCGCACCGCATCGCGCGCAACACCCTGCCCACAAAGGATGTGCAGAAGACTAGCCTATTGTCAGCGACTGCTCATATTCTTTGTCGCCCTGCCTCGCTGCTGATAGAACAGTGCCATGGAGGCTGCTGTGAGAACTGAGCAGGAGTTGCGCGAAAAGGCCGTCTCCCGGCTCAAGAAGAAGCGCGATTTTCGCGCTCACATCTTCATATACGTCGCGGTGAACGCGATGCTCGTCGTCATCTGGGCTGTGACCGGCAGTGGCTTTTTCTGGCCGATCTTCCCGATTCTCGGCTGGGGCGTCGGGGTCGCCGCAAACGCTTGGGGCGTCTATGGGCGCAAGCCGATCAGCGAGGACGAGATTCGGCGCGAGACCGAACGACTACAGGGCTGAGAGAAGGCGGGCGATGCAGAACTGGGATCTGAAGGCCATCGAGGGGGAGCCGCACCAACCGCGGATCCTCGCCTCGGCCGACGATGCACGGACGATCGTTCTCCTTCTCCCAGCCGGCGAGGAGCTGCAGGAGCATGAGGTGCACGAGCGGGCGCGGCTTGCCGTCATCGAGGGAGAGGTCGAGGTCACCACGCTCGCCGGAGAGCGCGCCACGGCAAGCGCCGGGCACCTCTTCGAGTTCGACCCCGGCGAGCGTCACACGGTTGCCGCGCGGTCCGATGCCCGCCTGCTGCTGATCCTCACCCCGTGGCCGGGCGACGGACATCCGGGGGCGCTGACGCTCGAGCAGAAGGCCGATGTTCGAGAGCGCGCCGCCCGACACCCTTAGGCCTAATCACGGAAGACCGCGCAACCGCCGGGCGGGCCTCGACGGCAGGAAAGTGGGTGGCGCTACGCGACTTTCTCCGCCGCGGAAACGATGCTCGCGGCGTCGATGCCGGCCGCGCCGAGGAGTGCCTCGGGGGGGCCGCTGCTGGGACGACCGGTGACGGCTAGACGCACCAGCGGGGTGCTTGCGGCGGCTTCGGCGAGGACTCCGGCGATGGTCTCGCCGATTCCCCCCTCGGCCCAGTGGTCCTCGACAGTGATGAGTGCCTTGGTCTCCCTCGCCGCGGCGAGGATGGCGTCGGCGTCCACCGGCTTGACCGAGTAGAGGTCGATCACACGCGCCGTGACTCCGCGGCCGGCGAGCTCCTCGGCGGCGGCGAGGCATTCGCGCAGGGTGATCCCGGCACCGATCAGGGTGATCTGGTCTGCATCGCTGGAGCGCACCGTGCGGCTGCCGCCGATCTCGAAGCTCTCGCCCGCCTCGTAGAGCACCGGCGTCGCCTCGCGGGTCGTCCGCATATAGCTGATGCCGCGGTGCTCGCGCATGGCGTCGAGCAGCTGCACCGCTTGGTTGGCGTCGCTCGGGTAGAGCACCACGCTGTCGAAGACCGCACGCAGCGAGGCGATGTCTTCGAGCGCCATCTGCGAGGGCCCGTCGGGGCCGATCGAGACGCCGACGTGGGAGCCGCAGAGCTTCAGGTCGGCATTGGATATCGCCGCCATGCGGACGAAGTCATAGGCGCGGCTGAGGAAGGCGCCGAAGGACGAGGCGAACGGCTTCCAGCCGCGCGTCTGCAGGCCGACCGCGGCGGCGACCATCTGCTGCTCGGCGATGTACATCTCGAAGAAGCGGTCCGGATGCTTGGCGGCGAAACGTTCGGCGTAGGTCGAGTTGCCGACCTCGCCGTCGAGCGCGACGACCTTCTCGTCGATCGAGCCGATCCAGGCAAGGGCGTCGCCGTAGGCGCCGCGCGTCGCCACCTTCTCGCCGACCTCGTAGGTCGGTTTCGCGACCGGCACCCGCGCGATCTCATATGGCTGCTCCTGCGGGGGCGAGTGCACCTCGACCCGCAGAGCGCGGATGCCACCCAGCTCCTCGACCGCCCCCTCGGGGTCCGCCAGGGGCTTGCCGTGCTGGTTCGGCTGGTCCTCGACCGCCGCCACCCCGGAGCCCTTCTTGGTGCGGGCGAAGATCACCGCTGGAACGCCGGCGGCGAGCGCCTGCGCGTAGGCCGCATCGATCGCCTCCAAGTCGTGCCCGTCGATCTCCTGCACGTCCCAGCCGCAGGCCGCGGCGCGTGCCGCCAAGGAGGAGGTGTCCCACTCGTGCATCGTCGGACCCCGCTGACCGAGCCGGTTGACGTCGACGATCGCGATCATGTTGTCGAGGCTGGCAACGCCGGCGTGCTCGAACGCCTCCCACATCGAGCCCTCGGCCAGCTCGGAATCGCCGCAGAGCACCCAGACGCGAAAGTCCGCTGACTCGAGCCGCTTGCCGGCCAGCGCGATCCCGACCGAGATCGGCAGGCCCTGGCCCAGCGAGCCGGTCGCCACGTCGACCCAAGGGATTTCCGGCGTCGGGTGGCCCTGCAGGCGCGAGCCGAACTCGCGGAAGGTGAGCAGCTCCTCGTCCTCGATCGCGCCGGCCATCTTGTACATGCCGTAGAGCAGCGGCGAGGCGTGGCCCTTGGAGAAGACGAGGTGGTCGTTCGCCCGGTTCTCGGGCGCCGAGAAGTCGTAACGCAGATAGCGCGTCAGCAGGACCGCCATCAGGTCGGCGGCCGACATCGAGGAGGTCGGGTGACCGGAATTGGCAGCCGCCGCGGCGCGAACCGAATCGACACGCAACTGCTGCGCGAGCTCGTGCAGCTGCTCGCGATCGATGGGGTCCGCGGACGTCACCTGGGCCATGTGCCGGACTTTATCTGGCGCTATCCGATCGCGACCATGCGCTCGATCGGCAGCCGTGCCCGCGCGGCGATCTCGGCCGGGACGCTGACCTCGAACTTCATCTCGCGCAGGGCGTCGCGCAGCTTCGGCAGCGTGATCATCTTCATGTACTTGCAGTAGGCCATCCGGTTCGCCTCGATCAGGCTCGCCCCCGGAGCGGCCTGCTGGAGCGGATGCAGCATGCCGTTCTCGGTGGCGACGATGTACTCGCCGTCGGGTCGCTTCTGCACGTAGTCGAGCATCTGCCCGGTGGAGAGCATGTGCACGCCCTCCTCGTCGACTTCGCCGGCGGCGACGAACTCCATCACCTGGGTCACGCAGCCGCACTCGGGGTGGACGAGGAACTCGGCGTCGGGGTGGGCGGCTCGCTGCGTCCTGATGTCGTCGGGCCGGATGCCGGCGTGGACGTGGCACTCACCGGGCCAGACGTGCATCGAGCGACCGGTCTCGCGCTCGACGTAGGAACCCAGCCACATGTCGGGGCCGAAGAGGATCTCGGTATCGGGGCCGTGCTCGCGCCGGATGTGCTCGACGACCTTGACCGCGTTGGAGGAGGTGCAGCAGTAGTCGGTCTCCGCCTTGACCTCGGCAGAGGTGTTGACGTACATGACGACGACGGCATCGGGGCTGTGGCGGCCCTTCCACTCGCGCAGTTCCTCGGCGGTGATCGCGTCGGCCAGCGAGCAGCCGGCATCGAGGTCGGGGATGAGGACCGTCTTCTGCGGGGAGAGGATCGAGGCGGTCTCGGCCATGAAGTGGACGCCACAGAAGGCAATTACCGAGGCGCCCGACTCGGCCGCCTTGCGCGAGAGGCCGAGCGAGTCGCCGGTGTAGTCGGCGACGTCCTGCACCTCGGGCACCTGGTAGTTGTGGGCGAGGATGACGGCGTCGCGCTCGCGCGCCAGCTCGCGCACCTCGCGCGCCATCTCCTCGACCTCCCCTGGCGAGAGGTCGAGCATCGGAACCGGCTCGTTGATCGTCGGCAGCTCTCTCATTATGTTCGCTGGCATGGCCTAGGCCTGAGTCCAGTCGAATGAACTAGCCGGAAGTCTACTCTCTCGGCATGCCCGAGCTGCCGGAGGTCGAGATCACCGTACGGCGGCTCGACGCCGCGTTGCGGGGAGCTTCCGTGGAATCGGCGCTGGCCCCTGGGATGAACGTGATGAAGACCTTCGACCCGCCGCTCGAAAAGCTGATCGAGCGCGAGATAACGGCGATCCGGCGCGTCGGCAAGATGCCGGTCGTCGAGTTCGGCGACCTGGCGCTCCTCATCCACCTGATGTCGGCCGGCAGGTTGCGCGTCTTCGACAAACGGGCCTCGCCCAAAGACCGCGCCTCGCGGGTGCTCGTCGGGATCGAGGACGGGCGCGAGCTGCGGCTGCGCGAGTTCGGCACCAAGCAGCGCGCCTGGGCCAAGCTGCTGGCAGCCGACGCCGTCGAAGCGGACGAAGCCGTCGCCACGCTCGGGCCCGAAGCCTGGCCGCCGCCCCCGCTCGATGCCTTCGCCGCGGCGATCGGCCGGCCCCGGCACCTGCACCCGCTGCTCCGCCATCAACGTGACATCGCCGGCATCGGCCGTTCCTGGGTCGACGAGATCCTCTGGGAGGCCCGCCTCTCCCCCTTCAAACAGGGTTCCGAGCTGGATCGGGGGGAGGTAGAGCGACTGCACGCCGCGCTGCACGTGCTCGGCGACGCGATCGCTCATTACGAGGAGACGGTTGGCGAGGAGCTACCCGACAAACTGCCGATGCCGCTGCGGATCCACAAGCGCGAGGGCGAGCCCTGTCCGCGCTGCGGGACGACGATCGAGGCCGTCTTCTTCGCCGAGCACCAGACCAACTACTGCCCAAAGGAGCAGACCGGCGGCCGCGTGCTCAAAGACCGCCGCCTCTCCCGCCTGCTCAAGTGAAGCAGGGAGGACGGGTGCCCCTCCGCCGGAACCCGCCGCCGACAGCTTGCCCAGGGCGCCCTCGCCTTGCGGGCTCACAAGTTCCGTCGGAGGGGCACCCGTCCTCCTCATGCCGGTTCGATCAGCATGCTGAAGTCAAGCGTCGGCGCGGAGTGCGTCAGCGCCCCAACCGAGATGTAGTCGACGCCCGTTTCTGCAATCCCACGCACGGTCTCCAAGCTGACGCCGCCGGAGGCCTCCAGCGGCGGGCCGTTGGCGCTGCGCTCGGCATCGCGCAGGGCGACCGCTTCGCGCAGCTCCTCCAGGGTCATGTTGTCGAGCAGCAGTCGGTCGGCGCCGGTGCCCAACGCGTAGCCAGACTCCAGGACGGTGCGGCACTCGACCTCGACCGGCAGATCCGGACGCGCGTTGCGCGCGGCGTAGACGGCCTTGGCGAGACTTCCCGCCAGGGCGATGTGGTTCTCCTTGATCAGGATCGCGTCGTAGAGCCCCATGCGGTGGTTCTTGCCCCCACCGGCGGCCACCGCCGCCTTCTCCAGAGCCCGCAGCCCCGGGGTCGTCTTGCGCGTGTCGAGGATGACGGCACCGGTTCCGGCGACCGCCTCGACGTAACGCGCCGTAAGGGTGGCGATGCCAGAGAGGTGGCCGAGGAAGTTGAGTGCAGTCCGCTCGGCGGCAAGCAAGCCTACGGCTGGACCGCTGGCGAGCAACACCTCAGCTGGCACGTCCTCACGCCACTGCCCCTCGACAACCAGATTGTCGATGTCCTCCACCCCGCACTGGCGCATCGTCTCGGCAACCACAGCAAGACCGAAGACAACGCCAGTCTCCTTCTGCACGATCCGTGCTCTACCACGAGCACCCTGAGGGACAGTCGCCTCCGAAGTCACATCCCCAGCTCCAAGATCCTCGGCGAGCGTGCGGGCAACCGTCTCCTCTAGATCAACCATCCCCGGGACCCTAGATCGGGAGAGAGACGGGTGCCCCTCCGACGGAACTTGTGCCCGCACCCTGGGGCAAGCTGCCAGCGGCGGGTTCCGACGGAGGGGCACCCGTCTCTCTCACACCCAGCCCCTCCGAAGCGTTTAATCCCACAGGTGACCGCATTGCCTCCCTTCCAGGCTCTCCTAGACGAGCACGCCGCCGACGTGATGGCGGTGCTGCGCGGCGCGGTTGGCCGCGCCGACGCCGAGGACTGTTTCCAGGAGACCTTCCTGGCTGCCCTGCGCGCCTACCCGATGCTGAGCGACGACGGCAACTTGCGCGGCTGGCTGCTGACCATCGCTTACCGCAAGGCGATCGACCACCACCGCGCCAACGGACGCCGGCCAACCCCGATCGCCGAGCCAGACGAGATGGCGGGCGTGACCACGGAGCCCGAGCCGGACGACGGGATTTGGGCGCTGGTCGGAGCGCTGCCGCCGAAACAACGTGCCGCGGTGGCCCTGCGCTACGCCTGCGACCTCCCCCACGCTGAGATCGCGGCGGCGTTGGGCTGCTCCCCCGATGCAGCGCGACGCAGCCTCCACGAGGGAATCAAGCGATTGAGAAAGGAGCTGGCATGAAGGCAAGCCTTGAACATCTCACCGAGCGGGCGGCCGCCGAGGGCCTGCTCGACGTCGCCTACGCCACCGCCGACTCCCCGTTCGGATCCCTGCTCCTCGCCACCACTCCCAAGGGACTGGTCAAGGTCGGCCTGCCGGACTACGATTCCGAGGAGACGCTGGAGGACCTGGCGGCGCGGGTCTCGCCCCGGGTATTGGAGGCTCCGGCCCGCCTCGACGATGCCCGCCGCCAACTCGACCTCTACTTCGAGGGCCGTCTGCACGAGTTCGACCTGCCGCTCGACTGGCAGTTGAGCAGGGGCTTCCGCCGGCGCGCTTTGCGAGCGATCGATCGCATCCCCTACGGCAGGACCCGTAACTACACCGAGATAGCCCGCAGTGCCGGCAACGAGCGAGCGGTGCGCGCGGCGGGCACGGCCTGCGGCTCCAATCCGATCCCGATCGTCGTCCCCTGCCACCGGGTCCTGCGCAGCAGCGGAGGGCTGGGTGGATATGGCGGTGGACTACCGATGAAGGAAGCCCTGCTCGAGTTGGAGCGCGCGGAAATACACTGATTTCGTTAAAGGGGGCGCCATGGCAAGCCGATGGATGCCCCCATGCCAAGCAAGCTTCAACTACTCGCCGTCCCGCTCGTCCTGGCGATCCTCCTGTTCGCTGTGAGCGCGGCACATGCGGTTCCCGTGACTCCCAGCGTCACGCCGCTCGCCTTCGAAGAAGAATTCGCAGCTGAAGAAGGCGAAGGCGAGGAAGGCGAAGGCGAACTCGAAGCAGCCGACTGCGAAGAAGCCGAAGAAGAATTCGACGAAGGCGAACTCAGCGGAGCCGAAGTCAAGGAAATCTGCGACGAAGCGGCGGCCGAAAGCAGGATGAAGGCCGCCGGGACCGGCGCAGTCGCGCCCGAGGAGTGCATCCTGCGTAGCGCCCACGCAAACGCCGTCACCGACGCAGATAGCAACAAGCTGAAGCTGACCGTCGGCTACACCACCTACGAGCCGGCCACGGCGACGCTCGACTACAGCCTCGTCGGCAGCAAGGGATCGCTCCATATGAAAACGGCCAAGCGCCAGCTCGGCCGGAGCGGCGTGATCCGTCTGACCGCCGCGCTGGCCGATCCGGAGATGGACAAGGCCGACGCGGCCAGGCACTTCGTCGTCAGGCTGCACGTCACGGGATCGCCCAGCAGCTGCCAGCGCTTCGAGACCGAGCAGCTGAGCGTCAAGCGCGCATCGAAGGACCAGGCCGTCTGGTCTCAGGCCAAATAGATCTCCTCCAGCCACCCCTCGGCAGCCGCCAGCTGCGAGCGGTCGATCTGGTGCCCGCCGTCCGACTCGCGGTACTCGACTTCGAGCCCAGCGGCCTCGAGCAGGTCTCTGGCGCGGCGGCCGAAGCCGACCTCTATCACCGGATCGGCACGGCCATGAGCGATGAATGCCTGGGTCTCCCGGCGGTCGTCCAGCTCTGGCTCCCAACCTTCGACGACAGGGACGAAGCCGCTGAAGGCCAAGATTCCGGCCACCGGCGGCCGGTCGGCGCCTAGGGCCGTCGCGTAGCTCATCACCGCCCCCATCGAGAAGCCGCCCAAGACGGTGTCGGCAGGCTTGAGACCGGTCTCCTCCCAGAGGCGGTCGTGGAGCTCGGCGAGGGCACCGCGGGCGGCTTGGAAGGTGTCGGGGTCGGGATAGCCGACCCGCGGGACCAGATACCAGTGATAACCCGAGGAGGCGGGCAACGTCAACGGTGCACGCGGCGTGGAGACGTGCAACCGCCGCTTGGGATCGAGCGCGTCCGCCAGGCCGAGCAGATCGCGCTCGTCGGTCCCGCGCCCGTGGTGGAGGACGAGAAGGCCCTCGGGCCGGTCCGCGGCCGGTCGCTCGAGATACGTCAGCGGCTTGCTCGGGGGCATCGCGCCTAGCTGGCTGAGGAGGCCGCGGTCTTGTTCAGGTAGTCGCGGATGAAGTCGTCGATGTCGCCGTCGAGCACCCGCTGGGCATCGCCAATCTCATGGCCCGTGCGATGGTCTTTCACCCGCTGGTCAGGGTGCAGGAAGTAGCTGCGAATCTGCGATCCCCAGGCGACTTCCTTGACCTCGCCGCGCTCCTTGGCCAGCGTCTCCGCCCGTTTGCGCTCCTCCAGCTCGATCAGCTTCGAGCGCAGCAGCTGCATCGCGACGGCCTTGTTCTGGGTCTGCGAGCGCTCGTTCTGGCACTGCACGACGACGCCGGTCGGCAGGTGCGTGATTCGCACCGCCGAGTCGGTCTTATTGACGTGCTGGCCGCCCGCGCCCGATGCGCGGTAGGTGTCGACGCGCAGATCGGCGTCGTCGATCTCGACCTCGACCCCCTCGTCGACAAGCGGCCCGACGTCGACCTGGGCGAAGCTGGTGTGGCGCCGCGCCGAGGAGTCGAAGGGCGAGATCCGCACCAGCCGGTGGACACCGCGCTCGGCGGCGAACAATCCATAGGCGTTCTCGCCACGGGCGATGAAGGTCGCCGACTTGAGGCCCGCCTCCTCCCCCGGCGAGGCCTCCTTCATCTCTACCTCGAAGCCGCGACGCTCGGCCCAGCGCAGGTACATCCGCAGCAGGATCTCGGCCCAGTCCTGGGAATCGGTTCCTCCTGCACCGGCGTGAACGGTGACCACAGCATCGCCCGCGTCGTATTTCCCGCTGAACAGGCGCGCCTCTTCCAGCTCTGCCAGCCGCCTTTCGACGGATGCCATCTGCGTGCTCAGCTCGGCTGCCATCTCCTCGTCCTCGGCCGCCATCTCGGCCAGCTCGCCAAGGTCGCCGGCTTCGGATTCCAGCTCCTCGAAAGTCTTCAGCTTGCGCTGGGCGCGGGCATGCGCTGCCGAGACACGCGCGGCCGTCTCCTGGTCGTCCCAGAAGCCGGGTCGGCCCATCTCCTCCTCCAGCCGCTCTGCTTCCTCCCGCAGCGAAGCCGGGTCAAAGGTAGTCCGAGAGCAGCTTCAACTGCTCGCGGATCTCGGCGAGCCGCGCCGGTACCGATTCGGTCGAGGCGACATCGGCCATGGCGACAGCCTAGTGGGCGCGGCCCCGGAGCACTAGCCGCGCTCAGGGGGCGGTGGCGCCGATGATCCAGGTGGAGGCAGGCGCGATCACTCCGTCGGGCCCGTCGAACTCGGCAAGCGCCTCGCGCAGGTCACCGGCGATCTTCGGACGGATCTCCTCGATGCGGTCTTCCCAGAGTCGCAGCACCTCGCCGGCCGGGCCCAGCGCCATGTTGAACTCGACCGCGTGCTCGAGGTCCTCGCCGATCTTGATCGGCAGGTCGCAGCGGCGCAACGAGATTTCCTCGAAGCCGGCGATCGAGAGCTGCTCGCTCACCGTGTCGGCGCTCGCCATCGAGAAGGGACCGGGACCGCAGGTCGGCTCGTCGGTCTCCTCAGGGCGCTCGAGGTACTCCTCGACGACCAGCTCGGCGCGGTTCATCCACGCGTTGTCGAGCTTGCGCCGCCAGACGATCGCGCAGAACTGGCCACCGGGCGCCAGTGCCGATCGCACGTTGCGGAGCGCCTGCACGGGATTCGCAAAGAACATGATTCCCATGCGCGAGAAGGCGTAGTCGAAGCCTTCGCCGAGGTCCATGATCTGGACGTCGCCACTGAGGAAGCGCACGTTTTCGGCGCCTGCGCCGTCGGCCTCCTCGCGCGCCGCAGCAATGAAGGGCTCGGAGACATCTACGCCGACCGCCTCGCCACCGGGACCAACGAGTGCGGCAAGCTGCTGCGTCGTATCGCCGAAGCCGCAGCCGAGATCGAGCACCCGACCCCCAGGGGGCGGCGGATACGCCTCCAGCGCCGCTTCGCCGTGCGCTCCCAGCCCGCCGGTGACAAGGTCGCGGAACTGGACGAAGCGGTCGAACAGAGGCCCGCTCCAGGCGTCGGTTGCCTCCCTATTGGATGCGGCGATCTGCTCCATCGCGTAGATGGTACGCCTGCCACGCCGCCTCACGGTCCTCGAACGGACGCCAGCTGCGAATCCGGTGGTCGTGCAGTGCGAAAAGCCATGCCATCTCGTCGGTGTTCGCGTGCGACCCATCCTCGTCCCAGTGCCACACACGCCTGATCAGAGCGAGCGCCGCCCCACCGCCGGACTCGGTCCCGTCCTCGAAGAGTGCGTCCAGCTCAATCGTCTGCTGCACCCCACCCGCCGCTCGCGTCGCCCAGAGCCGCGCTGCGTCGCGACCCTTCCGCAAGCCCTTCATCGAATGAAGCTCCACCTCCGGATCAAGCACCTCCACGAACGCATCCAGGTCCCCCTCGTTGAAGCTCCGGATGAACTCGCGAATCGGGTCGTGGGTCACGAGGCGCCAGCTTAGAGCCCGCCGCGGTAGGGATGGAACGTCTTGTACTTTTTCGTCGACGCCTGCGGGCGCCCGCCCACCCGCGCCCCACCGAAAAAGTTAAGTGGAATCCCTACCGCGGCGGGCTCTGAAACGCCTCAAGCCCCGTGGCACTTCTTGAACTTTTTGCCGCTGCCGCACCAGCAGGGATCGTTGCGACCGATTTCTTTCTCTCGCTCGTCCTTGACCACGGTCTCGATCACCTCGGGCGCCGGGGCGCCGTTGCCACCGCCGTTTGGCCGCGCGGTCCCTTCGGTGACACTGACACCCGCCGCCACCTCCTGCAGGGCCGACGGTTGGGCGTCCGGAGTGCCGCCGGAGTAGTCGAGCGCCGTCGGCCCGCCGCCGTTGCCGGCAAATGAGCCTTCTTGCACCTGTGAGGGGTCGATTTCGATCTGCGCGTTGAAGACGAGTTTGCTGAATTCCTCCCAGATCGAGTGCATCAGCTCCTCGAACATGCCAAAGCCTTCGTTTTTGTAGGCGACGAGGGGGTCGATCTGAGCGAAGCCGCGCAGGTGGATGCCCTCGCGCAGGTAGTCCATGTCGTAGAGGTGCTCACGCCAGCGGCTGTCGATCACCTGCAGCAGGATCGAGCGCTCCAGATAGCGCATCAGCTCCTCGCCGAGTGCCTGCTCGCGGTCGTCGTAGGCGCTCATCGAGTCGTCGTCGAGGGCGTCCTTGAGCTTTTCGCGGTCGACCGTCTCCGGAGACAACGAGCCGACCTCGATCCCGACCGGCCAGATCTGGCGCAGCTGCGCCTCCAGCCCGGCCAGGTCCCAGTCTTCGAGGTCGTCGCCGGGGGTGTACTCGTCGACCAGGCGCTCGATCACGCCCTCCAGCTCGTCGCGGGCGATGTCGGACATGTCTCGCCCCTCGAGGATCTCGCGGCGATATTTGTAGACGACGCGGCGCTGCTCGTTCATCACATCGTCGTACTCGAGCACGCGTTTGCGGATCAGGAAGTTCTGTTCCTCGACCTTCTTCTGCGCCCCCTCGACCGTTTTGCTCAGCATTTTGGCCTCGAGCGGCATCTCCCCACCCTCCTCGTCGACGGGGCCGAGGCGGTCGAGAATTTTGTAGATGCGGTCGCCGGCGAAGAGGCGGATCACGTCGTCTTCGGCGGAGAGGAAGAAGCGCGTCTCGCCGGGATCACCCTGACGGCCGGAGCGGCCGCGCAGCTGGTTGTCGATGCGGCGTGATTCGTGGCGCTCGGTGCCGCAGATATAGAGGCCACCGAGCTCGCGCACTTCCTCGGCCTCCCCCTTGCACTGCGGCTCCATCTCGACGATCTTTGCGGCCAGCGCCTCCTCGTAGCCCTCGTCGCCGTGACCGAGCCCCTGCTTTTTCAGCTCTTTCATCGCGAGGTGCTCGGGGTCGCCGCCGAGCTTGATGTCGACGCCGCGGCCGGCCATATTGGTGGCGATCATCACCGCACCCTTGCGCCCGGCTTCGGCGATCCGCTCGCCCTCTTTTTCCGCGTGCTCGGGCTTCGCATTGAGCACGGCGTGCTCGACTCCGTGCCGTTTCAGCTCGCCGGAGATCATCTCCGAGACCTCGACCGAGACGGTGCCGACGAGGATCGGCTGACCTTCCTCGTGGCGGGCGAAGATCTCCTCGAGCACGGCTTTCCACTTGCCGTCCTTGGTTTTGAAGATCTGGTCGTTGTGATCGGCCCGGACCATCGGCCGGTTGGTCGGGATCTCGACCACGGGCACTTTGTAGATTTTCATGAACTCGGTCGCCTCGGTCAGCGCCGTGCCGGTCATTCCCCCGAGCTTGTCGTAGAGGCGGAAGTAGTTCTGCAGGGTGATCGTTGCCAGGGTCTGGTTCTCCTCGCCGATCGCCACCCCCTCCTTCGCCTCGACCGCCTGGTGCAGGCCCTCCGACCAGCGCCGGCCCTCGAGGATGCGGCCGGTGAACTCGTCGATGATCATCACCTGGCCGTCGACCACGGCGTAGTCCTTGTCCTTCTTGTAGAGCGACTCGGCCTTGAGCGCCTGGCCGAGGTGGTTGACGAGGGTGCCGTGCTCGCTCAGGTAGAGGTTGTCGACGTCGAGGAACTCCTCGGCGCGTTTGACCCCGCGCTCGGTCGGCGAAACGGTCTTGTGCTTCTCGTCGTATTCGTAGTCGTAGTCGGCCTCGGAGGTGTCTTTCGATTCGCCCAGGGATTTCAGCCGGTCCTTGGCCTGGACGCCCTCCATCTGACGCGCGAGGCGAGCGAACTGGTAGTAGATCTGCGCCGCCTGTTCGGGGGCGCCGGAGATGATCAGCGGCGTCCGCGCCTCGTCGATCAGGATGTTGTCGACCTCGTCCACGATCGCGAAGTGGTGGCCGCGCTGAACGCATTCCTCCAGCGATCCGGACATGTTGTCGCGCAGGTAGTCGAAGCCAAACTCGGAATTGGTGCCGTAGGTCACGTCGCAGCCGTATTTGACCTGCCGTGCGGCGTGATCGTCGGAGTCCTGGATCGCAGCAACGGTGACGCCGAGCGCCTCGTAGACCGGCGTCATCCATTCGGCATCGCGGCGTGCGAGATAGTCGTTGACGGTGACGAGGTGGACGCTGTCGCCCGCCAGCGTGTTGAGGAAGACCGCCAGGGTCGCCGTCAGCGTCTTGCCCTCGCCGGTCTTCATCTCGGCGATCGCACCCTCGTGGAGCGCCATGCCGCCGATCAGCTGTACGTCAAAGTGGCGCTGGCCGATGCTGCGCCGCGCCGCCTCACGGGTCAGCGCAAAGGCCTCCGGCAGGAGGTCGTCCAGGGTCTCGCCGCCCCGGGCGCGCTCACGCAGAGAGTCGGCCTCGGCGCGCAGCTCCTCGTCGCTGAGCAGCTCCATCTCGGGCTCGATCGCGTTGATTCTCTGCGCACGCTTCTCGTACGCCTTGAATTTGCGACCCTCTCCCACGCGGAGCGCCCGCGTGACCATGTCCCGTGCATTGGCCATCTCTCAAGGGTAGCTATCTCGGACGAAGGGGACCGGGTGTCCCCTCGACGGAACCCGCGTCGGATTCCGGGCGGAGGCGCAGTTCCCAGCGGCTCACAAGTTCCTCTGAGGGGACACCCGGTCCCCTTCGTAGGTTGAGCTAGCTCAAGCTGAGGCGGTGCGACCGCGCACCTGATTCACGAGCTTGCGCGTCCGGCTCCGCTTGCGTCGCTTCTCGCGGTGCTTCTTGACCTGGCGGCGGATGTCCTCGGCAAGTTCGTGGACGCTGTGGGCCATCTCCGGCGCGCACTCCTTCGCGTGCAGCGTCACGCCCTTGAGCCTCAGCGTGGCCTCGGCGACCTGGCTATCCGCAATCGCCGGATTCTTCTCTTCCCAGACGATCACTTCGAGCATCGCCAGCTCAGAGACCTGCCTGCCGACGCGACGAAATCGCTTGAAGATGTGTTCCCGCAGCTCGTCATCGATCTCGACGTTGCGCCCACGCACCTCAATCCGCATTTTGGCCTCCTCTGTCTGGGTCTGCCTCGATCCTACGCCGGTACCCGGTCCACGACAAGAGGAACTTCTGCGGATGTTGCGGACAGAGAGATCGGGTGTCCCCTCGACGGAACCCGCGTCGGATTCCGGGCGGGGGCGCTATTCCCAGCGGCTCACAAGTTCCTCTGAGGGGACACCCGATCTCTCTGTCTACAGCCGGCGCGTAAAAGTGATTGCCACGACCCGAACGCTTCCAGCTTGGCGGAGGGCTCTGGCGCACGAGGAGAGAGTGGCGCCTGTGGTTAGAACGTCGTCGATCAGTAGGACGCTGCGAGGGACTTCACCGCGGGCGTGGATCTCAGGTGGATGGCCGATGCGCTCAGCTCGGCGCTTGCCTACTTGGCGGCCGCCGCCGCGGCGGATGAGACAGGTGCTTAGGGGCAGCTCGGCTCTCTGCGCCAGGGCTACCGCTATCTCGGCGGCTGGGTCGAAGCCGCGGAGGGCCGAGCGGAGCGGTGCCGTGGGGACGGGGACGATCGTGCCGCTCAGGATCGTGCCAGGGGCCAGCCACTGGATCCGGTCGGCCATCAGCTCGGCGACGGGAAGTAGGCGGCGAAACTTGAGCGCTGTCACCAGGTCGCGGGCCACGCCCTCGTGAGGGGCGGAGGACCAAGCGCGATCCAGTCCGGGAGCGCCGCAGCCCTCCAGGGGATCGGCCTTGCCAAGTCGTCGCGAGCAGCGGGTGCAGAGCGTCGCTTCGGGGCGGCAGGTTCGCCCGCAGGCCGCGCAGAGCGGCGGGACGATGGCGGCAGTGACTGCGTGGAGGAGCTTCATCGCCCGATCGTCCGGGCCCGCGGCGCGCGTGTGGCGCGCTAAATGTCAATTTTTCGTCAAGCGTCCCGCGCGTGAGCCGCGATACCGCCGATCAGGATCGACTTCGGCGATAGCTCGGCCCCCTCGAGCAGGATCGAGTCACGGACGATGGCGCCGTCGCCGATCCGGCAACCGTCGCCGATGATCGCCGGCCCCTCGATCCGCACGTCGGTGCCGATCTTCACCCCGGTCCCGACCAGAACCGGCGCGGTCACCTCGGCGCCGTCGAGCGAGCTTGCCGCCCGCACGCCCTCCGCCACCTGCGGTGCGCCGGGCTCGACCTCGACCTCGCCGTACAGGGCGTCGAGGTTGCCCTGCCGCAGCTCGTCAAGGTTGCCGATGTCGTTCCAGTAGGCGTCGATCTCGTGCGAGTAGAAGGGCACGTCACCCTCCAGTAGCGCCGGGAATACGTCGGTAGCCCAGTCAGCGAAGCCCGGGGGGGCGTCCGGACCGGCGAACTTGGCGGTGCCCGGCTCAGGGAAGAAGTCGAAGATCTCCGCGCTAAACATGTAGATGCCGCAGTTGGCGAGATCGCTGAGCGCTTCAGCCGGGTCGGGCTTCTCCTGGAAGCCCTGGATGCGACCGTCGGCGCCGGTGATCGCAACGCCGAACTGGCTGGTGTCCCTGACCCGCTTGGTCGCCAACGTTGCGATCCCGTCGTGGGACTTGTGGAACTCACGCATCGCCGCGAGGTCGAGGTCGGTGAGCGCGTCGCCGGAGATGACGAGGAAGGAATCACCGAGGAAGTTCGCCGCGTTGCGCACCCCGCCCGAGGTCCCCAGCAGCTGCTCCTCACGACTGTAGGAGAGCTCGAGCCCAAACGCCGAGCCGTCGCCGAAGTGCCCCTCGATCAGCTCGGGGAACCAGTGCAGGTTGGCGATCGCCTCGTCGAAGCCATTGCGGGCAAGCAGTCGCGCGATGTGCTCCATCACCGGCCGGTTGAGCACCGGCACCATCGGCTTCGGCATGCCGTAGGTGATCGGTCGCAGCCGGGTGCCAAGCCCGGCCGCGAGGATCATCGCCTTCATCGGCTCAATAGCGGTAGTGATCGGGCTTGTAGGGACCCTCGACCGGGATGCCGAGGTAGGCGGCCTGCTCCTCGGACAGCTCGGTGAGGTTGACGCCGAGCGCCGCGAGGTGCAGCCGCGCGACCTTCTCGTCGAGGTGCTTGGGCAACACGGTGACGTCCTTGGCCGTGAACCCGTCGGGCTGGCCGTAGAGCTCGATCTGCGCAATCACCTGGTTGGTGAACGAGTTCGACATGACGAAGCTCGGATGTCCGGTCGCGTTGCCGAGGTTGAGCAGGCGGCCCTCGGAGAGGAGGATGATCGAGTGGCCGTCGGGGAAGCGCCACTCGTCGACCTGCGGCTTGATGTTGACCTTCTCGGCGGGAGACGCTTCGAGCCCGGCGACGTCGATCTCGTTGTCGAAGTGGCCGATGTTGCCGACGATCGCGTTGTGCTTCATCCGCGCCATGTGGTCGGCGGTGACGATGTCCTTGTTGCCGGTGGCGGTGATGAAGATGTCGGCCGTCTCGACGACTCCCTCGAGCGTCCGCACCTCATAGCCCTCCATCGCCGCCTGCAGGGCGCAGATCGGGTCGATCTCGGTGACGATCACGCGGGCGCCCTGGCCGCGCAGCGACTCGGCGCAGCCCTTGCCGACGTCGCCGTAGCCGCAGATGACGGCGACCTTGCCGCCGATCATCACGTCGGTGGCGCGGTTGATCCCGTCGATCAGCGAGTGACGGCAGCCGTAGAGGTTGTCGAACTTCGACTTGGTGACCGAGTCGTTGACGTTGATCGCCGGGAAGAGCAGGTCGCCGGTCTCGGCCAGCTGATAGAGCCGGTGCACCCCGGTGGTCGTCTCCTCGGTGACCCCCTTGATCCCCTCGGCAATCTGGGTCCAGCGCTGCGGGTCGGACTCGAGCAAGCGCTGCAGGGTCTCGAGCACGACGCGGAACTCCTCCGAGTCGGCTGAGGCCGGGTCGGGCACGGCGCCCGCCTTCTCGAACTCGACGCCTTTGTGGACGAGAAGGGTGGCGTCGCCGCCGTCGTCCAGGATCATGTTCGGGCCCTCGCCGTCGGGCCAGAGCAGTGCCTGCTCGGTGCACCACCAGTACTCCTCCAGGGTCTCGCCTTTCCAGGCGAAGACCGGGATGCCGGCGGCTGCGATCGCGGCCGCGGCGTGGTCCTGCGTGGAGAAGATGTTGCAGCTGGCCCAGCGGACCTCGGCGCCGAGGGCGATCAGGGTCTCGATCAGCACGGCGGTCTGCACCGTCATGTGGAGCGAGCCGGTGATCCGCGCCCCCTTCAGCGGCTGCTCGGCCGCGAACTCCTCGCGAGTCTGCATCAGGCCGGGCATCTCCACCTCGGCGAGCCCGATCTCCTTGCGCCCGAAGTCGGCGAGGTCGATGTCGGCGACTTTGTAGTTTGAGGTGGCGGTTGCCATCGATTCCCTTTCAGTCTCTATTGGTCCGGGCGAAGGATACGTAGAACGCGTCAGCCGGACAGGGAGGCCTTGAGCCGGTCGATCGCCTCGATCGGCAGTGGCTCGACCCCGTGGATCGTGGCCAGCTCCAGCGAGACCAGGTCGCCGAGCATCACCGTCCAGAGCAGGCGCTCGGTGCGGCTCTCCCCGGCCGCCTCGATGCGAACCGCCGTGGCCCCATCGCGTTCGACCTCGGCCGCGGTCAGCTCGAAGCGCAGCTGCTCCCGTGGATGCTGGTCGCGAGCTTCCAGGAGGACAGCGGCCAGCTGGGCAGCGCTTGGCGCCTCCCAGATGCAGATCTCGTTGTGATTGGCGTCGGGCAGCTCCGAGCTGAAGGCCGGCAGCTTCGCGTTCTCGTTGATCTGGGTCTTCCAGCGGCGCGCCACGGCGGCGGTCGGGCCGGCGCCGTAGACGACCGGCACCCGCTCGCCGATCGCCGCCGCAACCTCGGTGGCGCGGTGGCGTAGATCGTCCCGATTGGCCTCCAGAAAGACGGCTGCGGCCTCGATCTCCGTCGCGATGCTCGGCGCGATTCCACTCGCGGCGGCAACCTCGGCTGCGCAGACGAGCATGTAGGCGACTGCGGTCCGGGGGGCCGGCAGCAAGCCGGGCAGCCCGATGACCGGGTCGCCGGCAGCGCGGGCACCCTCGACCAGGGCGCCACCGGTGCTGGCGACGACGCGGCGGACGCCGAGCGCCTCGGCAGCGGCGAAGCAGGAGAGAGTCTCCTCGGTTTCGCCCGAGTAGCTGGAGCAGAACACCGTCCACTCGGCGCCGGCCCAGCTCGGCAGTCCGTAGCCGCGCACCGTCACCAACGGCCCAGCGAGCCGCTCGCCGAGCGCTGCCGCAGCGAGATCGCCGCCGATCGCCGAACCGCCCATGCCACAGACGAGGAGCCCGGCGGATTCGCTCCGCTCCAGCCGGGCCGACTCGACCCTCCAGAGAGCATCGCGAAGGTGATCGGGGATTGCGAGGACGTCGTCGAGCATCAGCCGAGGAGTCTTTCGCCCTCTGCGGCGACTGCTCCTTCAACGACCGCACCGGGAGGCACCTCGGCTCGCGGCGAGAGGATCGAGTCGACGACGTGGGCGTTCTCGCCGACCGTGCAGTCGTCGAGGACGACCGACCTAAGGATCTGCGCCCCCGCCTCAACCTGACAACCCGGCCCGATCACGGCCTGAGGCCCGATCTTGGCCGCGCTGTCGACATGCGCCCCGGGGTCGACCAAAACGCTCTCGAAAGTGGGCTCGACCCGGGTCTCCACGCGGCCTTCGAGGATGTCCCAGCTCGCCTGCCGGTAACGCTTGGGCGTGCCGATGTCCAGCCAGTAGCCGTCGAGGAGCCGGCCGTGCAACCCCTTGCCGACCAGGCGCGGGAATACGTCGCGCTCGATCGAGACGTTCTCGCCGGGCGGGATCAGGTCGAGCACGGAGCGCTGCAGCACGTACATCCCCGCGTTGACCTCTCCCGGCTTGCGCTCCCCGGTCTTCTCGAGGAACTCGAGCACCGCCCCGCCGTCGTCGCTATGGACCAAGCCGAAGGCCGAGGAGTCCTCGACCGGATGCAGGCCGATCGTCGCCGCGGCGCTCCATCCCTGGTGCGCGCGCAAGAGCGTGCTCAGGTCGAGGTCGGTGAGCACGTCGCCGTTGAGGGCGAGGAAGCGATCCTCGAGCTCGTCCCCCAGGGCGTCGGCGGCGAAGCGGATCGCCCCGGCGGTGCCCAGCGGCTCGGGCTCGGCGACGTAGCGGATCCGCACGCCCGCCCGCTCTTCCTCCCCGCTGAGCGCGGCCCGCAGCACGTCAGGCAGGAAGCCGCAGGCAAGCACCACCTCGGTCACCCCGTGCCCCGCCAGCCACTCGATCATGTAGGCGAGGAAGGGCCGATCGACCAGGGTCAGCGCCGGCTTCGGGGTTGACTCGGTCAACGGCCTCAGCCGCGTCCCTTCCCCCCCGACCAAAACGATTGCCTGCATGCGTCAGTCGGCGGTCGCCGCCGACGGCGCATCGACCGGTGCCCTGCCGATTCCCTCGTATTCGAAGCCTGCTGCGACCAGCTTTTGGGGGTCGAGGAAGTTGCGCCCGTCGACCAGCAGCGGCCGCGCCATCCTGCTCGCCACATCGGACCAATCCAGCTCGGCGAACTCGGGCCACTCGGTGACCAGCACCGCTGCGTCGGCGCCGGCGAGCGCTTCCAGTGCCGAGTCGCACAGCTCGACGCCATCGAGTAGATCCCGGGCCGGGCCGGCTGCAACCGGATCGTAGGCCGCAACCTCCGCCCCTTCGCCCTGCAGTCGCGCCGACAGCACCAGGCTCGACGCCTCGCGCATGTCGTCGGTCTGCGGCTTGAAGGCGAGGCCGAGTAGTGCCACCCGACGCCCGACCAGCGAGCCCAGATGGCCGACCAGCTTCTGCACCACGCGGCGCTTCTGCAGCTCGTTCACCTCGATCACCGCGTTGAGCAATTGAAAGTGGTAGCCCGTATTACCAGCAAGCATCTTGAGCGCGCTGACATCCTTCGGGAAACATGACCCCCCGTAGCCGATCCCGGCTCGCAGGAACGAGGGGCCGATGCGCTGGTCGAGCCCCATGCCCCGGGCTACTTCGCCGACGTCTGCGCCGACCTCCTCGCAGACATTGGCGATCTCGTTGACGAAGGAGATCTTGGTCGCGAGGAAAGCGTTCGAGGCGAGCTTGATCATCTCGGCGCTGGCGACATCGGTGTGGACGATCTCCCCCCCCAGCGGCTCATAGAGAGCGGCCACGGCTTCGCCGGCTGCGCGGTCGCCCACATCGGCGCCGATCACGACACGGTCGGGGTGGAGGAAGTCGGCGACCGCCGATCCCTCCTTGAGGAACTCGGGACAGGAGACATAGGCAAGCCCGGGGCGATCGCGGCGGATCGCTTCCCCGGTGCCGGCCGGCACGGTGCTCTTCATGATCAGCACGTGGTCGCCGTCGGCAGCCAGCTCCTCGACCACCGTGCGGACCCGGGAGAGGTCGGCGTCGCCGGAGCGGGTCGGCGGCGTGTCGACGCAGACGAAGAGCAGCCTGGCCGAAGCCAACAGCTCGTCCATGTCGGTAGTGAAGGTGAGGCGCTCGGCGTTGCGCTCGAGCAGCTCGTCGAGCTCGGGCTCGTGGATCGTGGTCTCGCCCCGCGAGAGTGCGGAGACCTTCTCGGGGAGGATGTCGCGGGCGACGACCCGGTGGCCAAGATCGGCGAAGCAGGCCGCCGTCACCAGGCCGACCCAGCCCACCCCGATAACGCCGATCGGCTCTCTGCTCTCCATCATGGTTGTGCGCTCCCTCGCTTTCGCTTCGGCTTCTTGTTCGGAATTATCACCCTGGCCGACCGCGCCATGCCCAGCATCTGATCGTTGGTCAGGGATTGCAGCAGGCTGTTGGAGACCCAATAGCTGTTGTCGCCTCGGTGCCAGGCAATCATGCTGACGCGATCGCCGTCGATATAGATGTCGTACTCGCGGCCGTGGATCGTCCTCGTTTCGCTCGGATTGTCGAGGATCGGAGGATCGCTCCAGCCCCGAATGCCCTGGACCCCGAAGTACTGGGTTTCGTATTCGGGCCCGTACTCGGCGACCATCCGGTAGGCGGCATGGCGGTTGCCGTCGGTGTCCTTGAAGTGGTACACGCGCGGGTCCTGCACGTGGTAGTAGCTGTTGCTTTCCACGTATGACGCTTCCGCGGGAAGGCGGCTCGCGTAGAAGACGGGGAATCCGCTGCTGACCTTGCGAGCGACCGACTTCCCCTCGAGCTCGCCTGCTTCGCCGGCGGCGACGAGGCCGTCGCTCCCGGGCGGCTTCGCCTTCACCCGGGGCTTGGGATGAGGCTTGCTCTTCTTCCCCTTGCCCTTCGTCTTCTTCGACTTCGGGTGTTCGCCGCCTTCGAGCGAGCCGCGCGGTCCCCCGCTGGCTTCAATCCCGAGGAATTTGTCGACGGCTTCGCCGATCGCTTCCGGAGTCGCGTAGACGAAGCTGGGGCCGAGTTCCGCCGGGAAGTGGACCTCCTTGATTTCCGCGTTGCGCGAGGCGACGAACAGCTTCAGAACTTCGAGCATCGTCTCCGTGTCGCTGATGTCGGAGGTCGTGTACTTGGTGAAGATGTCGATCAGTTCGTTGCGGCCGAGGACGAGCTGGTCGATCGGGACCCGCTGGCGTGCGGCGCTGAGGAAGTCCTGCTGGCGCGCCGCCCGGACCAGGTCGGTGTCGGTGTGGCGGTAGCGCACGTACTGCAGCGCTTTCTTACCGCAGAGCAATTGATAACCCGGCTGGACGTTGATTTCGGCATATTCTTCGGAGGGCGGGACGCCGACGTTGGAGTGGTAGTAGCGGCGGTCTACGTCGACGTAGACGCAGTTGATCGCGTCGACCGCGCGGACGAAGCCGAGGTAGTCGACGTTGACGACGTGGTTGATCGGCAGGCCGGTGAGTTCCTTGACGACCTGCAGGGTCAGCTTCGGCCCCCCGAAGGTGTAGGCGGCGTTGAACTTTTCGGTCCCGAAGCCGGGAATTTCAACCTTGAGGTCACGCGGGATCGACATCAGCGCGATCGCGTTCTTTTCCGGGTCGAGCCGCAGCAGCAGGGTGGTGTCGGAGCGACCTGGGTCTTCGGGTTCGCTGGCGCGCTTGTCGGAGCCGATGATGAGGATGTTCTCCGGTTCCCCCCCATGCGTCTGGGCAAGGACGCGCTCGACCTTGTTCTGCAATTTGTTGTTGTGAGAGAGAGCGTTGGCGATGCTGCCGATGTAGAGCAGGATGCTGGCCGACGTAGCCGCCGCGGTGACGGCGACGATCACGACCGAGGCCAGGGTGAAGCGCCACCAGTAGCGCTTGCGCTTCGGCGGTGGCTCGTGGTCGCCCTCGGGTGGCGGCTTCTTGAAGACCGGCTCGATCATCGCCCGGCGATCAGCCTTCGAGCCGGTCCGGGAGCGCCCGCAGGAAGCCTTCGAGCGCCTGCCGGTAGGCCACCAGCGAGGGCACCGAGACCCACTCGGCGGGACCGTGGTGGCCTTCGCCAACCGGGCCGAACTCGACCGCCGGCACGCCCACGCGAAGGAACGAGACGGCATCCGAGGCGCCGTCGCGGCCGACGCTCATCGGCTCCCCGTCGTGGTGAGCCGATGCCGCCTCGCGCAGCCCCTGGACGAAGGGCGAATCGCGGTCGACCACCGCCGGCGGCCTTGTGAAGAGCGAGGTCACCTCGGCGTCGGGAAGGCTCCGCACCTGCTCGAGCACGGTCTCGGGATCCTGGTCGGGCAGGTAGCGGATGTCGACGTCGATCGCGCATCGGTCAGGCACCTTGTTGAGCGCGTCGCCACCCAGGATCCGGCCGAGATTGATCGAGGGGCGGTCGAACAGCTCCGAGCTGTGCCGGGCAAACGGTAGCGACTCGATACTGCGGAAAACGTCATGTGCCTTCAGCACCGCGTTGTCGCCCAGCCACGGCGTCGCCCCGTGGGCGGCGACGCCGCTGACCTCCAGGCGCAGCGCCAGGACCCCCTTGGCCTCGACGCCGATCTGCAGGTCGGTCGGCTCACCGGTGATCGCGAAGTCACCGACGAAGCCTCCATCGACGAGATGGTCGCTGCCGCGGTCCGCCTCCTCCTCGGACTCCTCGTCGCCGACGATGCCAAGCCGAACCCGCACCCGCTCGGAGTCGCGCATAGCGGCCGTGGTCAGCAGCATCGCCGCCAGCGCCCCCTTCATGTCATAGGCACCACGCCCATAAAGCCGCTCGCCGTCGGCCCGCGGATCGAACTGCCCAGGCCTTCCCGGCACGACGTCGAGATGCCCATGCAGCACAACCGTAGGCGCGTCCTCAGGCCCGACTTCAGCCTTGAGCACCGGAAGCCCCCGCACCTCTTCCGTAGCCACCTCAATCCCGCGAGCTTCCAACCAGCCCTCAACGAAACCGGCAGCTTCCAGCACCCCATCCGCCTCGGACGTGTCATAACCGATCAGCCGCGTAGCAAGTGCAACCAGCTCCTCGCTCATGGTCCCTTCCCCGAACTTGCACTTACCCGCCTATACGGCGGGAAACTGAAAGTTCGAGCGGCAGAGCGAGGTGAGAGGCGACGATGTCCCGAGGCGGGAATGTGGCCGAAGGCCGCGATATGCAATCTCGTGATTGCGCGGCCGTAGGCCGCGCTCAAACTTAGTCGCAGAGGCCCGCAGGGCCGAGCGATGTCAATTCCCGCCTCGGGACATCGGCGCCTCTCATTCATCCCTGGGCGATTGCAAGAAACGCTTCGGCCCGATCGCGATCTTTCTGCGCCCGGGTCTGCTCGCCGCTCTTGTCCTCCGCCTCAGCGAAACGCTGTTCGGCGTCGGCGAGCTGCTCTTTGAGCGTGGCGGCGTCGAGGTCCTCCGGCGCGATCGCCTCCTCGACCAGCAAGCGGGCGTGGTTGCCGAAGACCTGCAGCCAACCGTGTGCCTGCGCGAAGCGGCGGGGCTCGCCGTCGCCCTCAAAGAGGCGAAGCTCGGTCGGTCGCAGGGCGGCCAGAAGCGGCGCGTGGTTGGCGAGGATGCCGATTTCGCCCCCCGCGGTGCGGGTCGAGACCTGGCTCACCTCGCCGTTGAAGACCTCACCCTCGGGAGTGAGGATCTCGACCTCGAATTTGCTCTCGCCGGCCAAGCTGATCCCTACGCAGCCGCCGCGGACCCGGCGTTCTCGGTGACCTGGTCGATCGAGCCCTGCATGTAGAAGGCACCCTCGGAGAGGTCGTCGTGCTCGCCGTCGAGGATCTCGCGGAAGCCGCGCACGGTCTCGGCGACCGGGACGAACTCGCCGCTGCGACCGGTGAACTGTTCGGCAACGAAGAACGGCTGCGAGAGGAAGCGCTCGATCTTGCGTGCCCGCGAGACCGTCTGCTTGTCCTCGTCGGAGAGCTCGTCGATGCCGAGGATCGCGATGATGTCCTGCAGCTCCTTGTAGCGCTGCAGCACCTCCTGGACCTCGGTCGCGGTGCGGTAGTGGTCCTCGCCGACGACGTCGGGCTTGAGGATCGTCGAGCTCGAGTCGAGCGGGTCGACGGCCGGGTAGATCCCTTTCTCGGAGATCGACCTCGAGAGCGCCGTGGTGGCATTGAGGTGGGCGAAGACCGATGCCGGCGCCGGGTCGGTGAAGTCGTCCGCCGGCACGTAGACAGCCTGCACCGAGGTGACCGAGCCGCGCTCGGTCGAGGTGATCCGCTCCTGCAGTTCGCCCATCTCGGTCTCCAGCGTCGGCTGGTAGCCGACCGCGGAGGGCATCCGACCGAGCAGCGCCGAGACCTCGGAGCCCGCCTGGACGAAGCGGAAGATGTTGTCGATGAAGAGCAGCACGTCCTGGCCACCCTGCTCGCGGTAGTACTCGGCCATCGTCAGCCCGGAGAGGGCGACGCGTAGGCGGGCACCCGGGGGCTCGTTCATCTGGCCGAAGACGAGCATGGTTTTGTCGATCACGCCCGACTCTTTCATCTCGAGCCAGAGGTCGTTGCCCTCGCGCGAACGCTCGCCGACGCCGCAGAAGGCAGAGAGGCCCTCGTGCTCCTCGGCGATCGAGCGGATCAGCTCCTGGATCAAAACGGTCTTGCCGACGCCGGCGCCGCCGAAAAGCCCGACCTTGCCGCCCTTGGCGTAAGGAGCGAGCAGGTCGATCACCTTGATCCCGGTCTCGAGGATCTCCTGGGTCGGGGCGAGGTCGGAGGCCTGGGGTGCCGAGCGGTGGATCGGCCAGCGCTCCCCCGCCTCGATCGGCTCGCCGTTGTCGATCGGCTCGCCGAGCAGGTTGAAGATGCGGCCCAACGTCGCGTCACCGACTGGAACCGAGATCGGACCGCCCGTGTCGATGACCTTGTCACCGCGCTGGAGGCCATCGGTGGCATCCATCGCCACGGTGCGGACGCGGTCATCGCCGAGGTGCTGCTGGACCTCGCAGACCAGCTCCGTCGCCTCGCGATCCTCGTCGCCGGCCATCTCGATCTTGACCGCCGAGTAGATCCCCGGCAGCTGCTCGGGGAAGACGGCGTCGACGACGACGCCGGTCACCTGCTCGACTCGCCCTACGTTGCTTCCGTTGCTCTCAGCCATTGGTTCCTTTTCTCGTCTCTCTAATCGAAGCTTTGGTTAGCCGAGCGCCTCGGCGCCGGCGACTACCTCGAGGATCTCCTGGGTGATCTCCGCCTGCCTGGCCCGGTTCATCTCCAGGGTGAGGTCGTCCATCATCGTCTCGGCGTTCTCCGCCGCGTTGCGCATCGCCGTCATCCTCGCCCCCAGCTCGGAAGCAGCCGACTCGAGCAGCGCCCGGTAGACCGAGATGTTCACGTACTCCGGGATGAGCTGTGCCAGCAGCTCTTCGGCGTCGGGCTCGTACTCCCACAGCGCTCGGCTGTGGGCCTTCTCGATCTCAGTCTCCTCGGCATCCTCTTCCTCCTCTTCGGCGCCAGAGCCGATCACGTCGGCCTGCTGGAGAGGAAGCAGCGTCTGCCGCCAGACGTGTTGGGTGAGGGGCGAGACATAACGGTTGTAGACGAGCTCGACCCGGTCCAGCTCCTCGTCGACGTAGCGCGCGGTCAGCTCCTCGCCGATCTCACGCGCGTTGGCGAAGCCGGGCCGGTCGGTGAAGCCGACGTATGAAGTGCGCACGTCCTGCTTGCGGAAGGTCAGCGCGGAGACACCCTTGCGGCCGACCGCGGAGAAGGCCGTCTCGGCCCCCTGCTCCCGCCACTCGTCGCGCAGGCGCAGGCCGTCGCGGATCACGTTCGTGTTGAAGGCGCCGGCGAGGCCGCGATCGCCGGTGACCAGGACGATGCCGACGCGCTTCACGTCCTCGCGCTCGGTCAGCACCGGCACGCGCGGCACCCCGCCGGCCTGCTCGGCAGCACGGCGGGTCAGCTTGCGCATGCCCTGGGCGTAGGGCCGCAGCTGCTCGATCCGCTGCTCGGCCCGGCGCAGCCGCGCCGCGGCCACCATCTCCATCGCCCGCGTGATCTTGTTGATGTTCTTGATCGACGCGATGCGGCTCTTGACGTCCTTCTGGGAAGCCATGGACTAGAGGGCCCGCCCTTAGGCGGGGGTCGGCTCCTTCTCCGCGTCGTTCTCGGCTTCCTCGCTGCGACTCGGCGTCGAGCGCTCCTTCTCGGACTTGACCCGGTCGGATTCGCCCGCCTCGAGCGGATCGCCGTGCTCGTCGAAATCGGCGCCGAAGTCGTCGACGAAGTCGCGGATCGAGGCGCCGAGCTCCTCCTCGTCGGCCTCCTCGAGCTTGCCGGTCTCGGAGATCCGCGCCAGCAGCTCGGACTTCTCGGAGTGCAGGTGGAGCTTCAGGTCGCGCAGGAACTCGCCGACCCGCTCGGTTTTGATCCGGTCGAGGAAGCCGCCGGTGCCGGAGTAGATCGCGGCGACCTGATCGGCCATCTCGAGCGGTTCGCGCTCTTTCTGTTTGAGCAGCTCAACCAGCCGTTCGCCGCGGTTCAGCGTTTTCTGCGTCTCCGGATCGAGCTCGGAGCCGAACTGGGCGAACGCCTCCAGGTCGCGGTACTGGGACAGATCGAGGCGCAGTTTCCCGGCGACCTTCTTCATCGCCTTGGTCTGCGCGTTGCCGCCGACCCGCGAGACCGAGATGCCGACGTTGATCGCCGGCCGCACGCCCGAGTTGAAGAGGTCGGACTCGAGGAAGATCTGACCGTCGGTGATCGAGATCACGTTGGTCGGGATGTAGGCGGAGACGTCCGAGGCCTGGGTCTCGATGATCGGCAGCGCCGTAAGCGAGCCGCCGCCGAGCTCGTCGTTCAGTTTCACCGCCCGCTCGAGAAGGCGCGAGTGCAGGTAGAAGACGTCGCCGGGGTATGCCTCGCGACCGGGCGGGCGCCGCAGTAGCAGCGACATCTGGCGGTAGGCGTAGGCGTGCTTGGTGAGGTCGTCGTAGACGCAGAGCGCGGCTTTGCCGTTGTAGAGGAAGTGCTCCCCCATCGCGCAGCCGGCATAGGGCGCGATGAACTTGATCGGCGCCGCCTCGTCGGCGGGGGCGGCGACGATGATCGTGTTCTCCATCGCGCCGTTCTCCTCCAGCACCTCCTTCAGCTGGACGACGGTCGACATCCGCTGGCCGATCGCGACATAGATGCAGATCATGTCCTTGTCGCGGTTGTTGATGATCGTGTCGATCGCAATCGCCGTCTTGCCGGTCTGTCGATCGCCGATGATCAGCTCTCGCTGGCCCCGGCCGATCGGGATCATCCCGTCGATCGACATCAACCCGGTCTGCACCGGCTCGGTCACCGGCTGGCGCTCGACGACTCCCGGCGCTTTGAACTCGGCCGGGCGGGTCTGATCGGTGGCGATCTCCCCCTTGTTGTCGAGCGGGCGGCCGAGCGGGTCGACGAGGCGCCCGAGCAGATGGTCGCCGACGGGGATCCGCAGCAGGTGCCCGGTGCGCTTCACCGTGTCGCCCTCGACGACCTTGTCCCACTCGCCGAAGAGCACGGCGCCGACGTTGTCCGCCTCGAGGTTGAGGGCAAGGCCGGTGACTCCGTGCGGCAGCTCCAGCATCTCCAGCGCCATGCAGTTGTCGAGGCCGTGGATGCGGGCGATCCCGTCGGCCACGGACAGCACGGTGCCAACCTCGGAGAGGTCGGCACTGCCGGTGTCCAGTCCCTCGATCCTCTCCCTGAGGATGGATGCGATCTCGTCGGGCTTGATCTCCATTGGGGTGCTCTACTCCTCCTTACGCCGCTTGGGCGACGCTCTTTCGAAGTTTGTCCAGGCGGCTGCGGATGCTCGCGTCGAGCACCATGTTGCCGACCTGCAGGACGATGCCACCGAGGATCTCGCCGTCGACCCGGCTGGCCAGCTCGACCGTCTGGCCGGTCTGCCGCTCGATCTCCTCGCCGACCTTGGCCACCACTGCCGGGTCCAGCTCGACCGCGCTGGTCACGGTCACGTCGATCCGCTTGTTCTCCTTCTTCCACATCTCCTCGAACTCACGGCGGATGCGGAAGATCTCGTTCATGCGGTGCTTCTCGATCAGCAGCTCGAGGAAGTTGACCAGCTCCTGGTCGGCGCCGCCGACCGCCCGCCGCAGTCCCTCGATCTTCTCGGCCGAGGAGAAATGCGGGCTGAAGAAGAAGACCTGCAGCTCACGGTCGCCTTCGACGGCATCCGCGAACTGGGCCAGGTCGGCGCCGATCGCGTCAAGCTTGCCTTTCTCTTTCGCGACGTCGAAAAGCGCCTCGGCGTATACGCGAGCTGCGTCCTGCATCTCTAGCTCTCCGCCCCCGAGAGGCTGGTGAAGTCGACTTCCGAGAGCGCCTCCTCGACCAAGCGGCGCTGGTCCTCGGCATTGAGGCTCTTGCGAGTCACCTTCTCGGTGGCCAGCACGGTCAGGTCGGCGACCTCCTTGCGGATCTGCTCCAGCGAGCGTCGCGTCTCGGCTTCGATGTCGCGCGTCGCAGCCGCAACCAGCTCCTCGCGCTTCTCCTTGCCTGCCGTAGTCGCCTCCGTTTCGGCGGTTTCCGCTGCCTTGCGGGCGCGGGCCATGATGTCGTCGGCCTGCTCGCGAGCCTCGGCGAGGCGCCTGCGGTACTCCTCGAGCAGCTCGTCGGATTCGCGCCGCTGCCGTTCCGCCGCGTCGATCGACTCGGCGATCGTCTTGGCCCGCTTGTCGAGTGCCTCCTGGATCTTCGGGAAGGCGACCTTGCTCAACACCCACATCGTGAAGAGGAAGAGGACGAGCGTCCAGATCATCAGGCCGAGACCCGGCGAGACGAGGAAGCTGCCGCCCGATTCGCTGCCACTCTCGGCGGCAAACGGAAGCGCGGATATGTAGCCGAGAACCTCCATCCCTTACGAGAGGAAGAAGGCGATGAGGCCGAAGATGAAGGTGTAGAAGGCGACCGCCTCGGTCAGCGCGAAGCCGAGCCAGCGGATGCTTTCGAGCTCGCTTTTCATCTCGGGCTGGCGGGCTACCGACTCGATCTCCTTACCGAAGATGAAGCCGACGCCGATGCCGGCGCCGATCGAGCCGAGGCCGGCTCCTACGCCGAGGGCGATCGCTTTGCCAGCGCTTTTGACACCTTCATCGGTGACCGCGGCGGCGACGGGGGACAGATCCATAGTGAGAACAGTGCTCCTTTGTCTAGTGGCTTGCGGAGGTCGCTCCGCCGATGTAGATCGCGGTGAGGGTCGAGAAGATAAACGCCTGCAAGGTGGCGACGAGGCCGACCTCGAAGATGAAGAAGGCGAAGGCGAGCGGGAAGGTGAGCGTGCCGAGCGCAGCGATCCCGAGCAGCACGGCGAGCCCACCTCCCATGAAGAGCAGCAGCAGGTGGCCGGCGAGGATGTTGGCGAAGAGACGCACCGAGAGCGAGATCAGCCGCACGAAGTGCGAGATCACCTCGATCAGGAAGATCGCCGCCTTGCCGAACGGGCTCATTTCCTCCAGGCCGGGGGGGAGCCAGCCGGCGAAGTAGGCGAAGAAGCCCTTGGACCGGATCCCTTCGACGTGGTAGGAGATCCAGACCACCAGCGTGAGGACGAGCGGGATCGAGATGTTCGCGGTCGCCGCGTAGATCGCGAAGGCCGGGATTTCCAGGCCGAAGACGTCGACGGTGTGCTCGGTGTTGATCGGCAGCGGGATGAAGCCGATCATGTTCGAGAACCAGATGAAGAAGAAGAGGGCGCCGAGGAAGGGGAACCAGCGGATCGCGGTCTTGGTGTCCATGTTGCCGCCGGTGATGTTGTTCTTGGTCAGGTCGTAGGCGAGCTCGACCGCGGTCTGGACGCGGTTGGGCTTCTGCGCCATGCGGCGCGAGATCCAGGTCATCGCGAAGATCGTCAGGGCGCTGGCGAGGACGAGGTAGAGGACGGCCTTGTTGATGCTGAGATCGAGGCTGCCGAGGTGGATCGGCACCCATTCTTCGAGTTTGAACTCGTTCTGGGGCTTGAACTCTTCGTTCTTGCCGTCATTGCCGAAGATCAGCAGCATCGCGATCGCCAGCGCGAGGTAGCCACCGATGCCGATCAGGACTTTGCTGCGCGTCTTCACGGCGCCTTGATCTCCCGCGCTTCGGGCTCGAGCAGGTAGACGAGGCCCTGCGCGGCCAAGGAGATGGTGAAGAGGGCGAGCAGCAGCAGCGCGGCCGAGAGGCCGGCTTCACGCTCGGCGATGCCGACCAGCAGCACGGCGGTCACCATCAGCCAGACCCGACCCAGGGCGGTCGCTGCGACCGTCCCCATCGCCTTCTGGCGGTTTCCGTGAGCCAATTCCTTGCTGACGCGGCGAGCGGCGAGCACCTGGATTCCCCGCTGCGCGAGCCAGGCGCCAGCGGCTACGGCGTAGCCGAGCAGGGGCAGCCCGCCGAGCACGAACACGGCGAGGGCGGCGGCTAGCACCAGGAGATCGACATGCTTGGGAGGAGACATAAGTCTGCAACAGCCGCCCGTCTCATGGGGAGCGGGCGGACGAGCGACTATATCCGAAAGGGCCGTCGATCCGCTTTCTAGAGCCAGTTCGTGAGGCTTGTCACAACCTCGCACAAAGTCGAAAAAGCCCTTTTAGCGGTCTGGTTCGACTGCCTCGAACTCACCCGTCTCCGGATCGATCGCGGGGAAGCTGCCGGTCTCCAGCTCGCGGGCAACGGCGAGGTCGACCTGCTCGGCCTGCGGGACCGGTCGGCCGGCATCGCGGCGCACGCTGACGAGCTGGCGCAGCCGCATGTGGCGCAGGTTGAGGATCTCGAGCACCTCGACCAGGTAGACGCTCGCCCCGAGAGCGAACAGGCCGAAGGCGATCATCACCGCGGTCCAGAAGGGGTCGAAGTGGCCGTGGTCGTCGCTGTAGGGGACGAAGCGCAAGGCCAGCGCGACGGCGGCCATGACGAAGGTCCAGCCATAGAGGTAGGCGAGCGTGCGCCGCTGCGAGAAGCCGATGTCGGCCATGCGGTGGTGGAAGTGCCAGCGGTCGGCACGGTAGATCGGGCGGCGGTATTTGAGCCGCTTGGCGACGACGAAGCCGGTATCGAGGATCGGCACGGTGAGGATGATCAGCGGCAGGAACAGGGCAATTACGGCGTTGGTCTTCAGTGCTCCCTGCACAGCGACGACGCCCAGCAGGAAGCCGAGCAGGTTGGAGCCGGTGTCCCCCATGAAGGTCTTGGCCGGCGGGAAGCCGTGGCGGAGGAAGCCGAGCGAGGCGCCGGCGGTGAGCGCGGCGAGGATGCCGGCGGCGTTGCGCTCCAGCGAAAGGGCGATCACGGCAAGCGCGACCCCGGAGATGACGCAGACCCCCGCGGCGAGCCCGTCGACGCCGTCGATCAGGTTGATCACGTTGATCACAGCGACGATGCCGATCACGGTGCCGACGTCGCCGAGTGAGATCGTGCCGCCGCCGGGCAGGCCGAGCAGGTCTACGGAGCCCGGGTTGAGCTGGCCGAGGAAGGGGAAGGTGAAGCTTTCGACCGTGACGCCGGCAGTGACCGGGATCACAACGGCGACCGTTTGCCCGAGGAGCTTGGTCGCCGCGCCGAGGTCGTAGATGTCGTCGAGGACGCCGATCGCCGTGATTGCTGCTGCGCCGATGAGGATCGCCCGCGTCTCGGCGTCCCAGGGCAGCCAGATCAGGGCAGAGACCAGGACCCCGGCAAAGATCGCCAGACCGCCCAGTTTCGGCGTCGGCACTTCGTGCAGCGAGCGCACGCCGGGAAGGTCGATCGCCCCGGCGCGACGGGCGAGGCGGATCGTGGCAGGCACCAGAAGCAGGGTCAGGATCCCCGCGACGAGGAAGGCGAGGAGGGCTTCGACCGACGCCGGCATCGATCCAGGCTAGTTCGCGCACCTGTCGAACCAGAGCGTGAAGGCGATCAATCCCCAGAGCTGACGGCTGAGGTCCTCGCGGCCGGCGCAGTGGCGGTCGAGCAGTGCGGTGACGGTTGCGGGGTCGAGCCAACCCTGTCGCGACAAGGTCTCCGCCGAGAGCGTTTCGCGCGCGAATCCCTGCAGGGGCCCGCGCAGCCAGGCGGCCACCGGGATCGAAAACCCCTGCTTCGGCCCGCGCAGAACCTCCTTCGGCAGCAGCGGCGCCAGAGCGCTTCGCAGCAGCCGCTTCTTGGCGAGCCCGCGCACCTTGAGCGGCGTCGCCAGCCCGAGAGCCATCGTCGCCACCTCGTTGTCGAGGAAGGGAACGCGCAGCTCCAGCGAGTGCGCCATGCTCGAGCGGTCGGTCTTGACCAGCAGGTCGTCGACCAGGTAGATGCCGAGGTCGACGTCTTGGAGGCGGGCAAGCGGCTCAGCCCCCGCGGTCTCGGCATAGCGCTCGCGGTAGACGTCGACCGGGTCCCAGCCCGGATCGCGATCGCCCAGCAGCGAGGCCTGAAGCTGCCGCGAGAAGATCTCCTTCCAGGCGTGGTGGCGCTCCAGCGGCGGCAGCCCCGCGCCCCGCGCGAAGCGCTTCGCTTTGTAGTCGAGGCTGACCTTGGAATCGGAGCTGGGCAGCATCTCGGCGAGCGGCGCGGCGAGGGCGGCGAGACGGCCGACTCGCGGCGCCAGCAGGTCCGCGACGTAGGTGTAGTAGCCGCCGAAGAGCTCGTCGCCCCCCTCCCCCGAGAGGGCGACCTTGACCTCGCCCGCGGCCAGCTCGGAGACGAGGTAGGTCGGCAGGGCCGAGGAGTCGCCGAAGGGCTCGTCGAAGGCCTCGACCAGCTTCGGGAAGAGCTCGACTGCGTCGGGGCGCAGGACGATCTCGTGGTGGTCGGTGCCGTAGCGCTCGGCCACCAGCCGCGCACGGTCGAGCTCGTCGAAGCTCGCCTCCTCGAAGCCGACGGAGAAGGTCTTCACCGGGTCGGCCTGCTCGCCGGCGGCGAGGGCGACGATCCCGGCCGAGTCGACGCCGCCGGAGAGCAGCACGCCGACCGGGACGTCGGCGACGAGGTGAGCCCGGATCGAGTCGCGCAGGGTCTCGCGCAGCTCGTCGGCCAAGGCGCTTTCCGGCCTGCGCCTGGTCTCCCCCGCGGCGACCGGAGACGGCCTGGCGTAACGCGTCTGCGTCAGCTCGCCGTCCCGCCAGACCGCCAGCGTTCCGGCGGGCAGCTTGCGCGCCTCGGCGAAGATCGTCAGCGGTGCCGGAATCGAATTGAAGGCGAGGTAGGCGGCGACGGCCTGGGGATCGATCTGGCGCGAGAAGCCGGGCTGCTCCAGCATCGCCTTCAACTCGGAGGCGAACGACAAGGTGCCCGCGGCGAGCCGGTAGTAGAGCGGCTTGATCCCGAAACGGTCGCGGGCCAGAAGGAGGTGGTGCGAGCGCGAGTCCCAGAGCGCGATCGCGAACATCCCACGCAGGAGCTCGACGAAGCCGTCGCCGTGCTCCTCGTAGAGATGGACCAGAACCTCGGTATCCGAATCGGTTGCGAAACGGTGGCCGCGCCGCTCCAGCTCGCCGCGCAGCTCGCGGTAGTTGTAGATCTCGCCGTTCTGAACGACGGTGACAGTGCCGTCCTCGTTGGAGATCGGCTGGTCGCCATGCTCGAGGTCGATGATCGAGAGCCGCCGCATCGCCAGCGCGACCCCTCCTTCGTGGAACAGACCGTCGCTGTCCGGCCCGCGGTGCGTCAGCCGCGAGTTCATCGCCCTGACCGCATCGACGTCCGCAACCGCACCCCGCTCAGCCATGGCCACTCCACAGATCCCACACATGGCCGCGCAGTCTCGCAGGACGTGCCGGTGCTGCGAGGTCCATATGGACCTCGCAGCACCGGCACGTCAGCCGGGGGCGGCGGGGCCGCGGCCCAGGACCTTGACCACGGTGGCCAGGAGGACGCTGATGTAGAGCGGCACGGAGCGGTCGGCGATGTACTCCATGTCGTGGGCGAGCTTGTCGGCCCAGGACTCCTCGCGGGTCATCCGCGTCTGGGCGAAGCCGGTGACGCCCGGGCGAACCACCAGCCGCTGCCAGTACTGCGGGATCTCGCGGCAGAGCTCGGTGAAGAAGGCCGGGCGGATCGGCCGCGGCCCGACCACCGCCATGTCTCCTCGCAGGACGTTCCACAGCTGCGGTACCTCGTCGAGATGGACCTTCCGCAGCACCCGTCCGATGCGCGTCACCTCTTCTTCGGTGCGCCGGGTGAGCTCCTCCCCCAGGTACGGGCCAAGGCGGTCCTCGGCATCCGGCTTCAGGGTGCGGAACTTGTACATGCGGAAGAGCCGCCCGCCTCTGCCCACGCGGGCACCGTGGTAGAAGAGCGGCCGGCCCGAGGTGAGCACGATCGCCAGCGCGGTCAGCGCCAGAAGCGGCGCCAGAATCAACAAAAAGGAAAATGAAATAAAGATGTCCAGGCCCCTGAGGAGAGAATCTACTGAGCGCCTCTCACCATCGCCGGCGAGCGCGATGAAGTGCTCCAGCTCGGCCTGGACGTCGGCGGGCAGGGTTGGTGCCGTGTCAGGCAACGTTCGCCTTCTCTGGCTTGCCCTCGCCGCGCCTGGCGGCGTCCTCGACCACTCGACGTGGCTCTGCCACGCCTTCGGGTCTGCGTCCTTGCCAGGCACGACGATGACTGCGCCAGAACCGGGCAAACGTCACCGGACACGGCACTAGGGATTCAGCTCGAGATGTGGCTTGCCGCGGGATGGTCGGCTCCGACGGTACCTAGAATGGTCTCGACCAGCAGACCAGGGTCTCGCCTGATCGGAGTCGCGTCCGCAGTCCGTTTCTCGAGCTGAATCGCGCGCGGGTCGGTCAGCGGCCGCAACCGTCCCGACCTGATCAGCGCTTCGTCGACGCCGCCGAGGCGCCCGCCGTAGGTCGTGTAGACGGGCGTGCCCAGCGCCGCCGCCTCGCGGTTCATCGTTCCCCCGGCGGAGACGACGAGGTCCGCGAGCGCCACCAGGCTCTGCGCCTCGACGGCGCCGGGTGGCAGGATCAGCGACGGCAGCGCGAGGCTCTCGACCAGCTCGCGCTGCGCCTGGGTGCGGGGCAGGACGATCGCGTGCACGTTCTCGTCGGTGCCGAGCCGTTGCAGGACTTTCGGGAAGAGCGGGTTCGACTTGCGGTGGTAGAGCGAGACGTCGGGGGGCGGCCGCACGACCACGACGACGCGCCCGGTGTCGACCGAGAGGCGCTCGAGCGAATCGGGGTCCGGCTCGAAGTCATAGAGGTAGTACTCCTCCTTCAGCCCCGGATAGGGGAAGAGCTTCTCGGGCCCGACGCCGAAGCGGCGCAAGCGCTCGGCGGGCACCGTGTCGGGGAACATCACCCGCTTGGCGAGCCGGCAGCCGATCCGGTGCTGGGTGACCGCGTACTCGTAGTCGTGCATGTTGGTCTCGGGAATGCCGAGCAGGCGCGCCGCGATCGCCAGGTCGTTGGAGCCATGGGCGAGGGCGAGGTCGAAGGAGCGGCCGCGGCCGAAGCGGATCATCGCCGTGGTGCGAGCGCCGAGCCGCAGCGCCTTGCGTACCCGCGAGGCGCCGCCGTGGCGGCCGATCGGCGTGTGCTCCATCCCGTGCAGCTCGAGCAGCGCCTGCGTCTGAGCGTAGTCGCGCGAGGTGACCTCGACCTTGTGACCCTGGGCGCGGAGACGCTCGATGATCGGACGCAGAACAAGCACATGCGCCGGCGCGCTCATGTCGACCCATATGTTCATCGGCAGACCATAGTGCTCGGTGGAGTGAACACCCACGGTCGACTGAGAGGTCGGCACTCCGCTATTGGGAGTCGGGTGAGCGGTCTGCTATAGGTCACGCGATGGCGATGAACCTCTTCGCAACCGGCATAGTGCTCGGGATCGTCATCTCCGTGCCGCCGGGCCCCAATGCCGCCCTGTGCATCGACCTGGCCCGCGGCGGCGTGCGGCGGGCCATACCGCTGATCACCGGGGCCGCCCTGACGGATGCCGCGTACTCCCTGCTCGCAGCATCGGGGGTCTTGATCGCGGGCCGAGCGAGTTCTAGTGCCCTCGCCGTCCTCGCCCCATGCTTCCTACTCGGCACCGCGATCCTGTTCTGGTCGCCGGCCTCGATCTCCCCCAAGGCGGCGGTTGGCATCGCCCTGCTGAACCCGGCCACCGCAGCTATCTGGCTGAGCCTCTCCTCCACCCCGGCCCTGCGGGCCATCTCGACTCCCGACCTCTTGATACGCCCACTGCCGGTCGCGCTTGGCACCGCCGCATGGTTCACCCTGCTCGCGGTCGTGTCCGCCAAGCTCAGCTTTCGCCTCACCCCGCAACTCACCGCAAACCTACGGAAACTGCTGGCCGTGTCACTTGCCGTGCTCGGCCTGGTCAGCCTGGGACCCATCCTCTTCTGATGGCTCAGATTGTCCCGCGCAGTGCGGGGTGGTTACGACCTTGACGTCTTTGAGGTCGTCGAATTCCCGCCGCACCGCAAAGCAGGCCTCACTTGCCCTCAACCGACCGGCCTCGGTGTTGGCAAACAACAGGCCGCAGACGGTACCGGTATGCCCGACGTTGACCCCAAGAGCGCCGAACTCATCGAGTCGATCGCTCAGGTTGCAGCAATAGGGACTGAGGAGAAACCGTTCATTGAGCCCCGCCGATCTCGTCGACTGCGCGGCGAAGTTGGCCAGCGACCGCTCGGAAATCGCCCGGTCCATGTTTTCCAAGAGAACCTCGTACTCCGTAGCGAGCTGCTCTTGGCCGGCGAAGCCGATCGACTGAGTGTCGACGCTGTCGTGGGGCACGAGCATCACGATCACGAACTCCGGGTACCAATCCCAGGCTTTGACGAGCTCGCAGGTCTTGTGGTTGACGGCGGCGATACCCGGATACATCGAGCCATCGGATGACTCCACCCTTGCCGCGAGCGCCCCCTCCTCGGCAACATCGAGACGCTCCCCAGCCGCATTCGCGACGGCGCGGATGCCGGAAAGGACGTCGGCGGTGCTGGAGCCCATGCCCTTGCCGATGTCGATGTCGCTCCAGTGGCGGATCGTCACCTCGGTCGGCCCAAGATCCAGTCTCTCAACGGTGTACTCGATCGCGAGACCCAGCTTGCGATGGTGCTCGCTCAGGCCGATCACCGACAGCTCGCGGGCGGGTCGAAGCTTCGCCACCACATTTGCACTCTTATTGATCGGACAGGTCACGTGGAACGGGGTGCCGTCCGGCAAGATGCCCTGGATGAACTCCCCACAGGTGCCGGGCGCGGTGCCCTGGCCCTCCCGGGCGCCGGGACGCTTCGTCCGTGTCCCTGCGGTGCTAATGCCACCGGGCTTCGCGCTCGAATCGCCTGGCCGTACACCCATCGCCGGGGGGAGCCCGTTGCGCAGATCCCAGAAAGGGCTGTGGATCGACCAGCCCTCGGGCGCGGGGTCAAGGATGTAGGAGGTCGCGGTCGTGGCCGCCCAATCCTCCGCCCAGCGCTCGGTCACCGACATCGCCGCGACGACTTCCTCCTCGAACAACACGCCCCGCTCCTCTCCGCATACCAGATGAACGAAATCTCCGGCCTCGCTGCGCAAGAGGAGGGTAATGGTCCCAACCGGATGCGCCAGGATGGAATCCGCGACAGCGCTGTGGGTGAGCAGCTCGACGATGGCATCGTGGAGCAGCGGGCCCATAACGTTCCAGTAGTGCTCGTTGCCGGTTGGCCAAGGGTCGCGGCCGGAGTGCACGACCCTGTTGCGATAGGCGATCAGGCGCTGCCAGGCCTCCCACCAATCCAGCCGGTCCCCCTCTTCTCCGAGACCATCCTTGACGTAGTGGGAAACGTCGATCGCCGCCGAAGAGGCCCCCGGGCTCAGACCAGCAACGGCGGCATCGAGAGCGCCGACCGCTGCCGCGAACCGCCGCACGTCGTCGAGCTGCGCAGCAGAAAGGCCATCGACCCGCGGAACGAGCGGATCCGGCATGGCCTTGGCACTGACTCTGAACAGATCCAGGACGCGGCCCATGGTAAGGGGCTTGTTCCGCGACTTCTCGATCAGGGACTCGACGTTCCCGACCAGCTCGGTACAGCGGGTTCGGTAGTCCGAGAGCGAGAGAGACGCCAGATAACCGAGAGCCGCCTCGGCGAAGTCGAGCAATCCCTTGTGCCTGCTGCTCCAGTCCCGCGCACGCACTGCGTCGCCGTAGGCATTGCGCAACTCCGGCGGAAAATCGCGGTACAACAATCGATTCGGCTGCATCGGGTGCCCTAAAGGATGCCTAGGGCGAGGGCGATTAGACTGCTTCGTTGCTCACCGTGCGGCATCCCGGTGCCGGATATCGGCTCATCAGGTCATGGACCTCGGCTCGCACCCGCTCGGCAACCGAACCGTCAGCCGGTGCGGATACGACCTCATCCATCCAATCGGCCACCTGACTCATGTGCTCCTCCCCAAGCCCTCTGGTGGTAGCGGCGGGCGTGCCGATCCTGACTCCCGACGGGTCCAGCGGTTTGCGCGGATCGAAGGGGATCGAGTTGGCGTTGGAGACGATCCCGGCGCGGGACAGCGCGCTCGCCGCCTCCTTGCCGCTCAAGCCCTTGGCGGTCATGTCGAGCAGGATCAGGTGATTGTCGGTGCCGCCTGAGACGAGGCTGAACCCCCTCTCGATCAGAGCCTCCGCCAGCACCTGGGCGCTGGCGACAACCGCCTGGGCATAGTCGCTGAACTCCGGCGCCAGTGCCTCGCCGAGCGTGGCTGCGATTGCAGCGGTCTGATGCTGGTGCGGCCCGCCCTGGAGTCCCGGAAAGACTGCTCGGTCGATTGCCTTGGCATGCTCCTCGCGACAAAGCAGGATCGCGCCCCTCGGTCCCCGCAGCGTCTTGTGCGTAGTCGTCATCACGATGTCGGCGTGTGGGATTGGAGAAGGATGAGCCCCGCCCGCAATCAGGCCGGCGATGTGGGAGACGTCGGCAGCCATCAGGGCTCCGACCTCATGGGCTATCTCGGCAAAGCCGGCGAAATCGATCGTGCGCGGGACCGCCGTCCCCCCACAGAACAGGAGCTTCGGCCGCCGATCGAGAGCCAGATCGCGAACGGCGTCCATGTCGACCCGGCCACTGTCACGCTCGACGCCATAGTGAACCGCGTCGAACCAGATCCCCGTAGCCGAAACCCGCCAGCCGTGGGTTAGATGACCGCCGGCTGGCAGGGAAAGACCCATGACCGTATCCCCCGGCTGGAGGAAGGCGAGGTAGATGGCAAGGTTCGCCGGTGACCCCGAGTAGGGCTGGACGTTGGCGTGCTCGGCACCGAAGAGCTCCTTTGCGCGGGATACCGCCAGTCGCTCAACCTCGTCGATCACCTCGTTGCCCTCGTAGTAGCGGCGGCCGGGATAGCCCTCCGAGTACTTGTTGACCAATACCGAGCCATTCGCTTCGAGCACCGCGGTCGAGCAGTAGTTCTCCGAGGGGATCAGGCAGAGCGAATTTGCCTGCCGCTCATCCTCTCTGCGAAGAAGCTCGGCGAGCTCAGGGTCGGTGAAATCGATTGCGTCGCTCACTATGGCCGATGCTACCAGCGCAAGTCAGGCGGATTTCCCAGCGGTGGCCGGATCGAGGCCCCCTCGGCGAGAGAGATAGCCTGATGGCGGTGAAGGCTCGCTCGACGCTGGCAATCGCCACCCTCCTCTTGCTCGCAGCACCGGCCGCTTCGGCGGCGCCGACCAACCCCTGCGAAGGCCCCGAAGCTCGCCATCTGCTCTGCCCCGATCTGAGGATCGGCAAGCCGAGCGAAATTTACGTCTCGAGCTACGGCGGCAGGGTCCTGTTGCGGGCGACGAGCGACGTTATGAGCCGCGGCACGGGCCCGATGGAGCTGCGCGGCCACCGCGATGGCTGGCACACGATGCGGGTCAACCAGCGGATCCACCGCAAGGGCGGCGGCCGCCTCGTCGTCAGGACCGCTGCCACCCTGCACTTCACCGACGTCGGCACGTACTTCGGCGGCAGCTACTGGAAGGTGCACCAGCTTGCCCTGTTCGAGCTGCGCCGGGTCGGGCCGGACGGCAAGAACGGGCCGGTCATCCGCACCGGGCCCAAGCTCAACTACTGCCTGCGCGATCTCGAGCGCACCCGCCCCGGCAAGCGCTCGCCCAGCGTCCGTCACTACCCCGGTTGCGACCAGGACCCCTACACCGACGCGGTCACGCTCGGCACCTCGGTCGGCTGGTCGGACATCTACCCGGCCGATTACGACAAGCAATGGATAGACGTCAGCGGCCTGCGCGGCTGCTTCGTCTTCACGATGACCGTCGACCCCAAGGAGTTGCTCTTCGAGTCGAACGAGCACGACAACACCTCACACCGCCTAGTCCGACTCCCCTACCGCGGTCAACCGGGCTGCTAGGTCTCCGGGGGAGAGCCCTCCCTCGCGCAGAACGGTCCACTCGCCCTCCACGTCGAAGTCGGTGAGGTCGACAACGGTCGACGGTATTCCGGTCAGCCCGCCGCCGTCGATCGCGAGGTCGGCCGCGGTGACGATCTCGGCTGGAACGTCCTCGAAGCGAGACGGGGCCCGCGCGCCGCTGAGATTGGCCGAGGTCTGGAACAGCGGGCACATCGCACCGGCCAGCGGTCCGCCGATCAGGCGGACTCCGAGGCGGGCGGGATCCTCGCGGCAGGCGAGCGGGTAGCGACCTTCGGGATTGGCGACCACCAGCGTCACCGGACCCGGCAAGAGGGCGGCAAGCGCCAAGCGGGTCCGTGGCCCGAGCCCTTCGACCAGCTCGCGCATCGCCAGCGGCGAGAAGTACATGACCGCCGAGGGCTTGCCGTCGTCGCGACCCTTGATCTCGTGGATGCGCATGATCGCCGCCGCGTCGAGCGGGTCGCAGGCAAGTCCGTAGAGACCGTCGGCGGGAAAGACGGCGACTCCGCCCGCGGCGATCGTCCGCTCCAGGGCAGTGCACGCGGCATCGGGACCATCGCGATCTATCGAGACGATCTCACTCACCATCCACCCCCTGGCGACTTATCGTCCCCTTTCGGGGGTAACTCGCCAATGCCCCCGCTTTCATTGCCGCCCGACCATCACTCGCGGTATCCCCGCCAGGTCGGGACGGGTCTCGACCGTGGCGAAGCCGGCCTCGAAGAGCAGCTCACCGACAGCCGCGGCCTGCCCGGCGCCGACCTCGAGCGCCAGCGATGACGCCGCCCCCGCAGCAATCGGGATCGCGGCACGCAGCACGTCGAGCCCGTCCGGTCCCGCGAGCAGCGCCTCGCGCGGCTCCCACTTGGTCACCTCGGGCTCCAGGCTCCCCCACTCCGACTCGGCGACGTAAGGCAGATTGGCCACGATCAGGTCGAGCCCACCGGCATCCGGCGGCAGCATCGCCTCGACGAACTCGACCCGATCGGTCAGCTGAAGACGCTCCGCGTTCGCCCGCGCGACCGCGAGCGCCGCGACGGAGGTGTCAGTGGCGACTACCTCGCAGGTGGGCAGCTCGTCGGCGATCGCCAGCGCGATCGCACCCGAGCCGGTCCCCATGTCGAGCACGCGTCGGGGGTCCAGCCCCAGCGCCAGCTCGACCAGCAGCTCGGTCTCTGGCCGGGGGATGAGCACCCGCCGATCGACCGCCAGCTCGATATTGCGGAACCCCTTGCGGCCGAGGATGTAGGCGACCGGCTCGCGCCGCAACCGCCGCCTCACCAGCTCGCCAAAGCGCCTCGCGGCAGTGGCAGGAATGTCCGTCTCCGGCTCGGCCGCCAGACGTGCGCGGTCCCAGCCGGCGGCCTCACACAACAACAGTTCGGCATCGAGCCTCGGGGTATCGACGCCTGCCGCTTGCAGAGCGTCCGACGCCGCAGCGAGCGCTTCCCTCACAGGGGCCAAGTCATGCGCCGGTCACGTGCGTCATGCGACCGCTGCTGCTTCAAGGCGTTGGCGCTTCTCCTCGGCAGCAAGGGCGTCCGTGAATTCGAACAAACCCCCGGCCAGCACCGCTTCGATGTTGTGCGAGGTCAGCTTGATCCGGTGGTCGGTGACCCGTCCCTGGGGGAAGTTGTAGGTGCGGACCTTCTCGGAGCGCTCGCCACTGCCGACCTGCGCCTTGCGCTCGGCAGCGACCTTCGCCTGCTGCTCGGCAAGCTCGCGCTCGTACAGCCGGGCGCGCAGAACCCGCATCGCCTTCTCGCGATTCTGCAGCTGCGACTTCTCGTCCTGCATCGAGACGACGATCCCACTCGGCTTGTGGGTGATCCGCACCGCCGAGTCGGTCGTGTTGACCGACTGGCCCCCCGGCCCCGAGGAGCGGTAGACGTCGATCTGCAGGTCGTTCTGGTCGACATCGACCTCGACCTCCTCGGCCTCGGGAAGCACCGCGACCGTCGCGGTCGAGGTATGGATCCGGCCCTGAGACTCGGTCTCGGGCACGCGCTGCACGCGGTGGGTACCGCCCTCGAACTTGAAGATCGAGTAGGCGCCCTCGCCCTTGATCGCGAAGGTCACCTCCTTGAAACCGCCGACCTCGGCCGCCGACTGGGAGAGAACCTCGGTGGCGAATCCGCGCTCCTCCGCGTAGCGGGTGAGCATCTTGCAGAGGTCGCCGGCGAAAAGCGCCGCCTCGTCGCCACCGGTGCCGGCACGGATCTCGACCAGCACGTTCTTGGCATCGTTGGGATCGCGCTCGACCATCGCCAGCCGGATCTCCTCTTCGAGCTCCTCCAGCCTGCCCGGCGCCTCATCGACCACCTTGCGCAGCTCAGCGTCCTCGCCCTCCTCCAGCAGCTCCCGGGCCCCTTCAAGATCGTCCTTGAGGGTCCGCCAGTCCGCCGCCAGCACCCGAGCAGACTGCAGCTCCCGATACTCCCGCCCGACATCCGCATAACGCTCCCGATCCGAGATCACATCGGGGTCCGACATCAGCCCCTCCAGCTCGGAGAACCTCGCCTCAACCTGCTCGACAAGCGCTTCGATCACGCCGTGAACCATAGGCGCCCCTCGCGTGGGTGGCGTCGGGTGGGGGTGTCCAAGCGGGGCGGCGTCCTCTTTTTCGCCCACCGCCCAGCGAGAGACACATGCTCACCTGGCGAAAAACCCAGCCTCGCTTGGACACCCCCACCCGACGACAGGACCCGCGCGCAAAAGCGTCTAAGCGACGATCTCAATCGGCGACTCGCCGGCCTCAGCCGGCTTCTCCTCGGCCAAAACCTTCTCCAGCGCCGCAATCGCCACCGCAAGCTGCTCTTCGTCGGGCTCGCGCGTGGTCAGGTTCTGCAGCATCAGGCCCGGCCACATCACAGCCCGCACCCAGCGTTTGCGCCTGTTTTTGCCAGCCCACTTGATCACCTCGTAGGAGAGGCCGGCGATCAGCGGGATGCCGAGGATCCGCGAAGCGACCAGCCAGTACCAGGCGGGCAGCCCGATCGGGGCGAAGACGAAGATCGCCAGCACCATCACGATCAGCAGGAAGCTGGTGCCGCAGCGCGGGTGCAGGCGCGAGTAGAGCCTGGCCCGGGCCGGGACCAGCTCGTCTTCGGCCTCGTAACAGGAGATCGTCTTGTGCTCGGCGCCGTGGTACTCGAAGACACGGCGCAGGTCCGGCAGGCGGCTGATCGCGGCGATGTAGCCGATGAAGATCGCGGTTCTGAGGACCCCCTCGACCAGCCAGAAGAGGAAGGCATTGCCGAGCTGGTCCTTGATCAAGCTGGTCAGCCCGACCGGGACGACGAAGAAGAGCCCGACCGCCAGCACCATCGAGAAGGCGATCGTCAGCCCCCAGACCCAGCCGCCGATCTCCTCCTTCTCCCCCTCCTCGTCCTCCTCCAGCTGGGCGTTGGCGGAGATCGCCAGGGCGCGGAACCCGATCTTCAGCGACTCGCCGAGGGCGACGACGCCGCGCAGGACCGGCACCCGCCAGAGGCGGTGACGCTTCGCCCAGGGCACCAGGGGCTCGGAGCTGAGCTCGACCTGACCCGCCGGATTGCGCACCGCGACCGCCCAGGTCGAGACGCCGCGCATCATCACGCCCTCCAGAACCGCCTGGCCGCCGACCGGCGCGTCGCGTTTCGCGACCAGCGCGCCGTCGGGCATGCGAAGCGGGTCTGCCCCGTTGGAGGAGACCGACTCAGCCAGCGGAGAGCCTGTCTCCGCGCTCATGGCCTACTTCGATGCCTTGGCGTGCTTGGCGGCGCGGCGCTGGAACCGCTCGACCCGCCCACCCGTGTCGACGAGCTTCTGCTTGCCGGTGTAGAAGGGGTGGCACTCCGAGCAGAGCTCGACGTGCAGATCCTCGACCGTGGAGCGCGTGTAGAACTGGTTGCCGCACGAGCAATGCACGTGGGCGAGCTTGTAGTCGGGGTGAATTCCTGCCTTCATCGTCACTCAAGTCTAGAGAAGTGCGCAAGCACTCTGTTCGAGGCTTGGGGAATGGCCTCGATCTGCCGATAGCTGGGCATGGCCACGAGGGAACCGGCGGCTGACGACAGCGCCCTCGCGCACGTCCTGCGCGCCTCCCTCGCGATCCTCTTGCTGGGAGGCACGCTGCTGGTCGCCCTTCACTACTGGCTCGGCATCGGCGACAGCCTCCATTCTGCGATCGGCAGCGTCGTCTACGACGCGGTCGTGCTGGGTGCAGGCGTCGCCTGCCTGGTCAGAGCATCGGCTTTCGGGCCCGAGCGTCGGGCCTGGATCCTGATCGGGATCGCGATCCTCTTCTGGGGCGCCGCCGAGGTCTACTGGGCGATCTTCATCGAAGGCAACGCGAGCGCCCCCTATCCCTCCCCGGCCGACGTCGGCTACCTCCTCTTCTACCCCTTTGTCTACGCCGGGCTCGCCCTTCTAGTCCGTGCCAGGGCGCACGAGATGAATTGGCGGCTGTGGATGGACGGCGCCATCGCGGCGCTGGGCACCGCCGCCCTCGGAGCGGCCTTCGTCTTCGATTTCGTCGCCGAGAAGACCGAAGGCACGCCGCTGCAAGTCGCGACCACTCTTGCCTACCCCCTGGGCGACATCGCGATGGTCGCGATGGTCGTCGGCGTGGTCGCGCTGACCGGTTGGCGGCCGGGGCGGACCTGGTCGCTGCTGCTCGCCGGCCTCTCGGCGCTCGTCATCGCCGACATCGCCTACACCCTCCAGTCGACCGGGGAAGCGATCCCCGGAGGCAACTGGATCGACCCGGTCTACCTGATCGCCGCGGTCTGCCTCGGTGCCGCCGTCTGGCAGCCGGCGGCTGCCGCGGAGATCACCGCGCCGGAAAACGACCGGCGGCGGGAGATGATCGTCCCGCCGGTCTTCGCCGGGGTGATGATCGGCCTCTTCGCGATGCAGTACTTCAGCGCCACCAGTGGCCTCTCTACCGTCCTCTGGGCAGCGACGATGAGCGCGGTGATCATGCGGCTGGCGATGAGCGACCGCGAGAACAAGGCGCTGCTCGAGCAGGTGCGGACCGACCCGCTTACCGGGCTCGCCAACCAGGGCCGGATGCAGGTCGATCTGCCGATCGAGGTTGCCCGGGCGACGAAGGAGCACCCGGTGATGCTGCTGCTTTTCGACCTCAACGGCTTCAAGCACTACAACGACACCTTCGGCCACCCGGCCGGAGACGAACTGCTGAGGAGGCTCGGCGGAGCGCTGCGAGACGCGGTCGGCGAGGATGGCACCGCGTACCGCATCGGCGGCGACGAGTTCTGCGTGCTGCTGACCTGTGCGGCGGATCGCTTCGAGGCCGTGAGCCGCGCCGCGACGAGCGCGCTGACCGCGGTGGGGCCGGGATTCGACGTCAGCTCTGCCCGGGGCGCGGTCGAGGTGCCATCCGAGGAGAAGGAGCCCTCTGCCGCGCTGCAGCTCGCCGACGTGCGGATGTACGCGCAGAAGGAGTCGCGCCGCCTCACCCACGAGGACATCATGGGGCCGGTGGTGGCCGAGGCCCCGCAGAAGCGGAAGCCAGACCAGACCTCGGCATTTCGCGGTCCGGCTACGCAGCGCTGAGCCCAGCCAGCAGCACGTCCAGCGTGCGTCCGACTTCGGCCCGCATCCGCTCGGGATCCTCGGCCCGGGCGACCAGCATCGCCGCCTCGTCGAGGGCCCCCATCAGCACGTGGGCAAGTGGCCGGACAGGCTGGTCGGCGATCGCGCCGGCCTCGATCGCCGCCTGCAGGGTCGCCTCGATAAGTCCGAGCCCGTGCGCGGCGGCGATCTCCCGCCAGCGGTCCCAGCCCAACACCGAGGGCCCATCGAGCAGGACGATCTGCTGTGCCTCCGGCTCGGTGGCGGCCTGCAGGAACATCTCCGCGCCCGCCCGCATCGCCTCAAGCGGCGACGTGGCTCCCGCGTCGAGAGCCCCGCCGGCGATGCGCTGCGCGAGCTCGACCTCGATCCGCTCGTAGACGGCCTCGAAGAGGTCGCGCTTGCCGCCGAAGTGGTGGTAGAGCGCCCCGCGGGTGACGCCGGCCGCCCGCACGATCTCCTCGGTGCCGACAGCGGCATAACCGCGCTCGGCAAAGAGAGCGCGCGCGGCCGCGATCAGCGCGTCGCGCGTCGCCTCCGAACGTTCCGCCTGGGTCCGTTTGACATTCATACAGTCTGTATGTAATTTACCAGCATCATCGGCCGGAAACATGCCCAGAGGAGGATGCGATGAGTCAGCCAGATCAGCGCCGCGAGATCGATCTGCCCGCCGGAAAGGTCCGTTACCGCGAGGCCGGCGAGGGCAAGCCGATCGTCTTCGTCCACGGCTACCTCGTCGACGGCCGCCTCTGGGACGGCGTCGTCGACCATCTCTCCGATCGCTTCCGCTGCCTCGCCCCCGACTGGCCGATAGGCGCCCAGCAGGTGGCGATGAAGCCGGATGCCGACCTCTCCCCCTACGGGATCGCGGCGACGATCGCGAGCTTCCTCGAGGCGCTCGATCTAAGTGACGTGACGATCGTCGGCAACGATTCCGGCGGCGCGATGTCGCAGGTTCTCGTCACCCGCCATCCGGAGCGGATCGACCGCCTCGTCCTCACCAATTGCGACACCCACGAGAACTTCCCGCCCGGGATCTTCAAGGCAATGCCGCCGATCGCCGCCCTGCCGGGCGGCATGGCGATGCTGGCCGCACCCTTCCGAATCGGCGCCTTGGCGCGGGCGGCCTTCAAGCCTTTCTCGAAGAATCAGATCCCCGCTGAGCTGGTCGCGTCATGGATGCAGCCGGGACTCCACGACCCCGACGTAAAGCGGGACGTGAAGAAGGTCTCCACCGGGATGAACAAGCGCTACACCCTCGAGGCCGCCGAGAAGCTGCGCAGCTCCGATCTACCCGTCCTGCTCACCTGGGCACCTGGAGACAGGTTCTTCCCGCTCAAGTACGCGCAAAGGCTGGAGAGAGAAGTTCCAAATGCAAAACTTGTTGAAATCCAAGACTCCAAGACGTTCGTGCCCTTGGATCAACCGGCCCAACTTGCGGACTTAATTGCCGATTTCCGCTAATTGCACTTTTTTTCGTCCGATCGACGAGAGAAGGTGTGCGGGTGGCGATTTCCGATATCCACGTGCGTGGCTGGCGGACGCCGGACCAAGCGAGGCAAGGACGCAGGGAGCCTGAATAGCAGCGCTATTCAGGCGACTGAGGACGCCGCATCGCGCAGTGTCCGCCGTTGCCAGACGCGTGCGAGGGATCGGAAATCGTCGGCCGTACACCCCAACAGGACGGAGAGGGATTCATGCCCCAGGAAATCTTCGACCAGGATCGGCCCACGAGGAGAAGCGCGATGGCGAGGCGGCTCGACGAAGCCTTCGCCGGCTGCGAGCAGTGGACCCTCGCACCGCCCGCTCAGCGGCGCAGCGAGACCGTCTTCAGCCCGCGGCTGCCGAGCTCCTCGAGGATGATCGGCAGGGCCGCTACGGTACGCACCCAGGAACCGGGGGCGCTGTAGTAGTCGGCGTCGTGTAGGAGGACGATGTCCCCGGCGCGGGCCGAGCCGGTCGCCCGGTGGGCGATCGAGCGCGCGGTCGCACGTCCGCGCCAGTCCCTTCCCCACTGCGACCAGAGGACCGGCCGCCAGCCACGCCGCCGGCAGGCTCGCAAGGCATTTGCGCTGTAGATCCCGTAGGGCGGGCGGTGGTCGGCGATCGCCTGCCCCCCCGCCGCCTCGATCGTCGCCCGCCCCCGCTCGGCGTCGTCCAAGAACATCTCGCCGGTCAGCCTCAGCGCGTTGCGATGGCGGTGACAGTGCAGCTCGACCCGGTGGCCGGCGGCGACGATCTCGGCCACCAGCGCGGGGCGACGCTCGACCTGCTCGCCGACGAGGAAGAAGGTCGCTCGAGCGCCGGCCTCGCGCAGGATCTCGAGCACGATCGGCGTGGCCTGCGGATGCGGGCCGTCATCGAAGCTGAGCGCCACGCCGTCGACCCCGTCCTGGCGCTGCACGATCCCCAGCCTCGACGCCAAAACTGGCGCCAGCGGAGCGAGGGCCGGCGCGGCATGCACGGCAGCGGCGGCGGCAACTCCGGCGCCCGCCAGCCTGCCGATCAAGGCCCTTCGGTCGCGGCCGCGCTGTGCGCGGCCGCCGGCTGCGCCGCCTGCACGGCGGGCGCGGCAACGACGTCTTCGTCCTTGCCGAGGTGGATGCGGCTCTCCAGCGGCCGGGCGATCACGCGGTACGGCGTCTCCCGATGGATCACGGCAAGCAGCATCACGGCGGCGACCGCGACCACGCTGACGGCGGTCGCGACGCGCTCCATCCGCAATCGCCATACCGGCTGCGGCTTGATCCGCGGCCGCGCGGTAAGCACACGCGAGGCGATCGACGGCAGCGAGGCAAAGGAGGAGTCGGGCGAGCGGCGTTCCCTCGTCAGATGCCGCAGCGTCGAGGTCAGCTCGTGCTCGGAGCGAGCCACCTCGGCCAGGCCGAAGCGCTCGAAGGCGGCGTTGTTCGCCCGCAGGTGGCCGGCAGAGAAACCGTAGGAGACGACCGGGCAGCCGCGGATGTGGGCCTCGAGCACGGTCAGTCCGGCAGTCGAGTGAACCATCGCGTCGGCAGCCGCCATCCAGTCGCTCATCTGCTCGGTGAAGCCGAGCACCTGGACCCGCTCGTTTTCGGCGTAGTGCTGCTCCAGCTTCTCGCGGGCAGAGTCGTTGCGCCCGGCGATGCAGACGACGAGGGTGTCCTCGCCGGCAAGCGCCGCATCGACCGCGCCTTCGAGGTCGCCGACCCCCCAGCCGCCGCCCGAAACGAGAATCATGCGGGCGTGGGCCGGCACGCCGAGCGCCTCGCGCGCGGCGGCGCGCGTGCGCGGCATCAGGAAATCGCGTGCGATCGGCGGTCGCATCCACTCGACGCTGCCCGGCCCCACCAACCGCTCCACCTCCTCGATCGACTCAGGGTGAGTGACGAAGTGGAGATCGACTCCGGGGTGCGCCCAGTAGCGCAGCCCGGCGAGGTCGGTGATTGCGGAGTGCACCGGCACCAGCAGGCGCCGGTTCTCGCGCAGCATGCCCAGCACCGCCGTCACGCCGGGGTAAGTGGAGACGACGACGTCAGGCTGATGTTGCTCGACGACGCGCATCAGGCCGCGGGCGCCGACCAGATAGCTGAGATGGTGCATCAGCCAGCGCGTCGGCGCGAACTTGGTTATCAGCCAGTACTGGAGATCGAACAACCAGGGCATCCAGCGGAAGGTGAAACGGGATCCATCGCGCGCCACCGAGGAAGAGATCCTGCCCATCGCCTTGAGGCCGTCGGCGATCTCAACCGTGGCGCCGGGAATCTCCCGTTCGATGTCCTCCTTGATCATCCGAGCAGGGAGGTCGTGACCCTCGCCGATGTCGGCGGTCAGCACCAGCACGCGCGGTGGGCGCTCGCCTGTCTCCGTGGAGGCACCCTCGAGCAATGATCCGGCCGCGCGGCCGTTGCCATTTCCGTTGCCGTTGTGACTCAGCACCGGCTTCAGCCCGGGGACGGGGTCGGGTGGCCGGGTCGTGTTGCGCACCCACTCGACGTAGCGGCGGACGCCCTCGCGGAAGCTCGTCTTCGCCTTCCAGCCGATCTCCTCCAGCGCCCGCTCGTTGGAGATCTCCTTGCCGGGGAAGTCACCCGGGCGCGGCGGCGTGTGGACGATCTCGCAGCCGTCGGTATTTTCCTGGACCCGCTCGGCGATTTCGAGGATGGTCACGACCTCGTCGCCTGAGAGGTTGTAGGTGCGGCCCGCGGCCTCGGAGGCCAGGGAAGCCACGATCCCATCGGCGAGATCCTCGACGTAGATGAAGCTGCGCGTCTGGCTGCCGTCACCGGCGATCGTCAGCGCCTTGCCTTCAAAGGCAAGATCGGTGAACTTGGCAACCACGCCGGCGGCGCGGGCGCGCGGCCCATAGGGGATGCCGAAGCGCAGAACGGTGTACTCGAGGTCGTAGAGCTCGGCGTAGCCGGCGCAGTAGGTCTCCCCCGCCAGCTTGGTCGCGGTGTAGAGGTGACGCGGCGCCGGGATCGGCGTTCCCTCGTCGACCGCTTGCTCGGTGCAGTCGCTGTAGACCCAGGTGGTCGAGCCGTAGACGACGCGACCGACCTTCGCCCGGCACGCCGCCTCGAGCACGTTGAGCGTGCCGCGCGTGTTGACCTCCTCGGCCAGCACCGGGTCGGCGAGGACGTGGGCGACGTCGGCGACCGCGGCAAGGTGGATCACCGCGTCGCAGTCGCGCGTCGCCAAGTCGAGGTTGGCCGGGTCGGTGATGCTGCCGGTGAAGGTCTCGACTTCGAGCGGCGAATGGTAGGGCGAGGCGCTGAGGTCGAAGATCCGCGGTGTGTGGCCATCGCGCATCAGCCGGTCGACGACGTGCGAGCCGATGAAGCCACCGCCGCCGGTTACCAGGACCCTCATGCTTCCTCCTTTGCGAGGACGTCGTCCCGGCTCTCCGGGCGGTAGTAGAGCGGCACGCACCAGTGGTTCTCGGCCACCCAGTCGGTGTTGGGAAGGTCGTCGTCGCGGCCCATGATCCGGTGGCAGGGTTCCTCGTAGACCCGCCCGGTCGACTTCTCGATCGGTGCTAAGACTATGTACTTGTAGAGACCCGAGGTCATCCCGTCGGGAAATTCGGGCCGCGCCGGGTGCAGGGCATCGAGGTGCTCAGTCGCATAGGCGTTCTTCCAGGCGACGATCTCCTCCATGCGGTCCGCCTGGACGAGGCCGAGAGCAGCGGTGAACTCGCCCATGCGAAAGTTGAGACCGTCGACGTCGTGCTCGAACTTGCCGTAGTTGCGGAACTTGGCGGCGAACTCGATCAGCTCCGGGCGCGCGGACACGAGCACGCCCCCCTCCCCGGTGGAGACGGTCTTGGTCGCATAGAGCGAGTAGACGCCGGCGTCGCCGAAGCTCCCCGGCCTGCGATCTCCCCACTCGGCGCCGTGGGCGTGGGCGCAGTCCTCCAGCAGGAAGATCCCGTTCTCGCGGCAGTAAGCGGCGATCCGCTCGGAGTCGAAGGCGATATGGCCGCCGATGTGGACGAGAATCGCGGCCCTCGGCTTCAACCGCTCAGCCTTGTGCTCGAAGTCCTCGAACGACATGCAGAGGTCGCCGCGGTTGCAGTCGACGAACTCGACCTCGGCGCCTGCGTTGATCGCCGCCAGCGGTGAGGCCATGAAGGTGTTGGACGGACAGAGCACGGTCTCCCCTCGCACGCCGGCAAACTCGAGCGCGGCGAGGGCGCCGCCGGCCCAGCTGGACAAGCCCAGGCTGGGCAGGTCGTTCCACTGTGACCAGCGCCGCTCGAAGGCCTCCAGCATCGCGCCCTCGGACCACTGCTCGGAGTCGAGCACCTGGGTCCACAGCTCGAAGAGGCGAGCGCGGTCGCGATGATCGAACCCGATCGCGAACTTGCTCGCGTCGAGCGGAGGGCTGACTGGAGAAGGCAAAGCGCGGCCAGGCTAGCAGCGAATGCGGTCAGTTATCTAAATGTGCGCTCTCGATCACAGCACCGACCGTGCGCGATCCTGCCAGCAAAACCGTTCCCGAGACAGCTACCGCCATGAAGGCGACCAGGGCGACGCCGGCGAGCGGCGTGTCGCCCCAGGACTCGCCGAAGATCAGCGGCGCCAGCAGCACCGGGACGAGGATCTGGACCGCGAACATCACCGGGGCGACATGGGTGGCGGCACGGCGCTGCAGAGCGCTCATCTCGCTGAGCAGCGCCAAGCCCTCAGACGCCGCGGCGGTGCCGAGCCAGAGAGCGGCGACGAGTATCGCTCCGGCGGCCAGCTCGTCGGTGAGCAGCTTGCCGGCGATCGCGGTCCAGGCGTAGCCACAGCCCGCGCTGATCACCATCAGCGTGCCGACCACACTCGTTCGACGGCGCAGGAGATAGGGAAGTGCGATCGGGATCGCGACGATCGCCAGTGCGGCGGCGACAGCCAAGCCCCCAGCGTGGTCGGTGGTTCGCTCCGGCGCCGCCCAGGCGACGCCCCCGACGCCGGCGACGATCGCAGCAACAGCGATGAACTCCCGCCCTTCCGGCACCTCCCCCAGCCGCGTCGCCCCGAGCCACAGCAACAGGATCAACCCACTCGCCAGACAGGGCTGCACCACGGTCAGCGGAGCCAGCAGAAGCGCAGCGATCTCCAAAGGCCAGCCGACCAACCCCAGCGCCGTAGCCCCCAGCCAACGCTTGTTCCGCACCAACCGCCCGATCAACGAGAGCCGCAACGAATGCTCCCCCGGCACCTCCCGAGCCTCCAGCGCCTGCAGCGCGATCGAGGTGTTGTAGAGCAAAGAAGCTCCGACGGCAGCGACTATGCCCAGCGCCAGCACGGCCGGACCATAACCGCCTCTGCGAAACGTTAGCGACGACGGCGTGGGGTGACCCAGCGATAGCGCCTGACTGCCAGATAGTTGGCAAGGCCCCCCATTGAGATAACGAAGACCATTGCCAGCGCATAGGCCGTGCCATCGGCATGGAGAGACGCAAGCGGCAGGCACACGACCACCGTCAGCAACATCATTCCAGCGAAGATGAACCACAATGCCTTGTTCATATTCATGGGATCATCCTAACTCAAGCACGCAGACAATACGATTACAAATATGGCCACGGCAAGCCCGAGCAGGCCTCCAACCACTGTGATCGGGCGCAGCTCTTCTTCGGGTGTGCCGGTCAGAGCGGGACCAGCGTGGAAGATGAATCCGCCAACCGCAATCCCGGCTGCCATGAGCCCGGCGCCCGTAGCGAACTGATTCAGCAGCGTCGTCCCAACAACCATGCTCCGACCGTAACTCGGCTCGACGCACGCATGGTGCGCTATTCGACCCAACTCTGCAACGCCTCTCGCGCGGGTGGCGTTTCAGCTCGACGACGAATCCCAGCCCGAGATCGCACGCAGCGCAGGTCATGCAGCTGATCAGCATGTCTCGCGCGGGTGGCGCAGGGGGAGGGGGTGTTCGGACGGGTGAGTCCGCTAACACCCCCTCCCCCTGTGACAGGACCCGCGCGCTGACGCGCTCGACCCTTACGTCTCTTGGTAAAGCGGCCCGTCCCCACCCTCGGGGAGGGTGAGGCGGCCACCCTTGGCAGTGATCGCGCCGCACTGGACGCAGTTGGAGGCGGTGACGTGGACGTCGACTTCGGCGGCGCCGTTATCGAGCTGCTCGTCGGGGATCTCGTAGACCTGGGCCGGGCACATCGAGACCCACGTCTGGGCGATCTCACGCGGAACCCGGGTCTGGATGCGGACGTGGTTGGGGGCGTCGTCGCGGGTCGCGTTGCCGGAGAGGAAGACCGAGTCGAGCTTGTTGAAGGTCACCTCGTTGTCGGGCTTGGGATAACGACTCGCGGCCTTGCCCAGGTGCATCGCCGGCTCGGCGTTGTCCTCGACCTTCCAGTGGCCGGGCGGGAAATTGCCTTTGGTCGCGACCAGCGCGTTGGCGACGATGCCGCCGGCGATCAGCCCCTTGGTCAGCGGCTGCTTCATGTTGCGCGACTTGTAGAGGTCCTTCTCGATCACCGAGCTGCGGATCATCTCGTCGTAGGACTCGAAGTTGACCGAGTTGATGTCGTTCTTCAGCGACTCGACGATCGCTTCCGCCGCGTACATGCCGGCGTGCATCGCGTAGTGGACGCCGGCGAGTTCGGCGATGTTGACCATCCCGGCGGCGTCGCCGGCGACCAGCATGCCGGGCACGGAGAAGCGCTTGGGAAGCGACCAGTAGCCGCCCGAGGGGATCGTCTTCGCGCCCCAGCCGACCCGCTTGCCGCCCTCGATGATCTTCTTGACGAAGGGATGGGTCTTGAAACGCTGCAGCTCGTCGTGGACGCTGAAGGTGGCGTCGGTGTAGTCGAGGCCGACGACGAGCCCGAAGCAGACCTTGTCCTCGCCCATCGGGTAGATGAAGCTGCCGCCCGCCTCCTTGTATTTGGCGCCCCAGCGCAGCGGCCAGCCGAGCGTGTGGATCACCCGGTCGAGCGGCTTGGGGACCTCCCAGATCTCCTTCACCCCGAGCTCCCAGGCCTGCGGGTCGGAGCCGTGCATGTCGAAGTAGTCGTAGGCCGAGTAGGTGAGGTGGCCGATCGTGCCCTCGGCGAGGACGGTCGCCTTGGCGACGACGTCGGAGCCGGGCTCGAAGTTGCCGAGCTCCTGCCCCTCCTTGCCGCGGCCGCGATCGCCCGAGCGCACGCCCTTGACGATCCGGTCCTCGACCAGCAGCTTGGTCGCGGCGGTCTCGGAGAGGATGTAGACGCCCGCCTCTTCGGCTTTGTCGGCGAGGAAGCGGCCCAGTTTGGAGACCGACATCGTGTAGGTCCCCTCTTTGCGGAAGTTGGGCGGCGGCGGCTTCAGCGGGATCGCCGCCTTGGAGGTGAGGAAGTAGGTCGCGTCCTTGGTCACCTCCTGGTAGACCGACGGCCACTCGCCCGGGTCCATGTCCGGGAACAGCCGCGTCATCGCCGAGGGGTCGACGTTGGCTCCGGAGAGCAGATGCGCGCCCGATACTTTGCCCTTCTCGATCACCGCGACCGGGACTTCGCCCAGCTTCTCGGTCAGCTCCGGCTCGTCCTCGAGCAGCTGCATGATCTTGTTGGCGCAGGCGAGACCCGCCGGGCCGCCGCCGACTATCGCTATGCCGACCTCGATCCGGTCGTCGACCGGATCGGTCGGGGGGCCGATCACGTCGGCGGAGTCGAACGGCGGCGGGTAGTCGATCGGCTTTACGGCGGGCATCGCTTGCTCCTTTGTCGCGGACGAGAGGTGAGGCCGAGCCGGCGGCTCAGCCTCCCTTCGGCGGGGTTGACCTCATGCCACGTGCAATCCGGGGGCGTGACTGGTCAAGCAGATCAAGGACGCAGGGTGCAGCCTTTGCTGGTTGCAAAGGCAAACCCGAGGACGCCGAGATGCGCCGGCCAGGCACGTCATCCGGTGGTGCGTGGTGTGGGGTCATCCCCGCCTTGCCTTGATCGCCTCGGTCAGCTTGGGGACGATCTTGTGCAGATCGCCGACCACGCCGAGATCCGAGAACTCGAATATCGGCGCGTTCTGGTCCTTGTTGATCGCGAGGATGTTCTCCGAGCTCTGCATCCCGACCTTGTGCTGGATCGCGCCGGAGATACCGGCCGCCAGGTAGAGCTTCGGGGCGACCGTCTTGCCGGTCTGGCCGATCTGGGCCGCGTAGGGGTACCAGCCGGCGTCGACCACGGCGCGGGTCGCGGCAACCGCCCCGCCCATCGCCTCGGCCAGTTCCTCGCACTGCTTGAAGCCCTCCGCCGCACCGAGCCCGCGGCCGCCGCCGACGAGGATGTCGGCGTCCTCGATGTTGACGTCGGCACCGCGCTGCTCGCCGCGCTGGACCAGCGTCGCCTTGGTCGACCAGGCCGAGAGCTCGACGTCGACGTCGACGACCTCAGCCGTGCCGCCGCTCTCCTTGGCGTCGAAGGCGTTGAGGCGGCCGATGATGATCCCCGGCTCTGAGACGTAGCCGACGTCGGCGATCTGGGAGTCCTGCAGGATCGGGCGCTCGACGACCAGCTTGCCGTCCTGCACTTTGACCTGCGTCACCTCCATCGTCACGCCGGCGTTCAGCCGTGCGGTCAGCCCGGCGCCGATCTCGAAGCCGAGCAGGCCGCCGCCGAAGAGCGCATAGCCGAAGCCCTCGTCGGCGATGACCTTGGCCATCGCGTCGACGATCGGCTGAGCCAGGCCCTCGGGCACGCTTTTGGCCCGGTAGACCTTGGCCGCGCCCCAGTTGCCGAGCGCGGCGCAAGCGTCGTCGGCAACCTCGCCGACGACCAGCGCAGCGGCCTCGCCACCGATTTCACCGGCCAGCTTGGCCGCCTCGGAGATAGCCCCGAGCGAGTTTTTGTTGAAGTTGCCCTCGTCGTCGTGGAGGGCGTAAACCAGGATGCCTGCCATTAGTGTCTCCTTTCGGCGGTCAGATTCGCTTCTGACCGCGAAAACCAAGCGGGGCTAGGACGCAGGGAGCGTGGCGTGCCGAACGGCACGCGAGCGACTGAGGACGACGCCCCCGCGCAGGTTTGCAGCGAGACAGAACGGATTTGACTGTCGGAAGGAGACACTCAGATCAGCTTCCTCTCGTCGAGCCAGGCGACGATCTTTTCGACCGTCTCGTTGGTGTCCTCGTCCTCGATGATCTCGCCGGCTTCCTTGGGAGGCGGCGGGTTGAGCGCGAGCACAGTCGTCTTGGAGCCGCCCGTGCCGACCATGCCGGCTTCGATGCCGACGTCGGCGGTGGCCTTGCCGTCGAGCGGTTTTTTCTTCGCCCCCATGATCGCTTTCAGGCTCGGGTAGCGGGGCTCGTTGATCGCGTCGCCGACGCTGATCACGGCCGGCAACTCGATCTCGACCGTGTCGTAGCCGTACTCGGCCTGGCGCTCGCAGCGCAGCTTGCCGTCGGTGACGTCGATCTTGATCACCTGGGTGAGCGAGGGCATCTTCAGGTGGTCGGCGACGACGGCGCCGATCGTGTAGCACTCGCCGTCGTCGGACTGCTGGCCGAGCAGCACCAGGTCCGGGCTCTCGGACTCGAGCACCTTGGCGAGCGAGTAGCCGGTGGCGCAGACGTCGGAGCCCGACAGCGCGTCGTCAGAGAGGTGCACCGAGCGGTCGGCGCCGAGCGCCACCGCCTTGTGCAGCGCGCGGACCGCCGAATCGGGGCCCATCGTCACCGCGACGACCTCCTCGACCGGGATCGCACCGCCCTCCTTGATCTGCATGGCGGCCTCGATGGCGTGGGTATCGAAGGGGTTGAGGTTTTTCTCGCCGCTACGGTCCAAACGCATCGTCGTGGAGTCGATGCGCTTCTGGACGGCGGCGTCCGGAACCTCCTTGACCAGGACGCAGATCTTCAACTTTCAAGCCTCCTTGGCTGTTGCTCAGGCTGTTGACTGACCAGTCAATCAGTCTATCTATACACGTGGACGTGTGCTATTCGGCGTGCGCTTGGTCACGCTCGAAATCAAGCTTCTTCCCGCTCGTGACGCTCTTCGGCGCCGCTGCGGATGAAATCGACGATCTCGTCGGTGCCCGAACCGGGCGTGAAGACGGCGGCGACCCCCAGCTCCTTCAGCTCTGGGATGTCGTCGGCCGGGATCGTGCCCCCGACCGTGACCAGGACGTCGTCGACGCCCTGCGCCTTGAGCAGCTCGACCACTCGCGGCACCAGCGTCATGTGGGCTCCGGAGAGGATCGAGAGGCCGACCGCGTCGGCGTCCTCTTGGATCACCGTCTCGGCGATCTGCTCCGGCGTCTGGTGCAGGCCGGTGTAGATCACCTCCATGCCCGCATCACGCAGCGCCCGGGCGATGATCTTGGCGCCGCGGTCGTGTCCGTCCAAGCCGGGCTTGGCGACGACGACGCGGATCTTGCGGGCGGTTGCTGCCTCCATGCGGCCGGGAACCCTAGCGCCTGCCTAGAAAACCGGCGACTCGGTATAGGTGCCGAAGACCTCTTGCAGGGCCGAGATCATCTCTCCCTCGGTGGTGCGGGCGCGGGCAGCCGCGATGATCGGCGGCATCAGGTTCGCATCGGTCGCGGCGGCGCGCTTCAGCTCGGCCAGCGCCGACTCGACCGTGGTGGCGTCGCGGCAAGCGCGCGTCGCCGCCAGACGGTCGGTCTGCTTGCGTTCCAGGCTCGGGTCGATCCGCAGGATCGGCGTCGGCTGCTCGTCCTCCTGGACGAAGTCGTTGACGCCGACGACGATGCGGCTGCGCTCGTCGACCTCGCGCTGGTAGGTGAAGGCGGCGTCGGCGATCTCGCGCTGGGGGAAGTTGCGCCGGATCGCCTCGACCATCCCCCCCAGCTCGTCGATCCGGGCGAAGTAGTCGTAGGCGGCGGCCTCCATCTCGTCGGTCAACTTCTCGACGAACCAGGAGCCGCCGAGCGGGTCGGGCGTGTTCGGCGCGCCCGACTCGAAGCCGATGATCTGCTGCGTGCGCAGCGCCACCCGTACCGCCTCCTCGGTGGGCAGCGCCAGCGCCTCGTCGAAGGAGTTGGTGTGCAGCGACTGGGTGCCGCCGAGCACGGCGGCCAGCGCCTCCAGCGAGGTGCGCACGACGTTGTTGAGCGGTTGCTGCGCCGTCAGGGAAACACCCGCCGTCTGGGCGTGGAAGCGCAGCCGCATCGACTCCTCGCGCTTGGCGCCGTAGGTGTCGCGCATCTCGCGTGCCCAGATCCGCCGCGCCGCCCGGTACTTGGCGATCTCCTCGAAGAAGTCGATGTGGGCGTTGAAGAAGAAGGAGAGCCGGGGGGCGAAGTCGTCGATGTCGAGACCGCGCTCGAGTGCCCGCTCGACGTAGGTGAAGCCGTCCTTGAGCGTGAAGGCGAGCTCCTGCTGCGCGGTCGATCCGGCCTCGCGGATGTGGTAGCCGGAGATCGAGACCGGGTGCCAGCGTGGCATGTTCTCCGTGCACCACTCGATCATGTCGGTGACCAGGCGCATCGCCGGCTCGATCGGGAAGCACCACTCTTTCTGGGCGATGTACTCCTTGAGGATGTCGGTCTGGATCGTGCCGCCGAGCTTGTCCGCCGGCACTCCCTGCTGCTCACCGACGAGCACGTAATAGGCGAGCAGGATCGCCGCCGGCGCGTTGATCGTCATCGAGGTGGTGACGCCGCCGAGCGGGATCCCGTCGAAGAGCTGCTCCATGTCGTCGAGGCTGTCGACCGCGACCCCCTCGCGCCCGACCTCGCCGAGGCTGCGCTCGTGGTCGGAGTCGTAGCCCATCAGGGTCGGCATGTCGAAGGCGGTCGAGAGCCCGGTCTGACCATGATCGAGCAGGTAATGGAAGCGCTTGTTGGTCTCCTCGACGGTGCCGAAGCCTGCGAACTGGCGCATCGTCCAGAGCTTGCCCCGGTGCATCGACTCGTACGGCCCGCGGGTGAAGGGGTACTCGCCGGGGCGGCCGATCGACTCCTCGGGATCGGCGGGTGCCAGCTCAGGACCGTAGAGCGGCGCAATCGGGTGTCCCGACATCGTCGTGCGCTCCGCCTCGCGCTCTTCCAGCGGCTTCTGCCGCGGCTCCGTAGCCATGCGAACAGTCTAGGTGGCGCTCTGGCGAGTTACCGTCCCATAGAAGGGGTAAGTCGCCAGAGTGTCGCTACCGACGCACGGGGAAGCGGCGAGGCGGGGGCTTGCGACGGGCGGCTATGCGCGATGCGCCGAAGCCGGCTACCGTCGCCAGCAGGGTGACGGCGAGGGCGACCAGACGGCGGCCGAGCCGCTCGAAGCGCATCGTCTGCCAACCTTCCTCGCGGGCGATCTCGGCCAGCGGCGGGTCGGGGTTGACGACGACTGGATGGCCCACTGCGCGCAGCATCGGCAGGTCGGAGATCGAGTCCGAGTAGGCGTAGGAGGCGGCGAGGTCGATCCCGTGCTCGGCGGCAAACGCCTCCATCGCCTCGACCTTGCCCTGCCCGTAGACGAAGGGGCCGTCGAAGCGGCCGGTGAAGGCGGCGTCCTCACCGACCTCGTAGCGGGTGCCGATGCCGCCGTCCATCCCCAGCACGGCGGCGAGCGGTTCGACCACACCGTTGCCGGCGGCGCTGACGATGAAGGTGGCGCGACCGGCGTCCTGGTGGGCGTAGACCTCGTCGAGCATCTGCGGGTAGACGCGCGGCAGGATCGCCGCCATCACCTCGGGGTTCATCCGCTCGAGGCTGCGGGCCGGGACGCCGGAGATCAGATCGCGGGCCACGCGCAGCACCTCCGTGGTGCGTGCGTCGGTGGTGCCGCGCAGGCGGTAGCGCAGGTGCTCGACCCCCCAGCTCACCAGCAAGCGGCGGGACACGATCCCGTGCTGCGTCGCGACGCGGGCGAACTGCATCCCCGAAGACCCCGCCATCAGGGTCTTGTCCAGGTCGAAGAATGCAGCCGCCCGCTGCACCAGCTCAGACCTCGATGACTATCGCGTCACCCTGGCCGCCACCGCTGCAGATCGCGGCGACGCCCAGGCCACCGCCACGGCGACCCAGCTCGTGGACGAGCGAGCCGACGATGCGGGAGCCAGAGGCGCCGATCGGGTGGCCGAGCGCGATCGCGCCGCCGTTGACGTTGACCTTGTCTTCGTCGACGCCGAGCATCCGCATCGAGTTGAGAGCGACCGAGGCGAAGGCCTCGTTGATCTCCCAGAGATCGACGTCCTCAGGGCTCTTGCCGATCTTTTCCAGCGCCTGCTTGGCGGCGTTGGCGGGGGTCTTGGCCAGGTAGGCGAAGTCGTCGGCGACGGTGCCGTAGGAAAGGACCCGGGCCAGCACGGTGCGGCCTTCCTTCTCGGCCCAATCACTGGATGCGACGACGATCGCGCCGGCGCCGTCGTTGACCCCCGGAGCGTTGCCGGCAGTGTGGGTGGCGTCATCGCCGCCGATCGCCCGCAGGCCGGCCAGCGCCTCGACCGTGGTCTCGGGGCGGATCGCCTCGTCGGCCTCGATCGTGTTCTCGCCCTTTCTCGACTTGACCGTGACGCCGACGATCTCGTCGGCGAGGCGGCCGGCATCGGTTGCCTCAGCGGCGAGCCGGTGCGAACGCTCGGCGAAGCGGTCCATGTCGGCGCGGGTGATCTCCAGCTCGTTGGAGACCTCGCTCGCCTCGTTGATCATCTGCTTCTCGGTGAAGGGGTTGGTGAGGCCGTCGTGGACCATCGAGTCGATCGTCTCGACGTGCCCCATCCGGTAGCCGAAGCGAGCACCGGGCAGCAGGTGCGGCGCCCCACTCATCGACTCCATGCCGCCGGTGACGGCGACCTCGGCGTCACCGGCCCGGATCGCCATGTCGGCGATCCCGAGCGAGCGCATGCCCGAGGCGCAGACCTTGTTGATCGTCTCCGAAGGAACCTCCTTGGGGACGCCGCCCTTGATCTGGGCCTGACGCGAGGGGATCTGACCCTGGCCGGCCTGCAGGACCTGGCCGAAAACGACCTGGTCGACCTGGCCCGGATCGACGTCCGAGCGCTCTAACGCCGCTTCGATCGCGTGGCCCCCGAGGTCGGTGGCGTCGAGTGAGGAGAGGGTGCCGCCCATCTTGCCGAAGGGCGTGCGTGCGGTTCCAAGAATGACGGTGCTGGGCATCTGGCGGCCTTTCTACGTCGGTTTATGCCGGATCTCGGCTCGAAAAGGGCCGCAAGGCCCTGTCCGGAACGATAGCGGGCTGCTCCGGCAAGTTGTGGTTCCTTGGTCACGTAATAGTTGACTAAAGGAATCGCACGACGGGAGTTCATAGACTCGCTCGCCATGAGAGTCGAAGTCAGTCAGATCAAGACCACCGAAACCGACGCCGACCTGCTCGCCGTCGGGCTCTACGAGGGCGAGCAGCTGCCCGCTGAGCTGGCCGGAGCGCCAGGCGCCGGCGACGCCAAGGCCGGCTTTCAGAAGCTGGCCCTGCTGCGTCCCAAGCAGCCCGGTCGCGTGCTCGCGGTCGGCCTCGGCAAGCGCGACGACGCCGACGCCGAGCGGATCCGCCTCGCCGCCGCCGTGGCTGCCAAGGAGGCCGCGAAGCTGGAGGCGACCTCGCTCGCCTGGCTGCTGCCGGAGTCGGGTGAGGACGAGGCGACGGCCGAGGCGATGGTCACCGGCACGATCCTCGCCGGCTACCGCTTCGATCGCTTCCAGAGCACCGATCCGAAGGACCCTCCCCCACCCAGCCTCGAGTCGCTGACCCTGCTCGCCCCGTCGAGCGCTGCCGCTGCGGCCGAGGCCGCCCGCATCTGCGCCGAGGCACAGAACCGCGCCCGCGACCTGCAGAGCCTTCCTTCCAACGTCGCCACCCCGTCGTTCCTGGGGCGGCGAGCGCGACAGATCGCCTCCCACCACGAGGGGGTCAGCGCCGAAGTGCTCGGACGCGATGAGATCGCCGCCAAGGAGATGGGCGGCCTTGTCGCGGTGAGCCAGGGAACGGCGGAGGATCCGAAGCTGATCGTGCTCCGCTACGCGGGTGGCGGCTCTGGCCCCACGCTGGGCCTGGTCGGCAAGGGCGTCACCTTCGACACCGGCGGCATCTCACTGAAGCCGTCGGCCTCGATGCACGAGATGAAGATGGACATGTCCGGCGCCGCCGCGGTGCTGGAGGCCGTCGGCGCGATCGCCGAGCTGGGGCTCGAGCTGGATCTGATCGCGGTCGTGCCCTCGACCGAGAACATGCCCTCTGGCACCGCGATCAAGCCCGGCGACGTCATAACTCAATACAACGGGGTGACGGTCGAGGTCAACAACACCGACGCCGAGGGCCGCCTGATCCTCGCCGACGCTCTCGCCTACGCGGTCGAGCTGGGGGCAGAGCGGATCGTCGACCTGGCGACGCTGACCGGTGCTGTCCTGATCGCCCTCGGCTCGACCTACGCGGCGGTGATCTCCAACGACGACGATCTCGCCTCCGAGGTCACCCAGGCCGGCGAGACGACCGGCGAGCTGGTCTGGCGCCTGCCGCTCCACCCCGAGTACAAGGAGCTGACCAAGGGCACTGTCGCCGATCTCACCAACGCCTCGGCGAAGCGCAAGGCGGGAACGATCTACGCCGGCTCCTTCCTCGAGGAGTTCGTCGGCGACACCCCGTGGGCCCACGTCGATATCGCCGGCACCGCCTGGGACGTAGGCCGCCCCTACACCGGCAATGACGCCAGCGGCTTCGGAGTCCGTCTGCTCGTCGAGCTCGCGCGCGGCTTCGCGGCGTAACGCCCGCGAGGGCTCAGGCTTCGAGGATCATGCAGGTGGCTACGCCGTGGGCGAGCAGCTTGCCGCTGTCGGCGGCGGTCAACTTGGCCTCTGAGGTCGCCTGTTTGCGACCGCGGTAGAGGACGTTGGCCTCGCAGAGGACACAGCCTGTGTCTCGCGTGATCAGACGCACGAACTTGGCCTCGAGGCCAAGTGAGGTGTAGCCGACGCCGGCCGGCAGGGTCGTGTGGACTGCGCAGCCAAGCGCCGAGTCGAGCAGGGTCGCCGCGTAACCGCCGTGGACGACGCCGATCGGGTTGTAGTGCTCCTCGCCGGGCTCGCCCGAGAAGACGGCACGCCCCTCCTCCACCTCGATCGGCCCCATCCGCATCGTCACCGCGATCGGCGGCGGCGGCACCTCGCCGGCGACGATCGCTTCCATGTACTCGATGCCGCTCATCGTCGCCCCGGCTGCCGCGGTGGGAACCGGGTCCTGCCAGACCAGGGTGCCGGCTGCGGCTCGTCTCCGGGCTCGACTCGGCAAGCGCCAGCGCGGCATCGACCGCGGTGGCGCCATTGGACTCCCCGCTCATCGCGCTCCGCGCCTTCCGGTCGCTGCCAGGCTTCCGCTGCCAGGGCGGCGATCCGCCGGGTAATGCAGGTCGGCGGCGATCTCCGCCTGGCTGATCGAGATCCGCGGAGCCTTCGCCCGCCGGGGATGCCTATGTCGTGAAATCAGCCTCATCTTGTGCCTCCAGTCGGCCAAGGTTGCTTGAAGCAACCATCGATTGGGACCACCCTAACCGACTCGGTTGCTTCACGCAACCTTGTGTGCCAAGATCACTCTCGTGCTCGGTCACGAATATCCGGGGCAGGTCTGCTCGATCGCCAAGGCGCTCGAGGTGGTCGGCGAGCGCTGGAGCCTGCTGATCGTCCGCGACGTGATGAACGGCAACCGCCGCTTCGGCGAGCTGCAGCGGGGCCTCGGGATCGCCCGCAACGTGCTCTCGGCGCGGTTGCAGCGACTGGTCGAGGAGGACATCCTCGAACGACGCCCCTACCAGTCGAGCCCCGAGCGCTACGAGTACTTCCTCACCGAGAAGGGGCTCGACCTCTGGCCCGCCCTGGTTGCCCTGCTCGCCTGGGGCGACCGCCACTCCCCCGAGCCGGACGGCCCACCGATGCTGATCGTCCACAAGGAGTGCGGCGGCGAGGTCAACGATCGCGGCATCTGCGAGAGCTGCGGCGAGCTGCTGCATGCCCGCGATGCCCGCGCGATGCCCGGCCCCGGCGCCCTGGCGCAACAGGATGGACACTTGTTGCCCCTATAGGGGACTAAATGGTTCAATCGACATGACGCGGGACGACTAGGAGGAACGAGATGGCGACGGCGGCAGAAGTTCAGACTCGGGACAAGATCTTCATCGGCGGCAAGTGGGTCGAGCCGCAGGGCGGCGAGACGATCGAGGTGGTCAACTCGACCAGTGAGGAGGTCATGGCGACGATCCCGGCCTGTACGCCGGGGGACGCCGACCTTGCGGTGCGTGCCGCGCGCGACGCCTTCGACTCCTGGTCGCAGACCCCGCGCGAGGAGCGGGCCGGCTACCTGGCGGCGATCTCGGCCGGGCTCGGCGAGCGCAGCGACGAGATCGCCGCGACGATCTCCCAGGAGCTGGGTATGCCGCTGACGCTGAGCCGGATCATCCAGGCCGGCCTCCCCATCGGGCAGTTCGGCGCGATGCCGGGGCTGATGGAGGAAGTCGCCTGGGAGGAGGAGATCGGCAACTCGCGCGTGCTGCGCGAGCCGGCCGGCGTCCTCGGTGCGATCACCCCCTGGAACTACCCGCTCAACCAGATCGCCGCCAAGGTCGCGCCGGCGCTGGCCGCAGGCTGCACGGTCGTGCTCAAGCCGAGCGAGGTGGTCCCGCTCAACGCCTTCATCCTCGCCGAGGTGGTCGAGGCCGCCGACTTGCCGGCGGGAGTCTTCAACCTCATCACCGGTACGGGCCCGGTCGTCGGCGAGGCGATCGCCGGCCACCCCGGCGTCGACATGGTCTCTTTCACCGGCTCGACCCGAGCCGGCCGGCGGGTGAGCGAGCTCGCCTCGGCGACGGTCAAGCCGGTCGCGATGGAGCTCGGCGGCAAGTCCCCCAACGTGATCCTCGACGACGCCGATCTCGGCAAGGCGATCCCCGACGGCGTCGGCAAGTGCTACCTCAACTCGGGCCAGACCTGCAGCGCCCTGACCCGGATGCTGGTGCCGCGCGAGAAGCTGGCCGAAGCCGAGGAGCTGGCGAAGGCCACCGCCGAGGCCTTCACTCCCGGCGACCCTTTCGAGGATTCCACCCGGCTCGGCCCGCTCGTCTCCGAGGTCCAACGCGAGCGCGTTCGCGGCTACATCGAGCAGGGCGAGGCCGAAGGCGCCAAATTGGTCACTGGCGGGGCTACGCCTCCCGAGGGCCTCGAGCGCGGCTACTTCGTCCGCCCCACGGTCTTCTCCGAGGTGACCCCCGAGATGACGATCGCCCAGGAGGAGATCTTCGGCCCGGTGCTGGCGATCCAGCCTTACGACGACGAGGACGACGCGGTACGGATCGCAAACGACACCGTCTACGGCCTCGCCGGCGGCGTCTGGTCGGGCGACCAGGACCACGCGATCGCCGTTGCCAAGCGCATCCGCACCGGGCAGATCGAGATCAACGGTGGCGCGTTCAACCCGCTGGCGCCGTTTGGGGGATACAAGCAGTCGGGGCATGGGCGGGAGAACGGTCGCTATGCGATCGAGGAGCTGCTGCAGGTCAAGAGCCTGCAGCTATAGCGCTCGCATAGGCTGCCCGCCGTGAACTTCGAGCTGACCGACGAGCAGAAGCTGCTGCGGGACACGGTGCGCGAGTTTGCGCTCCAGGAGGTCAAGCCTGTTGCCGAGGAGCTGGACCGGACCAAGTCGTTTCCCTACGAGATCGTCGAGAAGCTTGGCGGGCTTGGGCTGATGGGGATCCTGTTCCCGCAGGAGTACGGGGGCGGCGGAGCCGACACGCTCTCCTATGTCTTGGCGGTGGAAGAGCTGGCTCGGATCGACTCCTCGGTCTGCATCACGATGGCGGCGCACACGTCGCTGGGGACGATGCCGATCTATCTGTGGGGGTCGGACGAGCAGAAGGACGAGTGGCTGCCCGTCCTCTGCAGCGGCAAGAAGCTCGCTTCGTTCGGGCTGACCGAGCCCGAGGCCGGGTCCGACGCCGGCAATGTCCGCACCCAGGCAAAGCTCGGCGATGGGGAGTGGGTCATCGACGGCGCCAAGCAGTTCATCACCAACTCCGGCACCGACATCTCCGGCTGCGTCTCGATCACCGCCGTCACCGGCGAGTCCGACGGGCGCAAGGAGATCTCCAACCTGATCGTCCCCAACGGCACGCCCGGCTACGAGGCCGGGGAGCCCTACCGCAAGATGGGTTGGAACGCGTCCGATACCCGGCCGCTCAGCTTCGAGGACTGCCGCGTCCCCGAGGCCAACCTGCTCGGCCGCCGCGGCGACGGCTTCAAGAACTTCCTCCACATCCTCGACGGCGGCCGCATCGGCGTCGCCGCGATGGGCGTCGGCCTCGCCCAGGGCGCCCTCGACGAGGCGATCTCCTACGCCAAAGAGCGCCGGGCCTTCGGCCAGCCGATCTCCAAGTTCCAGTCGATCCAGGCGAAGATCGCCGACCTCTCCGCCCAGATCGAGGCCGCCCGCCTGCTCACCTGGCGCGCCGCCCTGGAGAAGGACGCAGGCCAGTCGTTCACCCTCACGGCGGCGCAGGCGAAGTTGATCACCGGCCGCCTCGCGGTCCGCGCGACCGAGGAGGCCGTCCAGATCCACGGCGGCTACGGCTATATCGAGGAGTACCCGGTCTGCCGCTTCTACCGCGACGCCAAGATCCTCACCATCGGCGAGGGCACCGACGAGGTGCAGCAGATGGTCATCGCCCGCCGGCTCGGCTGCTGAACCCGTCCGGAGTACGTGCCGGTGCTGCGGTGCCCATATGGACCTCTCTGCACCGGCACGTCTAGCCGAAGGTGAAGGCGTAGCCCGTCACCCCCGCTTCGGGAATCAGGCGAAGCGTGTGGTGTTCGACCTTGGGCAGGTCGACGAGGTTGTAGAGCCGCTGCGCAGTTACGTCGACCACGCCGTTCTCGACATCGGACCCGGCGAGGCCGGCAGGGATCGGGCGGCCGTCGAGCAGCACCCGCATCCGGCGACTGTGCCCGGGTGAGCCGAGCACCAGGTAAACGCGGCGCGCTCCGAAGGAGAGATCCAGCGCGGCACCGTCTTCTGCCGTCGCCGAATCGAGGGTGATCCTCCAGCGCCCGCGGTAGGCGAAGTTGTCAGCCGGCGGCGATTCGGGGTTGCCGAAGTCGTGGCTGCCCGGCGAAAGCATCGGGTTGACGAAGCGTTCGGCGCGGGCGGCGCCGAGATAGGTCTCGGGAGTGGTCACCGTGGGCGACGGGGCTACCGCTCTGATGCGCGCGGCGGTCCGCTTTGGCGTTTTCCCCGCTTCGGCGAGCAGCTCGCGGATCACCTTTTCCTTCTCGCCGTATTCGCCCTCGCCAAAATGGGCGAAGCGGACCCTTCCCTGGGAGTCGATGAAGTACTCGGCGGGCCAGTACTGGTTGCCGTAGGCGTTCCAGGTCGCCAGTTCGTTGTCCTGCGCCACCGGATATTCGATGTCGTTGCGTTCGATCGCTTCTTCGACGTTGCTCGCCTCTTTCTCGAAGGGGAACTCCGGCGAGTGGACGCCGACGATCGTCAGGCCGTCCTTGCGGTAGCGCTTGTCCCAGGCGGTCAGGTAGGGCAGCGTGCGCAGGCAGTTGATGCAGCTGTAGGTCCAGAAATCGATCAGGACCACGCGCCCACGTAGCGAGCGCAGCGTCAGCGGCCGGTCGCCGGGCGTGTTGAACCACTGCTGGTTACCGACGAATTCAGGCGCTGGGCCAAGGACCGGTAGCCCCGATCCGGGGCCGTGGCTCGCGGCCGGCAATGGGGCCGCGTTGGCGGCAGCTTCGCCGAGCCCGCCGCTCGAGCCGCGCACGTTGGCGAGGGCATCGCGGGCCGCCGCCGTGTCCTCCAGGGACTGCGAGGGGTTGACCAGGAAGCTGGGCAGATCGCCGGCGATCGTGTTCTGGAACTCGACGTCGTAGTTGCCCAGCATCGCCAGCGCCACAACGACCATCACCCCTCCCATCGCAAGCTGAAGGCCGACACCGCGGCGAGCGAGCGGAGCGATGACGCGGCGCCCACCCAGCATCAGGAAATAGAGGACCACGGCCGAGCCGATGCCGTAGCTGAGCGCCACCGCCAACCGGCCCGCGGTGAACGACTGCGAGGCCGAGACCGTGATCACCCCGGCGAGGATCGGCCCTGCGCACGGCGCGTAGACGAACCCGAGGCTGCCCCCGACGGCGACCCCCGACCAGAAGCCGTCGCCGCCGCTGCGCGGCCCACCGGCCATGCCGGCGAAGCGGCTGAGCCAGGCCTCGAGCCTGGCGGCAAGCGACGGAATCATCAGCGTGACGCCGAAGCCGAGCAGGACGAGAATCGCCAGCTTGCGGAGCAGGTCGTCGGGCAGGCCGAGCGCCGAGATCACGTAGACCAGGGCGACGGTGGCGAAGGTGAAGGAGACGGCGAGGCCGGCGACGATGCCGAGTGGCCGGCGCCGGCCGCCGGTCGCACCGGCGGAGAGCGCAATCGGCAACACCGGAAGCACGCAGGGAGAGAGCGCGGTAGCGGCGCCCGCGACGAAGCCGAACAAAATCAGCAGAACCATGCGCTCAACTCTCCCACCTCCTGCTTACGAGGAGATGACGTCGATCGGTTCAGCCGGATGCGGGTTGGGCGGTGACCGAGCCTTCGGCGCGACTGGCGACCTCGGCGTGGCGACCGAGCTGCTCGCCAATCCCATAGTGAGTGCAGATCGCCGTCTCGTGCTCGCGCAGCAACGGCCGGGTGGGGTCCACTGTCGGTGCCGCGAGCATCGCGTCGCGCTGCTGGGCGGTCCAGACGCGTCCCGGCATCGCGGCGCACTCGCGCAGCGGCACGACGATCGTCTTGGCGCGACGCCTGCGACCGGTGGCGACCACCAGCCAGACCGGGTTGCCCGCCTCCGAGTCGGCATAGGCTCCCTCGACCCGGCCGACGGTCTTGCCGCCGCTGTCATCGAGCTCGCATCCAGCCCAGCCGAGCGCCTCGGCGAGGCTCGGCAGCGCCCCAGCCTCACTCACCGGACTGCCGCTCCATCAGCTCGCTGGCCGCGCTTGCGGGGTCGAGCTCGCGGCGAACGACCCGCTCCAGCAGTGCCGCCGTCTCGGGGTCGGCGGCGGCCGTCGCCTCCATCCGGCGCCGCGTGCGCGAGGTCGCGATCCCCAGCACCTCGTTGCGCAGGTTGCGAGCGCGGCGCTGCTCGAGCGTGCCCTCCGCCTCGATGTGGACGCGGTGCTCGTCGATCTTCACCGCCAGCTCCTCGACGCCCTCGCCCCGCGCCGCCTCGGTGCGCAGGATCGGCACCTGCCATTCGCCGGGCTGATGCGAGAGAGCAAGCACGCCGCGGACCTCGCACACCATCGTGTCGGTCATCGGGTGGTCGGCCTTGTTGACGACGATCACGTCGGGAATCTCCATCACCCCCGCCTTCAGCGCTTGGATCGAGTCGCCGGAGCCGGGCATCAGGGCCAGCACGATCGTGTCGGCGTGGTCGACGATGTCGATCTCGGCCTGACCGACGCCGACGGTCTCGATCAAGACGTCGTCCTTGCCGGCGGCATCCATCGCCAGCGCGACCTGTAGCGCCGCCTCCGAGAGGCCGCCGAGCGCACCGCGCGAGGCCATCGAGCGGATGAAGACACCCGGATCGAGGAAGTGCTCGGAGAGGCGGATGCGGTCGCCGAGCAGGGCACCGCGGGTGAAGGGACTGGAGGGATCGATCGAGAGCACAGCGACCTGACGCTCGGCCTTGCGCAGCTCGGCGGTGAGCGCGCCGATCAGGGTGCTCTTGCCGACGCCGGGCGGTCCGGTGAAGCCGACGATCCGCGCCTTGCCGGTGCGCGGGTAGACCTCCCGCACCAGCTCCCAGCCCGCTGGGTCGTCGGACTCGATCAGCGTTATCGCCCGCGCCAGCGCCCGTTTGTCGCCGGCGACGAGGCGCTCGGCGAGTGACGCGGATTTGGCGGCGTCGGGCATGGGCGGCGGAGTCTAAAGTGCGCCCCGCCGTGATTCGCTTCCTCCGTTTCTGCGCCCGTAACGGGATACTGACGCCCGGTTACGCGCTGCTGGCGCTGCGCTACCTGTGGCGCCGCTTCCTCACCCGCGCCGGCTGGCGCTGGCGCACCGACGGACTGCTCTTCCTCGGTCCCCGGCTCGAACTCGAGATTGCTCGCAAGGCGCGGGTCGATTTCGGCCGCTTCGTCTGGATCGGCCACGGAACCAAGATCCGCTGCCATGAGGGCGTGGTCGAGATCGGCGCCAAGACCGTGATCGGACAGGAGTGCACGATCTCCGCTTACAGGCGGGTGCGGATCGGCGAGCAGTGCGTGATCGCCGACCGGGCGATGTTCATCGACTTCGATCACGGCGTGGTCGAAGTCGAGCGACCGATCCGCCATCAGGGCATCTATACCCGCGAGGTCGAGGTCGGCTCCAACGTCTGGATCGGCTACGGCGCCTGCATCCTGCGCGGTGTCAGCGTCGGCGACAACTCGATCGTCGGCACCAACTCGGTCGTCACCAAGGACGTGCCTGCCAATGCCGTCGTCGCCGGCGTCCCGGCCCGAATCGTGCGGATGCGCGAAACCCCAGAGCAGCTGCGCTGGCCCGACCCGGTCGAGCCGGACCCGAAGGCCTGGACCACGCTTCCCCAGCCCGATTGATCACGGTAGCGCTGGGACCAGATCCGTCTGGGCGAAGTCGTTCCCGGTGAAAAGCAACGGGTGGTCGGCGACATGGGCCGTGGCGTAAGTCATACAGTCGCCATAGTTGAGGGCAGCCGGGTGACGGCCCTTCCCATAGCTGATGAACGCATCGGTGGCGGCGCGGCGCTGCGCCTCGTCGAAGGCAATCACCTCAACGTCGTTGCGCTCCAAGAATTGCGCGACGAGCGACCGGCCCGGCAAACCGGAGCGACCGATCATCACCATCTCGGCCTCCACCAAGGTCGGTGCTCCGATCGCGACCTCCGCCGCATCTGCGGTTACGTCGAGGAGTCGCTCGTGGCCCGGCTCTTCGATGATCATCGACACAACTGCCGAGCTATCGAGAATCAATACCCCTCCGGTCCATAACCAAGAATCTCTTCTCGTTCAGCCTTGGTTATCGATTTGCCTCGCAACTCATCCGGGATCTGCGGCCAGATCTCGGTCTCCATGAACCGCCGGAGATCCTGACGCCGTTTCTCTTTGCTCCCGCCTCTCTGGAACTCCAGCCGGTCGCGTTTCTCGCGCAGCGCATTACGCACGGCTCCGGTCTTGCTCTCCCCCGTGAGCTCTGCCACCTCTGCCGCCAATTTCTCGGTCTCCTGATCCTTGATGTTGAGTGCCATGGTGTAATCGTACGCCGATTACACCAGTGACTTGTTGTCTGCATAGTTTATATCAGATCCGCGCGCTATTGTCTGAGATACAATGAACCTCCATCGCAGAGACTCGGCTTCTCCCGATTGGCGGCTGTAGATCTTTCAGCTCGCAGACAAGAGAATCCCGGCGATGGACGTCGCCCGACGCTTCGGCGAGAACCTGCGCCGGTGCCGGCGGCGCGCCAACCTGTCTCAGGAAGAGCTCGGCCTGCGCTCGTCGCTGCACCGGACCGAGATCGGCCTGCTCGAGCGCGGAGCGCGTGTCCCCCGCATCGACACGCTGATCAAAATCTCCAGCGCCCTGCAGATACCGCCGGTCGAACTGATCGAAGGCATCGAGTGGACGCCAGGCAACACGACAAGCGGCAGCTTCTCGATCGCCGCCAAAGGGGATCCGCAGTCGAACTAGGTTCGACCCGAGGCCCACGCACCTGGACCGCGGCCGGGTTTAGGCGGGGCTTGGGTTGCCGGCGAGTTCGGCGTAGACCGCGGCGGTCCGCTCGGCGACGTCGCCCCAGTCGAAGCGACGCAGGTGCTCGTAGGCTTCGGCGACGAGACTCTGACCGAGCTCGTCGTCCCGCAGCACGCGGATCGCCACCTCGGCGAGGGCTTCGGGGTCATCCGAGCGAAAGCGCAGGCCGACGTCCTCACGCGGGACGACCTCGCGCAGACCTCCGGTGTCGGCGACGATGCAGGGGCATTCCGAGGCCATCGCCTCCAGTGCGACCAGCCCGAAGGGCTCATAGATCGAGGGCACCACGGTCAGGTCGGCGATCCGGTAGAGCGAGTGGAGGACGTCGTCTCCGATCCAGCCGAGGAATGTGCCGTGCTCCATCAGACCCAGCTCCTGCGCCTGGCGGTGCAGCTCCTCCTCGTGGGTTCCGGAGCCGGCGACCAGGAAGCGCGTCCCCGGCGCCTCTTCGATCACCCGCGGCATCGCCTCCAGCGCAAGCTGGAAGCCCTTCTCGTAGACCAGGCGCCCGATCAGCAGCACCAGCTTCTCCTCCGGCGCCGCGAACTCGGCCCGCATGCGCTTCAGCTCGGCCGGGTCCTGGACCGCGAGATCGTCGGGATCGATCCCGTTGGGGATGACGCTTACCCGCTCCTCCTCGACCCCGAAGATGTCGACGATCTGCTCGCGCATGTAGTGCGAGCAGGCGATCGTGCGCTCGGAGCGGTTGGTGATCCAGCGCTCGACCCCGTGGATGTAGCTCTGCGGGTGCTTGTCGACCCAGCCCTGGTGGCGACCGTGCTCGGTGGCGTGGATCGTCGTCACCAGCGGTGCCTCGAAGCGCTTCGCCAGGTGGTCGCAGGCATTGGCGACCAGCCAGTCGTGGCCATGCACGAGGTCGAAGCTGTAGCGGTCGCCGAGCTCGACCCCGGCGGCGAGCATGTCGGAGTTCATCCGCTCGACCCAGGCGACGAACTCGCCCAGCTCTGTGGGCCGCTGCGGCTCGCGGATGCGGTGGATGTGGACGCCACTGCGACGCTCCTCGGCCGGTGACTCCTCACCGCCGCGGGTGAGCACGTGGACCTCGACCTCGCGCTCGACCAAGGCCTCGGAGAGCTTGCGCACGTGCCGCGCCAGGCCGCCCTCGATCAGCGGCGGGTACTCCCAGGAGAGGATCAGGACGCGCGTCATCTGCGGTGGGCTAGGGCTCCAGCAGGGGAGCGAGGCTCAGGTCCGGGGCTAGGGCTCGCATACGCGGGTCGCTGCTGGCGGGGGAGTCTATGGCCTCCAGCAACGCCTCGGCGTGATCGGTCACCCGGCGGAAGGGGTAGTCGCCCGCCTGGCCGCGCTTGTCGAGGAAAGCCCAGTCGCTTGCCTGAACGGCGAGCAGCTCGCGCGCCGCCCGCAGCGCGGCGGGTCCGCGCAGACCCTGCGCGAGTGCACGCAGGAGGCGCAACTCCAGGCGCCGAGCGCCCCAGGCAAGGTCGGCGACTGGTGGCGAGTCCCACGTCCGCAGGTCCTTTTCCTCGCCCCAGGTCGAGGCGGCCAGCGACCGCTCGACCGGCTCGTGCTCGGCCAGGGCCTGCGGCGCGGTGAGCAGACGGACACCCGCCGCGGCGGCCTCGGCCAGCACTTCGCGCAGCCAGATCGCGCCCTCAGACCACCAGTGCCCGAGCAGCTCGGTGTCGATCGCGAAGACGATCAGCCCGCGCCGCCCGCGCTCCCCGGCGAAGTGACGCAGCCTCGCCGCGATCGCGGCGAGGAACTCCCCCGCCTGACGGCGAGCCGCCGCCTCGGCGGCGGCCGGCTCGTAGGCCCCGCCGCCGACCTTCCAGATCCGCACCCCGCGCAGCGATTTGCCTGCGAACTGCGCGTGGGCGGGGTCGGAGGGGTAGCCCTGCAGCGACCAGAGCCACTGGATCGCCTCCCAGTCGATCGGCAACGCCACCGGGCCGGCGTCGGTGGCCAAGGGGCTCAGAGCGTCCAAGGGATCCTCGTCGTATGCGCTCTGGTCGACACAGAACCAGCGCACCCCTTGCTCGGCCAGACGATGCTCCAGCCCCGGTGCGTAGCCACACTCGGGCAGCCAGAAGCCGCCGTCCCAGCTAAAGCGGCGCCGGTGCGAGCGGATGCCGGCGTCGAGCTGCAACCGCAGCCCCGCCCGAGTCGCCAGCAGCGGCAGCACGGCGTGCGTCGCGGCAGAAGCGGCCAGTGCGATCCGCCCTTCCTCAGCCGCATCCTGGAATGGCCGCAGGGGATTCCCGCCAGCCGCGTCCAGCAACTCCAGCGCACGCCGGTAGCGCACCAGCTCCGCCTCGCAGGCGTTCCTGCACTCGGGCGCCACCTCTGGAGCATCCGCCTCCGCGGCCCCGATCCGCCACTCGACCAGGAACTGCCGCAACCGCTCCGCCGCGCCGGCGTCCTCCAGCTGATCCGCCAACACGGGCGTCACCGTCATCGTCAGATCCCGCGCCACCTCCAACACGGGCAGGTAGGACCGGATAACAGCATCGAACAACCACTCCTCCCCGAACGGATAGGTGCCGAAGCCCTCGACGTAGGGCATGTGCGAGTGGAGGACGATCGCCAGGTCGCCGGCGCTCTCCTCAGCCATGGCAGACGGTCAGGAAGTCCAGCGCCCGGTCCAGATCGTCACCACGCAGAGCGAAGTCTGAGGCGGCGATCGCTGGGGTGAAGCGATCGTAGAAGGGCTTGGTCAGTCGCAGCCCTTTGTGGACACGGTCCCAGCCAAGCCCGATCGCGATCTCGTGGACGCGCAGCTTGCGCGCGTGGAAGAGCCCGAGCATCTCGACCCGCTCGAAGTGGTCCTCGCAGAGCGCCCGGAACTCCGCCGCCCGGTACTCGCGCACGTGCCAGGGGTTGTCGGACTTCTCCGCTCCGGGAGGCGCCAACGTCAGCAGGTTGGGGGTGGAGACGAAGGCCACGCCGCCAGGTGCCAGCATCGACTTGAAGTGCTCGAGGATCGCGCCGGCGTCCTGGACGTGCTCGATCGTCTGCAGAAAGACGACTGCGTCGCAGGGTTCGGAGAAACTCTCGACCAGGGCCCGCTCGTAGCGCAGGTTGTCGCGCAAGTAGCGCAGCCGCGCGTGCTCGTGGGCCTCCGGGTTGGCGTCGACCCCGACCACGCTCGCCGCGCTCGCGGCCAGCACGTCGGAGCCGTAGCCCTCGCCGCAGGCCATGTCGACGACCCGCCGGCCGGCGACCCGCGCCGCGATCCATTCGTAGACGGCAAGATGGCGGCGGAACCAGTAGTTCTCCTCGGCCACGTCGGGCAGCGTCCGCTCGCCGGTCAGCGGTAGCGGCGGCACCCCGGGGGGCTGATTCTCTTGGACGTACTCGCGCACTAGGGCCGGGACGCTATTGCGGCTCCACGCCATGTGCGTTGCGCCGATCCATGTACCGTTCCCGCCCCATGCCGGCCTCCCCCACCGCCACGCCCGACCACATCAAGGACGCCAACACCCGCTACCACGACGCGGCGGCAGGCGAATACGACGCCAAGTGGGGCATCGACTTCGGTGCCACCGGGCAACGCCAGGTGCGTCAGAAGCTGGCCAAGGCACTTGGCGGCTTGGACGGGCTCGGCTTCGCCGACGGGCTGGAGATCGGCTCCGGCACCGGCTACTTCTCACTCAACCTGCTGCAGATGGGGACGATCGAGCGGCTGACGGCAACCGACATCTCGCCAGGAATGCTGCGGCGGCTGTCCGAGACGGCCGCGGGGCTGGGGCTGGAAGCCGAGACCGTGGCGACCGAGGCAGAGGAGTTGCCCTTCGAGGACGAGAGCTTCGACCTCGTCTTCGGCCACGCTGTCCTGCACCACATCCCCGATCTGGAGCGCGCCTTCGCGGAATTCCGCCGCGTGCTGCGGCCGGGCGGCGCGATCGCCTTCTGCGGCGAGCCCTCCCGCTATGGCGACCGCCTGGCAGCGGCACCCAAGCGGGCGGGGATGCTCGCTGCGCCCGCCTGGCGCCGCCTGGTCGGCGCGCGCCCCCGCGCGGTGCCCGAGATGGAGCAATCGAACGGACACGCGCTCGAGGGCGAGGTCGACGTGCACGCCTTCTCCCCGGCCGACCTGCGACGGCTGCTGGGCGACAGCGGCTTCGAGCGGCAACGAGTCGGCGGTGAGGAGCTGCTCGCTAACGCCTGGGGGTGGGGACTGCGCACGGTCGAGGCAAGTGCCGAGCCGGACTCGGTCTCCTGGGGCTGGCGCCGCTTCGCCTTCAACAGCTACATAGCCCTGCAGAAAGTCGACACTCGCGTCCTGGAGCCCTACCTCCCTGCTGAGCTCTTCTACAACCTCCTGCTCTCCGGCCGCAAGCCCGCCTGACGCCGGCCGAGGCGCTCGGCAACCGTCGCCAGCGTGGCACGCACGCGGGCGGGTTCGTCGCGAATTTGAGCTTCGGAGAAGCGCAGGGTCGTCAGGCCGGCCACCGTATGCGCCTGATCGCGGCGGCCGTCGCTCGCCTGCTCGGAGGGTGTCCTGTGGTAACGCCATCCGTCCGTCTCAACCACCAGCCCGATGTGGGGCCAATAGAAGTCGACCCGGTAGCCGTTCACCCAGACCTGCGTCTCGGGGGGTGGCAGGCGCGCGGCTCTGGTCAAGGGCAGGAACCGACGCTCGAGACCGGAATCGCTGAACGTATGGCGATCGAGCAACCGCCGAAGTCGGGCCAGGCCCGGCCGGCGCGGCAATGGGTCGAGAGCCGCTCGCAGGCTCTCCGGATCGACCAAATCAAGACGATCCGCCTCGTTGATAGCGCGTTCAAGCTGCCACTCCGGGGTGCCCGAGGCCACATCGACCAGTGTCGAGACCGGATCCGTCACCGGTATGCCCGCGACTCTTCGGCAATGCTCCGGACCCAGATCGGAGCGTCGATGCACTTGGATTCCAGGGCGCCGCCGTGAGGCGCGCCGCGGTATGACGACGTCGATCCCAGCCGGGGTCCGCATGAGGCCCCACAGCGCAGCGGCGCTGCCGTGACCGAGCAAAGCCTCAGGTCCGCAGCTGAGAACGGCCGCCATCCACCGCCCACGCTGGCTGACTTCGTGCCTGCCGACGACATAGACGCCCCGCCAGAGCCTGAACAGGCGCCCCTTGGCAATCCGGTGCTCTATCGAGCGGGCGTTGAACCCCAGTTCCAGGAGCTGTGACCGCGCTACCACTCCATGCTGCTTCTGGACCAAATCCCAGAGGTGCCTCGGGTCTTGTGGCAGCTTTTTCCCACCCATAGGTGGTACAAGGCTGCCGCGAGCGAAATTCGCCCCCTGCGGGCCACAGGCTAAGCAGGGCGTTTTCCGCTATTTGGACTCGGGGCGGCGGGCTCGGTAGAGCTTTACGCGGGAGTCGAAGCCCTTGAGGCGTTTCTCGCCGGCGTAGGAGTAGTCGAAGCCCTCCCCCGCCGCGGCCTTTGCCGCGGCGTCGAGCAGGACGCTGCCGGGTTTGGCGATTCCGGTCAGGCGGCTGGCCAGATTGACTGGGCGGCCGTAGTAGTCGCCGGCCTGGACGTGCACCGAGCCGTCGGCTATGCCGGCCCGCAGACGCGGGAACTCGTCGCCTTCTTCGTCCGCCGCCTCCACCATCCGCAGCGCCGCCTCGACCATTGCCGCCGCATCGGTGGAGACGAGCATCGCCGCGTCGCCGATCAGCTTCACCAGCCGCACCGGCGGCTCGGCGACGGAGGTCGCGAGCTCGTCGAGGCGACCGGCGATCAAGCCCAGCTCTTCGGTCTCGACCTGCTCGCCGAGCTTGGTGAAGCCGACCAGGTCGGCGAAGCAGACCGAGATGTCCGTTGCCGTTCCCGGCTGCCCCGAGGCGATGTCGCCGGCGCCGAGCACGTCGCGGCGGATCTGCTCGAGCATGTGGGCGCGGAAGGCGTAGGAGAGGGTCGGCTCGAACAGCGGCAGCATGTGCTCGGCCGCGGCGGCGAAGCGCAGAGCCAGATCCTGCTCGGTATCGCCTGGCTGCATCAGCGTGCGGATGACCAGGTCGCGGTTGGCCTCGGCGATCCGCGCCGTGGCCATGCCGACCGTACGGGCGACCTGCATCATCCCCTCCTCGGGCAGGCCAGCGTCGTAGAAGGCTTTGACTCTCTTCGCCGCTTCCAGATCCGCCTCGGTGACCGAGCGCTCATCGGGGTCGGGGTAGGGAACGCCGAAGGCGAGGCTGGTGCGCTGCAGGATCTCGAGGTCGATGCCGACCTTGTCCGCCACCTCACGCGGCGTGTAGCGGGCGCCGGTGCCGGCCACTGCCCGCTCCACCGGCAGCAGGGCGAGGCGTCCGCCTTCGACCGCCTCGCGCAGCTCCTCCAGCGGCACGCCTTCGCCGGAGAGGCGTTCGAGCAGCTCACAGCGTGCCTGCCGTGCCTCGCCCTCGACGTCGTCGAGCAGGCCCTCCGCCTCGAAATCGATCTTCATACGACCGCCACGCTACCGCCGCGGCGTGGGTCGCCGCCACCGCTCAGGGCCCCCGTCGTCCGATCGCGGGCAACCGCCTGCACGCCACCGAAGAAGAGGTTGATCCGCGGCCGCCTCAGAACTGGGATGCCACGCGCCTCGATCCGCGCCAGCGCCCCCTCGTCGATCCCAGGCTCGGCCTGGACGACTCCCTGCTCGAAGTGCAGGCGAGGGGCGCGCACGGCATCGCCGGCGCCCATCCCCTGCTCGACCGCACGCACCACCGTCTGCAGGATCGCCGAGCGGATCCGGTTGGAGCCGGCGCTCCCCAGGCCGAGCTCGATCTCGCCGTCGCGGCGCACCACCGTCGGCGCCATCATCGACGGCACGCGGCGTCCCGGCGCGATTGCGTGGAAGCCGAGCGGGTTGAGGTCCTCCTCGCCGAGCATGTTGTTGAGGATCACCCCGGTGCCGGGGACGAGGACGCCGGAGCCCGATCCGTTGGAGCAGGTGACGCTGGCACATGCTCCCTCGCCGTCGAGCACCGCGATGTGGGTGGTCGATCCGAGCAGATCGCCTGCCTTCAGGTCGAGGCGGGCAGGATCGAGCAGGGCATCCTCCAGGCCCGCGCCGTACAGGCCTTCGGCGAACTCCTCGCCGCGGGCGCTGTTGGCGGCGTCCATGGCGGCGACCAACTGCTCGGGGCCGCTCGTCTCCCCCAGCCGCTCGAGCAGGCCGAGCGAGTATGCGATCAGGATTCCACCCGAGGAGGGTGGCGGGTTGGTCAGGACTTCGGCACCGCGGAACGGGGCGTGGATCGGCTGACGCTCGATCGCCTCGTACTCCCCAAGGTCGGTGGCGCCCAGAGTGCCGCCGTGCGCGGAGACGTAGCTGCTCAGCGCGGTGGCGACCTCACCGCGGTAAAAGGGCTCGGCGCCCTCGGCACCGAAGCGTTCCAGCGCCTCGGCCAGCTCCGTGAAGCGGAAGACGTCCCCTTCGCCCAGTGGCCGCCCCTCGGGCGCGTAGAGCTGTCGGGTCTCGGCCAGCCGCCGATGGATCGGCCAGAGGATCTCGAGGATGTAGGCCTGCTCGGCGTTGACCGGTGCGCCCTCGCGGGCGAGCTTCACGCCGGCCCGCGTCAGCTCGGCAAGTGGCGCCGTGCCGAAACGCTGCAGCGCCAACTCCAGGCCGGCAGCGGTTCCCGGCACGCCGCAGGACGCCGGTCCGACATAGAACGTCTGCACGGTCTCCTCGTCGAAGTGGACCGGAACGGCGGCAAGCTCCACCCCGCGCGCGGTCCCGTCCTTGCCGGGCGCAGCGACGAAGAAGTCGAACAGGACCATCTCCTCGCCGCGGCTGACCATCATGAAGCCGCCGGCGCCGAAGCCGGTCAGGGGGCTCTCTACGGCGAAGGAGGCGAGGACTGCTGCGACTGCTGCGTCGACCGCGTTGCCGCCGGCGCGCAGGACATCGGCCCCCGCCTCGGCGGTAAGGGGGTGCCCCGCCGCGACGACGCCGGTCATGGCGTATGGACTAGCCGGGGAGGAACTCGGGGACGTCGAGGCTGCTCAGCTCGCCGGCCTTCTCGTTGCGCGGCGAGCGGCCACGGCCGGCGTCTTTGGTGCGACGGATCGTCGGCTCGGCGGCGCGGCGCGGCGCAGTCTGTCCGTCGAAGCGGGTGGCGACGACGGTGACCCAGATCTGGTCGCCCAGCTCCTCGTCGATGTTGGCGCCGAAGATGATGTTGGCGTCGGGATGGGCGGCCTCGCCGACCAGCTTCGCCGCCTCGCTGACTTCGACCAGCGAGAGGTCGGGGCCGCCGGTGATCGAGAGCAAGATCGCCCGCGCACCCTCCATCGAGGTCTCGAGCAAAGGCGAAGAGATCGCTTTCTCGGCGGCGAGCAGGCCGCGGCCCTCGCCGCTGCCCATGCCGATCCCGAGCAGCGCCCGGCCAGCGTCGGACATGATCGTCCGCACGTCGGCGAAGTCGAGGTTGATCAGCGCCGGCAGGGTGACCAGGTCGGAGATTCCCTGCACTCCCTGGCGCAGCACGTCGTCGGCGACCTGGAAGGCCTCGACCATCGAGGTGTGCTGGTCGAGCACCTCGAGCAGGCGGTCGTTGGGGACGACGATCAGGGTGTCGACCTCTGCCGCCAGCTCCTCGATCCCCTTGCCGGCCTGGTCGCCGCGCCGCGAGCCCTCGAAGCTGAACGGCTTGGTGACGATGCCGACGGTCAGCGCGCCGACCTCACGGGCGAGGCGGGCGATGACCGGAGCGGCGCCGCTGCCGGTGCCGCCGCCGGCGCCGGCGGCGACGAAGACCATGTCGGATCCCTTGAGCAGGCGCTTGATCTTGTCCTGCTCCTCGAAGGCTGAACGGTGGCCGACCTGCGGGTCGGCGCCGGCGCCAAGGCCGCGCGTCTGCTCATCGCCGATGTGAACGGTGACGTCGGCGACGCAGAGCTGCAGCGACTGAAGATCGGTGTTGACGGCCATGAACTCGACTCCGGGCACGTTGGCGTCGACCATCCGGTTGACCGCGTTCACGCCGGCGCCCCCAACACCCACGACCCGGATCACAGGCTGATGCGGCTCCCCCGAGCCAGGCGGCTCGTACTCAGGTTCCTCGCGGCCGTAGCGAGGGGTTTCAGAAGCTTTTTCAACTCGCGGAGCCGGTTCCTCGGAAAAGACCCGCTTCAGTCTTTCGGGCGGCGTTTCAGATGATCCAGCTTCCTTCGAAGAGGCTCCTCCCGTGGGTGGCGTGGAGGGTTGTCCCTCCGCCGGGTGAGGCGGAGGGCTGCCCTCCGCGACAGGACCCGCGGCTGAAGGCTCTGAGCCCTTGGCCGAATCGGCCGAGGCATCGTCAGACGTAGAGCGAAAGAGGTCGGCGAGGGGACCCTCGCGCATACTCGCCCGCTTACGCCGACTCATGTGCCAAAACCTCCTCAGCCAAGTCTCGATAGTAACCCGCGGCGTTGCTCTGCGGATCGTACTTGAGCACGCTGGCACCTTTGACCGGGGCCTCGGCGAATTTGATCGCCTTTTTGATACGTGAGCGGAAGACGAGGTCGCCGAAGTTCTCTTCGAGGATCTCCACCGCCTCCTTGGCGTGAACGGTGCGCGAGTCGAGCATCGTCGGCAGGATGCCCTCGATCCGCACCTCGGGGTTGAGGTTCTCCTGGATCATCGTCAGCGTGTTCTGGAGCTGGACCAGTCCGCGCATCGACAAATACTCGCACTGAACGGGGACGATCACCTTGTTGGCCGCGGTCAGCGCGTTGATCGTCAGCAGCCCGAGGCTGGGCGGCGTATCGATACAGACGAAGTCGTAGTCGCCGATGACCTCTTTCAGCGCCTTCTCCAGAGAGCGCTCGCGGCCGATCTTGGTGCTCATCGCGATCTCCGCACCGGCCAGGTCGATCGAGGCGACGGCGATGTCGATCTCGCGGTGCTGGATGATCTCGCTGATCGGCATGTCGTTGACGAGCACGTCGTAGAGGCTCTTCTCGACCTTGTCCGGATCGATTCCCTGGCTCATCGTCAGGTTCCCCTGCGGGTCGAGGTCGATGCAGAGCACCCGGTGCCCCGACTCGGCAAAGGCAACGGCGAGATTCAAAGTGGTGGTCGTCTTGGCGACCCCGCCCTTCTGGTTGGCGAAGGCGATCACGTCGGCGTGCTTGGTGGGAACCTCGGCGACGGGCTCCTCCACGACAGCTTCATGACGACTGGGAGCGATCAGATCTCTCGGCATGAAGCGCTCGGGCTCAGAATCAGTCGGCGCCTCTTCCCGCTCCTCGGTTTTCACGGCGACGGCCGAAGACACACTCTCAGGCACCCCACCCCTGGGTGGGGTGGGGTCTGGGGTCTCCGGCGGGTGAGCCGGGGACCCCTGCCCCGCGACAGGACCCGCGGCTGAGGGATCGGGTCCCTCGTCGTCCCGAGTACGCTCGGGCACCGCCTCCTCCATCCTCTGCAACTCCTCCATGATCGGATGAGGATCTTCGGTCGACACGGGCGTGGACTTGTTCTTGCGGCTAAGGAATCCCATTGCGCGGGTATTCGCACGACTGCTGGTTTTTCCTGCCACCCCTCGAAATTGCTAGGAATCACCCCAATCCCCGAATTACTCGACAAGCGACTGGTCTTCGTGACCGGCAAGGGAGGAGTCGGCAAGACCACCGTCGCGGTCGCGCTGGGACTCCGTGCCGCCGAAGCCGGCAAGCGCACGATCGTCTGCGAGGTCTCCTCGCAGGAGAACGCCTCGCGGATCTTCGATCACACCGAGGTCGGCTTCCACGAGGTCGAGATGGCGGAGAACCTCTGGTCGATCTCGATCGACCCCGACGAGTCGATGCGCGAGTACGTCCTGCTCCAGCTCAAGGTCCGGGCGATGCGCGACCTGCTCTTCCGCAGTCGCATCTTCTCCTACCTCGCCGCCGCCACTCCCGGCCTCAAGGAGCTGGTCACGATCGGCAAGATCTGGGAGCTGGCTCAGCTCGACCGCAAGGTCAAGAGCGGGCGCAAGTACGATCTGGTGATCGTCGACGCCCCCGCCACCGGCCACGGGATCGGCTTTCTGCAGACGCCGCGCACCTTCGCCGCGATTGCCCGCGTCGGCCCGATCCACTCCCAGGCGCAGCAGCTCGACCGCCTGATCACCGACCAGGAGCACACCGGGACGGCGATCGTCGCCCTGCCGGAGGAGATGCCGGTCAACGAGACCGCTGCCCTGGAGAGCGAGCTGCGCGCCGAGGTCGGTGTCGCCGTCGATCGCATCTACCTCAACGGGCTCTACCCGGAGCGCTTCTCCAGGCAGGAGGCCGAGCAGCTGACCGAACTGGCCGATGGCGAGGACGGGAGCGTACGCGCCGCCGCCCGCGCCGCCGCCTCTGAGCACGGTCGCGCCCGTTCTCAGCGCGCCCAGCTGGCCCGCCTGCGGCGCCGGGCCGAGGCGCCCGTGAAGACCCTTCCCTTTCTCTTCGAGCCCGAGCTGGGCGTCGAGGCGGCGCACACGCTCGCAAAGAAACTGGGCTGATGCCGCCCGTCGACGAGATCCTCGAAGGCAAGGACATCTGCATCTGCGCCGGCTCCGGCGGGGTCGGCAAGACGACGACCTCGGCGGCGATCGCCACCGGCATGGCGGCGCGCGGGCTGCGGGTCTGCGTGCTGACGATCGACCCGGCGAAGCGGCTCGCCGACTCGCTCGGCCTGCGCGAGCTGGGCAACGAGGCGAGCCGCGTCGACCCGGAGCTGTTCGAGCAGCACGGGATCGAGATGAAGGGCGAGCTGTGGGCGATGATGCTCGACGCCAAGGCGACCTTCGACGAGCTGGTCGCCCGCCAGGCCCCCGACGAGGAGTCGCGCGACCGCGTCCTCGACAACCGCATCTATCAGCAGATCTCCAACGCACTTGCCGGCTCGCAGGAGTACATGGCGATGGAGAAGCTGTTCGAGCTGCACACCGAAGGACGCTTCGATCTGCTCGTCCTCGACACGCCGCCGACCCGTAACGCGCTCGACTTCCTCGATGCGCCGCGACGCCTCACCCAGTTCATCGAAGGCCGCTCGCTGCGCGTCTTCATGAAGCCGACCGGGCTGGCGGCGCGCGTGGCCGGGCGTGGGGCTTCGGTGGCCCTCTCGGTCTTCAAGCGGATCGTCGGCTTCGACCTGCTCGCCGACCTGGCTGAGTTCTTCAACGCCTTCAGCGGCATGGTCGACGGCTTCCAGGCCCGTGCCAAGCGGGTCAACAGCCTCCTCGCCGACCCCCACACCTGCTTCCTCGTCGTCTGCGGGCCGCAGGGCGAGCCGATCGACGAGGCCGTCTACTTCCACCGCAAGCTGGTCGAGGCGAAACTGCCTTTCGGCGGAGTCATCGTCAACAAGGTCCACTACCCGGCTGAGCGCCTGCGTGGCGACGGGGCCGACCTCGAGGGGGCCCTCAGCGAGAAGCTGAGCGATGTGGACCTGGCCCGGCGCGTAGCTGAGAACTTCGCCGACTACCAGGCCCTGGCCGAGCGCGACGCCGGCAACATCGAGCACCTGGCCAAGGAGCTGCGTGCCAAGGGCGTGATTCGCGTCCCTTATCTAGACGAGGACGTCCACGACCTCGGCGGCCTCGCCGAGATCAACCGCTACCTCTTCGCCAGCAGCGAGGAGCGAATAGAGATAGCCGCCGGGCGGGCTTAGGCCTCCGTCCTGCATAACTCAAAAATTCTTGATCAACTGTTCGAGACCGGCCGCTCGCCCAGAGCGGCCCCGAACAAGGAGCAAGACATGATTCGAAATCTGAAAGCCCTCGGGCTCGCGTTACTCGCGATCTTCGCGACGAGCGCAGTGGCCGCGTCGGCCGCGTCGGCTAACCCACAATTCTTCTCTGAAATGGAAGATACGACCCTGACAGGGTCACAGGGGCTGGCCATGGCCAACATCCTAACGACGGACCTGGGCGAATTGAAATGCAATGTCGCGCGATTCGACGGAACAATGGAACCGGCAGAAACGACCACACTGACACTCAAACCGACATATGAAGAATGTAAACAAGCCGGTGAAAACGCGGTTGTGACACTCCACGGCTGTAGCTATCTATTTCACCTTGGGGAAAACACAGAAACGTTCGAGGCTAAAATGGATATCGAGTGCCCCGATGGCGAAAAAATCGTAATCGACACTCCGGAATGCGCCACCACAATTCCCCCCCAGGCCGGCCTCGGCGAAGTTAAATTCACAAACGAGGGGGCAGCAGCCACACGCGCCATCGTCGCCGACCTGAAAATTGGCGGAATCGACTATGTGGAACATGGCGCAGGATGCCCCAACGAAACAGTCACAACAAATAACGGCACCTATACCGGCCTAATCACAGTCAAAGGCGAGAATGCGGCAGAAGAACACGTAGGTATCTGGGTCGAATAGCACGTGCATGACCAGGAGGGGCCGGGCCCAACCCCTGGCCCCTTCCTTATCGGTCCTGGGGACTGCGGCTAGCTCGCCCGGTGGCCGTAGTGGTCGTACTTGAGCTCGCGAACCTCCCAGTCGGCGTCCTCGGGGACCGGGAAGAGGTGGCGCACCCGGGGGGTGTCGATCCGGTCGCGGTGCGAGACGTCTCCCTCGATCGCCGGGAAGTCGAGCGTGCTCTCCTCGACCTCGTCGAGCCAGTGGGTCGCGGTGATGCGGATCTCGTGCTCGGCCGGAACCGGCTCGAGGATGCGGGTGTCCTGGTCCATGTCGTGCTCCTCCTCGTCTCGATCAACCGGTATGTCCTCCGCTTCGCGTCCGGGCATGCCGGGCGCGTCCTGAACGCTCACTGCTACCTCGACGTCCCCTGAATCGAGGCCGGTGGCAATCAGAGTCTCGTCGGCCGCCTCGTTGAGATCGGCGCCAAGCTCACCTAGCGCAGCTTCGCGGAGGATCCGGCGCACGCATTCCTCGACCCAGCCAGCAAGCCCATTGGCGCTCCCGGCCGAGGCGCCTGACATCTGCGCACGCTCCAGCTCCAGCGCGGCTTCGATCCGCTCGCGCGCGCCGAGCCGGTCGGTCGACCCGTCGGCAATCAGCGCCGCGGCGCGCATCGGCAGCGAGGCGCCCACCGGGCCCTGCCCGTCGAGCACGGCGCGCAGGGCCAGAAGATGGTCGCTCAGCCCTTCCACGGGGGAAAGACGCTCGCAGCCCAACTCGAAGCGGCGCACCGCCCAGGCCAGCGGGCCGGCCGGGTCGGGCCTGGCCTCGAGTGTCTCGGCGAGCTCCACCAACTGCGCCGTCTCCTCCTCGTTCAGCTCGTAGCCGTCGGCGCGGGGCGCAGGGGCGCCGGTCGCGATGCGGCGCCAGCGGCCCTCGCCCGTGGGCGCGAAGGCGTGCGGTCCGAGCCCGACCCCGCCCCCCTTGAAGAGGCGCATGACGCTGATCAGGTCCTCGAGCTGCTGCAGCGCCGCGGCGGCGCTGTCGGTCCCCTCGCCCTGCTCGGCGATCGCCAGGAACTGCGGCTCCCAGGCGGCACGACCCATGCCCTCGCTGCGCATCGCCTCGATCGGTGCCTCGAAGCTGTCGGCGCGAACCAGCTGCGCGCCGTGTGGCAGTTGCAGCCGGGCGACGGGCATCTGCAGGCCGACGATCGGCACGACGACTATGTCCGCCTCGTCGACGTCGCCGGCCTCGGCGTCGAGTACAGCGAGAGCGCTCTCGAGCCGCTCGCGGTCGAGCGAGAACTCGGTGCAGCCGTCCCAGAGGGAGGCCATGAAGACAGTCAGCATCCGCGCCGCCCGTTCGCCAGGATCGGCTGGAACGCTCTCCCCGCGCTCCTCCATATAAGGAGCAGCCACACCAGCCATCGCGACGGCTTCCCGCGCCGGCTCAAAAGCCGGCAGCGACCACAGCTCAGCCTCCCGCTCGCGCACGAACCGCGCGGTCAGCGGCACATAGCTGTGAAAGAAGGCCTCGTCGGGCCCCGCCTGCTCGTCGACGTCGAAGGGGATCTGGTCTCCGCTCGCCACCAGGGTGGTGAAGCGGGTCGCCGTCTCGGCGGCCAGCCGTCGCAGAGCCTCGTTGAGAAGCGGATCACGCACGCCCCCAGCCTTCCCTCCGACACCAGCCCCTCCTGCGCCTGCACGACGCCTTGCAGGCTAGGCGGGGACGGCGGCTGGCTCTTCTTCGAGCAGCCAGCGGCTGCCGTAGCGGCGCATGTCCTCGATCAGCGGCACCAGCGCCTCGCCCTTCTCGGTCAGCGCGTACTCGACCCGGGGCGGGACCTCGGGGAAGGTGTTGCGTGTGACGATCCCCTCCTCTTCCAGCGCCCGCAGGCGCAGCGAGAGGGTGCGCGGGCTGATCCCCTCCAGCGAGCGCTCCAGCTCGCAGAAGCGGCTACAGCCCTCGGCCAGATCGCGAATGACGAGGAGCGTCCACTTGCCGCAGACGACATTGGCGGTCCGGCAGACGGGACATCGGGAGTTGCTCTCAGCGCTCATTCTCAAGACCCTTCGGGCAAGCCGGAAACGTTTCGATCGGCTCGCCAGAGCGAGTTTAGCGCTATTGCTTCACTTACTGAAGTTTTGGGACTTCGACGCCAGACCTGGATGCGACAGCATGAAGGCCGAGCGCGAAGATCGCGCAGCCCGATTCTTGCGGGCCGGGATCACGGCGGCGTTCGTCACCTTGATCGCATAGTGCACGCCGGTCGGCTCGTAGACGTATTCGAGCAGGACGCCTTCTCCGACTTCGAGCAGTTCGCAGATCTCTCCGCGCGTGACGCAGCTGTACTCGCCGCTTATCGACTTGACCGCGTGCGAGGCGAGAAAGACAAGTCGTTCCTTCTGGATGTTGGCTCCCAGCAGGGTGACAACCGACGTCTTCTTCCCAGGCAGCTGAGCCAGGATCGGCACGTCGTGCCGGACTTCGATGGGACTCATCTTTTCATCGCCGTCCGCGGTCTTTTCGCTGTGCGAGATCTGCACGTCGATCACGAATTCGAGCTTGGGGGACTTCCCTTCACTCCCTCCGCCGCCGGTCGCCGAGCCACCGGAGCCACCGCTTTCGGTGACTTCGGTCGTTTCGGTCGTGCTGCTTTCGGTGACGATTGGCGCGCCGCCCGAGCTTTCCGCACTCGACCCCGACACGCTGCTTTGCACCTGGGCCGATTCGGGCAGTCCGGTGTAGCGCTGCTTGAACGGGTTGGTCGGGCTGCGGTCGCTCAAGCGCTTGCGGTAGTCCCGTAGGCCTGGCGTTGCCTCGACCACGGTGAGCTTGGAGGTCTTTTCCGATCCGAGCGCGGAGAGGCCGCCACCCGGGGCCGGCACGTACGGTTCTTCGGGATCGTCGCCGAGCAGGAACGGCACCGCCGCGATCGCGACGATCACCAGCGCGACGAGGGGCAGCAGGCGGCGATCGCGCAGGTCGTAATAGAGGTCGTTGAGGAAGGCCGGCGTCTTCAGCTCCGGCATCTTCAGATCCGGTCCCTTCAGCTTCTTCATGGCGCCGCTCCTATCGTGGCCGCAGCCGGCGTCGCTTCGCTCGGGGACGGGACTTCAGGGGAAGCGCCGGCCGTCGCTCCTTCGACCGGAGGCGTCAGATAGGTGGTCAGAGCGAAGCTGGCCTGCAGCGCCGGGAAGCCTTTGTCCGGTGCCGCTTCGAGTGAGAAGCCATTGATCGTCACCAGGCGCCCGTCCACCCTGACCTGGCTCTTCTTCGTGTCCACCAACGAGTCGATGCCCTTTATGAAGTCGGCGATCTGGAAGAAATTGCCGTCGAAGGTGACTTCGTAGGGCATCACGGCGAGGCCGGCCGGCCCAACCGTCGCGCCCAGCGGCAGCAACGACGCTGCGACCTCGGTCGGGGATGCCGCCGCTTCTTCGCTGCCGGCTGGGGTCGACGGGGCGGATTCTTCGCCTCCGCCGGCAGCGCTCAACACGATGTTGCGGAAGGTGCCGCCCGCTCCACCGGCGATGCGGTTCATCTGCACGAGCAGCGATGCCGTTTCGTCGCCACCCGGCACGGCCTTGCCGACGACCACCAGGTGCTGGTAGGCGGTCGGGAACTCCTTTTTCGCCGCTTCCCCCTCGGCGACTTCGGATTCGTGCTGCGCCAGCGAGGTCAGCAGCTGCTTCGCCTGCGCGTCGAGTTTGCTCGCTTCGTCGCGCTTCGGGCTCAGCACCATCGTCCAGAAGAGCAGGGCGACGACGGCAAGTGCGATCACCGCGACGATCGTTCGGTTGGAGGACGACAGCTTCAGGCTCATCTCATTCGCCTTCCGAGCTTTCGCCTTCGGCGCTTTCGGAGCTGGTCGTTTCGACCGTCCCGGTGGCTACCGGAGGCGCTTCTTCGCCTTCGGTTTCGGCGACCGGCGCGGCATCGAAAGCGACGACGATTTCGAACTTGGCGATGAACTGGCGGGTGCGGCACTCGTCGCCACTCGACGAGTCCGAGCCACCGCCTTCGCTTCCGCCGGCCTTTCCTTCTTCTGGCAGTTCCGAGGACTGGACGCCGACGCGCGTCACCCCGTCGATGTCCTTGAGAGCCGTGACGAAGCCGGCCACTGCCTCCTGCCCGCGCGCGCAGCCACCCAGTTCAAGCGCCGGGCCGGCGATCGCTCCGCGCATGTTCGAGGCGCCGCCCCCCCCTCCATCGACGCTGACGCCCGGCGCCGCGGTAGCCGTGAGGCCGACCAGCCAGACGTCGTGCGGAAGGACCAGCGCGAGTTCGCGCATCACCCTTTCCCAGTCGAAGCGACTGTCGGCGAGGCTGCTGACCGTTTCCACCCGCTGTTCGCTCATCGTGCGGAACTGGGTGTAGGAGGCGAGGCTCTGCGCCTTTGCCGCGGCCGCCGCGTCTTCGCCTTCCAGCGTCGCCACTTCGTTCTTGCTTTCGGAGATCTCGTTGTTGGTGACGACGATCGCCGTGACCCCCAGCAGGAGACCAACCAGGGCGGCGAGGAGGACGTACGGGAGCGGCCCCGTGCGCAGGGGGGCGTGCTCGCCGCGACGGTCCTCGGCGGGGATCAGGTTGACGGGGCGCATGCTCAGTCCTCCAGCGCAAGTCCGAAGGGAACGGTGAGTCGCGCGGCGGAGGCATCGTCGAACCCAGCGAGGGCCGGCGGGCGCGCGACCGAGGTCGGCAGCCCGATCCGCGCTTCCATCTGGGCCGGCACGCCGGCGATGGCGCTGCCTGGACCGCAGAGGACGATCTGCTCCACCGGGACGACCGCCTCCTGGGCGCCGTAGTAGTCGAGCGACAGCCGAAGCTCGTCGACCAGGGAGCCGATGCCGTCCGCGAGGGCCCGCCGAGCCTCCACGACGATCTCGGCGTCTCCGTCGAGCTCTTCGAGGGGCGCCTCCAGGCCGACGTAGGAGAGCCACTGCGCCCCGTGGGCGAGGGTGAGGCCGAGAGCAGATACCAGCGGGGCCGCCATCGCCTCGAGCCCCACATATGAGACGCGAGTGAAGAGACAGGCGCGGCCGCGTGCAACGGCCAGGTTGGTGACGTCGCCGAGGTTGCAGAAGAGCACGGCGCCCGGCGACTGCTGGCCGGGCTCGGGAGTATCGCTCGAGTGCGCCTCGGCACCGGCGAGCGCTCGGATCATGCCGAAGGCGGCGAGGTCGACCCCGACAGGATCGAGGCCAGCCCGGCGGATCGGCTCGACGAAGGAGGAGATCATCTCGCGGCGAGCTGCGACCACCACGACGTCGAGCTGGGCGGTGCCGCCCTCCTCGGCGGGGACGCCGCCGACAACCTGATGCTCGAGGACGGCCTGATCGAGCGGCATCGGCACCTGCTCCTGAGCTTGGAAGCGAACCGCCGCCTCCATCTCCTTCGGATCCTCGATCGCGGGCAGGCGCATCGTCCTGACGACGAGGCGCTGGTTGCCGATCCCGAGCCGCACCCGCTTGGAGAGCTTGTGCTCGGCGAAGAAGGCCTTGAGGCTCGCCGCGAGTCGCTCTGGGTCGAGCACCTCGCCCTCGTGAAAGGCGCCCGGCTCGAGCGCGCCGATCGCCGAGCCGGTGACTTGCACCGAGCCGTTGGCGGCGATCTCGGTCGCGGCGACGCTGCCGGCCTCGATGTCGAGGCCGACGAGAGGGCCGGTCTTGGGCTTGGTCAGGCTGAAGGAGGGCACGCCTCCCATGAATCGACAGAAAGGCCGCAGACCTTTCGCCCTGCAACTACCCAGTTATAGGAAAACCTGGACGACCTACGAGATGCTGCAGAGCGCCGGGCGTGTCCGCAGGATCAGAAGGTGCTCAGGTACCAGTCGACGATCCGATCGCCGGCCAGGAGCCCTGCCACGCCGCCGAGGGCGAGGAACGGGCCGAAGGGAATGGCCCGCTTGCGAGCGGCCGCGCCGTGGCGGACGATCATTGCCAATCCGACCAGCGACCCCACGGCGAAGGCGATCAGCAGGGCCGGTGCCACCGACCGGCCCAGATAGAGACCCATCACAGCCGCCAGCTTGACGTCCCCCATCCCCATGCCGCGCGGATAGGCGAGGGCGACAGCGAGGAGCAGGCCACCGGCGGCGGCGATGGCGATTCCCCTTTCCGGCAGGCTGCCGGGAGCCGTGGCGGCCGCCAGGAGAAGGCCCGCGATCGCCCCGACAAGCAGGATCTTGTTGGGGATGATCCGCTGCTCGAGGTCGGTCAGCGTGACGGCAAGCAGCATCGTCGCGAAGGCCAGGCCAAGCGCGATCTCGCCGGCGTCGTCCCAGAGCACGAGGGCCACCGCCGCATAGAGCCCGCCGCCGGCGAGCTCAATCAAGGGATAGCGAGCCGAGATCGGCGCACCGCAACAGCGGGCGCGGCCGCGCAGCACGAGCCAGGAGAGGATCGGGACGTTGTCGTAGGCGGCGATCTGGGCGCCGCAGGAGGGGCAGTGCGAACGGCCCCCGACGACCGATTCGCCCCGCGGCACCCGGTGGGCGACGACGGTGAGAAAGCTGCCGATCAGCAGCCCGAAGAGGAAGAGGAAGGCGCACGCGCCGAGCCTGTCCATCGCGGCAGCCTTTCAGGCTTCGGGCGGTGGCGCGCCGGTCGTCGCCAGCTGGATGCGGCTGTCGAAGCTCGGCATGTCGTAGCGCAGCTGGAGAGCGCTGGAGGTCTCCGAGCCGACGCTCAGCGCCAGGCCGAGACGTGAGCCCGGGGACAGCGGCAGGGCGCCGCCTTCGTCGGCGTAGCCGAAGCTCAGCGGCATCGAGATCTCGGTCCAGCCGCTGCTCGGCCAGGACTGGGCGAAGTAGCTGAAGTCGAGGCTCGTCGGCGGACCGAGGTTGACGACCAGCGTGTCGGTAACCGTGCCTGCCGATTCAGACCTGGCGAAGAGCCAGGCGCAGATCTTGCCGGTATAGGGGGTGCTGCCCAGCGTCCGCGTCCAGAGGCTGAGGGTGCCTTCGCCGGTGAGCAGGAGGTCCTGCGCCCCTTCGTGCGGGGGCACGGGTGGGGAGAGCCAGCGATGGACCTTCTGGTAGGCGTCGGGGTGCGGATCGGGTTCTTTCGCAACCCCGATCGCCAGTTCCGTCGTCGCCGCAGCGTCGCAATCGCCTCCCGGGAGGATCTGCAGTCCTTCGTCTTCGCCCCCGCCACTTTTCGGCTCGACGTCGGTGGCGAAGTCGTAGCTGTAGTCGGTTTCGCCAATCGGGGCTTCGGGCCAGAGCAGGTCAGGCGCGCCGGGGGTGCTGCCGGTATGCACGCCGTTCACGCAGTTCCCGCGCGTGTTATGCGTCAGGTGGTCGCCTTTTTCGCTGGGTGGAGCAAGCCGTTCGGCCTGATCGCAGCCCGTGTCCGTCATCCACAGCGTCCACGATTCGTTGTCGCTTCCCCCCGGATCCTGTTCGGGCAACACCGAGGGTTCGACTTCGGGGTCGACGAACTGCCCCTGGATCTCCTGGTAGCGGCGGGCACCTCCGGAGGCGGTCGTGTCGAGGCGCACGGCCACCACCGCGCGCTTCAGGTGCCTGCCGTCCTGGCAGAGGGCGGAGGGACAGGTATCCCAGACGACGTAGCGATAGACGGTGCCTTTCAGGTTGCCGACCTGGAAGTTGGTCGGCCCAGGGTTGACCGTGCCGCCTTTGATCGTTTCGCCGTCGCTGGTGGCGCCGTTGTAGACGAGCGGCTTGAGGCCGGTGCCATTGCGGCCGGTGTAGAAGAAGTTCGTGCTGGCGACGCGCGAGTTCGGGTCTTCCGGGTCGGCGGCATGGGTTGGAAGCGAGGTCAGCGCCAGTTCGCCGTAGGGGACCTGGCGCAGCTTCTCCACTTCCTTCTGCAGCAGGTTGGCGACCACCTGGCTCTGTTCGGCGCGGAAGACGTTGCGGCCGCCCGCGTCGACGATGCCGAGCACGCCGAGGGCGCCGACGATCAGGATCATCCCGGCGACCACGACCTCGACGATCGTCATGCCCTCCTCGCGCCTCATGATTCTTCGCTCGGGTTGCGCAGGGTAACGCCGTCGCCGAGCGTGAACGGCTGGCCGCTGCTGTTGGAGAAGGCGAAGGAGACGCCGACGTAGCTCGGGTCGGTGGTGCTAGGCGAGTAGCTGAAGACGTTAGGACTGGCGAGGCCGCTGGCCACCTGCACCGCCGGGCCCGGAGCGCTGCCGCTCGGCTGAGCGACGACACGAGTGCACGTCGTCCCCGAGCACGTATAGGTGACGCGGCAGGGTATGGACGTACTCGCGGCCGCACCGCCGCAGGTGGCCGCCTTGACGTAGGTGACGATCGCAAGCTGGCTGGAGGAGGGCGTCGGCACGATTTCCAGACCCTGGCGCAGCTCGCGGGTGATCCGGTCGACCGTGGTGCGGGCTTCCTGCATCGACGCCACCTTGGAGGTGTCCCGCGGCTGGCTGTGGATCGCGCTCACGAACATGGTCAGCGCGGCTCCGATCACGACCAGGCCGAGCGAAGTCGCTACGAGCAGCTCGATCAACGTCATCCCCCGCTCCTCACGGCGGAGCGCCCAGGCTCCTTTCCGCGCGCTCGACATCGGCTCAGCACCCCGCGTTTGGAGGGCTTGCTTCCTCGGCGGAGCATTCGACGAACCGGTAGGGCGTGTAGTGCGGCGCGGTGGCCGGCAGTTCGAGGCCTGGCAGGCTGAAGCTATCGGAGCCTTTCGACGACCAGATTTCCGCGTTCGAGTCGAGGTGGACGGTCTTACCGGCCACCGCACCGCAGAAGTGAGTGTTGCTGTCGAAGTCGACGTTGCTGCGCGGGGCGTAGATGACGAAGTTCTGGTCGCAGGGGCCGTTGACGGTCGTGTTGCTGTCGAGCTGAATCTTCGTTTCCATGGTTTCGGAGCCAACGAAGAGCAGGGCCACGCTCACCGCGGTGCCGCTGGCGGAGGTGATCCGCGCGTTCGAGTCGAGGTCGAGCTGCGTAACGCCGGAGGAGTAGCCGCAGGCTTCGGGGGAGTCGAAGTAGATCGTCACGCTCGAACCGGCCTGGACGTAGAGAGCGGTATTGCTCCTCATCGTCAATTTGCAGAAGCTGTAGACGGATCCGCCCAGCGTGATGGCACTGTTGCTGTTGACGCTGAGCTCGCGTTTGCCGCAACTACTCGTGGTTTGCCCCGCGGCGGTTTTCCCGTTCCAGCAGGCTTCAGGCTTCTTGCCGCTAAGGAGATCCTGCGAAAAGAAACGGCCATCGTCGTTGTTGGTCGCCGCGTCCCCCTGGTTGACCGCCGGCAAGGTCAGCGCCTGCTGCAAATAGGTGCTGTAGCTCGTCGTGCATTGCGAGTTCGAGTAGTAATGGGCGTTGCTCCCCATTTTCATTTTTTTGCCGATGCCGACACTCGCCTGGCCGCATTGCTTGGCGTTGCTGTTAAGGGTGAGTTCGCCGTTCGTTGCGACGCCGGTATGGATGATCGAGTTCGAGTCGAGCGTCATGTTTTCCAGCGAGAGAACGCCGGCACTGGCGAACGGCCCGGGGCCAGGCGATTCTTCGGTCGGCACGGTCGATGCGCTCACGTCGACGCGGCGAGTGACTCCGTTGACGGTGCCCTGGGAGACGATCTCGACACAGTCGACCTCGTTGCCGACCTGGCATTCGTCGCCGCTGCCCAGGCGCGTCCAGTAGGCGACACTACCCCCGTTGACCGACATCCCAGTCACCGGTCCGCACCATTCGCCTTCGCCGGCCGCGCAGGGAGCGACGCCGCGGTTGTAGTAGAGGAGAGCCTGATTGATGCCGGATTCGGCGACCTCGAGCGCGGTCTTCGTTCCCTGGTCCCGGACGACGCCGCTCTGCCCCTGGATCGAGGCCATGACGCCCACCGAAGCGACCCCCATGGCCGCGACGGTCATCAACATCACGGTCGGGATGGCAAAGCCGCGCTCGGAAGCGAGGCGAGCGGAGAGTCGTCTGAGGATGGCCATACGTCCAGACCTAGATCGAGCAAACAGGGGCATTGCTTGAGCCGAGAAGGCCATATACCCACCTCGGGCGCCGATTCGTGGACGTATCGGCCAAACGTCTCTTCCAAAAATAAGTAAAAGGGCGGGCCCGAAAGCCCGCCCTTTACAACGCTCGCTGGCCATCATGCTGGCCAACTTCACGCCAGATGACTATTTACTCCAGTCGCCGTCGGGCTGAGGACACCCGCCCGGCTGGGTAGCGTCCTTCGGTACGCAAGTGAATTCCACCGTTCCGTCAGCCTTACGTTCAATGCTGAACGTGTTTTCCGTTCCGGAGGTCGAAGTCACCTTGAAGGTGTCTTCGTCGCTGGTGACGGAGATTGCGTTGTCGCCTGACGTCTGCAGCGTCGGCTCGATCAGGTTGAGATCACTCGCTTCCGCGTTGTCGTAGCTTCCACCATGTTCGGTCGCGAACGTCTCCATCGCGGTCTCGCCGGTCCGGGCTGCGGACTTGGCCTGAGCGTCGGTGGCCTTTTCCCGCTGGTTGAAGAACGCGGGGATCGCGATCGCGGCGAGGATGCCGAGGATGAGCATGACGACGAGAAGCTCGATCAGCGTGAAGCCGGCCTCGCCCTTGTCGCCGTTGAGCCGGGCGCCAACCTTGGCCCGGAGATTCTGGAGAAACATTAGTGACCTCCTATGGTCCTAATCGTTTGCGCCAGAGCCCCGTGTGAAGCCACGTGGTGTCTGTCGACCCCGGTGGTAGCCCGGCCGGCTTCCAGATGGAAGCCCCGCAAGCTTTGCGCCCCCGCCTCACAGCGGGTTTGCCTTTTGCACCGAAGCACTGGCAGATTCATCACCCTCCCCTCTTCGACCGCCACCCGAATCCCTTAATCCCCGAAATTTGGACTTCATCCCGCCAAAACTCAGGCTCTTCGGCCTACTACGGGTGTAGCTGCCCGAATAACCCGTAAACCACCCTTCGGAAAGGTGCCGTGAACCGCTACCAGCTAACGCGACTGGAACGGGCGGTGTGGCAGTGCTTGCCCGTGCCGACGGTCGCGCCGGGGCCGAGGAGGAAGATTTCGACGCGGCCGTTGACCGGTTGTGGGCCAGGGTGCCTGAAGATCGGGCAGCTCTCGCCGAAGGCACGGACCAGCAGTGGGACTACCGGCCCGCTGTTTTGCAGCGGTTTTTCGTCGCTTGCTTTTTGCGGCGGTGAAACCTGCTTGGCGGCTTCGATTCCGCCGGGCCCGTTGGCCTTGCCTTGGTGGGCTTTGTGGGGGGCGAAGAGGAGCTTCCGCATCCGTTCGGCGTCCGTGAGGGAGTGGCCGACATCTCCTTCCTCGAGGTCCGCATGCCCGTCGAGCTCGATCGCCGCCGGCTGTTCGCTCATCGCCACTTCCAGGGCATCGCGAACTCGCCGCTCGTACTCCTGGCGCTTGGCGCGTTTGGTGCGAACGCCCTTGAATGCCGACGACGGGAGGCGCCATATGCGCAGATCGACCCGGTCCGAGAGGCCGCTCGCGTCGCTGACCGTCAGGCTCACCTCGTAAGGGGTGAAGCGGGGCGGCAGCTCGGCCGAGACCAGCGACTTCTTGCCCATGCTGCGACCGGCGACCGTCCAGTGGCGCGCGGGCGTCGCATCGCCTTCGTCGACGGACTGGCCGCTGTCGAAGGTGAGCCTCTCGGTCCCTGGGTGGACCCGCACCGCGATGCGGGCGACGGGCGGGTGGACGACGGCGAGCACCGGTTCACCGGCGAGCTGACCGCACTCGACGCTGACCACACCGCTCTTGGCGTTGCTGGGCACGCGGAACTTGATCTTCGTCGGACTCCACGACCGGCGCAGAAGGCCGTACCTGAGCGCTTCTTCTTCGCCGTTGGGCAGGGTCACGGTGGGCGGTTGGGCTTTCCTCGATTTTTGCTCCGGAGCAAGGGGCGCGAGCTTGCCGCTGGAATCGAGCTCCAGGGTGAGGCCGCCCTGATGTTCTTTAGCGTCGGTGACTCTGCGTACCACACCGTGTTCGAGGCGGACGAATCCGGTCTCCGACTCCTCTTTCTCGTTCTCGACCGTGAAGTAGCCGACGATCGGCAGCACCCGGCCGCCGACCGTCTTCACGTATTCGGCGTGGGCTGGATCCTCCGCGGGCACGCGGAGAACCGCCAGCCGCACCCCGTTGAGGCGCAGGTCGAAGCCCTTCGGCGTTTCCCCGAACCCGTCGACGCCGTTTTCGGTGTTGGGGGCACTCATCCGCAGCTCGACCACATCTCCCGGCTCGGCCGCAGCTGGGACGAGTTTGAGCCCGGTGCCGAAGTTGGGACGGATCGCCGGCCCGGCGCTCGCCAGCCGCTGATCGAGAGCCGCGGCTTCTGCTTCCGCTGATTCGGCCGCTGCTTCTTCTTCGGCGGCTTTTGCTTCGTTCTCTTCGTCTTCCTTACTGCCTCCTTCGTCTTCCCTCTGTTCCTTGGCGGGCGGTTCGCCGCCTTTCTCCTGTTCCTTGGTGGGCGGTTCGCCGCCCTTTGGCGCATCCGCTTCTTTCTTGTCTTCTTCCTTGGTCGCTGCGGGTTCCTCCGCGGTGGACGGGCTCACCTGTTCGCCGGTCGGGGTCTCGATGCTTGGAGTGAGCGCATCGGCCATTTCGAGAGCGGCCTTCCCCGCTTTGTCGACATCCTGCAGCGGACCGACCGACATCGCCACCACTTCGCTCTTCGGCACCCACTGCAACCGGCCACTGTCGGGGGTCAGCATTTCTTCGCAGCCTTCGGTGGCGACGCTGGCGAAGTAGACGCGATCGCTGCCTTCGGTGATGTAGATGCCCTGGATCGACTCGCCCGGGCCATCGGTTGAGCGGATCAGTGCCATCGGCTGCACCTGCGGATCGGCGACGTTGCGGGCCATCAGGGTGCAGGTGCCGAAGAGAGGTACCGAGATGAAAACGGCCAGCCCGAACCACATGAACCCGGGCTTCGAGAGCACCGCGACACGCCACACGCCCATCGCCAAGATGTAAGCGGCGGCGAAAGAGGCGGCGAGCCACCACTGGCCTGCACTCCACGCCGGCAGGACAATCGTCGCGGCAGCCAGGCCCAGTAACAGACATACGCCCCAGAACCGCAGAACGAGGCGATGCGGCCTGTGCCGGTGGATCCGCTTCGCCTCTTTGCTCTTCCGGTCTTCCACCTCGGCCTTCTGCGGCCTGTGCTCCTTGATCCAATTGCGGGCTCGCCGGTAGAGGCCCATGAGCCCAGCTGTTTCGGCTTCTTCTTTCGCTTTTTTCGCCGCTGCTTCGTCGTTCCGACTTTGTTCAATCTCCCTCCAGGCCAAGAGAATCGAGCCCACCAGCGCCAGGCTGGCAGCAACCGTCAGGACCCAGACCCCGGCCTGCCAGAGATCGGGCAATTCCTGAAATACGAGCAACGAGATCAGCGTGGCAAAAGCGCCGGCGATGCAGAGGATCAAATTCAGCTTCCAGACGGCAATCCGCAGCTCACCCTCGTCGGTGTGCAACGAGTCGGGCCCACGCACCGGATCCTCGGTCTCCCCTTTCTGATCCGGCAGCGCGTCCACGTACCTCGCGAAGTTCGTGTTGAACGTGGACACCACCACGATGCCGATGAGTACGAGGAAGCCGATGATCAACCCCAGCTTCAGCATGGTCGAAACATCGGCGAGGACGATCGCGATCATCCCCTCAAGACCGACGACGAGGAGCAAGACGCGGCTCATGCCGGGCGTAGCGCGGCCGCCGCGATCGACCAGGTAGGTCGCCAGCACCGCCAGCACACCAAAGAAGCCGAAGAGCAGCAGCAGCGAGGAGCCGGTGGAGACCAGCTCGCTGCGCGGCACGGCCCTGACCGCCTGGTCCGGCGGCACGCCGATCGCGTCGAAGCGCGTCCAGACGATCACCGCGCCGGCGAAGGCGACGAAGCCGATCAGGCTGGCGCCGGTGAGCAGAACCGGCATCAGCGTTTTTGCCGCTTCCTTCAGCAGCCCCGTCCACGAGGACGTGGCGGATTCTGCCTCGCCGGGTTTCTCCGATCCGGGCTTTTTGGGCTCCGGCTCCTTCTTCTCTTCCCCCGACACCCCGGCCTCCCGCCTGGGTTGAGTGGCTAAGGGGAGAACCTATGCGCTCACGCTTTTAAATGTCAACAAAGAAACAGAGCGTTACGTGAGTTTGTGCTAAGCACCTGGGAACGACCGTCGCACCGATTTCTCGAAGTCTTCGACCAGATCGAGTAGCAAGCTCTGCAGGGTTGGAAGCCAGCCTCAGCGGATCTTTTCGTAGAGGCTGAAGATCGGCAGGTACATCGAGATGACGATGAAGCCGACGGCGCCGCCGACGAAGACGATCATCAGGGGCTCGATCAGCGAGGTGAGGGCTTTCACCTTGGCGTCGACCTCGGTTTCGTAGAAGTCCGCAATTTTGGAGAGCATGTGCTCGAGCTGGCCGGTTTCCTCGCCGACCGCGACCATGTGCCCGACCATCGGCGGGAAGATCGGGTCGCGTTCGATCGGCCCGGCGAGCGAGCCGCCCCGCTTGGCTGCCGCGTAGAGCTCCTCCATCGCCTGTTCGATGACGACGTTGCCGGCCGTTTCCCCGGTCAGTTTGATCGACTGCAGCATCGGCACACCGGCCGAGACCGAGCCCGAGAAGGTGCGCGACCAGCGGGCCAGCGCGACCTTCTGGATCACATCGCCGATCTGTGCCGGCAGGCGCAGTTTGAAGCGATCCCATAGCTCTTTGCCGCGATCGGTCTTCTTCCACTGGAAGAAGGCGACGGTTAGGCCGATGGCTCCAGGGATGAGGATGAACCAGTAGCCCGTGATGGCGTGGGAGACGGAGACGCAGAGCTGCGTCGGTGCGGGCAGGCCCGAGCCTTCCTCGGGGTGTTCTTCGGCAAGTTCTTCGAAGACTTTGGCGAAGACGGGGATGACGAAGGCGACGATCGCGATCAGGGCAAAGGTAGCGAAGCCGAAGACCAGCAGCGGGTACATCAGCGCCGATTTGACCTGGCGGCGAAGGGCGTCGGCTTTCTCCACCTGGAAGGCAACCTGGTCGAGCGCGTCCTCGAGCCGGCCCGACTGCTCGCCCGAGCGGACCATTGCCCGGTAGAGACGATCGAAGACTTCCGGGTGGCGCGCCATCGCCTGCTCGAGCGTGCTGCCGGCCTCGACGTCGGCGCGAACGCCGGCGACGGCCTCCTTGATCTTCTCATCCTGCGTCTGCTCCTCGAGCGTGTGCAGGGTGCGCAGCATCGGCATTCCCGAGGAGACCAGGGTGGCGAACTGGCGCGAGAAGACGGCCAGTTCGCGCACGTCGACTTTCTTCCAGCGTTTGAAGAGGTCCTCGATTGCGAAGGGCGCCCTCTTCTCGCTGACGTCGAGGACGATCAGGCCGCGCTGGCGCAGCTGCTCGGTTACCTGAGCCTTGGACTCGGCCTCGAGCTCGCCGGCGCTGGCGGCACCGGCGACGTCCATTGCGCGGAAGGCGAAGGTGCTGGCGCCCGCCATCGGCTATGCGCCTCCGGTGTAGAGGGGTTGCGAGGGCGGAGCCGGCGCGACTCCGTCGGCCTGCATCGAGGCCGTCGCGATCGGCGCCGAGCCGAGCAGCCGCTTGAGCTCCTCGGGCACCGAGGCGCGCTGTTCGGCCAGCGAGCGGGTGATCGTGCCGGCGCGGACCAGCCGCGCCAGGTCGGCATCCATCGTCTGCATGCCGACCGCGCCGGAGGTCTGCACCGCGGCGTAGATCTGGTGCGTCTTGCCCTCGCGGATCAGGTTGCGGATCGCCGGCGTCGGCACCAGCACCTCGGTGGCGACGACGCGACCGCGGCCGTCGGCAGTGGGCAGCAGCTGCTGGGTGACGATGCCCTGCAGGGCGATCGAGAGCTGCGTTCGCACCTGGCCCTGCTGCTGAGGCGGGAAGACGTCGATGATCCGGTCGACCGTCTGCGCGGTCGACTGGGTGTGCAGGGTGGCGAAGACGAGGTGGCCGGTCTCGGCTGCGGTCAGCGCGGTGGAGATCGTCTCCAGGTCGCGCATCTCGCCGACCAGGATCACGTCGGGGTCCTCTCGCAGGGCGGCGCGCAGGCCGAGGGCGAAGTCGGGCGCGTCGGAGCCGACCTCGCGCTGGTTGACGATCGAGCGTTTGTGCTGGTGCAGAAACTCGATCGGGTCCTCGATCGTGAGGATGTGGTCCTGGTTCTCTTCGTTGATCACGTCGAGCATCGCCGCCAGGGTCGTGCTCTTGCCCGAGCCGGTCGGGCCGGTGACGAGGACGAAGCCACGCGGTTTGGCGCAGAGCTCGCGCAGCACCTGCGGCACCGCGAGCGAGTCGAGCGAGGGGATGTCCTGCGGCACGAGGCGGAAGGCGGCGCTGACCGAGCCGCGCTGGAAGAAGCAGTTGACGCGGAAGCGGGCGACACCGGGGATCGCGTAGGCGAAGTCAAGCTGTTTGCCGGTCTCGAAGCGCTTGCGCTGGTCGTCGTTGAGGATGCTGTAGACGATCTCGCGCGTTTCCTGGCCGGAGAGGACGTCGAAGCCCTCCATGTGCACGATCTTGCCCTTGTCGCGCATCGACGGCGGCACCCCGGGGGTGATGTGCACGTCGGAGGCACGGCTCTCGACCATGCGGCGAAGAACCTCTGAGAAGTCGACTGCCATGGTCAGCTAGATCGACCCCGAAGGCCAATCCCTTTAGGCGGTGACACGGACTATCTCTTCCAGGGACGTGAGGCCGGCGCGGACCTTGCCCAGGCCATCCTCGCGCAGGGTGCGCATTCCCTCTTCGCGCGCGGTGGCGGCGATTTCGGCCTCCGAGGCGTGGGCGACGGCCATCTCCTTGAGCCGTTCGCTCAGCGCCATCACCGAGAAGATCCCGACCCGGCCGCGGTAGCCGCTCTGGTTGCAGCGCGAGCAGCCAACCGGTTCGTAGGCCTCGACCTCTCCGCCAACCCGGATGTCGGCCTCGGCCAGGACATTGGGCGGCACGATCGTGCGCTTCTTACAGTGAGTGCAGAGTTTGCGGGCGAGCCGCTGGGCGACGACGCAGTCGACCGCGGAGGCGATCAGGAAGGCCTCGATCCCCATCTTGGTCAGGCGGGTGACCGCGCCGGGGGCGTCGTTGGTGTGCAGCGTGGTCAGCATCATGTGGCCGGTCAGCGCCGCCTCGATCGCGATCCGCGCCGTCTCGCCGTCGCGGATCTCGCCGACCATCACGATGTCGGGGTCGGCGCGCAGGATCGAGCGCAGGCCGGTGGCGAAGTCGAGCCCGGCCCTGCGGTTGACGTTGATCTGGTTGATTCCCGCCAGCCGATACTCGACTGGGTCCTCGATCGTGATGATGTTGCGCTCGACGTCGTTGATCTCCTGCAGCGCCGCGTAGAGGGTCGTCGACTTACCGGAGCCGGTCGGGCCGGTGACCAGCACCGCGCCGTAGGACTGGTGGAAGGCATCCTCGAAGCGCTTGCGGCCGTCGCCGTCCATGCCGAGGTCGTCGAGCGAGCGCTGGGCGTTCTCCTTGTCGAGGATGCGGATCGTCGCCCCCTCGCCGCGCTGGGTCGGCAGGGTGGTGATACGCAGGTCGACGCGGCGCTCCTCGACGGTGACGCTGACGCGGCCGTCCTGCGGCACGCGCTTCTCGGCGATGTTGAGGTCGCTCATGATCTTTACCCGCGAGACGACGGCGTTGACCATCCGCTTGGGCACGTGCGCGGCCTCGCGCAGCACGCCGTCGACGCGGAAACGGACGCGCATCTCCTCCTCGCCGGGCTCGAAGTGGACGTCGGAGGCGCCCTCCCCCACCGCCTGGCCGAGGATGCTGTAGACGAGCTTGATCACCGGCGCGTCCTCGGCGCTCACTTCCATGTCGGCGACTTCGGCCAGCTCGCCCTCCTCGGCCTCGGCCTCGCCCTCGGTGACCGCCTCGCTGACGGCGCTCTGCAGCGTGTTGAGGCGCCCGATCAGCGCTTCGATGTCTTCCTCGGCGGCAACCGCGACGCGGCAGTCAAGCGCGGTGGCGATCTGGATGTCGTCAATCGCGAGCACGTTGGTCGGGTCGGCCATCGCCACGAGCAGCGTTTCCTTGTCGATGAAGCCGACCGGCAGCGCCCGGTAGCGGCGCGCCGTGTTGACCGAGATCAGGTTGGCTGCCGCCATGTCCACCTGGTAGGCGGAGAGGTCGATGTGGTCGAGGCCGTAGCGCTCGGCGACGGCACGCGAGAGCTGGTCGGCGGTGATCGCGCCCTGTTCGATCAAGAGACGCTCCGGTGGGCGCCCGGCCGTGCGCGCCGCCTCAATCGCCGCGCGGGCGACCTCGTCTGAGACGTAGCCGAGGTCGACGATGACGTCGGTGACGAAGCCGCTGTGACGGCCACGCACCTGTGGCGGCGTCAGGCCGGGGGTGTCGCCGGCTGCTGGATCGAGCGCCGGCGCGATGGAGTCGCCGGAGTCGGGAACCGGCCGCAGGTGGCTCGGGAATTCCCGCGAGTCCATGCTCAGCCCATCACGGGTGATAGTCGAGGGTCTTGCCCTTGTAGCCAGCGTCGATCACGGCCTGGGCGACGCTCTGCGGGCTCTGGAACCCGTAGAGGACCGAGGCGGTCGGAACGGTCTTCTTCAGGTGCTTGGGCGTGACCACGACCAGCGCCGGCACGCGGTCGACCCCGATGCCCTCAGTAATCGCGGCGTAGCGAGCGATCTTGGCCGCCGGGACGACGAAGATCGCGGCGTCGCGGAAACCCGCCAGGCCGTTGGTGGCGATCTTGACCAGGCGGTCGTCGATGCCGCCGTCGCGGACGAAGAGCAGGACGAGGGTCTTGTTCGCCTTCCAGGCATCGAGGACCGGACGGGGCAGCGGCCGGGCCCTGGTCGCGGTCTGGCCGACGGCGGAGAGTGCCGTGGAGAGCGATTCGGGGGCCGCCCCTTCGGCCGGCGGCGTGGCGACGGCGCTGACCGTCGCTTCGGTGGAGCCAGCTGATTCTTCTTCTTCCTTGCCGCCCCCACTCGAGGAGAGCAGGAAGAAGCCGACGGCGACGATCAATACGCCGACCACGGCGAGCTGGGCGAGCGGGTTGCTGTTGAGCTGCTCCCTCATACGTTCGCTTACTAGCTCGACAACATGGGCCCCCGGCTTGAGTCCCCGCACGCTCTCGTGCGGCGCGACGTGCCCAGACGACGCCGGGAAACTCCCTCTATTCCCAAAAAAGGCTTTATACGTGTCACAATCGGCACGTCTTTTGGGAGGCGATTCGGTGTGAGCAAGAGGACGATGCGCGCGGGCGCGCAATTGCTGATGATGGCTACGGACCCGATCAACCGCGGGATCCTGCGAACTGCGCTGGAGCATCCGGTCGAAGTGGAACCCGGTCGCGCCTTCCGGGTCAGCAGCAGCGGCCGCGAGGCGCTCTTCGTCGCCTTCGTCGTCGAGCGCTGGCTGCAGAGCGCTCCGCACGGCCCGGTGCCCTTCGACGGACCCGAAGCGGAGGGAACGGTCGCCGCGCTGGCCGAGGGCTGGTCGGCGACGGTCGTGCACATGCTCGCCCGCGAACCGATGACGCTCGCCGAGCTCGACGCCGCGATCGAGGGTCTCGGACGCCGCGCGGTGGGGCGCCACCTCGAGGCGATGCAGAGGGCCGGGCAGATCGAGGCTCTCGCCGAGAGCGACGAGGCGATCTACGCCTTGACCGACTGGGCGCGCGCCGGAATCGCTCCGCTGATCGCCTCAGCCCGGCTGGAGCGCCGCAACCCGATGGAGGGGATGGCGCCGATCGACGCCCTCGACGTCGATGCGGGCTTCCGGCTCAGCCTGCCACTACTCACCCTGCCAAGAGAGCTCTCCGGCGTGTGCCGGCTGGGATTGAACCTCGACGAGGACGAGAGATCGGCCATGACCGGCGTCACCGCACGGATCGAGGAGGGACGTGTCGTCTCCTGCCACGACGGTCTGGACATCGAAGCCAACGCCTGGGCGGCCGCGACCGCAGCCGACTGGCTCGACACCGTGATCGAGCCCGATGCAAAGCGGGTCCGGACCGGCGGCGACCGCTGGCTCTCGGGCGCCCTGCTCGACAGCCTGCACAAGACCCTGTTTGGCGTGCCGGTCAACTGAGAGATGACTGACACGCCCGCAAGCGACGCCGGCGAAGGTGGGTTCAAGGCGCGTGCCGGTGCGCTGACGCTGCTCTACCTCGCCAGCCCTATGGAGCGCCGCGTTCTGCTGACGCTGCTGGCCGAAGCCACCACGGGGGCGCAGGTCCTAGACGAGCTGGAGGCCCCCGACCCCGACGATCCGGCAGCGATTGCCGCCATCTTCAATGACGCTTACCTGGTCGAACCAGCCGATCCCGACCTCCCCGCCGGCACCCCGATCGGTCCGGACACGATGCTGCAGCCGACGCCAGCCGGACGTGAAGTGCCCTTCGTCGGTGTGGTCCTCCAGCGTTGGCTGGACAGCTGCCCCGACGGGCCGGTCGAGCTCGGGCCTGACGCGGGCCCGGTGCTCGCGCCGTTGCTGACCGGCTGGTGCTCGATGGTCACCCACGCCCTGGCGGCCAAACCGCTCACGGCCGTCGAGACACACGATGCGATCCAGGTCCTCGACCTCGACACGGTCCAAGCTCGTATCGAGTCGATGGAGGAAGCGGGTCAGCTCGAGGCCCTTCCTGGCCCTGGCGGCGAGCCACGCTACGCCGTAACCGAGTGGCTCCGCATGGGGATCGCCCCGCTCGCTGCGGCGGCGAGGATGGAGCTCCGTCACCCGCCCGGGGACACCGCGGCCATCGCCGCCCTCGACGTCGAAGCCTCCTTCCTGCTGACACTGCCGCTGCTGGAGCTGCCGGCGGCGCTGTCCGGCTCGTGCTCGATGGCAGTGGAGCTGGACGAGGGAGTGAGCGGCAGCCCCGCCGGCGTCACCGCGCAGATCGAGAATGGCCGGGTCGTCTCCTGCGAGCAACGGCTCGACGACGACGCCGATGCCTGGGCCACCGGCTCAGCCGCCGACTGGCTCGACACCCTGATCGAGCCCGACGTCAAGCTAGTCCGCTCCGGCGGCAATGACGACCTTCCAGTGAAGCTGATCAACGAGCTACATCGGGCGCTGTTTGGCGACCCGGTCTAGCAGACCGGCAGCTTCGACTTACAGAGCACCGCTACGTCCAGACTCGGCCAGTTCCCATCTGCAACTTATAAGTGCCATAATTGAGCTCTTGGCTGCAAAGGGGCCACTGGGAGCGGTTTCAGGGCACGGACGGGGACGCTGACGTTGCTCTTCATTGCTGGCTCGGCGGATCGGGATGTCCTGCTGGAAATGCTCGAGGCTGCGCTTGAAGGCGGACGACTGGGGCCGTCCGATGGTGACTTCTCGGAGGAGGAGATGCACAGCCCGTACGGGATGAACCCGAGTACGAGGAGGACTCAGAGCCACTGCCCCCGATTGATCCAGACACACGTCGGTGACCCACGCCCTGACGAGCGAGCCGATGACCCTGACGGAGCTGGACCGCGCAGTGCAGATCCTCAGCTACGAGACCGTGGCGGAACACGTCGAGGCGATGGAGCGCGTCGGTCAGGTCGAAGCCCTGCCTGGGGACGGCGAGACCCGCTACGCGCTGACCGACTGGATGCGGGAAGGCTTTGCGCCGATCGCTGCCGCGGCGCGGATGGAGCTCCACTTCCCCGAGCCGGACGTGGCGCCGCCGGACATGCTCGACGTCGACGCGGCCTTTGAGCTCACCCTGCCGCTCGTCGAGCTGCCCGACGGGCTGCGCGGCTCCTCTCGACTCGCGGTGCGGGTCCCGGGCAGTCCGCCCTCTCTGATCGGCCTGCACGAAACGCTGTTCGGCGTTCCGACGCGCTAAGTCATTCCTCGCGCAGTTCGCTGACGAGCTGGGTGACCGTCTCGCCAACGGCGTCGAGGCTCTTGCGCGAGAGCTTGTCCAAGCCGTCGGCGAGGCTGTGGCCGGGGTAGCGCCAGTCGATCAGGTCGATCGCCGGGACCCCGGCCCGCAGGAACGGCGTGTGGTCGTCCTCGATCGCGGTGCCGGCCTGGGGCGAGAAGAAGCGTTCGGCACCCACGACGTCTGCTGCGGTCAACAATCGATTCCAGAGCGCTTCGGTCGAGGTTCCCTCGCGCGGCAGCCAGAGGCCGCGGTTGCCGACGTAGTCGAGCAGGACCATCTCGCCGGTGCGGTTGGGGTTGGCGGCGACGTAAGCGCGCGAGCCGCGCAGGCCTTCCTTGTAGAAGTTCGCGGTTTCCTCCGGTAGGACTTCAGCCGGCTCCTCGCCGTCGAAGAGGACGAAGCGGACCTCGCGAGCACCGGGGCCCGCCGACATCTGCTGCAGCGCCCGCGCCACCTCGATTACAACCGCGCTGCCGGCGGCGCCGTTATTGGCGCCGACGAAGCCGCGGGGCTTGGCCAGCGTGTCGTAGTGGGCGCCGACGACGATGCCGGGCTTCTTGCCGGGCAGGGTGCCGACCACGTTGCGCAGCCCGGGCTCGCCGGGGAGCGATTCGAAGTGCCCACCGGGGAGCAGCGGCCGCAGCTTCGTCGCAAGCTTGCGTAACTGCGGCGATCCGGCCGGACGCTGGCCGCTTTCCAGCTGGAGTTCCACCAACCCCCACGCCCGGTTCGCATCGAACCGATCCGGGGCGCTCTCCCCGCTCGAGCTCCCACCGCATCCACTGGCAAGCAACGCCAGCATCGCGACGAGCACGAAAGCCCTGGCAAGACGCCTGCCGTCCAAATGTGCGCTCCACCCGGCCACCAGACTCCGGACCTTAGCCAATTCCCAAATAAAACTGATTAATGCCATAATGCCCCTGCTTGAATGGCAACAGGGTCAACGGGAGCGGGAATGGGGCGCGCTCCGGAGCGCATACCCTCGGTCTTCTTGCCATGCCACTCAATGTGGCAATCCTGCGGGCGCTCATCGACGACTCCAAGCAGCAGGCGGAGCTGCGTCGTGCCACCGGCTCCCCCGCCCAGACGACGCTGAGGGCTCAGCTCAAGCGCCTGGTGGAGATAGATGCAATCGAGAAGCACCGTCGCAATCGCTTCCCAGGCATCCTCGAGTACGAGCTGACCGAATCCGGCCACGGCCTGATTGTGGTCGCCGACGTGCTCGAGCGCTGGCTCCGTCGTGCTCCCGAGGGGCCGCTGGGGATCGAGAGCAACGCCGCGAAGGCTGCAATCAAAGCCCTGGCGGTGGCCTGGTCCTCGACGATGCTCCGCGCCCTCGCTGCGGGGCCGCTCTCGCTGACCGAGCTCGATCGCGTGATCGTCTCGCTCAGCTATCCGGCGCTGGAGCGCCGTCTCACGGCAATGCGCCTCTCCGGCCAGCTCGAGGCATCCCGCAGTTGCGGCAGGGGCACGCCATACGCGGTCACCGGATGGCTGCGCCACGGAATCGCGCCGCTCGCCGTAGCGGCACGGTGGGAGCGGCAGCACATACCGCACGAAACGACACCGATCGGCCGTCTCGACGTCGAGACGGCCTTCCTGCTGACGGTACCGATGCTGCGACCTCCGCAAGAGCTGTATGGCTCGTGCCGGCTGGCGGCCGAGATTGCCAATGGCAAGAGGCGGCGCCTCGCCGGGGTGGTCGTCGAGGTCGAGGGCGGCGCGATCGGATCCTGCACCACGAACCTTGACGGCAACGTCGCGGCCTGGGCTCTGGGCAACTCCATGGCTTGGTTGAACGCGGTGATCGAGGGGGGCGCCAATGACCTCGAGCTGAGCGGCGATCACGCCCTTGCCCGAGCCTTGATCGGCCGTCTTCACGAGGCCCTCTTCGGTACCAATCGGATACTTGCCCTTGACTCAGACGGGACAATCGAAGAAGATAAATCAAATTGATCTTTTTTTAAGATCAGGAACTACTACGTTTATGGGAGGATATATGTCCCAGTCGAAGTCGCTTGCACGGCTGCTTACCGCAGCCGTGATGGCAGTTCTGGCCGTGGCTCTGCTTGCCCCGGCCGCGCAGGCGAGAGAACCGGCGCCCGGCTACTCGCAGTTCGCCGGCTGCCCCAGCCCTGAAGAAAAATCGGGGTTGGCGCTTTGCCTCTTCTCGAACATCACCGGGGGGCACCTGCAGATGGGCACCAAGGACGTGCCGATCGAAAATCCGCTGACCCTCAGCGGCGGAGCCGACGAAAATTTCGAAGGCTTTAGCTACAACTCCAAAGGTGGTTTGTCGAAAACCAAACAAAAAGTCCCCGGTGGAGTCATCGGCCTAACCGGGCTGACCTGGCTGCTGGAATTCTTCGGCAGCGACGCACTGACCCTGTACGCCGAAACCGAACTGGCGGGCACGCCCACCAACTTCACCATTAACTCGGTGACGATCCCGATCAAGGTCCACCTGACCACGCCATCGGGAGTCCTGGGCAGCACCTGCTACATCGGCTCGAACGCGAGTCCGATCACGCTGAAACTGATAACGGGCACCACCAGCCCGCCGCCGCCCAATAAACCGATCACCGGTAAAGAACCGACGTTCAGCATTGATGGAAAAAGCATCATCCATCTCAACAACGGCACCTACGTGGACAACTCGTTCTCCGTGCCGGGTGCAAGCGGTTGTGTTCTGAAACTGTTCGGGTTCATCCCGATCAGCCTCAACAGCTTCGTCAACTCGCAGGGGGGACTTCCGTCCCCGGCGGGTAAAAACGAGGCCGTGCAGAACTTCAACCTCGAATTCGTCGAGCGGGGCCTGGTTTACCCGTAAACGATCCCTCCGATCGTTTGAGAAAGGGCCGGGCTCTGCCCGGCCCTTTCTACGTGTAGGGAAGCTCGCCCGTGTCGTGCAGCTCGTGGCGCAGCGAGTTGATCGTCGCCCCCACCAGCAGCGCCAGGCTCAGCAGGTAGAACCAGAGCAGGGCGATCAGGACGAAGCCCAGGGTCGAACCGAAGCGCGAGAGGCTCGAGACGTTCGACAGGTAGAAGGGGAAGGCCCAGTTGGCGATGCCGGCGGCGACCGTGACGAAGATCGCGCCAGGCCAGACGTCACGCCACGGCATGTGGCCCTTCGGCACCGCCCAGTAGATGACGCAGCAGATCGCGAAGACGATCAGCACCGCCAGGCCGAGAAGGAGGCCGGTGTCGATCGCCTTGATGTCAGAAAGGCCGAGCGGCAGGCGGTCGGTGCTTGAGACGAGCGCCGCCTCGATCGCCGGCAGCAGGATGCTCGCCGCGATGAAGAGCAGCACCACACCCAGCATCGCGAAGGAGAAGCGCTTCTGCTCGACCCAGCCGCGGCTTGGGACGTGGTAGATGCGGCCGAAGGCGGTATCCATTGCCCCCCAGAAGGATGCGCCGATCCAGAGTGAGCCGAGGAAGGCGGCGATCCCGATCGTGGTCGAGTTGTCCTCGATCCTTTCCAGGACGTCGGTGAGCGTGTGCTGCTCGGCGTTGGGGAAGAGCCGCTGCAGGTCGTCGAGCACCCCCGTCTCCACCCCATTGATCTTCAGCACCTGGCCGAAGACGAAGAGGACCAGCAGGGCGAAGGGGAAGACGGCGAGCATCAGGTTGTAGGCGACCATCGCCGAGAGGCCGGTGACGTTCTCGCGGTAGGCGCGCTGCCAGAAGGCACGCAGCCAGGGGCGGGGATTTCGGGCGGAATTGGGCACGGAGGGCCTTGACTTCAAAAACTGAAGCGCCTATCATGCGAACAGACGTTTGAGGCCTATCAGACGTGCAAGGCCTATTCCTACTTCGCGGACCGCGTCGCCGGTCCGCTTTTTTGACGCAGAAAGACGGGTGCAGAATAGATGCTGGTTGCAGAGCTTCAGGAGCTCGAGGAGGTCAAAGGGCTGATCCATAGGGGTCAGCAGCTGGGCGTGCTCACCTTCGGCGACATCGCCTCGGCGGTGTCGGAGGTAGATCTCGACGAGTCCGACGTCGAGGACCTCTACGGCCATATCGAGAAGCAGGGCATCGAGCTTGTCGAGGACATGGATCCGGCCCAGAAAGCGGCTGCCGACGCGATGCCCGCCGACACCGGCCGCAAAGGTCGCCGCCGCGCCAAAGCCGCGATCGACCTGAAACCGGACATGACCACGGACAGCCTGCAGCTGTTCCTCAAGGACATCGGCAAAGTCCGCCTGCTGACCGCCCAGGAGGAGGTTGAACTCGCCAAGCGGATCGAGCGCGGCGACCTCGACGCGAAGCAGAAAATGGTCGAGTCCAACCTGCGCCTGGTCGTCTCGATCGCCAAGAACTACCGCAACCAGGGCCTTCCCTTCCTCGACCTGATCCAGGAGGGGACGCTGGGCCTGGTCCGCGCGGCAGAGAAGTTCGACTACCGCAAGGGCTTCAAGTTCTCCACCTACGCGACCTGGTGGATCCGCCAGGCGATCGCCCGTGCCCTGGCCGACAAGGCGCGCACGATCCGCATCCCGGTCCACGTGGTCGAGAAGCTGAACAAGATCGGCCGCGCCGAGCGCAAGCTGGTCACCGAGCTCGGCCGCGAGCCGACCCCGGAGGAGATCGCCGAGGTCACCGGGATCGACCCTGAGGAGGTCGACTCGATCAAGCGCTCTGCCCAAGCCCCGGTTTCGCTCGAGAAGCCAGTCGGCGACGAGGAGGAGTCGGAGTTCGGCCAGTTCATCGCCGACGAGAAGGCGGAGTCCCCCTTTGACCGTGCCGCGGACCTGCTGACCAAAGAGGCGCTGAAGGAAGCGCTGGAGAACCTCTCTTACCGCGAGCGCCGCGTGCTCGAACTTCGCTACGGGCTGGGCGGCGAGCACCCGCGCACGCTCGACGAGGTGGGCCGCACCTTCAACGTCACCCGCGAGCGGATCCGCCAGATCGAGAACCAGAGCCTCAAAAAGCTCCAGCAGCTCGGCGAAGCGCAGAAACTGCGCGAAGTTACCTGAGCAAACAGGCACTGGATGACGTAGAGTTCTTCCATTACGAAAGAACTCTCGTTTAAATATCCCGGGTCGCTCCTCGCTGCGGTGCTCGTGGCTGCGGCAATGGCTGTCGGCTGCGGTGGTGACAGCGAAAGCTCTGCCGCCGGCGCCGGCCAGGACTTCACCGTCCAGGCAAGCACGACGATGGAAGCCGGCAAGCTGCCGAAAGCGCAATTCATAGCCCGCGTCAACAAGACATGTCGCGAAGCCTGGGCGATCATCTTCGACAACTTTGCTCAATACAGCAGCTGGCAGGATGAGAGGGTAAGCCAGAGAAAGCGCTTCTCCGAAGCGATCCGCCTTTCCCTGATGGCCGGGATCGACTTTCACATCTTCGACAACGTCCGCCGCCTGGGCGCCCCAAAAAGGGAAGAATCCGACATCGAAGACATCGTCGGTCCGATGCAGGAAGCGATCGAGCGCGGCCAGAGGCTGGGCCCGCTCCATTCGATCGCGGAAGTGGAAGCCCTGTTCAGCAAGTACAACGAGCGCGCACGACGATACGGCCTAGATGACTGCCTCGTCGACGCGCAGCGCCTGCGCCCGATCGAATCCTAGGCGGCTTGGCCTTACCTTCAGCTACAGGATCACTATATATTTAGTAAAATTTTCTAAATTGTGATGATGAGATTCTTACGCGGTCCCATGTGTTTGCTGGCTCTTGCGATCGCCATTGCAGCGATCGCCATTGGCTGCGGCGGTACCGGCGACGACCCCGCCACGGCGGGCGATAGGACCTACTCCGTGGAAGGGAATACGACGCTGACCACGGGCACGATTACGAAGAGGCAGTTCATCTCCCGCGTCAACGGCTTCTGCCGAGAGGCCTGGTGGTTCGTGCAGCACAACTTCAACCAGTTCATACATACGCAGGACCCTGCGATGGGCAAGCGCAAGCGCTTTGCGGAAGCGATGCAGCTGACGACGGTCAATGCGATCGAGTTCCATATGCTCGACAGCATCCGTTTTTTGGGCGTACCGGCCGATCAGAAGCAACAGCTCGAAGCTGTGTTTACCCCGATGCTGTCCGCGATCGAGCGTGGCCGGCGGATGGATGACATCTACTCGCTGGCGCAGCTCTCGGCGCTATTCGGAGTTTTCAACCGGCGAGCTCACCAGTACAGGCTCGACGATTGTCTTGTAAACGCGAGCCATATGCCTAAGATCCAGGCCTACATGTCTTAGTGGCTGGCGAGACCGTTGGCACAGGACGTAAGGCCATAGGCCCGCAGCATCCTCCCCGATCTATTGAAGTGCCGTTCGACGGCCTCTATCGAATCGATCTTTTCGGTGTTGGCAAGTATGTCGATTTCCCGTCGCTCGGCGTAGAGCAAGTCGTCGATACGCTCACCTTCTCCGGCCGGCACCGGAAAGAGGGTCACGATGCCTGCGATTTCCGATTCGATCGTCGGCAGCATCACGAAGTGAGCCAGATCGCCATAGTCAACGGGCGTAAGAGACCCCTTTTGCTTGCGTGGCGCCAGAAAGTCCGCGACTCTTTCTCCGGCCCCCGCCCTCGCCTTCTCGCACGCCGTATTGGCCTTCTCGAGAAATTCGGCTTTGCTGGGCCTAGCCTGCTCGTCGTGACTCCCGCCGCAGCCGACCGCAATCATCGCGATCCCCACTCCGACGATTGCGAGTGTCCTTCTCCCGACAGTCGTCACGGCCGCTATCCGCCGTTCGCGCAGGCTTTGAACCCGTACGCTTCGAGCTTCTTCGTCGCGTCAGCGAAGTACTTTTCGACTTCTTCGTAGTCGTTGATCTGCTTCGCTTTCCTCAGCTCATCGATCGCCGCCTGATGGGCTGCCAGGATTGCTTCGATTTCGGCCTCGTCCCCCGACGGGGCTCCAAGCGCGCGAATGGCTTCCATTTCGCTTTCGACCGTCGGAATCTGAACCGCCTTGATCGCCTTCGCAATCAGCGCTCCTTCTGGGGCTCCTTTGACTTCATGGCTTGCCTGATATTCGATGATCCTCTGAATCAACCCCGTCCTCTTCTTGCGGCACGCTTCACTCGCCTTCTTGATGAATACCGGCTTGCTGAGCAACGAGGTCTTGATCGACCCCGAGCCGTCGCTTTCTCCGCCCGAGCTCGACGACGAGTCGCCGCCACCTCCACAGCCAACCACGATGGCCGCAATCGCAATCGCGGCAGCAAGCAACGTCATCCATCGAGCAGTCAAGGTCCTCTCCTTTCCCATTAAACTTGTCCCGCAGTTTAATACATTTTTCCTAATCATGCACCTTCCGGCTAGACACAAGCGAGGCCGGGATCGCTCCCGGCCTCGTTGTCTGCTTCTCAGTCGACGCGCTATGCGCTAGTCGCTGATTGTGACGCCTGTCTCTACCCCAAAGCTGTTGTAGCCCTTGACTGTGGTGTCGATGTGGAGTTCGGCGGTGGCGGTTGTGTCGGGGTGTCCGCCTTCGCCTTTGCACAAACCGTGCCTTTCGGCGTGGATATTCTTAAACGTCCCCACGATGTCGAGATCGTCCTGTGTGCCGCCAACCGCTGCTGTGTTTTGCGCCAGGACCGGAGCACCCGCTGCACCATTGAGGCCTGCTTGCGCTTTGACTGTAATCGTGCAGAGTTTGAGCGCCTCTGAGCTGCTGCTGTAAACCTCGCGTTCGATGACTTTACCCGCCGGGCACACTATATCTGCGGATATTTCGTATTTGCTCATAAATGTCCCCAGAACGTGGACCACGAAGTCACAGCCATTCATTGTCACTGTTGCCGGAACGCCTAGATCGACTACCTTGCAGGTTGCTTGGTTGTAGTGAGGCGTGAGTGTAGCTGTGGTTTCGCCGGACGGGATTAGTACATGTGGTGTTACGTTGTATTTATGTCCTGTAATGGTGCTGGCCGGACATGCGAACGTGTGTGTGAATGCTGTCAGGGAGTTTGCAGCTTCGGTCCCTGTTTCGGTTGCTTTCAGTGTCACCGGGCCGTCGGATGTGATCTTCCCTTGAGCCGAGGCTGCCGACGCGACCACCGCGCTCATCGCGAAGACCGCGACGAGAGCAAGGCCAAGGACCTTGAGATTGCGGATCATCTTCTCTTCCTTTCGGTTTGGGTAACTCCCCCTTCCCCCCGGGGAGCTGCCTCAACCGATAGCGCGTCTGAGCGTTTAACTCAAGAGACTTTGAGTTAAGTTGAAGAACCGGGGTATCAGCCAGCGTGGCGCCGCTGCTTGCGCTTGCCCGAGCAGGTCGCGCCCACCAGCGGCTTGATCTGACTCTGCTTGCCGTTCTGTGCGTCGAGCTGGATGTTTGCCTTGTGCTTTTTGGCGCAGAGGCTGGTGCTGTTGACGATCAGGCCCTTTTTGCCGCCCTGCATGTTGACTACGACTTTGGTGATCGGGGCGTCGGGCAGATCGGTGAAGGTGGCGCGGATGCCGCCTTTCTTCGAGTCGATGCGAGCTACTGCTTCGACGTCGATGATGCCGTGCAGGGCGGCGACGAAGTCGGGTAGCTTGTGGTTTGAGGATCTGAGGTAGACGGGGCCTTCAAGCGGTTCGGAGAGCAGCGGGGTGAAGGCCCTGGCGTGGCCGTAGATCGCTCCTTCGGGACAGGCTTTGGCGGCGAACTGGACCCTGGTGCAGATCGTCCTGATGTGACCCTGGTCGAGGAAGGCGGATCTTGGCAGGCGCACGACCAGGCCCTTGAGGTTGGCGTCGTCCTTGCGGGGAGTGAAGACGCTTCTGAGGCGTGGATGATCGCCGCGTTTGGTCCCGCCTTTGAGCTTCAGCGAGAGGTTCGGCTTGAAGCCGAGGCTCGCGCAGCTTGCTGCCTGGTAGCTGGCTTCTCTGGATACCGGGGAATCGTCGCTGCTGAGGAAGGGGTTGAGCCCTCCCCCCCAGATCGCCGCCTTGGCGGCGAAGCGCTCACAGCTCGTCGGGTTGAGGGTGAAGCCTGGGCGGTCGACGTAGACGCGGATATCGCGGACCACCAGGGGGATGCCGGCGAGGATGTGGGGGATCGGGTCCGAGTGAGCGCCGTCGGCCCTCACTTCCGCGGTGCGCGGATTGACCACCAGCGCTTGGCGGGTGACCACGGTGCCGACGTCAAAGGGACCGGCTACCGCGGGGACTATGCCCACAACAGAGAGAGGGGCGCCGCCGAAGGGGCCGGCGAGGTAGACCGAGCCCGGCACGTAGGTGAGCTGGGAGCCGACTCCCGCACCGGCGATCGCGTGGCCGATCTTGGAGTTGGCGGGACAGGAGGGGCTGGCCAGCTCGGCTTTGCCGGTCTTTGCCTTGGCCAGGGCGATCTGGGCATCGGGGCATTTGTCGACCCCGGCCAGCTTCGCCACCACGCCGGGAGGCAGGGTGGCATCGAAGCGGGTCAGGTCCTGGTCGCCGTCGCGGCGGGTAAGGCGCATGTAGAAGGGGGAGTATTTGCCGGCGGAGTTGTTCAGCGAGCCGGCTTCGAATCCCGGCGCAAAGGGCGGGGTGCCGCCTTTGGGGCACGAGCTTTCATCTGGGCCCGAGATGATCTCGAAGGTCGAGGAGCTCTCGAGCGGAGCGGTGCCAGACCACGGGGTCATCACCGCCTTTGCCTGGTATTTGCCGCAGAGCGGCGGGCTGACCAAGGGGCTCCGCCCGCCCTCGCGGAAGTGCAGGCGGAAGTGGCTGAACGGGAACTGAGGTATTTCATCGGTGATCGTCGTCAGCTGGCCGGTTTTGGGGTCGGGCACGACCTTTGCCGTCTGTTTTACGAGCACTCCCAGCCTCGGGTTCTTGAGGACGATGTAGAGGGCGATCAGCGAATCGTCGGCCAGGTTTTCGAAGGGCTTTGCCACATAGAGGGAGCCTTTGATCGGTTCTTCGACCAATGGGCTCTCGACTTCGAGGCTGCCGATCTTCGACGCCTCTGGGCAGCCCTGGCCCGGGGCGGCAGCGAGGGTTTCCCTTGCGAGGTCGTCTTCTGAGCAGACCTCGAGGGCTTCGGCGAGGGACGGGTTGGCGGTCATCCCCTCGGGCAGGGTGACGACCACTTTGCGGATCGCCGACTGGGCGTGGCCTTTGACATCGGTGAGGCCTTCGTCTTCGACGTCCAGGGAGAAGTCAAGGCCAGTTGGGCTGGAGGCCGCCTTTGAGGTCGGTTTGGCGCCGATCGAGGGTTTGAAGCCGAGGGCGCCGCATTCGCCGAAGGCTTCGGGGTTACCCGCGGCGTCATGGGTGAGGACGCTGCCGGCGTCAAAGCCCCCTTCCCAGGAGAAGGCTTCATAGTTGGTGGCAAGCGGTTCGGCACAGCTCGTCGGCAGGGTGAGGAAGGGTTCTTGATTGGGGGCGACGTGGCAGGAGGATTCAGGCTGGCTTTCGAATTCGAAGGCCGAGATGTCGCCGGGGGGCAGGGTCACTCCGTATACCCCGCAGGCGCCGCGCAGGCCGTCATGGGCGGGATCGGAGGGATCTCCCCAGAGCTGGATCTTGTTGCCGAAGACCGAGACGAGCTCGGGCGTGTTGCGCGAGGCGCCGATCGGGTTGTATGGGGGGTCGGGACTCAGGGCGACGTCGACGATGATGTTCTCGGTGTTGTCGACCCGGAAGCCGAGCCGCAAGAGCACACCTGGGGGCGGGGTGAGGTTGAAGACCGGCGTGGTGCTCCATAGGCCCGGCGCGGAGCTGGCGACGGCGTCAATGCCAAGCGTGGTCTCGAGCGGACAGGCGTTCACCCCTTCTTTTATTTCCAGGAACTGCAGGGTCGTGCAGCGCTTATAGGCGGTGGTGTCGCCGACCAGACCGGGGATCTGTTCGACCAAGACGTCCTTCAGCCGCCCTTCGGGCACTTTGCCGGTGAAGTTGGCCCCCAGGGAGACGGTCAGGGCGAAGGGGTGGGAGCCGGCCTCGGTCGCGGGGGTGCCGTCTTCGTTGGTGAAGGTGACGTCGAAGTTGTTGAGGCCAAAGGCAGCACTGGCGCCGGCGGGTAGGCAGGCCGCTGCGCAGAGGGCTAGCGCGAGGGTGGTGAGTAGACGTCTCATCGTGCCGCCCTCCGGTTACGGTTGGCTCGCTGTTTCTTTCCTGCTCCTTTGTGTTTCTTGACGAGGCAGCGGGGGTTACCGGCGCGGAACACCAGGCGCTTACCTTTGGCGCAGCGAAGCTTGGCCTTCTTCTCGTTGCCGGGGCCGCTGTAAGCGGCGGAAGCGGGCGTCGGGTCGTTGGGCGGCGGCGGCGGGCTCTGGCAGGCTTCGCCTTCGCACGGGGCCTTCACTATCGGCTGGGGGAAGCCACCATCCACACGGGCGTCGTAGAGGTCGATCAGACCCGGGTCCTGGGGCAAAAGACTCGAGGCCGTGGTGAAGAAGACGTCATCGCCGTCTGGGGTCGCTTCCCAGAATTCAGATTCGAAGGGGCTCTCTCCCGAGGAGATCAAGTAGAGGCAGCCGCCGCTCGAGGCCTGGAAGGAGGGGCTTTTGCTCGTGCATTTGCCCTCCCCCGGCGCCTCCCACTCATAGACGTCCATCGTCCCGTTGGTATCGCGCGGCAGGAGCTTGTCGTTGCTGTTGAAGAACAGGCGCCCGCCATCGTCGGAGAGGACGTTTGAGGCCCGCAATGGGTGTTCCCAGGTCGGGATCCAGGCTGCGGCTTGGACATTGGGTGGTTCCAATTCCACCAGCCAGGGAAGATGGTACGGGGTCAGCAGTCTCGCCGCGCTCGGCCGCGCCCCGCTCGGGATGCACGACACGCACCTGAGCTCCCCTCCCACTTCGTAGCTGAAGACCTCGACGCTAGCCTTGCCGCTCTCGATGTCCCTGTTGTCAAAGCCCGTCAGCCTCGCTTGCGACTCGAAGGCCAGGTGGGCGCCGTCGGGAGTTACTCGGGTGGGGCGCTGATACGATTCCTGTTCGACGATACTGTACGCGAGGACGTTTGAGTCCGGCTCAGTTTTCCCCACATCGCCCTCGACCAACCTCGCCACGAAGGTCTTCGTTCCTGCTTCGTCGAGATAGAGGTTCGGCTCCCCCGTTTTTGCTTCGTCCCCCTCGCTGTTTTGCTGGGCGCCGGTCAGCGCTTTGCTGGAGACGAAGTAGATGCGCGACAGATCGTCGCTCGCCCCGGCGACGCCTTTGACTTTTTCCGCCACCAGGTGTGAGCTTTGCGATTCCTCTTCGAATTCGAAGAGTTTTTCCCCTTCGCTGTATAGGGCCTTGGAACCGTCGGCGGACGCGGTCCAGAAGAAGGCGCTGCTGCCAGTGCTTACCGCGATCGTGCAGGCTTTTGCTGGTTCAGAGCATTCTTCGCCGACTTTGCCCTGCTCGGGGTGCTGGCGTAGGTAGATTTCGCCGGTGCAGGTGTTGGCCACGAAGTTGGCGGTCCAGTAGACGCGCGAGCCGTCCGTGGAGACAGCGTGGTCCAAGTTGCATCCCCCGCTCCCGACTGCATTGGCACTTGCAGAGGCAAGACCGCCGGGCAGGATGCTGACCAGGTGATTCGCGCCGCCGAAATGATCGTAGACCTGCGCGTTTGCGCTCGTCGGGGCTTCGGGCGTCAATGCTGCTACAGCTGCGAACACCGCGTGGCGTGAGTCATCGGAGACCCCCTGCACCGACTTGTTGTCTAAGTAGTTTGGAGGAGTACCGGGTGGCAACGGCAATTCCGGCGGGATGGCCGTCAAGGTTTCTAGGGCTCCCGGCGGTTCGCCGCAGTTGTCGCGGCGGTAGATGTTGGGGAGGCCTTTCTGCCCGTCTTCCTTAAGAGGGGGCGTACTGCCGTCGCCCAGCCAGGCGCTGCATAAATCGGGCGAGAAGGCCATGAACTCGCGCGCAAGCCCGAACAGGGTGTTGGGCACCGGGGCCGGATGGATCCCGTGACTGGACCAGCCCTCGCCATCCTCGCGGCCGGCGAGGTACTGGTTGACGCCGGAGAAGTTCGGCTGATCGCCGAAGGACGTGCGCGAGGTGTAGGTGATCTTGTCGCCCTCGGGGGTGCTCTGGATCTGGCCGCCTGGGTCCCCGAGGTTGGCCAACCCGGCGGCAATGTCGCTGCCGTTTTTGTCGACCGGGCTGACCATCTCGTAAGCCCTGCAATCGGGCAGGAGAGCCGAGGCAGCGGTGCGGAATTCTTCGTTGGGGCAGCCCGTCTCGGCGACGAAGGTCCTATAAGTGGTGAGGGTGTGGTCTTCGCCTTCGGTCGTGTCGCTGGAGTTGGCGGCGACGATTCGCCAGTGGTAGGTGGTCCCAGGCAAAAGGCCTCTCAGCGTGGCGAGGGCGGGATGCTCGCTGCGGTCACTACCGATCCCGATCTCCTGAGTGCTTTTTCCGTAGGTAGCGTCCAGTCCATACTCGAAGTGGTAGCTCGTGGTGAGGCCTTCGGGGTTGACCAGCGCCCTGACGCTGGCTTCGGTATCGGTGGCGCTCGCGGTGTGGTCTTCTGAGATCGCCGGTGGGCCGAGGGTTTTGAAGGTGGCATCGCTGCCCGATTCGGTTCCGCTGGCGGTGCCGACGACGAGGCGGAAGTGGTAGACGGTCCCTGCCGTGAGGCCACCGACTACCGCGTGGACTGGGACGGGATCGGTGCCGGTGCCGATTCCTCCCGAGGACTCTGCGCACGAAGCCGTTTGACCATAGGTTTCGCTGGTCCCGTATTCGAAGAAGCATTCGGTGACGGCCTGCCCCTTGGGGTTGGCTTTGCCGTTGAGCGTAGCGCCGGTCTCTTGGATCGGTGCGGCTTCGCCGGTGATCGCCTTGCCGCAGTTCGTCGGCGCCGTGCCGTAGGCGCGGACGAAGGCGCCCGATCCCGACACCGTGTTGCTGACGTAGAGGTTCCCTGGTGCTTCGTTGCCCGGGCAGAGGTTGGTGGCAAGCCCAGTCGAGGCTCCGAATTCGCCTTTGCCGAATTTGTCGATTTCTTTGCCGTCGGCATCGAACTCGTGGATCGGGTCGAGTTTTTGACCGCCCGAGAAACTGGTCGGGCCGAAGACCCAGACGTGGCCAACTGCGTCCACCGCAACGGCGGTCGGGATCGCTGGACCTTCCGATGTAGTGACTTCGAAGCGCGGTTCTTCCAGTTCCTCGCCACTCGTCGGGTCGATCTTCCGCACGTCGGGCGTGCCGTCGTAGATGACGTAGAGGAAGCCGGCGGCGTCTACCGCAAGCGACTGCACGGGCCTTTCTTTTAGCAGGCCTACGGGATCCAGCGGCACGTCTTCGAGGTAGTGGCCTCCGGCGTCGAAAACCTGAATGCGTTTTTCATCGCCGACGTAGACCTTGTCGTCGGTATCGGTTGGGCTGCCGTTGCGGTCGATGGCGATGAAGCTGCCGACAGCGACAGCCCAAGCACCAAACTGGCCTTTGCCGGTCCCCTGGACACCTGCCTGGCATTCGTCAGCAGGATCGACCGGGCAGAGGTTTTGATCGGCTTCCGGAGCACCTCCTGCGACCTTCGTTTTATTGACGTCGCCGCCGAACATCAACACGAAGTGGCCTTCGGAATCGAACTTCTGCACGCGGCTGTTGGAGAAATCGACCACGTAGACAGCCCCAGCGGAGTCCACAGCGACTCCCTGCTGGCCGCTGAGCTGACCAACTCCACTGCCTTCAATCCCCGCTTTACAGGTATCGCCTTTGCCGGGAACACAAATCTCGAATTGATCTTCGGGGGCCGTATTGTCATCGCCAGGACCGCTTGCAACCACATCCCAGCCCCAGGTCCTAAGGAAGTCACCCCTAGCGGTGAGCTCGACGATGCGGCTGTGGACCTGATCTGAGGCGAAAACGTGACCGCTGTCGGGATCGGCACCGATGCCTCTGGGGAATTCGCAGCTCTGACCGGCAGGCTCGTCAGCGTCGCACTTTTGCCAGATCTGAGGCGGAGCAGCCGAAGCGGGAGTACCAAAGAGACCAAGGACGGCACCCACGCTGAACAACAGCGCAACCACAAAGTGACGTTTTCCCACAGCCCGCACGAATGACTCTCTCCTCACAACGCTCCCTCCCTTGGTTTCCCCCTACGCCTGCAAGCCTCATTGCCTCCCCAAAGCCCGCAAAGCTAAGAGCGACCATATCGGAACGTATAGATATTTGTCAAGGAACTTTTAGTTTCTCTACGACAGCAACGAGGCCGGGATCGCTCCCGGCCTCGTTGTCTGCTTCTTGTCTGCTTCTCAGTCGACGCGCTATGCGCTAGTCGCTGATTGTGACGCCTGTCTCTACTCCTAGGTTATTGTAGCCCTTGACTGTGGCGTCAACGTGGAATTCGGCGGTATTGGTTGTGTCGGCGTGTCCGCCTTCGCCTTTGCACAATCCGTGCCTTTCGGCATGAATGCCTTTAAACGTCCCGACGATGTCGAGATCGTCCTGTGTGCCGCCAACCGCTGCTGTGTTTTGCGCCAGGACCGGAGCGCCCGCCGCACCTTTAAGGCCTGCTTGCCCTTTGACTGTAATCGTGCAGAGTTTGAGGGCCTCTGAGCTGCTGCTGTATACCTCTACTTCGATGACTTTGCCTACCGGGCACACTACATCTACGGATACTTCGTATTTGGTTCCCACTGTTCCCAGAACGTGGACCACGTAGTCACAGCCATTCATTGTCACTGTTGCCGGAACGCCTAGATCGACAACTTCGCAGGCAGTCTGGTTGTAGTGAGGCGTGAGTGTAGCTGTGGTTTCTCCGGACGGGATCAGCCCGTGCGGTGTTACGTTGTATTTATGCCCTGTGATCGTGCTGCCCGGACAGGCGACCGTGTGTGTGTACGCTGTCAGGGCGTTTGCGGTTTTAATCCCTGTTTCCGTTACTTTCAGTGTCACCGGGCCGTCCGATGTGAGTTTCCCTTGAGCCGAGGCGGCCGATGCGACCATTGCGCTCATCGCGAAGACCGCGACGAGAGCAAGGCCAAGGACCTTGATATTGCGAATCATCTTTCTTTTCCTTCCGGTATTGGTTTCCCGCGCGAAGCCAGTTTGGCTCCGGCGCCATCCCCTCTGGGGGATACCGAATCCATAGTCGCTTCGAATCCATCAGTCAAGGATCTTTTCTTATTCAGAACAACCATCTCCGGAGGGGAGGGTTTTCACCCGCAAATCGCGTGTAACGGATCGCCGCGCGCGCTGATTTGCGCGCGCGGCGATCACCATCCGGGCCTTCAGCGAATGCACTTCATCGGGCTAGTCGCTGATTGTGACGCCTGTCTCTACGCCTAGGTTGTTGTAGCCCTTGACTGTGGTGTCGATGTGGAGTTCGGCGGTGTTGGTTGTGTCGGGGTGTCCGCCTTCGCCTTTGCACAGACCGTGCCTTTCCATGTGGATACCTACAAACGTCCCCACGATGTCGAGATCGTCCTGTGTGCCGCCGCCCGCTGCTGTGTTTTGCGCCAGCACCGGGGCACCCGCCGCACCTTTAATGCCTGCCTGCGCTTTGACTGTAATCGTGCAGAGTTTGAGCGCCTCTGAGCTGCTGCTGTAGACCTCTTGTTCGATGACTTTGCCT
>DATHEA010000006.1:0-139618 GCA_035318745.1 Solirubrobacterales bacterium
GTCCTGGTCGGTGACCATGTACGGGGAGATGTAGCCCTTGTCGAACTGCATCCCCTCGGTGAACTCCAGCTCCATGCCGAAGGTCTGGCCCTCCTCGACGTTGACGACGCCGTCTTTGCCGACTTTCTCGATCGCGTCGGCAATCACGTTGCCGATCTCGTCGTCGGCGGCGGAGATGGCGGCGACGCGGGCGATCTGCTCCTTGCCGGCAACCTCCTTGGACTGCTTGTTGCGCAGGTTGTCGACGACGTCGTCGACAGCCTTCTCGATCCCGCGGCGCAGGGCCAGCGGGTTGGCGCCGGCGGCGACGTTCTTGAGGCCGTGACGAACGATCGTCTGGGCCAGCAGGGTCGCCGTCGTGGTGCCGTCACCGGCAACGTCGTTGGTCGCCGTGGCGACCTCGCGGACCAGCTGGGCACCCTGGTTCTCGAAGACGTCCTCGACCTCGACCTCGCGGGCGATGGTGACGCCGTCGTTGGTGATCGTCGGCGCGCCGAACTTTTTGTCGAGCACGACATAGCGGCCTTTCGGGCCGAGGGTGACCTTGACGGCGTCGGCGACTGCATCGACGCCGGCCTGCAGGGCCCCGCGTGCCTCCTCCTTGTACTTCAGCTCCTTGTGAGCCATTGGTTTCCTTCCTCCTTGGTGTCTCTAAGTCCTGTTGGCGGGGGGGTCTAGCCGAGCTTGGCGAGAACGTCCGACTCGCGCATCACGAGCAGGTCGTCGCCCTCGACGGTGACCTCGGTGCCGCCGTATTTGGAATAGAGGACCTCGTCGCCCTCGCTCAAGTCGAGCGGGCGGCGACTGCCGTCCTCCTGAATTGCGCCATCGCCGACGGCGATGACCTTGCCCTTCTGCGGCTTCTCTTTGGCCGTATCGGGGAGGACGATGCCGCTAGCGGTCGTCTCCTCCTCCTCGATCGGCTTGACGATCAGCCGGTCCCCGAGGGGCTTCAGCTTCATCCGTGAACCTCCGTTATGGGTGTTTTACTGGTCAAAGTCTCGAAAATGTCGCCTCGGAGCCGAATTCACGGTCCCCGGGCGTTGGCACTCTACACAGGCGAGTGCCAACAGAGCGTAAAGATAGCGCCTCGTCATCGATGGGCCGATTTCGGGACATGTACTCCCGTTTTCGGCCTGCCGATGGCCGTTTAGCCGCTGGCAAGCAGCTTGCAGCCGAGCAGCTTGGCGATACCGGTGGCGCCATGGGACATCACCCAGTCGTGGTTCCACTCGAAGACCGGGCGGGCGACGGGCGCGAGCAGGTTCATCCACGACTTCGTCGTCGAGACGTTCCACTCGTATAGGACCGCGGTGGCGCCGCCCTGCTCGTAGAGCCGCCAGCGACCGATCCCGGCCAGCTCGCCGACCGCGTCGGCCTGCAGCATGTAGGGCCGCTCGACGCGCGTCGTCGTCACCTCGAACTCGACCCGGTAGGGCAGGAGGCTCTTCCAGACCATGCGTGAGACGGCGCCGATACCGCCGCCATCGCCGCCGTTGCGTTCTTCGACCTCCTCGACCCCCCGCCACCACTCCGGCCAGCGCTCCTGGTCGTAGATCGCCTCCCAGACGGGCTCGCGTGGCGAGTCGAGCAGCCAGGTGGTGAGAAAGGCGTAGTCGGCCATGGACTAGATGGCCCCTTGGGGGCGCGCCGGACCAAGCAGATCAAGGACGCAGGGTGCAGCCTTTGCTGGTTGCAAAGGCAAACCCGAGGACGCAGAGATGCGCAGTGTCCGGCGCGTCATCCAGGTCAGTTGTGGTGCGGGGTCTCCCCATTGCCGAAATGCGCACCCGGCGGCTCGACGATCTGCGAGAAGCGGATCACGGTGACGATGTCGTCGGGGCCGACCGTGCGGCCGTAGATCTGTTCGAGGAACTTGACCTCGTCCTCGAGCCGGCGGAACTCGGGGTTGTCGTGCTCGATGTCGCGCGGCGAGAGGTCGCCGACCTTCTTCACCTCGACGTCGTCGATGCAGGCGGCGAAGATTTTCTCGCGCGGGCTATGGCGGAAGCCGACCGTGATCCAGACCACCTGGCCGCGCTCGTACTTGCTGGTCTTGTCGCCGAGCCGGATCGTCGCCGTCTTGCGACCGCGCTTGAGCTGGTCGACGAAAACAGTGGAATAGAAGTTGAGCACGTAGATCCCGCCTCGCATGGCGCTGCGAGCGTATCTGAAGGCGCCAGGCGCGGTCGGCGAGCCGCGTGACGAGAGCGGTTGCAGCGTGTTGACCAATCGGTGACCGCGATCCCAATGCCTGGACGTTTGTATGGACTCAGGTGTAGGGACCGCTTAAACGGGTCGATGAGAGGCACGATGCATGCTGCCTCCATACGCGCCCCACGGTCTCTGGTCGCCTTCGTCTGCGCCTTCGTCCTTCTGATGCTCGCGGTCGCGGCCTCGGCCTCCGCCGCCACCTGCGACGGCAAGCACGCGACGATCGTCGGCACCCCCGGCAACGACGTCATCGTCGGCAAGAAGGCCAGCGATGTGATCTACGGCGGCGGTGGGGACGACAAGATCTCCGGCGGGCCCAACGGCAACGACACGATCTGCGGCGGCCCCGGGGACGACTCGATCCACGGCGGGCGCGGCTTCGACGCCCTTTTCGGCGATGGCGGCGACGACCGGCTCGCCGGCGATAGCGGCTCCGACCACCTCGAGGGCGGCGGGGGCAACGACGGCCTCAAAGGCGCAGAGGGCAGCGACAGTCTCCTCGGCGGGGACGGCAGCGACGAAATCCGCGGCGGGAAAGGGCCGGACCGCATGCTCGGCGGTGGCGAAGGCGATGTGCTGATCGGCGAGAAAGGCAGCGACGAAGAGTCCGGTGACGGTGGCAACGACTGGCTCTACGGAGAAAAGGGCAACGATCGCCTCGACGGTGGCGAAGGCGACGACAAGATCGAAGGCGGGCCGGGCGACGATCCCAGCCTCGACGGCGGGGCGGGCACCGACCTGGTCATGGGCGGGGCCGGCAGCGACAACGGAGACGGTGGCGAAGGCGACGACGACGTCGTCCGCGGCGACAGCGGCGAAGATTCGCTGAACGGCGGTGGCGGAACCCAGGACATCGTCTCTTACGCGAGCGCTACCCGTGGCAGCGTCATCGTCAACCTCGAATCCGGCAAGTCGAAAGGCGACGGACACGACACGCTGCAGGGCTTCGAGGACGTGGTCGGCTCGCCGCAGGGCGACGACATCGTCGGCGACGGCGACGTGAACCGGCTGGACGGGGGCGTCGGCGACGACAACCTCGATGGCAGCGGCGGCCCCGACGAAGCGTTCGGCGGCGCCGGCAACGACAACTGCGACGGCTTCGCCGCCGAGCACTCCTGCGGCACGGAACCGACCCCACCGCCCGACGACACCTTCGTCATCCTCAACCAGGGACTTGACGGCTCGAGCCTGATCGTCCAGGGCAACGATGCCGCGAACCACATCCAGGTCTCCTTCGGTGGCGGTGGCTGGACGGTCTCCGACGACAGCGGCGTCTTCGCCGGTGAAGGCTGTGCATCCGCAAATGGCAGCACCGTCAACTGCGCCGTCTCGGTCGCCACCGGCCTGGTCGTGATCACCGGCGGTGGCGGCGACGACGACATCTCCGTGGCCGACAGCGTTCCCACCGGCGTCCACGTCCGCGCCAACGGCAACGCCGGCTCCGACTCGATCAGCGGCGGGCCGGGCGACGACGTGCTCGAGGCAGGCGAGAACTACAACAACCCCGACAACGGCAACGACACGCTGACCGGTAACGGCGGCAGCGACGTGCTCTACGCCGACCCGGGCGGCGACCAGCTCGCCGGCGGGCCTGGCGACGACCTGCTCGTCTCCTCGGTGGCCGTCTGCCAGGGCCACACCTACGACGGCGGGCCGGGCGACGACACGGTCTCCTACGGCCGCTCTGACGCCGCGCTGACGGTGGAGTTGGGGGGCACCGGTGGCCCCAGCGGATGTGGCAATCCGGACCATGTCGGCTCCAGCAACGAGAGCCTCGAGGGATCCGACGGGCCCGACGTGCTGATCGGCGACGGTGGCAGTAACAGCTTCCTCGGGCACCTCGGAGCCGACACCTTCGTCGGCAAAGGAGGCAACGACTTCGTCGACGCCATCGACGGCAAGCAGGACAAATCGATCAGCTGCGGCGGTGGCGGCGACGACGAAGTGATCAAGGACAAAGTCGATCCGAGCCCGGTCGGCTGCTGAGTCAACGCTGGACCTGGCGGTACGTAATACGGAGTAGACGGGTGTCTTGCACCTCTGCAGGAGGGCGCAAACCGAGTCGATAGCCAGGCAATGGCGCATCCCCTTGGATCTGGCTTCCCGCGAATCGTCCTCGCCACGCTCGGCGCTACCCTCGCCCTCCTGCTCCCCGCCTGGAGCCAGGCCTCCGCCGCCACCTGCGACGGCAAGCACGCGACGATCGTCGGCACCCCCGGCAACGACGTCATCGTCGGCAGGAAGGCCAGCGATGTGATCTACGGCGGCGGTGGGGACGACAAGATCTCCGGCGGGCCCAACGGCAACGACACGATCTGCGGCGGCCCCGGGGACGACTCGATCCACGGCGGGCGCGGCAACGACACCCTCGACGGCGAAGGGGGCGACGACCGGCTGCTTGGTGAAAAGGGAGCCGACAACCTGATCGGCGGCGAAGGCGAAGATCAGCTCCTCGGCGCCAAGGGCCCCGACGACGAGCTCGGCGGAGGGGGCGACGACGAGCTCCTCGGTGGGCGCGGCCCTGACGAGATGAAAGCCGGTGGCGGCGACGACGTCCTCTACGCGGGCAAAGCCAGCGAGCGGGTAGTCGATGGCGAAGGGGGCGACGACCGCGTCTACGGCGGGCGGGGGAACGACACCCTCGACGGCGGTGCGGGAAACGACATGGTCGACGGCGGTCTCGGCGACGACAGCTTGAACGGGGAAGGCGGCACCGATCTGCTGCTGGGCAGTCATGGCCGCGACGACATCTATGGAGGAGCGGGCGACGAAGACGTCCTGCGCGGCGACATCGGCTTCGACAAGCTCAACGGTGGCCCTGGCGAACGCGACATCGCCTCCTTCTCGACCGCCTCCGAAGCGGTAGTCGCCGACCTGGCGACCGGCACGGCACACGGAGACGGTCGCGACACGATCTCACCGGAAACCGAGGACATCGTCGGCTCGGCCTTCAACGACACTTTGATCGGCGACGGCGGGCCGAACCGGCTCGACGGCGGTGCCGGCTACGACGACCTCTCGGGCGGCGGCGGCAGCGACGAGCTCTTCGGCGGCCCGGACGGAGCGGACTGCAGCGGTGGCGCCCCGATCGACGGCTGCGAACCGCCTTCTCCCACCGGCGCGGGACCGAGCGTCGCCCGCGTCCACAGCATCGACGGCAGCGGCTCGCTCAGCGTGCAGGGCACCCCTGGTGAGGACTCGATCTCGATCGCCAGGCAGGGCTCTGCCTATGTGGTCAGCGACGCCAGCCTCCCCTTCTCCCCCACCAACGTCGACGGCTGCGAAGCAATCGGCGGCAATGCCGTCTGCGCGGCCGACGTGCAGACGATCATGATCGACGCCGGCGCCGCCAACGACTCGGTGAGCGTCGATGGCAGCATGCCCTCGGAGATCGAAGTGCGGATCGAAGGCGGGCCCGGTGCCGACCGGCTGCAGGGCGGCCCCGGCGGCGACGTGATCGAGGCCGGCGACGACAGCGATCCCGACGTGCTCGAAGGTGGGCCTGGAGACGACGCGCTGATCGGCGCCCGCACCGACCTGCCCGTCCCCTACAACAGCGGCAAGAGCACGCTGATCGGGGGTCCTGGGTCGGATGTGATGGTCGGCGGCGATCCCTGCGACGGCGACATCTTCGACGGCGGTCCGGGCGAAGACGACGCCAACTTCTTCCGCTTCACCCCCGGCGTGACCGCCGAAATCGGCGGCGCGGTGAGCCGCGCGGGGAGTCCCTGCACCCCCGGTCACATCGACGCCTCGGTCGAGCAGCTGGAGGGCTCCCCCGGCCCCGACACGCTGACCGGTAGCCACCGCGACAGCCTGATCGGGCACGGCGGGCGCAACAGGCTCCGCAGACGTGCCGGTGGCTAGAGGTCCATATGGACCTCTAGCCACCGGCACGTCCTAATCCGAGCTGAAACCCTCCTCGCCGATCAGCGGGACGAAGCGGCAGGGTGCGATCTCTTCGCGCCGCAACTCGGTGCCCACACGACGGAAGACGGTCAGCAAGTCGGCGCCCTCAGCGGCGATCGGCACCACCAGACGGCCACCGTCGGCGAGCTGGGCAAGCAGCGTCTGCGGCGGCGCCGGCGCGGTGGCATGGATGGCGATCGCCTCGAACGGGGACCGCTCGGGCACGCCGCGCGTACCGTCGCCGACCAGCAGCTCGACGTTCTCCACGCCCAGGGCACCAAGCGTGCGCCGGGCCTGCGCGGCGAGCGCGGCGTGTCGCTCGACACCGGTCACCTCGGCGGCGAGTCGCGAGAGAACGGCCGCAGAGTAGCCAGAGCCAGAGCCGACCTCGAGCACACGCTCGCTCCCCGCCAGTTCCAGCGCCTGGCAGATCGCGGCGACGATCCAAGGCTGAGAGATCGTCTGGCCTTCGCCGATCGGCAGCGCCGAGTCGGCGTAAGCACGGCTGCGGTAGCGCTCCGGCACGAACTCCTCCCGCGGCACCTCCCCCATCACCGCCAGCACCCGCTCGTCGGCAATGCCGCGGCGCCGAAGCTGGCGCTCGACCATCCGCGCGCGCAGCTCCGAGAAGCCGGCCACCTAGAAGATGTAGTTGCGGAGTTTCGCCGGGGCGAGAACGGTGACCCGGCCGCGGCCGGGGCGGACGATGCCGGCCCGCTCGAGGTCGGCGAGGAAGCGGCTTACGCTCTCGCGCGAGGTGCCGGCGAGCTGGGCCAGGTCGGATTGGTTCATGCGGATCGTGATCTCCCCGCCTTCGGCTGTGCGCGGCGCCTCTTCGGCGACGAGCTGGGAGAGGACGCCGGCGACGCGACTGGGGACGGTCTGGAAGGACTGGCGTGAGATGCGCTCGTTGGCTGCCCGCAGCCGCCGCACCAGGGCGCCGACCAGCTTCACCGTGATCTCCGGGTGGCGGGCCAGCAGCGCCCGCACTTCGCCCGCGGGCAGCGCCAGCAGCTCACCGTCGCTGAGCGCTTCGACGCTGGCCGAGCGGACCTCGCCGTCGAGCATCGCCAGCTCGCCGAAGATGTCGCCGGGACCGAGGGTGGCAAGGGTGATCGCCCGCCCGTCGGAGTGCTCGCGGGTCACCCGGAAGCTGCCGGAGCGGACGATGTAGCAGGCATCGGAATGGTCGCCCTCGTGGAAGACCCGCGTGGCGGCCGGGAAGGAGCGGGGCACAGCGACGTGCGAGAAGCTCTCCAGCTCACCCGGCTCGAGGTCGGCGAAGAGCGGCACGCTGCGCAGCAGCTCGACCGGGCTCTGGCTCTCCTCCGAATCGGTCACGCCCTGATTATCGCGTGCCCGGCGCCCTACCGGACCCTGAGGACAAGGCGGGCGCCGTGCGGAGGCGACGCCGACGATCACCGCGATGAACATTCCGCCGGGCATGTTGCCGGTGTTGGTGACCTCGATCTGTCGGGTCGTTCCCGCCGAGCCTGGCTTGGCGAGCACGGCAAGAAGGCAGAGAGCCGATCGCGATCGAGACGCGTGTAGCCGGGCTCAGCGTGCCGAGGCGGTCAGCTTGCGTGGGCCGCGACTGAAACCGGCGCTGAGCAGCGCCTCCTCGTGGCCGGAGCCGATCACTGCCTCGCCGTCGAGCTTCTCGATCCCGAGCTTCGGCAGACGGGCGGCTGAGACCGCGTCGGCGAGGGCCTGCATGGCGGCGGCCAGTTCTACGTCGCTCAACTCGCCGAGCCGAAGGATGCTGCGGCCGCCGCGCTCGACGTAGACGAGCGGCTGGCCGTCGCGGAGCAGGACATAGGCGCCGGGGGCACGGGCGGGGCGCCTCCCCGAAGGGGGTTTCGGCCATGGCAGCGCCGCGCCGAAGGGATTGGCGGGGTCGGTTGCGGCCAGAACCTGGAAGGAGCCGTCGGTTTCGGGCAGCGAGCGCAGCCGCTCGACCGCGCCGGCGAGGGCGAACTGGGCGCCGCCCAGGCCCTCGACGAAATAGCCGCGGCGGGCGGTACCGAGCAGCTCGAGGTTGCCGAGCTCGGCGTAGAGGGTTGAGAAGCCTCCGGGCACCCCCTCGGCAAGCACCGTCTCCCGGGTGACGATCCCGTAGCGCTCGAGCATCAGCTCGGCCTGCGCGCGCAGCCTCGCCCCCGGCCCTGGAGCGTCCGCAAACAGCGGCGCGGTCAACGACCAGCGCCCCTGCACGGCGGCACCGGCCGCCGAGCGCCGGCGGGCGAAGCGACGCCCCTGGCGCTCGTGCGCCGGCACCGCGCGCAGCCGCGGCGCCCGCAGCGGCGCGAAGGCGTCGTTGGTCACCTCACCGGACCAGGCCAGATCCCAGAGAGCGTTGTGCAGCTCCTCGGCGGGAAAGTCGAGGTCGGCGAGCAGGTCGAGCCAGAACGACGGACCGGCGATAAGCCGCTCGCGGATCGCCTCCTGCGGGGTGCCCTCGGCGCGCTCCAGCTTCGCGTTGGCCGGCGGCGGGCCGGCGAGGCGAACGTCCTCGCGGAAGTAGAGGGCGATGCGGCCGTCGCTGCGGCCGCGCGCTCCCCCTCCGATCCAGACCACCTCGCCGCTGGTGCAGAGCTCGTCGAGCCAGGCCGGCGAGTAGGCGCCGAGGCGGCGCGGCAGCACGTCTCCCTCCCAGGTCTTGGGCGTCAGAGCGACGCCCTGCAACGGCACCAGCGCGTCGCGCAGCCGGTCGGGGCCGGCACCGGCGGCACGGTGGGAGTCGACGTTCTGCCAGCTCGGCAGGAAGCGGGCGAAGCGATCGCGGGCAGCGGGCTCGACTTCGCGGCGCAGGTGGGCGAGGCTGGCCCGCCGGACCCGGCGCAGGACGTCGGAGTCGCACCACTCGCGCTCGCTCCCTCCCGGCAGCAGCTCGCCGCGGATCATCGCCCCTTCGCGCTCCAGCTCGCGCAGCGCCGGCGTCGGATCGAGGCCGTAGCGGTCGGCAAGCTGGGCGATCGGGAAGGGCCCGTGGGTGCGGGCGTAGCGCCGCACCAGGGTGCGCATCGCGTCCGGATGGTCTTCGAGGAAGGTCTCGGGCAGGCCGGGTGGCGGCGGCACGCCGAGCGCGTCGCGGTAGAGGCCGGCGTCCTCACCGGCGATGTAGCGCTCCTCGCCGCCGATCCGAACCATGGCGACGCGGCGCTCGGCGACCAGCTTCTCCAGCATCGAGGCAGCCGAGTAGCCCTCCGTAACCCGCTCCACGCACTCCTCCGCGGTCAGGTCGCCGACGTTGCGCAGCACCTGCTGCAGCGCGTCGCGGTCGCCGGCGCGGCCGGCCTCGGTGCGGTGCTGCAGCTGCGCCTCGACCTCCACCAGCGCATCGGGGTCGATCAGCTCGCGCAGCTCCTCCTGGCCGAGCAGCTCGCGCAGCAGGTCGCGGTCGAGGGAGAGGGCGGCGGCACGGCGCTCGGCATTCGGCGTGTCCCCCTCGTACATATAGGTGGCGACGTAGTCGAAGAGGAGCGAGGAGGCGAAGGGCGAGGCGGTCGGGGTCTCGACCTCGACCAGACTGAGCTTGCGCGACTGCAGGTCGGTGAGGATCTGGCGCAGCGAGGGAATGTCGAGCACGTCGCGCAGGCACTCGCGGTAGGTCTCGAGGATGACCGGGAAGCGGGGGAAGTCGCGGGCGACCTCGAGCAGGCTCTGCGACTTGAGGCGCTGCTGCCAGAGCGGCGTGCGCTTGCCCGGGTAGGCACGCGGGATCAGTAGCGAGCGCGAGGCGTTCTCGCGGAAACGGGCACCGAACAGGGCCGAGCCGGAGAGCTCGCGCACAACCAGGTCCTCGAGCTCGTCGGGCTCGACCATGATCAGGTCGGCGGATGGCGGCTCGTCGGCGTCGGGCAGGTGGATGACGATGCCGTCGTCGGACCAGATCGCGTCGGCCTCGAGCTGGTGCTCCTCGCGGATCTTCTGGCCGAGGGCCAGGCCCCAGGCGGAGTGGACGCGGCCGCCGAAGGGCGAGAGGATGCAGAGTCGCCAGTCGCCGATCTCGTCGCGGAAGCGCTCGACCACGATCGTCTCGTCGGAGGGGACGACCCGCGTCGCCGCCTGCTGCTCGCGCAGGTAGGCGACCAGGTTCTCGGCGGCGCGGCGGTCGAGGTCGTACTCGGCGGCGAGCTCCTTCGGGTCGCGCGAGACCGCCTCGCGCGAGAAGGCGCCGATCGCCCGCCCCAACTCGGCCGGGCGGCCGATCCCGTCGCCCTTCCAGAACGGCACCGCCCCCGGCAGGCCCGGCGCCGGGGTGACGATGACGCGGTCGCGGGTGATCTCCTCGATCCGCCAGGTCGTCGCGCCGAGCAGGAAGGTCTGGCCGGGGCGGGCCTCGTAGACCATCTCCTCGTCGAGCTCGCCGACGCGACGGCCGTCGGGCAGGTGGACGCCGTAGAGGCCGCGGTCGGGGATCGTGCCGGCGTTGGTGACGACGAGCTGGCGGGCGCCTTTGCGGCCGTGCATCGTGCCGCGGGTGCGGTCCCAGACGATCCGCGGGCGCAGCTCGGCGAAGCGGTCGGAGGGATAGCGACCGTCGAGCATGTCGAGCACGTTCTCCAGCTGCTCGCGGGAGAGCTCGCCAAAGGGCTGCGTCGCGGTGACAAGGCGCTCGACCTCGTCGATCTCCCACTCGTCGAGCGCCGCCATCGAGACCAGGTGCTGGGCGAGGACGTCAAGCGGGTTCTGCGGGATCACGGTCTCCTCGATCGCGCCTTCGCGCATCCGTCGTGCGACCACCGCGCACTCGAGCAGGTCGGCGCGGAACTTGGGGAAGATGCGGCCACGCGAGACCTCACCCAGCGAGTGGCCGGCGCGGCCGACCCGCTGCAACCCGCGGCTGACCGACTTCGGCGACTCGACCTGGATCACCAGGTCGACGGCGCCCATGTCGATGCCCAACTCCAGGGAGCTGGTCGCGACCAGGCAGGGCAGCTGGCCCGACTTGAGCATCTCCTCTACTACGAGGCGCTCTTCGTGGGAGAGCGATCCGTGGTGAGCCCGGGCGATCTCCAGCAAGGGCTCATTGCCGTCGGCCGCGGGTCCTGGCGACGAGGAGGGGGTGTCCGGACTGCCGCTGGGTTCCTCGCCGGACGGCTGAGTATCTCTCGTTGAGTCGGCAGGGCGAGGAACAGGACGCCGCGCCTGTCCGGACACCCCCTCCTCGTCGCCACCCGCGGAAGGAGCATGACCTCCGTGCTCGGTCGCCGGCAGCTCTTGGGGAGCTTGTTCTTGCGCGAGCTCGTTCAACCGCTTGGCCAAGCGCTCGGCTGCTCGACGCGCGTTGACGAAGATGATCGTCGAGTTGTGTTCTCTAACTAGCTTCAGGAGCTCGGGATAGATCGCGGGCCAGATGGAGCGGACGTGCGCGTTTGGCTCGCCCTCGGCGGGAACCCCATCCGAATTCGGAAAGTTGGGAGCTCCCGGTTCGCTCATGTCCTCCACAGGCACGACGATCTCCAGATCCAGCTCCTTGGCCACACCTGCATCCACAATCTCGCAATCTCTCTTAGGACCGACCAGGAACTTCGCGATCCGCTCCAACGGCCGCTGGGTAGCTGAGAGACCAATCCGCTGTATCCCAGACTCCCGCGCCGCTGCGGTGGGTGTCGCGGAGGAGGGGGTGTCCCCCCAGGCGCGGCGTCCTGTTCCTCGCCCCGCTGGCTCAACGAGAGAGTCCCCGCCGTCCGGCGAGGAACCCAGCGCTTGGGGGGACACCCCCTCCTCCGCGACAGGACCCGCCGCCTGAAGCGCATGGTCCCCAACCAGATGATCCAGCCGCTCCAGAGTCAGCGCCAGGTGCGACCCGCGCTTTGACTGGGCGACCGCGTGGATCTCGTCGACGATCACCGCCTCGGTGCCGGTGAGGATCTCGCGGGCGCCGGAGGAGAGGATCAGGTAAAGCGACTCGGGGGTGGTGATGAGGATGTCGGGCGGCGTTTTGCGCATCGCCCGCCGCTCTTTCTGGCTGGTGTCGCCGGTGCGCAGGCCGACGGAGATGTCGGCACCGATCCCGCGCAGCGGCGCCCGCAGGTTGCGCTCGATGTCGTAGGAGAGCGCCTTCAGCGGTGAGACGTAGACGATCTTCACGCCCTGGCCCAGCTGCGGCGCCCGGGCGAGCTTGTCGATGCCCCAGAGGAAGGCGGCGAGCGTCTTGCCGGAGCCGGTGGGGGCGCAGATCAGCGCGTTGGCGCCACCCGCGATCGCCTCCCAGCCACCCGCCTGGGCAGGCGTGGGCCCCTCGAAGGAGGCCTCGAACCAGCGTCTGACCGGGGCGCTGAACGGCGCCAGCGGGTCAGTCTTCGCGCTTGCTTTCGGGCGAGTGCTCAACCCACCGATCTTACGCTCGGGACGACGCCGGCGGATCCTTCAGCGGGCGAAATGCATGTAGGCACTCCAGGCCGGCTTCGGCTTGCCGTCGCTGAACAGGCCCGAGCCGCCACAGAAGTTGCAGATGCCCGCGTAGTCGTTGATCGCGAACCAGTAGATGCTCTGCACGTGCCAATTGCGCTGGTTGGCGGTCAACAGCTTGAAGGCACCGTTCAGTTCCCTGGCCTGACCGGCGCGTCCTTTGGCGAAGCTGTTGTGCGGCTGCGGCGGTTCGGAGCTCCAACCCATCTCGGTGATCCAGAGCCCCTTGCCGGGGTCGTGGTTGCGCTTCAGCACCCGGCGGACTTCTTCGATCCGCGAAGTGAGGTTCTTCCAGCTGCCGGTGTAGGGGTGCAAGGCATAGCCCTGAAACTTGGACGCGATCCCCGGCGTGCTTTTGTACATCTGTTCGAGGAAGTCCGAGGCAAAGTAGGCCTGGGGGGGATTCTTGTGGAAGGTCGCCTCGATCGGCCGGGCGAAGAGGCCACCGAGTATGACCTGCGCACCCGGATCCACCGCTTTGATAGCGGCGTTCGAGAGCTTGACCAGCTTCCCGTATTCGGCTGGGTCGGGCCTCGCGACGAAGTACTTGAAGTTGGGCTCGTTCCAGATCTGCCAGGTGCGGATCGGCCTTTGCGGAAGGGTCGGGTTTTCGCTCCAGAACGTTCCGTTGGGGCCGTAGCGTAGGACCGCCTGGGTGACGAACTGCTTCCACTCCGAGCGCTGCTTGCCGCTGCGCACCGGCAGGAATGCCGAGCTGCCGAAGCGCCGGTCGACCGGGACTGCCCAGCTTGGAGCGGTCGAGAGGAACGGCAGGACGGTGAGATGAGCTGCGGCGGCGGCGGCGAAGAACGAGTCGGCGTCGGACCAGTTCCACAGGCCTCCCCTGACCGGCTGTACCGACGCCCATGAAATCGGCACGCGAATGCTGTCGACGCCGCCGGCTTTGAGCCGCTGGAGCGTTTCGACACTCTGCGAGCCCTGCGGCACGACACCCCAGAAATTCGCGGGAAGCGCCGCGGCCGAGCTTGCCGCACCGAGCGCCCCGAGCGCGGCGATCGCGAACGCCGCTAGCCAAAGGCGAGCCCGCCGTGGCGGGCGAGTCCTCTGATCATGCATCGGGCTAGCCCGCCTCAGGAGAGACGGAAGAACCCGAGGAGCCCGACGAATCCGGCGAGCCAGGGGAATCTGGTGACCCGGGCGATTTGCGCTGCCGCCGCCGCTTCATCAGCACGTACCCGATCGAGCCACCGGCAAGTAGGACGATCGCGATCAGGATCGGCACCAGCGGCGAAGAGCCGCCGCCGCTCGAGCCCGGCTCGGGACTGGTGTTGTTCACCCCGCCGGCTTCAGCCGGGCTCTTTTGGCTGCCGTTGCCTTGGCTACCCTGCTGACCGGCCGCGTTTCCGCCGCCCCCGGATCCATTGGACTTCGCCTGTGAGCCGTTTGCCCCGCCAGAAGACTTTGCCCCCGACGACTTGGCGTCGCCCGGATGCGAGCCAACGCCACTAGTCGAATTGGAGCCGCCGGAGAGATTCGATTCACTCGGCGGCTTGCCCCCGGTTACCGTGGGCGGCGCATCGGAATACTGGTAGCCGGCAGAAGAGGCCTGAGCAAGCACCGGAGCGCAGCACATTGCGAGCAGAACCAGCACTGACAGAGCAAAAATATGGCCGCCCCGAGCGGGGGCGAGATTTTGGCGCATCCCGAACATGGCGCGGAAGGTTAGAGGAAAGCGCGGCGCTACTTGCTCCAGTCGCCCTGATCGTCGGTCTGGCGCTCGCCGGAGGCGGCTTCGAAGTGAGCGATCGTCATGTCGCAGGTCTCGCCGTATGGCTCGTCGTGGTCGCCCTGATCCTGCTCGGCGTGGCCTCCCGGGCGGCGCTTGCGCGGCCCTTCTACTGGGCGACGGGACTGATCCTCGGTCTTTCCCTGCTGTCAGCAATTTCATCCCTCTGGTCGGGCTCAGCCGAGCTGAGCGTGATCGAGGCGGACCGGGTTCTGGTCTACCTGGGGTTTTTCCTAGCTGCATTCCTCATCGCCCAAACCGACCAAAGGCGCCAACGTTTCGCTGAGGGCCTGGCAATTTCTGTCGCACTGGTCGCCCTGCTTGCTCTCGCGAGCCGGCTTCTGCCGCATCTGCTGCAGGCCGGAGACGCGTTCGGCACCGGCCCACGTCTGGGCTATCCGCTCGGCTACTGGAATGCGAACGGCGCCATGTTCGGGATTGCCGTAGCCCTGTTGCTCTGGACCAGCCGGCGAGCCACCTGGAACGGACTGCGCCAGCTCGCCGCCGGGGTATTGCCGGCGGTGCTGCTCGCGCTCTACTTCACTTATTCGCGCGGCGGACTACTGGCACTGCTGATCGGCGCCGGCTGCCTCATCGTTCTCTCCCGGGATCGCCTCTGGCTACTCGCGACGCTGGCTTGCGGTGCGCTGGGAGCACTGCCGGCAGTGCTGGCGGTGCAGGCGCGCCACAGCCTGGCCGACCACATCGACAACCAGGCGGCAGTCGACCAGGGCGTGACCGTGCTTTTGATCCTCGCCGCGGGGGTCGTCCTCACCTTGTTGCTCTTCGCCGCTCTGCGCTGGACCGAGCGGCGCGAAGGGCGCTTGACTGGACGGGCCGTCGATCTCTCGCGCAACCGGTCGCTGCTGAAAGGCGTCGCCGCGGTGGTGGCGGTGGTCGCGATCGGGGTGGCGATCGCCGTCGGCGGACGCGCCTGGGACCAGTTCTCCAGCTCCGACGTCCAGTTCCCCAACCAGCCCGAGCAACACTTCTCCCAGTTCAACGGCGCCGGCCGCCACGACTTCTACCGGGTCGCGGTCGACGCCTTCGAGGAAAAGCCGGTGCTCGGCGTCGGCGCCGGCACCTACGTCTTTGCCTGGGAGCGCCACCGCTCGATCGACCTGCCGGTCCATGACGCCCACTCGCTCTATCTGGAGGCCTTTGCCGAGCTGGGCATCGTCGGCGGCCTGCTCGTGCTGGCGCTTGTCGCAACGCTTCTTTGGACGGGCTTCAGCGCCTGGCGCGCCGCCCCCCACCCTCAACGCGAGCGCTATGCGGCGCTCTTCGCGGCGACGCTCGCCTTCGCTGTAGTAGCCGGCCTCGACTGGTTCTGGGAGATCGCCGGGCTGGGTGCCGTCTTCTTCCTCGCCTCGGGGGTGCTGGTGGCCGCCAGGTGCGCCCAGCTGACCGCTCCTCCCGATCCTCGCCTCATCGCTGCCGGTGAAGAGCGGCGCTTCGGCCTTGCGGTCGCCGCCCTCGCGATCGCCTGGATCGCAGCGATCGCGCTGATCGGCCCGCTGCTCGTCGACCACGAGATCGACGCAAGCCAGAGTGCCGCCGCAAACGGGGATCTCACCAGCGCCACCAGCCACGCCAAGACGGCGCGCTCGATCGAGCCCTTTGCCGCTACTCCCTATGTGCAGCTGGGGTTGATTGCCGAGAGCCAGGGCGAATACGGAGTTGCAGTCGAACGCCTCACGCAAGCAATCGACCGCGAGGACCGCAACTGGCAGTACTACTACCTACGCTCTAAAGTCGAGGAAGAGGCGGGCGACCGGGCCGCGGCCGAAGCGGACCTGGAACAGGCACGACACCTGAACCCGCTCGAGAAGTGCCTCCTCGGGAAGCCAAGCTGCGGGTGAGCCGACGATGACGAGCAAGGCGCAGGAGACTCCAACGCGTAGGTCCTCCCCGGCTGGGCAGCCGGGGTCGGAGCCGCGTGGTGGCAGGACCGAGGCGGCGACGCGGCTGGGTTTGACGGGCGCCGAGGGAGCGCGGCGACGGGGCTCGCTGCTACGGCGGATGCTGGCCACCGGCGACTGGCTAACCATGGTGGCGACGCTTTGCGTCGTCACGGCTGCCAGCCCTGATACCGACGTCGGCACGCTCTTCTGGGCGACGATGTTCAGTCCGATCTGGATCCTGGTGCTGAAGCTGCACGGCCTCTACGACAACGACCACCGGCGCATCCGCCACAGTACGCTCGACGAGCTCTCCAGCCTGATCTCGGCGGCGGCCCTGGGAACGCTGGCGTTGGACGGGCTGCTGGCGCTGAGCCCGGTCGGGCCCCTGCCGGCCGCCAGCGCGATTGCCGTCGGCCTCGGCGCCCTCGTCGGCGCCTTCGTGTCGCGCGCCGTCCTGCGCTTCTTCTGGCACCGCCTGGCCGGGGCCGCGATCGGGATCGTGGTTGGGCCGGCCGCAGCGATCACCGTGGTCGCGCGGCGGGTCGCCACCCACCCGGAGACCCGCCTGCACCTGGTCGGCTACCTGACGCCACCTGGCGAAGACGCGGCACCGGGGATGGGCGGGCTGCCCCGTCTCGGCTCGATCGCCGACATCTCCCGCGTCGCCCGCGAGCACGAGGTGGAGCGTGTGATCGTGACCGAGCAGGAGATGAGCGAGGCGGCGGCGGAGCGACTGATCGAGCAGTGCAAGGCGGCCGGCCTGGCGCTCACCTTGCTGCCCCAGCATTTCGGCCTGCTCGGCCCCGGGATCGAGCTGAACCGGCTCGCCGAGCTGCCCGTGCTCGACTTCCGCTTCTCCGATCCGCCCCGCTCGACGGAAGCGCTGAAGCGGGTGATGGACGTGACGATCAGCGGATTCCTGCTGGTGCTCTTCTCTCCGGTGTTCCTCGTCAGCTCGTTGCTGATCCTGCTCGACTCCGGCCGCCCGATCCTTTTCCGCCAGCGGCGGGCCGGCAAGGACGGCAAGCTCTTCACCGTCCTGAAGTTCCGCACGATGGTGCCGGGGGCCGAGGAGCAACTGAGCGAACTGGTCGACCTCGAAAAGCTCAAAGAGCCCGCCTTCAAGATCGCCGACGATCCCCGCGTCACCCGCGCCGGCCGCATGCTGCGGCGCTTCAGCCTCGACGAGCTGCCGCAGTTCGTCAACGTCCTGCGCGGCGACATGTCGCTCGTCGGGCCGCGGCCGGAGGAGGAAGCGGTGGTCGCCCTCTATGACGAGCGCCAGCGGATCCGCCTCGCGGTCAAGCCCGGGATGACGGGACCGATGCAGGTCTATGGCCGCGCCGACCTGACCTTCGAGGAGCGCCTGGCGATGGAGCGCGACTACCTCGACAACATCTCGGTCGCCGGCGACCTGGCGATCCTGCTCCGCACCCCCGCCGCGATCGTGCGCGGCGAGGGCTCGCACTGAGGCATCCGGTGAGCGCCGGGCTCGAGCTCGATGTCATCGTCGTCAGCCATGGCGCAGAAGGGCTGTTGCGCAACTGCCTGCGCTCGCTGGAGGAGCACCCGGCCCAAGGCGGCATGCGGGTCACGATCGTCGACAGTGGCAGCCCCGATCGGACCCCGGACATGGTTGAGCGCGAGTTCCCATCGGTGCGGCTGATCCGCCGCGACAACATCGGCTTCTCTGCCGCCAACAACCTCGTCCTGCAGGAGAGCAAGGCGCGAGCGGTGCTGCTGCTCAACCCCGACACCGAGGTCTACGCGGGGACGCTCGACGCCGGCCTGGAGCGCCTCTTCTCGGAGGAGCGGATCGGCATGGTCGGGGTGAAGCTGGTGACCGGGTCGGGGGCGCTCGACCACGCCTGCAAGCGCTCGTTTCCCACGCCGCTCAGCGCCCTCGCCCACTTTACCGGGATCGGCCGCACCGACGGCGCCTCCGGCGCGCTCAGCCAGTACCGGGCGACGCAGCTGGGCGACGACGAGCCGGGCGAGGTCGACGCGGTCAACGGCGCCTTCATGCTCTGCCGGGCGGAGGCCGTGCGCGAGGTCGGCCTGCTCGACGAGGGCTACTGGCTCTACATGGAGGACCTCGACTGGTGCCACCGCTTCTGGGACGTCGGCTGGAGAGTCTTCTACGAGCCCGCCGGCACCGCCCTGCACGTCAAGGGCGGCTCCAGCGCCGGCCGCCGCGCGCCGCGCCAGGAAATCGCCTTCCACCGCGGCATGGGCCGCTTCTATCGCCGCTTCGACGCCCCCGAGCACAACCCGCTCCTCAACGTTGCGGTCTACGCCGGCATCGGCGCCAAACTGGCGGCGAGCCTGGCGATCACGGCCGCTCGCAGTCGCTGAGAACCTAAGCCGCCGCGGCCCGGTGAGACCAGGGGAGGCCGCGCACCTTCTCGGACTCGACGACCTTGCCGAGATCGTTTTTTACCCGCACCTCGCCTCCACCCTCGCGACGGACCATCGCCTTCGCCTTCTTCACTGCGCCCTCTTTCGTCTTATCGAAGTCGAAGGCGCGCCTCTCCCCGGCTCTCACTATCTCCCAGCCACCGAGCCGCTCGTTGGGCTGGACGTTGCGATTTGCAGTAAGGACAGCCATCTATTTGAAGATACCGCTCGCGGCGGCGGAGGATCTCAGCCCCCAGAACGCACCAAGCGTCCAAGCGGATGGGTCGCTGCGTCGAAGAAGAGGAGCGGGGCGGCGTCGAGGCCGCCGAGCAAGTTTGCCTTGATCGCGCGTATCTCGCCCGCACTCCTCCCCTCCCTCTGGACCGAGACAGCCACTCGTCGTTTGGGATTGCGGTTGAGCGCTTCGACCAGATGCTGATCCTGCTTACCAAGTTCGCTGCCAAAGACGACGAGATCGTCTTTGAACCTGCGCAACCGATTGAGCGCGTCAGATAGATACCCATTGCCCTCGATCGCCAGCAGCTTGTGCTGAGACGATCCCTCGGTGATGAGGAGGGGGCGGGCCTGCTCGTCGCCGTCAAGAGGGCGACCGAATTGTTCGAGCAGGTTCTGCAGGCTGGTGTTGACTCGCTTGCGCGTCACGCCGGAGCCCATTACCATCAGGTGGAGCGCCCCGTGCAGGAAGTAGACCGGCGTCTTCTCCTTCGGGGGCTCTGAGTCAGCCGGGTCGAAGCAGTAGTCGTCCCAGAAGCAATCGCACAGACGCTCATAGCCCACCGCGCCCATCGCCCAATACACGATCAAGTCATAGCTGGTGGTGAAAACGTATGCCTGATCCTGGAACACGCGCCCAATCGCCTGCAAGGCGGGCTTGGGAATATCGAAGAAGTCGACATGGACCGACTGCACAGCGCTTCCGAGCGCCTGTTGAATGCTCCGGTAGCGATCGAGGTAGGCCCCGGGGTCCTTCTCAAGGGCTTCGGCTATCCGAATCGCCCCTGCGAGCTCGGCCAGCACCCGCTCGAAGTTCTTCGTGTCCAGGGTCTCGAACAGGCGGCGATCGTCGTCGGTAAGGCTTCCTTCGCCGTCCTGCCGCGCCTTCTCGAAAAGCGAGGGATAGCCGAAGTCCCCGCAAACACTCCTGCTGAGCCCGTTTCCGAGCAGCAGCCCCGACCACTCGTCGTACTCGGCAGTTACCTCCTGCCAGGTAAGGAGACTGGCATCGATCTGATGGCTTTCGAGCGCCATAGCGGGTTCCTGGCAGGCTCCGAGCTCAGAACGGCAGCGTCTCGGCTATTGCAGTCAAATGGGGCGCCTGCTTATCGCGCTCGCTAAGAAGTGGATCCCCTACAGGCCACTCGACGCCTACGTCGGGGTCGTCCCAGGCGATGCCGGCCTCGGTTGCCGGGTCGTAGACGCTCGAGAGCAGATAGGTGACGTCGGCTTCCTCGCTGAGTACGGCGAAGCCGTGGCCGAAGCCGACCGGGACGAAGAGCTGGCGGTGGGCCTCGTCGTCGAGCTCGTGCCCTTCCCACTGGCCGTAGGTGGGCGAGTCGCGGCGCAGGTCGACGGCGACGTCGAAGATCTTCCCCCGCGGGCAGCGAACCAGCTTCGCCTGGCCCGGCTCGGTCTGGAAGTGGAGGCCACGCAGGGTCCCCCTGGAAGAGCGCGAGTGGTTGTGCTGGACGAACTCCACATCGATCCCCAACTCCGCCCAACCGTTCTTACGGTAGGTCTCGACCATGAAGCCGCGCGAGTCGCCGTGGACTTCGGGCTCGAGCAGGACGACGCCGTCGAGCATCGTCTCCAATCGACGCGGCATCAGCTCAGCGCTTTGCCGTACTGCTTCTCGTAGTACTCGCGATACTCGCCGGAGCGGATCGGGCTCCACCACTCCTCGTTCTCCCGGTACCACTGCACGGTGCGCTCGAGGCCCTCGGCGAAGTGCACCTCTGCCTCCCAGCCGAGCTCGTCCTGGAGCTTCTGCGAGGAGAGCGAGTAGCGGCGGTCGTGGCCGGGGCGGTCGCTGACGTACTCGACCTGGGACTCCGCGGCGCCGGTCAGCTCGATCGCGCGCTTCACCACCTCGATGTTCTCGCACTCATCGGGGCCACCGACGTTGTAGGCCTCGCCGGGGCGGCCATTCATCAACACGGCGTGAATGCCGCGGCAGAAGTCCTCGACGTAGAGCCAGTTGCGCACCTGGCGGCCGTCGCCGTAGACCGGCAGCGAGTCGCCGTGGATCGCGTTGAGGACCATCAGCGGGATCAGCTTCTCCGGATACTGGCGCGGGCCGTAGTTGTTGGAGCCGCGCACGATCGAGGCCTCGGTGCCGTAGGTGTGGAAGTGGGCGGAGACGAGCAGGTCGCCGGCCGCCTTGGTCGCCGAGTAGGGCGAGGAGGGGTCGAGCGGCGAGGCCTCGGTGAAGGAACCGGACTCGATCGAGCCGTATACCTCGTCGGTGGAGACCTGCAGGTAACGGCCGATACCCAGCTCGCGAGCCGCGTCGAGCAGGGTGCCCGTGCCGATCACGTGGGTGCGGGCGAAGGCGTCCTGGTCGTCGATCGAGCGGTCGACGTGCGACTCGGCGGCGAAGTTGACGACCGCGTCGCAGCCCTCCATCGCCTCGCGCACGATCGCCGGGTCTTCGATCCCGCCGACGACGAGGTCGGTGCCCTCGGGCAGGTTCTCGCGGCGGCCGGCATAGGTGAGCTTGTCGAGCACCCGCACCTCGTGCTCGGTGTCGATCAAGCGCACGTAGGTGGAGCCGATGAAGCCGGCGGCACCGGTGACGAGGATCTTCATGCCGCAGCCTCGGTCTCGGCCCGGCGCTGGGAGAGGTAGGCGGCGAGGCCGTCCTGCCAGGAGGGCAGCTCGATCGCGTGCTCACGTTGGCTTGCCAGCGCCGAGTAGGCGGGGCGGGGGGCCGGGCGGCCGAGCATCTCGGTGGTCGCCGACATCACTTTGCACTCGACGTTTGCCTGCTCGAAGATCTCACGCGCGAACTCATACCAGGAGCAGCTGCCGGCGGCGGCCATGTGGTGGATGCCGAACTCGACTCCCTCGATCAGGCGGACGATGCCGTAGGCGAGGTGCCAGGTGTAGGTGGGCGAGCCGACCTGGTCGCGGACGACGAGGACCTCGCCGTGGTCGGCGGCGAGACGCAGCATCGTCTCGACGAAGTTGGGGCCGCCTGTGCCGAAGAGCCAGGCGGAGCGGACGACGAAGTGGCGCTTGTTGGCGGCGCGGGTCGCCTCCTCCCCGGCCAGCTTGCTGCGGCCATAGGCGGAGAGCGGCGCGGTCTGGTCGGTTTCGACATAGGGCGCGCCCTTGCTGCCGTCGAAGACGTAGTCGCTGCCGACGTAGACAACCGAGGCGCCGGCCGCCGCGGCCGCGGCGGCCAGGTTGCCGGCGCCTGCGCCGTTGATCGCGGTGGCCTCCTCCTCGGCCTCCTCCGCGCCGTCGACGTCGGTCCAGGCGGCGCAGTTGATGACGACGTCGGGACGCTCGCCCTCGATCTTGGCGGCGACCGCGTCCGCATCGCCGATGTCGAGCTCGGCGTGGCCGTAGCCGACCACCTGATGGCCGGCGTTTCCGGCGGCGAGCATCACGTCGCGGCCCAGCATCCCGGCCGCGCCGGTAACCAGCAGCTTCACAGCGCCCTCGATCCTTGCGTCTCGATCTTCATCAGTCGAACAGGCTAATCGCTCGCTCGCCGATCAGGCGACGAAAGACCAGAGTGAGAACAGGCCCGTGAAGATTGCCATGCCAGTGGCGAACAGCGCGACGACCGTGGTCGTGCTCTGGCGCCGCTCGCACACGATCGCCAGCCACAGAAAGATCGGAAAGAGGACGGCAATGAAGCGCGAAGAGGACCAGAGCGGGTTTTCCGGCGGCTGAGAGACGAATATCGGCACCAGCGAGACCAGAACCCATGCTCCGTAGGCCACCGGGAGCCGCCGCAGCGCCCCTATGCCGCCGGCCACGGCGAGGGCGACGAAACCGACCTGAGCGACGTTCAGATGGTCATAGGTCACTTCCCGGTATGGCCCCGACACCATTCGACCCAGGCTTCTCCCCGCCTCGCGCAAGCCCGCCCATATTCCGCTCAGGGGATCGACGGTGTGGCGACTGAACAGCGCCTGGGCGTGGTCCCACGCCAGCGCGTCCCCCAGGGCGAAGTGCAGGTAGGCGCTGAAGGCGACGATTCCGAGTGGCGCAAGCAGCAGCCACGCCGCCTCTGGCCCTATGCGGTACCTGGGCCAGAGCCCCCGGCTCGCGGCGGGCTCGCGGTCGGCTCGCGGCCCGTAGAGGTAGAGCAGGGCGGCCGGGACGATGAGTAAGAGCCCCTGCACGCGGGTTGCGGAGGCCAGCGCGAGAATCGCTCCGACCGTTGCCCAGTGCCCCGTCCGCGCGGCGAGGAACGCGCCGACCGCGAGCAGCAGGAACAGCGACTCGGTGTACGGGATCCCATAGAAGAGCGCGGTCGGGAAGAAGGCGAGCAGGAGCAGAGCGGGCCGGGCATGGCGCTCCCCGATTTCGATCACGGTGAGTCGATGGAGCAGCATCAGCGCAGCGAAGAAGCAGCTCAGCGAGACGAGGTAGGCGACGATCAGCACGAGGCCCGGGCTGGCGCCGAAGCCGCTGAGGATGTGGACCGCGCCGGGGTAGAGCGGGAAGAAGGCGGGCTGCTCATTCGCCGGCGGCAGGCCGGGGTGACTCTGGACGTAGCCGTCGAAGGCGATCCCCAGGTAGTGCTGGGCGTCCCACTTTGCGAGCGGCGAGAGCAGCAGTTCGAGGAAGCCCTTCGCCGGCCAGCCGCCGAAGGGATGGGAGACCAGCGCGGATTCCTTCGGTTCGTTGGGCGCGATGGGAGCGATGGAGACCCACATGGCGACGCCGAAAACCGCCAGCCTGCTGGGCCAGAAGGCGCTCCAGGCCGCGCTCGCGCTCGCCCGCCAGTCGCCCCGCCGGTCCCCTAGACGATCTTGATCTCGCACTTGTCGCCGACCAGCATCCGCAGCGTCTTCGGCATCCCGTCGCTGCGGGTCAGCTTCACTTCGCGGCCGAGCAGGCTCGCCTCCATGCGGGTCCCGAGGTCTTCGACGACGGAGCCGGAGAGGACTATCGAGTGCTCGATTTCGGAGCGGCAGATCTTCACGTCCTCGCCGATCGAGGTGTAGGGGCCGACGTAGGCGCTCTCGATCCTGGCGCCGGCGCCGATCACGGCCGGGCCGCGCACGACGGAACCGCTCACCTTCGCGCCGGCCTCCACCACGACCCTCCCCTCGACCCGCGAGTCGGCGTCGATCTCGCCATCGAGGCGTGCCTCGATCTCCTCCAGGACGAGGCGGTTGGCCTCGAGCATGTCGGCGAGCTGGCCGGTGTCCTTCCACCAGCCGCTGACCACCTCCGACTGAACCTTGTGGCCGTCCTCGATCAGGCTCTGGATCGCCTCGGTGATCTCCAGCTCGCCGCGCCAGGACGGCTCCAGCGCGCGGGCCGCCTCGAAGATCGGCGGGCCGAAGAGGTAGACGCCGACCAGGGCGAGGTTCGAGGGCGGGTCTTTCGGCTTCTCGACCAGGCGGACGACGTGGTCGCCGTCGAGCTCGGCGACGCCGTAGGAGCTGGGGTCCGAGACGGGCGTGAGCAGGATCAGCGCATCCGGCCCAGCCTCACGGAAGGTCGCGACGAGGCCGCGCAGGCCGTCGGCGAGCAGGTTGTCGCCGAGGTACATGACGAAGGGCGAGCGGCCGATGAACTCCTCGGCGGTGAGCACAGCGTGGGCAAGCCCGGCCGGCTTGTCCTGGACGATGTAGGTGATCTCGGCGCCGAACTGCGAGCCGTCGCCGGCCGCCTCGCGGATCTCATCGCCGGTCTCCGGTGCGATGACGATCCCGATCTCGGTCACACCGGCGTCGACCAGCGCCTCGATCCCGTAGAAGAGCACGGGCTTGTTGGCGACGGGCACGAGCTGCTTCGCCGAGGTGTGCGTGATGGGTCGCAGGCGAGTGCCCGCCCCACCGGAGAGAATCAGTCCCTTCAGCTCTAGGGGCTCCACGAGGCTGCAACCCTACCGTGGCTACGATAGGCCGCGATGAGCGCCGCAGCGCAGACGAGCAACGAGGAGCACGCGGCTGAGGTCAGGCACCAGGCCGAGCTGGACGCCCAGCGCGAGGAGTTCCACCGCGAGCTCAGCCGCCGCGCCTTCCGTATCGGCGAACTCGAGGAAGAAGTGCACAAGGTGGCCCAGACGTATGAGACCTCGCTGAGCTGGCGGATCACCAAGCCGGTGCGCTCGGCCAAGACCGTGCTGGCGAAGCTACGCCGGGGCTGAGCCGATGCCGAGAGACGCCCGGATGCTCAAATCGATCCTCCCGCCGCGCCTTTTCGCCTTCCTGCGACGGCTCAGGGATCTGAGCCGTCGCCTGCGCCAGGAGCTTCACCTCAACCGGCCGCGGGCCCGCCGCGAAGCCGCCCTGCAGGAAGTCGAGGCGCTCGAGGCGCGGCCGACGATCTCGCTGGCAATGCCCACTTACAAGTCCGACCTGGGCTACCTCGCCAAGGCAATCGACTCGGTGCGCGCGCAGCACTACCGCGAGTGGGAGCTGTGCATCGTCGATGACGGCTCCGGGCAGCCCGAGCTGGTCGCTGCGCTCCAGCGCTATGCCGACGTCGACCCCCGGATCGAGTTCGAGCCGGCGACGCAGAACCGCGGCATCTCGGCCGCCACCAACGCAGCGCTGGCGATGTGCAGCGGCGAGTTCGTCGGCTTCCTCGATCACGACGACGAGCTGACGCCGGACGCCCTGTTGCGCGTCGTCCAGGCCCTGGTCGCGGACCCCGAGCTCGACGTCGTCTACTCCGACTCCGACAAGCTGACCCTGCACGGCGTCCGCGCCGATCCCTTCCTCAAGCCAGACTGGTCGCCCGTCTACGCCCTGGGCGCGATGTACATCGGCCACCTGCTGGTGGTTCGGCGCACGGTCGCCGAGGCCGCCGGTGGCTTCGACTCCGCTTTCGACACGATCCAGGACTTCGAGTTCTTCCTGCGGGTCTCCGAGTGCACCGACCGCATCCACCACATTCCGCAGACGCTCTACCACTGGCGGGCGATCCCGGGCAGCATCGCCGCAGGGACCGACCAGAAGTCCGGCGTCGAGGAGCTCCAGGCGCAAGCGGTAAGCGACCATCTCGGGCGGCGGGGCATCGACGCCAAGGCGGTCCCCCACCCGGCGATCCCACACCGTGCCGTTCTCGCCCCCCGCAACGGCTCCGCCCCGAAACCGAAGGTCAGCATCCTCATCGCCCGGGGAGGCGGGGATGGCGGCCTGGAGCGGCTGCTCGGCTCGCTCTTCGAGCGGACCACGTATCCCGACTTCGAGACGATCGTCATCAAAGGCGCGGGCCGTTCCGGCCAGAGCGATGACAGCCGAGTCACCTGGGTGGCAAGCGATCCGGGGCCCTTCCGGCGCGGACATGCCAACAACGTCGGCACCGCGGCAGCCGGGGGCGAGTACCTGCTCTTCCTCGGCGAAGACGTCGAGATCGTCGAGCCCGACTGGATCGAGCAGCTCCTCCTCCACCTCAGTCTGCCCGGGGTGGGGGCCGTCGGGCCGCTGCTGGCAAGACCGGATGGCCTGGTCGACCAGGCCGGCGTGGCGATCGGGCTGCGCGACCCGGCCAGCCCGATGCTGAGCGGCTTCCCCGCCGACGGCGACGGCTACTACGGCACGCTGCCCTGTGCCCGCGAGGTCTCGGCGCTCGGCGCCGACTGCCTGCTCGTCGGCAAGGGCGATTTCGACGCCGTGGATGGCTTCAACGAGTTCTACCGTTCCCAGTACGAGGACTTCGACCTCTGCCAGCGCCTGGCGAGGAGAGGGCTCAAATCCGTCTATGCGCCGCGGCCACGGCTCGTCAATCACCGCACGCCGGCGGCCCGCCGCGCCGCCACCGACGCCGTCGACCGCGCTCTCTTCGTCGACTGCTGGTATGACGAGCTGATGCGGGGCGACCCCTACTTCAACCCCGGCTTCGCACAGCAGCTGGCCGACTACGTGCCGGCGGCCTGGCGCGAACGCGTCTACCGGGCGACGGCGCCGCTGGGGAAGCGATGAGAGTCCTCTTCGTCTACTTCGGCCCGTTCGACGTCAACAGCGGGATCCAGGCCTACCACTTCGGCAACGAGCTGACCGACCTGGGCTGGGAGGTCACGGTCGCCGGGCACGGCGACCCGGCCCGCGCCCTGGTCGTCGGCGAGCCGCGCTTCGAGTGCATCTCCCACGACGACCTCGACCGCAAGCTCGGCGAGATGCGCCGCGACCCGCGGGAGACGATTGTCGTCGGCTGGACCCCGCGCGAGTCGGTGCGGCGGATGACGATGGAGGCGGTGCGCCGGCTCGGCGTCCCCTACGTGGTCCACCTCGAGGACAACGAGGAGCTGCTGATCGAGTCGGCGACGGGTCGCTCGCTGGCCGAACTGCAGCGGCTGCCGTTGAGGCAGCAGGACAGCATCGCGCCGCCGGGCCTGATCCACCCCACCCACCACCGCGAGTTCCTCGACGGCGCCGCAGGTGTCACGGTGATCACCGAGGCGCTCAACGAGTTCAACCTGGCCGGACGGCCGCACGCCGTGGCCCGCCCGGGAATCGACCTCGAGCGTTTCCGGCCCGACCTGGAGGCGCCGCCGCGGGACGAGTTCGGGCTCAGCGCCGACGACTTCGTCCTCGTCTACCACGGCACGATCCACTACGCCAACCAACACGAGATGCTGAGCCTCTACCTCGCGGTCAAGCTGCTGCAGCGGCGCGGGCACCGAGTGCGGCTGGTGCGGCTCGGCCACACCGAGTTCGGCGGGCCCGACCCGCGTTCGTTCCGCGCCCTCGGCGACGGCGTGATCGAGCTCGGTCCGATCCCCTGGCGCGATATCCCCGCCTATCTGGCGCTCGCCGACGCCTACGTCCAGCCGGGTCCGCCCGACGACTTCAACCGCTACCGGCTCCCCTCCAAGCTGCCGGAGTTCCTGGCGATGGGGCGGCCGGTTATCTTGCCGCACTGCAACATCGGCAATGACCTGAAGCACGGAGAGGACGCACTGTTGCTGGAGCAGGGCAATGCAATGGAGATCGTCGTTCGGATCGAAGAGCTGCTCGCCGACCGCGAGCTGGCTGCCCGCCTCGGCGCGGGCGCCCGGCGCTTCGCCGCCGAGCAGCTGAGCTGGCAGGCGAACGCCGCCGGCCTGGCCGGCTTCCTGCGCGAGTGCTCGGCCGCCGGGCGGCCGGTGGGTTCCTCCGCATGAGCGCATCGACCCAGGCGAAGCGCCTGCGGGCAACGGCGGCACGCTCGCCGCTGCTGCGCCGGCTCGCCGGCAAGGCGGCCCTCTACGCGCCTTCGAGCGCGACCCCGGGCGCCAACGCATCGGCCTGGACGATCGCCGACAGCTCGCTCTGGCCGATCGCCGAGCGCTACAGCGAAGCCTTCGCGCTGCCGGAGATCTCCTACGGCACGGTGCGCGACTTCGCCGACAGCGCCGACCACATGACCGGCCTGGCCGGAGCCAGCTTCGACATGAAGGACCTGCAGCGCTGCTGGATGGTCAAGGCGATCCTCGGGAATGCCGAGCGCGGCTCGCGCATCCTCGAGATCGGCGCCGGCGAGCCGCTGGTGGCGGGAATGCTCTCCCGCCTCGGCTACGACGTGACCGTTGTCGACGACTACCAGGGCGGCGGCAACGGGCCACGTGAGTTCAAACGCTTCCAGACCGCCTATCCCGACGTGCACTTCGTCCGTGAGCTATTCCCGCCGAACGAGCCGCTCGGCGACGACTTCGCCGCGGTCTTCTCGATCTCCGTGCTCGAGCACGTCCCGCTCGAGCAGGTCGCCAACGTGGTCGAATCCGGTCATGCGCTCGTGCAGAAGCGGGACGGCTGCTCGATCCACGCCGTCGACCACGTGCTGGCCGGCTGGGGGGCCGACGAGCACCGCGAGAAACTCGATCGCATCGTCGCCGGCCTGGGCCTCTCCGAGCAGGACCTGGCAGAGCAGATCAGCACGATGGAGAGCGACCCCGAGACCTACTTCGTCTCCGCCGAGGCGCACAACCGCTGGCGCGGCGACCTGCCCTACGACCAGTACACGATGCGCCGCATCGGCTCGGTCAACCTGTTCCGCCCCGCCGGCTGAGCGGCCGGCGCGAGAAGATCATTCGCCGAAGTCCGCCCGCGGGACGATTTCGGGGTCGCCGCCGGTCCAGGCGGTGAAGCGGTACCAGGCGGGCTTGGCTTCGCGGTTGCCGGTCAGTAGTCCGGCCGAGTCGCAGAACTGACAGAGATGGCCCGCGTCGGCCCAAGAGAACCACCAAACGCCGGCGACGCGCCAGCTGCGGCGATGGTTGGTGAGCATCGAGAAAGCCTGGTCGAGCTCACGCGCCTGCCCCCAGATGCCGCGCTCCCAGCGGGATTGGAAGCTGTCGGAGCCCCAGCCCAGCTCGGTGACATAGAGAGTGGTGGCGACGTCGTGATGCCGTCGCATGATGCGGCGTAGGTTGCGGATCTGAGGTTCCATCGCGCCGGCATCGGCGACGTAGGGGTGCAGTGCGACGCCATCGAAGAACGGCTTCACGTGGCCGGCCCGGTAGACGCCGTTGAGGAAGTCGCCGGAGGCGACGTTGGGCGGGATCTGAAGCGGGCGGCCGAAGAGGCCGCCGAGGATCACCCTGGCGCTACCGTCGGCGTCGTGGATGGTGCGGCCGGCGATCCGCAAGAGCCGCGCGTAGCGCGACGGATCGGGACGGGGAGAGAAGGTGACGATGTTCTCCTCGTTCCAGATCTCCCAGTCGTGGATCGGCAGGAAGGGCAGCTCGGGGTTTTCGCGCCAGAAGGAGCCATAGGGGCCGTAACGCTCGACGGCCTGACGCAGGAAGGCAGCCCAGGCCCGACCCGCCCAGCCGCTGCGAACGGGTTCGATCCCCTGCTGCCCGGCAACCCAGGGCGGAGTTCCCCAGATGAATGGAAAGACCCGCATCCCGTATTCCGCCGCGAGACCCACCGAGCGGTCGAAGTCCGACCAGTCGGGCGGAGCCCAGTAGGGACTCTGATGCTCCACGCTTGCCCAGCCCAGTGGGAGGCGCAGGCTCTTCAACCCTGCCTCCGCCATCAGGGCGTAGTCGGCCCCGCCTGCGGGAGTCTGCGGCGAGATGCCTACCGTGAAGCCCTGCGGCGCCGGCGGCGCGGCAGCAGTCGTCGTGGGTGCGGTAAGCAGCGCGGCGACCGTGATTGCAAGCAATATCGGCTTTCGGATCAAAGCATCTTCCTGAAACTCCCCCGAAGGGCAAAGTAGCGGCCGCGGCTCAGAGCTGCTCGGCGATTCGCGGCGCTTCGCGGTTGAAGACCCAGACGCCGAGCACGCAGACGGTGACGTAGATCAGCCCTGCGGCGATCAGCGGCAGCGGCCCGCCCGCAGCAGCGTAAACCCCTTCGGCGTGCGAGTCGATCATCCAGACGTGGGCCTGCTGGAAGATCGGCGCGAGCGGGTTCACCATCAAGGCGTGGCTCATCGCCGGCGGCACGATTTCCAGCGGATAGAGGATTGGCGTGCCGTAGTTGAGAGCCGTCGCTATGACGACCCAGATGATCGTCACGTCACGAAAGCGGACGTTGAGGGCCGAGAGCAACATCGCCAAGGCACAGATGAAGATGAGCAGAGGCAGCAGAATCAGCGGAAAGAGCAGCCAGGTCCACATCGGCCCGACACCGAAGCCCAGCAGGAAACCGAAGACGACGATCATGTTGAGGCCGAGAGTGAAAAGCGCCGTCAGGACAACGGCGAGGGGGATGACGAGCCGCGGGAACTGCGTCTTGCGGACGATCCCCTCCTGCGCCAGGACCGAGGAGACCGCTCCGCCGGTCGCTTCCTGGAAGAGGCCGAAGAGGACGATGTTGAAAAGCAGCAGCACCGGATAGTGCGGCACCGTGCTGCCGAGTTTGAAAACCTGGGTGAAGACGAGCAGCAGGACGGCGAAGAGCATCAGCGGACGGACCAGCGACCAGAGGTAGCCGAGGGCGGTGCCGAAAAAGGTCTTCTTGAACTCGGTCACCGACATCAGCCAGAGCAGCTCGAAGAAGCGACTGCGGCCGCCGCCAAGGGCCGAGGGGCCACCGACCTCGCGCAGCTCAGGGGTGGCAGGCTCAGCGCTCACGGTCCCTCCACGGAGGCCGTAATCGCGTGGTCGAGCGTAACGACGCCAGCGCTCTCGCCACCGAAGACGACGAAGTCGAGCACGTGCGGCGAGTGCAGGACGAGGTTGGCGTAGTTGTGCTCGCGGTGAATCCAGCATTTGACCACGTAGCGGCCGGGCGCGAGGCGGTTTTCGATCTTTCCGCCGACGCGTACCCGTTGCCCGGCCTCGAGCCGATCGGGCAGACCTTTGGGCAGGCCGAGCCCGAAGCCGGTCACCTCGACGCCGTCCTCGTTGGTGAAGATGAAGCCGAAGCTGGGGCCCTCAACCGTCCGCTGGGCCTCTAGCAGGGCACCGAAGCGCACCTCGGTGTCCTTCTCGACGTTGGTGATCCGCTTGCCGGCGCCGTCCTCCAACCAGACGTCGGCAAGCGTGATGTCTGCCATCCCACCCATGTCGGCGTCCGAGCCTCCCGGCGCCTGCTCGAAGTTGAGCCGCAGATAGCTGCGCGCCACCTCGCCCGGATCCCCGATCGACTTCAGCTCACCATCGTGCAGCAGCATCGCCCGGTGGCAGTACTGCTCGACCGCGCTCATGTCGTGGGTGACGAAGACCACGGTCCGCTCGGACTCGCGGATCTCGTAGAAGACGTCGGCGCACTTCTGCTGGAAGGAGGCGTCGCCGACCGCAAGCACCTCGTCGATCAGGAGGATCTCGGCGTCGGACTGGATCATCACCGAGAAGGCGAGGCGGACCAGCATCCCCGACGAGTAATTCTTGATTTTCAGGTCGACGAACTCCTCCAGCTCGGCGAACTCGAGCACGGCGCCCAGGCGGCTGCGCGCGTCGCGCCGGGTCAAACCCATCATCACGCCGTTCAGCTCGACGTTCTCACGCGCGGTCAGCTCGGGGTTGAAGCCGACGCCGAGCTCGATGAAGGGAGCCAGGCGTCCTGCCATCCGGACCCGCCCGCTGTCAGCCGCGTAGATGCTGGCGAGGATCTTGAGCAGCGTGCTCTTGCCCGAGCCGTTACGGCCGACGATGCCGAAGAACTCGCCGCGCTGGACCTCGAACGAAACGCTGCGAAGAGCATGTAGCTCGCGGAAGTCCTGTTGGTTGAAGGTGGTCAGGCGCTCCTTCAGCGAATCGACCCTGTGGGTCGGAATACGAAAGGTCTTCTCGACCCCGCTGACCTCGATCGCGACCGGCGCGCTCATAGCGGACGGGCCGGGACGCCGACAACCGTGACCCCGGCCGCTACGTCCTTGGTGACCACGGAACCGGCGCCGACCACGGCGGCTCGACCGATGGTTACGCCGGGCAGCAGGGTCGCGTTGCTGCCAATCATCGCCTCGTCCTCGATCGTCGGACCCGCGACCTGCTCGTCGTTCCAACCTTGCCTGCCCAGCGCATTGTCGTTCGTCGTGGTCACATGCTGGGCGAGGAAGACGCCCTTCCCCAGCCGTGCCTTGGAGACGAGCGAGCAGGCGAAGTTGATCTTCGTCCCGTCGCCGATCTGGACGTCGCGGTCGACGGCCACGTAGCGGCCGACGACGCAACCTTCGCCGATCTTCGTTTCCTCGCGAATCGAAGCCCCGTCGCCGACCAGAGTATCTTCGCCGATCTCGACGTCGTAGTAGATGACAGCGTTGACACCGATCGAGCAGCCGCCGCCGATTTGCACGGTTTCGCGGTAGGTCGGCTCACGGATGATCGCGCCGACCGCGCGCGGGCGACGACCAAGGTAGGCCCCGGGCAGAACCTCGGTGCCGGCTCCAATCTCGACGCCCGGCTCGATCACCACGTGCGGGTGGACCGTCACGCCGTCGCCGATCGCGGCACCGGCCCTGATCACCGCGAACTCGCCGATCGACGCTCCGGCCCCGATCGAGTCGGACTCAACTACGGCGCTTGGGTGAGTGGCGGGCATCGGCGCTGGTCGGCCCCGGCCTAGAGGGGCGGCGGCGATGGTAACGGCCCGCCCAGGCAGGAAGGCGCCACCAGAGCACTGCTAGGGTGCCGTCGGCCGTGGGTATCGATGAATGCAGGCTCGTCGAGTTGCCGACGGTCGAGGATCCAGCAGGGAATCTCGTCTTCGCCGAGGGGGAGCATCATGTGCCCTTTCCGATCGCCAGGGCCTACCACGTCTATGGTGTGCCTGCGGGGGCGCGGCGCGGCGGCCACGCCCACCGTCGCATCGAGCAACTGGTGATCTGCCTCAGCGGCAATTTCGAGGTCGCCGTCGACGACGGCTCGCGCCGCAATGCCTTTGCCCTGGGCGATCCGCGATTCGGTCTCTACCTGCCGCCGATGGTCTGGCACGAGCTGACCGGCTTCGCCGCCGGCTCCGCCTACTACGTGATCTCATCCGGGCGCTACGACGAGGCCGAGTACGTGCGGGACTACGAGGAGTTCCAGCGCTTGGCGGGCGTCTCCTCGGAAAATCCCTAGTCAGCTCGAGGGATGGGGCCGCCGAGCCACTCCTCGGCAGAGCGCTGGCGGGTCTCGTGCTTGTCGACGACGACCTCGTCGATCATGCCGAAGCGAACTCCGGCGCGCAGCATCCGCCTGCACTTCGACCAGTCGCTCGGTTCCTCGTAGATCACGTCGGAGAGCTCCGATTCGAAGAAGCGCAGGCCACTGTGGAAGAGCGCGGCCTGCAGTCCCCACTGGCCGAGCTCGGGCGGAAACCTGCCCAAGGTCAGCGGCTCGCCCTCGGCAAAGTCGACCAGTTGGAGGCCGTAGCAGTGCTCCCAACGGTGCTCGCGTGCCGCGGCGAGCAACCGCTCGGTGTGGGTCGGGCGGACGGCATCGTCGTCGCCAAGCGTGGCGATCCAGCGCCCCCGGGCCCGAGCCAGGCCCTCGTTGAAGGGCGGGCCGCCGATCGCGTACCAGCGCCGCGCTGGATCGTCGGAGTACGGGCCGCGGACGGTGCGGTTGTAGTAGCTCACCCGGGGGTCACCGATCGAGGCGATCGCCTGCTCGGTCTGCGGCGGGGCGCAGTCGCCGACCACGATCACCTCGAGGTTTGCATGGGTCTGCGCGAGAATCGACGGGAGAGCGACGTCGCGCAGGCTCTCGAAGGAGGTGTAGGTCGGGATCAGGAAGGTAACCAGGGGCTCGGGCTCGCTGAAGGCAAGCTCATAGTCGTCGCTGGCGCGCAAAGCTTGCAGCCGGCGCCGGTTGGCCGGCTCCTCGTCGTAGATGTGGCGGGCTATACCAGCGGCCCGCTGCGCCTCGACTTCGATCTGCCGGGTCCTACCGTTGACCTGCTCCAGTTCCCGATGCACGCGCCCGAGGTCGCCGTGCAGGCTCCCGATCGAACTCTGGGCGGCGTCCAACCGCGCCTGCAGGTCGCGCAGGTAGGGGCGGACCACCCAATCGATTGCGCGGCGGGGGAAGTTCCAGCGGCGGCGGCGCGCGGCCATCCGGGCGATGCTAGACGGGAGTGGCGTCGAGCACGGCGTCGGCGACCGCCTCACACGTCCGCACCGGCAACCGCGGGTGGAGCGGCAGGCTGAGCGTGGCCGCCGAGAGCCTCTCCGCAACTGGGAAACTCCCCTCGCCCCAGCCGCGGTCGTGGTAGGCGGGCGAGAGGTGCGGCAGCACGGGGTAGTGGACGAGGGTCTCGATCCCCCTCCCCGCCAGCGACTCTGCAAGGCGATCGCGCTCCTGGTGGCCGATCGTGAACAAGTGCCAAGCCGGCTGCATTTGCGCGGGCGTCCGCGGAACCACGATCCCCTTCCGCCCCTCGAAAGCGTGCATGTAGATCTCGGCCAACGCGGTCCTCGCCGCGTTCCATTCATCCAGTCGCGGCAACTTCACCCGCAGCACGGCGGCCTGGATCTCCGCCAGGCGTGAGTTGACCCCCGCGATCTCGAGGCGGTAGCGATCGTGCGCGCCGTAGTTGCGCAGCAGGCGCAGCCGCGCGGCAAGCGCGTCGTCGTCGGTAACCACGGCGCCGCCGTCGCCCAGTGCCCCCAGGTTCTTTGAGGGATAGAAAGAGAAGGCGGCAGCGTCACCGAGCCCACCGACACGGGTGCCCGCGTGCTTCGCCCCATGCGCCTGCGCGGCGTCCTCCACGACAACGAGGTCGTGCGATCTGGCGACCTTCCGGATTGCCTCCATGTCCGCCGGCTCGCCGCGCAGATGAACAGGCACGATGGCCGCAGTGCGCGACGTCACCGCGGCCGCAGCCAACTCTGGATCGATGTTGTAGGTCGACTGGACCACGTCGACGCCAACTGGCGCGGCACCCGTCGCGGTCACGCCGAGCCAGGTTGCCACCCAGGTGTAGGCGGGGACGATCACCTCGTCGCCGGGCCCAATCCCCGCGGCGCGCAAGGCCAACTCGATCGCGCTGAGGCCGCTGGCGACGCCGACGCAGTGGCGAGTGCCGCAGTAGGCGGCGAACTCGTGCTCGAAGGCCTCCAACTCGGGGCCGAGCAGGTAGCGGCGAGAGCTGAGAACCCGCGTCAGAGCGGCCTGCAGCTCCGCCTCCAGCTCCGGCCCGGGATCGAGGTCGAGGAACGGGATCCGGGGCATCAAGGGGGCTAGGTAGGTTACCGGCGTGGGCGGGGCACACCGACTGAAGGATCCAGCTGCGCTGCTCGCCACGGCGATGGCCGCCTCGGGATTGCTGCTGGTCGTGCTGGGCTCGCGGCTGAGCTTCTTCCTCGACGACTGGGTCTTCATCCTCTACAAGCGGGACTTCAGCCTCGACGCCTTCCTCGGCCCGGACAACGAACACCTGGTCGCCGGGCCGGTGGCGGTCTGGAAGCTGATGCTCGCGACCTTCGGCCTGGGCTCGGCGCTGCCCTACCGCGTCGTCTCGACCGCGATGCTCCTGCTCGGCGCCTGGTTCCTCTTCGTCTGGATCAGGTGCAGGATCGGCGGCTGGCCGGCGCTGCTGATGACGTTGCCGATCCTCTTCCTCGGCGCCGCCTTCGAAGACCTCTTCTGGTTCGCCTCGATCACCTTCCTCGGCTCGATGGCCTGCGGGCTCGGCATGCTCGTCGCCCTCGACCGGCGCGACAAGGTCGGCGACCGGCTCGCCTGCGCCTGGCTGGTCGGCTCGATGCTCTTCTCCAGCCTCTGGCTCGCCTTTGCCGTCGGCGCCGTCGTCGACGTCGCCTTGCGCCGCGGTGACCGCGACTGGCGCCGGCGTGCCTTCGTCGCCGCGGTGCCGGTCGTCCTCTACGCGATCTGGTGGCTCGGCTGGGGCAACAACGGCGAAAGCTCGGTGACGCTGCACAACATCGCCACCACGCCGCTCTTCGCGCTCGACTCCTTCGCCGCCGCAATCGGGTCGCTGGTCGGCCTGGCGACCCCGGGCGAAGGGCTGCCCTCGCCGCCGGGCCTCGACTGGGGGCGCCCGCTCGCCGTCGCGCTCGGGGGGCTTGCGGCCTGGCGCCTCTACCGGCTCGAGCGGATACCGCGCTCGCTCTGGGTCGTCCTCGCGATCGCGCTTGCCTTCTGGATATTCGGCGGGATCGCGGTCAAGCCGGGCCGGGTGCCGTGGGCGAGCCGCTACCAATACCCGGGCGCGGCGATGGTCCTGCTCGTCACGGCCGGAATGCTGCGCGGCCTGAAGCTAGACCGGCGCCTGCTGCCCCCGGCGCTGATCGCGGTTGCCGTGTCCCTCGCCGGCAACGGCCTCCTCCTCCAGCAGTCCCACGACTTCTACCTGGCGACCAGCCAGCTGATCAAGGGAAACCTCACCGCCCTGGAGATCGCCCGCAATACGGTCGAACCGGGCTTCTACCTCGAAGAAGAATTCGCCGACACCGGCTTCGATCACATCGACGCCGGCTCCTACTTCTCTGCCGTCGACGCCTTCGGCTCTCCCGCCTACACGATCCCCGAACTGCAAGGCAGCCCCGAGCCGGCCCGCTTCGCTGCCGACAAGGTGCTGCTCAACGCGCTGCGCGCCACGATCGAACCGATTTCGCGATCGGCCGTGCCGAGCAGCGGCTGCGTCCCGGTCGACGGCTCGCGGCAGTTCAAAGTCCCGCCCGGCGGCGTCGCCGTGCTCGCCGGCCCGCAGCCGGTGACCGACATCAAGATGCGGCGCTTTGCCACGCCGGGCAAGAACGCCCCGCTGCCGGTCGACTTCCAGACCGAAATCGCTCCACACCAGGCAGTGGCAATCGCAATCCCGGTCGACCTCTCAAGCGTGCCGTGGCGGATGCAGCTAGAAGGCGGCGCGGCAACCGCCTGCCCGCTCGAAGCGGGCTGATCCTCAGCCCGCGGTCGCCATCCAGCGCTCGACGTTCTGCTCGTACATCTCCTGCAGGATCTCGTCGATGCCGTAGCGCGGCTGCCAGTCGGGGTAGTCGGCGGCGAAGTCGGAGACGTCGGAGATCCACCAGCGGTGGTCGCCGATCCGGTTCTCGTCGCTCAGCTCCCACTGCAGCTCGCGACCGCTGATCCGCTCGCAGACGTCGATCGCCTCGAGCATCGAGCAGTTGCTGCGGCGGCCGCCGCCCATGTTGTAGACGGCACCGGCGCGGGGTGCGCGCTGGAAGGACTGGAAGCAGGCGACGAGGTCGGCGCTGTGGATGTTGTCGCGGACCTGCTTGCCGCCGTAGCCGAAGACGGTGTAGGGCGTGCCGGTGACCGTGCACTTCATCAGGTAGGCGAGGAAGCCGTGCAGCTGCGCGCCGGCGTGCTGGGGGCCGGTCAGGCAGCCGCCGCGGAAGCAGACGGTCGGCATATCGAAATAACGGCCGTACTCCTGCACGAGCAGGTCGGCGGCAGCCTTGGAGACGCCGAAGAGCGAGTGGGTCGATCGGTCGATCGACATCGAGGTGTCGATGCCCTTGTGGAAGGGGTGGGACTCGGGCAGTTCGAGGCGTTTCTCCAGCTCTTCCAGCGGTAGGTGGTTGGGCGTGTCGCCGTAGACCTTGTTGGTCGAGCAGAAGATGAAGGGGGCATCGGGGGCATGCTCGCGCGCCGCCTCGAGCAGGTTGAGAGTGCCCAGCGCGTTGACGCCGAAGTCGGTCTGCGGCTCGCGCGCCGCCCAGTCGTGCGAGGGCTGCGCGGCGGTGTGGATCACGGCGTCGAGCGAGCCGGCCAGATCGGCGAAGGCGCGGTTGACCCCCTCGGCGTCGCGGATGTCGATGTCGAGCGAGCGGAACTCGGAGTAGCCCTCGCGCAGCTCCTCGGTAACGTGCGCGGTCGACGCCTCCTCGCCGAAGAAGCGGGCGCGCATGTCGTTCTCGATCCCGACGATGTCCCAGCCGGCCTCGATGAAGCGACGAACTGACTCGGAGCCGATCAGGCCCCCAGATCCGGTGACTATTGCGGTAGGCATCGGCGGCAGATTAACTACTTGGAACCCCGGAGGCGCCGCAGAAGCGCTCGAACTGGTGCGGTGATTTGCCAGCTGAGGCTGCGCTCGTATTCCAGCCTGACGTCCGCCTCGAGCCGCCTTGCCGCCTCAGCGAACTCGGCTTCTCGTTCCTCCACCTCATTGATACGAGCGACCTCAGACTCGCGCAGGCGGCCCGAGAGTTCCGCGTTCTCGCTGCGCAAGGCGTGGACGTCGAGCTGCGCCCGCCACTCGAGGCGCACCAGCCGTGCCATCTCGCGTGCGGACTCGCGCGGCCGCGGGGGGCGGTTGGCGAGACCGCTCAGGAGCCCGGTCAGCTCCTCGGCGTGACGTCCCGCGTGGTGGTGCGCCATAACGAGGTCGTGATTGATCGGCCCCATCGAAGCCGAGTAGTGGTGCAGATCCTCGACCAACGTGTCTCGGTCGAGGACTAGCTCCCCCGTCGATCCTGCGAAGCCGAGGCCGTCGGCCTCGATCTGCGCGTAGCTCTCTGCGGTCATCCAACCGTCGCCACCGTGCATGTCGTAGACGTAGACCGCCCGCCCGCAGGCCATCCCCTCCAGAGCCGAGCGCCCGTAGCCCATCACGATATCGGCTTCGGCCAGCGCCGGACGAACGTCGGTTGCCGAGCCCGCAGCGGCGCCGAGCCGGTGAAGCTCGACCCCGGCGACCGAGCAGGCGCTTTCGATCGTCTCGAGCCGGTCCGGAAGCGAGTAGTTGCTCAGCAGAAGCGCCCGGCGCGGAACCTCGGGCAGTGCTTCTCGTGGCACAAAACGATTGGTGTCGATCGGCTGACGCATGCGCACGACTTCCACCGGGGTGGCGAAGCTGCGCATTCGTGCGGCAACGCGATCATTCAAAACGACAACGACGCCCACCGCTTCGTCCAGTTGCGGCGGGTCCTGCAGGGCAAACATCGTGCTGTGCACGACGAAGACCTGGGGAACGTCGGGACAGCGCGCCGCGACTTCGGCGGAGACGGCTCCGTCCTGGACCAAGGCGGCGTCGAGGTCCGCGGGGATCGAGCCGTTTTCGCTGACCACCTCCAGATCGCGTTCGCGAGCAACTGCCTCGCCCGCACCAACTTCCGGCGCGTAGATCGTAACCTCGTGGCCGAGTCGCTCGAACTGCTCGGCAACGGTCAGCAGGTAGGACTCGGTTCCCCCGAGCCAGAGATGATTGGTGGCGAGAAGGAGCCGCATCGGCGGTCCGAGATTATCCTGGCGGGACCACCCCCTGCTATGAATGCGCGCCAGATGCGGGTCTTGATCACCGGCGGAGCCGGATTCGTGGGTGCCAACCTCGGCATCTCGCTGGCCAGCCGGCACCCGGACTGGGACGTGGTGGCCCTCGACAACCTGATGCGGCGTGGCTCGGAGCTCAACCTGGCCCGCCTACGCGACGCCGGCGTCGAGTTCGTCCACGGCGACGTACGCGAGCCAGGCGACCTGGCCGGTGCGGGGTCCTTCGACGCGATGGTCGAGTGCTCTGCGGAGCCATCGGTGCTGGCCGGGTTCGCCGATACCGCCTACTCGGTGCAGACCAACCTCGTCGGCGCCTTCAACTGCCTCGAGCGGGCGCGGGAAGAGAACGCCTTCGTCGTCTTCCTCTCGACCAGCCGCGTCTATCCGGTGGCCCCTCAGCTCGAGCTGGTGCTGGAGGAGGCCGAGACCCGCTACGAGCTGGCCGCCGAGCAGCCGGTCCGCGGCGCCGGTCCGCGGGGCATCTCCGAGGACTTCCCCCTGCCCGGCGCCCGCACCCTCTACGGAGCCACCAAGCTCTCGGCCGAGCTCTTGATCGAGGAGTACGCCGACGCCTTCGGCCTGCGCGCCGTCGTCAACCGCTGCGGGGTGATCGCCGGGCCCTGGCAAATGGGCAAGGTCGACCAGGGCGTCTTCTCCTGGTGGCTGCTCAGCCACCACTTCGGCCGGCCGCTCAACTACATCGGCTTTGGCGGCAGCGGCAAGCAGGTTCGCGACCTGCTCCACATCGATGACCTGGTCGACCTGGTCGAGGAGCAGCTCGGCGATCCTGAGGGCTGGAGCGGCTCGGTCGCCAACGTCGGCGGCGGCCGCGAGTGCAGCCTCTCGCTGCTGGAGACGACCGCGCTCTGCCGCGAGCTGACCGGCAACGAGGTGGAGATCGGAGCGGACCCCGAGACCCGGCCCGGCGACGTGCCGATCTACCTCTCGGACTGCTCGCGGCTCTTTTCCCTAAGCTCCTGGCGGCCGCGCAGGAGCGCGCGGGACGTTCTCGTCGATCTGCTCGAGTGGGCCGGCCGGCATGAGGAGAAACTCGAAGACGTGCTGGGACTTCGAGTGAGAGGCTGAAGCCATGCCCAGCTGCGCCCACGAATGAACTACGAACGCCTCTACTCATACCGCTTTCGCGACGTCAACCAGCAAAGCAGGGCAGCCGTGTGGCAGGAGATCGCCCCGCATGTGCATGGCCTCATGGGCTCCCCTCGCAAAGTCCTGGATCCAGCCGCGGGCCGGGGAGAGTTCATCGGATCCGTCCCGGCAGAGGAGACCTGGGCAGTCGACGAGGTTGCCTACCCGGAGGCCAGCCATGCCTCCACGACGAAGGTGATCACCGCCTCGATCATGAACGCCGAGCTTCCAGCGGGGTATTTCGACGGTGTTTTCGTTTCCAATTTCCTTGAGCACCTGCCCGACCAAGAGGCAATCGCGAGCTTCCTCGAAAAGATGAACGGCACGATGGACGCCGGCGGGCGAATCGCGATCCTGGGGCCGAACTACCGTTACTGCGCCAAGGAGTACTGGGACTATGCCGATCACTACGTGGCCCTAACTCACCTCGCGATCGCCGAGCACCTGTACGCCGCCGGATTCGAGCCGGAGCTGGTCGTACCCCGCTACCTGCCCTACTCCTTCCGCGGCATCCTCCCGCCTTCGCCCCGCCTGACTCGCGCTTACCTGCGGATACGACCGGCCTGGAGGCTGCTCGGCAAGCAGTTCCTGGTAATCGGCAGACGTTGAACTCGTGAAGCTCTCCGTGATCATCCCGGCCCGTGACGAGGCGGAGACGATCCGGGCAACCGCGACGGGAGTCGTCTCCGTTCTGGCGAATGAGGGAATCGACCATGAGGTGATCGTCGTCGACGACTCCAGCACCGACGACACCGCCGCGGTGGTCGAGTCGATCGCGGCCGAGCATCCGCAGGTGCGCTGCCTGCCCTCTCCCTACGAAAACGGCTTCGGCTTCGCCGTCCGGGCAGGGCTGGAGGCCTTCGAGGGCGACGCGGTGGCGATCGTGATGGCCGACGGCTCCGACAGCCCGCGCGACCTCGTGTCCTACCAGCGCCTGCTCGAAGAAGGCTACGAGTGCGCCTTCGGCTCGCGCTTCGTGCATGGCGCGAAGGTGACCGACTACCCGCGCTCGAAGCTGATCATGAACCGGATCGTCAACTGGGGAATCCGGGCCCTCTTCCGCCACGGCTACAACGACACCACCAACGCCTTCAAGGCCTACCGGCGCGAGGTGATCGAAAACGTCCAGCCCTTCCTCTCACACCACTTCAACCTGACCGTCGAGCTGCCGCTCAAGGCCGTCGTGCGCGGCTACAGCTACGGCATCGTGCCGATCTCCTGGGCCAACCGCAAAGCCGGCGTCTCGAAGCTGCGCCTAAGCGAGATGGGCAGCCGCTACCTCTTCATTGTCCTCTACGTCTTCCTCGAGCACCACCTGAGCCGCGGCGACTACCGCCGCGAGGGCGCCGGCGACGCGCCGCGAGGGCGTGCCGTTTGGCGCTCCGGTCGCCTCCGGGACGGCGCCTAGATTACCCGCATGCAGCCCGGTGAAGCCACCGCTCGGGGGGCGTTCTGGCGCTCCGCCACACCCCTGATGCTCGCGGCGATGCTTGCTTCGGGCGTGCTGATAACGACGCTGGCGTCGCGAATCAGCTTCCTGCTCGACGACTGGACCTTCATCCTCTACCGGCGCGGCTTCAACGCCGACGCCTTCCTCAAACCCGACAACGAGCACTTCGTCGCCGGTCCGGTCGCGGTGTTCAAGCTGCTGCTGGCGACCTTCGGGATGGGCTCAACCCTCCCTTACCGCGTCATAGCGACGGCGCTGTTCCTGCTCGGTGCCTGGTTCCTCTTCGTCTGGATCAGACGCCGACTTGGCCAGTGGCCGGCCCTGGTCGCAGTGCTCCCGGTCCTCTTCCTCGGCGCTGCCTACGACGACCTGCTCTGGTTCGCCTCGATCACCTTCCTCGGCGCGATGGCCTGCGGGCTCGGCATGCTCGTCGCCCTCGACCGCCGCGACAAGGTCGGCGACCGGCTCGCCTGCGCCTGGCTGGTCGGCTCGATGCTCTTCTCCAGCCTCTGGCTCGCCTTCGCGATCGGCGCCGCGGTCGACGTCGTCCTGCGCCGCGGCGATCGCGACTGGCGGCGGCGCGCCTTCGTCGTCGCGGTTCCCGTCGCCCTCTACGCGATCTGGTGGCTCGGCTGGGGCCACACCGCCGAAAGCGCCTTCTCGCTCCACAACGTCGCCACGACGCCGCTCTACGTGTTCGACTCGTTCGCGGCGGCGATCGCCGCGCTGCTCGGCCTTGCCACGCCAGTAGAAGGGATCGCATCGCCGGCCGGCCTCGACTGGGGCCGCCCGCTCGCGGTCCTGCTCGGCGCACTGGCGGTCTGGCGCCTCTACAGAATCGAGCGGATTCCGCGCTCGCTATGGGTAGTGCTGGCGATAGTCCTCTCCTACTGGGTCCTCGGCGGGTTCGACGTCAAATCCGGCCGCTTGGCCTGGGCGAGCCGCTACCAGTACCCGGCAGCCGCAATGGTGCTGCTGGTCGCCGCGGACTTGCTGCGGGGGGTGAAGTTGAAGCGGCGCCTGGTGATTCCCGCGCTCGCCGTGGTCGTCGCCGCGGTCGCCAGCAACCTCCTCTTCCTCCACGAGTCCTACGAAAGCTACGAGCGCACCAGCAGGCTCGAGCGCGCCGACCTGACGGCGGTGGAGATCGCCCGCGACACGGTCGAACCGGGCCTGATCCTCAGCGAAGACATCGCCGACACCGGCTACGTCCCGGTCGAAGTGGGCTCCTACCTCTCCGCACGCGACGCCTTCGGCTCCCCCGCCTACACGGAAGTCGAGCTCGAAGCGGCGCCGGAGGAAGCAAGGATTCCGGCTGACAAGGTGCTGGCGGCGGCGCTCAGGGTCGAGCTGCGGCCCGTGGCGGCACCCCGGGGCGGAACGCTGAGGGACTGCCGGACGGTGGGAGCCGCTTCGGGCGAAGCGACCGTCGTAACGCTACCGGCCGGTGGAGCGCTGCTTCGCTCGGGAGGCGGCGTGAGCGAATTGAGCCTGGGGCGCTTCGCTGACGCTTTCCCGGTGCAACTCGGCAACCTCGCTCCCGGCAGTTGGAACGAACTCGCGATTCCTACCGACAGCTCGACGCGCCCGTGGCGCGCGCAACTGAACTCCTCGGGCAGCTTGACGGTCTGCAGTCTGAGCGGAGGTGCCTGAGATGGCGCAGAGAGCTCTGGTCCGCCTGAACGAACCGCGCGTCGCCTGGGCCGTCCTGGGCCTGGCGATGCTGCTCTCCGCCGGGCTGATCCTCTTCACCACCCACGGCCAGGGCTTCGCGATAGACGAACTCTTCTACTATGGCCGCGTCGCCGACAAGCAGGGCCAGCTCGTCCACTTTGCCCCCTTCAGCCCGGAATACCTCTTCGCCCCGTTCAACGGCCATCTGCCAGTCGGCGGGCGCTTCGTCTACGAGCTGATCTTCGCCACCTTCGGCGCCAAGTACGAGGTCTTCGTCCTGATCAACATCGCCTCGCTGTTCGCCTGCGTCGCCCTCACCTTCGAGCTGGCGCGGCGACGGGTCGGCACGATCGCCGCGCTTGCGCCTTGCATAGTCCTGCTCTTCCTCGGCTTCGCCCGCGAGCAGCTGCTCTGGCCGCTCGACTTCAATACCGCTGGGTCGCTCGCGGCGGGCCTCGGCGCGATCCTCGCGCTCCAGCGCGACAACCGCCGCGGCGAGATCCTCGCCTGCCTGCTGCTCGCCGGCTCGATCGCAATGATCGAGCTGGGACTCTGCTTCGCGCTCGGGATCGCCATCTGGCTGCTGATCCGGCACCGCGCGGAGGCCTGGCGGCGAGCCTGGATCGTCGCCATACCGCTTGCTCTCTACGCGATCTGGTGGCTCTGGGCCCGCAAGTTCGACCAGAGTGAAACGACCGCGGGCAACCTGCACCTCATCCCCGAAACCGCGCTGCACGGGGCCGCCGCGGCGCTGGGGGCCCTAACCGGCACCAACCCGATCCTGGCCGGCTCCTACGTCACCACTGTGACCTGGTTCGGCCGGGCGCTCGCGGTGGCGGGCGCCGTCGTGCTCCTCGCCCGCCTCTGTGTGGGCAGGCTGCCCCGCACGATCTGGGTCTGGCTCACGATCCTGGGCAGCTACTGGCTCTTTCTCGCGTTGGCTGCCCGTCCGGCCGAAGCGGGCCGCTACGTCCTGGTCAGCGCCGTGCTGATCGTGCTGATCGCCGCCGATGCCGTTCGCCGTCGGGTCTCCGACGGAGCCGCCGTCGCCCTGTTGATTCTGGCCCTGGTCGCGCTCCCCGCCAACATCGCGCAGCTCACGGAGGGCCGTGCCGACGACACCCTTCACCACGACCCGCCGATCAGCCATGCCGAGTTCGCGATGCTCGAACTCGCCCGGCACCACGTCGACCCCGACTACGTCGTGACCAGCGACCCGCGCGTGGCCGAAGTCGACGGGGGACTCTTCATCGGCATTCCCGCCAGCGCCTACCTCAACGCCGCTGCCCACAACGGCTCGATCGCCTACTCGCTGGATGAACTGCGCGATCAGGACGAAGACCTGCGCCTGATCGCCGATGCCGCGCTGGTCGGCGCCGACGGCATCGCGGCCGAACCGGCGCCAGCCCCGACCCGGCTATCCAAGTGTCGGTTGGTTGCGGTGCCGCCTGGCGAGGAATCCGCCACCTTCACCGCTGCACCGGGGAAGACCCTGCTGCGCCCTGAGGGCGGCCGAACCGGGCTCTGGCTGGCTCGCTTTGCCGACTCGCCGCGCAGCGTCGGCATCGACTATCTCCCGCCGGGCAGCTGGTCGGAGATCGTCATCCCCGCGGACGAGGCACCGGATCCATGGCGCGTAACGGTGGACGGGCCGGTCACCGCCTGTTCACCGCACTGAGTTTCGCGCGGGACTTCTAGTCAGCCGAGGCGGGCGGGCAAACGGATACCGGACCGTCGACGGTCGCCCACCAGCGATCCGGGGCGGCGTCGGGGGGGATGCGGAGATCGGCCCACTCGCCCGGTTCCAGCTGACCCAACGAGATCCCCGAGCCGCCGGTGCCGAAGCGGCCGATGGAGACGTGAACCGGGCGCTGCGCCAGCGAGCCGAACAGCACGCCCCCGCGGCGCAGGTAGAAGAAGACGCTGCTGTCCGGCCTGCCGTCGAGCGATCGCGGGCACGCGGCGGGGTCCGCGGGCGCTTCGCCTGGGCGCAGCTTGAGCTTCAGCGCACCGATGAGGGTCGCATCGGCGATCTGCCGCAGCCCGAGGCTCTCTCCTCTGACCTGGTCGAGGGAGAATCCCAGCGAGCCGAAGTCGTCGGCCGCTTCGAAATAGGTCCCCGCCGTGAGCGGGATGAAGATGGTCCCGCCAAGCGCACTCACATTCGGGTCGGCGACCGACAGGTATTCGGGATCGACCCTACCGCGAGAGAGTTCGTACATCGCGTACTCGGTCCGCGTGTTCTCGGCATCGCTGACCGACGACGCCCGCTCGTCGTAAAACTTAGAGATGTTTGGTGGAATCGCCAGCGCCACCGCGCAGGCGGCCAAGATCAGCGCCGTGCCGGTGATCCTCGCCCCGCGCAGCGCCGCAGCGGCGACCAGGAAGACGGTCACCGCGCCGACGAAGAGGTAGCGGGCCGAATCCGGTGGTCGCCCTGCCATAGAGATCATCACCCAATAAGTCAGGATGACCACAAGTGCAATCCACAGCCCCTCCGGCACCCTCCCTCGCCTGAGCCTGAACGCCAAGGCGACCACGCTCAGGGCCGCAAGCGCCGAACCCCAAGCGGTGACCGTGGTCACGCTGGGGGGCACGCCTGCCCCGGTTGGGTTGAGTCCGAAGATCGAGCCAACCACCGCCGCCAGCGCGTCGGTTATGCCGATCGGAAGGAGCCGAACGTTGGCGAAGTCGAACGTCGCCTGGCCAAACTTGCGCGCCCACAGCCACCATATGGCGAAGAGGACCAGTGGGATCGCGAAGATCCAAGCGCGGCGCCAGCGATCGTCGCGGCGCAGGACCGCGAACGCGACTCCGACGCAAAAGGCGAGCCCGACCTCGACCGTGGCGACAGAGAGGACGAGCAACGCGCAGGTCAACACGTCGCCGCGTCGGTCGCGACGCTCAAGCATGAGCAGCGCGGCCAGTCCGAAAGCCAACGCCAAGAGCGTATGCAGATTGAAGGGCCACGAGAGCGACTCGCCCGCGTATCCGAAGAAAAGCAGCAGCACGCTGGGAATCAGCGCCGCCAGCGGACGCACCCACCGCTGGGCGAGGATGAAGAAGAGACCGACGCAGGTCAACGCGGTGGCGACCTCGACCGCGCGAAAGGCCGTGTAGTCAGAACCGACAGTGAGAAACAGCCCCCTGTACATGAGTTTGCCCAATAGGACCAGGTGGCCGTTGTGCGGCGCGAGGAAGTATTCGAGTCCGCCGGTGACCGAGACCAGGCCGTCGTGATCGACGAGGCGCCCGTAGTAGAAGATCTCGTCACCGGAGAAGGTCAGGTCCTTGCCAGCGATCATCAGCCAGGTGGCGGAGACGGACATCGCCAGCGCCAGCAGGATCCAGGCAAGGGCCCGCTCGTCGATCGTGTGGATACGCCGCATCAAAATCCTCCCTTGGGCAGCATGAATTCGAACGATCCCGCCGTGTCGACGACATCGAAGTCGTTGAAGACGTACCGGACAAGCGGCGTTTCCGGCCGCGTCCTGCCGCCCAACCAGCCATCCGCGGCGGGTTCGTTGCGGACCGCACAGGGGCGCGGAGTGGCACGCATCTGGCGCAGGATGCGCCGCTGTTCGCTTTCGTCGAGGGCAAGCATCCACGCGGACGGCGCAGAAGGCCTGGGCGGGTCGATCTGCGACCACAGGTAGAGGCTGTCGACGTTTGGGTAGCCGATGAAGCTCGTGCAGCGGTACCGGTGCAGCAGTTCGACGACCCGCTCGTAGGCTTCGGCTTCAGCGGTTGGAAGATGCAGGCTCGTCGCCCCCGGGAATGGCAACGCCTTCTCTTCGTTATAGGTAATCACCCTGGAGACGGTCGGCAGGACGATCCCGTCGAGGGCGAACTTGGCCCCCAGGGCGACGATCGCGATGCTCGCGATCGTCCCCAAGCGCTGCAGCGATACGGGCCCGCGTGCCGCACTCCAGGCGCGGAGCTCGGTGAACGCGTCGCCCAGACAGATCCCGCCCACCGCGACGAACATCACCGCGGCGATTCGCATCTGACTGCCGGCGACGGGATAGACCTGAAGCACCTCGGCGATCGCGAGAGTCGGCAGGAGCACGCGCACGAAGCGTCTCTGGGCGGACTCGACTGCACCAGTCGGCGGGATCACCGCCACCCAGGCCAGCACCATGGCCAGCGCATCCACGTTGCCCGGCGCTGGGCCGAGGGAGATCGGCGCCGACTGGGTGATCGTGAACCAGATTGCCAACCCGCTCGCCGCTCGCAGCGCTCCAGACCACAAGAGAAAGCCTGCTTCGCCGCGTGAGCGCAGCCAAGAGACGCCCGCCGCCGCCGCAATCGCCGCAATCCCCCAGTCGAGCGAAGCCATGCTTATCCCGATCGGGGCGGGGTTGACGGTACGAATCCGCAGCGCCTGCGTGACCACGCCGTCGTAGACGTCGGCGGGGGTCGAGCCGGTGAGGAAGATTGCGCCGAGAATCGCGGCGAATGCAAGGCCGAAACCAGTCGCTGCACCAATCAACCAGCGCACCGTCCTGTCTTGGTCCGCCTCCTCCACCGCCTGCAGCCGCAGCGACCAGGACGCGACGGCGATCGACGCGGCGGCAAGCACCTCGAGCAGGGCCAGGTTGCGAACGAGTTCGTTTGAGAGGTCATGGCCGGTGACGACGAACGGCAGCACGAAGAAGGCCGCAATCACGGGCCAGCGCACCCAGCGACGACGATGAAGCGGTTCGACGGCAAGCACGGAGGCGAAGAAGACGGCCGCGACCGCGTAGATGCCGAGGTTGATCTTGGTCAACACGAGTGCGGCCAGCAGGGCGCCGCAGATTCCGCCCGTCAGCAGCACCCTCCGGGGCTCGACGCCGCTGACGATCGCGGCGAAGACGGCCAGCAGGGCGACCGCGAGGGCCTGGGCGTGCATCGGCTCCTGGCTGAGGATGAAGACGACGCCGAAGGCGACGAGCATCGCCGTGACGCCGAGCGCCACGCGCCCGGTGAGCCGCTGCACGGCAAGTCCGAAGAGAAGGCTCGCGCCGACCCAGATGACCATCACGATCGAGCGGCTGGCATCGGTGGTGACGGCGTGCCCGCTGAGCGAGAAGAGACCGCCGAACAGCTCGTAGTAGAACGGGCCGAAGGGCGTGTAGACGTCGCGGTAGAGGGTTTCGCCGCCGACGAACGCCTTCAGGGTGACCAGCACGGTTCCCTCGTCGTCGTAGGGCGCGAACTGGGTGAAGAGGTAGAAGTAGGCGGCGACGGTCGCGGCGATGGCGACAGCTGCATAGATGGCGATGGTGCCCTCGGGGGACCGGGCCAGCGCGATCAGGCGGGAGGGCATCCCGCTGGATCGGGATGGCGAGGTGGAGGGTTCGCTCACGGCGCGGGCACGATATAGGTCGGCTCGGTGGGGGTCGCTACTTCTCGAAGCGCAGGAACGGAACGCGCCAGGCGGCCTCGGCGACGATCGAGCGGTCCATCTTGGACTTGCCGGCACGCCGCTCGCGGAAGACGATCGGCACCTCGACCACTTTGAATCCGCGCTGGATCGCCCGATAGGTCATCTCGATCTGGAAGGCATAGCCGCGCGAGTGGATCGAGTCGAGGTCGATCGCCTCGAGCACCTCGCGGCGGAAGCACTTGAAGCCGCCGGTGAGGTCGCGTATGCCGACTCCGAGCACGAGGCGCGCGTAGGCACTGCCGCCGCGGCTGATCGCCCGCCGCATCGCGCTCCAGTCGCCGACGCCCCCGCCGGGGACGTAGCGCGAGCCGATCGCCAGGTCGGCGCGTTCGCCCGCCTCGAGCAGGCGCGGCAGGTAGGCCGGGTCGTGAGAGAAGTCGGAGTCCATCTCGAGGACGATCCCGGCCCCCTCGGCAAGAGCCCGCTTGAAGCCGGCGATGTAAGCCGGGCCAAGGCCTTCCTTGTGCGGTCGGTGCAGGACGGCGACAGCCTCATGGCGCTCTGCCAACCGGTCGGCGATCTTGCCGGTCCCGTCGGGGGAGTTGTCGTCGACGATCAGCACCTGGGCCGACGCCGGGAGTTTTTCGAGCACCGCCTCGGCGAAAGCCTCGATGTTGCCCGCCTCGTTGTAGGTCGGCAGGACGAGCCAGGCCGGGCCCTTTCGCTCAGGCTGGAGCATCGGCGGGATGCTATTTGCTGATCGCGCGGGCGGGATTACGGCGCTGCCCGCCCGCCGGTGACGCGAACGAAGGCGTCCCAGGCCGGCTTGGCCGAGAAGCCACTGCCTTCGCTGAAGAAGCCGACGGAATCGCAGAAGCTGCAGTAGAGGATCGAGTCTTTCCAGGTGAACCAGTAGGCAGCCTGGAGGTTGAGGCGGCGGCGGTTGGCCAGCATGTAGCGGTAGGCGCCGCGCAATTCGCGCGCCTGGCCGCCGATGCCCTGCTCGAAGGCGACGACGTTGGGGTCGTTCTGCGATCCCCAGCCCATCTCGGTGATGTAGAGGCCGGCACCGGGATCGTCGTTTCCGAGTATGACCGCGCGCACTTCCTCGACCATCGCTTCCAGGTCTTCGACGTGGAAGGCGTACGGGTGCAGCGCGACCGCGTCGAAGTAGTGCTCGATCCGCGGCACCCGATAGAGCTTGGCGAGGAAGTCGGCGGCCGACATGCCGAACTGGCCGCCCTCGTTGGGATCGCCGAAGAGGCCGGAGAGGACGACCTTCGCCCCTGGATCGACGGACTTGATCGCGTTGTAGCTGGGCTTCAGCAGCCGTGCGTAGCGAACCGGCGAGACCGGATAGGCGAAGTAGAAGAAGTTGGCCTCGTTCCAGATCTGCCAGGTGCGGATCGGCAGCGGCTTGCCGATCGCGATCCCGTCTTTGGCCACGCCCGGCGCGTGCTCGGCCCAGAATTCGCCGCCCGGCCCGTAGCGCTTCACCGCGGCGCTGACGAACGCCTTCCATTCCTCCCGCGCCTGGGCGCTGTCGATCGGCAGCGTCGTCGGCGTGGACGACAGCCAGGGCGCCACGCCGGCGAGAAAGGGCAGAACCTGCAATCCCTGACTTGCGGCCGTCGCGACTTCACGATCGATGCTTTCCCAGTTGTAGGCACCGCCCCTGGTCGCCTGCACGCTCTCCCAGCCGATCCCCATGCGGACGCTGCCGATCCCCCCGGCCCGCATGTAGCGGGCGTCTTCTTCGGAGAGGACCGTCTGCGGGACGATGCCGAAGAAGTTGCGCGGCGCCGCCTCGGCGACCCCGGGAGCGGAGAGCGACACGATCGAGGCCATGCAGGCTACGACGAGAGCCGTGAAGACGGCAGCGATCGGCGCTCTCCTCATCCTCATCTCCTCGGCTCCCGGCCTAAGGCCGGGCCCGTCCGCCCGTGATCTGGACGAAGGCATGCCAGGCGGGCTTGGCGTGGAAGCGCTTGCTTTCACGGAAGAAGCCGGCGGAGTCGCAGAAGTTGCAGTAGTAGCGGGAGTCTTTCCAGGTGAACCAGTACGCCGCCTTGAGGTTGAGCCGGTGCCGATTGTTCAGCATGTAGCGGTAGGCGCCGCGCAATTCGCGCGCCTGGCCGCCGATGCCCTGCTCGAAGGCGACGACGTTGGGATCGTTCTGCGATCCCCAGCCCATCTCGGTGATGTAGAGACCGGCGCTCGGATCATGGTTTTCGAGGACCACGGATCGCACATCTTCGACCATCGCTTCCAGGTCTTCGACGTGGAAGGCATATGGATGCAGGGCGACGTCGTCGAAGTAGTGCTTGATCCCCGGAACCTCGTAGAGAGCGGAGAGGAAGTCGGCCGCGGACATGCCGCGCTTGCCGCTCTCGTCGGGTTCGCCGAAGAGCCCGGAGAGGAGGATCTGCGCCCGCGGGTCGGCGGACTTGATCGCCCCGTAGCTGAGCTTCAGCAGCCGCGCGTAGCGCGTCGGCGAGACCGGGTAGGCGAAGTAGAAGAAGTTGGCCTCGTTCCAGATCTGCCAGGTATGGATCGGCAGCTGCCTGCGGACCACGATCCCGTCTTTGTTGGCCGCCGCAGGCGTGTGCTCGGCCCAGAATTCGCCGCCGGGCCCGTAGCGTTTGGCCGCGGCCTTGACGAACGCTGTCCACCCCTGCCGCGCCACAGCGCTGTCGATCGGCATCTTCGTTCCCTTGTGCGAGAGCCAGCGTGGCACGCCGGCGAGGAACGGCAGCACCTGCAGGCCCTGGTTGGCCGCGGTCGCGACTTCCCGGTCGGTGCCTTCCCAGTTGTAGGTGCCGCCCCTTTTCTCCTGCACGCTTTCCCAGCCGATCCCCATGCGGATGCTGCCGATCCGGCCGGCGCGCATGTAGCTGACGTCTTCTTCGGAGAGGATCGCCTGCGGGACGATGCCAAAGAAGCTACGCGGTGCCGCCTGGGCGACCCCGGGGGCGGAGAGCGACACGATCGCGGCGGCAGCGGCGATCGCAATGGCGGCGCACACCGTGGCGATCGACGCTTTTCTCATTCGCATGCTCATCTCCTCGGCTCAAACCTGAACGGGGCCGCGAAGTCGCGGTGGTCAAACGCACCGATCGCGGCGCCGCGGCACTCTAAGGCTTAGGATCGGCGGCAATGCAGGCTCCGAGCCGAGCGCCCGTCACCGAGCTGCACGTATGGCAGGCGCGGCTCGACTCGGGTAAGTGGCCCAATGCCGACGCCCTGCCCGCCGTGGAGCGCGATCGCGCCGCCCGCTTGCATCGCCCAGAGGCACGCCGGCGCTGGGTAGCCTCGCGCTGGGCACTTCGCGGCGTGCTCGGACGCTACCTCGAACGGGAGCCGCCCGAGATCGAGCTGCGCTTCGGCAGCCGCGGCAAGCCGATGCTTGCGGCATCCGACACCCCTCTCCGCTTCAACCTCAGCCATTCCGGCGAGCTGGCGCTGATCGCGGTCGGCGGCGAGCGCGAGGTCGGCGTCGACGTACAGCTGATCGGCGCCAAGCCGGCAGAGTTCTACGCCGACTGGGCGCGGCGGGAGGCGGTCGCGAAGTGCCACGGCACGGGTCTCTGGGCACCCCTTCCGGACACTCCAGTGGCCGTTGCCCCTCTCGACGCCGGAAGTGGATTCGCGGCCGCAATCGCCGTCGGTGGCGACGAAGTGCCGCCGCTGCGGCATTTCGTCGCGGAGCCGGGATGACGGCTTCAGTAGGTGCCGCCGAGCTTGCGGTGATCCCAGGTCGCCGTCCGCACCGGTTTGAAGTGGATCGCCACGCGTTTCGGGGCCTGCGCTTCGAGCGCCGCCTTGGCGTCGCCCTGCACCGAGTCGATCCCCTCGGCGTAGCGCACGGTCAGCTCTTCGGCGAAGCCGATCACGGTCTCGAAGTCGCGGTGGATCTCCGCCTCGGCCTCGATCATCGCCCCGCGCAGCTCGCCGTACTCGTGGCCGGTCTCGACCAGCAGCGTCGCACGCGGATCGCGGTCGAGGTTGCGCACCTTCTGCGACTTGGCGTAGGTCCAGATCCAGATCTCGCCCTTCCGTGGCACGAACCAGAGCGGCATCGAGTGGGGGAAGCCGCGTGGCCCGTTCGAGGAGACGATCGCCACCCGCTCCGCATCGAGCAGCTCGAGCAGCTCCTCGTCGCTCAACTTGATCCGGTCGCGGCGGCTCATCCGGCCTGACTCTATGCGGCGGCCGGGGCGGGACGGAACGAGCGCCGGTAGGCGGTGGGCGTCGTCGCGGTCGCGCGGCGGAAGTGCTCGCGCAGCGAGGCCGCGGTGCCGAAGCCGGCGCGCCAGGCGACGTCGTCGATCGGCAGGTCCGACTCCTCGAGCAGGCGCCGCGCCTCGAGCACCCGCTGGGCGAGCAGCCAGCGCAACGGCGTGGTGCCGGTCTCCTCGCGGAAGCGGCGGGCGAAGGTGCGCGGGCTGACCGCGGCGTGGCGGGCCATCGCGGCGACGCAGAGCGGCTCGCCGAGGCGCTCTGCCGCCCAGCGGCGGGTCGGCTCGAGCGAACCGGACTCCTCCGCCGGGGGGCGTTTGATGAACTGCGCCTGACCGCCCTCGCGGTGCGGGGCGGCGACCATGCGGCGGGCGACGCGCTCGCCGGCAGCGGCGCCGAAGTCGCGGCGGACGACGTGCAGGGCAAGGTCGATGCCGGCGCTGAGCCCGGCCGAAGTCATCACCTCTGCTTCGTCGACGTAGAGCGCGGCGGGGTCGACCTCGACGCCGGGGAACAGCTCGGCGAGCTGCCGGGCGTGGGCCCAGTGGGTCGTCGCCCGGCGGCCGTCGAGCAGGCCGGCGTAGCCGAGGGCGAAGGCGCCGGTGCAGACCGAGAGCATGCGGGCGCCACCCGCTGCTGCCATACGCAGGGCCTCGAGCACCGCCTCCGGCGGGCGGTCGAGGACGGCGAAGTAGCCCGGGACCACGACGGTGCGGGCGCCGGCGAGCGCCTCAAGACCGTGTCGCGGGACGAGCTCGAAGCCACTGGTGGTGGCGACCGGGGCGCCGCCCGGGGAGCAGCAGGCAACCTCGTACAGAGGCGTCCCGTCAGCCGCCGAGGCGGCGATGAGGACCTGGGTGGCCGCGGTCAGGTCGAAGGCGACGAGGCCGTCAAGGCAGAGGGCGACAACCCGGTGCGGATTGCTCATGGCAGAAATCTAGCGAACATTGGCAATCCTGCCACTCGACACCGATCTCACCGGCGGCGAAGATCGGCGGATGAAAATCGCAATCCTCCTCTTCGAGAAGCTCGCCGCCCAGGACGCCGTCGGTCCATACGAGGTGTTCCGTTGCGTCCCCGGGTGGGATGTCCACTTTGCCGGTCTGCGTGCGGGCGAGGTCCGCTCCGAAGGCGGCCTCGGCCTGGTCGTCGATCGGACCCTCGATCAGACCACCGAGGCTGACATCGTGCTCGTCCCCGGCGGGCGCGGCAGCGACGTGCTGCTCGAGGACGAGACGGTGCTCGCCTGGCTGCGCGAGATCGATGCGACGACGAAATGGACGACCTCCGTCTGCACCGGCGCCTTGCTGCTGGGTGCAGCCGGCCTGCTCGAGGGCAAGCGGGCAACGTCCAACTGGCTTGCGCTCGATGACCTGGCAAAGTACGGCGCCGACCCGGTCGGCGGCCGCTGGGTCGAGGACGGCAAGACCATCACCGCTGCCGGAGTCACCGCGGGCATCGACATGGCCCTGCACCTGGTCGGGCGCGAGGCGGGCCCGGAGGTGGCCCAGGCCGTCCAGCTCGGGATCGAGTACGACCCCGACCCACCCTTCGACTCCGGCTCTCCGGAGAAGGCGCCGACGGAGATCGTCGAGGCGGTCACCGCCTTCAGCCGCGCGGCTACCTCAGCCTGAGCCGGCGGCCGACGCGACCGCCGGGGATCGCGACGAGCAGGTGCGCCTGCGGGCTTTCGCGAGCGTTCGTCAAGACGCGGCCGGCCGCGCCGAGGCCGAGGCTGAAGGTATGCGACCCGCCACCGTTGAGCTGGAAGGCGCGGTGGACGAGCAGCCGCCGCACCATCCTCGTCCTCGTCACGCGCCTGCGCCCGTGACGGACGACGTAGAGCTGCGGGACCCGAGCGCGGACCAGCATCTGGCCCGGGCACACGGTGCCCACCGGCCATTCGCAGCGCACGCTGATCCGTACCTTGTTGCCAGCCGACCTCGTCCGCAGCACCGAGATCGGCACCGGCACGCCGACCGTACGACAGCCGAGCAGCTTGTCCGTGCCGGGCCCGATGTTGAGCCCGTAGACGCAGAGGCGCTGCCTGCCGCTGCCGACGACTGGGAAGCTCGAGTCGAAGCCGTGGGAGGCGCCGGCGCGAGGGAAGAGCGCGAGCAGGTCGGAGCGTTCCTGGGTCGCGATCGGGCCGAGCTCGTACCCGGATGCACCGCCTTCGTCGATCTTGCCGCCAAGGTATGCCGCGATCGAGACCGGCGTCGTCGGCGCATTCGGGTCGAAGGCCCAGCCGGAGATCTGCACCTGGCCGGGAGCCGGCGAGCTGACTATGTCGAAGCTGCCCCTTGGATTGTCCCCGGAGGACGTCCCCCCTCCCGCCGTCGCCCCTTCGACGTAGTTGTTGTCGATGTTGATCGTCACCCCGCCGTAGGTCTCGTCGTGGCCGCCGTTGTACTGGTGGATCCGGTGGCCCACCCAGGCTCCTGCCGGAACGTAGGGATCCGAGGCGGCCGAGGCGCGCCCATTCCAGTTGGCGAACCAGATCTCGTCCGGCTCGAGGTAGGTGCTGCCGTACTTCGCGGCGAGGTCGGCGATGCCCGAGGCGCCGCTGCTGTAGACGCCGGACTGGTAACCGAGCCCGTGCAGGCGCGCCGTCCATGCGGCGAGAAAGCTCAGCGTCGCGTTGGTTGCGCTCGCCGTCCGCGAGTAGCTCTCCATGTCGAAGTAGATCGGGCTCCCTTCGCCGATCCCGGCGATGCGGGCCTGGTCGACCGCGTCGGTCGCCGCTTCGGTCCCCTGGGTCGCGGCAGTGAAGGTCGACGTGCTCAGCTTGGCGCAGGAGCTGCAGCTCGAGGTCGGCGCCTGCAGGCCGACGTAGGTTGGAATCAGACTCCATTCCGCCGCCGTCTGTTCGGCGACCCAGCTCGCGGTCAGGTTCGGCTGCGAGCAGCCGCGGTTGACGCCGCCGATGTAAGCGCCGATCGCCCGGTAGGGAGAGCCGGTCCAGGCGGACATCGAACGCTTCGACGGCGCCGTGCAAGCGTCGAAGCCGAGGCCGGTGTATGCCGCGGTCGAAATCTGAGCAAGCGGGATGCGGCTGGCCCGCGCGCGGGCACCGGCCGCTCGCGCCCGGGCGCCGGGATCGACGAGGATCGCCCGCCGCCGTCCCATCGCACCCGCCGGGCAGTTCTGCGCGGACCCCGGCTTGCCCAGGTAGACAGCCTTGCGGTCGAGGCGCACGCACATCTGGGGACGCTCGGCCAGGCGGTAGACCGGCCAGCCGGCGGGCACGCCGACCTTCTCACCACGAAAGTGGATCGTCTTGGCGCCGGCACTCGCAGGCAGAAGCGCCGCGAGCGCGAGCAGGCATAGAGCAACACGCCGCATCTACCCCCCAACAATCCCATTCCCCGAACGTTTCGGCCAACATCGAGCCAGTCCGCAATAGACGTGCCGGTGCTGCGGTGCCCATATGGACCTCTCTCCACCGGCACATCCCGCCGAGGGCGTGGGATCAGGCCGGCACGAGGTCCAGCTGGCGCCAGGGGCCCTCGCCGGCCATCGGCTGGGTGCGGCCCTCCAGCCAGTCGGCCTGGAGGTCGTCGTAGTGCGGGCTGGCGGGGTGACCGGACTGGCCGGTGAACATCTGCCAGCGCGAGCGGCCGGGGTCCGTCGGGTCACCGACCATGCGCCAGCTCGGCGCCCAAACGGCTTTGTAGGGGTCGTTGGGGTCGTAGGCGATCTGGCTCACGGTCTCCTGGGCGCCGCCGGCCCGCAGCCTGCGGTTGAGCAGCCTGCGGAGGAGCGGGTTCGCCTCGCCCAGCGGGTGGGGGAACTCCATCTCGTGGACGTGGCCCCAGCGCCAGCCCTCGGGGTCGGGGCCGAAGCGATCGCCGAGGTCGTCGAGGGCGCCGGCCAAGGCCTCCAGCACGAGGCCGTCCCAGGGGCGCCCGATCAGCTCCTCGTCGCCCTCCTCCCAGAGGTTCATCAGGTGGGAGTGCCAACGCCACGGCGAGGTGACGTGCGGGGTGAACCCGTTGTCGGCGCGGTCGAGCCAGCGCTCGCAGAGGTCGCGGTCGCCGATCGCGGCGCGGGCGACTTCGCGCGCCAACCGCAACAGGAAGGCCTGGTAGATCGTGCCGGCGACCGTGTCGGGGTCGAGCCGCCCGTCCCAGCTGCGCAGCCGCTCGACCGCGCTCGTCTCGCGCTGCCCGGTCGGGCTCAGCCGGCCGAGCCGCCTTGCGGCCTCCAGTCCGGGGATCGAGAGGTTGTCGGACTGCATGGCCTCGAAGCTCTCGACGTCGTGCTCGTCGCTGGCACCAAGCAATTCCTCGATCCGCCGCGCGCGGAAGCCGTCGAGCCAGTCGCTGGTGATGTGGTGCGGGTAGTCGTCGCCGACGATGCGGTTGTTGGCGGTGACGAGGAAGCCGCTCTCGGGATCGACGACCTCGGGCAGCTCGTCGTAGGGGACCGCTCCCTCCCACTCGAACTCGCCCTCCCAGCCCGGCTTCGGCAGGTCCGGGCAGCCCCCTTTGCGCAGCGGCAGGCGGCCGATCAGCTTGTAGCCGATCGAGCCGTGGCGGTCGGCCCAGATCAGGTTGGAGGCGGGCGAGGTATGGCCCTCGAGGCTGGCAACCAGCTCCGCGCCGGAGCGGATCCCGTGCAGCTCGAACATCCCCTTGAAAGCGGTCGGCTGGTCGAGGCTGATCCAGCGCAGGGCAAGCGGCTCGGCTTCGTCGGCGCCAAGCGCCGCGTTGACGAGCGGGCCGTGGTGGGTGATGCGGACATCGAGCACCTCGGGCGCGTCGCGGCCCTTGACGGCGATCTCCTCGCGTACGACTTCGAGCGGTCGCCACTCGTCTTCGAACAGGTAACGGTCGCCCTCGACCCGCTCGACGAAGAGATCCTGGACGTCGGCCATCACGTTGGTGAAGGTCCAGCAGACGTCGTCGTTCTGGCCCATGTAGACGCCGGGCATGCCCGGCAACGAGGCGCCGCGGACGGTGCGATCGCCGAGTGTGAGCCCGACCTGGTACCAGATGCCCGGCATGCTCTGCGGCAGATGGGGATCGCCGGCGATCAACGGCGATCCGGTCGCGCTCAGCGCGCCGCTGACCGCCCAGTTGTTGGAGCCGCTCGCCTCGGCGGCCATGCCGATCGAGCGGCGCACCGCGTCGATCTGCTCGGCGAGGCCGAGGCCGTCGCCGGACCACGGCTCCTGGGTGACGACCGGGTTGCCAGCCGGGTAGCCAGGGTCGAGCCTCGCCGCCAGCTCGGGGCCCAGCTCGCGGGTCATGTCGGCGCGCAGCAGCTCCTTCTCCCAGTTGGTCGAGAGCCCGAAGGCGAGCAGCTTGCCGAGGCCGAGGATGTCGGCCGGGCGCCAGGGCTCGAACTCGAGCCGCAGCAGCTGCATCTCGAACGGCATCGCCTTGGCGCTCGCCGCCGCCGCGTTGACGCCCTCGCAGAAGCGCTCGAGCAGGGCGCGCAGCTCCGGGTCGAGGCTCGCCGCCTCGCGCTCCGCCGTGCGCCGCATTCCCAAGGTGCGCATCAGCCGGTCGACCGGGAGACCCTCCTCGCCGGCGAACTCAGAGACTCGCCCGGAGAGGGCGCGGCGGTAGAAGTCCATCTGCCAGAGCCGGTCCTGACCGTGGCAAAAACCCTCGGCGAACCAGAGGTCGGCCGCGCTACCCGCCTCGACGTGCGGAACGCCCCAGCGGTCGCGCCGCACCCGCACAGACCCTTCAAGCCCGGCCAGCTCGATCGTCCCCTTCTGCTTCGGCAGCGGCCGCCGCGCCAACCAATGCCAGGCGGCGGCAGTCGCGGCTGCAGCCAGGCCCGTGCCCGCTGCCCCCGCCACAAGTCCAGCCCGCATCGCCTTCCCGCCGTTCATCCGCTCACCTTACTGGCTGGCCGGCCAGTTTGGCTGGCCAGTTTTGCTTCCGCGTCCCTACTCCCAGAGATCGGCCGGCAACCGTCCTTCTGCTCCCAGCTTCTGCAGGTGCGCCTCCATGACCAGCGCGGCGGCCGGGCGAAGCTCGACCGGAACGTCGTCCCAGACCTCGTTCAGCAGGGCTTCCTTCGAGCGCTCGCCACGCTCGAAGGCCGCGAGCAGGCGGCGCTCGCGCATCTCGCGATGCTCGACGTACTCGGCCAGCTTCGCCGCGGGGTGGGTGACCCAGGTGCCGTGACCGGGGCAGATCAGCTCGATCGGCTCGGCCTGGAGCAGGCGCAACGAGTCCATGTAGGCGGCGAGCGACCCACCGTCCGGCGGGACGAAGGTCGAGCCTTCTCCGAGCACCAGATCGCCGCTGAAGCAGACCCCGTCTCCGGTCAGAAAGCAGACGTGGTCGGCGGCGTGGCCCGGCGTGGCGACAGCGCGCAGCCCACCGTGCTCCTCCCCCCCGGTCGGCAGCACAGCCTTGAGGCCCAACCCATCCGCGCCGGCCGCGTGGTCGCCGTGGCTATGGGTGAGCAGCACGACGCCGATACCCCCACGCTCCTCGGCTGCGGCGCGGACCGCGTCCAGATGGCCAGCGTCGTCGGGACCGGGGTCGATCACCGTGCAGGGGTCAGACCCATATAAGTAGGTGTTGGTCCCTTCCAGCGTCATCGGCCCCGGATTAGGCGCCACAATCCTCAGAATCTCCGCGTGCCCAGGCGCGGAAGTCACGTAGTTGGGGCTCTCACGCAACACTAGCCGCGACTTCCGCGGCAATCGCCTCGCGCGCCTCGTCGGGCTCGAGCACGACCAGGTCGCCGGCGCCGCGCAGGATCTCCCGCACCAGCCACGAGGTTCCCGCGTAAGGCAGCTCGACGACGACCGCGCCGTCGGCCAGCTCCTCGACCACGGTGCGCTCCTCGCGCAGCCAGCGGGCCCGCTCCGGTGAGACCCAGACGCGGGCAACCTGGGCGGTAGGGACTTCGCCGTCGGTCATCCAACCCTCGACCCCGGCAAGTTCTTCGACCTCCTGGCGCGGCTCGTAGGTCTCGCTGCTCGCCACCGCCTCCTTCATCCGGTCGAGCTTGAAGTGACGAATTCCCTCTTTGGTCAGGTCGAAGCACTCGACGTACCAGCCCTCGCGCCCGTTCTCCAGCCGGTAGGGCTCGACGCGGCGTTTGGTGAACTGGTCCTCGTTCTCCTTGTAGTACTGGATCTCCAGCACGCGACGATCGGCGATCGCCTCGTTGACGACGCGCGCCACCTCGGTGTCGCCGCCGCTGCCGGAAGCGATCTCCAGGCCCTCCTCTGACGGGTCGTGGCCGAGCGCGCCGACGATCTTCTTGCGGGCGCTCTGCAGCCCACCCTGCGGCAGGTGGTCGCCGAAGAGGTCGATCGCGGCGACCAGCGCCTTCGCCTCCAGCGGTAGCAGCCGCGCCGGCCGGGCGAAGTTGTCACCGTAGGGCTCGGAGTCGACCTCGATCTCGTCGCCGAGGACTTCGGCGTAGAGGACGTAGGTGCCGCCGCCGAAGTTGACCACGTTGAGCAGGTCGATGTCCTCCTGCAGCTCCTCCCCCGTCAGCTCGAGCCGCTGACGCAGCTCCGAGACCTGCAGCCGTACGCCTTTCTTGGCCGAGTCGATCAGCATGCCGGCGAGGGTTACCAAGCGGGCGAAGCGCTCCGGGCGGATCGCGGCCTCGCCGCGCCCATTGCTGCGCGAGCGCGGTGGCGCCTCGCGCAGCGGGCGCTCGACGGTCTCGGCCGTTTCGAAGTCGCTGCGGTGACGATCGTGGAGGAGGTCGAGCCGCTCGCGGGCTTCGTCGCGCAGCTCCTCGGGCTCCAGCACCTCGGCGTTCTGGCGCCAGCGCAGCACCCAGGCGATCAGCTCGCGAGGCGATGCGTAGTCCGTCTCCAGAACCGAGCCCTTGCCCGGGGCTTCGTCGGCCTTGCGCGCCGGGCGCAGCTCACCGTAGCCACCGAAGTCGCGCTCGATCAGCCAGGAGATCCGGTCGCGGACGAAGATCTTCGCCGTGCCGCGGATCTCCCCCAGCTGCCAATCCGCGCGCTGGCCATAGTCGCGGCGGTCGAAGTCCTCGGGTGGGGAGAAGTCGTGCTCGGCCTTGGAGGCGTAGCCGACCTTGCCCTGGATGCGGGAGAGGCGGAAGACGCGAACCGCGTCGCGCTCGTGCGAGTGGCCGATCAAATAGAACTGCCCCGAGCGGAAGACGAGGTGGTATGGGTCGACCTTGCGCTTCTCGGTCTCGTCGCGCTCCATCGTGTAGTAGGTGAACTCGATCGTCTTGCGGCGCGAGATCGCGGTCTCGATCTTGGACAGCCGCTGTGAGAGATCGCGGCCTCCAGCCGAGGCCGTCATCGCCATCTCCACCGGCGCCTTATCGCCCTCGCTGACCGGGTTCGGGTGCCCCCAGGCAACCTGCTGCAGGGCCAGGCGCAGTGGCTCGGCGTAGGCAAAGCCGCCGTCGGTGAGCAGCGAAAGCGCCGTGCTCAGCGAGGCCAGCTCCTCGTCCTCGAACTTGATCGGATCGAGGTAGAAGTTCTCCGGCGGCAGCGAGTAGAGCTCGGCCTCGAAGAAGCCCTCGCCGGGTTTCTCCACCCCGAGCTGGATGCCGAGGCTCTCCAGCTCGGCGCGATCGGCGTAGAAGCGGCGCGCGAAGGCGTCGTCGTTCATGTCGCTGTAGCCCTCGACCTCGCGCTTGATCTCCAGCGCCGAGACGGGTCTGCCCTGCGCCATCAGAAAGGAGATCAGCGAGAGCTGGCGGATCAGCTTCTCGGTGTCCTTTGCCACGAGCCCAGGATAGTGAGAGCGACCTGGCGAGCCCCCCGCCCAATCGCCGGGAACCCGCATTTTGGCCCATTCGAGCCGGATAGAGTGCGCCGGCATGGACATCCTTCGCAACCTCTTCGGCAACGTCACCAACGGGATCATCCGGCTCGCCGTTGCCGCGGGCATCCTCTTCTGCGCCTATCTGTTCATCGTCAAGCCCGTCTTGAACACGACCGAGGAGGCCTTTCACTCATCCGGTCTCGACCAGATCGGCAAGACGCTGAACACCGTCAACGTCCAGGTTCAGCGGCAGATCCGGCACTCGTTCAAGCTGACCAAGTCGCAGGGCGGCAACCCGCAGCGCCTGATCCACTGCATCAAGCACGCGCACCAGGACGTCGGGAAGATCGAACGCTGTACTCGGCGCTTTTAGCGGTAAAGCTTTAGGCGGCCTGGCGGGCGCCGAAGTAAGCCGAGCCCGATAGAGCTCGGTCGAAGCTCGACCAGGACTCTCCGGCGGGCAGCTCGCGCTCGAGCCGGTCGAAGCTGCCAAGGCGGCCGCCGAGGTTGTCGATCATGTGAACGAGCACGGCCTCGCGGGTGGCCGGGACGACCGGGGAGCCGTGTTCGAGCGAGCCGTGGTGGCTGAGGATGATGTGCAGGACCGCCTGGGCCAGCCCGGGGTCGAAGCCTGGAATCTCCTCTATCTCGCGACGCACGGTGTAGTAGCCGAGCGGGATCTCCCCCTGCAGCCGGCCGGCGTCGGTGAGGTCGATCGCCAGCGGATCGTCGTTGTAGGCGACGGTCTTGCCGATGTCGTGCAGGAGCGCGCCGGCAACGGCGACCTCGCGGTCGATCCCGGGGAAGAAGTTGGCGGCGGCGCTGACCGCCTGGGCGACGGAGACGGTGTGCTCGAGCAGGCCGTGGCGATATGCCTGGTGGTAGACCTTCGCCGCCGGCGCGTCGCGAAAGCGTGCCCAGATCTCCGAGCGCTCGCCGAAGAAGCGGTCGAGCAGTTCGCGAAGTTGCGGCTCCTGCACGGTCTCCAGCAATTGGCGCAGCTTGCCCTCCAGATCCTCGAAGGAGACATCCGACTCGGCGGCGAGGTCGGCGGGGTCGTACTCGTCCGGGGAGGCCTCGCGCAGGCCGGAGAGCTTGATCTTCGGCCCCCAGCGATCGCTCATCTCGAAGACGCCGGCAACCTCGACGGCGGTCCCCGGCGCGGCTAGCGCGTAGAGCCCCTCGGCGTCCTCCCAGGCGACCGCCTCGGCGCCGCCGCTGGCGTCGCCGAGCGTCAGCCGCAGCCACGGCTCCCCGTTGCGCTTGCGGCGCAGCTCGCGCTGGCGCACGGCGTAGATGCCCTTCACCCGCTGGCCGTCCTCGAGCTCCCGCAGCGGAATGCGGGCGGTCAGCTGCGACGGCTCAGCAGGCTGCGCCAGCGCGCCGCCGGAGGTGTCGATCAGGGCCTCTTGGAACATGGTTGGATCGAGCTGGTCCATCTATTTCCAAGTTAGAGCGAGAGGCGGACGGCGCAGACGCAATCTTTCCGGGCACTTGCTACAGAACGGTGCCGAGCCAGTGGCCAAGGGCCACCGCGGCGAAGCCGGCCAACAGCGAGAGACCGAGGTTGAGCCAGACGAGGTGGGTGTGGCCGGCCTCGGCGAGCCGGTGCGAGTCGAGGATCCAGGTGGAGAAGGTGGTGAAGGAGCCGATGCCGCCGCCGGCGACGATCACCAGCGCCTCGCCTTCCAAGGCGACGCCAGCGACCAGTCCCAGCGCCAGCGCGCCGCCGATGTTGATCGCGAGGATGCCGTGCGGAAAGGGGTGGTCGGTGCGCGCGGTGACCGCGGTGTCGATCAGGTATCGAGCCGCGGCCGCGGTGCCGCCGAGCAATCCGACGGCGATCCAGGCGAGCGCGCTCACCCGGCTGGCTCCGGGCGGCGCTCCAACGCCATTCCGAGCCGGACGAAGACGAAGCCGGCGCCCAGGGTGGCCGCAACATAGGCGCTAGCGAGCCCCAAATGACCCCCGTCGACCATCTGGAACAGCTCCAGCTGCATGGTGGAAAAGGTCGTCAGCGTGCCGCAGATACCGGTGATGAGAAAGGGGTGGACGAGGCTGTCCTCGGGGTGGTCGCGGAGGCGGGCGACGAAGTAGCCGAGTAGCAGCGCGCCGGCCATGTTGACGGCGAAGGTCGCCCACGGCCACCCGTCCGGTCCGTGCGGCGTCGCCTCAGACAGACCTACCCGCGCCAGCGCCCCGAGCACCCCGCCGACGTAGATCGCGGCCAGGCGGCGAAGGTCGAATCGCGTTGCTCGCATTGCGCAGGTCTCCTATCAGCGTCGATGGACGTGGTAGGGACCGTCAGCGGATCGAACCGCGCTTATGAGGGAGCGAGCCCCATCGCTCGCCGCGAATTGTAGAGAGCGCCCCGCGCAGTCGTCGATGTTCGTTATTCATTGATATTTATCAATGAAGTAGGTAGCGTCCCAACCGAATGCCGGTCGACCTGCCCGTGATCGAGTGCTGCACTCCCCTGGCGGGATCCTCGCTCTCCGACGAGCGCGCGGCCGAGCTGGAGACAGTGATCAAGGCGCTCGCCGACCGCCACCGGCTGCGGATCGTCAACCTGCTGCTGCGGGCCGACGGGGAGCCCGTCTGCGTCTGCGAGGTGCAGCCGTTGCTCGGCCTCTCGCAAGGGACGGTCAGCCATCACCTCAAGCAGCTGGTCGAGGCCGGAATAGTGTCGCGTGAGACGCGCGGCACCTACAGCTACTTCAGCCTCGTGCCGGGAGCGCTCGACTCGGTGCGCGAGGTTTTCGCGTGAACGGCCGCCCCAACCTGCTGCGGCGCTCCGCCGCCGAGGGGATCGGCGCCTTCGCCCTGGTCTTCGCCGGTTGCGGCGCGATCGTCACCGACGCCGTCCATGCCGGCACGCTGGGCGCCGTCGGCGTCTCGCTCGTCTTCGGCCTGGTGATCATGGCGATGGTCTACGCCACCGGCCACCTCTCCGGCGCACATCTCAACCCGGCGGTGACGCTGGCCTTCGCCCTCACCCGCCACTTCCCGGGCCGTGAGGCACTCGCCTACATCGCGGCCCAGCTGCTCGGCGCGCTCGCGGCGGCGGCGCTGCTGCTTGCCGTCTGGCCCAGCGAGCCGGCCTCGCTCGGCGCCACCGTGCCCAGCGTCGGCGCCGGCAGCGCCCTCGTCTACGAGACGGTGCTGACCGCCTTCCTGATGTTCGTGATCATGGCCGTGGCGACCGACACCCGTGCCGTCGGCGCCGGCGCGGCGATCGCAATTGGCGGCACGGTGGGCCTCGACGCCCTCTTCGGCGGCGCGATCACCGGCGCCTCGATGAACCCGGCCCGCTCGCTCGGCCCCGGCCTCGTCTCGGGCGAACTGCACGACATCTGGATCTACCTCGTCGCCCCGATCGCCGGCGCCGCAATAGGTGCACTCGCCTACCAGCTGATCCGCGGCGACGCATCTCTCCGTCGACGGGCCGAAAACGTGCCTATATCTCCCGAAATCGGCCCGCCGGCCGAGGAGGCCTGATGGCACGCGTCCTCTTCGTCTGCCTCCACAACGCCGGCCGCTCGCAGATCAGCGAGGCGCTGTTCGAGCGCGCCGCCGGCGGCCGTCACGAGGCCCGCTCGGCCGGCACCACTCCCGGCGATCGCGTCCACCCTGAGGTGGTCGAGGCGATGGCCGAGCTCGGCATCGACCTGTCCAAGCGCATCCCCCGCAAGCTCGATCGCGAGGACTCCGAGTGGGCCGACGTGGTGGTGACGATGGGCTGCGGCGACGAGTGCCCCTACATCCCCGGCAAGCGCTACCTCGACTGGGACCTGCCCGACCCCAAAGGCCGCCCCCTGAAGGAGGTCCGCGCCACCCGCGACGAGATCGATCGCAGGGTCGTCGAGCTTGCTACCGAGCTGGGGTAGCCGGAGCTATTTCTTCGATTTGTCTTTGGATTCTTCGTCGTCGACGCCGATGAGCTCTCCGCCCCGTTTGTCGACGAAACGCGTGAAGAGCTGCTGCGAGAAGCCGAAGATCACCGCGTAGCTGAGGAACAGGGACTCCGAGCGGGAGCTCGCCGGCCCGATCAATAGATCGGACTGGATAAAGAGGACGCCCGCCAGCGCGGTCGCGGCACCGGCGACCGGCTTCAGCAAGATCTGCCAGATCCGGGGGTCGTATCGAGAGGGTGGCGTAACGGTTTTCGCCAAGCCAAAGGCGATCGCCAGCAAGCCACCGACGGCGCCGACCAGCGCCACGAGCGCGACGTCCGACCGATCGGAATCCGATCCGTCTATGCAATGGGCGACGCCGTTGTCGTCTTCGGCGGAGCAGAGTGTGGCGAATCCCGGGTCGAGCGCATGCCAGGCCGCCAGCACGCAAACCAGGCCGCCGAGCATAGCGGTGACCACGATCAGGTTGTTGCGAAACGTTCGCAGGTTCGAGTAGCGATCGCTGTTGGCGACGATCACGGCCCTATAGATCTGTTCGATCAGGGTTAGATCGAGCTGCGTGTTCTTCTTTTCGAGATCTTCGAGCTCTTTTTCGTAGCTGCTTCGCTTCTCGCTTTTGTCCATCGCCCCTTGGAGCCAGGCGAGCAGCCAGGGCAGATTTGCCTTGACGGCCTCGTCGTCCTCAAGCCGCACGAGCCTTACTTCGGCTTCGTGGATGGCTTCCCACGCGGTGGTGATCGTCTCGCCGGTCCACCAGGACGTCAGTCCGTCCCAGAAGGATTGCTCTTCGTCGAGCGCCCCCTGCGCTTTGTCGAGGCTGGCCTTGACGACCGCCTTGGCCGCTTTTCGCGGCTCGTCGACCGGAGTCGTGGAGGCACCTGCGCCGTCATGCTGCTCGACGGCGTCGAGCCGATTGGTCATTTCGTCGATGCGGGCTCCGACTTCGGTCCGCCAGATGCTGCGCCGCCATATCGAGGATCTGTTCGCCATTCGTTCCTTAGTCAGCGATCAACATAGACGAACTACTCGTCTTTCGTTGTGTTCACCGGATCGATGACCTCGGCGACAAGCCTGCCGCGCGCTTCTCTGGCAGAGTCCCTGCGCGATGAAGCTCTGTCGATTTGCTTCGGTCGGCGGCGACCCGGCGCTGGGCGTCGTCCTGGATGAGGAGATCGCCGAACTCTCCGCGGCTGACGCACCCCCCGAACCGGCCACCGCGCTCGACCGGGTCGGTCGGGACGGATTGGCAAAGCTGGCGGAGAACGCGTCGCGGCACCCGCTCTCCGAGGTCCAGCTGCTGGCACCGGCGTCCCCCCGCAAGTACCTGGCAATCGCGCTCAACTACCGCGACCACATCGCCGAGATGGGGATGGAGGCGCCCGAGGTGCCGGTCTTCTTCAACAAGCAGGTCACCTGCGTGGTCGGGCCGGGCGCCGACGTCCACATGCCGAAGGTGTCGACCTTCCTCGACTACGAGGCCGAGCTGGCGATCGTGATCGGCAAGCGCTGCCGCCATGTGCCGGTCGAGCGAGCGCACGAGGTCATCGCCGGCTACACCTGCGCCAACGACGTCAGCGTGCGCGACTGGCAGGGGCGGGCGCAGACGATGACGATCGGCAAGTCCTTCGACACCCACGGGCCGCTCGGCCCCTGGCTGGTCACCGCCGATGAGCTGGGCGATCCGAACGACCTCGCGATCCGCTGCACCGTCAACGATGAGCTGCGTCAGGACGCGCGCACCAGCGAGATGGTCTTCGACTGCTTCCAGCAGGTCTCCCACCTCTCCGAAGCCTTCACGCTGGAGCCGGGCGACGTGATCGCCACCGGCACCCCGTCCGGAGTCGGCCTCGGCCGCCAGCCGATTAGCGAGAGCCTGCTCCACGTCGGCGACACCGTGCGGGTCGAGATCGAGGGCATCGGCGAGCTGGTCAACACCGTGGTCGAGGAGCCGGACGGGTTCCTCGCCGGCGAGTAGGAGCCCTGGTGCTGACCGAGCGAGTGCTGGGCTGGCGCAATAACGGTGCGATCGAGGAGGTGCTCGGTCGCAAGCTATTCGTCCGCCGCCGCGGCGGCGCCGACGGGGTCCTGCTGCTCTTCCTGCACGGCTTTCCCTCCAGTTCCTACGACTGGCGGCCGCTCTTCGAGCTGCGCCCGGCCAGCGAGGCGACGCTGGCCTTCGACTTCCTCGGTTTTGGCCTCTCCGAGAAGCCGCGCGACCACACCTACACGCTCGCCTGGCAGGCCGACGCGGCAGAAGAGCTGGTGCGCCGCGCCGGCTCGCCGGCGGTCTTCGTCGTCGGCCACGACATGGGCACCTCGGTCGCCACCGAGCTGATGGCACGCGACCTGCGCGGCGAGCTGGGGATGAGGGTGACCGGAGCGATGCTCTTCAACGGCAGCATGCTGCTGCACCTGGCCAAGCCGACGCTCGGCCAGCAGTTGCTGCGCAGCCGGCTCGGGCCGGTCTTCGCGCGACTGACCAGCGAGCGCAGCTTCCGCGCCCAGTTCTCGCGCGTCTTCTCTCCGCGGCACCCGCTCAGCGCCGAGGAGGCAGCCGACCAGTGGTCGCTGCTCACCCACGAGGATGGTCAGCGCATCGCCCACCTGACGATCAACTACATGGCCGAGCGCGCTCGCTTCACCGACCGCTGGCACGGCGCGATCCGCGACTGGCCGGGCCCGCTCACCCTGGCCTGGGGCATGCTCGATCCCGTCGCCCGCACGGAGGTATTGAACGGCCTGCGCGAGTTGCGACCCGGCGTCGAGACGATCGAGCTGCCCGACGCGGCCCACTACCCGCAGATCGAACAGCCCGAGCTGATCTCAGCGGCGCTGGACGCCGCGCTCACCGCGTCGGAAGGCTGACGGAGAGATCGGAGACCTGGACGGTGAAGGCGAGGTCGTTGCTGGGACGAAGGTAGGGGCCGTCGCTGCCGAGCAACACGAGCTTCGCCGTGTGCCCGGGCGCGAAGGCGTAGCCGTTGCCGTGCAACTGGAAGGTGACCTGGCCGCTCTGGTTGCCGGTCAGGCGATAGGCGCCACGCGTGACCAAGCGCTCGCTGCCGTCCGGGAAGACGTCGAAGAGCATTGAGTCGAGCTCGCCGAAATCGCCAACGGTCTGGATCGTCGCCGTCACAGTCGGTAGTCCGAGCATGGTGAAGCCCGATTCGGTGCTGTAGGTGTAGGTGGCCGTCCCCACCGCCGGGGAGGGGGAGACGGTCTTGCAGGCATCGGTGGTTCCCGCGATCGGGTCGAGCTGCGCGCTGGTGATCGGGTCGCCGCTGGCGGCGACCAGCTGCGTGGCCGGTGAGCCGAAGGTCACCGTCCCGGTGTGTAGTCCGCTGTAGGTGGGCGCGGTGTAGGGACCGCCGTCGGGCTCGCTAGCGGGACAGGTCTGCGTATACGCGGTTACCGAGCCACCGACAGGCCCACCTCGCACACTTCGCAGGTAATGGTCGAAGAAAGCGGCACCCTGTTCGTTGAAGGCTTGGTTTACCGTCGGCTTATTCGAGCCCCGACTGTGGCCGAGATCACCGAACTGAAGGCTGACGGGGCCGGCGCCATGCACCTGGTTGTAGATGCGAATCGCCTGCTCCGGCGGGAACAGATCGTCGGTCCAGCCGTTCTCGATCAACAGAGGCGCGGGAGTGCCTGGCAGGCCGTATGCCTGATGGTGCGCGTAGATCTCGGCCAGGCGAGCTTTGGCCGCCGCGCTCGGCGGCTCGCCGGCGTTGACGAGCGCGAAATCGCCGGTGAGGTCGGCGTCGGGGTTGGTGCACGGGGCGCTGGCGAGCGCGTCGCCGCAGTAGTAGCCGGTGCTTTTTCCCAGCGCGTAGAGACCGGCAACATAGCTCGCGATCGGGATCCCCACCGGTTCCAGGCTCTGGCCCGGCGGAGCCACCTGGTTATCGAGGAAGCGCCCGTTGGGCAGCAGGGAGTCGACGAGGTCCGACCACGGCCAGCGCGGCCAGGCGGCGGCGATCGACAGCGCTCTACCCCTTGGACTCTTCCAAGAGGCGAACTGGCCGTCCGGCTTGCGGATCCGGTTGTGGAGGTACGCAAGCTCGAGACTCTGGCCGCCTCCATAGGAGATGCCGGTCACGCCAAGGGCGCTGGGCTTGGCGATCCCTTGGTCGACGAGCAGACCGAGCAGGTACTGGGTGTCGCGAGCCTCGTAGCGGGTGTCGGCGAGTCGGATGTAGCCCTGGCCGCAGGGGCCGGAGTGATAGCCCGCCGGACCGCCGCCGCAAGAGTGGCCGAACCCGCGCGCGGTGTAGTTGACCACCGCGTAGCCCTGCCGGGCGAAGTAATCGTTGTTGTAGTGGTAGGTGACCGAGCCGTCGCCGTTGGGGTCGCTCGACTCGAAGTCGGTCTTTTCTCCGCCGTATCCGTGAAGCATCACGATCGTCGGATAGGGTCCAGGTCTGTCGTTCGGAGGCAAAGTGACGTCGACGTCGAGCGGGACGCCATCGAAGGACGGCACTCCGTCCAACGTCTGCCCCGCCGAGCCGTCAGTGGTCGGACAGAACCGCACCCCGTCGGACTGAACCATGCACTGATGCCCAAAAGGCGTCTGTGCAACCGCGGCGGACGACGGCGCGACGAGGCTCAATGCGAACAGCCCCATCAAGAGAAGGAAACGACGCACTCTGCACCTCCTATAGATACCCACGCGGGCATACCAACCGAACTGCACCAGAATACCCAAAATTGGGGAAGCTAAACCCGGTGCTGAGCGGCTTTCGGGCCGCCACTTCGCTCAACCAGTCGCCGCCAGGCGGCTGGTTGCAGGGAAAGAAAGGGTCCAGTTTCATAAGTTCCGACTGCAAATGAGGGCCGCATTTGGCCGGATTGGAGCTTAGGACCCTTTGAAGGTCTTTCAGGGCACCCTTGGGGGTGGCTTAGGTCCGTTAGGCCTGGGTGAGCGCTTGGTTTAGCCGCTCAGTGGTGAGGGCGTCCAATGACAGGTTGAGAGCGTCGGCTAGTTTGGCGATGCTCTGAAAACTGCTGTTGGGGATGTTGCCCTGCTCAATCTTATCCAGGGTGCTGCGGTCAATGCCGACTAGCTGGCTCAGGGTTTCAATATTCAAGCCTTGTGCTTCGCGGGCCGCTTTAAAGACCTGGCCACGTTGTTTGTGGTCGAGTCGGAGAGCATTTGCCTCCTGTTTTTCCAGTTCCGCGAGCCAAGCGGGAGTCTCCCCCGTTTCCGCTTTTGTTGGCTGCTTGTTGTCCTGCTGCTCGCCGGGTACTTTGTTTGCTTCGACGGCCTGCAGAATCTCTGCCCAGGTGCAACCGGGCCAGCGGCGCAGAATGCGACGAGCATCAACTGGGCTTCTTTGGCCTGGCGCTAGTTGTGCTCGCTCTTGCTCGCGCCATTGGTCATAAGCAGCCTTCGTTTTCTTGGCCGGATTGCTCTGCAACCAACGCTCCAGAGTGGGAAGGACACGCGTTGATTCTTGGCTCTTGCGAGATAAATCTTTGGAGCGCTTGCGCTGATGTTCGGCCTCAACTGGTAGCCACCCTTCCTGAAAAGCGACCTCCTTTGCCAAGAACCAGGAACCGCGTATTACTTCTCCTACTCGCCGACCCTTCCAACCTTGACGAACAGATTCAGGAGCAGCATCAAATTCTCTTATCGTCAGCGCAAGCTGCTCGCGCTCATCGATCAGTCCAAGGTGCTGCGCGACTCGCTCTAGAGCCGCAATGGCATCAGCCATCTTCTTATGAAGCCGCTCCACCTGATGCTGCTCCATATCAACAGCAGCGCAATCCTCTCGCAGTTGCTCGAATAGCCATAAGCGCCATCGCTCAGGGAGGAACAAAGCCTCCCTGGCGATTTCGCGAGCTAATTTCTCAGCGGGATTCACTGCTCGGGATTATCTTCCAAATCCTGAAAATCCTGAAACGTGAATTCGCCAGGGCTGTAATCCTCAGCAGGAGTCCATTCAATGCCCTCTATTAGCTCGGCAGGTTTTATCCTTAAGCCTTGACTGATTTTTATGAGCGTGTCAACACGAGGGATTCGGGCGGAACGCTCTAGCAGGCCAATCTCGGTTCGATGCAAGCCTGAGCGGATTCCGAGGACTTCCTGGCTGATACCAGCGCGCCGCCTAGCTCTTCGTAGGTTCTCCCCGAACCGCTGGGCAACCTCTCGGTTCCCTCTCACGATAGTTCCAAATCATTAAAGTGCAATGCGGCTCGCGTCGGGAGGATCAGAACCTCACATTCCCTGAGCAGACCCGCATTCGCCAGGTCAGTAGTGGCTCGGGCCAGGCCATCTCGTTCCTCAAACTCGGGCTTCTCAGTTAATAACTCGCGGGCGATCTCAGTCTTGCTCAGTTGCTTGGGCCACTCAGACAAAACCAGACTGAGGACTCGGGCTTGAGCCTTTGCATCTTCTCGATCAGGCGGAGCAAACTCGCTCCCATCGCTGAAGGCAGAATTACGATTCGATTGCATCGAAACTTATCCTTTCGGTGCCACGCCGCCCGGACTGTTAACGCAGTCGCGGGCGGCACTTGTTTATAAGTGCCTAGTCCAGCTTCACTCCTACCCTGTGAACCTGAGGACGTTGGTCGTGCCCAAGTTTCCTTCGAGCGCGTAATGCTCAGGAATGAATAAAGTTTTAATCCCCACGCTCACGCTGACAGCCTTATCCGGGTCAGTGGGCACGTGCACTTTGAATGGACGGTTGACTCTTATTATCCGTTCACTGCTCTTGGCTAGGTACCAGCGCTTCTTACAGACGATTCTCATCGTCGTGGAATCAGGTTCACACGCGTACACGCGCTTCGCCCGACTGATTTCCAGAACAGCCGGACAGTTGTAATCAAAAGCCAAGTGCGAGCGGCCCTGTCGCGGGTGATGCAAACGCAACGTGATCAAGGAGCCTGAACGGCCAGCGTGTCGAAGCTGGAAGTGTTCTTGTCCCCACCAAGCCAGTTCTTGCACGCTGCCGTTTTCTACTGCTTGATTAGCCCGTTCTAGTTGGGCTTCGTTTTCGATGATGCTGCACTCGGATTGACTGGCTGCTGTTGATAGCTTCGCGCTGCGACTCGACTTTCTCGGCTGTCCTTTTAGGCGAACACGCTTGTCGCCAAGGACGCATATCAGACCTCTCGACGGATCAACTGATACTCCTGGCGTGCCGCAGCGATAGCCGAGGATTTCGCAGTCGAAGAGACAGTCATAGAGGCTTTTCGAGGATTTCCCGATAGCCCTTGCCAGCTTGCGAGCCTGACGGCAGGAAGTGCCAATCGCTTTCACGGCAAAAGCGCCATTACCAGCAGTGACGTTCTGGATGCCGCACGCCTTCCAGCCGTTCGAGCTGGCAACAGCGCTGCTCGACAGTAGCCCGCCAGTCAAGAACAGGGGTAGTAGCAAAGCCAGCCCTGCCAGGCCAATCCCAAGGCGCTTCCCCAACTGCTTCTGAATCCGTTGCATCCGAGCCTCCTTCCCCTGCGGTTCCAGGGGGTCGTGTTTGACTTGCCTTATGAGGCTACCATGATTTTGAGGATAAATCCTCCTTGGTCTATCCTGTTGCCTAGAACCAGGGCGGGCAGAAGACTGCCGCCGTGGCTGATGCTCTCTCACAACGCTTCGCTGAGAACCTGGCCTATTACCTAGAGAAGGTCGGGCTCTCGCAGGAAGCTCTTGCGGCCAAAGCGGAAATCCATCGCACCCAAGTCAGCGAGCTATTACGCGGCGGCAATCCAACCCTGTTCACGATTGTCCGCCTGGCCGGAGCCTTGAGCATCCGACCCGCTGACCTGATCGAGGGAATGAGCTTCGAGCCAGCCGATCAACAAGGCAAGTTCAAGACCACGCCGAGGAAAGAGAAGTAGCTCGGCTGTTCGTGCGCTCGGCACTCTCAAGGAGTGAGTGACGAAACTCTACTTAGCCTTATCATTCTCGCCGTTAGCTTGACGGTGGTCATTCTGGCCAGCACGCACTCATTTTCGTCTCTTGGAGAAAAGCTTTCGCGCCCATCGCCAGATTCCTCCACCCCAAAGAATAATGCTAGCGACCAAGATAGTAATAGCGAGAACCGCGTAGAGAAAGATGCTCCCGGTTTCGACAGCTAACGAAACTAGCAGGCTGACAGTGGCTATCGAGCCAAAGTAGAGCGCTGCAAGTTCTAGAGGTTTTGCTTTCGGTTTCGACCTCTTATCGTAGGCCGCTGCAAAGCTCAGTATTCCGAGCAAGACACTGACCACGGCGGCGACTCCAGCTCCAACGAGAAGGGCGTTATCTCCTAGAGCCGCGTCCGCTATCAGCACGGCCTAGGAACGCGATTCGAGCCTGTCGGCGCGGTTGATAATCGTGACCAGTTTCACGCCGAGAGCATCGGCTAGGGAGAGCATCGTGCCGAGTGAGATGTTCCGGACGCCTCGCTCGATATCGCTGACGAAAGTAGCTGGCGTGGGCGGGCTCATTCGCTCAGCGACTTCTACCTGAGTCAGCTTGGCCTCTTTGCGAATGGCTTTCACGGCTTCGCCGAAAACAGCGTGATATGGGGAACGGGGCTCCACTGGAGAAAGGAGACTACTTGGACTTGACTTTTTAGGCAACTTGCCTTATAAGTTATCTATCTTATGAGGCAACACGATCAAACCGCTTGGGAAAGCCATTCTCGGGGCGAAATTTCTTTCTACTGCTTCCAAGTACGTGGATCTAAAGGCCCTCTCATATAGCTATGAGCACGCTCGCAGCGGTCAAAGAGAGGCAGCGGGTTTGCTATGGGCCGCTGGCTAAGCCAGCGGAGCGCGCTGACCTGTATTGGAGCCGCGAGCAGCCCGAGTTAAAGGGTATTACTGCCGGTGAGGTTGTTGCTCGGCTGATTGAAACTCAGGAGTTCCGAGAAATCTTGATGCCCAAGCTCAGGCAGATTGATCAGCGTAATCGGACGGTTGGCAAAGGCAAGCAGATGGGTCGGCCTCTCCGCTGGACTGCCTTGCAACTAGAGAGCGTGTTCCTCTATCGAAGGTATTCAGGAACGGAAACGCTGAAAGAGGCTTGGACTCAATTGTGTGCGGACCCGAAAGCTCGCTTGCTTTTGGGCCTGGGTGAGCAAGTGCCTTCGCGGGCGACGCTGACTCGTTATGTCCGTCAGCACTTCGATGAGGAGGAGCGCTGTCAGTTGCACTCGGAGATTGACCGCTGCTTGCGCCGTAAAGTCGTGCAGCTTCCCGGCTTTGACCAGGAGGCGCGGGTTCTCGGAATGGACGGCAGTTTGCACGGCACTCATTTCACGCCGCCTATTCCTAATCCAAGGGAGAAGCAGGAGAAAGAAGGGAAGGAAGGCAAAACGCCTCGGAAGATTGTTAATGACCACATTCCTGCTGGCACTCCCGGCGCGATAACTGCTCCCACGGCTGGCTACATCGGTAAGAAAGGTGGGCCTAAGGCAGGGCGCGGTTTTTGCTTCACCGGCCTTTGGACTGAGCACGGCACTTTGCTCAATTGGGAGATTTGCGCTTTAAACGAAAGCGAGAAGCCCAGCGCTGAAAGGTTGCTTGCATCATATGAGAAAGAGGTCCTTCCCTATCGGGATAACCAGCAGTTGAGCGTCCTCACCGCTGACGCTGGTTTCAACTCGCAGAAGATTCGACGCCAAGTGCAGTCAATGCCGATTGTCCCGAACATTCACAAAGCGAGTCATAAGAGTCTTCCCGGAGAGCCTAAGAGCAAGACCCAAGAGGCTCAAAAGCGAAATGAAGCTTGGTATCCGTTCCGCTTTCCCAGCAAGCCTGATTACGAAAACTGGGGCGCGAACGGCCACGGAGAGATTGGCTGTCAGTGCGGGCAAGGCCAGTTGAAGAACGTCCGCGAGGTTGCCAAGAACGGCGCGGCCATCATTGCCACGAAGGGTTGCTGCTCGAACTGCGGCAACATCACGATTACGTCAGGCAAATGGAAAAGGCCCGACAAGAAAGGCTATGTCCGCTGCTATCGAGAGGACCAAGCCGACTGGACGCTTGGCAACTCGCTGACCTTCAACGACAAACTAAGCAAAGTTTACGGCAACGACCGTTTCGGCTGGAATGAGAGTCTGCACGCGACGATGCGCAAACGCTTCGGCCTGCTCAAAGACAAGAGCTGGATGCGCGATATCACCGAAGTCAAAACCGAGTTCGCTATCGCCACCTCAGCTATCTCCATCTTGCTCTTGGAGCGAGCCAAACGTCAGAACGAAATGACTCCGGCCTCAGTCGAGCTAGACGCTGCTTAGTCGTGAGATTCGACTGTCGCCGATTCCCAATCAGCAGTCATAAACATTCCAAGCCATTGGATTCCGGCGATGGTCGGCTTCCAGCCCTTCTCAGACTTAGGCGGCTCTTTAAAGACCCCGATGCTTTCTTCCGTTTTCTCGATAAGCCCCTTCTCTTCCATCCCCGCTAAAACCGCCTCGGTTGGCAAATCACCCGGAGTCCCGTGCTCACGCTTGAAGAATTCGGCAGCTTCACAAATCACCTCTTGATTGAAGCCTGGCTCCTCATCGTTCTCCCAAGCCAAGCTGACCAGCACTTTCAAAGCTAGCCATTCCTCGCCATCAACCTCAATCTCTCCAAGCCCTTCCAGCTCCGTTCCGTTGACATTCCCCTGCCGGTTAGCGACCAGATAGAACGCTTCTGAGATAGCCCCTGCTGAACCTCGACCCATAGCCCAATTGTGCGCGATAAAACAAGGGCTCACCGGCTTTTCGATTCTGCTGATGCGTCGTTTGTAAATCGGTCAGCAGCCTGTAACAACCCCGCTTCGTTAGGGCCTAACGAAGCGGCCACCCGACCGCAAACGAAAAGATTTTGAGGCTTGTAACAAGGCCGGACTTAAGCGATTTCGAGAACTTCCAATGCTCAAATCGTTAGGAGCCGAAAGCCCCAATTAGCTGGGATGACTAATGAAACCGCGAATCCAGCGACTTATGAAACTGGACCCGAAATGGCGAGGGTGGGAATCGAACCCACGACACCACGATTTTCAGTCGTGCGGTCGACCTACCTCCCACCCTCACGGCTTCTGCTGCCAAACCGCATAGCCATGCGGAATTCGGGTGTACCTCTAAGAGGATCATACCGAGCCCTGAGCGCTGATTTACCGGTGGATACGCGTGGATTCCTGCGGGTTTGGGCCACGAAGGGTCATCTCGTGGCCCAAATCAACGGCTCCCGCCATGGGGCTCCTAGCCACAGCCGCTCACCGCCCGGTAACGCCCATTACGTAGACCGGGCTGGAGGTGGGCCAACTACTTCTCGGACAACAGCGCAAGCGCGTCCATCGACGGTGAAAAAAAGTAGCCGCCACCGGTGGTGATCACCCAGCGGAGCATCGTTAGATGGTGGTCGGGAGGCAACGTGAACTCGGGGGCGGCGACATCTTGAGAGGTGATTGGGTCGCGGCCGTCGCCTGACTGGGGGAAGTTGGGCTGATTGGCCCACTGGGTCTGCAGGAACTCGAAGCCGCGTTCGATCGAGGACTGGTAGCAGCCGAAGAGCAAGCCGCGGTCCTGGTTGTCCGGTGGGGCACCTTCACCTGGATAGGCCGGCTCCGCCGGCTCGAAGTCCGGCCCGTAGGGGATCCCGCGCCGGAGAATTCGGTGGCTCTCGCCCTGTGCCTTACCGGGCGGATCCTCGTTGCGCGGGTAGACCTTGCGGATGTGGGCGGCCCGGGGCACCAGGTGGCCGTCCGCATCGTGAGGATCGAACTCGAAGTTGTTGATCTTCTCGTCCTCCAACATTGTCGGGTCGGCGATCGAGGGATCGGCTGCCTCGGGGTCAAACGCTCCTTGCTGGTCGCGGGTGCGCTCCAGCGGGGAGCCACTCTTATAGCGGCCAACCAGCTTTGCCTCGAGCAGGTCCGGACGAAGTCCGGTCTCTCCTGCCGCAGAAGCGATGAACTGATTGAAGCCAGCGACGTCCTGGCGCAGGCGACGGAAAACAAAGAAGGAGCCGTTTGGCGCCCAGGAGGGGAGCTGCGGGGGCGGCGGAGCGGGCACTGGCTGGTAGGCACCGGCAGGCTGGGCGGGCGGTGGCGCGTTATCGGGCTGGGTCGGGTAGCCGAGGATGAACTCGCCGGCGGGAATCATCTCCTGGCCGGGCTTTGGCTCGGTGGTGATGCCGACGACCCCAGGCTGGGAGATGCCGTCGCGGAAGCCGAAGTGCTCGTGGCTGTGTTTGTCACCAGGACGGGCATGACCGTCCTGAGCGCCCAGTTCTTCGATCTTGCTGGCGTGGATGTGGCCGCGCAGATGCTTGTGGAGATCGTCAAGGTCTGCTTCGAGATCGGCAGCGAGAATCGCCAGGGCGTGGATCTCTCCTTCGCGAAAAGGCGGCTCCCACTTTTCCGGGGCGCTCTCATCTCTGTCGCCGAGGTGTTCGGCGCGGGCCGCCATGCCCTCCTGAAAAGCGGCCTCAAAGAGGTCGAGCTCGGGAGCTTCGAGCACTCGCAATCCCGAAGTCGATAGCAGCAGGTTGAGCCACTTCTTCGGTTCTGGCTCCTGCCCGCGGGCGCGGCGCCACTTGTAGCTGCGGTTTGCCTCTGCGACTTTCTCCGCAGAGTCAACCTCACGTCTGGTGACGTGGAGGAACCGCTGAGCCTCGGGCTTGCTCGGAAAGCGCAAGAAGACGAATCGCTGGAAGGGTTTGTTGAACCCGGCGATGTTCCCCTGAATCTGATCGAGGGCCAGTTCCTGACCAGTGGTGCCGCCTGCCTCCATGTACGCCTCCTGCTGCTTGTGATCGGAGCGGTGATCCTAGCCGTAAACGCTGAGCACTAGATGAGAGTAGATCTATAGAGAAGTCTCCTACCGCGAGGATTTGCGATCAGGAACCGCACGCTTAGCGCCAATGGGCTTCTGCCGAGCGCCCCAGCTAGGCTCGATGGCCATGCGCCGGATCTCTGGATTACTGAAAGACAAGGCCGTTTCGTCATTGCGCCGCGCTACGGCCGCGTTCAACGGCGTCGATGACGACGGCCGACAAACGACCGTACTGCTCCACCTCCAGCATTCTTTCGAGATGCTGCTCAAGGCAGGTCTACTGGAGAAGGGCGTCAAGGTTTTTGATCGACGCACGGGACGCTCAATCGGCTTCGAAAAGTGTGTCAACCTCGCAGGCGAGCATCTCGGCCTAGACGACGGCGAGGTCGGGATCATGCGCGCAATCGACGCCCTGCGCGACGACGAGCAACACTACCTTGCCATCGTCAGCGAGGATCTGCTCTACGTGCATGCCCGTGGCTCGGTCACCCTCTTCGACGAGATCTTGGATTCGAGCTTCGGCGAGCACCTCGCCGATCACCTGCCCGAAAGGGTGCTGCCGATCTCGACCTCTCCCCCGCGCGATATCCAGGTCTTGGTCGACGAGCAGTTCAAACAAGTTAAGAACCTGCTGCAGCCCGGCAAGCGGCGCCGGGCGGAGGCGCGGGCGCAAATCCGCGGCTTACTGGCGCTGGAGGGCATGTATCCGACCAGGCTCAGGTCTCCGAGCGTGACGTCAATCGGGTCGAGCGCGGGATTCGTGACAACAAGGACATCGCCTCCATCTTTCCCCGCCTCGGGCAGGTCGGCACCGAGTTCTCCCAGGATGGGCCGACCCTGAAGGTCCACTTCACCCGCGGTGGTGGTGCGCCGGTTGAATACGTAGCCGCCGACGACCCGCGCGAGGCGACTGCCGTGCGCGAGGTGGACCTTCAGCGCAAGTACTACATCTCAAAGCCCGATTTGGCCCGCCGCCTGGGGCTGACGCCGCCGAAGGCGCTGGCGCTGCGCCGACACCTCGTCATCGACGAGGACGAGGACTGCGTGCACACTTTCGACTTCGATTCCCAAAAGCACTACCGTTATTCCGACAACGCGTTGCGGAGGATGCAGGAGGCGTTGGCGACGGTGGACATGGATGCAGTTTGGGAAGCCAATCGCCCACGACGAGGAGACGCAGATTGAGATCGTGAAGCCCCTGCATGGATGTTGCCGTCGCCGATGGAGCCTTTGACGTCTCCGAACCGGACTAGCCGGAGCGCTGAGGGTCTGCTCGATTCAACGTTTAGATGCCGATAATTGCCGAGAATCGCACAGTGTCTCACCAAAGGTCGGCCATCCTGAACCGGCCTCCGCGATTCGGGAACTCCTCAGCGTTTTCCTTGGAATAGCCGGATGCAAGCAAGCTTCCTTGGGAAGCGGGCTACGCATTTCCAACCCGCCTTCTCTCGTTTCGGGCACTTCTCGCCAGAAGTGCCCGACTCCTTGCATATTGCCGCATATCCCTGCATATGTGGCGGCTCCAAGGCAGCGAGAGGCCCCAGGCCAAATACCAGGAAATAAGGCTCTTTTCCGCCATTTCAGTGCGCTCGACCTACTTGGATCGCACCCATGAGGTCACCGGTTCGACTCCGCCTATCGGAAGCTCTATCGGACCGTGCCGCGAGCCTTTCGGACTAGTAAGCCGGTTCAAGCCCCGCGAGCATCGGAAAGTGGCGCACGTTCGTGGTGAGCAGGTCGGCCTCGAGCAGGAGTGCGGTGGCGGCAATCAGGTAATCGGCGTCGTCTATGCCGCTGTGGGAACGACGGTGGCTCTGGGCGAGCGCGCCGGCGGAACGTGACACCTCCTCCCCGACGGGCACCCAGGAGAGTGCCGAGAAGAACTGCTCGAGCGCCTCGACCTCGCCTCTGCGGACACCGGCCAAGAGCTCGAAGCGAACGACCTCGCTTGCGAGAAGATCCTCCTCGGCTTCGATCAAGTCGTTGAGCAGATTGACCGCGGGTCGCAGGCCGCGGAGATGATCGATCGCGACGCTCGTGTCGAGCAGCTTCACTTGACGCCGAGGCGGGCCAAGCGCTCGTTCAGGTCGCCGCCGCGCATGGCATCGACGTACTCGGCTCCGGTGCGCCGGCGTCCCCGCCATGACCCGGCGCTTGCGCGAAGAGCATCGAGCCTCTCGTCCTTCCCCTGCCGACCGAAGGAAGCTCTTACCGCGCGGCGGACAAGCTCTGAGCGCGACGCTCCGGTCTCTCGCGACGCTTGTTCGAGAAGCTCCAGCTCGTCTTCGCCAAGGTAGATCTGGGTTCGACCCATAGCATCACTATACACCTAGTGGTGTCTCAATGATTAGCTGAAGGAGCACACGACGCCTACTCGTGTGGTCTCGATTTGCCAGTTCCTCGCCCTTTGGAGGGAGGGCGAGCTTTTCGCTTGCAAGAGGGAAATCTGACGCTGGCTGATTTCCTCAAGTCGTCAGTCGAAGATTCCTCGAACTGCTTGATTGGGCCACGAATGGGCCACCGTGGCCCAAACGACAGCCCTCGCCTTCGCGAATCAGAGGAGAAAAAGGGCTTATTTGCAGGTATAAAATTATGGCGAGGGTGGGAATCGAACCCACGACACCACGATTTTCAGTCGTGTGCTCTACCAACTGAGCTACCTCGCCGTAGCTGGGGCGTGGCCGTGGCCGCGCGGTGGAAGGCTAGCGACCGGGACGAGATCGGGCTGCTTGGATTGAGCCCATGGTCTGGGCTCGTGCAGGAATCGCGCTTGGCGCAGTGACCCTCGGGGTGCTGGCGCTGTCGGGCGGGCACCGGGGTGATCCGCGTACGCCGACCGGGCTGCCCGGATTGCCGGCGCCATTTCTGGGCGTCGCCGTGGTTGGGAGCGGTGGGAGAACCGCGGCTGTCGATGCCTACGGCGATGTCGTGGATCTGCGGAAACCGGGGCCGGCGGGGCCGGCGCTGGTTGCTGTGCCGGCAGAGCGGCAGGTCGCGGGTACGGTGTCCACCGACGACGCCTTGGTCGCGCGAATGCGGCTCGGGGGTGGGCGGTCGGTCCCTCTCTGGCGCGCCGACTCGGTCCAGCAGCATTACCTGCCGGGAACCAACGTGCTGCGAACCGTTGCGCGCTTTGGCGATGAACCGAGCGTCCTCGTCCGGCGGATCGGCGGGCCGGGGGCCGCTGCTGCCGATCGGCGCTGGCTTGCCTGCGCGCAACCGCTGGGCGCTGGCGCGCCCCACTGGGCCCGGGCGATGTATCGGCGTTCGCTGCTGGTGCTGCGGGCGCTGACCGACCGCCGCAGCGGCGCTGTCGCGGCAGGCGCCCGCGACGGCTGGGCGTACGTTTGGCCGCGCGACGCCAGTGCGGTTGCGATCGCCCTCGCTGCGGCCGGATACAGACCGGAGGCGCGGCGGGTCGCACGCTTCCTCAAGGGACTCGACCTGAACGCCGCGGCACGGTTCGACGGAGTCGCTGCTCCCATTCCCGAGCGCGGCGCGCAGGGCGATGCCGCGGGCTGGGTCGCAGCGGCGGCACGGGCGGCGGGGCTGCGGGCACATCGATTCCCCTCCGCATGGCGAGACCTGGCTGACTACCAGGAGGACAACTCAGGCGACTACCTGGGCAACGCGATCGCCTCCGGTCTAGGCGGCCACCGCGTCGCCGGGCTGTTCGGCTCCCTCAGAGGGCTGACGCGGATCGCGGGTGACCCGGCGTCCGGCCTCGACTCCACTGCGGCGTGGGCGGTGCGTCCCTTCCCCCGCCCGGCGCTCTTCCCCGCGATTCGTCGCACCCTGATGCGATTGGCCGTCGACAGCGGCCGCTTCGGCATCGTCCCCTCCCAGAACTGGCATGGGGGCGAGGATCCGTGGTCGGCGCCCACCGCCTGGACCGCCTGGGGACTCGCCGCCCTCGCGCGGGAAGGGGACGGTGCGCGCCAGGCACGTAGTGACCGCCGTGCTGCGCTCGGCCTCATGGCAGACCTGCGCCGGGCCGCTACGCCGCTCGGCCTTCTCCCCGAGCGCGTCGACGCCCGCACCGGCCTCCCCACCTCGACCACCCCCCTCGCCTGGTCCCACGCCTTCGCGATCCTCGCCCTACGCGAACTCTGGCCCTGACGTCTCCAATCAGAGGGCTTCGAGGGCGGCGGCAACCGCCTCCTCGGGGGTCTCGGCAGGGACGATGCCCGGGCCGCCCTTCATCTGCTCCCGCCCGGAGACGCTCCAGCTGTGCAGCGCGACGACGGTCCGTCCGAGGTTGCGGGCATGGGCGATCTCCGAGAGCGTGCCCCATTCCCCGCTGATCGCGATCACTGCTTCCCCCGATGCGGCGACGGCAAGGTTCCGAGCGTGGCCGATCCCGGTCGCGACCACCTGCGTGCAATAGGGGTTTGCGTCATCGACCGAGATCCAGGGAAGGACGCCGATTACGCTGCCGCGGGCACCCGCAGCGCCGCGGGCAGCCGCTTCCATAACTCCGCCTCGGCCACCGCAGACCACGGTCACCCCGGCCTCGGCCAGCAGTCGCCCCACCTCCTCGGCGAGCCGCCACGCCTCGGTCTCCTCCCCGCAGCCCCCGGAGCCGATCACCGCGACCTGCTTCGCTCGCCTGCGCTCGCTCATTGCCCGCCAGAGTCTTGCATCGTCCGCATCAGCTCCAGCGCGCCGGCCTTGTGCAGCGGTTCGTTGAGGTTGCCGCACTTGGGGCTCTGCACGCAGGAGGGGCAGCCGGACTCGCATGGGCACTCGCCGATCAGCCGCTCGGCGTCGCCGAGCAGGCGCTCGAACTGCTCGTAGCCGCGCAGCGTTATCCCAACCCCGCCGGGATGGCCGTCGTAGATGAAGATCGTCGCCCGGCCGGTCTGGAAGTGGACATTGGTCGAGAGCCCGCCGATGTCCCAGCGGTCGCACATCGCGATCAGCGGCAGCACCGCGATCTGGCCGTGCTCGGTCGCGTGCAGGGAGCCGAGCAGCACCTCGGTCGGCAGGGCGGCGCTGAGCCGGTCGGGCAGCACGTACCAGAGGGCCTGGGTGACGAAGTGCTGCTCGGGCAGCTCGAGGGCGACGATGTCGATCGGCTCCTGCTCGGAGATCGAGACCCGCTGGAAGGCGATCACCTGCTCGCTGACCGAGACTTCGCCGAAGTGCAGCTCGACGCCCGAGGTCGAGCGCTGCTCCCGGACCCGCTCGATGTAGATCTCGGTCTCCTTTTTCGGCCGCGTGTACCAGTCGCCGTCGAAGCTGCTGACGATCGCCCGCCGCCCCTCGACGTCGAGCTGCTCGACCTCGTAGGAGCGGCCCAGGTGGAGGTAGATCGCCCCGGGGTGGATCGTGGTGAAGGCGCGCTCGGTCTCGACCAGGCCGAGCATCTCGCCCGAGTCGCGCTCGATCACCGCGACCGAGTCCGCCGAGGCGGAGCGCAGCGGGATCTTCGCGGCGACGAAGCCGCTGTCGGCCGGGAGCAGCCGCCCGCCGGCACGGCGCAGCTCGCCCGCCGTGGTCAGCCGCTCGGCCCGCTCGCGCCAACCCTCGCCGAAGACCTCGTCGTCCGCGCTGCTCAGCGGCAACTCGTAGGCCGCCGCGACCATGTGTCGCGAGGCGATCTGCTCGCTCTCGTGGTCGAGGATCGCCGCCTCCACCGGCCGGCCGATGAACTCGTCGGGGTGGCGGCAGAAGAACTGGTCGAGCGCGTCGGCACCGGCGACGTAGACCGCCAGGCCGCGCCGCCGGCGTCCCGCCCGTCCCCACATCTGGCGCAGGCTGGCGACGGTCCCGGGGAAGGTGACGCAGATCGCCGCGTCGAGCTCGCCGATGTCGATCCCCAGCTCCAGGGCATCGGTCGCGACCACGGCGAGCAGCTCGCCCGCCGCCAGTCGCGCCTCGATCTCGCGCCGCTGCTGCGGCGTGTAACCGCCGCGGTAGGGGGCGATCCGCGCGGCCAGCTCGGGCTTGCCGCGCCGCTGCAACGCCTCGCCGGTGAAGCGTTGGATCAGCTCGATCCCGCGCCGGCTTTTGAGGAAGCAGATCGTCCGCACCCCATGCGAGACCAGCTCGGCCAGCAGGTCAGCCGCCTCGGAGAGGGCGGAGCGCCGCGTCCCGCTTGCCTTGTCGATCAGCGGCGGGTTCCACATCGCGATCTCGCGCCCGCTGCCGGGCGCGCCGTCGTCGTCGATCAGCTCGAACGGCTCGCCGACCAGCCGCTCCGCCAGCTCCAGCGGGTTGGCGATCGTCGCCGAGGTGAGCAGGAAGCGCGGCTCGGCGCCGTAGGCCCGCGCCACCCGCCGCAGCCGTCGCAGCACGTTGGCAACGTGCGAGCCGAAGACGCCGCGGTAGGTGTGCGCCTCGTCGACGACGACCCAGCCGAGGTTGGCGATGAAGTCCCCCCAGCTCTTGTGGTTGGGCAGCAGGCCGACGTGGAGCATGTCGGGGTTGGTGAGGACGAGGTTGTTGCGGCGGCGGATCGCCGGGCGCTCCTCGCGCGGCGTGTCGCCGTCGTAGATCGCCTCGCGCAGGCCCGGTGGGCGCAGTGCGGCGAGCTTGCGCGCCTGGTCCTGCGCCAGTGCCTTCGTCGGGTAGAGGTAGAGGGCCCGGCGCTTGGGGTCGCGGGCGATGCCGTCGAGCACCGGCAGGTTGAAGGCGAGGCTCTTGCCCGACGCCGTGCCGCTGGTGATCACCAGGTTGGAGACGGCAGCGGCCTTCAGCGCCTCGCGCTGGTGCGAGTAGAGGCGCTCGATCCCGGCACGGCCCAGTGCCTCGACCAGGCCGGGGTCGAGCGAGCGGGGCATCGCCACCGGCTTCGCCTTGCGCTCCGGCTCGCTGCTCTCGGCGACGATGCGCCCGTCGCGGCGAGCTGGGTCGATCGCAATCGACCAGGGCGCCTCGAGCAGGCTCTTAGTCACGTATCCGTCCCGCCACCCGCACCGCCTGCAGGGTGCTCCTGTCGTGGATACGGAGGACGTCCGCGCCCTCGCGCACCGCGAGCGCTGCCGCCGCGACCGTTCCCCACTCGCGCTCGCCCGCCGGCAGGCGCTCCTCCCAGCTCCCACCCAGGACTTCGCCGATGAAGTCCTTGCGCGAGAGCGAGACATAGAGCGGCGGGCCGAGCGAGCGCAGCTCGCCGAGCCGCCGCAGGATCTCCAGGTCCTGCCTGGTCGTGAGGTCGAAGTCGAGTCCGGGGTCGATGGCGATCTGCTCCTCGGCAACCCCAAGTCGCGAGGCCAGCTCGACTCTCCCCCCAAACCACGACTTCAGATGCTCGACGACGTCGTCGTATTCGCGCGCTGCGCGATCGACCCGAGGCGGACCCTCGATGTGCATCAGCACGTAGCCGCAGCCCGTGCCGGCGACCAGCTCGAACATCTCCTCCGAGCCACCGGAGATGTCATTGACGGCTGCCGCCCCCGCCACCAGCGCTCGCCGCGCCACCTCGACCGAGAAGGTGTCGGCCGAGACCGGCAGGCCCGCGCCGGCGAGCCCTTCGATCGCCGGGACCAGCGCCGCCGCCTCCTGCTCGGCGCCCACCGGGGGCCCGCTGCGCGCCGCGACCGCGCCCACGTCGAGCATGTCGAAGCCGGCCTCGACCAGCGCCAGCCCGTCGGCGACAGCCTGCTCCGGCGTCCCGCTGCGCGCCCCCTCGAACATCGAGTCGGCGGTGACGTTGACGATCCCAGCCGCGACCGGCTGCTCGAGGTCAAGCGTCCGATCGGCGAGGCGCCAGGGCATCCGGCTACCGTAGCGACCGCACCATGCCACTGCGATGCGTCTACACCGACCTCGACGGCACCCTGCTCGGGCAGGGAGCCTCGCTCTTCCGCGACGCCGAGGGCGGCTTCTCGCTGGCCCAGTCGCGCGGCCTCGAGGCCTGCCACCGGGCCGGGGTCGAGGTGGTGATCATGTCCGGCCGCCGCGAGCCCCAGGTCCACGAGGCGGCCCGCCTGATGGGGCAGACCTCCTACATATACGAGGCCGGCTGCGCCTTCGCGATCGACGGCGAGACGACGCTGCTGACCGGCGACCTCGTCCCCGACGAAGAGGGCACGATCTACGAGAAGCTCGAGCGGGCAGGCATCCCGAAGCTGCTCTTCGAGCACTTCGACGGGCGGCTCGAGTACCACTCGCCCTGGCACCACGGCCGTGTCCTCTCCCACCTCTTCCGTGGCAAGGTCGACGTCGACGAGGCCAACGAGCTGCTCACCGCCCGGGGCCACGAGAACCTGCGCCTGCTCGACAACGGCGCGATCGGCCGCGAGATGGCCGCGATCGACGGGCCCACCCACGCCTACCATCTGGTCCCGAAAATCGTCAGCAAGGCGAACGCGGTCGCCGCTCACGCCCGCGCTCGCGGCTTCGATCCGGCCGAGTGCATCGCTGTCGGCGACTCGGTCGAGGATCTCGAGGTCGCCGCCGCGGTCGGCCGCTTCTTCGTCGTCGCCAACGGGCCGGAGCGAGATCCAGGTCTGCGAGCCGCACTCGCGGCCTGGGACAACGCCACGGTCACCGAGGGGGCGATGGGCGACGGCTTCTACGAGGCGGTCGTCTCCACGCTGATGGAGCGCAGCTAGTATCGAGCCGATGGAGACAGCGACCGTCGCCGAGCAGGAGTACCTCGAGATCATGTTCTGGCTGGAGGAGGCCGGGCTGCCGATGACCGGCGCCAACATCGCCCGCGCGATGCAGCTCTCGCCCCCCACCGTGCACGAAATGGTCGGCCGCCTGGTCGACGACGGCTATGTCGAGCGCAACGCCGACAAATCGCTTGCCTTCACCGGGTCCGGGCGCGAGCACGCCAGCCACATCGTCCGCCGCCACCGCATGATCGAGCGCTTCCTCACCGACGTCCTCGGCATCCCCTGGGACGAGGTGCACGAGGAGGCGGAGCGGATCGAGCACGCGATGTCGCCGGTCCTGGAGGAGCGGATGCGGGCCGCGATCGGCGACGCGACGACCTGCCCGCACGGCCACCCGATCGTCGAGGGCGTGCGCGAGACCGGTGCGCTCCTGGCCGACGTCCAGGTCGGCGCCAAGGTCCACGTGCTGCGCTTCGAGAACGAGGCGGAGGAGCTGCTGCACTACCTCAAAGAGGCCGGGCTGGAGCCCGGCCTGGAGGGCACGCTGGAGAGCGCGGACGAGGACGAGATAACGATCGCCTCCGCCGATGGCTCCCATCGCGTCTCACGCAGCGTCGCCGAGACGGTCTCGGTCCGCGCCGACCCGGCGCCACCGCCACGGGCTGCAATCCCCGAGCAGCTCGTGCTGTCTTCCGACCGCTACGGCCGCTGAGCTCAGCCGCCTACTGCGGGATAGCCACCGAGACGATCGGCTCCGAGGTTGGCAACTGCTGCTGCGCGACTCGGCGGTCACCGTCACCGGGTCGACGCCCTGCCCTAAGCCGGAGAAGCCGCGCGAACCCGTTCCAGGGCGCGGGCGATGCGAGCGACGCCCTCCGGAATCCGCTCCGGAGGCACGCTGGCAAAGGAGAGGCGGAGGCTGTTCTCGCCGCCCTCGATCATGAAGTCGGGCCCGGCGACGAAGGCGACGCCCTCGCCCTTGGCCTCGGTCAGCAGAGCCGGCGTGTCGGTGCCCTCGGCAAGGTCGAGCCAGAGGAAGTAGCCGCCCTCGGGGACGACGAACTCCGCCTCGGGAAGCTGCTCGCGCAGAGCTCCGACCAGGGCTTCGCAGCGGTCGCGCAGGGCGCCTTTGACGAAGTCGATGTTGCGATCCAGCGCACCGGAGCCGCAGAGCTCCAGCACCACGGACTCGGCCAGCATGTTGGGCGAGATGTAGGTCTCGTTGGCGCGCTTTGCCAGCTGGGCGATCTCCGCCGCGGGCCCGGCCAGGTAGCCGACCCTGACGCCGGGGCTGACGGTCTTCGAGAAGGAAGATGCGTGGACCACGCGGTCCGCCGAGTCGATCGCGAGCATCGACTCCAGCGCCTCCCCCTCGAAGGGAAGCTCACGGTAGGGATCGTCCTCGAAGATCCAGAAATCGTGCTCGGCAGCGAGCTCGACCAAGCGCGTGCGCTTGGCGGCGGACAGCGTGCAACCGGCGGGGTTGTGGAAGTTGGGGATGACGTGGGCGAGCTTGATCGGGCCGTCCTCGAGGGCGGCTTCGAAGGCCCCCAGGTCGAGACCGTCGGCCTCCAGGGCCACCGGCACCAGCTCGACTCCGAGCCGCTGCAGCATCAAGAGCGTGCGGTCGTAGGTCGGTTGCTCCACGACGACCCGGTCGCCGGCCTCGAGCAGGTGCTCGAACAGCATCCAGCCCGCCTCCAGCGAGCCGTTGGCGATCATCACCTGACCGGCATCGAGCCCCCCATGCCGCTCGGCGACCCACTGGCAGAGCCCAGGATGCCCGATCCCCGTCCCGTAGGAAAGCGCCTTTTCCCAATCCTCCGCCAGCGCGACGGCAGCAGCGTCCCGCACCGCGTCCCGCGGCAGGATGTCCGAGCTAGGAGCTCCGCGAGCGAATGAAATCGTGTCCTGAGCCATCGCCTCCGAGCCTAGCAACGCCCCCAGTTTGCGGGCACCCTGCCCAAAACAGTGACTCCAGAGGGGCGAACCAGAGGCGTGTCTGAGCTTAAGGGCGCATATGACCCCGAAAGCTCAGACACGCCCTGGGCTGTGGAGGGAGCGGGAGCTGGCTCGACTTGCCGCACAGCAGCATGGGGTTGTTGCTCGCCGTCAACTACTGGCGCTTGGCTTTGGCGACGAGGCGATCAAGGTGCGGCTCGACGCGGAGAGGCTCCAAGCGCTCCATCGCGAGGTATTCGCCGTCGGCCACGCTCGAGTGAGTCGACAGGGTCGTCGGCTCGCCGCCGTGCTCGCCTACGGAGACGGGGCATTGCTCAGCCACCGTAGTGCCGCGGCGCTCTGGGGCTTGATGAGACCACGGGCCGGAGTGATCGACGTGACCGCGCCGGTCGGACGGCAGGGAATCCATCGGCGGGACAGGATTTGGATCCATCGTGGGCGACTCCATCCCGAGGACCGAGCGAATCGCGCCGGGATTCCAGTCACCACCGTGGCTCGCACTCTGTTCGACCTTGCCGAAGTCGTAAACCTCAAGCAACTCGAATCCGCCTGGGAAGAGGCGGATCGCCTCAAGCTCCTGCGCCTGACTGAGGTAGCAGCCGCCTGCGAGCGCGGCTACGGCCGCCGTGCCTTGCGCCCGATCCGACACCTCCTCGCCACAGCGAGAGCACCGGTGATGAATCGCTCACCATTAGAGGATCGCTTCTCTGAGTTCTGCCGCGAGCACCTCGCCGACCTGCCCGCCCCGCTAACCAACATCTCGATCCTCGACCACGAGGTCGACGCCTACTGGCCAGGTCATCGCCTCGTTGTCGAGATGGATAGCTGGGAATTCCACAGCCACCGGGCAGCCTTTGAGAGCGACCGAGCCCGCGATGCCAAGATGCAGGCAGAGGGCTACCGAGTCATCCGCTTAACCCACCGCCAGCTAGAAACAGGAGCCCCCCGAATCTCCACCCAGCTACGAAAGATGCTGGGCACGGATCGGCGGGCGTCTGCCACGTAGGTGCCGGGTGGAAGGCCGGGGTGTCCCTCCAGCGCAGCGGCATCCTGTTTTTCGCCCCAATGACGACCTCGGACGGCCACAAAACCGCGAGGCGAAAAACCCAGCAAGCTGGAGGGACACCCCGGCCTTCCCAACTGAGGGCCTAACCGCGCAGCACTTCGACGGCGATCTTTGCCGTCTCGGTAGGGCTTTCGCCAACCCGCACGCCCTTGTCCTCGAGCGCTTCCTTCTTCGCCTGCGCAGTTCCCGAAGAGCCGGAGATGATCGCTCCGGCGTGGCCCATCTGCTTGCCCGGCGGCGCGGTGAAGCCGGCGATGTAGGCGACCACGGGCTTGGAGATGTCGGAGGCGATGAACTCGGCGGCCCGCTCCTCGGCGTCGCCGCCGATCTCGCCGACCATGACGATCATCTCGGTCTCTGGGTCGGCCTCGTAAAGCTTGAGGATGTCGATGAAGTCCGAGCCGATGATCGGGTCGCCGCCGATGCCGACGATCGAGGAGTTGCCCTCGCCCGCCTGCTTCAGCTCGTTGCCGATCTGGTAGGTCAGCGTGCCCGACTTGGAGACGACGCCGATCTTGCCCGGATCGAAGAACTGGGCGGGGATGATGCCGACGTTGGCCTTGCCCGGCGAGAGCACGCCGGGGCAGTTCGGCCCGATCAGCCGCACCCCTGCCTCCCTGGCCTTCCAGTAGGTCCTCAGCATGTCGAGCACCGGGATCCCCTCGGTGATCGCGATCACCGTCTCGACCCCGGAGTCGATCGCCTCGTCGATCGCCGGTGCGGCAAAGCGGGCGGGGACGAAGATCATCGAGGTGTTAGCACCCTGCTGCTCGACCGCCTCGCGGATCGAGTCGAAGATCGGCACGCCCTCGACGTCCTGGCCGCCCTTGCCCGGCGTCACTCCGGCCGCCAGATGCGTGCCGTAAGCCTGGTTGCGCAGCCCGTGGAAAGAGCCCTCGCGGCCGGTCAGGCCGGAGACGACCAGCTTCGTCTCCTCGTTGACGATGATCGACATCAGCCGCTCGCCCCCGCGAGCTCGACGACCTTCTGCGCTGCGCCGAGCATCGTCGTCTCCTGATGCAGGTTGGCCAGACCCGCCTCGGCGAGGATCGCCAACCCCTCCTCCGAATTCGTGCCGTCGAGGCGGACGACCAGCGGCACGCCGAGGTCGAGCTGTGCCGAGGCTTCGACAATCCCCTTGGCTATCTCGTCGCAGCGGGTGATGCCGCCGAAGATGTTGAAGAGGATTGCCGTGACCTTCGCGTCGGAGGTGATCACGGTCAGCGCGTCGACGATCGCCTCGGCCTTGGAGCCACCGCCGGCGTCGAGGAAGTTGGCCGGCGCCCCGCCCGCCTGGGCGACGACGTCGAGGGTGGACATGCAAAGCCCGGCGCCGTTGGCGAGGATGCCGACGTTGCCGTCGAGCTTGACGTAGGTGAGGCCCTTCTCCCGCGCCATCGCCTCCTGCGGATCGTCGATCGACTCGGCGTCGAGCTCGGCCAACCCCTCGTGGCGGTATAAGGCGTTGCCGTCGATCGTCACCTTGGCGTCGAGGGCGACGACCTGGCGGTCCTCGGTGACGATCAGTGGGTTGACCTCGATCAGCGTCGCGTCCTCGGCCTGCGCGGTCTCGGCGAGCTTCGCCAGCACCCCGGCGGCTGCGTCGCGGACGTCCTCGGCGAGCCCGGCGGCATCGATGATCGGCCGCGCCTCGGCCCCGGTGAAGGGTCGGGTCGGGTCGACGTGCTCCTTGACCAGCGCCTCCGGGTCCTCGGCGGCGACCGCCTCGATGTCCATCCCACCCTTGGCGGAGACCATCGCCAGCAGCTTCTTCTCGCTCCGGTCGAGGATGACCGAGGCGTAGTACTCGGCCGCGATCGCCGAGCCGCCCTCGATCCAGACCTGCTCGACCCGGAACGGCCCCTCGCCGTGCGGACCGACGATGTCCATGCCGAGGATCGCCCCGGCGTGCTGCTCGGCCTCGGCGCGGTCGGCGGCGATCTTGATCCCGCCGGCCTTGCCGCGGCCGCCGATCAGCACCTGGGCCTTGATCGCGCAGGGATAGCCGATCCGCTCCGCCGCGGCGACGGCATCCTCGACCGTGGAGGCGACCTCGCCGCTCGGCACGGCGATGCCGTGCGCGGCGAAAAGCTGCTTGCCTTGATACTCGAGAAGGTCCATGGGAGAGGAGCCCTGCCTGGGCCGGGCGGCAGCCTATAAGATGCCGCGCCCCGTGCCTCTTCCCGCTCTCAAATCCATCACCTGGGTGACCACCGATTGCTACGGCACCCTGATCGATTGGGAGAAAGGGATCATCGAGGCCTGTAAGAAAGAGGCCGCCAAGGATGGCTTCAGCTTCGAAGAGGGGCCGTTCCTGGCCCGCTTCATGGAAGTACAGGCCGAAATCATGGCCGGCTCCTACGAACTGTATGCCGAGGTTCTGCGCCGCACGATCGTCAAAGTCGCCCGCGAGGTCGGCTGGGAGATCGAGCCCTCCAGAGCCCAGTTCCTCCCCGACAGCGTCGCCTACTGGCTGCCCTTCCGCGAGGCCAACGCGGCGATGGACCGGCTCGGCAAACGCTACGAGATCGGGATCATCTCCAACGTCGACGACAAACTGCTCGGCATCTCGCGCCGCCATCTGCGCACCGAACTGGACCTGGTCGTCACCGCACAGCAGGTGCGCAGCTACAAGCCCGATCCGGTCCACTTCAAAGAGTGCGCGCGCCGGATCGGCAGCAAAAAAGGCTGGCTCCACATCTGCTGCGACTACACGACCGACGTCGCGCCGCTGCTGAAAATGAAGGTCCCGGTGATCTGGGTCAACCGCCACGGAGAGAAGCTCGACGGCCGCAAAGCGCCCAGCGCGACCGTCAAGAACTTCCGTGAAGCGGCCAAAAAGCTGGGCGCGTCCTAGCCGTCTTCTAGCGTTCCGCTTCGCAACTTCGCCGCGGAGTGGCGGTTACGACCGTAGGCCGCCCGGAGGCGTCCCCAGAATTCGATGGACCGAGTCAGCCATAACCGAGTGTCTTTGCGCGCCCGCCCGCTCGTTGCGGCGGCGCTGCTGGCGCTGCTCTGCGCGCTCGTGCTGAGCGTCGCTCGTGCCCACGCGCTGGAAGTGGAAGAAGAACCCCCGCTCGACCCCAACTCCGATCCACCGAGCTTCGTCGTCATCCAGACCGACGACCAGACCCTCGACGAGCTCTACGCCACCTTCACCGCCTTCCCCGGTGCCGCCGAGACGCAGGCGATGCCGAACACGCTCGAACTGCTTGCTGGGAAAGGCATGACCTTCAACCGCTACTACGTCTCCTACCCGCTCTGCTGCCCCTCACGGGTCAGCCTGCTGACCGGCCGCTATGCCCACAACACCGGCGTCAAGGGCAACGTGCAGCCCAACGGCGGCTACTACGGCTTCTCCTTCCGCGCCGCCGCCAGCCACAACCTCGCCACCTGGCTGCAGGGCGCCGGCTACCGCACGATCCACATCGGCAAGTTCCTCAACGGCTACGGCGACGAACCCTACGACAACGGAACCACGGTGCCGCCGGGCTGGGACGCCTGGCACAACGTGCTCAATGCCGACACCCACCACTACTTCTACGGCTACATGCTCAACAACAACGGCCAGGTCAGCGAACCCTACGGCGACTCGGGTACCTGGGAACCGCGCGAATACACCCAGCGCGACCCGGCGGGCTGCCCCTTCGCGCCCGAAGAAGGACGGCCCTGCCTCTACGCGACCGACATCTTCAATTGGATGGCGCGGGAAGAAATGCTGGCGACCCCGGAAGAACAGCCGCTCTATCTCCAGCTCGACTACACCGCTCCCCACGGCGACTTCCGCAAGCCGGCCGGCCCCGAGCCGGCGGTCCGCCACTACGACTGGTTCAAGGGAGCGAAGCTGCCCCACGACCGCTCCGAAGGGTTCGACGAGGGCAATGTCAGCGACAAGCCGAGCTTCATCCGCGAAGCCGAACATCTGACGCCGAACGACAAGCGCACCTACAAGGTGTACTACGAGAAGGCACTGGAGTCGCTGCGCTCGATCGACGACGGGGTCAAAGAGGTCGTCGACACGCTGGGCCAGCTGCATCGCCTGCGCAACACCTACATCCTCTTCACCTCCGACAACGGCTTCTTCTACGGCGAGCACCGCCTGATCGGCGGCAAGTTCCTCTCCTACGAGCCGGCGACGCACCTGCCCTTCCTGATCCGCGGGCCTGGAATCAAGCCCGACACGTCGACCGGCGAGCTGGCGTCGAATATCGACATCGCGCCGACTATCCTCGACCTGGCGGGGGTCGAACCGGACAAGAGCGTCGACGGCCGCTCGATGGTCCCATTCCTGCGCGATCCCGAACTGCGCAGCCGCCGACCGATCATCTTCGAGTCGTTCGTGCAGACGAGCGACGTGGAAGCAAACGGGGCGATCTCCTCCACCGGCGAAGGCGACGGTGGGGTGCCCGGCGGCAATGGCAGCACGAGTGAGAACGCGTCGAATGCGGCCCATGCGTCGGCCACTGCGCACGCCTCGCTCCTGGCGCCGCCGCTCAACTACGAGGGGATCCGCCTCGGGCCCTACAAGTACATCGCCTGGCCGGACGGGGAGAAGGAGCTCTACAACATCAACAAAGACCCGAACGAGCTCAACAACATCGTCAAAGTGCCGAATTACTACCCGATCCGCAACTTCCTCCACCGACAACTGCGGCGCTACGAGAACTGCGTCGGGCGGGAATGCCGCGAACCGACGCCACCGCTGCCGCTGACCCGCGTCGAATTCGAGCGCCTGCGCGCCCAGCGGCAGAAGGAAGTTCGCGAACACGAACGCGAACGCGAAAAGGAACGGCGCGAACGCGAACGGAATCACCCCGGCCAGGGTAAGTAAGGGCGGTAGTCCTCTGTTCGGACAAACGGCGGTCTAATTAGACCGCCGTTTTGAGTACCCGCCCGCCCAGAGGACTACCGCCCTTACTCGATCACTGCTAATACATCTCCGTTCGAGACTGAAGCGCCTTGAGCGACGTTGAGAGAGGTGACTTTGCCGGAGCGGTGGGCGGCTATCTCGTTCTCCATCTTCATCGCCTCGATCACGCAGATCAGGTCGCCTTCTGAGACCTCGGCGCCCTGCTCGACCGCGACTTTGAGCACGATGCCCTGCAGCGGCGAGGGCAGCGACGCGCTGGAGGCGCCGGCGCCTCCGCCCGCCTTGCGCTCGCGCTTCGGAGGTTTCTTGCCGCCGACAGTAGGCGCGGCGCCGTTCGCCGTGGCCTCGCCGATCACCCTGACGTCGAAGAGCTTGCCGGACACCTCGACCTTGTAGTCGCGAGCGACGACCTCGGCGCCCTCGGGCACCTCGGGCGCCTCAGCCTCTGCCGGTGCGGTCGTCTTCAGCCACTCGCGGTCCTCCATCAGGTCGCGGCAGGTCTCCCCCTTCGCCCACTGCTCGGTGGCGAGGATCGCGCTGTGGAAGGGGATCAGCGTGGTCAGGCCACCGACCTCGTACTCGCCCAGCGCACGCAGCATGCGTCGCGTCGCGTGCTCGCGGTCGATGTCCCAGACGATCAGCTTGGCCACCATCGGGTCGTACATCGGCGTCACCTCGGAGCCGGCTTCGACCCCGGAGTCGACCCGCACACCGGGGCCTGCCGGCTCGCGGTAGGAGGTGATCGCGCCTGGCGCCGGGGCAAATTTCTTGTGGGCCGCCTCTGCGTTGATCCGGCACTCGATCGCGTGGCCGCGCAGCTCGACGTCCTCCTGGGCGACGGTGAGCGCCTCACCGGCGGCGACGAGCACCTGCTCGCGGACGATGTCGACACCGGTGACCATCTCGGTCACGCAATGCTCGACCTGCACCCGCGTGTTCATCTCGAGGAAGAAGTACTCGTCGCCGACCTGCATGCCCTCGACCGTGCCGGCGCCACGGTAACCGACAGCGGCAGCCGCGTCGGTGGCGATCTTGCCGATCCGCTCGCGCATCTCGGCATCGACCTGGGGGCCCGGCGCCTCCTCGATCACCTTCTGGTGACGGCGCTGGATCGAGCAGTCGCGCTCGCCGAGGTGGATCACGTTGCCGTGCGAGTCGGCGAGCACCTGAACCTCGACGTGGCGCGGATCCTCGAGGTAGCGCTCGACGTAGACACGATCGTCGGAGAAGAACTTCTCGCCTTCGCGAGCGGCGCCCTCGAAGGCCTCCTCGAGATCGTCAGGCGTCATCGCGACGCGGAAGCCCTTGCCCCCACCGCCGCCCGCCGCCTTGCAGGCGACCGGATAACCGGCTTCCTCGGCCTGCTGCTTTGCCGCAGCGACGTCCTTCGCCGGCTCGGTCGCACCCGGGACGATCGGCACCCCGGCCTCGGCCATGATCTCGCGCGCCCGCGTCTTCGAGCCCATCGATTCGATCGCCTCCGGCGGGGGACCGATGAAAACGATGTCAGCTTCGCCACAGGCCCGAGCAAAGTCAGCATTCTCGGCGAGGAAGCCGTAGCCGGGATGGATCGCCTCGGCGCCGGCCTCCTTGACCGTCTCGATGATCTTCGCGATGTTCAGGTAGCTCTCGGCCGGGACCGCCGGGCCGATCAAGAAGGCCTCGTCTGCCTCGCGCACGTGGGGGGCGCCGCGGTCGATCTCCGAATAAACGGCGACGGACCCGATGCCCATCTCCTTGAGCGTGCGAGCGACGCGGATGGCGATCTCGCCGCGGTTAGCTATTAGGACCTTCGTGAACACGGCGGCGCAGTCTATTCAGACAGCGGGCGGAGACGAGGCGCAATAGGGTGCGCCGTCATGCTGATCGAGCTTCAGAGTCATTCGACGGTCTCCGACGGGCAGCTTGCGCCGGCCCAGGTCGTCGAGGAAGCTGCGAAAGCCGGTGTCACGACGTTGGCGCTTACCGATCACGATGCGATTGCGGGGGTGCCCGAGGCCGCGGAGGCTGCCGAGCGCGTGGGGATTGAACTGGTGCCCGCTATCGAGATGTCCTGCGTGCACGGGTACGCGGAAGACCTGCACATCTGCGGCTACTGGGTGGATCTTGGGGCGATTGCGCCGGCTTGCGAGCGGGCGCAGCATGAACGGGTTGCCCGGGCCGGAGAGATCGTCGAGAAGCTGCGAGGGGAGGGCTTCGACCTTCATCTCGAGGACGCGGTACGGGAGTCAGGGGATGCCCTCTCGATCGGGCGGCCGCATATCGCTCGGGCGGCCGGCGCGACGGGAGACCTCGGGCCATTCTTCGAGGAGTACCTCGTGCCCGGCGCCAAGGCCTTCGTGCCGCGCCGCTGGCCAACCGCCGAGCAGGCCGTGGAGACGATCAAGCAGGCCGGGGGCATCGCCGTCGTCGCCCACCCCTACTGGGACATCTCAGAGCCGGCCAAAGTCGAGGAGCTGATCCGCGCCCTCAACGTCGATGGAGTCGAGACCTTCTATCCGACCCACGGCAAAGAGCAGACGGAGCACCTGCTGAAGCTCTGCGGCGAGCTCGACCTGATCCCAACCGCCTCCTCCGACTACCACGGCCCCACTCACAAGACCTTCGCCGAGTTCGGCGCCTACGACACCTACGGCCTCGCCGAGCCCCAAGTCCCGCGCCTGTAACCGCTGAGAACGCCCTCAGCCGCGGTGACGCCGCAGCACGATCACTTTTTCCAGAGTGCGCGGCAGACCACCGGTCGGTGTAAAGGTCACCGTAACCCGGATCCTGCCCTTGCCGTGCCGCTTGAGGAAGTGCCGCAGCCGCACCTTGGGCTTGATCGGGAGACTCACCGTTGTTGCCTGGCGCGCAGTCCGCGACAAGCGGCGGAAGCCCCTGCCTTTCAGGCTCACCTTCCCAGGCCCGGGCACGCGCACGTAGAGCACCGCAAAGCCATTGCTGCGTTTCTTCACCAGACCGGCGAAGTGGAACTTGTTCGACGGCAGTTTCAGGACCGGCGCCGCGATCGGTTCCTCGCGGGTCGCTTCGGCGCAGGGCGGCGGCGGGGTTCCGGGTTCGCCGAAGCGCACGACCCTGGCGGTACCTTCCTCGACCGCGAAGACGTTTCCGTCGCAGGCCGCCGCCACTCCGGCGACGTCGGGATCGGCGGCGAAGCCGCCGAGGAAGCCGCCTCCTTCGCTGAAACGCTCGACCCGATCGGCGACTTGGTCGGCCACCTCGATCCCGCCCGAGCCATCGGGGGCGAGCGCGACCGGGCCGCTCAGCCCCCCTGAGGCGGTTTCGCGGAAGGAGCGGACTTCGCTCCCCCCTGGCGTATAGACGTCGATGCGTTCTTCGCCGAAGTCTGCGATGAAGAGGTCGCCGCTGCGGCCGACGATCACGTCACGAGGCGAGGGGATCGGCCCGATCGGAGTGCCTGGCGTCGCGGTCATGCCGGCAAGGGTGAAAGGCGCAACACGGTTGTTGCCGCGGTCGGCAACGTAGACGGTCGAGCCTTCGACCGCGACGCCCGCCGGTTCGCTCAGTTCGGTCCCGCCAAAGCCGGAGAGGAATTCCCCCGCGGCGGTGAAGACGGCGATCCGGTTGTTGCCGCTGTCCGCTACAAAGGCCCTGCCGCCGTCAAGCGTGACGTCCCCCGGTTGAGACAGCTCGCCCTCGCCGAAGGTCCGCTGGAAGGTCCCGTCCCCGGCAAAAACCGAGATCCGGTTGTTGCCGCTGTCGGCGACGTAGAGGTTCCCATCGGCATCGGCCGCAGCCTGCTTCGGCGCGCTCAACTGCCCTGGTCCGGCGCCAAGCCCACCGAAGCTCGCAAGCGGCCCAAACGCGGCCGCGCTCCCGGGCAACGCCAGCACCAAAGCCACTGAGAGCAGCCCAAATCGGATTCCCCACCTCACGCCCCGCAGGTTAGGGAATTGGTGGCATCCGTCAAGGAGGGGGCGGAATGCCCCTCCACCGGAACTTGTGAGCAGCAAAACCTCGATCCTGCCGACGAGTGCGGGCGCGGGTTCTGGAGGAGGGGCATCCCGCCCCCTCCTCCCAGCCTTCCTTCGTCCCTAAGCAGTAACGGCAGCCGCAGGAATCAGATCCCGCGACTCGAGGTACTCGATCAGCTTCTGCGCCGACTCCTCAGCCGTTTCGGCTTCGGTGTCGCAGACGACCTCGGGGCGCTCGGGCGCCTCGTAGGGGTCCGACACGCCGGTGAATTCCTTGATCTCGCCGGCGAAGGCTTTCGCGTAGAGCCCCTTGACGTCGCGCTCGGCGCAGGTGTCGACCGACGCCTTGACGAAGACCTCGATGAAGCGGTCGCCCATGTTCTCGCGGGCCTCGTCGCGGATCTCCGCGTAGGGGGAGATCGCCGCGGTGATCACCGGCACGCCGTTGCGGCTGAGCAGGTCGGCGACGAAGGCGATGCGGCGGATGTTGGTGTCGCGGTCCTCCTTGGAGAAGCCGAGGCCCTTGGAGAGGTTTTCGCGCACGATGTCGCCGTCGAGGATCTCCAGCTTCGAGCCGCGCTCGCGCAGGTGGCCCTCCAGCAGCCTGGAGATCGTCGTCTTGCCTGCGCCGGAAAGTCCGGTGAACCAGAGGGTGAAGCCTTTCTCGTCAGCCATCGGTACGTCAGTCCTCCTTGTAAGCGTCGATCAGTATGTCGGCGACCTCGTCGCGGGAGAACTCGTGCGGCGGCCTTTCGCCGTTGCCGAGCATCTCGCGGACCTTCGTCCCGGAGAGGAAAAGGTGCGCCTCTTGGTCGTGGGGACACGTCTTGTTCGAGGCGAGCCCCTCGCACTCGTTGCACCAGAAAGTGTGCTCGAACATCAGCGGCTCGATCCCGAGCTCGTCGATGTCGATCTCGTCGAAGATCTTCTGCGCGTCGTAGGTGCCGTAGTAGTCGCCGGCACCGGCGTGGTCGCGGCCGACGATGAAGTGGGTGGCGCCATAGTTGCGGCGGACGATCGCGTGCAGGACTGCCTCACGCGGCCCGGCGTAATGCATCTTCGCCGGCTTCACACCCAACACCACGCGGTCGCCCGGGTAGTAGTTCTCCATCAGCACCTCGTAGCAGCGCATCCGCACGTCGGCCGGGATGTCGCCGGCCTTGGTCTTGCCGATCAGCGGGTGGATGAAGAGGCCGTCACAGGTCTCCAGCGCGGCCTTGGTCAGGTACTCGTGGGCGCGGTGGATCGGGTTGCGGGTCTGGAAGGCGACGATCTTCTTCCAGCCGCGCGCCTCGAAATCGGCCTTGTGCTCGGCCGGCGTCTTGTAGCGACGCATGAAGGCCTCGTCGTGGTCGGGCAGCGCGTCGACCTCGATCGAGCCGGCGATGCAGCGGCTGCCCTCCTCGTAGATCGCGGCGACGCCGGGATGGGCCTCGTCGCTGGTGCCGTAGACCCGCTCGGCCTCGCTCCTGGCGTCGCGCTCCCAGATCTCCTCGACCCTGATCCGGCCCAGCGGCTTGCCTTCGTCGCTCAGCAGCTCGACCGTGTCGCCGACCTCGCACTCGAGCTCGGTCGCGAGGGTGATCGGGATCGGCCAGTAGTCGCCGTCGACCGTGCGCATCTCGGCACAGACGCGCTCCCAGTCGGCGGAGCCCTGGAAGCCGGTCAGCGGCGCGAAGCCGCCGTTGCCGATCATCTCGAAGTCCGCGGTGTGGCGCTCGTCAAGGGTCAGGGAAAGCTCAGTCATCGTCTCGCTCATGCGGGTATCTCACCAATCGTTCGGGGAAGGGGTGTCGAAGGCGCCTGGGCGCCGCTAGTTGATCCCGCACTCGGTCTTTTCGAGACCGGCCCAGCGCCCGGCGCGCGGCGAGCCGCCAGGCCCGACCGGCTTGGTGCAGTGGGTGCAGCCGATCGAGGGGTAGCCCTGATCGTGGAGCGGGTTGTACGGGAGGTGATGCTCACGGATGTAGTTCCAGACGTCGCGCTCGGTCCAGTCCGCGATCGGGTTCAGCTTCCATAGCTCGAATCGCTTGTCCCAGGCGAACTTGGGGGTCTTGGCGCGACTCTTGGAGTCCTCGCGGCGGACGCCGGCGAGCCAGCAGTCTACGGAAGAAAGCGCGCGGCGCATCGGCTCGACCTTGCGCAGGCCGCAGCAGGCGTCCGGATCGCTCTTCCAGAGCTCGTCGCCGTACTGCTCGGCCTGCTCGGCCAGGGTCAGGTTGTGGAAGCGGTCGAACTCGACCCCGAGGTGCTCGGCCAGCTTGTCCCGGGTCTCGTAGGTCTCCGGGAAGAGGACGTCGGTATCGAGGTAGAAGAAGCGCGCGTCGGAGTTGATCTGGCTGGCCAGGTGTGCCGTCACCGCGCTCGTTTTCTGGAACGAGCAGGCGATGTAGTGGCTCTGGCCGAAGGTCTCGAACATCCACTCGATCGCCTCGACCGCGCCGCCCTCCTCGAGGCGTGCAGCGACCTCCTCGGCGTCGATCTCCGGGATGGTGGTGACGGCGACCGGGTTCATATCGCGCACTCGCCCTCGCCCCGCTCTACCTTGTAAGGGCTGGAGCGGTTCCAGTCGATGAACTGCTGCATCGTCTCGAGGCTGAACTCGGCCGGCAGCGTCAGCTCCTTGACCTCCACTTCGAAGCGCTCGGCGCCGGTTCGCTCGGCGAAGGCGTTGAACTCCTCGCCCTCGGCACGCTCGGCCTCATAGAGCCTGATCCAGCGCTCGACAGCCTCGGGGACGCGTTTGGCGGGCAGGCGGGACTTCAGCCGCGTGCCGAAGATCACCTCGCCGCCCTCGTAGTTGCCGCCGATGTGGGGGATGTAGGCGGGCATCTGCCGCCCCCCCACTTTGAGCGAGGCGCCGTAGAAGCCGATGTTGGCGATGTGGTGCTGGCTGCAGCCATTGGGGCAGCCGCTCATCTTGATGTGGATCTTGCGAGTCAGCTCGTCGGAGATCTCCATCTCCTCGACCCGCTGCTTGATCGCCCGGTTGAGGCCCATCGAGCTGGTGATCCCCAATTTGCAGCTGTCGGTGCCGGGGCAGCTGACGACGTCGGTGATCTCGCGAGCCCCCGCCTCGGCGAGGCCGAGCTCGCCGAGGCGCTGCCAGACCTCATACAGCGCCTCGTCGCGGACCCAGCGCAAAACCAGATTCTGCTGCACGGTGCTGCGTGCATAGCCGCCGGTGAACTCGCGCATGATCGCGGCGAGGCCACGGAACTGCTCTGGCGTCAGGTCGCCGCGCTCGATCTTGACCTCGACCGAGGCGAAGCCCTCCTGGCGCTGCGGCTGCACGTTGCCCTGGAGGAAGCGGTCGAACTGGGAGCGGTCGCCGTTCGGTGAGACCGGCGTGGCCGAAGCCCCGGGGGCGTTCTCCTCCTCGTCGTCGTCGAAGCGCAGACGCTCGACGTCGAAGTCGCGCTCGTCGACCCAGTCGCCCTCCAGCTCGGCGTCCACCTGCTCGCGAAAGGCGTCGATGCCGATCTTGTCGACCAGAACCTTGATCCGGGCGCGGGCGCGGTTGACGCGCAGCCACTCCTGGCGGTCGAAGATCCGCAGTGCGGCCTCGGCGACCTTGATGTAGTCGCCGTTGTCGGCCTCGATGAACTCGTACAGGGTCGGGGCGACGCGGGCCATGATCGAGGTGCCCCCCCCGACGCGGATCTCGAAGCCCTTGACCCCGTCCCTCTGGCGGGAGAGGAAGGCGATGTCGTGAATGCCGCTGATCGCGCGGTCCTCGTCCGAGCCGGTGAACGAAGTCTTGATCTTGCGCGGCATCAGCTGCGTGGTCGGGTGGCGGACGAAGTAGCGGACGTAGGCGCCGGCGTAGGGCGTCGGGTCGAAAACCTCGTCGGCGGCGATGCCGGCCCAGGGATCGCCGGTGACGTTGCGCATCGTGTTGCCGCAGCCCTCGCGCGAGGAGAGGCCGACGGCGGAGATCTCGCGGATCAGCGACTCCATGTCGCGCAGTGGCACGTGGTGGATCTGGATGTTCTGGCGGGTCGTGATGTGGCCCTTGTCGAGCGGGGCCCATTTCTCGACGACCGTGCCGAAGGCCTCCATCTGCTCCGGGGTGACCCCGCCGAAGGGCAGCTTCACGCGGACCATCTGCACGTCGGGCTGGCGCTGCCCGTAGACGCCCTGCTTGAGGCGGAAGCCGATGAACTGCTCTTCGGCCAGCTTGCCGGAGAGGAACTGCTCGGCTTCGTTGTCGAAGTCGTCGAACTCGCGCTCGATGATCGGGATCACGTGCCCGGGGACGTTCTCGTACGTCTCCGGGTTCTCGAGCGTGCCGGTGCGGCCCTTGCCGCGCTGCGGCTTGTCCTGATCTACGACTACCTCCATGTCAGGAAAATAGCAAAACCTGACAGGGATTAGGGTATTTATCCCTGAGCGGCCTTTTTTCGTGCCTGGAGAATGGATGCCGCTTCGCCCGACTCGGCGACGTAGCCGCCCTCTGGCTCGAGCGGCAAGCCCGCTTCGTCCCAACCGACGATCCCCTCGCTCAGCTTCGCCGCGTCGAAGCCGGCCTCGACGAGCGCGTCGGTCGCCATCGTCGAGCGGGTGCCGCCGCGGCAATAGAGGACGACCGGACGCTCCTGGTCGAGCTCTGCGGTCCGCTGCGCCAGCTCGGCGAGTGGCAGGTGCTTGGCCCCGGCGATGCGGCCGGCGCCCCACTCGTGATCCGCACGGACATCGACCAGCTGCGCGCCGTCCTCGATCAACTTCTGCGCCTCGTCGCGGGAAATCTCTCTCGCTTCGTCCGTCATTCAGTGTCCTTTCTCCTGACATCGGGCCGTAAATGACGGCCCCAGATCGTCGCCATACGGCGTCCTCAGTCGGCCAAATAGCGCTGCTATTCGGCCTCCCTGCGTCCTTGTCTGGCGACGCCTGGACCTCGTCATTTCCTGACCCATGTCAGGAGAAAGGACACTAGTCGACGTCCGTTCCCTCGACCAGGAACGCAACCCGCACATGCGCTCGGTACTCGTCCAGGTTCTCGCCGCGGATACCGGTCGAGACGATGTCCACCGCGCGGATGTTGCGCAGCGTGCCCTGAGCTTGGGCAAGCGCCTGTTTCGCCGCGTCGTCGGTGGACGTCTTCGAGCTACCGACCAGCTCGATGATTTTCACGACAGCCATTCGAACCCTCCTTTTGAGTCCAAGTGCTTCTGAACGGCGCGCTTAGCGCCGACTCCCTCGACCAGCGCGGCCCGCTGCCACGGACTTACGGTCTCCTCGACAGCCTGTGCCGGAGTCGTCTCGGCCTGAAACCGCTCGATCGCGGCGGCGATCGCCGCCGCCTCGTCCACACTCGGGCTCCAGTCCATATCCAGAGCCTATTCAGAGCGAGGTGGCGCCGGTTGCTCAGGCGCCGTTGCCATCGAACTTGTAGCCGACGCCGCGCACCGTCAGGACCAGCTCGGGATTCTGGGGGTCGCGCTCGACCTTCTGGCGCAGGTTGGAGATGTGGACGTCACAGGCGCGCTCGTCGCCGTCGAACTCGGTCTGCCAAAGCTCCTCCATGATCTGGCGCCGGGGAAAAACCTCGCCGGCGCGGCCGACGAGCAGGCGCAGCAGCTGGAACTCGGAGCGGGTCAGGTTGACCGGCTCGTCGCGCACGGTGGCGACGTGGCGGACGAGGTCGATCGTGACCGGACCGGCCTCGACCTTGACCGCATGGGAGAGCGGCGCCCGGTCGAGCTCCCGGCGGCGCAGCTGGGCGCGCACCCGCCCGAGCAGCTCGCGCACCGAGAACGGCTTGGTGACGTAGTCGTCGGCGCCGACCTCGAGGCCGACCACCTTGTCGACCTCGGCGTCCTTGGCGGTGAGCAGGATGATCGGCACGGCGCTGCGCGAGCGCACGTCGCGGCAGATGTCGAGCCCGCTCGGCCCCGGCATCATGATGTCGAGGATCAGCAGGTCGTAGGGGATACCGTCGTTGACCCGCTCGGCCGCCTCGTCGCCGTCGGCAACCGGGGTCACCTCGAAGCCCTCCTGGGCGAGCGCGTAGCCGACCGAGTCGCGAACCGAGGGCTCGTCGTCGGCGATCAGAATTCGTCCGCTGCTCATGCGACCGGCGTCGGGCTGGGTTGGGCGACAGGGAGGCGGACCCAGAAGGTGCTGCCTTCGCCCTCGACGGAGTGGGCGCCGATCTCGCCGCCCATGACGCTGACCATCCGGCGGGCGATCGCCAAGCCGAGGCCGAAGCCCTCCTGCTTGCGCGACTCGTCGCGGCGGTAGAAGCGCTCGAATACGCGCTCGATCTCCACCTCGGGAATGCCTGGGCCCGTATCGATCACCTCCAGAACCACCTCTTTCTCGCCGTCGCGGCGGCCGCGAACGGTAACGCGCCCTGGCAGTGGCGTGTGCTTGAAGGCGTTGGTGAGCAGCCCGACCATCACCTGGCGGAGCAGGGTCGGGTCGCCCTTGGCGGCCAAGTCGGGCTCGACCTCGGTCGCCAGCTCGATGTGCGAGGGGGTCTCGACCGCGGCGACCGTGTCGGCGATCGCGGCCTCGACGTCGACCACCTCGGTCTCCCCGGCGCCGATCGACTCGACCCGCGCCAGGGTGAGCAGGGAACCGGTCAGCCGGTTCATCCGCTCGGCGTCCTCGGCGAGGCGGCCGAGGAAGTGGTCGAGCGCCTGCGGGTCGTCCTTGGCGCCCTCCTGCAGCACCTCGATCGCGCTGGAGATACCGGCCAGGGGGTTGCGCAGCTCGTGCGCGGCGTTGGAGATGAAGTCCGCTTCGGCGAGCTCGCGGCGCATCTCGTCGGTGCGGTCGCGGGCGACGACGAGGACGGCGCGCTCTTTGGGCAGCGCGCGGGCGGTCATCGCGTAGGCGCGGTCGCCGATCCGCAGCGCCGGGTGGGCGGCGAAGCCGACGTCTGCGGCGCGACTCAGCGGCGCGCGCATCGAGGCGGGCGGCTGTCCAAGCGGCAGCAGCAGCTGTCCCGCAGCGCTGTTGGAGAAGCGCACGTCGCCCGTCTCGTCGACCACGATCACAGCGTCGGTGAGGCCGTCGAAGATCGCTTTCAGCTTGTTGCGATCGGCAGTGAGGACGCCGAAGCTCTCTTTGAGCGAGGCCCGCATCGAGTCGAGGGCGCGGGCGAGATCGCCGATCTCGTCACGGCCACCCACCTCGAGGTGGGTGTCGAAGGCGCCGGCGGCGAGTTCGCCGGCGGCGCTGGAGAGGCGCCTGACCCGGTGCGAGGTGCCAACCGCGATCAGGAAGCCGGCGAGGACGCCGAGGGCAATTGCGCCGAGCACGGCACGGGGGCGATCGCCGAAGAGGTAGACGACGCCGGCGGTCAGCAGCGTCACCGCAGCGAAGGCGCCGACCAGCCAGAGCCTGATCCCGATCCGTCTCACCGCGGGCGTTTCCTTTCCATGAAGGTTTACTAACACAATGACGGCGGCCCCGCGTGGGAGAATCGCCGCATGAGGACGCTGGTCTTCATCCCCGCCTGGAACGAGGCCGACTCGGTCGCGGCCGTGATCGCCGACGTGCGCGAGCGCCTGCCCGGCGCCGACGTGCTCGTCGTCGACGACGGCTCCACCGACGAGACGGCGGTGCGGGCCGCCGAGGCGGGTGCCACCGTGGCCTCGCTGCCCTTCAACCAGGGCCTGGGGGCGGCGCTGCAGACCGGCTACCTCTACGCGCTGCGCGAGGGCTACGACTTCTGCGCCCACCTCGATGCGGACGGGCAGCATCCGCCGGCTGAGGTCGCGCGGCTATTGGAGGAGGTCCGCGCCGACCGAGCCGATCTGGTGATCGGCTCGCGCTACCGCGCACCGGTTGCGGACGGCGAGAGCGGAGACGAGGTCGGCGGGGACGATTACAAGCCGACGATCTCGCGGCGGATCGGCACCAGCGTCTTCCGCTTCTTCCTCACCCTGGCGACCCGGCAGCGTTTTACCGACACGACCAGCGGCATGCGCGCTGCGAACCGGCGGGTGATGGAGCTGTTCAGCGAGAACTACTCGCCCGACTTCGCCGAGATCGAGTCGTTGCAGCTGGCGGTGCGCCAGGGGCTGCGGGTCGAGGAGGTTCCGGTGCGGATGCTGGAGCGGGTCGGCGGCTCCTCCTTCCTCACTCCGGTGCGCTCGGCCTTCTTCATCTTCAAGGGAATGATCGTGCTGCTGGTCGGCCAGTTCCGGCCGCGAAAGGTGGGAACGGAGCGATGAGCGCGGCGCTGCTGATCGCGGCTCAGGACCCAAAGGTCCACCTGACCTCGCAGACCCGGATCCTCGCCGCGGTGATCGCGCTTGCCTTCATGCTGATGATCCTCGAGCTGATCCGCCGCGACCGCCTGCAGGAGCGCTTCAGCGTCGTCTGGTTCGTCGCCGGCCTGGGGATGCTCGCCGGCGCCATCTTCCCAGGGCTGCTGGGCTTCGTCGCCGACGCGATGGGCGTCCGCGACACCAACGTCGCCCTCTTTTCGATCATCCTCCTGCTGCTGCTCGGCCTGGCGCTCAACTTCAGCGTGATCATGTCCCGACAGGCCGCCCAGATCACCCGCCTGGCGCAGGAGCAAGCGTTGGAACAGGCCCGCGAGCAGGCGAAGTCAGTCGAGAACGGCGGCAAGCCTGAACGAGAGCGCCTCTAGCGCCAGCTCCTCGGAGACGTTGAGGTCGAGGCGGCGGCGAGTGTCCTGGACCAGCTCGGCGGCACGGCGGGCGCTGCCTGGGTCGAGGCCCGCGGCCTGGGACTGGAGCTCGGCCAGGCGGTCGCGGTTGTAGATGACGTCGGCGGCTCCCGAGGCGGCGGCCGCCAGGTCGCGAAACCAGGCGGCGACGAGGTTCAGGCCGAGGTCGAGCAGGTCGGTACGCCGGCGGCGGCCGGCGCGTTTGGAGGCGTCGGCGATGTCGCGGGCAGAGCGCTTCATCCCCGCCTCTTTTTCCTCCTCCAGCGCCTCGCGTACTGCCGACTCCGCTTCCTCTCCGGCCCGCTCGGCGCTTTTGAGCATCGCGCTCCAGTCCATCGCGAACGCCTGCTCGCGGAGCTTTCGCCCCTGATCGGCGAGGAGCAGGCGGGCGAGCTCGAGGTCGCCTGCGGCGAGCCGAGCGGCGGCGGCGATCTCCTCTGCATCCCCGCCGAGCGCGGCGTCCTCGCGCAGGACCGCTTCCACCGCCTCGGGCGGCAGGGGCGCGAAGTCGACCGGCTGGCAGCGCGAGGCGATCGTCTCCAGCAACGCCGCCGGCTCGGAAGTGAGAAGAATCAGGTGGACGAACTCGGGCGGCTCCTCGAGGGTCTTCAGCATCGCGTTCTGGCTCTCGTCCCGCATAGCCTCCGCCGCCTCGATCACGAAGACCCGCTTGCCGCCTTCATAAGGCCGGTAGGCCGAAGCCCGGATCACCTGCTCCCGTACCTCCTCAACCATGTGCTGCGCCCCTTTGGGGGCAAGCCAAACCAGATCAGGATGCGGCGAGGGATCCAGCAGCGCCCGCCGCCGAGCATCCTCCCCATCCTCAGCCCCACTCGCCAGAATCTCAGCAGCAAAAGCCCGCGCCATCTCCCGCTTCCCAGCACCTCGCGGTCCCCGGAAGAGGTAAGCATGCGACGGCCCACTCTTCAGCGCGGCGGACAACGCCATCTCGGCCCGCGGCTGATGGGCGGCCTTTTCGGCGAACGCGGTCATACGTCCCTCCCGCGGGTGGCGCGGGGGGAGGGGGTGTTCGGACGGGTGAGTCCGCTAACACCCCCTCCCCCCGTGACAGGACCCGCGGCCAAAAGCATCGTCCCTAGCGGTGAGATCTGACCGCCTCCATCACCCGCGCATGAACCTCCTCGACGCTCCCCTCGGCATCGACCACGACAACCCGGTCCGACGCGATCTGGGCGATCTCGTCGTAGGCCTCGGCGACAGCCCGCTGCAGCTCAAGCCCCTCGGCCTCGAAGCGATCCTCGCCGCCGGCCCTGCCAAGACCGACCTCAGGATCGATCCTCAGGTACAGCGTCAGGTCGGGCCAGAGGCCGTCGATCGTCGTGTCGACGAGCGAGAGCACGTAGCTGGTGCCGAGCCCGCGAGCGCCGCCCTGGTAGGCGACGCTGGAATCGGCGAAGCGATCGGCGACAACGGTGCCGCCGGCCTCCAGGGCCGGCCGCACGACGCGGCTGAGCAGGTCGGCCCGCGCCGCGGAGAAGAGCAGCAGCTCGGCGAAGGCATCGAGCTCCAGCGCCGGGTCGGCGAGCAGCTCGCGGATCCGCTCTGCGGCACCGGTCCCACCGGGCTCGCGGATCTCCACCGTGTCCGGCCCGAGCTCCGCGGCGAGCAGGCCGGCCTGCGTGCTCTTGCCTGAACCGTCTACTCCCTCGAGGGAGATGAACAAGGCGAGGGCCTCAGCCTTTGGCCGCGGCTTTGGCGCGTTTGCGCCCCCGCGTGGCAGTGTCTGCTTTGGACGCCTTGACTTTCGCTTTTTTCGCGGAAGCGTCCTCGTCGCCCTCGACCGGCGGCTTCTTTTCCATCTCTTTCTTGGCCGCTTTCGCCGCTTCGCGCTCGGCGCGGCGTTTCTTCATCTCCTGCATCGACTCGCAATCGTCGTTGAGGCAGAGGTTCCAGGGACGGCCGCGGAAGGGGACGACTTTGAGTCGCGGCGTCTGACCGCAGACCGAGCAGCGGTCTTCCAGCTTGAAGACGTCGCCGCGCTGCGGCAGCGGGAAGGTCTGGTCGCAGGACTCGGGATCGTCGAGCGTCCACCCAGTGCATCCCACAAACCTTTTCCCTGACTTTTTCGCCCGGATGATCCGCAGCATGTGGGGCGAGCCGTCCTCCTTCTTGCGGCCGGCTTCCTCGCAGACCTTGCAGGGACCGAGGATGCGGTCCTCGTCCATCCCTTTCCAGATGACTTTGGCGAGGTCCTCGCGGCTGCCGTCGATCTCGGTCCAGGTCTTGTGCAGCAGGTCGCGGCTCTCGCCGACCACGGCGCCCTTGGTCATCTCGCCACCGGCGATGCGGTCCATCTCCGCCTCCAGCTGGGCGGTCATCTCCGGCGTCGCCATCGCCGGCACGTAGTTCTTGAAAGCCTCGTAGAGGGCGATCCCGGTCTCGGAGGGAACCGGCGGGTTGCTGTAGACGTAGCCGCGGTCGAAGAGCTTCTGGATGATGTCGGCCCGGGTCGCCTTGGTGCCGAGGCCGCGCTCCTCCATCAGCTCGATCAGTTTGGCCTGCGAGATCCGCGAGGGTGGCTGGGTCTCCTTGTCGACGATCCATGGCTGGCCGTCGAGGGCGAGGCTCTGGCCCTCTTTCAGTGCCGGGATCTCCTCGTCGGAGGAACGGGCGTAGGTATAGATGCCGGCGTAGCCGGGGTCGACGACGACCGAGCCGCGGACGAAGTAGGTCTCCGAGCCGGCCTCGATGTCGGCCCGGGTCGACTCGGTGATCATCGGCGGGCTGAAGGTGGCGAGGAAGCGGCGCACGACCAGTTCGTAGACGCGTTTCTTCGGGCCCTCGAGGGCGCCGGGGTGGATCGCCTGGGTCGGGTAGATCGGCGGGTGGTCGGTCGTCTCTTTCTTGCCGCGGGTCGGTTTCAGCTCGCCGTCGAGCAGGCCGGACGCGGCGGAGAACTCTTTGACCTTGACCAGCGAAGTGACCAGCTCGCGCAGCGGCAGCGAGGCCGGGTAGACCGTGTTGTCGGTACGGGGGTAGGAGATGAAGCCGTCCATGTAGAGGTCCTCGGCGATCCGCATCGCGCTGGCGGGGGTGATGCCGAGGCGGCTGGAGGCGTCGGTGCTGAAGGCGGTGGTGTTGTAGGGCGTCGGCGGTTTACGCGTGTTCTTGCGGGCGGTTACCGCTTTGACGACGCCGGGCCCCTGGGTGCCGGCGAAGGCGGCGTCGGCCTCCGCCTTGTCCCAGAATTTGTCGACGCTGTGGTGCGTCTCGAAGCTCCCCTCGGGGTGCTCGAACTTGGCGAACAGCTCCCAGAACGGTTTGGCGACGTGGGCGCGGCGCTCCATCTCGCGCTCGACGATCAGGCCCAGGGTCGGGCTCTGGACGCGACCGACGGAGAGGAAGTTGGAGCCGATGCGGCGGCTGGCGAGCGAGACGGCGCGGGTCAGGGTCGCGCCCCAGAGCAGGTCGATGTCCTGGCGGGCGGCACCCGCGTTGGCGAGTGGGTAGGAGAGCTCGTCGAGCTCGTCGAAGGCGCGCTCGATCTCTTCCTTGGTCAGCGCCGAGTAGCGGGCGCGCTTGATCCGCAGGGTTCCGGCGTCGGCTTCCTCGCGCGTGCCGAGCTCCGGATTGGCGTCGAGCATCTCCTCCAGCGCCTCCAGCCCGATCAGCTCGCCCTCGCGGTCGAAGTCGGTCGCGATCACCAGCTCGTCCGCCTCCTTGGCGACTTTCCTGATCGCTTTGACGACGTTTTTGTCGGTCGGTTCCTTGATCAGCTCGGCGTCGATCAGGTCGTGCAGGTCGGTCTTCTGCCAGTTCGAGTAGCCCTCGGGGAAGGCAGGACCGAGCACGTGGCCCTTGAGCCCGATCGTCATCTGCTCGACCCCGTCGGAGTCGGTCCAGGTGTAGAACGGGACTTTGAAGGTTTTGTCCGCTTTCGCCTCGTTGCGGCCGAGGATGTCGGCGATCTTCTTGGCGCTGTTGTTCTTCTCGGTGACTATCAGTCTCATGGGGCGGCGAGGGTAGCAGGGGCGATAGGCGACCCCTGCCGGGCCGCCTATCGCCGATCCCCAGATGGTTGGCCCCGGGGTCGCGTGCGACTGGGGGCGGGCGTGGCCAAGCAGATCAAGGATGAGGGCGCCGCCCTTGGTGGTGCCAAGGGCAAGCCCGAAGACGCAGAGATGCGAAGTGCCACGCACGTCATCCAGGCGTGCGCGGTCTCGGGGCCAACCATCTAGGATCGGCGCGCGTATGAAGGCTCTGGTCACCGGCGGCGCCGGCTTCATCGGCTCGAACCTGGTCGACGCGCTGCTCGCGCGCGGCGACTCGGTGACCGTGGTCGACGACCTCTCCACCGGTCGGCGCACGAACCTCGACGGGGCGCTGACCGCGGGAGCCGAGCTGGCCGAGCTCGACATCCGCGAGGCAACGGCGCTGACCGAGCTGGCGACAAGGGCGCAGCCGGACGTCGTCTTCCACCTGGCGGCGCAGATCGATGTCCGCCGCTCGCTCGAGGATCCCGCTTTCGATGCCTCGATCAACATCGGCGGAACCGCGAATCTGCTGGAGGCGATGCGGGCGGCGGGATCGCGGCGGATCGTCTTCGTATCCACCGGCGGCGCGATCTACGGCGAGGGCGAGGGCAAGCAGCTGCCGCTCGACGAGAGCGCGCCGATCGAACCCTTCTCCGCCTACGGTCAGAGCAAGTTCGCCGCCGAGGGCTACCTGGCGCTCTACGAACGCCTCTACGGCCTCTCCGGCGTGAGCCTGCGGCTCGGCAACGTCTATGGACCGCGACAGGATCCGCTCGGCGAGGCCGGCGTGATCGCGATCTTCTGCGGCCGCCTGCGCAGCGGTGAGCGGCCGACCGTGTTTGGCGACGGCAGACAGACCCGCGACTACATATATGTGGGGGATGTGGTGGCGGCCGCGCTCTCGGCGGCGGAGAGCCAGTTCGCCGGGCCAGTCAACATCGGCTCCGGGACAGAGACCGACGTGCTCGAGCTGGCGCGCCTTCTGGCCGAGATCGGGGGCGTCGGGGACTTCGAGCCCGAGCTCGCCCCGCCTCGCACCGGCGAGGTTCAACGAATCTCCCTCGACGCGGGACGAGCCGAGCGCGAGCTGGGCTGGCGTGCCGAGACGAGCCTCGCCGATGGTTTACGGCTGACGCTCGACTCCCTCTAACTCCGCATCACTAACCTTCGTTTCATGCCCGCCCAGGCCTATGCCGGCAAGGAGTGCGTCTGCCAGCTCCGCAAAGGGATCTGCGATCAGTCGTGCGTGCGCGACATGCTCGAGACCCCCTTCTACATCGCCTGCCTGAAGCTGAAGGGGCGGCGCTGCCTGGTGATCGGCGGCGGCGACATCGGCCTCGAGAAGGCCGAGGGCCTGCTTGCCTGCGACGCCGATGTGACCCTGATCGCGCCGGTCGCCCACCCCGAGCTGGAGTCCCTGGCGACAGAGGGCTCGATCGCCTGGGAGAAGCGCGCCTACGCGGGTCCGGCGGACCTGGAGGGGGCCTTCATGGCGATCGCCGCCACCGACGACAGCGAGGTCAACATCGCCGTCTTCGACGACGCCGAGAAGCGGGCGATGCTGGTCAACATCGTCGACGTGCCGCCGCTCTGCAACTTCATCCTGCCGGCAATCGTGCGGACCGGCCCGCTGGCGATCGCGATCTCCACCGCCGGCGCCTCGCCCGCCCTGGCGAAGCGGATGAAGCGCGAGGTCTCCGAGCTGTTCGGCGAGGAGTACGCGCGCCTGGCGGTGATCCTCAACGACGCCCGCGGCTGGGCCAAGGGGACGCTGCCGACCTACCAGGACCGCAAGGAGTTCTTCGAGGGGATCGTCAACGGCGACCCCGATCCGATCGAGCTGCTGCGCGGGGGCCAGGAGATCCGGGTCCTGGCCCTGATCGAGGCGGCGAAAGAGCGCGCCGCCTCGGCGCTGGCGTAGACCGCTCGGGAGTCCCCCCTCCGGAAACCCGCGTCGGAAACCGCTTGAGATTTCGACGCCGGCGGCTCACAAGTTTCCTTCCGGGGGGACTCCCGAGCGGTCAGCTTGCGCCGCAGGCTGAGGAGCGCACCCGGTCGAGCGCCTCGCGGAGATCCCGCGCTTGGGCGTCGCTGAGGTTGGCGGCGAAGGCTGCCTTCAGCTCGGCTACCACCACCGGGCGCATCTCGTCGAGCAGGTCATGGCCGGCGGGCATCAGAGTGGCGTAGCTGACCCGGCGGTCGGTCTCGCAGAAGGTTCGCTCCATCAGGCCGGCCTTGATCAGGCGGTCGACGAGCTTGGTCAAGCCACCGCGGGTGATCACCATCGCCTCGGCCAGCTCGCCCATCTTCATCCGCTGCTCCGGCGCCTCGGCGACGGTGGCGAGAATCTCGTACCAGGGCAGGGGCGGGAAGTCGGATGCCGCGAGCGCTTCCTGCAGGCGCCCGACGATCGCGGCATGGGTCCGGGTGAGCGCCCCCCAGGCCTCGCCGTGAGGCGTCGTCCGTGGCGGTGGGCGGGTTGCAGTGGCTTGCTCGCTCATAGACCGATGATCTCAGGCATCTGTTGTCAAGTCAATAGTTGACAAGCTAACTGTCTCTGCTAAAATTGTTTCCAAGTCAAAGGTTTGTTGGATAACAACTACAGGAGGATCCAAGATGAGCACGCAGACGATTCAACAGCAGGTCCCCGCTGGAACCTACGTCGTCGACCCGGTCCATTCGTCGATCGGCTTCGCCGTCGTTCACAACGGCGTTTCGACTTTCCGCAGCGGCTTCGGGGGCTACGAGGCGACCCTGAGCGGCGGCGAGGACCCGAAGCTGAAGGGCAACGTCGAGGTGGACAGCATCCAGATCGACGAGCCGCAGCTGAAGGGCCACCTCCTCGCCCCCGACTTCTTCGACGCCGAGCGATACCCGCAGCTGCGTTTCGAGTCAAGCGCTCTGGAGATCGGCGAGGACGGCACGGTCACCATCCGCGGCGAGCTGGAGATCCGCGGCGAGAAGCGCGAGGTCGAGACGAGCGGCCGCTTCGTGCCACTCGGCGCTGACCTCGCCGGGCAGGCCCGGGTCGGGCTCTCGTTCGAGACCAGCGTCGACCGCAGAAGCTTCGGCCTCGACTGGCAGGCGGAGCTGCCAAGCGGCGGCGAGGTACTCGACTACGAGGTGACCATCGCGGTCGAGCTTGAGCTGGTCGAGGAGGCCGAGTAGCGATGCAGGTGCTCGGCATCTCGGGCAGCCTGCGCCACGACTCCCACAACAGCGCCCTGCTGCGGGCGGCCGCCGAGCGGCTGCCCGCCGGGGCGGAGCTGATCCCGTTCGAGCGCCTGGCCGAGATCCCGCCCTACGACGAGGACGTCGAAGTGGAGGGCGTGCCGGAGGTCGTGCGCGACCTGCGCGAGGCGATCCGCGCGGCCGACGCGGTGCTGATCGCCACCCCCGAGTACAACCACTCGATCCCGGGTCAGCTCAAGAACGCGCTCGACTGGGCATCCCGCCCAGCCGGGCAGAGCTCCCTGAACGGCAAGCCGGCGGCAACGATCGGCGCCTCCACGGGCATGTTCGGCGCCGTCTGGGCACAGGCGGAGCTGCGCAAGGTCCTCGGCGCCATGGGCGGCCGTGTCCTCGAGGCCGAACTGCCGGTCAGCCACGTCCAAGAACTGCGCCACGGCGGCAGCCTCAAGCTGGACCCGGAGCAGGCAGAGCAGCTCGACGAGATCCTGTCGGAGCTGGTCGCGGCCGCCGAGCGGGAGCCGGTCGCAGCTTAGGCAGAGCATCGGGGTGTCCCCCCCTCCGGAAAACCCGCGTCGTCAGCCGCATAAGATTTCAACGCTGGCGGCTCACAAGTTTCCTTCCGGGGGGGACACCCCGATGCTCTTCGTCAGGCAGCCGGTAGGGCGAAGAACGCGATCGCCGCAAAGTGGGCTGCGGCTGCCGCGATTACCAAGGCGTGGAAGATCTCGTGGTAGCCGAAGACGCGCGGATTGGGGTTCGGACGCTGGGTCGCGTAGACGATCGCGCCGGCGGTGTAGAGGAGGCCTCCGGCCGCGACCAGGAGGGTGCCGGCGGCTCCCATCTGATCCCACAAGCCCGGGAAGGCGATGATGGCGACCCAGCCCAACGACATGTATATGAGCGCCGCGACCCATTTCGGATGGTCGATCCAAATCATCTCGACCACCGCGCCGGCGATCGCGCCGGCCCAGACGACGACGAGGATCGCATCGGCCAGAGGCCCGTCGAGGACGAGCAAGGCGAAGGGCGTGTAGGTGCCGGCGATGAGGAAGAAGATCATCGAGTGATCGAGGCGGCGCATCCAGCGGCGCGCTTCGGGCCGCTTCCAGTTAACCCGGTGGTAGAGCGCGCTGGTGCCGAGCAGGGCCGAGAGGCTGACCGCGTAGATCGCCACCGCCAGGGTCGCCTTCGGGGTCTTCGCGGCGACGATCAGCGCGGCGCCGAGAACCAGCGAGACGAAGAAGGCCCACTCGTGCGAGACGCCGCGCAGTCGCGGCTTGACCGCGCCGATCGCCTCGCCCGCAACTTCCTTTGCAGTTTCCGCCTTCTCAGCGGCCTTCGCCCGCACCATCTCCTTGTCACCATAGAGGGAGAAGGGCGTGAATTCATGAAATTCGTGGCGTTTTGCGGAGTCGCGAAACACAAAGTACGTCCGACTCGTTGACGATCCTGGGCAGCTCCCCCTAAAAGCCGCCCCGAGAGGAGAAGTTCGATGTCCAAGACCGCCACCAGTGCTTTGAAAAACGGTCTCAAGGGGCTAGCTATCGAGCGCCGTTTCTCCTCCCCGGGGACGCACCCCTTCGATCAGATCGAGTGGGAGATCCGCGACGCGGTGATCGGCGATCCCGCCGCCCCGGCCTTCGAGCAGCGCGGGGTCGAGTTCCCCAAGAGCTGGTCGCAAAACGCGACCAACATCGTCGCCCAGAAGTACTTCCGCGGGCAGATGGGGAGCGAGCAGCGCGAGTCCTCGGTCAAACAGATGGTCGGGCGGGTCGCCGGGACGATCTCCGGCTGGGGGCGCGAGGGCGGCTACTTCGCCTCCGAGGAGGACGCCGAGGCCTTCGAAGCCGAGCTGACCTCGATCCTGCTCAACCAGAAGGCGGCCTTCAACTCGCCGGTCTGGTTCAACGTCGGCTTCGAGGAGCGCCCGCAGTGCTCGGCCTGCTTCATCCTCAGCGTCGACGACAGCATGGAGTCGATCCTCGACTGGAACACGAAGGAGGGGATGATCTTCCGCGGCGGCTCGGGCTCGGGGATCAACCTCTCCAACATCAGGGGCTCGGTCGAGCCGCTCTCCAAGGGTGGACTCGCCTCCGGGCCGGTCAGCTTCATGCGCGGCGCCGACGCCTGGGCGGGGACGATCAAGTCCGGCGGCAAGACGCGGCGCGCGGCGAAGATGGTCGTGCTCGACGTCGACCACCCAGACATCGAGCACTTCATCTGGTGCAAGGCCAAAGAGGAGGAGAAGGCGGGCGCCCTGCGCGACGCCGGCTTCGACATGTCGATCGACGGCGAGGGCTTCACCTCGATCCAGTACCAGAATGCCAACAACTCGGTGCGGGTCACCGACGAGTTCATGGAGGCGGTCGAGGCCGACGAGGACTGGGACCTGACCGCCCGCACCACCGGCGAGGCGACGAAGACGCTGCCGGCACGCGAGCTGATGAACCAGATCGCCGACGCTGCCTGGCGCTGTGCCGATCCGGGCGTCCAGTACGACACGATCATCAACCGCTGGCACACCTCCCCGGAGTCGGGGCGGATCAACGCCTCGAATCCCTGCAGCGAGTACATGCACGTCGACGACTCGGCCTGCAACCTGGCCTCGCTCAACCTGATGAAATTCCGCCGCGAGGACGGCAGCTTCGACGTCGAGGACTTCGAACACGCGGTCGACATCGTCTTCCTCGCTCAGGAGATCGTCGTCGGCTTCTCCAGCTACCCGACGGAGAAGATCGGTGAGAACGCCAACGCCTTCCGCCAGCTTGGCCTCGGTTACGCCAATCTGGGCGCGCTGCTGATGTCCGACGGGCTGCCCTACGACTCGACCGAGGGTCGCAACGTCGCCGCCGCGATCACGGCGCTTATGACCGGGCGCGCCTACCGCCAGTCGGCGACGATCGCCGCCGAGGCGACCGGGCCCTACGACGAGTACGAGAAGAACCGCGAGGCCCACAACGGGGTGATGAGGATGCATCGCGACGCCTCCTACGACGTCGATCCGACCGGGATCAAGGGCGAGCTGCTCGAGGCCGCACAGCGGTCCTGGGACGAGGCGGTCGAGCTGGGCGAGGAGCATGGGTACCGCAACGCACAGGCGACGGTGCTGGCGCCGACCGGCACGATCAGCTTCCTGATGGACTGCGACACGACCGGGATCGAGCCCGACTTCTCACTGGTCAAGTTCAAGGAGCTGGTCGGCGGCGGACAGATGACGATCGTCAACCGCTCGGTTCCGCTGGCGCTGAGCAGGCTCGGCTACAGCGACGCCGAGGTCGACCAGATCAACGCCTACATCGCCGAGAACGCGACGATCGTCGGGGCACCGGGCCTCAAGGACGAGCACCTGCCGATCTTCGACGTCGCGGTCGGCGAGCGGGCGATCTCCCATACCGGCCACATCGACATGATGGCGGCGACGCAGCCGTTCATCTCGGGGGCGATCTCGAAGACGGTCAACCTGCCACAAGGCGCGACGGTCGAGGACATCGCCGACGCCTACACGCGCGGCTGGAAGGGCGGGCTCAAGGCGCTGGCGATCTACCGCGACGGCTCCAAGACTGCGCAGGCGCTGCGCACCGACGCGCAGGAGGAAAAGGAGGCCGAGGCGGAGATCGTCGCGCTGCCGCCGGAGCGCAAGCGGATGCCGCGCGAGCGCGAATCGATCACCCACAAGTTCTCGATCTCCGGCCATGAGGGCTACATCACCGCCGGCAAGTACGAGGACGGCTCGGTGGGGGAGATCTTCCTCACCGACATAGGCAAGGAGGGATCGACGATGCGGGGGCTGATGAACGCCTTCGCCACGGCGATCTCGCTCGGGCTCCAGTATGGCGTCCCACTCGAAGACTTCGTACGCAAGTTCAGCTACATGCGCTTCGAGCCGGAGGGAATCACCGGCAACCCGGAGATCCCCTTCGCCAAATCGCTGCCCGACTACATCATGCGCTGGGTGGCGAGCCGCTTCATCGAGGACACCGACACGCTCGAGGAACTCGGGATCATGACCCAGGAGGTCCGCGCCAAGCAGGAGACGGCCCAGCTCGGGCTCGGAATCGCCACCGGCGACACCGCCGGCCCGGCGAATGGCGGCAACGGCCACTCCAAGCCGGGCAACGGCAACGGCGACAACGGCGCAGAGAAGGCGAAGGCAACGGGCGGCGAGGCAGTGCCCGCGGCGGCTGCCTTCACCGACACCCCGCCGGTCGTCCCGGCCAAGATGTCCGGCCTCGACCTAGGGCCTGCCTGCGAGCAGTGCGGCGGCATGATGCAGCGCACGGGCTCTTGTTACACCTGCAGCAGCTGCGGCAACAACACCGGCTGCGGCTGACCCCCCAGGCCTACGGCAGACTCTCGCAAGCAATCCCGTCGTGATCGGCATCGAGGCGATGTGGATCACGCGCCGGGTTATGCCTTTCGAAGAAGCGCTGGGCCTGTGCTTGGGTCCTGAAGTCCGAGCAGTCGCGATCGCGGAATGCGATAGCGGGTTGGGGCATGGCCATCGAACCGAGCAGACCTAGGCCGAGGGTAACTCAGAGTTCGCCACGAGCGGTCCTCAGGCTCTCCACGTCCACCTTGTCCTGCGCGCGGCCGGCGGCTTGCTTCATGCGCAATAGGTCGTCGTAGCTGCAGAACTCGACTTGATGGCCGAGGAACATGCGGTCAACTGAGTGAGACGCCAGATCACGGTACCCGCCCTGGCCCTCGGCAGATCCCTCAAGCCCGAAGGTCTGCATCACGTCGAGGCGACCGTGCTTGGTCAGCAGAGTCCAGTTTCCGCCCAATCTCAAACCTTCGAGATCGGGCTCAAGGTCGAACTCTCCCTCAAACTCATCGAGACCGATCGGGGTTGCCTCCAGCGTGGCGAGCGCCTTCGCCAACCGTCCCAGGTTGTCATCGCTCGGGTCGGGGCAGATGTCGATGTCCTTGGTCGCTCGCGGGAAGCCGTGAGCAGCGACGGCATAACCGCCGACCACGATGAAGTCGACCCGATGATCGACAAGCGCAGCAATCAGGGGTTCTGGGCGGAGCGGCCGCAAAGCGCTCGCTTGGGTTTCAGCGTCTGGCGTTTCCTGACTCATCGGAGCTCGGCTTCGGAAGCAAGTTCCGTCGCGATTTCGCTCAGCTGCGCGGCCTGTGCCAGCCGCTCCTCCGGGCTCAACCGGTAGTCGGCCCGAAGCTCGGCGATCGACTGGTTGCCGGCCCCCGGCGCCGGTTGGCTGAGGGGGAGAGTTGAGACGCGGAGCGTCTCACCCATCGCATTGAGGATCCGCTCAAGCGTCTCGACGGTCGGCGACACCTGGTCGTGCTCGATGCGACTGATCGCAGGCTGACTAGTGCCGAGGCGCTTTGCCAACTCAGCCTGTCCAAGCCGGTGACGGCAGCGTGCCTCTCTAACTAGAGCACCACAACACACGGTTCTCACTACATTTGCCATCTAGGCAATATAACACTTCCGATATGTCTAGCTGAGAACGACCCTGGTGTTGTGGCGCGGGGTCTCGGTGATTGCGCGGCGGAAGACTCGCTCCGGCTCAGGACTGGCCGGGCGAATCTCGCGGCGCTTGACCAGCTCTTTCAGCACGACCGCCATCTCGAACTGGGCGAAGGAGGCTCCGAGGCAGCGGCGGACGCCACCGCCGAAGGGGATCCAGGTGTAGGTGCCGGGCGGGTTGTCGAGAAAGCGCTCCGGCCTGAAGGTGTCCGGCTCTGGGTAGATCTCGGGATTGCGGTGGACGAGGTAGACGGACGGGGTGACCGAGACGCCGGCGGGCAGCTCGTAGCCACCGATCTCGACCGGCTCGGTGAGGCGGCGGACGACGATCGAGATCACCGGGCGCAGGCGCAGCGTCTCCTGGATCGTCGCGGTCAGGTAGTCCTCAGACCCGGCCTCGACCTCGCCGCGCAGGCGGTCGAGCTTCTCCGGGTGACGGCTGAGGCGCTCGACCGCCCAGGCCAGCGAGGTCGCAGTCGTCTCGTGTCCGGCGACGAGCAGGGTGAGGAGCTCGTCGCGCATCTCCTCGTCGCCCATCGGGCTGCCGTCCTCGTGGCGGGCGCCGACGAGCAGCGAGAGGATGTCGTCGCGCTGCTCGAGGTCGCCGGCGCGGCGGCGCTCGGCGATCTCGCGATGGATGAGGCGGTCGACCCGCTCGATCCGCCGCCGGAAGGGGCCCAACTGCCGGACCCGCCCGGGGCCGACGATGAGGAGAGGCACGAGAAGGCGTGGGTCGGTGGAGAGGTCGAGGAAGTCGCGCAGGGCATCGCGCAGCTCGGCCATCCTCTCGCTCTCCCTAACGCCGAAGACGGTGCGCAGGATGATGTCGAGGGTGATCGCCTGCATCCGCGGCCGCAGCTCGTACGGGGTGCCGGTGGGCCAGGTCGCGATCTCGGCGGTCGCGATCTCGGCCATCGTCTCGCCGTAGGCCTGCATGCGCTCGCCGTGGAAGGGTGGCAGCAGCAAGCGGCGCTGGCCGATGTGAGGCTTCTCGTCGAGAACGAGGATCGAGTTCCGGCCGAGGACCGGAGCAAGGATCTGGTTCCCCTCGCCGGCGTGAAAGACGCGCGGGTCACCGGTGAAGACCTGCTTGACCGCATCGGGGTCGGCCAGCATCACCCAGGTTCCCTCGTAGGCGATCTTCAGCCTGAAGATGTCGCCGTAGCGGTCCTGGCAGGAGAACAACATCCGCCGGGCCTGCCGCGACCAGATTGCCGTCTGGACCAGGCGCGGTAGCGGTGGACCGGGTGGGAGGCGTCGCTGCGCCGGCCGGGTGACAGCCTGCGGAGCCGTTGTCGTTGCTGCCTCCATCAAAGCCTCTGGTAGCGACGCTACACCTGACGATGTAACCGTCGTGTGAGATCCGTCCTGCCTTAACCAAAGCTCGACATTCCCTCGACGGCGACAATTCGCATAGTCTGCCGCCCCGTCTTGGCACCTCCCCGGCTGCCGCCGCGCATCGAGCACAGATTCCTGCGGGTCGTCTGCGGGCTGCCGGACGGACTGAATCGGGCGATCTTCGGTGCGCCGGCACGGATCGACGGGCAGTTACTTGCGGCGGAGATGCAGGCGCTGGTGAGGCTGGCGACCCTGGCCCGTGACGAGTCAGCATCGTCCGCGGGCAAGCTCTCCCCAGAGAGCGCGCGCGCCAGACTGCGCGCGAATGCTGCCGCGGCGGCCGGGCCAAAGCGTTCGTTGCCGGCGGTCAGTGGCCTGGCCATACCGGGGCCCGAGGGGATGATCCCGGCGCGTTTCTACGAACCGCCTGGCATCGGCCTCGAGAACCGGCCGCTGATCGTCTACTTCCATGGCGGGGGCTGGACGATCGGCGACCTCGACACCTGCGACAGCGTCTGCCGCTTCCTCGCCACCAACGTCCCCGCCACCGTGCTCTCGGTCGGCTATCGGCTGGCTCCCGAGCATCCCTTTCCAGCGGCGTTCGTGGATGCCTGTGCCGCCTTCCACTGGGCGGCGAACGACAACTCGCGGCTGGGCGTCGACCCGTCCCGGATCGCCGTCGCAGGCGACAGCGCCGGCGGCAACCTCGCGGCCGCGGTCAGCCTGTACTGCCGGAACGAGAACGGTCCGAAGCCGGCGATGCAGGCACTGCTCTACCCGGTCACCGATGCGGTCGGCGGCCAGCAGTCGCGCGACACGTTCGCCGAGGGCTTCCTGCTGACACGGGCGGACATGGATTGGTTCGAGCACCACTACCTGCCAGTGGCCGTAGACCGGAGCGACCCACGCGTCTCGGTGCTGCGCGGCGCAGACCTCGCCGGTCTGGCCCCCGCCTACGTCGCGACAGCCGGCTTCGACCCGCTGCGCGACGAGGGCGAGGCCTACGCAACCCGGATGCGAGAGGCCGGCGTCCGGGTCGCCCTGCGCCGCCACCCGGAGCTGATTCACGGGTTCGCCAACATGACCGCGATCAGCCCTGCCTCCAACGCCGCAATGCACGAGCTGGCCGGCGCCGTACGCGTGGGCTTGGTTTAATACCCCCAGGGGGTATCTGCTAGCCTCGAAGATCTCCTTTCCATGGCTACCGAGGAGGTCGCATGGACGCTGGCGCCCACGCCCATCAACACGAACATCACGCGATGCCCGCCGAGGGGGCGGCGTTGACGATGGTCGCGATCAACGCCACGCTCCACTGCCTGACCGGTTGCGCGATCGGCGAGGTCGCCGGGATGGCGATCGGCACCGCGGCCGGCTTCTCCAACGGGGGGACTGTCGCCCTCTCCGTCGCTCTCGCCTTCCTCTTCGGATACAGCCTGACCAGCCTGCCCCTGCTGCGAGCCGGCCTGGTCCTCTCGGCGGTCATCCCGATCGCGCTCGCCTCAGACACGCTCAGCATCGCGACCATGGAGGTCGTCGACAACGCCATCGTCCTCGCCATCCCCGGCGCGATAGTGGCGGGGCTCAGCTCGTTGCTCTTCTGGGGAAGCCTGAGCTTCTCCTTGGTCGTCGCGGGTGCCTTCGCCGTCCCGGTCAACCGTTGGCTGATCGCCCGCGGCAAGGGACACGCCGCCGTCCACGAGACCGGGATCCACGGCGGGCCGCCGGTGCGGGTGGTCGCCTACATCGCCGCCGTGATGGGAATCTTCGGCACGGTCGTACTGATCGTCGAGGGGCTTTCGTGAGCGTCGCGCCGGGGACCCGCGGCTACAGCGAGGACAAGGAGGCGGTGCTCAAGCGCTTGCGTCGGATCGAGGGCCAGGTGCGCGGCGTCGAGCGGATGGTCGAGAAGGATCGCTACTGCATCGACGTCGTCACCCAGGTCACCGCGATCCAAGCAGCCCTCGACAAGGTCGCTCTGGAGCTGCTCTCAGACCACGCCGCCCACTGCGTAGTCGGAGCGGCGAAGGCCGAGCAGCCCGAGCGGACCAGGGAGCTGATGGGCGCCGTCAAGCGCCTCTTGCGTCACGGTTAGGCCGAGGCTACTCCTCGGCCGGCGAGGACAGGCAAGAGATTGAAACGTCCACCGCGCGCCCTCGCCCTTGCCGCAGCGATGGGAAAATGTCCGTGGCGGTCACCACCTGCCCCGTTCTGGCTCATAGCTCGCACCGATCGAGATGAATGATTGGACGGGCTGGATCGATTCCGCCACCTAATAGCCTGCGCTCGAGATGGCGCTGCCGGACGAATTCGACGGATTCCTGATCGACCTTGACGGGGTCGTCTGGATCGGGCGCGAGATGGTGCCGGGGTCGGCCGAGGCGCTGCGGTCGCTCCTCGACAGCGGCAAGGAGATCGTCTTCGTCACCAACAACCCGGGCAAGCCAGCGTCCGCATACGGAGAACGGTTGCGGGAAGCTGGGATTTCCGTGGCCGACGATCGCGTCGTCACCGCGGGGGAAGCGACCGCGGCTCTAGCGACTGAGAGCGCCGAGCCGGGCGCTGCGGCATTCGTGATCGGCGCTCCGGCCTTCCACGAGACGGTCGCTGCCGCCGGCCTGAAGCTGCTCGAGGACGAGGCCGGCCGCGAAGCGGACGTCGTCCTCGTCTCCGGTCATCGCGGCTTCGACTACGAGGAGCTGCTGACGGCGACGCTGGCCCTGCAGCGTGGCGCGGCGCTGTTCGCGACCAGCCACGACCCGACCCTGCCGATGCCCGGCGGGGCCTGGCCCGGGACGGGTGCTGTCCTCGCCGCGGTCGAGACCGCGAGCGGTGCAACGGCGGAGATCGGCGGCAAGCCCGAGCCCCACCTGTTCGAGATGGCCCGCGGGCGGATCGCTGCCGCCGAGCAGGTGGCGATGGTCGGAGACCGTGTCTCCTCCGACATCGAGGGGGGGCGGCGGGCCGGTCTGGAGACCGTGCTGGTGCTGAGCGGCGCGACTTCGCCCGAGGAAGCCGCGGACGCCGACCCGGCGCCGGATCACGTGGTCGAGGATCTGGCCGCACTGGCCCTGCCGTGAGCGCAACAGTGGCGACGTCGTCAACCGTCACGAGACCGGGCGCCGCGTTCGCCGGCGTCTTCGCGGTCACCTTCTCCGGACTGGTCGCGGTGGGTGCCGTGCTTCCCGTCCTGCCTCGCTACGTCCACGGTCCGCTTGACGGCGGCAACATCGCGGTGGGGGTGGTGATCGGCTCATACGCGATCACCGGCCTCCTCCTGCGCCCGCTCGCAGGCCGCCTCGCCGACCGTCGCGGCCGCAAGCCGGCGGTGCTGCTCGGCTCGATCCTCGTCGCCGTCGCCGGCTTCCTCTACCTGCTGCCGCTCGGGATCGTCGGCCTGATCGGCGCCCGCCTGATCCTCGGCGCCGGCGAGGGTACGGTCTTCACCGCGGGCTCGGCCTGGATCGTCGACATAGCCCCACCTGAGCGCCGCGGCCGGGTGATCGGCCTCTACGGCCTGGCGGTCTGGTCCGGGCTCAGCATCGGACCCTTGGTGGGCGAGCTGCTTCTCCACGCCTCCGGCTACACCGCGGTCTGGCTCTTCGCCGGAGCCGCGCCGCTGGTCGGAGCGCTGATTGCGCTGCGACTGCCGGACCCGTTCCATCCCAAGCCCGCCGAGGACGAGCACCAGCCGCTGATCGCCCCCGAGGCGGTGCGGCCGGGGACCGCGCTGGCCCTCGGCTCGCTCGGCTATGCGACCGTCGCCTCCTTCGTCGTGCTCCACCTCGACCAGCGGGGCGTCGGCCACGGGGCGGTTGTCTTCGGCGTGTTCGCGACGATGGTCGTCCTCACCCGCCTGGTCGGCGGCGATCTTCCCGACCGCATAGGCCCGGCCCGGGTGGCGGCGGTTGCCGCGGTCGTCGAGGCCATCGGGCTGGTGACGATGGGCGTCGCCCACAGCCTCGCCGTCGCGATCGTCGGCGCGATGGCGATGGGGGCGGCCTTCTCCCTGCTCTATCCCTCGCTCTCGCTGATCGTCGTCGACCGCGTCGCGGAGACCAGGCGCGGCGCCGCGCTCGGCACCTTCACCGCCTTCTTCGACGCCGGCATCGGCTTCGGTGCGCCCCTTGCCGGCATAGCCGCCGCCCTCACCGGCTACGAGGGCGCCTTCCTCTTCGCCGCCGCCATCGCCCTCGTCTCCTCAGCGACCACCGTCCTGGCGATCTCCAACCGCGGCCGCGCCCTGCTCGTCGGAGCACGTGCCGGTGGATAGAGGTCCATATGGACCTCTATCCACCGGCACGTCTGCTCGGGCTCAGGGGCGTTCGGCGATCAGGAGGGCTTGGGCGGCCCGGCCGATGCGGCCACGCTCGTCGGAGAGGACCGACTCGGCGGTGCCGATCCCACTCGGCTGCGGGAGGGTGACGGCGTCTACACAGACCCACTCGCCCGCCGGCATCCGCTCGAGGTGGACGCTGAGGTCGACGTTGATGAAGAGGTAGCGACGCCAGTCGAGCACCGCACTGATCCCGTTGCCGACGTCGGCGGCGACCAGGGTCCGCTGCAGCGGGGTCGGCTCCTCCCCGGCGACGAGCCGGCATCCCATCCGCATCCAGACCGTGGCCGGCCCCGGCTCCCGGAACCCGCCACTAACCGCTCGCCATTCCATCGCCGTGTGGTAACCGACCGCCTGCGCGGTCTCGAAGAACTCGGGCTTGCCTCCGGTCTCAGGACCAGGCGGCGGGGCGGGCGCAGGGGCGACATCGTCCGGAATCTCGATCTCACCGCTCCGGATCCGCCAGGCCCGAGCCTTCATCAGCTCCCCTCCTTCACCGGAAAGAGTCGCCTCGACCATCTGCACACTCCGACCCGGCCGCACCACCTCAGCCTCGACCCGAACCGGCCCGATAGGCACCGGCCTCAGGATCTCAAAAGTGACCCGAGCGACCTGAAACCCATCGTCCCCACCAACCCGCTCAATCTCCCGCCCCAGCAGCGCCGAAGGAGGCCCGGCATGCTGAGCCCCAGGATCCCAAGGACCCCGCGTCAGCTCCGTGGCGACGAACCCCTCATCAGCTACCGAGTAGAACGCTTCTTCTTCCACAGCGGCGCATCGTATGGGGCGGCGGGGGTCGTCTCGACAGTGCCTCGCGAAGCGGCTCCGCAGAGTGATCCTTGCCGCGAAGCGGCAGCAACATCGTGAGCGAAGCGAACATAGGCACCTGTCGAGACGACCCCCGCCGCCCTCTACCCTTGACCTATGGAGAAAATCAAGAAGTCAGACGAGGAGTGGCGCGAGCAACTGACGCCGGAGCAGTACGAGGTGACCCGCAAGGCCGGCACCGAGCACGCCTTCACCGGACCGTACGTCGACGAGAAGAGTGAGGGGATGTACCGCTGCGTCTGCTGCGGCACCGAGCTGTTCTCCTCCGACACCAAGTTCGACTCGGGCACGGGCTGGCCCAGCTTCACCGAGCCGGCCAACCTCGAGCACGTCGAGTTGCACCCGGACAACAGCCTGCTGATGCGCCGCACCGAGGTCGTCTGCAAGCACTGCGACGCCCACCTCGGACACGTCTTCGACGACGGACCGGGACCGAACGGCCAGCGTTACTGCATCAACGGCCGCGCGCTGGAACTCGACAAGGCCTAGTCAGCCGCCCCGGACGCGAAGCGGAGGAGGACGGCGCCTGATCTATTTGACGCCGCCGCCCGCACCGAGGTAACTGAAACGCACGGCTAGGGCGACCGCCTCGGTGCGAGTATCAACCTCCAGCTTGGCGATCGCGTTGCGCACGTGGGTGTGCACGGTCGCCGGGCTGAGGCCGAGGCGCTCGGCGATCTCTTTCACCCGCAGCCCCTCGGCGAGCAACTCGAGGATCTGACGCTCGCGGGGCGAGAGGTCGAGCAGTTTCTCCACCTCCGATGGCTTGCCGCCGGCGAAGTCGCCGCCGAGGAACGTGCCGCCACCGGTAACCGCTTTGACCGCGCGGGCGATGTCCTCGGCCGGCGCCGACTTGAGCACGTAGCCAGATGCGCCGGCTCTAAGGGCCAGCGCCAAGAGGTCCGGCTGGGCGTGCGCGGTGAAGATGATCACTTTGGTCCGCGGCCGGACCTTGAGCACCTCCTTGGTCGCCTCGATCCCGTCGCGTTTGGGCAGCTCGACGTCGATGATCAAGACGTCAGGTTCGAGTTCTTTGACCACGTCGACGACATCGCGGCCGTTCGACGCCTCGCCGACGATCTGCAGCGCGTTGGAGTTGGCCATCCGCGATTTGATCGCATCGCGGACGATCTCGTGGTCGTCGCAGAGGACGACGCGCTTAGCGTCGCGAACGGAGGCGCTCATGCTGGTGCGATCCTCTCAGGGCAGCCATACGCATGCAGACTATTAGGTAGCGTGAATCCGCCTTCCCGGTCCTGACGGTTCTCTATCAGCGCGATCATCGTTCTTCCTACGGCGACTGCCGTCCCGTTGAGGGTGTGCACTGCCTGGATCGCTTCGTTATCGGCAGACCGGTACCGACAATTGAGGCGACGTGCCTGGTAATCGGTGGTATTCGAGCAGGAGGTCAGCTCGCGGTAGCGCTCCTGACTTGGGATCCAGGCCTCGCAGTCGTACTTCTTCGCAGCCGGGGCGCCGAGATCGCCAGCGGCGACGTTGACGACCCGGTAGGGGATCTCCAGCTCGCCCAGGATGCGCTCCTCGATCGCCAGCAGCCGCTCGTGCTCGGCGGCCGACTCCGAAGGCTCGACGAACGAGAACATCTCGACCTTGTCGAACTGGTGGACGCGGAAGATGCCGCGCGTGTCGCGGCCGGCGGCGCCGGCCTCGCGGCGGAAGCAGGGTGAGAAGCCCGCGTAGCGAAGCGGCAGCCGCTCGGCGTCGAGGATCTCGTCGGCATGCAATCCGGCCAGGGCGACCTCGGAGGTACCAACCAGGAAGAGCTCGTCCTTCGGCACTTCGTAGATCTGGTCGCGGTCGCCGGGCAGGAAGCCGGTTCCGTAGAGGGCCTCCTCGCGGACCAGCACCGGCGGCACAACCGGCTCGTGGCCCTCGGCGCGAACCAGATCGATCGCGAATCGGACCAGCGCCAGCTCGAGCAGGACCAGGTCGCCCTTCAGGTAGGCGAAGCGCGAACCCGAGAGTCGCGCAGCCGACTCCATGTCGATCAGGCCCAGCTCGGTGCCGATCTCGAGATGGTCGCGCGGCTCGAAGTCGAAACTGGGTCGCTCCCCCACCTCACGCAGGACGACCGCGTCCTCCTCGGTCATCCCGTCGGGGGCGTCCGGATCGGGAAGGTTGGGCAGTGAGGCGGCAACCCGGTCCAGTTCCGCCACGACTTCCTCCAGCTCGGCTTTGCCTGCCTCGATCCGCTCCTTCAATCCCTGCACGACCTTCATCTGCTCCGCTGCGTCCTCACCGCGCTGCTTCGCCTCGCCGATCTGCTTGGAGAGCGTCTTGCGCTCGGCCTGGGCGCCCTCGATCTCGGGCAGCAGCTCGCGCCGCCGCGCATCCAACGCCAGCAGTGCGTCGACTTCCTCGGCGGCGCCGCGGCGGGCGAGCGCCCGCTTGACCCGCTCGGGATCGGAGCGGATCAGCTTCAGGTCAAGCATCGAAGACCTCGCTAGGGAGAGGTCTGGCCGGGGCGCGGCGATTCTTCGGCTTCGTCGCCCGCGTACTTGGCGACGAAGCGGGCCAGCGCTTCCGCGTCGGAGCCGACCACGATGTTCTGGGGCATGATCGCGCCGGAGAAGCCGCCGTTCTGGATCGCGAAGAGGGCATCGTCGTAGCTCTCGGTTCGCTGGTCGAGGTTCGGCCCCTGCGTACGCACGCTGCGATTCCCGGTTCCCTGCGTGCCCGCGGCGCTCAGCGTGTGACAGCCGCTGCAATGGGTGGCGAAGAGCACGGCCCCGTTGTAGTCGGGGTCGTTCTTGGAGACCGAGATGCCCTCTTCGCCGAAGCCGCAGGCGGCGAGGGCGAGCGCGGCCACGACGGCCAGAGCGATTGCTAGTACAGGTCGCACGCGGCGCGCATCATATTGTCCCGTGCAGCCGTGAGTCCGCCCGACCCCGCCAGCTTCCGTGCAGCGATGGGAACGCTGCCCACTGGAGTGACCGTCGTGGCGGCCTCCGGGCCCGAGGGTCCGGCCGGCGCCACGGCCAACGCGGTCTGCTCGCTCTCGATCGAGCCGATGCTGATGCTGGCCTGCCTCGACCGCGGCTCACGCACGCTGCTGGCCGTGCAAGCGGCCAATCGCTTCGGGATCAGCGTCCTGCACGCCGGCCAGGAGCCGATCGCCCGCGCCTTCGCCACCAAGGCCCCGGTGGCGGACAAGTGGGATGGCGTCGACTGGACCGAGCGCGACGGCATCCCGGCGATCGACGACGCCCTCGCCTTCGTCGCCTGCGACCTGCGCGACGTGATCGCCGGCGGCGACCACGTGATCGTCACCGGCGAGGTGACTGGGCTGGAGACGAGCGAGGGCGATCCGCTCGTCTTCCACGACGGCGAGTACCGGCCGTTGACCTGAGCGACCATGATCGCCAGGTTGCCCCTGCAACACTGAGATCGATGGACGCTCGCTTCCAGGAGCCTGGCTGGTTCACCAGGAACGTCTTCAATCGCTTCGTCGCCGTGCTGACCAGGCTCGGCATCAGCGTCGCCGGATCGCGGGTGCTCGAAGTCAGAGGGCGCAAGAGCGGCGAGTGGCGGCGGACGCCGGTCAACCTCCTGACCTTCGAGGGCAATCGATACCTGATGGCACCGCGAGGCCACACCCAGTGGGTGCGAAACATGCGGGTAAGCGGTGGGGGCCGGCTGGTGCTCGGCCACCACACCGAGGAGTTCAGTGCGACCGAGGTGGGCGAAGAGGAGAAGCCGGCGCTCCTGCGTGCCTACCTGAGGAAGTGGAAATGGGAGGTCGGCGCCTTTTTCGATGGTGTTGGCGCCGACTCAACGGAAGACGAGCTGCGCCGCATCGCCCCCGACCACCCGGCCTTCCGCATCTCCAAGGGCTAGAACGCGCCGCTGGTGCCGGCGGCCCTCAGGGCTAGAAAGAGGATCACGCCGCAGCTGACCGCCATGATGCCCATCTCGCGGCGGACTATCGCCAGGGCCAGGGACTGCTGATGGTCGGTGGGGAGCGATTCGAAGTCGATCTCGCCCAGCTCGCGCTGAGCGGCGCCGGCGCGGGCGCCCTCGGCGAGGAAGGAGACGACGAGGGGCAGGATCCCGTAGAGGTAGTGCAGATTGTCGTCGGGTTTGTGGTTGGTGAGGACGAGCAGGCCACCGAGCATCGCCTGGATGAAGACCGACACCTGAGCCGCCCGCAGCAGGTACCAGAAGGGGATCGACGGGCGGGAACGCTGCCATGCGACGCCGCCGACGGCGAAGGCTGCGAGGTTGAGCGCAATTAGCGCACAGCCGACGACGAGGTGAACCTCCGGCATCGCCTAAATCCGCCCGAAAGGGTCGGGATTCCGCTTGCTGATGCGGAAAATCACTATGTAGCAAGTTGTCACAAGGTGGGTGTATAACAGCGGTTGCAGGCGACGACGGCGCGGCACGAGATGCCCGCCGGGGCGGCCGCCGCACCTCCCCACCCCTACCCAATGCTCAAGTCCTATCTCCCGATCCTGGTCTTCGCCCTGCTCGGCCTCGGCGTCGGCAGCGCCTTCGTGATGCTCAACCACCTGATCGGCCCCAAGCGGCCGCAGAAGGCGACCGCGGCGAGCCGTCGCCAAGCCGAGCCCTATGAGTCGGGCATCCCGGTCGAGCCCTCGGGTGGGATGCGCTTCGGCGTCAGCTTCTACCTGATCGCGATGCTCTTCATCCTCTTCGACATCGAGGTGGTCTTCCTCTACCCGATCGGCGTCATCTTCAAGGGTGCCGACAGCCTCTTCGTCCTCGGTGAGCTGGTCACCTTCGTCGCTCTGCTGCTGGTCGCCTTCGTCTACGTGTGGCGAAAGGGTGCGCTCGATTGGAGGTAGAGCGACAGACGATGCGGGATCGCCAGCTGCGCGCCCGCGAGATGCTGCGCGGCGACCTCGAGGGAGACGAGCTGGAGCGCTACGTCGAGGAAAAAGTCGTGATGACCAACTTCGAGAAGCTGCTCGGCTGGGCACGGGCGAACTCCTGCTTCCCGCTGACCTTCGGCCTCGCCTGCTGCGCGATCGAGGCACCGATCTCGCTGGTCACCGCCCGCTACGACCTCGCCCGCTTCGGCGCCGAGGCGCTGCGAGCCTCGCCGCGCCAGGCCGACATGATCATCCTCTCGGGCCGGGTCTCGATCAAGATGGCGCCGGTCGTCCGCCGCCTCTACGACCAGATGCTGGAGCCGAAATGGGCGATCTCGATGGGCGCCTGCTCATCCAGCGGCGGCATGTTCTCCAACTACGCCGTCGTCCAGGGCGCCGACAAGTTCATGCCGATCGACCTCCACATCCCCGGCTGCCCGCCGCGGCCGGAGGCGGTGCTCTACGGCTTCACCAAACTGCAGCGCAAGATCATGGGCCACCCCGACCAGGGCTGGCGCCAGCGCTACAACGCCGCCGGTACCGAGGAGTGGGCGCGCGGAGGCCCGCGCAGCGAACCGAGCCCGGAAGCGGCGGAGGCGTATGAGGAGGCACGGGGGCTGATCCGTGCCTGACGCCCCCGGACTCGAGCTGATCCGGGGGGAGATCGAGCAGGACCACCCCGGGGCGGTGCTCGCTACGAGCTTCGACCGCGACCAGCCGGCGCTGGTCGTCGATCCGGCACAGATCCTCGCCGTGCTCGCCTGGCTGCGCGACGCGCCGGGCCAGGGCTACCGCTTCCTCTCCAGCCTGCACGCCGCGGATTACCTGCCCGCGGAGCCACGTTTCGCCGTTCACTACGAGCTGCTGAATCGCGATCGGGTGGAGCGGTTGCGCGTTAAAGCGATGCTTCGGGAGCCTTCGGCCGCGGGTCCTGTCACGGGTGAAGAGCAACTTCCTGAGATCGATTCGTGCGTAGAGCTCTTCCCCACGGCGGAGTTCCAGGAGCGTGAGGTCTTCGACTTCTTCGGGATCGTCTTTAAAGGGCACCCGGACATGACGCGGATTTTGCTTCCGGAGGATTACGTGGGATGGCCACAGCGGCGGGACTTCCCGATTGGCGGGGAGCCGGTGACTTTCACCTACAACGAGCGTACCTATGGCTGAGATCGCTCAGGCGAACGGTGCGGGTGACCTCGACACCGAGGTCATGACGATCAATATCGGTCCTCACCACCCCGCTACCCACGGCGTGTTGAGGCTCGTCGTGGATTTGGAAGGGGAGGTGGTCAGGGATCTGCGGCCGGTGATCGGCTATGTCCACACCGGGATCGAAAAGTCCTGCGAGGACAAGAGCTACTGGAAGGTCATCCCCTTCGTCGAGCGGATGGACTACGTCTCCTACTTCTTCCAGATGGAGGCCTTCTGCGGTGCGGTCGAGCGCCTGGTCGATCTCGAGATCCCGCCCCGCGCCAAGTACCTGCGGACGATCTTCCTCGAGCTCAACCGGATCCACTCCCACCTGGTCTGGCTGGGGACGACGGCGCTCGACCTCGGCGCGATCTCGATGCTCTGGTACTGCTTCCGCGAGCGCGAGCGCATCCTCGACCTGTTCGAGATGGCGACCGGGCAGCGGATGCACACCCGCTACTTCCAGGTCGGCGGCGTGATCGAGGACATCCCGCGTGGCTTCGAGGCGAAGCTGCGCAGCTTCCTGACCGACATGCCGATCCGCGTCGAGCAGTACCAGGCGCTGCTCGACCGCAACGAGGTCTTCCTCTCGCGAGCCAAGGGGACCGGGATCGTCCCGCGCGAGCGACTGCTCGAGCTGGGCGTGACCGGGCCGCTGCTGCGCGCCGCAGGCGAGCCCTGGGACCTGCGCAAGGCCTTCGACTACCTCGCCTACCCCGAGATGGACTTCAAGGTCCCGATCGGCACGGTCGGCGACAACTACGACCGCTACCGGGTGCGGGTCGCGGAGATGGTCGAGTCGGTGCGGATCATGGAGCAGGCGCTCGACGGGCTGCCGGAAGGGCCGTTCATCGCCGACGACCGCAAGTACGTGCTGCCGCCGCGCTCGGAGCTCTCGACCTCGATGGAGTCGCTGATCCACCACTTCAAGCTGGTCACCGAGGGCTACCGGGTGCAGGCCGGCGAGGTCTACTACTCGATCGAGGGGCCGCGCGGCGAGCTCGGCTGCTTCGTTCTCGCCGACGGCTCCGCCAAGCCGGCCCGGGTCCACTTCCGCGACCCCTCCTTCGTCAACCTGCAGGCCTTCAAGGACATGTCGGTGGGCAGCTACGTCGCCGACATGATCGCCAGCCTCGGCATGCTCGACCCGATCCTGGGCGGCGTCGATCGATGAGTGACCTCCCGGTAGACCGCGCAGTCAGCGAGGGGCGTGTCCCCGACCGCACCCCGGAGGCCGTGCCGGAGCTGCACGAAGTCGACTGCCCGCCGGAGCTGCGCGAGCAGATCGCGACCTTGATGGGTCGGTATCCCGACCGACACTCGGTCTCGATCCCGGCGCTCTGGGCTGTGCAGCGGTTGTATGGCTGGTGCACCCCGGAGGGAATCCGTCAGGCCGCCGCGGTGATGCGGGTGACGCCCGCCTACCTTGAGTCGGTGGCGAGCTTCTACGACCTGCTCCACACGGAGCCGGTCGGTAGCCACAAAGTCGCCGTCTGCACCAACATCAGCTGCTGGATGCGCGGCGGCGACGAGCTGCTCGAGGCCTTCCGCGCCGCCGCCGAGGGCGACGAGGACATCTTCGTCACCGGCTTCGAGTGCCTCGGCGCCTGCGACATCGCCCCGATGGCCTCGATCGACGAGCGCTACTTCGGGCCGCTGGAGACGGCAGAGGCAAAGACGGCGATCGACCAGCTCCTCTCCGGCGAGGACGTGCTGCCCGACAAGGCGCTGGAGAAGCGGCCGCTGGCAGGTGACGCCGGTGCCTGAGACACGAGTCCTGCTCGAGCACGCCGAGGACCCGGCGCTGCGCACGATCGACGGATACAAGGGCTACGGCGGCTACACGACGCTGGAGAAAGCCTACCGCGAGATGGAGGCCAACGAGATCCTCAAGGAGCTCGAAGACTCCGGCCTGCGCGGGCGCGGCGGCGCCGGCTTCTCGATGGGCAAAAAGGCCTCCTTCCTGCCGCGCGGCGAGATGGCCAAGTACCTCTGCTGCAACGCAGACGAGTCCGAGCCGGGGGCGTTCAAGGACCGCGAGCTGATGCAGCGCAATCCGCACCAGCTGATCGAGGGGATCGCGATCGCCGCGATCGCCGCCGGCGCCGGCCACGCCTTCATCTTCGTCCGCGGCGAGTACGACTTGCAGGCAGACATCCTCGACGCAGCAGTAGCCGAAGCGTATGAGGCCGGCTACCTGGGCGAGAACATCCTCGGCAGCCGGCGCGATCTCGAGCTGATCGTCCACCGCGGCGCCGGCGCCTACATCTGCGGCGAGGAGACGGCACTGCTCGACGCGCTCGAGGGCAAGCGCGGCAACCCGCGGCTGAAGCCGCCGTTCCCGGCGGTGCAGGGTCTCTACGGCGGGCCGACCCTGATCAACAACGTCGAGACCCTCTCCAACGTGCCGCGGATCGTCGCCCACGGTGCCGAGTGGTTCAAGGGTTTCGGCACCGAGCAGTCGCCGGGCACCAAGGTCGTCTCGATCTCCGGCGGCGTGCGGCGTCCCGGCAACTACGAGGTCGAGCTGGGCATACCCACCCGGGAGCTGATCTACGACCTCGGCGGCGGCCCGCTCGAGGGGCGTGAGATCAAGGCGTTTTACCCGGGTGGCTCCTCCGCCCCGGTCCTCACCGCGGAGGAAGGGATGGACCTCCCCTACTCCTTTGAGGCGATGGCCGAGGCGGGCTCGATGCTCGGTTCGGGCTCGATCATCGTCGCCGACGACACGGTTTCGATCCCACACATGGCGCTGCGCACGGCGCGCTTCTACCACCACGAGTCCTGCGGCAAGTGCACGCCCTGCCGCGAGGGCACCAACTGGACGGTGAAGATGCTCGAACGGGTCGTGTGCGGCGAGGCGACGCCGATGGACCTCGACATCATCAGCTCGGTCCAGGACAACATCATGGGCCACTGCCTCTGTGTGCTCGGCGACTCGATGGCGATGCCGGTGAGCGCGATGGTGAGGAAGTTCCGCGACGAGTTCGAGCAGGTGATGGCCGAGGCGGGTCCGTCGCTCGACGACGCCAGCCGGATCGCCGTCGTGCAGAGCCCAGCCGAGACCCTGGGGGTGGCGACGTGAGCCGCGAGGTGACGATCGTCGTCGATGGCCGCGAGGTGGGCGCGACCGAGGGCGAGATGCTGCACGACGCGGCGAAGCGGGGCGATGTCGAGATCCCGGTCTTCTGCTACGAGCCCAAGCTCGGCGACCCGGTCGGCGCCTGCCGTATGTGCCTGGTCGAGATCGAGGGGGTCCCGAAGCTGCAGACCTCCTGCTCGACCCCCGCGCGCGACGGCATGGTCGTCCACACCCGCACCGAGCAGGTCAAGCACGCGCAGAGCGCCGTGGTCGAGTTCCTGCTCGTCAACCACCCGCTCGACTGTCCCGTCTGCGACAAAGGCGGCGAGTGCCCGTTGCAGGACATCACGCAGGGCTGGGGTCCTGGCAAAAGCCGCTTCACCGATCAGAAGCGGCACTTCGAGAAGCCGGTCGAGCTCTCGCCGTTGGTCGCAATCGACCGCGAGCGCTGCATCCTCTGCTACCGCTGCGTGCGCTTCAGCCAGGAGGTATCGGAGGATTCCCAGCTGCAGCTCCTGGACCGCGGCGACCGCACCTTCGTCGGCACCTTCGACGACCGCCCCTACGTCGATCCCTTCCACGGCAACATCACCGACCTCTGTCCGGTCGGCGCGCTGACCAGCTACACCTACCGCTTCCGCGCCCGGCCCTGGGACATCGAGCAGGCCGGCTCGGTCTGCACGCTTTGCCCGAGCCAGTGCAACGTCAGCTTCACCGTCCGCGACGAGCAGGTGAAGAGGGTGATCGCCCGCGACAACCCCGACGTCGACGACGGCTGGCTCTGCGACCGTGGCCGCTACGGCTTCGAGATGTTCGCCGCCGAGGAGCGGGTGAGTGCACCGCGTCTGCGCAGCGGGCGGGCAGCTTGGGACGATGCGCTCGCCAAAGCCGCCGCCGCGCTGAAAGCCGGCGGCAATGCAACCGCCGCGATCGTCGGCGATGCCTCCAACGAGGAGGGCTACCTGGTCCAGCGCATCCTGCGCGAGGCGCTCGGCTCGCCCCACGTCGAGTCGCGCGTCTCCCGCGGCCCCAGCCGCGACACCCTGCTGCGCCTCGCTCAGCCGGAGCTCTCGGCCAAGGTCCGTGACATAGACGACGCCGACGCGATCCTCCTCGTCGGCAGCGACCCACTGCACAGCTCGCCGATCCTCGACCTGCGCATCCGCAAGGCGATGCGGCGCAACGGCGCCAAGCTGGCGATCGCCACCGACCGCCCGACGACCCTCGACGGCGGTGCCGGGGCGGCCATCCGCTATGCGCCCGGCGGTGCCACCCCCTTCCTCTCCGAGCTGGCAGCCTGCCTGCGCGGAGACACCGAGCATGGCACCGCTTCATCGGTAGCTGAGGTGCTGAAGGACGCCGAACGCGCAGTGATCGTCTGGGGCGAGCGCATATGCCGAGAGGGCGAAGGCGCCACGACCGCCCTGCTCGACATAGCCGCCGCCCTCGACCTAGCCGCCAAGGAGGGCTCGGGCCTGCTCGAAATCCCCGACCTGACCAACGCCCGAGGCTTGCGCGAGGCGGGCTGCCTCCCAGACGCCGGCCCAGGCGTCACGGAGACGAACGCTGCATTAACCCCGCTATCCGTGGCAAATGCAGCGTTCGTCGGGAAGAGCACCGAAGAGATCCGGGAGGCGCTTGAGTCCGGGGAGCTCAAGACTCTCCTTCTCTTCGGCGTGGACCCGCTGCGCGACTTCCCGGACACGGCCGCCTGGCAACGAGCCCTTGCAGCCGCCGACCACCTCGTCGTCTTCTCCAGCTTCGAGAACGCGACGACCAAAATGGCCGACGTTGTCTTCCCGCTGGAGACCCACGCCGAGAAAGACGGCACGGTCACCCACCCCGACGGCCGCCTCCAACGAGTCCGCCCCAGCGCTTCCCACCCCGGAGACATCCGTCCAAACTGGGGCGTTCTGGCCGAGCTGTCCCTTGCTCTCGGCCACGACACCGGCGTCACCTCCCAACCTTCAGCTTTCGCCGCACTCACCGAGGCGGTCCCCTTCTACGACGGCATCGACGACGCTGAGATCGGTGGTCGAGGTGTCCGCTGGCAGGAGCGCGATGCAGCTTCGAGGCTGCCAGGGGCGTCGGGTGCAGGGTCCCCGGGAACTCCTCGCGAACGCGAGCCTGGGGACCCTGCGCCCGACGCCCTCATGCTGGGCACGTACCGGGATCTCTGGGCGGGCCCGATCACCGAGTTGAACCCACCTCTGAAGTTTTTGCAGCCGCGACAGCGGGTCGAGCTGTCGCTTGCCGATGCCGAGCGCCTCGGCCTGAGCAACGGCGACGAGGTCAAGGTCGGCGAGAACGGCAGCAGCGTGCTCGCCCGCGTGCAGATCAGGGAGCGGATCGAGCAAGGCGTCTGCTTCCTGATCGAGGGCACCGCCGAGGACAACGCCAACGGCTTGCTGAACGGCTCGCCGGTCGCCGTCACGATCGAGAAGGCGGAGGCGTGATCCCGCTGGCCGATACCCAGTTCGTCGAAGCGACCTGGATCATGGTCGTCAAGTCGCTGGTGATCTTCGCCGTGATCTTCGGGATCTTGCCGCTGATGACGGTCCTCGAGCGCAAGCTGATCGGCCGCTTCCAGCACCGCTACGGGCCCAACCGGGTTGGCCCCTTCGGCATCCTGCAGCCACTTGCCGACGTCGGCAAGCTGCTCAGCAAGGAGGCTTTCATGCCGGCCAACGCGATCAAATCGCTGTTCGTGCTCGGGCCGCTGCTGCCGGTCCTCTCCGGGGTCCTCGCCCTCGCGATCATCCCTTGGGGCGACGTCCAGGACGGCGTCGGCCTCTACGGGATCGACGTGCCGATCGGCATCCTCTACTTCTTCGCCGTCGGCTCGATCGCCTTCTACGGCGTGCTGCTGGGCGGCTGGTCCTCGGGCTCCAAATACAGCCTGCTCGGTGCGATGCGCGGCGCCGCCCAGCTGATCTCTTACGAGGTGGCGATGGGGCTGGCGCTGCTCGGCGCGATCATCATGGGCGGCTCGCTCTCGCTGGTCGACATCGTCCACGCCCAGGGCGCAATGTGGTTCATCGTGCCGCAGTTCGTCGGCTTCCTGATCTTCATGCTGGCCGGCTTCGCCGAGACCAACCGGACGCCGTTCGACATGCCCGAGGCCGACGCCGAACTCGTCCAGGGCTTCATGACCGAGTACGGCGGCATGCGCTTCGGCAGCTTCCTCCTGGTCGAATACATGGAGATCCTCGTCGTCTCCGGGATCGCCGCAGCGATCTTCCTCGGAGGGTGGATGGGGCCCGGCCCGGGCTTCCTCGACCCGATCTGGATGCTGGCCAAGATGATGGGCCTGGTGCTGCTCTTCATCTGGGTGCGGGCGACGCTGCCGCGGCTGCGCTACGACCAGCTGATGAGCCTCGGCTGGAAGGTCCTGCTGCCGCTGGCGACGCTGAACGTCCTCGTCACCGCTGTGCTGGTGGTGGTGACGTGAGACGTCCTGTGTCAACCCCCCGCCGTCTGGAGGCGCCGCAGGTTGCCGTGAAGGGCGGGGTCATAGGGCACCCCGTCCTGCCAGCAGCGCCAGAGAACTCTGATCCAGGCGCGCCCCAAGGTGCGAGTCGCGTGGGGGTGGTCTTGACCTCGGGCCCGGGC
>DATHEA010000007.1:0-2331 GCA_035318745.1 Solirubrobacterales bacterium
CCGGGCGAGCGCCTGGTCGAGATCAGCCGGTTCTCGTGCAGCGACTGCATCGAGGAGCTCGTAGGTGAACTCACGGCCGATGGCTGCGCCGACCTGGACCAGATCCTTCGCCGAACCCAGATGATCGAGCCGGGCCATGAGAGAGTCCTGCAGACTCGCCGGAATGGCAAGCGCGCCATGCGATGCGACCAGCGCGAGACCCTCGGGCGTATTGCGCAGCATGCCTGACTCCAGCACGGTCTTGGTGAGTTCTTCGATGAAGAGCGGAACGCCTTCGGTCTTCGCGACAATCTCGTCCACCAGTGCCGGAGGAAGGCGGCCCCCACCCGTCGTTTGCTCGATAAGAGCCACCGCTGCGCGGCGCCCGAGGCGGTTGAGCGTCAAGGCCGTTACATGGGGGAAGGACGGCCAGGGCGGCGTCATCTCCGGCCGGAACGTGATGATTACCAGCACCGGAAGGTGCTGGACCCGCTGCAAGATCAGCCCGAGGAGCTCGATCGATGTCGGATCGAACCAGTGCGCATCCTCAAGCTCTGACAGAACCGGCCGTCGCTGGGCCAGGCCTTCGAGCTGTGCGAGGAGCACCTCCAGTGTCTTGCGCTTCTGGGTCTGCGGCAAGAGGTCGAGCGGCGGGTATCGACCGTCCATCGGTATGCCGAGGAGAGAGGCGATGAGTGGGACGGCTTCGGTGAGATCGTCGGTCCCTTGGGCAAGCAAAGACACGAGCTTGGAGAGCCGCATCGGAGGCGTGTCGTCACGTTCGAACGCCGCCGCTCGCTCGAGCTGGTCGATGAATGGCCAGAGTACGGTATTGGCGTGGTAGGGCGAGGCACGCTGAGAGATCCGAGTGTGCGGCTCGTCGGCGATCCGCTGTCGGAGCGCCTCGATCAGTCGCGACTTGCCGATCCCGGCCTCCCCGGCGAGAAACATCGCCTGACCCTCGCCGCTCTTGGCGAGGTGCCAGCGCTCGAGGAGAAGTCCCAGTTCCTGTTCCCGCGCAACGAGCGGGCTCAGGCCCGCTGTGTGGAGTGCCTCGAAGCGGCTCTCCGCTGCGCGTGTGCGGGCGATCCGCCAAGCGTTGATCGGTTCGCCGAAGCCCCGCAGCTCGCATGGTCCGAGATCCTCGACCTCGAACAGCCCGCCGATCAGGCGCCGTGTTTGCTCAGCGACGACAACTTCGCCGCTCCCGGCCACGGCCTGCAGGCGGGCGGCGAGGTTCGGGGTGTCGCCGACGACCGCTTCCTCCTGCGCCGCGCCAGTGCCGAGCAGATCACCTACGACGACGAGGCCTGTCGCGATCCCAACTCGCGCGGCAAGTGGGCGGCCATCTGGAGACCGCAGACGGTCCACAGCCTCGACAATCGCGAGGCCGGCTGTGACCGCCCTCTCAGCCTCATCCTCGTGCGCGTGCGGCCAGCCGAAGTAGGCCAGCACGCCGTCACCCATGAACTTGGCAAGGTGTCCGTCGAAACGTGCGATCTCGCCCGCAACTGCGTTCTGGTAGGCAGTCAGCGTCTCCCGCATGTCCTCAGGATCGAGCCGCGCGGAAAGGGACGTCGAGCCGACAAGGTCGACGAACATCAGCGTGAGCTGGCGGCGTTCCGCTTGGGAGGGCCGCCGGATTGAGGCGGTGGACGACGGCGAGGCCTTCAGGGTGGCAATCGCCGTTAGCAGCTTTTTTCGATGCCCGAGCGGCAGACCAAGCTTCTCGAAGTCGGCGTCGGTGAGCGACGGCAGCACGTCGGCATCAATGGCCTGCTCGCGGAACAGCGCCGCGTAATCGGGAAGGCCGAGATCTTGAAGCCACTGCGCGACGTCCATTCCGCGACGCTCCGCCGGCCAGTCCCCCCGCTGTGAACTCTAGCAAAGAAAACGCAGACTAGGCGGGAATGTCTTGCCTGCGCGTGCCGGTCGCAGCGGTCCCCTTCGCCCGGCTCAGGTCGACCGGAGATCCCGCCGGCAACGCAACATCGACCGGGCGACGCAACGCTGAAGATCGATCGGCTGCGGCCTGCGCCTTGATACTGGGTGCCGATCACGAGCTTGTCGAAGCCCGAGCGTGCTGAGCCGACGGAGCGGGGGGTGCAATAAGATCATGCGCCATGCCTCTAATTTGGAGCGCTAATCACTGGACAAACGAAGCCGTTTGTCCAGCAGAGCGGGGTTTCCACTCGGTGCCCGATATCAGACATTCATCGGATCGGGATGACCCGAGTTGGCACGTTTGAGACTTGCCGACGTACCGTGCGAATAGCCGCCATTGCGACTCATTTCCCGGCTCACCGTCGAGGGTGAGCGGCCAAGCAGTTTGGCGATCGACCGGGCCGATCG
>DATHEA010000008.1:0-24128 GCA_035318745.1 Solirubrobacterales bacterium
ACCCCCTTCAATTGCGATTGCATTGGCAAGACGGTCCAGCAAAAAATCCCGCTGGCCCAGCAGCCGATCGGTGATTGGGGCAATGCGCATAGCAACATGTTGTCTGACAGATCGGATGTCTCTCCTCGCCCATGCCCCTGGTCGGCTCACCGGGCGAGTCTGTGCTCTCGCTCATCGAACCAGGGCGTAGCCCCCACTCCGTAGGCGGACAAACCGGGATGCTCCGGTCTGCTCGGTGGGCATCGGGCCCATGGGGAACTCGGTGAGGACGTCCTCCGCGTCTACCTCGTTCAGGAATTCGAGGTGGCCGGCTCGGCGGGCAAGCTCGACTAACGCGACTGGAGTTCCCGAGTCGTCGTTGGGATCCATTCGGAGCGGATGGTCTAGCGGCGTTGCGGGCGCTTTCGTTGCTTGAATCGTCTGCAGGGAGGATTTCAAGGCTGTTCCTTTCTGACTCAATTTGAGTTGAAGCAGAATCAGGATCGTCTCTATGGCGGACGGATCGATCGCATGCCTAGCCCGCAAACTCCGTATTGAGGCGGAATCCACAAGCAATTTGGGGGGAAATGACAGGTCTTCCACAGCCTTAGTTGAGACAGCTGAGTTGTTCTTGGCTCTGAATCAGCGTCTCGGATGGCCTGTATCCACAGGTAAATCTGAATCCACAGGGTGCTCCACAGGCACCGAAGTTGACACGCAGCTCACCAACGAATTCGATGGCAACCCGCATGGCAACGACCCCCACGACATCAACGCGATTCCGGCGCGCGGCAGAGACTGAGCGCGATCGGTTAGCCCGTCAGCGAGAGAAGATCGCCGCTAGAGCCAAGGGCATTAGGGAGGAGCTAGGGGGACTGGAAAGCCAAATGCACGAACTTGACGAGCGGATTAACTCGCTCCGGGGCCTGATCGGCGATCACGGGCCACAGGGCTTTGAGAGACCTGTTGCGGTGCCTGCCAGCAGCGGCCAGGCGCTAGGCGGCAGCGCTATCCGCATGGCCGCCGTCCGTGTGCTCATGGAGTCTGGACGCGGCGACGCCCCAATCCACTACCGGAACTGGCTCGAGCTGCTCCGCGATGCTGGATACGACGTCGCCGGCAAACGCCCTGACGCAGTTTTCCTGAGCCAGGTCGCCCGGTCCCCGGTGGTTAAGGCGACTACGAAGGCTGGCGTTTACGAACTCGATCTTGGCGCACCGGAGCGCTTGACTCAACGCCTGGAGGCGCTTCAGCGCGAGCTGAGCGATCTGGCGGCTAGTGCTCCGTCGGGTGGGGCCGAGCTAAGGGAAAGAACTGTCCATCAAGAAGAGATCAGCCTTGAGATCCGCCGGACGCAGAAGGCCCTCACCGAGGCAACTGACAGTCTCGGCGAAGCCTTTGTCCGTCAGTCGGCCAAGCTTGCCGCGTAGCGCCTCACCCCGGTAGGGGTCGACGCTGATCGTTTGTCACTTGAGGCGCCAAATTGGCACTCCAAGTCTGCGTACTCCTCTGTGAGTTCCGAGTCTCGATCCGAGCGTCCGGCTCTCTTCGCCTACCATCGGAGCATGTGCAGAAACATCAGAACTCTCTACAACTTCGATCCACCCGCCAGCGAGGAAGAGGTCGACGCTGCCGCGCTTCAGTACGTGCGCAAGATCAGCGGTTTCACGAAGCCTTCGCAGGCAAATGCCGAAGCCTTCGAGGAGGCTGTCGCGGCCGTTGCCGAGGTTTCCTCCAGACTGCTTGACCGGCTGGTCACTTCGGTGCCGCCGAAGGACCGCGAGGTCGAGGCTGCCAAACGGCGGGCCCGGGCCGAGCAGCGCTTCGCCGCCTAGCTGGATCGACAGGAGGATTAGCGATGATTGAGCGAATCGACGAAATGCCGGCGGGAACGGTCGGCCTCGATGCGTCCGGCAAGCTCAGCCGAGACGACTACCAGAATGTCCTCGAGCCCGCGCTCGAGGAGGGGTTGCGTCGGGTCAGCTGCGCCTCCTGTTCGTCCTCACCGACTTCGAGGGGCTGGAGCATGGCGCCTGGATCGAGGACGCAAAGACGGGCCTCAACGCCTGGGTCCGTAATCACGCCGCTTGGAAACGCTTCGCCCTGGTGACCAACGTCGAGTGGGTGGCAAAAGCAATGCGGATGTTCACCTGGCTCACCCCGGGGGAAGTGATCGTACGCGATCTGGACGGGCTGGAGGAGGCCAAGGCCTGGGTCGCCGGCTGAGCCTGTGCTTGGGAACCTAGCTCCTCGCGCACTCGACGCAGAAGCGGTGCCGGGTTAATTCCGTGCCGGCAGCCTTCGGCTAGTGTCGACATGACCCCGATCTAGGAGTAACTCAATGAGCGTCCTAATCCGATTCGCCCCCGCGTCCCTAACTGCGGCTCAGTACGACGAGAGCATCCGCAAGCTCGAGGAGTCGGGTGACTTTCCGCCTGATGGGCTCGACTACCACGTCTGCTTCGGTTCCGATGGCAACCTTCGTGTCAGCGAGATCTGGGACTCCCAGGAGCAGCTCGACGCATTCGGCGAGCGGCTGATGCCGATTCTCTCCGAAGTCGGAATCGAGCCCGGCGAGCCAGAGCTGATGGAGATTCACAACATCGTCAAGCGCTAGCGAGCAAGGGGTGGATGCAGGCACGACGGCCGTGCGGGCAGTCGTGCGTGGCGACGTGCAGGGCGTCGGATATCGCGACGCGACCCTGCAGCTGGCACGTCGGCTGGGGCTGATGGGCTGGGTGCGCAATGGGGAGGAGGGCTGCCTGCTCGTCCACGCCGAGGGGCCTGGGGGGGCGGTCGAGGAGCTGGTGTCGTTCTTGGAGGACGGTCCACCCGCCGCACGCGTCACCGGGGTCGAGGTCGAGCAGGCGAAGTTCGAAGGTCACGAGCAGTTCGCGATCCGCGGCGTGAGCGCCGGCGCCTTCGTCGTCCAGGAGCATGCTGCCACCGCTCATCATTTCGATCTGCGCCTGGAGGTTGACGGAGCGATGCGTTCGTGGGCAGTTCCGAAGGGCCCCTCGCTGGACCCGGCCGTCAAACGCCTCGCCGTCGAGGTCGCCGACCACGCGATCGACCACAACGCCTTCGAGGGGTCGATCGGCGACGGTCGCGTAATCGTCTGGGATCGCGGCCACTACGAGCAGGGTGGCCGGGTGGCCTGGCCGGAGGCGCTCGAGCGTGGCCACGCCGTGTTCGTCCTCCACGGGGACAAGCTGCGCGGCGGATTCGCCCTGCAGCGCACCCGCCCCGGTGAGAAGCCCCAGTGGCTGCTGATCAAGCGCCGCGACGAGGATGCGCGCCCCGGTTCGGATGTGGTCGCCGAACGACCGCAGTCGGTGCTCAGTGGCCGCACGCTCGACGAGCTTTAAGCACGGCTATCCGGGGTAAGGAGGGGCACGTACTCGACTCTGCTCCGGCTGGTGAGAGCCGGGCGCCGAAAGGAGAGCAAGTGCCACCTCGAGGAGTGAAAAAAGGCAGCAAGCGAGACCGCCAGTACAAAGAGATCAAAAAAAGCGAGAAGAAACAGGGTCGCTCCAACAAACGCGCCGAGGAGATCGCGGCCCGTGCCGTCAACAAGGAAAAGGCCCGCGCGGGCGAGTCGAAGACTTCCTCCCGCGCCTCGACCAGCGGTCGTTCCGCCAGCAGCCGCGGCGGCAAGCAGTCAGGCAAAGGGCCCGGCGGCCGCACTCGCGAGCAGCTCTATAGCGATGCCAAGAAGCTTGGGATCGACGGCCGCTCGAAGATGAGCAAGAAAGAGCTCCAGCACGCCGTCGCCGGAGCCTCCTAGTCTGGTCTCACGAAACCGGTGCCCCGGTCGTTAGAAGAACGAGGCAAAGGCAAAAGTGAATCGACTCAACCAACCCGCCGAATGGACTATCTATGAGAGCCCACTGGGCCCGCTGACGGTGAGTGGTGGGCCGAAAGGGATCGGCAGCGTCCACTTCCCCGACCGCTCGCCCCGCCTCGACGGGGCGGCCCGACGGCCGATGACCGAGGCGATCGATCAGCTTGAGGAGTACTTCGCAGGCGAGCGGAAGGCTTTCGATCTGGCCCTCGACCTCGCGGGCTCGCCCTTGCAGAGGCTCGTCTGGGCCCGGCTCGGGCAGATCCCCTACGGCTCCACGGTCAGCTACGGCGAGTTGGCCGGGCAGATCGAAGAATCCGCATTTCCCGACGGCCTTGAGCCCTACCAGCGGATTCGCGCCGCAGCCGCGGAGGTCGGCCGCACCCCGACGCCGATCCTGGTGCCCTGTCACAGGGTCATCGGCGCCGACGGCTCGCTCACCGGCTATGGCGGCGGTCTGCAAAGGAAGCAAGCCCTTCTGGAACTCGAGGGATGTGACATCGCCGGCGTTCATCCAGAGCCCAGTCCAGAACCGGATCAGCTCGCGCTGCTTTGAAGACGACGGCTACGGTTCGCATGTGACTCCGACGGTCGACGAGCTGGCGGTCGCAGACGCACCGGCTGCCTGGTCGGCGCTCGGGTTCGAGGTCGACGGCGACACCTGCGTCGTCGGGGATGTGCGGATCCGCCTGGCGGGCTCCGACGCCGGTAAGGGACTGACCGGCTGGTCGTTGCGTGATGTCGAGAGCACCGAGCTGGACGGGCTGACGACGACGCGGTCGGATCGCCGGCCACCCGACCAGCGGCCGGCACATCCCAATGGCGTCACCGCGCTCGATCACGTCGTCGCGATCACGCCGGCGCTCGAGCGCACGATCGCGGCGCTGCAGGGCGCCGGGCTCGATCTTCGCCGCCTCCGTGAGGAGCCGACGCCCGCCGGTGCACCGCGGCAGGCGTTCTTCCGCCTCGGCGCGACCATCCTCGAGGTCGTGCAGGAGCCGCCCGAGGCGATCGAGCGCGCCGGAGGCGACCACCCGGCGTTCTTCTGGGGCCTCGCCCTCGTCGCCCCCGATCTGGACACGACTGTCGCTGGACTGGGGGATCGCGTCAGCGAGATCCGTCCCGCCGTTCAGCCCGGCCGGCGCATCGCCACCCTGCGGCGGACCGCCGGCCTTACCGTGCCGGTCGCGCTGATGACGCCGCTGCCCGAGAGAGACGACGCGTCCGGAACGTAGCTCTCAGCAGACAATTCGATGTCGTATCGCGACGTGTTACGATATATCGCGTTAGTATCGATAGAAGTCTTTGATGGAAAGGAATTCATGCACCACAGATGCAATCCACGACACGCGGGCGTTCACCGGCGCGACGAGTTCGCGCGCAGCCGCGGCCCTCGCTATGGCCGCGGTCGCGGCGGTTCCCGCGCCCGGCGTGGCGATGTCCGCGCCGCGGCGCTGGGCCTCTTGGCCGAGCGGCCGATGCACGGCTACGAGATGATCAAGGAGATCGAGGAGCGCACCGACGGGGCCTGGACTCCGAGCGCCGGCTCGATCTACCCGACCCTGCAGATGCTCGAGGACGAGGGGCTGGTCAGCAGCCAGGAGATCGACGGCAAGCGCCGCTTCACCCTCACTGATGCCGGCAGGGCCGAGCAGGAGTCACGGGCCGGAGAGGAGGCCCCCTGGGAGGCGGTTCGGGTCGGCGCCGATCCCGAGCAGATCCACCTTCGCGAGTCGGTCCACAAGCTGCACCACTCGATCGGCCAGGTCTTTCATGCCGCCGACGAGGGACAGCAGCGGCGGATCCGCGAGCTGCTCGACGAAACCAGGCGCAAGATCTACGCGATCCTCTCCGAGGAGGGCTGAGGAGCAGCCGGCTCGCCGAAGAGGCGAGCGAGGACGATGCTGAGCTCGTAGAGAGCGATCAGCGGCGCCGTCTCCAGCAGCATCGAGACAGGATCGACGCCGGGCAGGGCCGCCGCTACGACCGCGCAGGCGCGCGCGCAGCTCGTCGAGGTGCTCGACGAGGCTCAGCTCATCCTCATGTGAGATTGGCGTTACGCGGCGCATCGTGTCGCCTCAGATCCGCGCCCCGGGAGCGGCGTCGGTCTTCGTTACAGGGTCGGGCACCGCAACCGGCATCTTCTCTGCGGCCGGCTTCTCGGTGTGCTCACCGCGAAATTGAGGATGCCGACGTCGCCTTTGCCGAATTTGGCCGGTGGGCGTCCCTTGCGGTAGCCGCCGTCGCGCCGCCCGGAGTCAGGGCACCGAGCAGCGCTCCACCGCCAACCACCGCACCGCCTGCCAGACCGGCCTTTTTCAGAAAGCTCAGCCTGGTGTCGCCGCTGTCGAGTGCCTCGGCGGCCTCATGCTCGGTTTCGCGGATCGCGCCGTCGGCGTCGACCTGCTCGAAAGTCATCTCTGGGTCCATTTGGGGGTCCTTTGACGTAGGGGCTTTCTCCCCACTGCGGAGTCCCCGCCCCAGCGGATCAGTTTCGGCCGATCGGCTCGGTCTGCGGCTGCGCCTGGACTGATGGCGCTGGAACGATTCTGCTTTAACGGAGTGCCGTCGTACCGGTGGAAACGGCCGTGAGGATCGACCTAAGCCAACTCGACGCTAGGCGCTGGCAAGAAAAGGCGAGACAGCCTCCACAGCGTCAAAGTAGTGCGCGTGGGTGCGCTTGATCGTCTCGATCGAGTCGGCGCCGACCAAAACGATCTCAAGATCCTCGCGACCTTTATATTCGCGCTCTAGGGCAGCGTAGGCGGCAGCTGCCTCGTCACCCTCGTCGAACTCCTGCTGCTTGATCAAGCGCTGAGCAACCAAGTCATAGACGAGCAGAAAATGCTGGAGGGCCATATGGACAGACTACCTATCGACGGTCAGGTAGTGGTCGATCCGAGCTTTGAAGCGAGAAAGAACTTCCATGAAGGCAGCATCCGGCCTTTCTTCTCGCTCATCCGCTGATATCCCCCAGGCGGCTAGATCTAGGTACGACAACAGGTCAGACGGCCCCTCTCCATCCTTCAGAGGAAATCGGGTGCGGGCCGCCCAGCGCTCCACCGCCTCTGCCCATTCGTGCTGACCAGAGGTCCTCAGCTGAATCTCGACTGGATGGCCATCGCGACGAACGACGACGTGTATAGCCCTATAGCCAGTGTCTTTAGGGGATGCCGCATAGTCCTCGATTCTGAGAATCTCCCAGTTGCGGCGAATTCGCCTTAGGACACCAGCGATCTCCGTTGCGCCGCCTGGCAGGATCGCTCGACATCCAGCGATGTCCTCCATCTGCGTTAGACGCATCGAGCCAAAGCGGTCAAGCTTGTTAAGGATCTGTGGGTTGCGCTTCAGTCGCTGGCCAACGGTTACCTCGCTTGACTCCCGCTCGACGAACTGACGCAGGCCGACGGTCACCTTCTTGAGGGGATCCTGAAACCCGCTGCGGTAATCGACAATGACCCCGACCGCATCGGTCAGTTCGTCGTCATCGAACTGGTCTTCCTCGTCGCTGTCGCTTGGCGTTCGCCACCAGTCACGTAGCAGCCTTCCCGCTTTGTCAACCTTGGTCCGCGACAGCGCCACAGAAACGATTATTACGGTCGCTTGCGCTTGGTCGCGTCGCGAGGCGAAATACCTGGAATCAGTGCTCCGATAGGGCCAAAGCGGGAGGTGACTCGCTGCCGCCGATCCGTCCCAGCCAGCGCAGGGCGAGGAGCAGGGCGGCTGGGATGACGAGGGCTCCGCCGGCGATGAGGAACCAGAGCTGGGCGGCGTCGCTGCCGGCGCCGATCGTGTGGACGATCGCGAGCAGCCAGAAGATCGCCGTGAAGCGGTGGGCACGGCGCCAACGGCTGGCGCCGATGCGGTCGCGGAAGTAGTAGGAGATCCCCAACGCGGCCAGGCCGTAGCCGGCGACTATCCCCAGCCCGGTCCAGAGCGGTCGGTAGTGCCCGACGAAGGGAATCGCGATCCCGGCGAGCCCCGAATTGAGCCAGGCATCGCCGAGCAGGGACAGGCCATGAAGGGCGACCATCGCCAGGGCGGTGAGCGAGAGCGCCTCGTGGACCGCGCGGAGGTCGCGCTTGCCGGCGCTCTTGCGCTTCGAGCCCATCATCAGCCCGAGGCCGACGCTGGCGCTGGCCAGTAGCAGCGCCGCGCCGCCCGCGGCACGGCTGGTGATCCAGAAGAGGTGCGGCGCGATGTTCACGGCACTACCGACCTGGGCCGCATTCGTTCCGCCTCCACGAACTCCACGCTGCCGTCGTCGAGGACGAGGACGCCTCCAAACCGCAGGCAATCGAGGCCCCGGTCGGGGCCGGAGAGCAGCGCCTGCTTCGAGTAGACCTCGGCAAGGAAGGCGGAGGGAGCCTGTGCCGTCGCCTGGACCACGCCGGTGAAGGCAGGGGCGCCCGTGGAAGGATCGAGGAGATGGTGGGCGGGGCCGCCGTCAGAGCCCACCCAGGAGCGTTTCGCGATGCCGCTGGTGGCGACGGCGCCGTCACGGATCGACAGCGAGCGCAGTGGCTCGCCGCCAGACGGGTCCTCGACAAGGACCGCACGCGGCCTGCCGGCGGCGCCACCGACCCTGATGTCACCGCAGCAGTCAACTGCGTAGGTCGAGTGGTGTCGCAGGGTGGCGGCGACGATGTCGGCAAGCAGTCCCTTGGCGATCCCACCGCTGTCGATCCCCAGCCCAGGCGGCCGAGAGACGCTGACGGTTTTGCGGTTGACCGCGATCTGGTTCCAGCCGCGGCTGCGGCTGGCAGCTGCGGGCGCCCGTCTCCGCTCGCCTGGTGCCGCCTCTGGCGCTCTGGGCCCCGTTTGCTCGTGGACGGGGGTGCGCGACTCGTCGTACCCGGCCCGCTCGATCTCGGCGAGCAGGGTGGCGTCGACCAGGCCCGCACTCAGGGCTCCCGCCCGGCGCACTGCGGCCGCCAGCTCGAGCATCAACGCGCTTACCGGCACGGTGGTGCGGGGGTCGCGGTTGAAGCGGGACAGCTCGCTGTCGGGAAGGAAGCGGGAGAGCCGCTCGTGCGCATCGAGGAGCTCGGCTTCGGCTCGCGAGATCGCCTTCTCGGCACTGGCACCCGCGCCGCCGAGGTGAACGGTCACGGTCCCGCCGAAGCAGGCGAAAGATCGTTTTTCTTCGCCGCTCACGATTGACCGGTGATGACAGGTTCCGGTTCTGGTTCCGGCGCGACGGGTTCGACTTCTGGTTCGACTTCTTCGACTTCCGGTTCTTCGAATTCTGGTTCGAGGGCTTCGGCTTCCGCGGGTCCGGATTCGACCTGTGGAGGGCTGCTCGCGCTGGAGCTTCGCGGCCGCGATGCCGGGTGCGCTCCGCGCGCCGTGGCCTGCCCGAGGACCGGGTCGTTGCCGGTCGCCATCTGCACGAAGACGACTCCCCAGAGCAGCGCGAAGCAGATCAGCGAGATCGCGACGACGCGGCTGCGCAGCTCTCCTGCCCGCAGCCGTTGAGCTCGCAGGCGGTTCTGCGCGATGCGCTTGCGTTCGGCTTTCTCGAAGGCGTCCATTTTCTCAATGCCAGGATCCGGCAGTCGAGACCACGAGTAAGGCAAGGGCGACGCCGGCAAGGATGGAGCCGCCCAAGGCCGCGATCCGCGTACCCGCGCCGGCCAGCTGCGCCTCGCGCGGGCCGCTCCGGCGCCAGTCGGGAAGGGCCAGCCGCGGCACCTCGAGCAAATGGCCGAGCACGTGTAGGGTCGTCAACGCGACCCAGACGATGAAGCTGACCTTGTGGACCAGCACGAGCGTGTTGCTCGGCGGGCCGGCGAGGAGCAGGGCGACGCCGGTGCCGAACAGCACCACCGTGGTGAGCACGACGCCAGGGGCGAGCAGCCGCAGGAGCAAGGGCGGTGGGCCCTTGCGAACGTAGGCCGGGGTGCCGGCGTAGTAGCGGAGGAAGCGGTAGCCGGTGCTGCCGAGCTTCAGCATCACCGGGGGGATCAGCAGCATGCCGATCAGGATGTGCGGCTGCAGCAGCGAGCCGATGAAGGGGATCGTCGCGCCCTCCACTGCCAGCAGTACGAGCAACACGACAGCCATGCCGCCGGTGAGGCGGGAGTTGCCGGCGACGCCGTCGCGGATTTGAGTCTGCTCCGAGCGATACACAGGGCCGCATGCTCGGTGAAGCGGCTTGTCGGTCCCTAAGCGCCGGATGAGAGATTTCTCATCCGCGGCTCGAAGCCCGGCAGCTCGAAGGCGGCGCGGGCGCCGCCGAGTGGCGAGTCCTCGATCCAGATGCGGCCGCCGTGCAGCTCGACGATCGAGCGGGCGATGCCGAGGCCGAGCCCGCTGCCGCCGGAGGCGCGGTCGCGCGCGGGCTGGTTGCGGTGAAAGCGCTCGAAGACCTGCTCCCGCCGCTCACCCGGCACGCCGGGTCCGTCGTCGTCGACTGCGACAACGAGCCGATCGTCTTCCGTTTTCGCGGAGAGGACCACGCGGCCCTTCGATCCCGTGTGGCGGTGCGCATTGGAGAGCAGGTTGCGGACGACCTGGGCGATCAGGTCGGGGTCGATGCGGACAGTCCCTTCCGGCAGCCTGGCGATCTCGGTGCCCCCGGGGCTCGCCTCGGCCAGGCCTCGCAGCAGGGAGGCGGCCTCGACATCGCGCAGAAGCGGCTCTGAGCCCTCGTCGAGCCGAGCGAGCGCAAGCAAATCGTCGACCAGCCGTTCGACCCGTCGAATCTCCGTCAGCGCCAGTGCCTCGACCCGGCGCACGTCCTCGACGGCGGGTGTCTCCTCGCGCGCCAGCACCTCGAGCTGACCTCGGATCGCGGTCAGTGGCGTTCGCAGCTCATGCGAGGCGTCGGAGACGAACCGCCGCTGCCGTGAGAAGGCGAGGTCGAGTCGGTCGAGCATGTGGTTGAAGGCCTCGACCACGGTGCGCAGCTCGGTTGGCGCGGAGGCCTCGGGCTGGAGGCGGGGGGTGAGGTCGCCGGCATCGACCGTGGCTGCCGTCGAGGCGATCCGCCGCAGCGGCGCCGCGGTGCGGGCGGCGACCAGGTAACCGGCGAGCAGGGCTGCCACCAGCGCCGCGCCGCCGGCGATCAGGAACGTCCTCTCGACCTCGTCCTGCGCGTCGGCGATCGGCGAGATCGCCGAGCCCTCGCCCGGGTCGCTGTGCACCGGGCCCGGATTGCCGGCCTCGCGCGACTCCTCATGTTTGATCAGTCTCGACTCGTCCGCCATGTCCGCTCGCACCGCGACGAAGACGAAGGCGAAAGCGACGATGACGATCCCGCCGATCGAGATCGCCAACCTGCTTCGCAATCCGAGCTTTGCCCACCCGCCCCTCATCGATTGCCCTTCAGCCGGTAGCCCACCGAGCGCACCGTTTCGATCGGCGCCGGCGAGTCCGGTTCACCCAGCTTGCGACGCAGGTAGCCGATGTAGACCTGGACGACGTTGGTGCCGGGATCGTGGTCGTATCCCCAGACCGAGGTGAGGATCTCGCGCTGCGTGCAGACCTGTCCCGCCCGCCGCATCAGGAAGGCGAGCAGCTCCGCCTCCCGCTCCGGCAACCGCACCGAGACGCCGTTGCGCTCGGCCTGCCGCGAGAGCAGGTCGAGTTGGATGCCCCCCGCCTCCAGTGTCGTCATCGCCTCGGCGCTCGCCTGGCGCAGGTGGGCCCTGACCCGGGCCAGAAGCTCGTCGAAGGAGAAGGGCTTGGTGACGTAGTCGGTCGCGCCGGCATCGAGTCCCTCGACCCGGTCAGCGACCTCGGCCCTCGCCGTCAGGACGATCACCGGCACAGTCGGCTTCTCGCGGCGAATCGCGTCCAAGACCTCGATCCCGTCTTGGCCCGGCAGCATCCGGTCGAGGATCACCAGGTCGAAGCCGCCGCTCAGGGCCAGGCGCTCGCCCTCGACACCGTCGGCGGCGGTGCGAACGGCGAAGCCCTCCGCCTCGAGGCCGCGCTCGAGGAAGTCGGCGATCGCCGCCTCGTCCTCGACGACCAGGATCTCCACGTCTCGATGCTAGTCCCTTGGCGTCGCCTAGATGCCGGCGCTGAGCCTTGTGCTCGACGTCTGCCACATTTCGCTATAGTCTTATAAAAGCGAAATGGCGAAGACGGCGGCAAGAGAGAAGCGGCAATACCGGATGGGGGTCCGGGCGCGACGTTCGGAAGAGACGGCCGAGCGGATCCGCGGCGTGGCGCTGGAGCGATTCCTGTCCCGACCCTACGATGACGTGACGCTTGCCGAGGTCGCCGAGGGAGCCGGAGTCACCGTTCCCACCCTGATCGCGCATTTCGGCCGCAAGGAGGACCTGTTCGTCGCCGCGTGCGAAGAATGGGGCAACCGCATGATCGAGGCACGGGACGAGGCCCCGGTCGGCGATCACGCCGGCGCGGTCCGCAATCTGTTCGAGCACTACGAGGCCGAAGGCGACTTCATCCTCCACCTCCTCGCCGAGGAGGATCGTTTCCCGGCCGTGCGGGCGATGACCGACGAGGGACGGAAATATCATCGGTCATGGGTCGAGCGGATTTTCGAGCCGAGCCTGAGGCCGCTCCGGGAGGCCCGCAGGGAGCAGCTCGTCGTCCAACTGGTCGTCGCCACCGATCTCCTCACCTGGAAGCTGATGCGCCGCGACATGAAGCTGTCCCGCCACCGGGCCGAAGCGGCGATCGTGCAAATGGCCGACGCGCTGACCGGCGGCGGCTGATGGCACGCGTGCTGGTCTACACCGCTCCAGGGTCGGGCCACGCCTACCCGCCGATCGCCACCGCGATCGCCCTGCGCGACCGCGGGCACGACGTCATCGTCCGCACTGCGAGCGGAAGCGTGGGGGCAATCGAACGGCTCGGCTTCGCTGCTGCGCCGATCGATGACCGCATCGAGGCGATACCGCTCGAGGACTGGAAGGCACGCACGTCGATTGGCGCCCTCGTGGCGGCATGCGAGACCTTCGCCAAGCGGGCGCGCTACGAGATCCCCGACCTGCAGGCGGCGATCGAGACCGAGTGCCCGGATCTCATCTGGGTCGACACCAATGCCACGGGCGCGGCCGTGGTGGCCGAGGCCTCCGGACTGCCGTGGGCCCACTACATGCCGCATCCACATCCAGGGCCGGCCCGCGGCGTCCCCGTCTTCGGTCCCGGCTTCGCCCCTTCGACGAGTCGGCTTGCGCACCTTCGGGACACCGGTCTGAGCGCACTCAAGCCGCTTGCCTTCCGCTCGTTCGTGCGTAGCCACAACTCCCGCCGGGCGGCGCTCGGCCTGCCGACGATCGATGGCATCGAAGACCATTACGTTGTTGCACCTCTGCTGATCCAGTTCTCAGCGGAGCCCTTCGAATACCCGCGCGAGTGGCCACAGAACGTGCGGCTCGTCGGGCCCGCTCTGTGGGAGGCACCGGCCCCCGAGCCGGAATGGCTTGCCGCCGAGGAGCGCCCGATCGTTCTGGTCACCGCCTCGACCGAGTTCCAAGACGACGCTAGGTTGATCGAGGTCGCGCTCGAGGCCTTCGCCGATCGCCCCTACGCAATGGTCGCCACCACCACCGTGCACGATCCGGGCGATTTCGACGTACCGGAGAATGCCAGGGTCGAGCGCTACATGCCGCACGGGCCGATCCTGCGCCGCGCCGCCGCCGTGATCTCCCACGGCGGCATGGGCACCACCCAGAAGGCCCTTGCGGCCGGCGTGCCGGTCTGCACGGTCCCGTTCATGCGCGATCAGTTCGAGGTCGCGCGCCGCGCGGCGCACTGCGGCGGCGGGACGATCCTCCATCACAAGCGCCTCCGTGCCGATCGGCTGCGCACCGCGGTCGAGGAGGCAATTGGTTGTCGTGCCGGAGCAGAACGGGTACGCGACGCATTCGGCCGGGCGGGTGGCGCGACCGCGGCCGCGGTCGCGCTCGAAGGCCTGGTCGCATCGGAGCGCCAGGCGACCGAGGCCTGACGATGGGGCATCGGACCGTCGATCCCGTCGAGTCGTCGCGAATCCCCCGGGCACAGGGAGGCCGGGTACCGACCGTCGATGTCGATCTCTTTGCCGACGACGTCGTCGAAGACTCGACCGCTGTCTTCAAGGAGATTCGCGACACCGGCCCGGTCGTGCGGGTGCCGCGAAACCGGCTGTGGGCGATGGGGCGCTTCGAGGACGTTCGTGACGCGTTGCGCGACGACGAGCTTTTCACCAGCGATCATGGCGTCGCCGCGAACCCGGTCACCAACCTCCTGGGGCGCTACTCGGTTCTCTTCAGCAACGGTCAGAAACACGCTGCCAGGCGCAACGTGCTGATGCGGTCGATGGGTGCAAAGGCGATCGCCCCGGTGGCCGATTGCCTGGAGGCGGAAGCCGACGCGATCGTCGCGGGTCTGGTCGGCACCGGCGAGTTCGACGCCGTGCGGGACTTCTCCCACCGCTTGCCGCTGCGGGTGGCGGCCGACCTCACCGGCCTGCGCGTATCCGACGAGCGGCAGCTGCACTGGGCCACGGCGCTCTTCGACCAGTTCGGGCCGCTCAATCGCCGCTGGCGGCGCACCTTTCCAACCACGCTCGGCGCTTCGGGCTACGTGCTGTGGCTGAACCGATCTCGCGTCGTTCCCGGCAGCTGGGCGGCGAGCATCTTCGATGCTGTCGCTCGGGGCGAGATCGGCAAGGTCGAGGCGCGCATGATGATGATCGACCTCTTCGCCCCGAGCTTGGACACGACCGTCATCGCCATCACGCACATGCTCTGGTTGCTCGGCCGCAATCCCGAGGCCTGGCGGCGTATTCGCCGGCAGCCCGAGTTGATCTCGGCGGCGGTCGTCGAGGCCGTGCGCATCTCCTCGCCCGTGCGCATCTTCACCCGCCGCGTCAGCCGCGACGCCGAGCTGGGCGGCGTTCGGCTCCATACCGGCGATCGCGTCGCAATCCTCTTCGGGGCGGCGAACATGGACGAGCGCCGCTTTCCCGATCCCGCCTGCTTCGACCTCGACCGCCCGCCCGGGGGCAACCTCGGCTGGGGCAACGGGGCTCACACCTGCATCGGCATCCACCTCGCCAAGCTCGAGATGGGGGCGCTGCTTCGAGCCCTGGTTGCTCGCGTCAAGACGATCGAGACCATCGAGCATCCGCCGCGAATCCTCAGCAACAGCTTGCAGGGCTTCAGGGCCTTGCCTGTACGTCTGGATTAGGTGGAGTTATGCTCAGAATTCTTCTTATCTCAATGCCACAGAAGGGGATTCGCCATGGGTGCTCAGGAGAACAAGCAGGTGGCCGAAGATGCCTACAGGGCGTTCAGCAGCGGCGACGCGGCCGGTGCGATGGAGAACATGGACGACTCGATCGTCTGGACGGCGCGGGGCGACAACGCGCTGACCGGGACCTACAACGGCAAGCAAGAGGTCGGCGAACTCTGGGGAAAGCTCGTGGGCAAAGAGTTCAGCACCGGCCCGCATGACTTCATCGCCGAGGGCGACAAGGTGGTCGTCCTGACCACGGTCACCCTCGCCGGCGAGGCGGTCGAGAGCGCCGACGTCCTCACCTACAACGCCGAGGGCAAGTTGATCGCATTCGACACGCTCGGCGATCCGACCAACGCGAACAAGGTGTTCCCGAAGTAGAGGCCTCGGCCGGGCCTGGAAGCTGCGCTAGCCGCGAGGCGTGGGCCCGACCCGGTCGAGCGCGGCGAGGTCCTCGGCGCCGGGGTGCCAGCGCAGGGCCGCGACATTGGCGGCGACCTGCTCGGGGCGGGTCGCCCCCGCTATCACCGAGCCGACCGCGGGCTGCGCGGCCAGGCCGGCGATCGCAACGTCGAGCAGGGCGACGCCGCGTTCCTCTGCGTAGCTCTGGAGCGCCTCGACGACGTCGAACTGCTCATCGCTGCCGGCCTGCTCACTTGAGGCGAGGCGGCTTCCCTCGGGGCCCGGCTGCCGTCGCCGGTACTTGCCACTGAGCAGCCCCCGCGCGAGCGGGAAGTAGGGCAGGATCGAGACCCCGAGCCGCTCGCAGAGCGGAGCTACCTCGGCCTCGATCTCGCGCTCGAGCAGGCTGTAGCGATTTTGCAGCGTCACGAAACGGGCCAGTCCCTGCTCCCGTGCGACCCTCTCCGCCTCTTCGAGTTCCGCCGCGGTGACGTTGGAGCAGCCGATCGCGATGACGATCCCTTCGCGGACGAGCTCGTCAAGCGCCGCCAGCGTCTCCGCGATCGGGGTGATCCCATCCGGCTGGTGGTACTGGTAGAGGTCGATGCGCTCGACCCGGAGCCGTTCCAGCGACCCCTCGACGGCCCAGCGGATGTACTCGCGCGAGCCCCGGGGTGCATCGGGGGCACCGTCTGCGCCGCTCATCTTCATGCCGAACTTGGTCGTGATCGCGAACTCGTCGCGACGGCCCTCCAGGGCCCCTCCCATGAGTCGCTCGCTGGCCCCGGCGCCGCCGTAGGTATCGGCGGTATCGAAGAAGGTCACCCCGGCATCGAGCGCCGCATCGAGCACGGCGGCCGTGCCGTCGGCGTCGAGCCGGCCGCCGAAGTTGTTGCAGCCGAGGCCGACCAGCGATACCTCGACCGCGGAGTCGCCGAGGCGTCGGGTGGGGAGGTTGGTGGTGGGGACCGCGAAGTCCGGCACGGAATTCAGTCTAGGGCTGCGGCTCGCAGCCGGTGCCGCCGACCAGCATCCCGGAGCCGAGGTGGGCGCCGAGCACCGGCCCGACCTCGGTGCAGAAGAGCGGCTCGGTGCCGAAGATCGCCGTGCCCTCCGCGACCAGGGTGGCCGCGTCGTCGGGCGACTGGGCGTGCTGGACGAACCACTCGCCGGCGCCGCGGTCGTGGAGCTCGTGCAGGTAGTCGATCATCTTCTGCCGGGCACGCTGCCGGGTGCGGACGCGGCCGACCGGGGCGATCTCCGTGCCGAAGGTGAGGATCGGCTTGATTTTCAGCGCCGTCCCGACCAAAGCCTGCGCCGCGCCGATGCGCCCGCCGCGCCGCAGGTACTCGAGCGTGTCGAGGCAGAACCACATGTCGAGGCCCTCGCGGGTCCGGTGGATCGTCTCGACCACGTCTTTCACCGGCGAGCCCTGCTCGGCCGCGCGGGCCGCGGCGAGGACCAGGCAGCCGAGCCCGCCGGCGCCGGTCTGGCCGTCGACGACCTCGATCTGTCCAGGGAGCCCCTTGTCCGTGACGACCCGCGCTGCCTCCCTTGCGCTCTCGCAGGTGCCGGAGAGGCCGCTGGCGATATGTACGGAGACGACATCGCGGCCGGTCTCGGCAAGCGGTTCGAAGCAGGCGAGGAAGTCGCCCACCGAGGGCTGGGAGGTCGAGGGGAGATCGGGCGAGTCGCGCAGCCGTGCGTAGAAGGCGTCGAGGTCGTAATCGGGCTCGGGGCGCCGCTCGTCGCCCCAACCGACGTAGAGGCTCACCTGCTGAACCCCCCAGCGCTCGATCAGGCTGGGGGGAAGATAGGTGGTGCTATCGGTGACGACGGCGACGCCAGGCATGCTCAGGCGATCGCGGCGGTCAGCTCGCGATCGATCTCGAGCAGGTAGGGCGCGACCAGGCCCTCGTAGGCCGCCTTGCGCTCAGCGGGGAGATCCTTCCAGCCGGTCACCGAGCCGCGACAGATATCCGCGCCGCAAAGACAGCCGCCGGGAAAGTGCTCGATCGAGTAGTTGCGCATCGCGTAGTCGAAGGTGATCTCCTCGCCCTCGGAGATCGATCGGCGGGCGACGAAGTCGCAGGCGCCGGTGCGGTTCAGCTCGACGCCGCAGTTGGGGCTGCACGAGTGGTTGACCTTGGGGCCGAGGCCGCCGTGCCGAGCCCATCTGGTGCGACTCACCTGGGTTGCGTGCGAGTCGTTGTGGGCGACCTCGCCTTCGAGCTTCCCGATCATCACCGTCTCACCGACTTCGAAGCTACGGGTGGCGCGAACACCACCGCCCTTGCCGCCTTTGGGAGTGCATAGCTCATAGCCGACAGGATCCAAGGGACCGCCTCTCAGTTGTTTGCGCGCAGCGAAACTGCGCCCAGCGACCCTAGACCATCGCCGGCGGACGCTCCGCGGATGAAAAGCTAACCGCGGTGAGCGACTCCCGAGTCAGATCGGCATTCAGCGGGCGCACCGCCTGGGCCCGCAGCCTGCAGGAGCCGCTGCGCGAATTCCTCACCACCGAGACGGGTAGCGCTCTCGTGCTTCTCGCCGCGGCGGTGGCGGCACTGGCCTGGGCCAACGTCGATCTCTCCTCTTATGAGAGCGTCTGGCGGACGAAGCTGTCGATCCACATCGGTGGCTCGGGCATCTCGCAGGACCTTCGCCAGTGGGTTAACAGCGGGCTGATGACGTTCTTCTTCTTCGTCGTCGGGCTCGAGGTGCGTCGCGAGTTCGACGTCGGCGAGTTGCGCGAGCGCCGTCGCCTCGCCCTGCCGGTGCTCGCCGGCCTGGGCGGGATGGCCGTACCGGTGGCGATCTACCTGGCCGTGGACGGCGGCGGGCACGCGGCGTCGGGGTGGGGGGTGGCGATGTCGACCGACACCGCCTTCGCCCTCGGCATGCTGGCCCTGGTCGGGCCGAGCTTCCCCGACCGCCTGCGCGGCTTCATGCTGACGATCATCGTCGTCGACGACGTCGTGGCGCTGCTCGTCATCGCCGTTGCCTACAGCCATGACGTGGCCATCGGGCCGCTGTTGCTCGCCGCCGGGGTCTTCGGTCTCGCCGTGATCGCCGTCGCCCTGCGGATCCGCCAGAACCTCCTCTACCTGCTGCTTGCCACGACTTCCTGGGTGGCGCTGTTCGAGTCGGGCGTCGATCCCGTCGTGCTGGGTCTGGCAATCGGCCTGATCGTCGGCGCCTATCCGACGGGCCGGGGCGAGCTCGAGCGGGCGACGAACCTCTTCCGCAGCTTCCGCGAGCAGCCGACGCCGGAGCTGGCCCGCTCTGCCCGTGTCGGGCTGCGCGCGGCCGTCTCGTCGAATGCTCGCCTGTTGCAGCTCTACCACCCGTGGACCAGCTACGTGATCGTGCCGCTGTTCGCCTTGGCCAACGTCGGCATTGCGATCGACGGCGACTTCCTCTCGCGGGCCTACTCGTCGCCGATTACGTTGGGAATCATCTTCGCCTACGTGCTTGGCAAGCCGGTCGGGGTGACCGGGGTCTCGGCGCTGGTGACGTGGTTGAGCAGGGGGCGGCTGCGCCCACCGGTCGGCTGGGCTGCCACCGCCGGGGGCGGCGCGATCGCCGGGATCGGCTTCACGGTCTCGTTGCTGATCGCGGCGCTGGCCTTTCACGGAGTCGAGCTGCGCGAGGCGAAGCTCGGCGTGTTGAGTGCCGCGCTCGTTGCCTCGGTCTTGACCTGGCTCGTCTTCCGCGCCACGGCGATGCTGCCGCGGCGGGCGCGCATCCGCGCCCTGCTGGGCACCTCGGAGACTCTCGTCGACCTCGGGGTGCCGGTGGATCCGGAGCGCGATCACCTTCGCGGCCCGGCCGAGGCGCCGGTGACGGTGGTCGAGTACGGCGACTTCGAGTGTCCGTATTGCGGCAAAGCGGAGCCGGTCGTGCGCGAGCTGCTCGCCGACTTCGGCGACGTCCGTTACGTCTGGCGGCACCTGCCGCTCTCAGACGTCCACCCCAACGCCGAGCTCGCCGCCGAGGCAGCCGAGGCCGCCGCCGCCCAGGGGGCGTTCTGGGAGATGCACGATCTGCTGCTCGACCACCAGGGCGAGCTCTTGCCTCGCCATCTCCACGCCTATGCCCAGCAGCTCGACCTCGACCCAGATCGCTTCCGCGACGATCTGCAGCGGCACGCCCACGCGCCGCACATCGAGGAAGACGTCGACTCGGCCGACATCAGTGGCGTCACCGGCACTCCGACCTTCTTCGTCAACGAGCGCCGCCACGACGGCGCCTACGACATCGAAACCCTCGCCGCCGCGGTGAAGGCAGCCGGCGCCCGCTCGGCGATCGCGCCTTAGCGCTACAGGCTTCCCTGGCGAAGCTGCTTAAACGCTCGATCGAGGAGAATCGCCGATTGCTCTGCCGCCCGATTCAACCTCTGCCCGCGGTTGTTGGCCCGCTTGATCGCGGCCCGATTTCTTCTGAGCGTTTGCTCAACGCGTTTGTCTATCTGCTCTTGCGACATGCTTACTCCTGTCAAGGATAGATGCACTGGCACGGGTATCAAGCGCCTCAACCATCGTCGAACATGCCGTAAAGCTGCTCGACTAAGTCGTCCGACTCCTCTAAGCGTGCGGTTAGTTCTGTTACCTCCTCCTGGCTCGCCAGTGCGACTTGGCGCCAAAAAGACACTTGGCCTTCGATTTCGGTGACAGCTGTCTCCGAGATCTCGAAAGGCCCCGCGCGCCGCAGCCATTCTTCGTTTTTCATGCGAATACCAATTGAGATGACGATGAAGACACCACCAAACGCGAGAACAGCTGCAGCCGAAACAAGCAGGAGCCGAGCCGCCCAGATCACGGCCCGGTTATCGAAGATGTTGTCGATGAAGTTGGGATTCGTGGTTAACGGCAAATCGGCCGGATAGAGGCCCTTGATCAGCAGCACCAGCCCCGCCAGACCAGCGACGATCGGCAGAGCAAACGTCACGCTGGCTGGGCCACTGCTGCTTGGCTCGGCTGTCGAGTGTGCAGATGCCTCCATCTGACTGACGATATCTCGTCTGTCAGACGAAACACTTCGCCACGCAAAGCGTTCGTCGCCGAGGTGTTCAGCGCCGCCGCTGCCAGGCCCGCTCGGTCTGCCTCGTCAGCGCCGGGTAGACGATCAAATGCCGGAACGGCTTGATCAGCGCCATGTATCCCTTGCCGAACGCGCCGCGCGGCTTGACGTAGACGGCCATCTGCCCCTGGTAGCGGCCCTCGCCCTGGTCGGCCCAGGCCAGATGCATCACGGCGTGGACGGTCCGGTTCGACAGCTCGGCGGCGAACTCGTCGTCGGTGCGGTAGAGGGGCACGAAGGGCAGCGAGCCGAAGTTCACATCTGCCGCGGTGCCACGCAGGTCGTCCGGCAGCCGCTCGGCCAGTGAGGTTTCGCCGGTGCCCGGGATCGGCAGCTTGCCTGCGGCGCCGTCCGGATCGCTGCCGGCGGGGGCCGAGATGCCGCCGAGGTCGAACAGCCTGCCGAGCCGATCGCGGACCCGCCAGAGGACGCGAGTGGGGAGCGAGCTCGAACTGGCCGGGTCCGAGGACGCCATCAGCTCGAGCAGCGCCGGGAAGTCGTCGGCGCCGCCCGGCGTGGGAAGCGCCCAGACGTCCTCGAGGATGAAATCGGGCGCGATCTCGCGGATCCGCCAGGGCCTGGATTCGTGTGCAGAGTTGGGAAGCCTCATGCCTATCCTGGTCCCAACGATGGCGCATGGAAGCTAGGCAGGTCGCGAGACATGAGGTTGTCATCAAGCCAGTGCTCGTCTACGACGGGGACTGCGGGTTCTGCACGACGTGCGTGCGCCTGCTGGAGAGGATCGGACCGGATGCGGAGATCGTCGCCTGGCAGCTGACCGATCTGACCGAGCTGGGAATCACCGAGGAGCAGGCGGCCGACGCCGTGCAGCTGGTCCAGATCGACGGCACGGTCCGCTCGGGACACGAGGCGGTTGCCACGGTGCTGGGCAGCGCCGGACGGATCTGGAGGATCGCCGGGCGTGCGCTTCTCCTGCCGGGGATCTCCTGGATCGCGGCGAGGGCCTACCGGCTGATCGCGGACAACCGGTACCGGTTGCCGGGAGGCACGCCCGCCTGCGCGGTCAACGCCAAAGATCCTTCCTAGGCCGGCTTCAGGCCCAGGCTGGCTTACCGGCCGAGAGCCGGTGGGCGACGAGCGCGCTGGTCGCCAGCAGCACGACGGCGATCGAGAGGGGGAGCACGAGGTTGACCTCGACGACGAGGACGGCGCCGAGCAGGGCGCCGGCGAACATCGCCCCCACCGAGATCAGGCGGCGGGCCGGGTGGCCGCCGGGGCCGCCGGCGAGCCGCGAGTCGGCGGCGATGCCGGTCAGGGTCAGCGTCAGCACCGTGGTCGTCAGGTCGGGAACCGCGAGGCGGCGGGCGGTGGCGTTCTGGATTCCCATCGCGATCCCCAGCGGCACGATCAGCGCGTAGCGGGCGCCGCCGGAGACGGGTTGCCCGACGATCGCCGCGACGATCACGGCGAGCAGGGCGGGGAGGACCGCGATCGCCGTCGCCGTGCGCAGCTGCCGGCCGCGGTGCGTGGCGTACCGGCTCGCGATCCGCCCACCGGCGATTGCGCCGAGGAGGAATGCGCCCAGCGCGGCGAGCGATGCGGGGGCCGAAAGGCCGGGGGCGCCTGCCAGGGCGAAGCCTAGGAAGACGACGTTGCCGGTCATGTTGGCGACGAAGACGTGGCCGAGGGCGATGTAGCTGACGGCGTCGACGACGCCGGTGACCATCGTCAGCAGGATCAAGAGCACCGGCAGAGGGCCGTGTTTGCTGACGTCCCACGGCCAGCGTGCCCGGCTCCGGTTACTCGCGGGCGCCGTGCTCCTGCTCCTCGACCGTCAGCTCCGCGGTTGGGACGGCCTCGAGTCGCTCGTCGGGAATCGCGTCGCCGCTCTGGACCGAGAGGCCGTAGGTGCCGGCGGCAAGGCGGGCCTCGGCACGCTCGACCGCGGCGAGCCGCTCTTTCAGGTCCTGGGAGCGGCCTGCGTCGAGCTCGTCCTGGTAGAGGCTCTCCGAGTTGAGGTCGCCGGGCTCGACTCGCTCGTCCCCCTCTTCGGGGCCTTCCGCCTCGATTTTGGCGATCTCCTGCTCGACCTCCGCTCGCTCGGCGGCGAGCAGCTCTTTGGCGCGCTCGGAATCCACGGCAACACCGTACAGCCCCAATCCCCGGCGCGACTGGACCTGGTGCGGGCATGGCGCTATCCTGTTCTGAGACTAACTACAGAAATTGGACTTAGACATGGCCTATCTCCTCATCCCGCTCGACGAAACGATCGTCTTCCCCACCGTCTCCGCCACGCTGCCGATCGACGTCGGCGAGGAGGAGCGGGTCTTCCTGCTTCCCCGCTCCGACGGCGAGTTCGGCCGCGTCGGCGTCGTCGCCGAGGTAGTCGAGCGCGGCCGCTCACGCGGCGGCGCGCCCGTGGCGACCGTGCTCGGCCTGCACCGGGGGATCGCCGGTGCGGCGGTTGCCGGCGAGGGCGACTCGCTGCGCATCGACGTCCAGGAGGTCTACGACGGACACCCCGAGGACGAGCACACTCACGAGTTGGAGCGCGAGTACCGCGCCGTGGTCGAGGAGATCCTCGAGCTGCGCGGCGACGACGGGCGGGTCGCCGCCTTCCTGCGCTCCGTCAATGAGCCGGGTGCCCTCGCCGATACCTCCGGGCTGAGTCCCGACCTCTCCCTCGAGCAGAAGCTGCGCCTGTTGGAGACGCTGGATGTCACCGCTCGCCTCGACCTGGCGGTGGAGCTGCAGCGCGAGCGCCTCGCCGAGCTGCAGGTCCGCAGCCGCATCCGCGAGGACGTCGAGTCCGGCGCCCAGAAGCAGCAGCGCGACTACTTCCTGCGCAAACAGATGGAGTCGATCCGCAAGGAGCTGGGCGAGGACGAGGGCAGCCTGATCGAGGAGTACGAGCGCAAGATCGCCGAGGCAGAGATGCCGGAGGCGGTCGCCGAGCAGGCCGAGAAGGAGCTGCGCCGGCTCGAGTGCCAGGGCGAGCAGTCGCCCGAGTCCTCGATGATCCGCAGCTACCTCGACTGGCTGATCGCGGTGCCGTGGTCGAAGCGCTCAGAGGAGCGGCTCGATCCCGTCCACACGCGCGAGGTCCTCGACGCCGACCACGCCGGCCTCGATGACGTCAAGCGGCGGATCACCGAGTTCATCGCCGTGCGCAAGCTGCGCGAGGAGCGCGGGGTCGACGATGACAGCCGCGCCAACGGCGCGATCCTGACCCTGGTCGGGCCGCCCGGCACCGGCAAGACCTCGATCGGCGAGTCGATCGCCCGCGCGCTGGGACGCGAGTTCGTCCGCATCAGCCTCGGCGGTCTGCACGACGAGGCCGAGATCCGCGGCCACCGCCGCACTTACATAGGGGCGCTGCCCGGGCGGATCGTCCGCGCCCTGCGCGACGCCGGGACGATGAACCCGGTGATCCTGCTCGACGAGGTCGACAAGGTCGGCTCCGACTGGCGGGGCGACCCATCGGCGGCGCTGCTCGAGGTGCTCGACCCTGCGCAGAACCACTCGTTCCGCGACCACTACCTCGACGTCGAGGTCGACCTCTCCGAGGTCGTCTTCCTGGCGACGGCAAACCTGACCGACACGATCCCGGCCCCGCTGCTCGACCGCATGGAGACGATCGCCTTCGACGGCTACACGACCG
>DATHEA010000009.1:0-117750 GCA_035318745.1 Solirubrobacterales bacterium
GAAAGAGGACGTCTACGTGACCTTCACGCTGACCACCCCGGCCTGCCCGATCGGCCCTCAGGTCTCCGAGCAGATGAAGGAGTTCGTCGGCGACCTCCCCGGAGTAAGCGCCGTCCACCCGAAGATGGTCTTCGACCCCCCCTGGTCCCCGGAGATGATGACCGAGGACGCCAAGTTCGCACTCGGCTTCTAGGCAGGCCTCTCGAAGCCGACCGCCAGAATTCCTATTTCGTGAGTTTTAGGTTGACGTCTTTGCCCTCGCCCTCAAGGTATGCACCCTCGAGAGAAGCGGGGGCAGCCTTTGGGAGACGGATGCGAACTCGATCACCCGGATACCAATAGACCTCGACGACAGCCATCGAGCCCTCGTCGATTTCAACCTTTCCATATGCGATGTAGTCGGCATGGGCTGGGGGTGACTTCTCTTTGAATCGCACTTCCATCGATTACCTCCTATTGCTTGTTTTCCCACTGCGTTGGCGAATGGCAGATATGGATACCTGAGTGTCTGACCAAACACCAAACCGTACCCAGTTAGGAATCGCTATTCGCAAAAGTCAACGTCAGCGCGGCAGCTGCGGATCGTCCTCGTCTATCTCCTCGGCGGTACCGTCGAAGTCATAGGGGCGGCCGGCGGAGTCGCGCGGAGCAGTCGGGCCGCCGCGGCTGCCGCCGACGCCGACCACGACGAAATGGCGGGCCGCGTAGCCACGCATCAGGCGGCGGGCGATGGCGCGGGTCGGTGGGAGCAGCAGGAGTACGCCGAAGATGTCGGTGACGAAGCCCGGGGTGAGCAGCAGGGTGCCGCCGATCGCGATCATCAGGCCGTCGGCGACCTCGCGGCCCGGGAAGCGCCGCTCGGCGAGCGCCTGGTTGAAGCGCCGCCAGGCGCCGCGGCCCTGGTGACGCAGCAGCAGCGAGCCGAGTACCGCGTCGGCCAGTAGCAACGCCAGGGTCGGCCAGACCCCGATCAACCCGCCGACCTGGATGATCACGTAGAGCTCGATGATCGGGACGACGATGAAGATGACTACGAGCAGGCCCACGGTCAGTCTCCTCTCAGGAGCGCGTAGATCTCGTCAGCTTGGTAGAGCTTGCGCCAGTTCCTGTTGGTGATCTCGCGCAGGACCCCCTGCTCCTCGAGGGTCTTGATGGTGGCGCGCGCGGTAGGCGCGCTGACTCCTAGGACGGTCTCGGCTCGCTTCGTATAGACGAGTGGATTTTCGAACAGTGCATCGATCAACGCCAACGCGTTTGCGGTCACGTGCTCGGCTTGGAGTTCCTCGCGATATCGATTGTGCAGCGCCAGGAGCCGATCCGCGAGGTCGGCGGCCTCCCGGGCCTGGGCCGAGACGCCAAACAGGAAGTAGCGGATCCAGCCATCCCAGTCGCCGTGAGTGCTGACTCGTAGCAGCTTGTCGTAGTACTCCGACCGGCTGCGCTCGAAGTACGCCGAGAGGTAGAGGAGTGGCTGGGGAAGAAGACCGCGATCCCGCAGGAAGAGGGGGATGAGCAGTCGGCCGACACGGCCGTTGCCGTCTCCGAACGGGTGGATGGCCTCGAACTGGTAGTGGAGGATTGCCGCTTGAACCAGGGGGCGCAGGGTTTCCTCATGCAGGAAGCGCGCGAGGTCGTCGAGCAGGCTGAGCATTTGTGGCACCGGGGGTGGCACGTAGGTCGCGTCTGCCCCCGTCGTCGCGCCAATGAAGTTCTGGTAGGTGCGGAACTCGCCCGGATGACGCTCCTGCCCGCGCACCCCCTTCATAAGCTGTCTGTGGAGTGTGCGGATGAGGCGCAGGCTGAGCGGAAGCTCTGAGCTAAGTCCTAGGCTGTGGGCGGCTCTGTAGTTGCGAACCTCCTGGACATCGGGCGCCTGGATCAGCTCTTGCTGCCCCAGGTCGGCTGCATATACATCTGACATCGTGGTCTGGGTACCCTCGATTCGCGAGCTGAGAACTGCCTCTCTGCTCATATAAGGCGAGATCAGGAGATCGGGATTGCGGATTTGCCTTCCGATGCCCTGCAGAACTCCCAGTTGATTTGATGCCTCGTCGAGGGCGGCGAGACAGGTTCTGGGCAAATCGACCTCGCGGGGCGCGGGCTCGGGAACGAATGCCGGGTATCCATCCGGGGCACTGACGAGCACTCCGCAGGCGTGCGTCGTGAATTGCTGGATATTCATTGCTTTGAAAGATATCGCGATTTACTTTCAAAGCGTTGCTGAGACCGTCAGCACGCTTTCAAAGCTCGTTGAACGTGCCCCAATCTCTGCTGGGGCGCGTTCAGGCGGGAGCGGCGGCGGCTGCCGCGGCCTCCTCCAGCTCCGCCAGCGATTCGTCGATACCGTCGGCGATCGTTTCGACGTCCTCCATCGAGTCGTAGTCGGCGAGGAGGCCGAAGCAGACGCGGCCGTTGTAGCTCATGATCGCGATCGCCATCGCGTGGTTCTGGGGCAGGAAGGCGACCGGGAAGACCTCTTCCAGCTGACGCCCCAGCACGTAGAGGGGCATCTGCGGGCCGGGCACGTTGGTGACGATCAGGTTGAAAAGCCGGGTCGAGAAGTTGATCCGGGCCGCCTGCGCGAGCAGGGTCGGCGGGGCGAAGTCGTTGAAGCGGGAGATCACTTCGGCGCCGAGCGCCTGCTTGGAGCGCTTTACCCCCGCCATCTGCTCGCTGACGACCCGCAGGCGGCGCGCCGGGTCCTCGACGTAGACCGGCAGCGGCCCGCGCATCGCCGCGAGTTTGTTGCCCAGTTCGCCGCGCTCGTCGGCGGCGCGGATCGAGACCGGCACCAGGGCGCGCAGCTCGAGGCCCTCGGTGCGGATGCCGCGAGTGTGCAGCCATTTTCGCAGCGCCCCGGTGACCACGGCCAGCACGACGTCGTTGACCGTCCCGCCCAGCGTGTCCTTGATCCGTTTGAAGGTTGCCAGCTCCGAGCGCGTCCAGGTGAAGCGGCGGTGCGGCCCGATCTCGCGGTTGAGCGGCACGTCGGGAGCGGGGTCGGCGAAGGCGCCGGCGACCTCGCTGACACCCTCCAGCGCCTCGACCAGCCGCCGCGCGGCGCTCTCGGGATGGCGCACGACATCCACCGCGCGCTCGGCGAGCTTCAGCGGGGCAACGGCCAGCTCGGTGGCGCCGCGGGCGATCAGGTCGGTGGTGCTCGGCGAGGCCTGGGGCCGCCAGCCGTCCTCGACCGGGGCCGGCTCGGGTATCGGCTCGAGGTCGAAGAGCACGGTCCCGATGTCGACCCCGGCGATCCCGTCGACGGCGGCGTGATGGGTCTTGGTCAGCAGGGCGAAGCGGTCGCGCTCCAGCCCCTGCACCAGCCACATCTCCCAGAGCGGCTTGGAGCGGTCGAGCTGCTGTGAGAAGACGCGGGCGGCAAGCCGTTTCAGCTGCGCCTCCCCGCCCGGCTCCGGCAGCGCCGTGTGGCGAATGTGGTAGCTGAGGTTGAAGTTGACGTCATCGGCCCAGAGCGGCCGCCCGGCCTCCAGCGGCGGCACGACGAGGCGCTGGCGAAAGCGGGGAATCTGGTCCAGCTTGCCGCGCACGTGCTCGACCAGATCGACGTAGCGTGGGGGCGGGCCCTCGAAGATCAGGATGCCGCCGATGTGCATGTGGCTCGACGAGCTCTCGTTGGTCAGGAACGAGGCGTCGGTCGAGCTGAGGCGCTCGAGGTGGTCTCCGGCGGTTTTCATCCTGCAAGGCTAGCTGCGACGCCTCCCCGGTCCAAGCCCGGTAGGGCCAGCCGCAAGGCCGCCACCGGTACCCTGGGGCCATGCCAACCACCGCAAGCGCGGCGCCCAAGCGCGTCCTGCTCGCCGCCCCGCGCGGCTACTGCGCCGGCGTCGATCGCGCCGTGCAGACGGTCGAGCGCGCGCTCGAGCTTTACGGTGCCCCCGTCTACGTGCGCAAGGAGATCGTCCACAACAAGCACGTGGTCGAGGAACTCTCCGAGCGTGGCGCAATCTTCGTCGAGGAGGAGACCGAGGTCCCCGAGGGCGAGATGGTCGTCTTCTCCGCCCACGGCGTCGCCCCGGCGGTGCACGAGAACGCCGCCGCGCGCCGGCTGCGCACGATCGACGCCACCTGCCCCCTCGTCACCAAGGTCCATGTCGAGGCGCGCCGCTTCGCCGCTGACGGCTACACGATCGTGATGATCGGCCACGAGGGGCACGAGGAGGTCGAAGGAACCACCGGCGAGGCGCCGGACAGCATCGTCCTCGTGCAGACGGTCGAGGAGGTCGCCGACCTCGAGGTTCCCGACCCCGAGCGAGTTGCCTTCATCACCCAGACGACCCTCTCGGTCGACGAGACCGGTGAGATCATCGCTGCCTTGCGATCCAAGTTTCCGGCGATCGTCAGCTCCAAAACCGACGACATCTGTTACGCGACCACCAACCGGCAGATCGCCGTCAAGCAGCTCGCGCGCGAGTGCGAGCTGGTGCTGGTGATCGGCTCGACCAACTCCTCCAACTCCAACCGCCTGGTCGAGGTGGCGCGCGAGCACGGTGCCGCCTCACACCTGATCGACAACCACACGCAGGTGCAAGAGGAGTGGCTCGACGGGGTCGAGACCGTTGGCATCACCTCAGGGGCAAGCGCCCCCGAGGAGCTGGTGGCAAGCCTAGTCGAGCTCTTCCGCGAGCGCGGCGCCGAGGACGTCTCCGAGCTGCGCACCGTCCACGAGGACGTGCGCTTCATGCTGCCCAAGAAGATTCGCGAAGCTGTCGCGTCCGCTTGATGAAGCTTTTTACCCCCTATAGGGGGGTCAACCCTGCACTGAAGGTACGCCCGCGGAGAAGCTGAGGGACCAGACGCGTAGGCCTGGGGAGGGGCGCAACTGGAGGTGGTGGCGCTCGTGGGCTGGGTGCTCGGTCAGGGTGTAGAGCGCTGGTCCGTCGATCTCCATTGACCCGGTGGTCTCGCCGTCGACCGCAAGGGTGATCGTGCCCGTGCCCTCGACCGTCGCATAGGCGCCGCCCGCCTCGTAGTCGGTTTCCAGCTCCTCGCCGTCCTCGCTCGCGATCCAGGGCTGCTCCCAGGAGTCGCTGGGGAAGATCTCGGGGGTGGGGGGGATCACCTTGGCATCGGAGGAATCGGTCGGCCGTAGGGGGTCCATCGGCTCGGGTAGAGGGCGCAGCGCGTCCTGCTCGCGCAGCTCGACCTGGATCGCTTCCTCGGTCGCTCGGTATTCGCCCTCGCCGAAGTGGACCCAGGCGAGTGCGCCGCCGAGCTTCCAGAGGAAGAGGCTGGGCCAGCCCTCGCAGCCGTAGGCGTGCCAGAGGCGGCGATCGGCGTCGATCGCGACCGGGAACTCGACTCCTAGTCGCTCGAGCCCGGCGGCAACTGTGCCGCGCTCGGCCCCAAAGGGGAAGCGGTGTGCCTGCACGCCTATCGTCGTCAGGCCATGCGATTCGTAGCGCCGTGCCCACTCGCATACGTAGGGAAGCGTGCGCACGCTATTGAGCTGGGCGAAGTCGAAGAAGTGGACGAGGACCGGCCCCCCGGCGGTCGCGACCGGCATCGAGCGCGGCGACTCGCCTATCCACTCGATCTCCTCGGGCAGGTCGGGCGCAGCGATGTTGTCTCGTTCAGGACGCATTTAGAAAGCCGCAAGTTATCTGCGCTAGCTTCCCCGGGCGATGATCGAGTTCGCGATTGCGGCTGTCCCGCTTCTGCTGCTGCTTGTCGCGCTGCTGCTCGGGCGCTACCCGGGCTGCGAGGCGGCGATGCGGCTCGCCGAGCGGATCGCCTCGCGGACCAGGCATGGAGCCACAACGACGAGCAACTCATGCCGGCCGCAACCGCCGGCTTCGCGCGCCGCCCACGGCGGCCTCTTGATCGCTCTCAGCCTCGCTCAGCGCCCGCCTCCTCTCGCCGCCTAGGCAGTCAAGGCAGCGATATCGGCCCGTGTCCCTGGGTGGCCATGGGCGCACCCGGCGTGGCCGGATACCCACGCCATCGGCGAAGGAGCGAGCAATGAACTCGAATACTGCAAGAGCGGCGGTCGGCGCCGTGGTCGTCGTCGTGGCGATCGTCCTGTTGATCGTCTTGAAGAGCGGCGGCAGCGACACCAACGCGACGACCAAGGGCGTCACCACGATCGTGATCAAGAACGGCGAACCGGTCGGCGGAATCGCGCAGCTGACCTACAACAAGGGAGAAGAGGTCCGCTTCAAGGTGGACTCCGACGTCAGCGACGAGGTCCACATGCACGGCTACGACATCATGAAGGACGTCAAAGCGGGTGGGTCGGTCAACTTCGACTTCCCGGCCACGATCGAAGGCGTCTTCGAGGCGGAGCTGGAGGGTCGCAAAGAGCAGATCCTCGAACTCACGGTGAACCCGTGAGCTCCCTGCTGCCGATCGCCCACGCGCTCGTCGCGCGCAAAGATCTGCCTGTCCCGGCATGGCTGTTCGCCTGGGGGGCGTCGATCGTCCTGATCGTCTCCTTCTTCGCACTGTCGGTCGGCTGGCGCACGCCCCGCTTCGAGAAGGACCGCTGGCGTCCTCTCGCGGCGGGGCTATCGCGGGCCCTGATCGCCCTGCCGGCGCAGATCTTCTACGGGGCGTTAGGGGTCTTCCTGCCCGGGCTGGCGATCTACGCCGGCCTGCGCGGGACCGAAGCACCCGACCGCAACTTCGCCCTCACCTTCCTCTACGTCACCACCTGGCTCGGCTTCCCGTTGTTCAGCATCTTCCTCGGCGATGTCTTCCGTCCCTTCAACCCCTGGCGGGCGGTCGGGCGGGTGGTGGGAGGGGGGTTCAGGGCGTTGGCAGGCCAGCGCCCGGCCCACCTGAGATATCCGGAGAGATTGGGGCGCTGGCCTGCCGCGATCGGCCTGCTCGCGGTCGTCTGGCTGGAGATCGTCTATGGCGCCAGCGGCGGGGTGGCGGTGGGGCTGGAACCTCACGTCGCGGCCGTTGCCGCCCTCGTCTACACCGGCTACACGCTGACGATGATGGCTCTGTTCGGGGTCGAGCAGTGGTGCCGCACGGGGGAGGTCTTCTCGGTCTACTTCGGCATGTTCGGCAAGCTCGGCTGCTTCGGGGTGAAGGATGGGCGGCTCGGTGTGCGCCGTCCGCTCTCCGCCGCCACCAAGTGGGCGACCGTGCCGGGTTCGGCCGCCGTGGTGGTCGCCTCGATCGCGAGCACCAGCTTCGACGGCGCCCAGGAGGGGGCGTTCAAAGGTGCGCTCGAAAGCACCTTCAACCGCCTGGTCGACGCCGGTGTCGGCCTGACCTCGGCCCTGCGGCTCACCGACACCCTCTTCATGGTGCTCTGCTTCTTCGGGGTAGCTCTCGTCTACCTGATCGGCGTGCGGGGGATGGCCGGTGTCCCGGGCGCCCCTTCGTTCAAGAAGCTGCGCACCGGCTTTGCCCACACCCTGATTCCGATCGCCTTCGCCTACCTGGTCGCCCACTACTTCAGCCTCTTTGTCTTCCAGGAGCAGGCCCAGTTCACCTACTTGCTCTCCGATCCGCTGGGGACCGGCACCACCGACATCTTTGGAACGGCGTCATCGGGCATCGATTTCCGCCTGCTCGGCGCCAACGCGATTTGGTACGTCCAGGTCGGCGCCCTCGTGGTCGGGCACGTAATCGGGCTCACCCTCGCCCACGACCGTGCCACCGCCTATTGGGGCGATTATCGTCAGGCAACCCGCTCGCAGTACTGGATGCTTGCGGTGATGGTGGCCTTCACCTGCTTTGGCCTCTATCTGCTCTCGGTTGCCAATGCATGAGACCGCGTTTTACGGGTAAATGTGGAATGTGCCGCCCCGGTTGATCGGCTTTCTACCGATGGCGCCGAGCGGCCAGGGTGTTTGACTGGAATTGAGGTTGCGAGGTGCAGATTTCCTCCCATAAACAAGAAGTCTCCCTCCCATAAACAAGAACAAGAAGCAAGCATCGAGGCCACCGGACATATCAGCCACCCGGTGGCCTCGCTGCGTAGCGGCCTTAGAACTTAGAAGGTCGTCTAGAGGATCTCGGCGAGGCGGCGCTCCAGCGCCGCCGAAACCTCGTCCCGCACGGGCCCCTCCGCCAAGCGTTCGACCAGGGACTCGAGGAAACCCTCGATGATCACCTGCTTGGCCGTCGCCGGATCGAGCCCGCGCGAGGTCAGGTAGAAGAGCTGATCGCGATCGATCTGGGCGATCGCAGCCGCATGGGTGCAGCGGACATCGTCGGCTTCGATCTCCAGGCCGGGAATCGCGTCGGCGTGGGCCTCGGGGGAGAGCAGCAGGTTGCGGCTCTCCTGGAAGGCGTCGGTCCCCTGCGCGCCTGGGTCGACCCGGATCATTCCGCGCCAGACGGCGGTCGAGCCGGCGGCCAGGACGCCCCGGAAGGCGAGGTCGGAGAAGGTATTCGGCGCCGCGTGCTCCTGGGTCGTGTCGTAGTCGAGATGCTGCCCCGGTCCGCTGGCGTAGCCGCCGGTGACCCGCGCCTCGGAGCCGGGGCCGGCCAGTTTGGTCTCCATCCGCACCTTGCCCCGCGCCGAGCCGAAGCCGAGCGCGGTCCAGTCGAGGCGGGCGTCACGCTCCACCTGGGCGCGCTGGCTGGAGAAGATCCAGGCGCGCTCTGAGATGTCTTGGGTCGAGACGTAGCGCAGCGTCGCCGCCTGTCCCACATGCAGCTCGACAACCGAGTTGAGCAGGGCATCGGTCTCGTCGCCGGCCGAGCCGCTGTGCTCCCAGACCTCGGCCTCGGCGCCCTCCTCGAGCACAATCAGAGTGCGCCAGTAGACGACGCTGCCATTCTCATCCAGGGGCAGCTCGACCTTGATCGGCTCGGTGAGCCTCACTCCGGCGGGAACGTGAATGAGCACTCCGTCGCGCCAGCCCGCCTCGTTGCGGGCGACGAAGGGATCGCCGCCCGACACCAGCGTGCCGAGTCTTCCATCGATCAGCTCGGGATGGGAATCGACCGCCTCGCCAAGCGGCAGCACAGTTGCTCCGTCGCCCGCAGAGATCGAGGCGCTGACGGAAGCCGGCTCGTAAGCGTCGAGATCGAGGTTTGAAAGGTCGGTGAATTCCCACCCCTTCGTCTTCTGATCGGGAAGGGGTGGAAGGGTGGTTGGTTCGGTCGCGGTAGTCATGCGTTCGATCGGTGATTTGGCGTGGTCGAGGGTGTCGATGGCAAGGACGCAGTGGTGGGGGACAGTGCTCTGCACGGCCCCCACCCGAGGACGCCGCCAGCGGCATCCTCGGGCCGCGAAATCACCCGATCGAGCCCTCCATCTGCAGCTCGATCAGGCGGTTGAGCTCGACCGCGTACTCCATCGGCAGCTCTTTGGTGACCGGCTCGATGAAGCCGTTGACGATCATCTTCGAGGCCTCTTCCTCGTCGAGCCCGTGGCTCTGCAGGTAGAAGATCTGCTCGTCGCCGATTTTCGAGACGGTGGCCTCGTGGCCGACGTCGGCGTCGTTCTCGCCGATCCGGATCGTCGGGTAGGTGTCCGAGCGCGAGTCCTCGTCGAGCAGCAGCGCGTCGCAGACGACCTTCGAGCGCGACTCGGTCGCCCCATCCGCGACTTCCAGCAGGCCGCGGTAGGTTGCCCGTCCGCCGTCCTTGGAGATCGACTTGGAGAAGATCGAGGACGAGGTGCGCGGCGCCGCGTGGATGATCTTGCCGCCGGCGTCCTGGTGCTGGCCGTCGCCGGCAAAGGCGATCGAGAGGATCTCGCCGTGGGCTTCGGGGCCGAGCAGGTAGATCGACGGGTACTTCATCGTCAGTTTCGAGCCGAGGTTGCAGTCGACCCACTCCATGGTCGCCTTCTCGTGGGCGACGGCGCGCTTGGTGACCAGGTTGAAGACGTTCTGCGACCAGTTCTGCACGGTCGTGTAGCGGACTCGCGAGCTCGGCTTGGCGCAGATCTCGACCACCGCGGAGTGCAGCGAGTCGCTGGAGTAGACCGGCGCCGTGCAGCCCTCGATGTAGTGGACGTCGGAGCCCTCCTCGGCGATGATCAGCGTGCGCTCGAACTGACCCATGTTCTCGGTGTTGATCCGGAAGTAGGCCTGCAGCGGCATCTCGACCTTGACCCCGGCCGGCACGTAGACGAAGGAGCCGCCCGACCAGACGGCCGAGTTGAGCGCCGCCAGTTTGTTGTCGTTGGCGGGGATGATCGTCGCCCAGTACTCGCGGACCAGGTCCTCGTGCTCGCGCAGCGCCGTGTCCATGTCGGTGAAGATCACGCCCTGGGCCTCGAGCTTCTCGTTGACCTGGTGGTAGACGACCTCCGACTCGTACTGGGCGCCGACCCCGGAGAGGAATTTGCGCTCGGCCTCGGGGATGCCGAGCCGGTCGAAGGTGTTTTTGATGTCCTCCGGGACCTCGCTCCAGTCGCGGCTGTTTTTCTCGGAGGCGCGGACGAAGTAGTGGATGTCGTCCCAGTCGATCTGGGCGAGATTGCCGCCCCAGGCAGGGGTCGGGCGCGAGTAGAAGTGTTCGAGCGCCTTCAGCCGGAAGTCGCGCATCCACTGCGGCTCGTCCTTGTAATCGGAGATCGATTCGACCACCTCGCGGGAGAGGCCCTTCGGGGCTTTGTAGGCGTAGCCGCTCTCGGGATCGTGGAAGCCGAACTTCTCCTTGTAGTCGGCATTGATCCCGGCAAGCTGTCTTTTCTCTGCAACTGCCTCGGGCGTTGCCATGGTTAATCGACCTCCAGAACGATGGTGTCGTCGACGACGGCTGTCGCGAACGTCCGCACCGGAGCATAGGCGGGGAGCGTCTTCGGCCTGCCGGTGGTCAGGTCGAAGAGGGAGCCGTGGCGGGGGCACTCGACGGTGCAGGCCTCGGGACTGAACTCGCCCTCGGCGAGCGGACCGTCGTCATGGGAGCAGCGATCCTCGATCGCGTACAGCATCCCGTCGCAGTTGAAGACCCCGATCTTGATCCCCTCGTGCTCGACCAGGCGCATAGTGCCGGGGCCCAGCTCGGCGAGCGGGCAGACGTTGATCTTGGTGGTTGTGCCGTCCGTCACGTTATTCCTAGTGTATCGGTCGGGATTTTAGCGAGCGAGGCGGATCGGCTGTCCTCCCGTAACAACCGGTTGACCATCTGCGAGCAGGGGATGAGAGGATCGGGGCGACCTTCGACGATTGGAGAAGCAAGATGAGCGAGAGGAACAGCTACGAGCCCGGGACCCCTTCCTGGATCGACCTCGGAACCCCGGACATCGAGGCGTCGGTCGATTTCTACGCGGCGCTCTTCGGCTGGGACGTTCCCGAGCCCGAGAACGCCGAGCAGACCGGCGGCTACCGCCAGGCGATGGTGGACGGCAAGCCCGTCGCCGGAATGATGCCGCTGATGCAGGAGGGGCAGCCGCCCGTCTGGACCACCTACATCTCGGTCGCCGACGCCGACGCGACCGCTGCGGCGGTGAAGGAGGCGGGCGGCAACACGATCGCCGAGCCGATGGACGTGATGGACCTCGGCTGGATGGCGATCTTCGCCGACCCGACCGGCGCCGTGTTCGGGATCTGGCAGCCGGGCACCTTCCTCGGCGCCGGCCTCGTCAACGAGCACGGCGCCTTCTCCTGGAACGAGCTGGGCACCCGCGACACCGCCGCGGCGAAGGAGTTCTACAGCGCGGTCTTCGGCTGGGAGCCCGCCGACAACGACATGGGGGAGATGGGCACCTACACCGAGTGGAAACGCGGCGAGGGGGGTTCCGCCGGCGGGATGATGGACGTAAGCGGACGACTGCCGGACGAGATCCCCGCCCACTGGCTCACCTACTTTGCGGTCGACGACGCCGACGCGGCGGTCGAGACCGTCAAGGAGAAGGGCGGCAGCGTCTCCTTCGGACCGATCGACATCCCGGTCGGCCGCTTCGCGATCGTCCAGGATCCGCACGGAGCGGCCTTCGCCGTGATCAAGCTGTCCGAAGAAGCAACGGGGCGCTAGCGCTAACCAAGGTCGGCGGCCGCCTCGGAGGGGCTGCCGGCCTTGCCCTCGTCCTCCCATTCGGCAGGCTGGCCGAGGCCGGCGCTCTTGACCACCTTGAGGCCGAGCATCGCGCACTTCATCCGCGTCGCCGAGATCTCGATCCCAAGCAGGTCAAGGACGAACTCCTTGGGCAGGTGAAGCAGCTCCTCGCGCGATTTGCCGACCAGCTCGTCGGTGAGCAGTGAGGTGGCCGCAGTTGAGATCGCGCAGCCCTGTCCCTCGAAGGCGATCTCCGCCACCCGGCCCTCCTCGTCGAGCCGGACGGTCACGTGCTGCTCGTCACCGCAGAACGGGTTGGTGTCCTCGAACTCGAGGTCGGGATCCTCGATCCGGCCGAAGTTGTGCGGCCGCTTGTAGTGCTCAAGAATTTGATCGCGATATAGCTCGTCCATCAGAGACCAAAGACCTTACGGGCATCGTCGAGGCCCTCGACCAGGCGGTCGATCTCCTCGCGGGTCGTGTAGACGCCGAAGCTGGCGCGGGCGGTAGCGGCTATGCCGAGGCGGTCCATGAGGGGCTGCGCGCAGTGGTGACCGGCGCGGACGGCGACGCCGTGGCGGTCGAGGATCTCCGAGACGTCGTGGGCGTGGACGCCCTCGAGCTCGAAGGAGACGGGACCGAGACGCTCCGACCCGCGCGGCGGGCCGAAGACGCGTAGGCCCGGAACCGCGGTGAGCTGCTCGAGCGTGTAGTCGGCGATCTCCCGCTCGTGGTCGCGCACCGCCTCCATACCGAGGCCGTCGAGCCAGCGCAGCGCCGAGGCCATCCCGATCGCCTGCGCGATCGCAGGCGTCCCCGCCTCGAAGCGGGCCGGCGGATCGGCGTAGGTCGTCCCCTGCTTGGTCACCTTGCGGATCATCGAGCCGCCGCCGAGGAAGGGCGGCGTCTCACGCAGCAGGTCAAGCTTTGCCCATAGCGCGCCGATTCCGGTCGGCGCGTAGAGCTTGTGGCCGGTGACGGCGTAGAAGTCGACTCCCAGCTCGGCGACGTCGAGCGGCAGCTTCGGCGCCGCCTGGGCGCCGTCGGCGAGCACCAGCGCGCCGGCCCCGTGGGCCAGGCGGGCGATCTCTGCGATCGGGTTCTCGGTGCCGAGCACGTTGGAGACGTGGGCGACGGCGACCAGCTTCGGGCCGCGCTCGAGCAGCTCCGCGTAAGCGTCCAGGTCGAGCAGGCCGTCCTCGCTGACCGGCACCCAGTCGATCTCGGCGCCCGCCCGCTCGGCAAGCTGCTGCCAGGGGACGACGTTGGAGTGATGCTCCATCTCGGTCAGCACGATGCGGTCGCCCGCACCGATGTTGGCGTCGCCCCAGGCCCGTGCGACCAGGTTGATCGCCTCGGTCGCGTTGCGGACGAAGATCACCTCGCGGCGGTCGGTCGCGCCGAGGTGGTCGGCGACCGTCGCCCGCGCTCCCTCGTAAGCCGCGGTCGCCTCGGCCGAGAGCGTGTGCGAGCCGCGGTGGACGTTGGAGTGGTGGGCGCGCTCGTAGCGGTCGACGGCCTGGATCGAGGCCAGGACCCGTTGCGCGCTGGCGCCGCTGTCCAGGTAGGCGACCGGCCGGCCATGGACCTCGCGCTCCAGCGCCGGGAACGAGGCCCGGACCTTCTCGATCGGGAAAGCCGACGCCACCGTGGGCTTGGTCGTCGTCGGCTCCATCGCTCCGAGGCTAGGCGGTAGCGCCCGCCTCTACCTCCTCGCGAATCCAGCCGTAGCCCTTCTCCTCGAGCACGCCGACCAGCTCCGGCCCGCCCTCCTTGACGATCCGGCCCTCGAACATGACGTGGACCGAGTCGGGCTTGACCATGTGCAGGATGCGCTGGTAGTGGGTGATGATGAGGACGCCCATCTCGGGCCCGGCAAAGGTGTTGACCCCGTCGGCGACGACCCGCAGGGCATCGATGTCGAGGCCGGAGTCGGTCTCGTCCAGCACAGCGATCTCCGGCTGCAACAGCGCCAACTGCAGCAGCTCCATCCGCTTCTTCTCGCCACCGGAGAAGCCGTCGTTGAGGTAGCGGCTGGAGAAGTCTTTGGGGATATTCGCCAGCGCCATCGCCTCCTGGGCGACCTTGGCGAACTCTTTGATCTTGATCTCGCCCTCGCCGCGCGCCTCGCGGCGGGCGTTGAGGATCATCCGCAGGTACTTGCTGACCGAGACCCCGGGAATCGCCACCGGGTACTGGAAGGCCATGAAGAGGCCGGCGCGCGAGCGCTCGTCGGGGTCGGCCTCGGTCATGTCCTCGCCCTTGAAGACGATCGAGCCCTCGGTCACCTCCAGCGCCGGGTGGCCCATGATCGCGTTGGCCAGGGTCGACTTGCCCGACCCGTTGGGACCCATCAGCGCGTGGACCTTGCCCTTCTCGACGTCGAGGTCGAGCCCGCGGAGGATCTGCTTGTCCTCGACGCTCACGTGCAGGTTGCGTATCTCCAGCTCAGCCAATTTCGCTCCGTTCGTGTGATTCGGTGGGTGATGCGGGGTTCGGTGATTCGGGATTAAGCGACGCTGCCGACGGGCGCCTTCGCGGCACTATCCGCGGCGACTCCGGAGAACTCGACCAGCTCGGCCAGGGTGGTGCCGGCGAGCGCCTTGGTGACGCCGCCCTGGACACGGGTCCAGAGCAGCTTCGTCGCGCAGGCATGGTCGCCGTCGCTCTCGTGCGAGCAGAGGACCTTGCCCTCCGGAGTCTCGTGGAAGCACTCCATCGGGGCGATCTGCCCTTCCAGCGCCTCGACCACTTCGTCGAGCGTGATCGCCTCCGCCGGCTGGGCTAGCCGGTAGCCGCCGTGGGCGCCGCGGGTCGAGCTGACCAGCCCGGCGTTGCGCAGCTTGGCGACCAGGTGCTCCAGGTAGGAGAGCGGCAGCCGCTCCGCCTCGGCGACCGCGCTGAGCGAGACCGGGGCGGACCCGGGCTGACGACCCAGCTCGACCATGAGGCGAACTCCGTACTCCGCTTTCGTCGAGAACAGCATCGAGCTAAATCCTACTAAAGCGGTCGGTTATGCGGACGCGGCCTCCGTCGCCTCCTGTTCGCCAGCCTCGCTTGCCGCCGCGCTGCCCAGTTCGACATGGGCCCTGCTGTCGCTGCCGCGGATCAGGAGAAGCGTCAGGACGAAGCCGAGCGCGGCGATCGCGGCGCCGCCGAGGAAGGCGGCCTGGAAGCCCTCGGTGAGGCCGTTCGCCAGGCTCGAGCCGCCGGCCGACATCACGTCATCGGTGCGCGAGGTCGCCAGCGTCGAGAGCACCGCGAGTCCGAGTGCGCCGCCGATCTGCTGCGAGGTGTTGATCAGGCCGCTGGCCAGGCCGGCCTCGCTCTCCGCGACCCCGGAGACGGCGGCGATCGTCGTCGTCACGAAAGCGAAGCCGAGCCCGGCGGCGGCGAAGAGGGACGGGCCGAGGATGTCGGTGGTGAAGCCGCCGCCGACGGAGACGCGGCTGAACCAGACGAGGCCGATGACGATGAAGAGCAGTCCCGCGGCGAGCACTGGCTTGTAGCCGAAGCGGGTCACCAGCTGAGAGGCGATCGCGGCCGAGGCCATGATCACCAGCGCCAGCGGCAGGTAGGAGAGGCCGGCGTGGATCGCGCTGTAGCCGAGCACCTGCTGCATATATAGGGAGATGAAGAAGAACATCGAGAAGAGCGAAGCGCCGACCAGCAGGCCGACGACGTTGGCGCCGGTCAGGGTGCGGATGCGGAAGATCGAGAACGGCACCAGCGGCTTGGTGGCGCGCAGCTCGATCGCGACGAAGGCGGCGAGGAGGACCAGCGAGGCGGCGATCAGGCCGAGCGTTTTGGTCGATCCCCAGCCGGCGCTGGTCGCGTCGACGACTGCGTAGACGAGGATCGAGAGCGCCGCGGTCACGGTGACCGCACCGGCGACGTCGAAGGCGCGGGTCTCGTGCTCGGCGCGGGTTTCGGCGATCAGCCTGGGGGAGAGGGCGAAGGCAATCAGGCTGACCGGGACGTTGACCCAGAGCACCCACTCCCAGCCGAGCCCGTCGGTGAGGATGCCGCCGAGCAGGACGCCCGCCGCGCCGCCGGAGCCGGCGACGGCGCCCCAGACGCCGAGCGCCTTGTTGCGCTCGGAGCCGTCGCTGAAGGTGGTGGTGACGATCGAGAGCGCCGCCGGCGAGATGATCGCCGCGCCGAGCCCCTGCGCCGCCCGCGCCGCGATCAGCTGCCCCTCGGTGGAGGCGAAGCCCGCGGCGAGCGAGGCAACGGCGACGACGAGCAGGCCGGCCATGAAGACGCGCCGCCGTCCGAGCAGGTCGGCCGTGCGCCCGCCGAGCAGGAGGAAGCCGCCGAAGGTGAGGATGTAGGCGTTGACGACCCAGGGCAGGTTCGCCTGGGAGAAGTGGAGGGCGTCGCCGATCGTCGGCAGGGCGACGTTGACGATCGAGGCGTCGAGCACGACGACGAACTGCGCCGAGCAGAGGAGAACGAGCGCCAGCCAGCGCTTTTCTTTGAAGTCTCGCGAGGTCGCCATCGGACTGGGTCCTCAGTCAAGCAAATCCCGCACGTCGGCGAGTGGCGTTCAGGGCTCGATCAGCCCGCGACGGATTGCGTATCGGACCAGCTCGACCCGGTCGCGCATGCCGAGCTTGCGCATCGCGTTCGCGCGGTGGTTCTCGACCGTCTTCTCGGAGAGGTGGAGGATCGCCGCGATCTCCTTCGAGGTGTGGGCCTCGGCGACGAGCTTGACGATCTCCTCCTCGCGCGGCGTCAGCGTGCCTTGCGTCTTGGGGACGGGGAACGGCTCGCCCCGCTCGACCGCCCGGATCGCCGCCACGAGGTCCGTATCCGCCTGCGTCTTCACCACGTAGCCCGATGCACCCGCTTTCAGCGCCTCGGAGATGTAGCGCTCCTCGTCGTGCATCGAGAGGATCAGGACCGCGACCTCGGGCGCCTGCGCCTTGATCTCGCGCGTCGCCTGCAGCCCGGTCAGTTTCGGCATCTTGACGTCGAGGATCGCCAGGTCGGGCCGCTCGCGAATCGCCAGCTCGCGCGCCTCGGCCCCGTCCGCTGCCTCGGCGACGACCTCGATGTCGGGCTGGCGCTCCAGCAGCAGCCGCAGCCCGGAGCGCACGATCCCATGGTCATCTGCGATCAGGACGCGCACGGACTCAGTCTCGCACCCAAAGTGGAGCCTTCTGCCCGCTCGTGGGGGGAGAGAGTCCAAGCCGTGGCGACTTACCCGTGATATGGACGGGAAAGTCGCCACACCGGGCTTGGTCGTTGCGGAGATAGCCGAAAGACAGCATGGAGTGATTTCTGTCGACCAGTTGCGGCAATCGGGCATCAGCGAAGACGCGATTCGGGGGCGCGTGCTCTCGGGTCATCTGCACCGGGTGCACCGAGGCGTCTATGCCGTGGGTCATTCGGCGCTGCCGCCGGAGGGTCGTTGGTTGGCGGCCGTCCTGGCGGTCGGCGGGGGATCTAGAGGTGAGGGGACGGTCCTCGACTACTGGGGCGCGGCGGTCGGCCACCGCAGCGCGGCCTACCTCTGGGGTCTCCTGCCGGCTACGGCGGGCCCGGCGGACATCATGGTTGCAGGCAATGGCGGCAGGGCCCGCCGGCCCGGCATCCACCTCCACCGTTCGCGCTCGCTTGTCTCTGCCGACCTCACCCTGCGCCGCGGAATCCCGGTCACAAATCCCTCGCGGACGATTGCGGACCTTCGCAAGGCCACCATGGCCGGCGCGGCAGGTGCCCTCTCCGGCCGTGAATTGCGCAAGGCCATCCGTCAAGCGAACGTGCTCGGCCTGCCGATTGACGAGGAGAGCGACAGGGACCGGACGCGCAGCGACTTGGAGCTGGACTTCCTGGGGATCTGCCGCCGCCATCGAATTCCACCACCCGAGATCAACGTCCGAATCGGATCCTGTCTGGTTGATTTCCTATGGCGAGACCGGCGGTTCGTAGTCGAAACCGATAGCTACATCTATCACCGCGGAAAAGTGGCCTTTCAGGACGACCGCGGGCGAGATCTCGAGCTGAAACTCCTTGGCTATGAGGTTCTGCGGCTTTCTGAACAGCAGATTGACGAGGAACCAGACCGGGTGGGAGAGGTACTGGCAGCGACTCTTGGTGGTCCTTGGCGAGGCTAGCCGGGGACCGAGAGCCGCACGGTGGTGCCGTAGCCGGGCCGCGACTCGATCGTCAGCTCGGCTCCGATCAGCAGCGCCCGCTCGCGCATGCCGCCGATGCCGAGGCCGCGCTCGGACTGCTCGAAGGCGAAGCCGCGACCGTCGTCGGCGACCTCCAGTTCGACCGCGTCGCCGGAGCGGCGCAGAGTCACGGCGATCCGCTGCGCTTCGCTGTGGCGGGCGGCGTTGGTCAGCGACTCCTGGGCGACGCGGTAGACGACCAGCTGCACGTCGTCATCGAGGTCGGAGAAGTCACCCTCCGTGGCCAGCTCAGTCCTGACGCCGGAGCGCTCGAGCTGCTCCACCTGCCCGGCGATCGCCGCGGCGAGGCCGAGGTCGTCGAGCGCGGTTGGCCGCAGCTGGCGGGCCAGGGAGAGCAGCTCGAGCATCGCCTGGTTGGCGAGGGTGCGGGTCTCGGCGAGCTCGGGCTCCAGCTCCGGCGGCGCCGCCTCCCGCACCGCCTCCAGGCGCAGGAGCAACCCGGTCAGCGACTGGTTGACCTCGTCGTGGAGGTCGCGAGCCACCCGCGCCCGCTCCTCCTCCTGAGCCCGCAGTGCGGCGCTGCCGGCGCGCCTGCGCTCTGCTTCCAGGCGCCGGATCATGCGCAGGAAGGCGAGCTCGATCCGCTCAACCTCCTCGGTCTCGCCGATCCCGTCGATCGAGTCCGGCAGCAGCGGCCCCGGCCGGCTCAGGTCGACCTTCTCCATTTCCTCGATCAGGTTTTCGAGCGGCGCGAACCGGCGCCGCTCTCGTATCCAGGCAGCGGCGAGCGCGACGATCGCGGCGGCGATCGCGATGATCGCGACAGTCGTCATTTCGGGCCTCGAATACGCACGCGTCTGAGCTTATGGGGCCATATGACCCGTAAGCTCAGACACGTCGGAATGAGGGGTGACCCCTATAGGGGAAGTCAGTCTTCCTCGCAATACTTCGGTGACTGCACAAACGCGAACAGGAGCCATGCGATGAGCACCACCAAGCAGTCCACCTGGGGAGCCACCCTGCGCACGACGATCTTGCTGGCCGGCCTTTCCGGCCTGCTGGTCCTGATCGGCGCCCTGATCGGCGGCCCCCCGACCGCGGGCCTCTTCCTCGGTATCGCCCTGCTGATCAACCTCGGCTCCTACTTCTTCAGCGACAAATTGGCGCTGAAAATGAGCCGCGCCAAGCCGATCGAGGAATCGGAAGCGCCGCGGCTCTACGAGATCATGCGCGAATTGACGACGCGCGCTGGCCTGCCGATGCCGCGCCTCTACATGATCCCGCAGGACCAGCCCAACGCCTTCGCCACCGGTCGTAACCCAAAGCACTCCGCGGTCGCCGTCACCCGCGGGATCACCAAGCTCCTCTCCGAGGACGAGCTGCGCGGCGTCCTCGCCCACGAGCTAACGCACGTCCGCAACCGCGACATTCTGATCCAGTCGGTGGCCTCGGCGATCGGCGCCGCGATCACCTACCTCGCCTACATGCTGCTCTGGTTCGGCGACGACGACAACTCGCCACTCGGCCTGGTCGCCTCGCTGGCGATGGTGCTGCTGGCGCCGCTCGCGGCGAGCATCATCCAGCTCGCGATCTCGCGCCAGCGCGAGTACGCGGCCGACGCCGGCGGAGCCGAAATCTGCGGCAACCCCGAGTCGCTGGCCAGCGCCCTGCTGCGCCTCGAGCAGGGGGCGACCGACATGCCGATGCAGGTCAACCAGGCGGCTGAGCCCCTCTACATAGTCAAGCCCTTCTCGAGCAAGGGCATCGCCGGTCTCTTCTCGACCCACCCCCCGATCGAGGAGCGGGTCAAGAGGCTGCGCCAGATGCGCCCGTCGTTGGGCTGATTGACCGGGACGTATTTAAGAACTACCCTGTACGTGTAACGGCATAGGCCGTTCGCACGTATGGCAAAAGCACGCGCCGGCACCAAACCCAACGCGCCTCGCCGCCTTCCGCGCGGCCGCCACGCACTGGCGCCCGAGGAGGTGCTGCGCGACCAGCGCGAGCGGCTGATCGACGCGGTTCCCCGCGTGGTCGCCGAGCGCGGCTACGAAGCGATGTCGGTAGCCGACATCGTCAAGGCCGCCGCCGTCTCGCGCAACGCCTTCTACAAGAACTTCGCCGACAAGCAGGAGTGTTTCGCGGCCGCGCACGACGCCGGCCACGAACAGCTCTTCGAGATCCTCATGCGGCCATGCGACGCGACCGCCACGATCGAAGAGCGCGTCGGGCGTTCTCTGGACGCGGGCCTTGATGCGATGGCGTCTGACCCAGACATGGCGCGCCTGCTCTTCGTCGAGGCACCGTCGGCGGGGGAGGGGATTGCCCTGCGCTACCACGAGTGGCTGCAGCGCTACGGCACCCTGCTGCGCTCCGCTGCGCCGGATCTGCCGGCCCGAGCGATACCTGCACCTGAGGTCGAGGGTGTGATCGTCGGCGGCATCGCCTCGCGGGTAGCCAGCGAGCTCCTCCACGACCGGGCGAAGAAGCTGCGGGACCTCGAGGCCCCTTTGGTCGAGTACGTGCTCGCCTTCTACCGGCTCGGCGACACCGGCCCGAAAGAGGGCCGGCTCGTCCCGTTTGAGCGCGATGACTCTACGGCCGCAGAGCCAGCCGAGGCGCAGCGCAAACAGGCCAGCGCCTAGCGCTAAAGAACCGCACGTACCCAGCTCGAACGACGGTTTATCTGGGAACTCGCAGGGTTCTGTAGATACCGCTCTGCCCGCTAAGTCCCCGCAAACCATGCATAAGGCTTAGCAATACCACGTGCGTATCTTGACAAGTCTGTACCAGCGTGTTTACATGCTCGTGCGTCTTTCGTTGGGAACGAGGACGGTATAGCCAGGGCAGTACCAAATCGCAGGGACAGGGACAAAGGAGAAGAGATCACATGCTCTCACCGCTACGCAACCACTTCGGCATCCCGGGCGTGATCTCGGTGATCGCCCTCGTCTTCGCCATGTTCGGCGGGGCCTACGCCGCGACGAACACAGGCAAGGCGACCAGCTCGGCCAAAGCCAAGAAAGGCCCCCGCGGGCCGAGAGGCCCCGCCGGACCGGCAGGTCCCGCAGGCGCGCAGGGCCCCGCAGGCCCCGCCGGAGCCAAGGGCGACAAGGGCGATAGCGGCAATGCCGGCGCCGCAGGCAAAAACGCCGAAGCGGTCTCCTTCACGGGCTCCAAAGGTCCGATAGGCGGCGTCACCTGCAACGAAGGCGGCCTCGAAGTCAAATCGGCAAGCGCCACGACGCTCGTCTGCAACGGCAAAAAAGGCGCCACCGGCTCACCTTGGACCGCGGGCGGCGTGCTGCCCACCGAACAGACCGAGACCGGGACCTATCTGATCGGCTCCGAGACCGGCACCGGCACGTTCGTCGGGTATGCGCAGGCGACCATCTCTTTCCCGATCCCGCTCCCGGCTCAGCTCGCTTCGAGCCACACGATCTACAACGCCGACCCCGGCACTGAAGTCGACGAAAAATGCGAGAGCGAAGATCACCCCGGGAACGCCGGCGTCGAAAACCCAGAGGCCTCCCCCGGCTACCTTTGCGTCTTCAAAGCCGCTGCGAGCAACATGACCGAAGCCGAATTCGTCTTCCTTCGAAACGGCGGCAACGGCGAAGGGGCGGGCGTAGCGGGCACCACGCTGAACCAGGCGCCGGCCACCGAAGCAGCAGCTCGCAACGAAGGCACTTGGGCCGTGACGGCCCCCTAAACGGACTCCGGCAAAGGCGATGGCGATGAGAGCCCAAGGGATCACGCCGAGCACCCACCCTGGGTGCCGGCGGGGTCAGACGAACCAAAAACGAGCGGAGGACAGGATGATGAAGCGCCTGGCATCGACACTTGGGCCCTTGGCGGTCACCCTGGCACTGTGCGCGATGGGGCCGGTCGGCGCGAGCGCCGCGGTCCCCGACAGGCTTTGGGACGCCTGTGAGACGGGTTCGGGCGCTGGGCAGTGTCGCGTCCCCTACGGCATCGCCGCCGACCCCACGACCGGCCACCTCTTCATCGCCGACGTCGGGAACAACCGCATCGACGAGCTCACTGTTTGGGGTGTCTCCGTCAAGTCGTGGGGCTGGGGAGTCCGCGACGGCTCAGAAGAGCTGCAGACCTGCACCGCCGAGACCGGCTGCCTGAGTGGCCATGACGGAGCCGGGGACGGTCAGCTCAACCAACCGCTGGGGGTCGTAGTCGACGGCGCCGGCGACGTCTACGTCCTCGATCGGAAAAACCATGACATTCAGAAGTTCGACCCCACCTCCGGCCCGGGCGAAGACGAAGCAGAATTCCTGCTCGCCTTCGGCGGCGAAGTCAACAAGACCAAAAGCGAAGAAGTCGGCTCCACCGAAGCCGAACGCAACCTCTGCGCCGCCGCTTCGGGTGATGTTTGTCAGGCCGGAACCACGGGCACCGGCGCGGGTCAGTTCGGACCCTGGTCGGCGTTCGGCATCCCGATCGCGCTGGGAGCAGGGAACGAGGTCTACGTCGGCGACGAAGGACGGATCCAGCGCTTCGACGCAGGCGGCCATTACCTCGAAAGCATCCCCCTGCCGGGCGAGAAGGTGCAATCGCTGGCGATCGACACCAGCGGCGGCGCAAACGACGGCGACCTGTATGTGGCGCGTTGCAACCCGGCCACCAGCTGCGTTGCAGGCACTCCAGAACGCCCCGCCTCCAAACCCGACGTGCTGAAGCTGAGCCCGGCGGGCGATGCCCTCGGCACCTTGGCGATACTCGAACCACTGGCTCTCGCGGTCGATGAGGTCGGCGACGTCTACGCGGTCGGCGAAAACAAGTTCTCTGCGGGCAGCAGCGTAAAGATCCACAAGTTCGGCCCCGCCGGGAACGAGCTGCCGGGCTTCCCCTTCTCCGATGGATTCGACCTCTCGATGGGCCTCGCCACCGGCTCGGCCTGCGGAATCGTCGGCGCCGATCTCTACGTCTCGAACAGCGCCGGTCTCAGCGGCTCCAGCTACGTCCGCGCCTACGGCCCTCCGCCGGACCCGACCCTCTGCCCGCCGCCGAAAGTCCCGCCGAAGATCGCCGCCCAGTACGCGACCTCGGTGCAGAGCAGCGGCGCGACGCTGAAGGCAGACATCAGCACCGAATTCTGGCCCGATACCACCTACTACGTCCAGTACGGGACGGGCAAATGCTCTGCAGGCGGTTGCGATCGAGAACAGCCAGTTGCGCCGGGCTCGAAACTGAACCTGGTCACCAACCGCCCGGTGGCCACCGCGGGCGTCTTCTTGGGCAACCTCGAGCCCGGCACGACCTACCACTACCGCTTCGTCGCCGAGAGCTCGGGCGGCGGCCCGGTCTTCGGAGTCGGCGGGGAAGTTGGGGCAGACGGAGCCGAAGGCGCATTCACCACCTTCCCGGTGCCCTCCGAGCCGAAGACCGACTGTCCCAACCAGGCCTTCCGCACCGAAGCGTCGGCGAGGCTTCCCGACTGCCGCGCCTATGAGATGGTCAGTCCGCTGGACAAAAATGGCGGCGACGTGATCGCCGGGGAAGTCGCGAGAGGCTTCACCTCTCCGCGGAAGAGCTCGGCCGACGGCAACAGGCTTGCCTTCTCCTCGCTACGCCCCTTCTTGGACCCATCCGCCGCGCCGCTGACCAACCAGTACCTCTCGGCGCGCGGTTCCGATGGCTGGTCGAGCAGCGCGATCTCCCCCCCGCGCAGCGTGCCGCTGTGGGCCGTCGGCTTCACCGGCCAGTTCAAGGCCTTCGACGACGACCTCTGTGAGGGCTGGCTCCTGCAGGACACCGCCCTGGCGCTCGTCCCCGGGGCGCCAAGCGGAGTAGCCAACGCCTACACGCGCGACTACTGCGACCCCGCTGCCGGCTACCAGCTCCTGACCACCGAGCAGCCTCCGGGAGTCGGTTTCGGGCCGGGCGAGACCCGCCCCGAAACTGCCCTTCCCAACATGCAGGCCGCCTCTGCCGACGGCGCCCACACGGCGATCATGGCGGGCGCGATGCTGACGCCCGACGCCTGCCCGACGGCAGGGATGGAGCAGGTCTACCTGACCAGCCCCGATGCCCCACTGCGCCTCGTCAGCGCCCTGCCCAACGGCCACGCGACCTGCACCCACTCCAACGCGGGCAGCTTCGAAGACTTCGGCGACGGATTCACGGGGTCCAACATGGTCGGCGCGGTCTCCGCCGACGGCTCGCGGGTCTTCTGGACCGACACTCTGAGCGCCGCCACCGGGGAAGGCCTCACCGGCGGCCCCGGCAACCTCTACCTGCGCCTCAACGCCACCGAGGAACAGAGCCCGGTCCAGTTTGGAAGCTGCGCCGAACCCGAGCTTGCCTGCACTGTTGCGATCTCCAAAAGCGGCGAAGCCCGCTTCTGGGCCGCCAACCCGCAGGGCGCCACCGCGATCTACACGGTCGGCAGCGTGCAGACCGGAAAAGCAGAGCTCTTCGAATACGACGCCGAAGCAGCCGAATCCAAATCGATCGCCAAAGGCGTGTCGGGAGTCGCCGGTGTGAGCGAAGACGCTTCTCGCGTCTACTTCATCTCCACCGAAGCGCTCAGCGGCGGACAGGAAAACAGCGAAGGGGACAAAGCTCAGGCGGGGGCCCCCAACCTCTACCTCTCCGAAGCCGGGGTCGGCATCGTCTTCGTGGCAAGGCTCTCGAGCTTCGACACGGGCGTGGGCGATTTCAAACCCTCCTCCCGTCACTCTCGCATCAGCCCCGACGGGCTGCATCTGGCCTTTGCCTCAGAAGCGCGCCTGACCGACTACGACAACACCGAGCTCTCCGGCGGCGGTCCCGCCCAGGAGGTCTATCTCTACGACGCCGGCGGCAGTGGCGGACCCGGAGAGCTCCATTGCGTCTCCTGCAACCCGAGCGGGGCGCGGCCGAGGGGGCGGGAAACGGTAGGCAACAACAGCAGGCCCCGTACCTGGTCCGCCGCCACGATCCCCGGCTGGTCCGAACAGCGCAGCCCCACGCGCCTGCTCTCGGCAGACGGAAGCCGCTTCTTCTTCGAAAGCTACGACGGCCTCATCCCCCGCGACTCGAACGGCCGCACGGACGTCTATGAGTGGCAGAAGGCGGCAGGTGAAGCAGCGTGTGACGAAGCAGGGGCCGACCTCTACGCCCCCAGCGCCGGCGGCTGCATAAGCCTGATCTCCAGCGGCCAGAGCCCCGCCGACTCCGAACTGATCGACGTCGGCAAAAGCGGCCGCGACGTCTTCTTCACCACCAGCTCCAGTCTCCTGCCCCAGGACCCGGGATTGATCGACGTCTATGACGCCAGGGCCGGCGGCGGCTTCCCGCCGCCGGCAAAGCCCGCGGCGATCTGCGAAGGCGACGCCTGTCAGGGACCGGTGTCGGCTCCCAGCGATCCGACGCCTGCATCGGCTGCCTTCGAGGGAGCCGGGAACGTCAAGCAGGGCGGCTCTTCCCGCTGTCCGAAGGGCAAGCGCAAGGCGCGCAAAGGGGGCAGAGCCCGCTGTGTGGCGAGGAAGCCAGGCAAACGGCCAAACCAAGCAGACCACAGACCTGCACACCACAAACGAGCCAACAACGAGCGGAGGGCGGGACGATGAGGCGCCTCATAGTCGCTTTTTTGACCGGCACGCTGGTCGCGCTTGCAATCACCTCCTCGGCCCAGGCCTTCGGTCTCAAAGACCTCGATGTCACCTTCACCAATCCCGACGGCTCGGTCGCGACCCAGGCGGGGTCCCATCCGTTCGGCCAGACGACCACCCTCGGGCTGGAGACGATCGCCAGTCCCGAAGAAGGCCAGCTCTCAGAGATTCCCGACGGGGACGCCAAGAACCTGACCATCTCCTTGCCGCCGGGGCTGGTCGGCGACCCCAATGTCGTGCCACGCTGCGGGGGCGTCGAGTTCGCCTTTGAAAAATGCCCGGCGGCCACGCAGATCGGGGTGACCGAGGTCACCGCGACCGATCCGACGACCGTCTTCAAAAGACTCCGTGTCGACAGCCTCGTCCCGCCGCCTGGAGTGGCGATGGAGATCGGCTTCCACGTGGTCCATATCCCGATCACGGTGGACCTCAAGGTCAACCCCAACCCCCCATACAACGTCCAGGCGGTCCTGCACAACATCTCCAACGGGACGCCCTTCTACCACTCCAAGCTGACCGTCTGGGGAGTGCCCGCGAGTCCCGCCCACGACAAAGAACGCGGTTGCGGCGAAGGCGGCTGCAACCTGAACCTCCAGGAAAAGCCCTTCCTGACCATGCCGCGCTCGTGCACCGGGCCGTTGCGCACCGACTTCGAAGCGGTCTCCTGGCAGGAACCGTTTGCCGCTCCGGCGACCGGCTTCGCCGAAACCCACGACGACTCCGAACCACCCAACCCCCAGGGGATGACCGGCTGCGACCGACTCGCCTTCGCCCCCTCGATCGTCGCCAAGCCGACGACCAAAGCGGCGGAGAGCTCCAGCGGGCTTGACTTCAGCCTCGATGTGGCTAACGAAGGCCTCGCCAACCCCGATGGCCTGGCTGCCTCGGACATAAGAAAAGCTGTCGTCACCTTGCCCGAAGGGATGACGGTCAACCCGTCCTCGGCCGAGGGCCTCGAGGTCTGCACGAACGAGGACTTAAAGCGCGAAACGCTCGGTGTGGCGCCGGGCGTCGGCTGCCCGGAAGCCTCGAAGATCGGCACGATCGAAGTTCAGACGCCGCTGCTCGATGAAAGCCTCAGCGGCTCCCTCTTCCTGGCCGAGCCATACAAAAACCCGACCGGCTCCCTTATAGCCCTCTACTTCGTGATCGAGAACCAGAACCTGGGGATCATCGTCAAGCAGACCGCGAAAGTGGTTCCGGATCCGAAAACCGGCCAGCTGGTCACCACCGTGGAAGGGATCCCGCAACTGCCCTTCTCCAGCTTCAAGCTGCACTTCAAAGAAGGCGCCCGCTCTCCCCTGGTCAGCCCGCCGAGCTGCGACGCCGATCCATCGAAGCCCGGCAACGACCCCTACACGGTCAGCGCCGAGCTCACCCCCTGGGCCGGAGGCTCGCCGGTCACGGCAACCTCCGACTTCCAGATCATCACGGGAACGGGCGAATCGCCCTGCCCGCAGGGCGGCACCCCGCCCTTCGATCCGGGCTTCGAAGGCGGAACCCAAAACAACCAGGCGGGCTCCTTCTCCCCCACCTACATGCGCATCACCAGGCGAGACGGAGACCAGGATCTGACCCGCTTCTCGGCAAAGCTTCCGCCGGGGATGGTCGCGAAGCTGGCGGGCACCTCGCAGTGCCCAGAGGCGGCGATCGCCCAGACCAAGACCAAGACCGGCAAGGAGGAGCTCGCCTCGCCAAGCTGCCCGGCAACGTCAGAGATCGGCCACGTACTGGCCGGAGCGGGAGTCGGCCCGGTCCTCACCCGCGTCCCCGGCAAGATCTATATGGCCGGTCCCTTCGGGGGCGCACCACTCAGCGTCGTCGCGGTCGTCCCCGCCGTCGCCGGTCCCTTCGACATCGGCACCGTGGTGACGAGGCAAGCGCTGCAGATCAACCCACGGACCGCCGAAGTAAGGGTCGACGGCGATCACTCAGACCCGATCCCCCACATTCTCGCCGGCATCCCGCTGAAGGTCCGCGACATCAGGGTCTACGTCGACAAGCCCAACTTCACGATCAACCCGACCTCGTGTGCGCCGTTCGCCCTGGACGCATCGCTTTGGGGTGGGGGAAGGGAAGTCTTCAGCACCGCTGACGACTCACCGTTCGCGCGATCGTCGCGCTTCCAGGCAGCCGACTGCCAGGCGCTCGGCTTCAAGCCGAAACTCGCACTGAAGCTGAAGGGCGGCACCAAACGAGGCGGCCACCCAGCCCTGACCGGTACCTACACGCCAAGAAAAGGAGACGCGAACCTCGCGGGCATCGTCTTGCGCCTGCCGCGCTCGGCCTTCCTCGATCAGGGCCACATCAGGACGATCTGCACCCGGGTCCAGTTCGCCGCCAAGAGCTGCCCGGCGGGAGCGATCTATGGCAAGGCAACGGCATATACCCCGTTGCTCGAGCAACCACTGACGGGCCCGGTCTACCTGCGCTCCTCAAACCACAACCTGCCCGACTTCGTCGCCGACCTGCACGGCCTGATCGACGTCGAAGCGGTCGCACGGATCGACTCCAAGCAGGGAGGGATTAGGGCGACCTTCGAGGATGTCCCAGACGCTCCCCTGACCAAAGTCGTCGTGCAGATGCAGGGCGCCAAAAAGGGCCTGATCGTCAACAGCCGCAACCTCTGCGGGGCAAAGAGCAAGGCAAACGTCGAGTTCGCGGGGCAAAACGGCAAGGCCGCAAAGGCCAATCCGGTCATGGAGGCCAGTTGCGGGAAGAAGCGCGCACGCAGCTAGCCGAGCGCCTGCGCTCCCGCCAGGAGGAGATCGCCCAGGCGGCGCTGACAAGGGTCTACGCGGTCTCCGATCCGAGCGAGATCGCCGCGGGCGAATACCGCGAAGGCCTGCGCGGCACGGTGGCCGCGGCCCTGGGCTACGGGGCCGCCGCCTTCGAGTGCGCCGACGATCGCTCCCCGCCGGTTCCAGCCGAGCTATTGACGCAAGCTCGCCTGGCGGCAAGAAACCGCATCACGTTAGACGCGGTGATGCGCCGCTACATTGCCGGCTACACCGTCTTCGGGGACTTCGTGATCGAGGCGGCAGAAGAAGAGGGCATCTCCAGCGGCTCGTCGCTGAAGCGCCTCTTGAGGGTCCAAGCCGCTCTCTTCGATCGCCTGCTGACCGCGGTCACAGAGGAGTACAACCGCGAGGCGGGGCAACCGGGATCGACCGCGGAGAGGCGGATGGAGCAGGTCAGGCGGCTCCTCGACGGCGAGCTGCTCGACGCCCCCGACTTGCAATATGGCTTCGCTGCACATCACATCGGTTTGATCGCCACCGGTGATGAAGCCCAAGAGCGGCTCAAGGAGATGCTGGAGCATCTCGACTGCAGGCTGCTCCTCGTCCCCGCCACCGAGAAGGTGATCTGGGCCTGGATCGGCTCTCGTCGAAGGCTTGACCCGGTCGACGTTCCTGATTTCCTTCCCGCTGGCCTCACGGTCGCGGCTGGCGAGCCGGGGGAGGGCCTATCCGGTTGGCGCCTCACCCACCGCCAGGCAAAGATGGCACTGCCGATCGCCTCGGCAAGCCCCAAGCGCATGGCTCGCTACGGCGAGGTTGCCCTGCTTGCCTCGATCTACGGCGATGAGCTGCTTGCCGCCTCCCTTCGTCAGATCTTCCTCGCGCCGCTGGAGGCAGAACGCGATGGGGGCGAAGCTGCACGCGAGACCCTCAGAGCTTACTTCGCAGCGTTGCGCAACACCTCCTCTGCCGCTGCGGCATTGGGGGTCAGCCGCAACACGGTGACCAAACGCCTGCAGGCGATAGAAACGATGATCGGCCGCTCCCTCGCCTCCTGTGGGACCGAGCTCGAAGCGGCCCTGCGGCTCGAGGAACTTCATGAAGGGGCCGCGGGAGGGTTGTCGCTGCGCTCAACAAGCAGCGATCTGGTTGGCACATTGCCAACCCGAAAGGTCACTTGAATCAGTCAGGCTGACGCCACTCTGTGTCAACACCCCGATGGCTGGGAGGCCGTTGGGATTCGGGAGGGGAACTCGATGTCAGCTGAAGGCAACAAAAACGGGACGCCCGCGAAGCAGATCCCCGCCAGCTTAGGGGTGCTGCTGGGTTTCATAATGGCGGTGATGCTGGTCGCACTTGCGATTCCCTCACCTGCCTCCGCGGTTGTGGACCATAAAGGCCTTGCGCCCGACACCCCCGTGCCCGACTGGGCAAAACACACGGCCGTGCACTTCATGCCCTGGGCCGAAAATCCCTCGCACGAAAAATCAAATGGCCATTCCAAAGCCCCCGACGGCGAGAACCCACCCGGCAGCGGCGCGGTCGTCGGTGAACCACCGTTGATGTACTACGGCCACGAAGGGGTCCAGGACAAACCCCACATCTACCCGATTTTTTGGGGGAGCAACTGGAACAAAGAACCGGGCGCCGCGACGCGGACTCAGGTGATGAAAATGTACGAAGGCCTTTCGGGTAGCGCCTACCAGGGGATCCTCACGCAGTACTTTGACGCCACGGGGCGGATCAACTCGACCGTGGCTGTGTCTCCTGCCTACACCGACACGAGCGTCGCCGCTCCTTCTAACGTGACCTTCAAAAGCGTCGAAGAAGAGGTCGCAAATGCAATCAAAGCAAACGGCTGGTCGCATGACTTCGACAACCAGTTCGTCGTCCTCACCGCGCCCGGCACGACCCACAAAATCGAAGGCTATTGCGCCTACCATACCTTCCGCAAAGTGGACGAATCGGGAAAATTCGTGGCGCTTTCCTTTGTGCCCTATGTGGGGGACCCGCCGATCAGCGAACACTGTCTCTCGATCGATCCTGAAGAAAGCCCGGCAAACGCCACCTCGTATACCGCCTCGCACGAGTACACCGAGACGGCTACCGATCCGGGGGCAAGCATCGAAAAGGGCGCTTGGTATGGCCACAACGGCCTACTTCATGAGATCGCCGATATGTGTCAGTCCACCGGCGTTAAACTACCCAACGGCTCGTTCGTGACGCCCCTTTGGGACGATCACCTGAGCGAATGCGCCACCTCCGACTCCAACCCCCCCTTCGTCTTTGGGGTGAGCGAGCCCCCGACCGGAGTGACCACGACCGCAGCGACGCTGCGCGGCACGGTCAACCCCGAGGGCTTGGAAACCAAATATCAGTTCGAATACGACACGACCGAATACAAAAACGGCGAAGGCCTGCACGGGACAAAAGTGCCGGCCTTGATGACCTCGGTGGGCTCCGGCGTCAACAACATCGCCCAAAGCCAGACGCTCACCGGTCTGCCACACGGGGCGATCTACCACTACCGGATGGTCGCCACGAACGCCACCGGGACCACTTACGGAGAAGACAAGTACTTCGAAACCCTGCGCACGAAACCGGTCGTGCAGACGAAAGCGGCGACGGGCCTCAGCACCTCCGGCGCGACGCTGAAGGGTACGGTCAACCCGAACGGCCTGGCGACGAAATACTATTTCGAATACGGAACTGGTCCGCTGGGTCTGAAAAAAACCGAAGTCCTCAAAACCGCCGAAGTGAGCATCGGCTCTGGCATGAGTGCTCTCGAAGTGAGCCAGGCGGTGAGTGGTCTGGCGGCCGACACCGAATACTTCTTCAGGATCGCTGCCTCCAACGCTGATGGAACTGTTAATGGCCTGGAAGCGACGTTCTACACCGGAGCGCCGAAAAACACCGCTCTCCCGGTTGCGACGCCGACGGTACCCGCTCAGGCGGTGCCCGAGGCGGTGAGTGCCGGCAGCTGGAAAGGCACCCCCAGCACCTTCGCCTACCAGTGGGAACGCTGCACCGGGGCCAGCTGTGAAGCGATCGCGGGTGCCACCGGCTCGTCATATACGCCGGTCGAAAAAGACGTCGGGCATACGCTGGTGGCGAAGGTCACCGCCACCAACACGATCGGGTCCACGACCGTTGCGGCGAACGCCACCGGCGAAGTCAAACCGATCGGCCAGGTCACCGAATACGCCCTGCCGGCCGGCAGCAAGCCATACGCGATCACCTCTGCATGGGTGGACAAACAGCTGTGGTTCACCGATTGGTACGGCGGCAAGATCAGCAGGATCACGACCGCCGGAGCGCTGACCGAATACTCGCTACCAGGAGTCTTCCCGCTCGGCATCGCCTCGGGGGAAAATATTACGAATTCCACCATCTGGACCGCCAACTCGCTGAACAGCAGCGTCGCAAAGTTCACGACGTCGGGCTCTAGAACCGAATACCTCACCCCAACTGGAGGCCAGGCGATGGATATCGCGTTGGGCCCGGAAAGCAATATGTGGTTCACTCTCGACTCCCCGGATGAAATCGGCAAGGTCACGACTTCGGGCACGATGACGCTGTATCCGCTGCCGGTAGGCAGCGAACCCACGGGAATCGTCGCCGGCCCGGACGGCAACCTCTGGTTCGCCGATTGGGGCAGCAACAAGATCGGCAAGATCACGCCCTCGGGCACTATCACGACGTATGCCGTGTCAAGCCACCCGGACTACATCGCCGCCGGCCCAGACGGCAACCTCTGGTTCACCACCGGAAACGGCAAGGCCGGCAAGATCACGACCTCGGGCACGGTGACCGAATACACGGTCGGCAGCGCGGCGGGAATCGTCGCCGGCCCAGACGGCAATCTCTGGTTCGCGACGCATGGTGCCAACAAAATCAGCCGGATCACCACGTCGGGAACCGTCACCTCGTATTCCGTGGCGGCTGGTTGCGAACCGCTGGACATCACCGTGGGCTCGGACCTGAACCTCTGGTTCACCTGCTTCGGCAGCGGCAAGATCGGCAAGATCACGCCGTAGCGATCGTGCGATAGGCCGCAACCAGTCAAATTTCTGATGGCTGGTTGCGGCGGATGGGCTGGGGTCGGCGGAGCGGTGGGGCTAGGCATCAATGGCAACATAAAAACCATGTGCGTATCTTGACAAATGTGAACTGACGTGTTTGTATTGGCCGGTGTCTTCGGCTAAGAACGCAGCCGGTATCGAAATGGCGACCCGCGAGCCGCGCGGGTCGCGCCGCCGGCCCGATGCCGGCCCGTCGCGTGTCGAGCGCATCCCGCCTCGCTCCGGCCTCTCGCGGGCCGAGGTGATCGCCAACCAGCGGCGCCGCATCTTCGATGGGTTGGCCGCCGCCCTCGCCTACCACGGCTACGAGGACACCAAGATCGCCGACATTGTCGAACTGGCAGGGCTTTCGCGCGCGACCTTCTATGAGCACTTCCGGGGCAAGGAGGCCTGCTTCGCTGCCGCCTATGACGATGGCGTCGAGCGGCTTGCGAGCAGCGTTGAGGGAGCCGCGGGCGTGGAACCTCGCTGGGCGATACGTGTATCCGACGGGCTGCGCGCCGGTCTCGAGTTCCTCGCCGCCGATCCTCCACTGGCCCACCTGCTGCTGGTCGAGTCCCTGGCTGCTGCCCGACCCGCCCGCCTCGAGCACGAGCGTTCGCTGGTCCGCTTGGCGGAAGCGCTGCGACCGCCCGGCGAGCTTTCCGGCGACGAGGCCGTGCCGGAGGAGACATTGCGCCTCCTAGCGGGCGGGCTCGCGTCGCACGTGTCGGGCCGGGTTCTTGCCGGCGAGGCCCAGCGTCTGGCCGAGGACCACGACCTCCTGCTCGGCTTCCTGCTCGCGCCCACCCAGGCCGTCGATGCCCGGGTCGCCGCAGGCTGACGCCGAGCCGGAGCGCTTCGAGCCGGGCGATCTTCCTGAGCTGCCGGACGAGCTCGCGCTCTCGCAGTTGCCGTCGGGGCGCCACGGCTTGCCGCGTTCCTTTGTCGCACGCAACCAGCGCCTACGCATCCTTTCCGCGACGCTGCGCGTCCTTCCTCGGCATGGCTATGCCGAGACGACTATTGGCCACATAACGCGTGAGGCGGGCGTTTCCCGAGCGGCCTTCTACGAACAGTTCGAGAACAAGGAGGAGTGCTTTCTTGTCACCTACGACATGGCCGCGGAGTGGCTTTGCGACCGGGTCGAGGGGGTCGTTGCGGTGGAGCCGGATTGGCCGACGAGCGTTAGGGCGGGCGTTGCAGAGGCGATGCGACTGCTTGCGGCCAATCCCGACATTGCCCATCTGATTGCGGTCGACGCGCTCCAGGCCGGAGTACCCGCGCGCCACCGCCGACAGGTCTGCATTGAGCACCTGGCCAAGGTGCTGCGCGCTCGCAGACCAAGTGACGCCGAGCTGCCCGAGGACCTCGAGGAGCTTCTCATCGGTGGCACCCTCTCTCTGGTCGGCCGCTATGTCGACACCGGCCGCATAGGCCAGCTGCCCGACGCGACCGCCGATCTGGTGGCGCTATACTTTTTGAAGTAAAGCCGGATCGGAATTAGGGTATTTCCCCCTTTTCAGTCTTTAGGAGAGCGATGGCCCCCACTCAGATCAAGCAGCAGGTCGAGGAGATCGAGCCCTTCGAGGCGCAGCAGGAGATCGAGGCGGGCGACGTCGCCCTGATCGACACCCGCGAGCCGCACGAGTACCAGGAGGCGCATCTCGAGAACGGCAAGCTCGTCCCGCCGGGGCTGCTTGGTGACGAAATCGCCGCTGCCGCTCCCAACAAATCGGCGCGTACGATCCTCTACTGCCGCAGCGGCAACCGCTCCTACAAGGCGGCCGAGCAGCTGCAGGCGCTCGGCTACGAGGACGTCGCCTCGATGGCCGGCGGGATCCTCGCCTGGCAGGAGCAGGGGCTGCCGGTCGTTGCCGCCAGCGGCATGACCGCCGAGCAGCGCGACCGCTACTCGCGCCATACCCTGCTGCCCGAGGTAGGGGTCGACGGCCAGCTGAAGATGCTCAACGCGAAGGTGCTGCTGGTCGGCGCCGGCGGCCTCGGCGCACCGACCGCGCTCTACCTCGCCGCCGCCGGGATCGGCACGCTCGGCTTGGTCGACGACGACGTCGTCGACGCCTCCAACCTGCAGCGCCAGGTGATCCACAACACCGAGCGGATCGGCGTGCCCAAGACCGAGTCGGCGCGACTGACGATCGAAGCGCTCAACCCCGACGTGAACGTCGTCGAGCACAACTTCCGCCTCAACTCCGCCAACATCGTCGAGATCCTCAGCGAGTACGACGTGATCGTCGACGGTGCCGACAACTTCCCCACCCGCTACCTGCTCAATGACGCCTCGGTGCGACTGCGCAAACCGGTCGTCTCGGCCTCGATCCTCAGCTTCGACGGGCAGATCTCGACCTTCGTCCCCTTCGATGGGCCCTGCTACCGCTGCCTCTACCCGACGCCGCCGCCGGCCGAGCTGGCGCCGAGCTGCTCGGCCAACGGGGTGCTCGGCGTGATGGCCGGGACGATGGGCCTGCTGCAGGCCAACGAGGTGCTGAAGCTGGTGCTCGGCATCGGCGAGCCGCTGATCGGTCGCCTGCTGCTCTTCGAGGCGCTCAGCACGCGCTTCACCGAGCTGAAAGTGCGGCGCGACCCAGACTGCCCGATCTGCGGCCCCGACGCGGCGGAGATCGCCGACGAGGATCTCGGCAAGTTCCCCGACTACGACGCCTTCTGCGCCGGGTAACGTTCGACTCGATCGACCTCCATTAGGATCGCGTCCCGATGGCAACGATTCGCATCCCACCAGTGCTGCGCGCCCAGACCGGGGGGCAGCCCGAGGTCGAGGCCGACGGCTCCAACGTCGGCGAGGTGCTGCGGGCGCTGACCGCCGCGCATCCGGCCACCGAAGAGCAGCTCTTCGGTCCCGACGGCGATCTCAACCGCTACGTCAACGTCTACCTCAACGACGAGGACGTGCGGGTGCTCGACGGGCTCGATACCGCGGTCGCAGACGGCGACACGGTCGTGATTCTCCCGGCGATGGCCGGCGGCTGAGCCGAGCCCGTCGCGGCTCGATTCCAGCGCTATACTTTTTGAAGTAACGGGAGATCGAGATGCCGCGCGACGAGCTACTCAACCGACCCTGCGGGGGACGCTTCGGCGACATAGTCGAGTCGATCGGCAATACCCCGTTGGTCGAGCTGCCGCGCTTCTCGCCCAAGCCCGACGTCCGCATCTACGCCAAGCTCGAGGGCCGCAACCCGACCGGCTCGGTCAAGGACCGGGTCGCCAAATCGATGATCGAGGCGGCCGAGGCGGAAGGCGCGATCGAACCGGGCCAGACGATCCTCGAGCCGACCTCCGGCAACACCGGCATCTCCCTGGCGATGATCTGCCGCCGCAAGGGCTACGACCTCAAGGTCGTGATGCCCGACAACGTCACCGCCGAGCGCACCCAGCTGCTGGAGATGTACGGGGCCGAGATCGCCTACTCCGAGGGAGCCAAGGGCTCCAACGGGGCGGTCGAGGTGGCGTTGGAGATGGCCGAGGACTCGCAGTACTACATGCCCTACCAGTACGGCAACGAGGCCAACCCGCTCGCTCACTACAACGGCACCGCGGTCGAGATCCTCGAAGAGCTCGACGAGGTGACGGCCTTCGTCGGCGGCCTCGGCACCGGCGGCACGCTGATGGGCAACGGGCGGCGGCTGAAGGAGCACGACCCGGAGACGCTGATCGTCGCCGCCGAGCCGATGCAGGGGGAGATGGTGCACGGCCTGCGCTCGCTCGACGACGGCTTCATCCCGCCGATCATCGACATCACCCTGCTCGACCGCAAGATCATGGTCTCCAACCGTGACGCGATCGTCTGGACCCGCAAACTGCTCGACGAGGAGGGCGTCTTCGCCGGCGTCTCCTCAGGCGCGATCGCCCGTATCGCGGTCCGCATCGGCGAAGAGCTCGACAGCGGCAACGTCGTCTTCCTGATCCCCGACGACGGCTGGAAGTACCTCTCCTCCGGCGTCTACACCCGGCCCATCGACGAGATCGAGAACCTGGACTCCACCGTCTGGTGGTAGGACCCGCCCTCGCCCCGCTGATGCGGATCTCCCAAAGCCTCGTCGATGAGATCGTCGCCCATGCGCGTCAGGACCTGCCGAACGAGTGCTGTGGAATGGTTGGCGGCGGCGGGGAGGAGGCGCGGACCGTGTACCGAGCCGAGAATGCCGAGGCCAGTCCCCTGCGTTACTCGATCGACGCGAAGGAGCAGTTCCGGCTGATGCGGGCGATCGAAGATGCGGGGGAGGAGCTGGTGGGGATCTACCACTCGCACACCAAGAGCGCCGCCTATCCCTCGCAGACCGACGTCAACCTTGCCGGCTGGCCCGACGCGGTCTACCTGATCGTCTCGCTTGCCGAGCCGGGCGCGCCCGATCTCAAGGGGTTCTGGATCCGCGAAGGGAAGATCGCCGAGGCCGAGCTTGTCGTCGGGTAAGGGCAAGCTGATCAAGGTCGGTTACGGCCAGCAGCAGGCCGAGGCGGAAATGATCCAGGGGCTCCTGTCCGAGCACGGCATCCCGAGCATGTTGAGGCGGGCGGCGGGCTGGGACGTGCCGGACTTTCTCGCTGCGGGCCCGCGCGAAGTGCTCGTCGCCGAGGAGCTTGCCGAGCGGGCCCGCGAGGTGCTCGAGGGAACGCCGGGAGAAGGCTAGGCGGCGGCCAACGGGTCGCGGCCGTCCCAGAGGCCCTGCGACGCGTAGGGGCGGAAGCGGACAAAGGCCGATTCGTGGTGGAAGGGCCTGGCGCGGTCGGCCCTGACCGCAGCCTGGTGCGAACCCGCCTTGTCGAAGGCGTACTCGCGCATCGCCGCCGCGCTGCGCCATATCGAGAAGGTGGAGACGAGGCGCGGACTGGCGAGGCGGCCGAGGCCGGTGGAGGCGAGGACGGCCGGGTTCGCGATGGCGTCCCGTTCGGCGGGCGCGCCGGCCCTGAGGAAGGGCCGCGTGCGGAGGAGGCGCAAGCGGCCGAGGGTCAGCGCGGCGACCGGCTCAGCGTCGTCCACCGGCAGCTCCTTTTTCGGCAGGCCGGGCAGGGCCGGCCAGGATCCGAAGCAGCGGAGCGGCTCGAGGCGGGTATGCCAGCCGCCGACTATGGCTTGGCCGACCGGATGACTGGCGAGAAAGCGGTCCAGCGCGGTGTTGTCCTGCCAAGCAGCGATCAGCCCTATCCGCCGTGGATGAGGCCGGGGGATGCGGCCGCCAAGCGGCACCGTGAACGCCGGTTCCGCATAGGTCATGCCGGGGATCGTCGTTGCGTCAAGCCGCCGGAAGAGCATTTGCTGGGTCTTCAGCAAGCCGACGTCGGCGAGATGAACGGAGACGATCACGATACTTCTCCCTCCTGCTCGGGAGCTAACCTAGGCATGATTAAGGACTTCCGAACCGTACCTAGGCAAGACTAAGTTGTCAACCGAGACCAAGATCGAGCCGACGCCCCGGCGGCGTCTGTCGGCGGCGGCGCGCCGCGAGGTGATCGCCGCGGCGGCAGCCGAGCTCTTTGCCGAGCGTGGCTACCGCGGCGCCTCGATCGAGGAGATCGCCCGCCGCTCCGGCGTCACGCCGCCGGTCGTCTACGAACATTTCGACTCAAAGCGCGAGCTCTACCGCGACCTGCTCGAGCGCCATTTCGCCGAGCTGCGGGAGGTGTGGGGCGAGCACTTCGTCGGCGACGATCCGCTCGAGCGGCGGATCGCCACGTCCTTCGACGCTTGGTTCGCCTACGTCGAAGCGCACCCCTTTGCCGGGCGGGTCCTCTTCCGCTACAGCACCGACCCGGAGATCGAGGCCGTCCACGCCGAGGTTGCCGAAAGTAGCCGCGAGGCGATCCTGCCGCTGTTCGCAGCCGAGCCCGGCGCCGAGAACGTCGCCGGCTCCGTCGCGGGCGAGGGCATCGAAATGGTCTGGGTCGTCCTCCGCGGCGTTCTCCAGGGTCTCGCGGTCTGGTGGTCCGAACATCCGGACGTCCCCCGTGAGCGCGTGGTGGCAACGGCGATGAACGCTCTCTGGATCGGCTTCGAGCGAGCCCAATCGGGATCGGCATGGGAAGGGCTCGAGTGAGTCGGCTAGGGGGCGCTGGGTCGGACCATCGCGCGTAGGTAGTCGCGCCAGGCATCCTCGATTTCGCCGATGCGGGCGTCGAAAGCGGCTTCAAGCGTAGGCGTCGAGCCGCCCGGAAGGATGTTCAGGGCGAGGCGCTCGCAGGCCTCCGGGCCGCGTTCGGTCTCGAGTAGGTCGAAGAGGGTGCCGCCGAGGATCACGGCGTCGCGCCGGGAGGGCGGGAACGACGGTCGCGAGCTCTCGCGCAGGCGCCTGATCACCGCTGCCCGGTAGAGGCCTACCTGGCGGGCGAAGTACTGCGCACCGCCCTCGACCAGCCAGGCCCAGCCGAGATAGCGGGCGAAGCGTCGCGGCGTCCAGGAGGGGGGGAGGTCCAGGTTGTTGGCGGCGACCACGAGCTGTGCGTAGAGGCGCTCGGCGGTGCCCCGCAACGCCTCGCGCGAGTCGTCGCCCGCGGCGCGCCGTTCCATGTGGGGGTCATTGAGCACGTGCAACTCGGTCGCCATCGCCCAGCCGGCGAGGTAGCGCCGCCCTGCCGGGGCCGCCGACCAGCGTGCCGCGGGCAGGAAGGGATGGGCGAGAGAGAGCAGCGCCGGGTTGGTGTGGATGACGACGGTGACTTGGCCGGGGACCGTCGCAAAACGATCCTCCAGCCGCAGCCGCAGTTCCTCCATGCGGTCCAGCGTGCGCTCGGCAAACGCCGCGTCGCCGCTGTCGTGGCGCGCGGTGAAGCTAAGCGAATGCGTCTCGACCCAGGGAATGGGGCGAGCCTACTAAGGCAGTCTTAGACCAGGACGGGTTCTGACGAGGTGCATGCCGAGTGGATCTCGGCGCGGGCGCGATCGAACTCCTCGTCGGCCATCACCGGCGTACCCTCGAAGGGCAGATCGCGGTCGATCTCGACCCAGGAGCGGCAGCCGTGGTACTCGTCGCGGACCCGGACCGTGACCGGCCGCGGGATGCGGTGGACCCGTAGCAAGAGGATATGCAGCGGGTGGCGCCGCTTCCAGTTGAGCCGCTTCTCGGCGTAGTCGGGGGTCCAGACGTAATAGGGGGAAAGCTCGTCGACGATGCGTGGGTTGGTGACCGTCAGGTGGTCGGTCACCTCGGCCCAGCAGCGCAGCCGGACGCGGTCGGGCTGGGGGATGCCGCCGTCCTGGATCAGCGCCGCGGGCGGCGGCTCCTCGTCGGGCCAGACACCCTCCTCGAGCGCGCGGCGCAGCTCCGGGTGGTGGGACTCGCGGACGAGGTTGTTCCGCTGATGGTCGAAGGTCGGGTAGAGGAAGAAGCGCTCGTGATCGAGCTCGAAGTGCTTGTTGTCCTCGCGGATTCCGCCCTTGCGCAGGGTCAGCAGTTGCTCGCCCTCGGCGAGAGCGCGCACGGTTACAGCCCATTCCTTTAAAGCGATCGGCATTTGAAGTCTTACCTCAAGAAGGTTGGTGAGTCTCCGGCTGGGAGGTGGGCGCCATTTGGACCCCTGTCCAGGCGAGAGCCCGCCCAAGGCCGCGCATTCTAGACCAGGCCGGCCGAATCGCCAAATTAATGCTGTGTGTGATCCAACACTCGGCCGTTGCCGCCTCCGCCGGGCGTTTCGATCCGCAGGATGTCGCCGGTTTGCAGGTCCCCCTCGCTCTTGCTCGGCAACCGCTTGTCGTTGAGGAAGTCGGCGCCGGCCCCGCCGTCCTCGCCGCCGTCGCGGCCGCGCGGGTGGTGTCGCCGGCGCTCGCCGATCAGCGTGTAGCGCATCGGCGCCAGTGCTTCGATCTCGCGCACGATCCCCTCGCCGCCATGCCGCGAACCGGCTCCGCCGCTGCCGCTGCGAAGGGCCAGTTCGCGCACCCGCAGCGGGAATTCGGTCTCCAGCGCCTCAACCGGGGTGTTGAGCGTGTTCGACATCGCGACGTGGATCGCGTTCGGCCCATCGGCGTCGGGGCAGGCGCCCTGTCCACCACCCAGGGTCTCGTAGTAGGTGAAGCCCTCTCCCGCAAGCGTCAGATTGTTCATCGTTCCCTGGCCCTGTGCCGGCACCGGCCGGGCGCCCGCCAGGGCAGCGATGGTCAGGTCGGCAACGCGGCTGGAGGTCTCGACGTTGCCGGCGGCGACGGCGGCCGGGAAGCACGCGTTGAGCAGGCAGCCCTCGGGCGCGATCACCTCGATCGGGCGGTAGGCGCCGGCGCAGGGAGGGGCGTCCGGGTCGGTCAAAACCCGCACCGCGAAGAATGCCGCCGCTTTGGTCACCGAGAGGGGGCAGTTGAGGTTGCCGTCGATCTGGTCGTCGGTGCCGCTGAAATCGAGCAAGAGCCGGTCGCCACGGACGCTCGCCTCGAGCCGCAGGGTGACATTCCGCGGCTCGCCGTCGGCATCGTCCTCCAGGACGTCCGTTGCCATGTAGTCGCCGTCGGGAAGCTCCGCCAGGGAGGCGCGGGTGCGGCGCTCGGCGTAGGCGAGGATCTCGTCCATGCCGGTGCGCAGCCGCTCGAGGCCATCGCGCTCTACAAGCTCGGCCAATCGCAGCTCGCCGATCCGGTTTGCCGCTGCCTGGGCGCGCAGGTCGGCGAGGCGTTGGCGCGGCGCGCGCATCTGGCCGGCGATCCGCTCCAGATCGCCTTCCCCGATGCGGGTGGGCGGGATCACAACGCCCTCCTCCTCGAGCCTGCGCGAGTGGGCGGGCATTCCCGCTGGACTGGGACCGCCGATGTCTGCATGGTGGGCGCGCGAGGCGGCGAAGCCGAGCAGCTCGCCGGCGACGAAGACCGGCGAGATCAGCGTCACGTCGGGCAGGTGGGTGCCGCCGCGGTAGGGGTCGTTGAGGATCCAAGCCTCCCCCGGCGCGTGTTCCTCGTCCAGCACGGCGGCGACCGCGTCTGGCATCGAGCCGAGGTGTACAGGGATGTGCTCGGCCTGCATCACCAGCTCGCCACGGGCGTCGAAGAGAGCGGTCGAGCAGTCGTGGCGCTCCTTGATGTTGGCCGAGTAGGCGGAGCGGATCAACGTCGCGCCCATCTCGTCGCAAGCCGCGCGCAAGCCGCCGATCATCACCTGCAGGCTGACCGGGTCGAGGCTCATTTCCCCGTCTCCCCGGACGTGCCGGTGGAACGGCGCCCATATGGACCTCTACGCACCGGCACGTCCGCTTGGATCGTGCCGGCTTCGTCTATTTCGGTGCGCCAGCCCGGCGGGACCACGAAGGTCGCCTCGGGGAGCTCGAAGACGACTGGCCCCTCCGCCTCGTGGCCGGCCGGGGGCTCGCCGTGCAGGATCGGCGTCTGAATCCACTTGCCCCCGAAGCGCACCGGGCGCTCGCTCTCGCGCAGGCGACTCCCTGGCGCTGCGGCCAGTTGTGGGCGCGGCCCGGGCGCCACCAGCGCCAGGCGGATGTGGACGAGGACGACCTCGCCGTCGGGATCGCGATGGCCGTAGCGCTCCTCGTGGGCCCGCTCGAAGCGTTCGATCAGGTCGACTGGGTCTGGACGCACGCTCCCTGAGACGGGTAGCTCGAAGGCCTGGCCCGTGTAGCGCATCTCGTAGATGGCCTCGAGATCTCGGTTACCCGCGTCATAGGCGGGAAAGTGAGACTTCGATACACAGTCCTCCTGGCCGGGCTGTGCGCGGCCCAGCCGAGAGGCCAGCTCGTCGACCTCGGCGGCGATCCGCTCCGCCTCGAAGTCCTCGCCGCTCAGCATCACCGTGCGGCTGGTGTCGCGGCGGCGGTCCGAGGCGCAGAGGCCGAGGGCCGAGAGGACGCCACCGGCGCGTGGACAGAGGATGCGTTCGATGCCGATCTCAGCGGCGATCGCCGCCGCGTGCATCGGTCCGGCGCCGCCAAAAGGCAGCAGGGCGAAGCGGCGCGGGTCGATCCCGCGCTCGACGGTGACGACGCGCAGCGCCCGCACCATCTCTTGGTTGGCCACCCGCACGATTCCCTCCGCGGTCTCGAGCTCGTCGAGGCCGAGCGAATCGGCCAGCGCTCCGACGGCAGCGCCGGCTGCGTCGAGGTCGAGAGCGACGCCTCCGGCAAGGGTCGACTCGGCGGCGAGGTGACCGAGCAGCAGGTTGGCGTCGGTCACGGTGGGCTCGGTTCCTCCCCGTCCGTAACAAGCGGGCCCGGGTTCCGCGCCTGCCGAGCGCGGCCCAACCCGCAGCGCTCCACCGGGGTCGCGCCAGCCGACCGACCCGCCCCCCGCGCCGACGGTGTGCACGTCGACCATCGGCAGCTGGATCGTGCGGCCGTCGATCTGGCGCGAGTCGGTTCGCCTCACCTCCCCGCCCTCGACTACGCAGACGTCGCAAGAGGTGCCGCCCATGTCGAGGCCGAGCGCATTGCCGTCGCCGCTGGTGCGGGCAAGGAGCCCGGCGCCGATTGCGCCGCCGGCCGGTCCCGAGAGGACGCTCCAGGCGCCCGCCCGCGCGGCTTCCTCGGCGCCGGCGACGCCGCCGGAGGACTGCATCACGACCGGGCGCGGAAGCCCGGCACCTGCCGCCGCCTCGGCGAGCCGTCCCAGGTAACGCTCGAGGAGCGGCGAGAGGTAGGCGTCGATCGTCGTCGTCGAGCAGCGCTCGTACTCGCGGAAGCGGGGCAGGACCTCGTGCGAAGCCGAGACGTGGATGTCAGGTAGCTCCGCGCGCAGGTGCTCGGCGAGTGCCTGCTCGTGCGACGGATCGAGGTAGGAGAAGAGCAGGCAGATCGCCACCGCTTCGGCGCCGCTCTCACCGACCAGATCCGCCAGCCGCTGCGCCTCGCCGCCGGCGAGCGGATCGATCTCGCCCTCAGGCCCGACCCGCTCGCTCGCCTCGAAGCGCAGCTCCGCCTCCACCAGCGGCGCCGGCTTCGGACTGCAGAGCCGGTAGAGCTCGGGGCGGTCCTGGCGACCGATCTCCAGCAAGTCGGCAAAACCCCTCGTGGCGATCAGCGCCGTGCGGGCGCCGCGTTCCTCCAGCAGCGCGTTGGTGCCCACCGTCATCCCGTGGGCGAACGACTCGACCGCTGCCGGTTCGGCACCCGCCTGCCTCAGCACCGCCTCGACCGCGCGGATGACGCCGACCGACTGATCCTCGGGCGTGGTCGGCAGCTTCGCCGTGTGAACCGTCTTGCCGTCGAGCAGGACGGCGTCGGTGAAGGTCCCGCCTACGTCGACTCCGAGCAGCATGCGCTGAAGCTAGCTCAGCGCCACTCCTCGCGCCGGGTCTCGCCGCCCGAGCCGAACACGATGTGGATGCCGTCGAGCTCGGGGTCGATGCTCGGACAGTCGGCGCGCAGGTGGCCGCCGCGCGACTCGACTCGCTCCAGGGCGCAGGTGGCGATCGCGCCGGCGAGCGGGTAGGGGTCCCCGCGCAGCTCGCGCAGCGGGTCGGGCTGGCGCATTGGGCCGGCGAGCCGCCAGACCGCGTCGCGGGTGGCTTCGCTCGGCGGGTGGAAGCGCCAATCCCCGGGCGACGGGCGGCTGCTCGCCGGTTTCTCCTCCAGCGCCGCATGGGCGGCGCGGCCGCCGAAGACGAAGCACTCGCTGAGCGAGTTGGAGGCGAGCCGGTTTGCGCCGTGCAGGCCAGTGCAGGAGCACTCGCCGACCGCGAGAAGGCCCGGCAGCGAGGAGCGGCCGTCGAGGTCCACCGCGATCCCACCCATCATGTAATGGGCGGCGGGGGCGACCGGGACGGGCTCGGCGCTCGGATCGAGCCCAGCCTCGCGCAGCGACTCGAAGATGTTGGGGAAGCGCGCGGGATCGAGCTGACGCAGGTCGAGGCGAACGCCGCCGCCGTCGGCTGCGACCCGTTCGAGGATCGCCGCGGTGACCTCGTCGCGGGGCGCCAGCTCGTCGGTGAAGCGGTGCCCGGCGGCATCGAGCAGGGTCGCTCCCTCGCCGCGCACCGCCTCGGTTACCAACTGCCCGTCGAAGCGAGTCCCGGGCAACGCCAGCGCCGTCGGGTGGAACTGGCAGAACTCGAGATCGGCCAGGTCGGCGCCCGCGGCGGCGGCCATCACCGAACCGGCGCCGATCGCACCGCGGGGGTTGCTGGTTCGGCGCCAGAGCGCCGCGGCGCCGCCGGTTGCGACGACGGTCGCCGCCGCCGCGATCGGCTCGGCGTCGGTCAGCAGTCCATGACAGCGCTCGCCGTCGCTCCACAGCCCGACGGCCGAGGTTTTCTCGCGGACCGCGATCCGTGGCTCGGCGGCGACCATCGCCGCCAGCTTCGCCGTGATCTCGTGTCCGGTCTGGCTGCCCCCGGCGTGGACGATGCGGCGGTGGGCGTGGCCACCCTCCAGGCCGAGTGCCAGCTCATCGTCCGGATCGAGGTCGAAGGCGACTCCGCGCGCGCGCAGCTCGCTCACCGCCGCGGGGGCCTCCTCGACCAGCGTTTGCACGGCGGACGGGCGGCAGAGCCCTCGACCCGCGGCGATCGTGTCAGCCGCATGCTGGGCGGGCGAGTCGCCGGGCTCGAGCGCCGCGGCGAGCCCGCCCTGGGCCCAGAAGCTGGCGCTCTGGGAGAGCGGCGTACGCGAGATCACCGAGACTGCCGCACCCTCCTCCGCTGCGCGCAGCGCCGTCCAGAGTCCCGCAGCGCCGCCGCCGACGACGGCGATGTCGCACGACGCTATCGCTGCGCCGCCTCTCGGCGTATCGCCTCGACCTGGCTTCGCAGCCAGGCGGCGGCCGCTTCGCGGGCGCGGGTCTCGACCTCGGCGCTGGAGCCCGCCGCCGAGGTGGTGCGCCGTTCGGCTTCTTCGACTCGCTTCTCGGCTGCCTCGGTCTGCGCCTCGATCTCGGCCAGCCGGCTCTCGGCGGCCGCAATCGCTTGGTCCTTGGCGCTGCGTTCGCGCTCCAGCTCCGCGGCGTGCTCCCGGCGCAGGTTCTCCAGCGCTTCGGCGCCGGCTTGGCGCTCCTTCTCCAGATCGACTTCGAGCGCCCTGATCTCCGCGGTGGCTCGCTCTTCCGCTGCCACTGCGGCCTCCATCGCCTGTCGCAGCCGCCGTTCGGCTGCCTCGACCTGGGCGCCGGGGGCGTCGTTGCCGGGGTCGCGCTTCTCCTCGCTCATCGCCAACCCAATCTATTACTTGCCGCTGCTTCGACGGACGAGCACGCCGGCGTAGGCGGCGAGCGTTCGCTCGGCCATTCGCCTCGCCGACAGCGAGGTTGCCCGTGCGACGCCGACCACCCGAGGGTCGGGTGCTGCCAGATGTGGCAGCACGGCTTCGCTCCACGCGGCGGCATCGAAGGGGGCGCAGACGGTTCCCTCGATCCCTGCGAGGGCAAATGGCGCGATCCCGACCGGGGTCGAGAGGACGGGCACGTTGCAGGCGAGCGCCTCGACGCAGGCCAGGCCAAATCCCTCGTAGTCGGAGGTGACCAGGACCGCGTTCGCCGCGTTGACCCAGAGCGGCATCAGGTCAGGATCGATCGCGCCGCCGGTGAGCAGCTCGGCATCGCCGGCTGCCGCCACCTCGACTGCGCGATCGACGCGCTTCTCTTGACGATCGGGGTCGGCGGGGAAGAGCAGGTAGCGGCCGTCTGGATCGAGGCCGAGTTGCTGCCGGGCCTCGAGTCGGGGCAAAGGGCGAAAGCGACTGAGGTCAGGGCCGCAGGGCAGGACCGCGGAGCCGGGCACGGGGGGAAGCCCCGGCCTGCCGTCCTCGGGCCCGAAGAGCGCGCCTGAGACGGCGGCGACGAGGTCGGCACGCCAGGCAAGGCGCCGCGAGAGTGGGCCGACCACGGGGTGGCGGACATCGGTGCCGTGGAAGGTGACGATCAGCGGTCGAGCGCCGGCGAGAAGGGCCGACCAGGCGGTCAGGCCGTAGTGGACGTGGACGAGATCGAAGCTCTCGCGGCGCAGCAGCCGCCGCAGGCGCAGCGCAGCGGGGATGTAGTGACTGGAGCCGCGGAGAAAGCTGAACACCTCGACGTCGACGCCGAGGCGACGGATCTCCTCGACCTGGTCGCGCACCCACCGGCCCCGCTGTGGGGCGGCTGCATCCGGAACGAAGTTGGTGACGACCAGCACCCGCATCGGCCGCTGAGCGTACCCGCCGCCGGGGCCGTCAGCTGCTTGTGACCGACTTTTGACATTTCGACCGCAGAGTTGGCCCATTTACGTCTAGATCCGTGACGCGCGGCCTTGGAGCATCGGGGCAAATCCAAAGGAGGCTCCGATGATTTACGCGCTGATGGGCATCGCACACGCCGCGATCGAGCGGCGAGTGCGGGCGATCCGGGCTCTGGCCGGGAGCGAGCGGGGGCAGGGCACGGTCGAGTACGTCGGCTTGATCCTGCTCGTCTCGCTGCTGATGGTCGGGATGGTCGCCGCGATGAAGGGCTACAGCGGCAAACAGGGAACCGAGCTCGCCGATGTGATCGTCAACAAGATCAAGGAGGCGGTCGACAAGGTGGCGTTCAAATGAGGGTGGAGGAGGGGCGGCTCGCTGTGCGGGCCGCCCCGTTCGTCGCCCCCGCGATGCGTCCGCACGGGTCCCAAGGGCTTGGTGCGGCGATGGCGACCGACGCTAGGGTTATGCTGTATTCCAGCATGAAGCATCGAACCCAGCTATATCTCGACGAAGGCCAGTACCGCTGGCTGCGGCAGCGGGCGGGCAAGTCCGGCAGCATCGCCGCGGTGGTGCGCGAGCTGATCGACGCCGAGCGCAGCCGTCTCGCCGATCCCGCCGGCGATCCACTGCTTCGCTTCCTCGTCGACGAGGCGCCCGGGAAGGGTCGCGAGGGCACGAGCGTGAGCACGCTGGACCGCGACCTCTACGGCTCATGAGGTCGGTCTTCGTCGACACCAGCGCGTTCGTCGCGCTGCGCAACGAATCGGAGGCCGAGCACGAGCGGGCGCGTGCGGCGCTGGCGAGCCTGATCGAGGCCGGCGCGACGCTCTTCACCTCGAACTACGTCTTCGCCGAGACCTACACAGCGCTGCTGGTCAGGGTCGGGCGCGAGGAGGCGATCGAGTGGGGTCGCCGCTTTCGGGCCGGCGAGGCTATAGAGCTTGTGCGGTTGGAGCCTGACGTGGAGGACGAGGCCTGGCAGATCCTCGAGCGCCATCGCGACAAGCAGTGGAGCTACGTCGACGCGACCTCCTTCGCTCTGATCGAGCGCGACGGCGGCGGCGAGGCGTTCGCCCTCGACGCGCACTTCTCCCAGCGAGGGCTGCGCGTGTGGCCGGAGGCGTGAGTCTCGGGGCCAAGACCGGCATGCTCATGACAGACTCGCGACATGCCAGCCTCGCGTAGTTACGACCGTGCTCCGGCCGACATCCGGCTGATCGATATCGACCCCGGCTTCGTCGCCAGCGCCGACGGCTCGGCGCTGATCTCGATCGGCAAAACCAGGGTGATCTGCACCGCCTCGGTCAACGAGAGCGTGCCGAAGTGGATGGGGGGACGGGGCAAAGGCTGGGTCACCGCCGAGTACTCGATGCTGCCCGCCTCTACCGGCGATCGCAAGGCGCGCGACATCTCGCGCGGCAAGCAGGACGGCCGCGGGGTCGAGATCCAGCGGCTGATCGGTCGTTCGCTGCGGGTCGTGGTCGACTTCAAGGCATTGGGCGAACGCAGCGTGTACGTCGACTGCGACGTACTCGAAGCCGATGGCGGCACCCGTTGCGCTGCGATCACCGGCGGCTACGTGGCGCTGCGCCTTGCCCTGCAGAAGCTGCTCGACGCGAACAAGATCGAGACGATGCCGCTGACCGGATCGGTCGCGGCGGTCAGCGTCGGCATGGTCGACGGGCGGGCGCTCTGCGACCTCGACTACGGCGAGGACTCGCGCGCCGAGGTCGACGCGAACGTGGTGATGACCGGCGACGGCGGCCTGGTCGAGGTGCAGGCGACCGCGGAGCGGACGCCGCTCTCTCGTGCCTCGCTCGACGAGTTGCTGGAGCTCGCCGAGATGGGCATCTCGCGACTGCGCCAGGTGCAGGAGCGAGTAGCCGGGTAGCCGGATTTGATCTTCGCCACCGGCAATAAGCACAAGCTGCGCGAGATGCGCGAACTGCTGCCCGGAGTCGAACTGGAGCCGTTGCCAGAAGGGGTCGAGCTACCGCCGGAGGATGGCGACAGCTTCGCGGCGATCGCCCTCGACAAGGCGCGCGCGGCGCACGAGGCGACGGGCGAGCCGACGATCGCCGACGATTCGGGGATCGGTGCGGTGGCGCTCGGCGGCCGTCCGGGGATACATTCGGCGCGCTACGGCGGTGAGGGCGCCAGCGACGAGGAGAACCTGGAAAAGCTGCTGCGCGAGGTCGCCGCGGCGGGCGAGGAGCGGGGCGCCTACTACGTCTGCGCGCTGGCGCTGATCGAAGCCGATGGCTCCGAGCACGTCTTCGAGGCCCGTTGCGACGGTCACCTGATCGAGAGCGCCCGCGGCGAGGGCGGCTTTGGCTACGACCCGGCCTTCGTCCCCGATGCGACCGGCCCCGACGACTCCCGCACCTACTCTGAGATCGGCCAGGCGGAGAAGAACGAGATCAGCCACCGCGGTCGCGCCGCGAAGCTGTTGGCCCGGCATCTCCGCGCCGGTGGCGCGGCGCCGGCGGGACGATGATCCGCTCCAAAAGCGGGGCAGCGGCGCTTTCGATCGCCTCCAATCTCGTCCTGATCGCGATCAAGCTCGCCGCCGGGGCGATCACCGGCTCGATCGCGATCGTCACCGAGGCGATCCACTCGCTGATCGACCTGGTTGCCTCGGTCATCGCCTTCGTCTCGGTGCGCAAGGCAGGCGAGCCGGCCGACGCCGATCACCCCTACGGCCACGAGAAGGTCGAGAGCCTGGCGGCGGCGATCGAGGGAATGCTGATCCTGGTTGGAGCCGGGATCATCGTCTTCGAGGCGACTCACCGGCTGGTCGTCGGGTCCCAGGTCGAGACCCTCGGCGTCGGCATCGCCGTGATGGGCTTCTCGGTCCTCGCCAACCTGGTCGTCTCCACGGTCCTCTCGCGGCGGGCGAAGGAGGACGACTCGCCGGCGCTGGAGGCCGACGCCGCGCACCTACGTACCGATGCCCTCACCTCGGCCGGTGTCCTCGTCGGCCTAGCGCTGGTTCAGATCACCGGCATGGTCGCCTTCGACTCGATCACCGCCCTGGTCGTAGCCGCGGCGATCGTCACCGCGGGCCTGAGGATCCTGCGCCGCTCCTCCGGGGTGCTGATCGACGAAGCGCTGCCCGGCGATGAGATGGACCGGATCGAGGCGGCGATTGCCGCGGCCCGCACCCCGGAGGTCGCCGGTTACCACAAGCTGCGCGCCCGCCGTGCCGGCAGCCGCCGCTACATCGACTTCCACGTGCAGTACCGCTCGGGGACCAGCCTCGAGCGCGCCCACGAGCTCGCCCACCAGATGCGCGGCGAGATCGAGGCGGAAATTCGCCGCGCCGACGTCCTGATCCACGTCGAGCCGGAGGCCTCCCTCCGCAAGCCCGAAGGCGACGAGGGTCCGTATCGCGCCGGTTGACGAGGAGGCGGCGGTCTAAGGACCATTCTCAAAACCCTCGCGCACGTCTGGCGGCGGCGGACACACTTCGCGGGGCGGCGTCCTCAGTCGGCCAAATAGCGCTGCTATTCGGCCTCCCTGCGTCCTTGTCCCGCTCGGTCCGGCGCGCGCCAGCCGCACACGCCGGTTTTGAGAATGGTCCTACGGCGAAGGCAGCAGATTGACCGCGGCGGCGAGGCCGACGGCGATCACCGTGACCGTGTAGCCGGTGTAGCCGCTGATCGCGAAGAGGACGGCGGCGATCGCACAGATGGCGACGACGGTGATCCAGGAAGCGCGGGCCAGGGACACGGGCCGGTATTTTGGCCGAGATGCCCGACGATGCCGCGACCGGGGTTGTTTCAGGCGATGCCGCCGAGGGCGCCCTCGCCTACCTGGCCGAGATGTCGCTCGACCTGCGCGGCGCCGCGATCCTCGGGGAAGGAGGGGCCGTGCTCGCAGCCAGCGACCGCCCGGAGCGCTGGCGCGAGGATGCGGCGGCTCTGTTCGAGGTCGCCGATCGCGCCGGCAACGAGCCGGTCGAGCAGATTCACATCGGCACCGAGCAGGGCGAGGTCTTCGCCCTGCGCCACGCCGGGCTGGCGGCGGTCGCGGTGACCGAGCGCTTCGCGCTGGCTTCGCTGACCTTCTTCGACCTGCGCGCGCTGCTGCGCGACCTGGCCGGCGGCGGCGACGGCCGGGCGGGGGAGGCGCCACCCGATGCCGCCTAAGCCGCACCGGGTCCTCCTCGACCGGGTCTCCGGGTACGCCGACGAGGCCGCTGCCTACATGCGCCGTCGCCGCGCCTCGCGCCGCCCCTTCGCCCGCCTCTATTACAAGGGCGGGCGCGCCGAGGATCACGCCGGCGACTCGGCGGTGGGCGGCGAGCTCTTCGTCGCCGCCGGCAGGCTGATCGAGGTCGCCGGGAAGAAGCCGTGAGTCGGGGAGCCGAGCTGCTCGACCCGGCGGTCGCCGAGCGGGTCATCGCCCGCGCCCTCGCCCACGGCGGCGAGTTTGCCGAGGTCTTCGCCGAAAGGCGCAGCGGCCTGACCCTGGCGATCGACGAGTCGCGAATCGAGTCGGTGCAGACCGGTGCCGAAGAGGGAGCGGGGGTGCGGGTGCTGAACGGCGGCACGACCTACTTCGCCCACGTCGACGGCCTCGACCCCGCCGACATCGAGCGGGCAGCCGGCGAGGCGGCGGCTGCGCTGCGTGGAGATCGCACCGAGCCGCGGCCGCTGAGTGCCGAGGAGAGGAGTCCGCAGCCGATCGAGCGCCCCCCGGGCGACGTTCCCGCCGCGCGCAAGGCGGAGCTGTTGCGCGAGCTGGACGAGCGCGCCCGCTCGGCCGGCGGCGAGATAGCCCAGGCGATGGCCTCCTACGGCGAGGCGCGGCGCGAGGTCGCCGTTGCCAACTCCACCGGCCTGTTCAGCGGCGACGATCGCAGCAGGGTGCGGATCGGCGCCCAGGTAGTCGCCCGCCGCGGCGACCGGGTCGAGACCGGCGCCGAGACCCTCGGCGGGCACCGCGGCTTCGAGCTCTTCGACGACGACCCCGCTGCGATCGCCGCCAGTGCCGCTCGCAAGGCGCTCGTCCTGCTCGACGCCGGGCCGGCGCCCACCGGCTCGATGCCGGTTGTGGTCGGCGGCGGCTTCGGCGGCGTCCTCTTCCATGAGATGACCGGACACGGGCTCGAGGCCGACCACGTGCAGAAGGGCGCCAGCGTCTACGCCGGCAAGCTCGGCGAGCAGGTCGCCCAGCCCTTGCTCACGGCTTATGACGACGGGCGCATGCCGGGGGAGTGGGGGAGCGACGCGATCGACGACGAGGGAGCGCCGACCCAGAAGACCAAGGTGATCGAGGACGGCCGCCTTGTCGCTTTCCTCTACGACCGCCAGAGTGCCGAGCGCGACGGCGCTCCCCAGACCGGCAACGGTCGCCGCGAGAGCTTTCGCTACCTGCCGATCCCGCGTATGACCAACACCTACATCGCTCCTGGCGAGGCCGAGCCGGAGGCGATCATCGCCGAGGTCGAGCAGGGCTTCTACGCCGTCTCCTTCGCCGGCGGGCAGGTCGACCCGGCGACCGGCGATTTCGTCTTCGGCGTCAACGAGGGCTACCTGATCGAGGGCGGCAAGGTGACCCAGCCATGCCGGGGAGCCACCCTGGTGGGCAACTGTCTCGAGGCCCTTGCCGCGATCGACGCCGTTGGCAACGACTTCTGGATGAAGACCGGGATGTGCGGCAAGGGCGGCCAGAAAGTGCCGGTCGGCACCGGCCAGGGACACGTCCGGATCGCCTCGATGACGGTCGGAGGGACGCAAGCGTGAGCGATCTCGCCGAGCTGGCCACGAGCGCGGTCGAGCGCGCCGTCGCGGCGGGCGCCGGCGATGCGGAGGCTTACACCAGCGAAGCGGAGAACCGCGAGGTCCGTGTTCATGGCGGCGAGGTCGAGAGCCTGACGGCGGCCACCCAGCGCGGCCTCGGCCTGCGCGTCTGGATTGGCGGGCGGGTCGGCTACGGCTTCGGAACCGACCTCTCGTCGGCTGGAATCGAGGCAATCGCCGCACGTGCGGTCGAGGCCGGCCGCGTCGCCGACGAGGACGAGTTTGCCGGCTCCCCCGACGGCGGCGGCGAGGCGCCGGCGCTGGCGGGCTTGAGCGACGTCTCACTGGCCGAGTGGTCGCCTGCCCGGATCGCCGACCTGGCCCTGGCCGTGGAGCGGACGGCGCTGGAGTCCGACACCAGAATCGCCGCGGTCGAGCAGGCCGTCTACTTCGACAGCGCCGAGCGCGTCGCGATCGCCGCCTCCTCCGCGCCGGGAGGCGAGTACGAGACGACGAGCTGTTACGCCTACCTGCAAGCGCTGGCGGAGGGGAAGGACGGCCGTGAGACCGGGCTGGGCTTTGGCCTTGCGCGGGGCCCGGCGGGCCTCGATCCGGCGGCCATCGGCCGCGAGGGCGCCGAGCGCGCCACCGAGATGATCGGCTCCTCGAAGCCGGCCTCGCGCACCTGTCCGGTGGTGCTCGACCCGACCGTCGCGGCCAGCTTCGTCGGCCTGCTCGGCCGGGCGGTCGGCGCCGACGCGGTGCAGCGTGGACGTTCGCCGCTCGCCGGGCGCCTCGGCGAGGAGGTCGCCGCCGGGGCCTTCGTATTGAACGACGACGGCCTCGACCCGGAAGGCTTCGCCACGGCGCCGGTCGATGCCGAGGGGACCCCCCGCCGGCGCACGGCGCTGATCGAGGCGGGCCGCCTGCGGACCTACCTCTACGACTCCTACACGGCGCGCCGCGGCGGCGCGCTCACCACCGGCAACGCAGGGCGCTCCGGCTACCGCTCGCCGCCGGGCGTGTCGGCGTCCAACCTGATCGTCAGCCCCGGCACGGCGAGCCTCGAGCAGCTGCTGCGCGAGGCCGGCGACGGCGTCTACATCAACGACGTCGCCGGCCTGCACTCTGGGGTCAACCCGGTCACCGGCGTCTTCTCAGTGGGCGCCTCGGGGCGGTCGATCGACGACGGCGTTCTGGCCGAGCCGCTGCGCGAGTTCACGATCGCCAGCGACCTGGTCTCGATGCTCCGCGCCGTGCTTGCCGCGGGGTCGGAGCCACGCTGGGTGCCCTTCGGCGGCTCGGTCAGCACGCCGCCCTTGCTGATCGGCGAGATGACGGTCAGCGGATCCTGATCCGCTCGGGGCGGAATCGAGGCCCAGAGCCGACTTACGCCCGCCGTCGCTGTTAGATTGCCGCCCGACCTCAACGACCCGACGGAGGAGCATCGACGTGACCAAGGCTGAATTTCTCGATCAACTGGCATCGGATGAGCGTGTGGGCAGCAAGAAGGGCGCGAGCGAGGCACTCGACGCGGTGCTCGAGACGATCACCGAGACCCTGAGCGGCGGCGGCGAGGTCAGCTTCACCGGCTTCGGCAAATTCCACGTCGCCGAGCGTGGTCCGCGCCAGGGCGTCAACCCACGCACCGGCGAGCGGATCACGATCCCAGGGGGCAAGGTACCCCGCTTCTCCGCCGGATCGGCGCTGAAGGCCAAGGTCAAGGGCTGAGCTCTAGAGCACCCGCCAGATTTTTCGCCGCTGCTGCCGTCCTCTGCGGCTTCGTCGTCGTGATCGTCGTGATCGCGACGGCACTTGGCGGCGGTGACGATGGGGGAGGCTCCGGCGGCGGCTCGGGCCACGCTGGGCATGTGAAGCAGAGCGAGGCTCCGGCTCATACCGCCAAGATCTACGAAGTGCAGAGCGGCGACACGCTCACCTCGATCGCCCACGAGACCGGTGTGCCGGTTGCGGACATCCTCAAGCTGAATCCCGGGGTCGATCCCCAGATCCTGATCTCGGGTGAAAAGCTGAAGCTGCGGTGATCGGGGGTCCCGGCCGCTTCCTCGCCGCGCTGATCGCCGCTGCGCTACTCGCCGGAGCTCCCGCGGCCACGGCGAAGCCGCCACAGCTCGAGGCCCGCGCCTGGGCCCTGATCGACGCCGGCTCCGGCGAAGTGCTCGCCTCCCACGCCGCTCCCCGTCAGCTGCCGATCGCCAGTACGACCAAGCTGATGACCGCCTATGTGGCTTTGCGTGAGCTGTCGCTGGGCCGGATCGTCAGGGCGGCGCCGTACGTGCCGGAATACGGCGAGTCGCTGCTGGGGTTGCGGCCCGGGCAGCGGATCAGCGTTCGCGATCTGCTCTACGGCCTGATCCTGCGCAGCGGCAACGATGCCGCCTACGACCTCGCCCGCGCCGCCGCCGGCTCGGAGCGGCGCTTCGTCGGCCAGATGAATCGCTACGCCGCGGCGCTTGGGCTCTCCGACACGCACTACGCCAACCCGATCGGCCTCGATCAGCGCGGCAATCACTCGAGCGCCGCCGACCTCGTCACCCTGACCCGGCACCTGCTCGAGATCCCGGCCTTCGCCAGGATCGCCGCTTCGCGCAGCGCAGTGCTGCGCAGCGTCCGCCCGTCGCGACGGATCTCGACGATCAACGAACTGCTCTCGATGGCCCCCTGGGTCAACGGGGTGAAGACTGGCCACACTTTCGGCGCCAAGTACGTCCTCGTCGGCTCGGGGAGGCGCAAGGGGGTCGAGCTGATCGCCGCGGTGGTCGGCACCGAGACCGACGAAGAGCGTTTCGACGACACCCTGCAGCTGCTCGAATACGGCTTCTCCGGGTACCGGAAGCGGGTGCCGATCCACGCCGGGCAGACGCTTGTCACGCCGTCGATTGCCTATGCGGGCGGCGACTTGAAGCTGCGTGCCGCAAGGACCGTGGCGGTCGGGGTTCGACCCGGGCAACGGATGAGCATCTCGGTGCGAGCGCCGCAAGAGGTCAAGGGCCCGATCCCCCGCGGGGCCAGGCTGGGCACGGCAGTCGTCCGGGTCGACGGCCTACGGGCGGCGGCGGTTCCGCTGCTGGCGGACCGGACGGTGCCGAAGGCGAGCACGTTTGAGCGGGTGCGCAGCTTCGTCGAGGACAATCTGCTCTGGATCGTGCTGGTGCTGTCGGCGATACTGATCGCGGCAGTCCTTCTGAGGAGGCGCCGCACCAGATGATTCTCACCGTAACCCTCAATGCCGCGATCGACCGCACGGTCGCGGTGCCGAATTTCCGCCTCGGCCACCGCCACCGGGCGGTCGAGAGCCGCACGGTCGCCGGCGGCAAGGGGATCAACGTCGCTCGTGCCCTGCGTCTGCTCGGACGGCCGGTGGTCGCCGCCGGATTCGCCGGCGGGCCGACCGGCAACCGGATGCTGGAACAGCTGCGCAACGAGGCGATCCTGACCGACTTCACCTGGATCGCGGGCGACACCCGGATCAACATGGCGGTCGTCGACCCGACCTCGGGAGAGCAGACCGAGATCAACGAGCGCGGGCCGGCGGTCAGTCCGGAGGAGGTCGAGCGCTTCGTCGAGCGCCTGCGCTACCTCGCTCGCGGGGCGAAGATCTGCGTGCTTGCCGGCACCCTGCCACCCGGTGCCGGGGCGGAGCTCTATGCACGGCTGGTCGAGGACCTGCGCGAGTGCGGCGTCAGGTCGATTCTCGACTCGGAGGGCGAGGCGATGCTGGCCGGCCTGCGCGCCGGGGCATCGGTGGTCACGCCCAACGAGCGCGAGGCGGAGGAGCTGGTCGGGCAGGAGTTCTCCGACGGCGACGACTTCGTCCAGGGGCTCTCCGAGCTGGTCCGGCTCGGGGCCGGCGAAGCCGCGATCACGCGGCCCGACGGCTGCGTCGCCGTCGTCGGCGAGGGCGCCGAGCGGCGCCTGCTCGAAGTTCGGACCAAGCCGTTGGAGCCGGTCTCGACGGTCGGCTCCGGGGATGCCTTTCTCGCCGGCTATGCCGCCGGCATCTATGACGGACGCGAGCCGGAGGAATGCCTCGCCTATGGCGTCGCCTGCGGCGCCGAGTCGACCCAGCACTTCGGTGCCGGCACTGTCGACCGCCGCCGGGTCGAGCGGCTGCTCGACGAGGTCGAGGTGCGGGACTTGGGGGTCCACGCGGAAGTGTAGGCTGGCTGTTCAACGCCACCACTTCCTTGGAGGATCGATTTGGAGATCGACATCGGTCGAGGCAAGAAGGGGAGGCGCGCTTACGGATTCGATGACATCGCGATCGTTCCGTCGCGCCGCACCCGCGATCCCGACGACATAGACATCAGTTGGGACCTAGGTCCCTATCGCTTCGAATTGCCCCTGGTCGCCTCGGCGATGGATGGTGTGGTCAGTCCCGACACCGCCGTCCTCGTCAACCAGCTCGGCGGTCTGGGAGTGCTCAACCTGGAGGGGGTCTGGACCCGCTTCGAGGATGCCGAGGAGCAGCTGGAGAAGGTCGCCGCCGCGCCCAAGCACGAGGCCACCCGGATCATGCAGGAGATCTACACCGAGCCGGTCAAGCCGGCGCTGATCGGCAAGCGGATCGCCGAGATCAAGGAGCGGGGCGCGGTTGCCTGCGGCTCGCTGACGCCGCAGAAGGTGCGCGAGCACTACGAGATCGCGGTCGAGGCGGGGATCGACATCCTCGTCATCCAGGGCACGGTGATCTCGGCCGAACACGTCTCGACCACCGTCGAGCCGCTCAACCTGAAGGAGTTCATCTCCGAGGTGCCGGTGCCGACCGTGGTCGGTGGCTGTGCCTCCTACTCGACCGGGCTGCACCTGATGCGGACCGGCGCCGTCGGCGTTCTGGTCGGGGTCGGCCCCGGCGCCGCCTGTACGACGCGCGGCGTGCTCGGGATCGGCGTCCCGCAGGCAACGGCGATCGCCGACGTCGCCGCGGCCCGTGCCCAGCACATGCTGGAGACCGGCGAATACGTCAACGTGATCGCCGATGGCGGCATGCGCACCGGTGGCGACGTCTCCAAGGCGATCGCGGTGGGTGCCGACGCGGTGATGGTCGGCTCGCCTCTGGCCCGCGCCAAGGAGGCGCCGGGTCGCGGCTTCCACTGGGGGATGGCCACCTTCCATCCCTCTTTGCCCCGGGGAACCCGGGTCTCGACCAAGCAGGACGGGACGATGGAGGAGATCCTGCTCGGCCCCGCCCAGGAGAACGACGGCACCTTCAACCTGATGGGGGCGCTGAAAACGTCGATGGCAACCACCGGCTACGAGGACATCCGTTCCTTCCAGCGGGCCGAGGTGATGGTCGCGCCGGCGCTGATGAGCGAGGGCAAGAAGCTGCAGAACGAGCAGTCGGTCGGGATGGGCTCGAATGGCCGGGCGGCGGTATCCGCCGGTGTTGGAGTCGCCGACGACTGAGGCCGGCGCCCGGACAGCGCCGGCCCAGGCCTCCGAGGAGGTACTCGTCCTCGACTTCGGCGGGCAGTACTCCCAGCTGATCGCGCGAAGAATCCGCGAATGTGGGGTCTTCGCCGAGCTGCTGCCGGCCACCGCTTCGGCGGAGGCGATCCGGGAGCGGGCGCCGAAGGGCCTGATCCTGTCCGGGGGTCCCGCTTCGGTGTACGAGCCGGGGGCACCGAGCTTCCCAACCGAGCTGCTCCATCTGGGCATCCCGATGCTTGGCATCTGTTACGGAATGCAGGCGATGGTCCAGGCGCTCGGAGGCAAGGTCGAAGAGGCGGAGTCGGGCGAGTTCGGGCGGGCCGACTTGACCGTGCGCAACAGCGGCGGCCGGCTGCTGGGCGGGCTGCCGGAGGAGCAGAGCTGCTGGATGAGCCACCGCGACGCCGTGTTCGAGCCGCCGCCGGGCTTCACCGCGCTCGCCTCGACGCCGGCCTCGCCGGTGGCCGCCTGCGAGGCGCCCGACCGCGGCCTCTACGGGATCCAGTTCCACCCCGAGGTCGTCCACACCCCCTACGGGACCGAGGTCTTGACCCGGTTCCTGCGCGACATCGCCGGCTGCGAGGAGCAGTGGTCGCCTCAATCCGTCATCGCCGAGCAGGTTGCTGCGATTCGGGCTCAGGTCGGCGAGGGTCAGGTCATCTGCGGGCTCTCGGGCGGCGTCGATTCCTCGGTCGCGGCCCTGCTCGTCCACAAGGCGGTGGGGGAGCAACTGACCTGCGTCTTCGTCGACCACGGACTGATGCGGCTGAACGAGGCCGAGCAGGTGGTCGAGGCCTTCAGCCAGTTCGGCATCCCGCTCGTCCACGTCGACGCCGAAGAGCGCTTTCTCGCCAAGCTCGCCGGGGTCGACGAGCCGGAGCGCAAGCGCAAGATCATCGGCGAGGAGTTCATCCGCGTCTTCGAGGAGGAGGCGGCGAAGCTCGACGAGGTCGACTTCCTCGTCCAGGGCACCCTCTACTCGGACGTGATCGAGTCCGGCGGCAGCGATCACGCGGCGACGATCAAGTCCCATCACAACGTCGGCGGCCTGCCCGACGACCTCGAGTTCGACCTGGTCGAGCCGCTGCGGATGCTGTTCAAGGACGAGGTGCGAGCGGTCGGCGCCGAGCTCGGCATGCCCGAGCGGATGGTCTGGCGACAGCCCTTCCCGGGGCCGGGGTTGGGGATCCGGATCGTCGGTGGCGAGGTGAACAGGGAGCGGCTCGACATCCTGCGCGCCGCCGACGCGATCCTCCAAGAGGAGATCCGCGCCGCCGAGCTCTACCGGCAGCTCTGGCAGTCCTTCTGCGTGTTGCCGGTGGTGCGCTCGGTCGGCGTTCAGGGAGACGGTCGCACCTACGCCTACCCGATCGTGATCCGCGCGGTCACCTCCGACGACGCGATGACCGCCGACTGGGCCCGCCTCCCCTATGACCTGCTGGAGCGCGTCTCCAACCGGATCATCAACGAGATCAAAGACGTCAATAGGGTGGCGCTCGATATCTCCTCCAAGCCGCCCGCCACGATCGAGTGGGAGTGAACGCGAGCTAGGGTCGGCGGCGATGCCGTCCTTTGCCGTATCGATAGCGACCCTCAGCCTCGTGCAGGCCGCGCTCGTGGCGCTGCCTCGGGCGCGGCGGTTTGCCTGGCTCGATGCCTTCCGCAGTCCCTGGTGGGCGCTGGTGCCCGCGCTCTCGATCGTCGTGGTGATCGGCATCGTCGGTTGGGAAGGCGAATCGGCGACCGCGCTCTCCTGGCTGGCTCTGGTCGCCGTGCCGCCCTTCGCGGCGCTGGCGCTCGGCTGGCTGATCTACGGCGCCCGGCCGGAGTGGGCGGCGGCGGTTGCGCCGCTGTTCGTCCTTGCCTGGGCCGCGCCGGGCTCGCTCCTCGGCGAGGCTGCGGCGACGACGCTGACCGCGCTCGGCTGCGTCGGGCTTGGCTGGCTACTGGTCTCGGTGGCACCGGCGTTCTGGCTGAAGCTGGGGATCTATGCGATGGCCGCCGTCGACACCTGGTTCGTCGCCACCGACCTGCTTCAGGGCCCCAATGCGACCCTCACCGCCGCGGCGCCCAGCGGGCTGCCGCGCCTGCAGGTCGCTCACTTCGGGGACGCGCTGATGGGATTCGGGGATTTCTTCGTCGCCGCCACCCTGGGCTGCCTTCTCGCCATCTCACCTCGCCGCCAGACGCGTGTTGCGTTGCTCGTCGCGGTTCTCGCCCTGGCGTTCGACCTGTTCTTCTTCGCCGTCGACACCCTGCCGGCAACGGTCCCAGTCGCCCTGGCCCTGGTCCTGGTCGAGTCGAGAGACCGACGTAAATAATAAAAATGAATCTCATTTTGATTTAATGCCCGCGTGCTCGAGACGTTCCAGCTGCCCTTCGTCCAGCGCGGTCTGATCGAGATCCTGATCCTCTCGGTTCCGGCCGGGCTGCTCGGTACCTGGATCGTCATGCGCGGGCTGGCCTTCTTCTCCCATGCGGTCGGCACGGCAGCCTTCCCCGGGCTGGTGCTGGCCGACGGGCTGGGTTTTGCCGCGCCGCTAGGGGCCTTCGCCGCTGCGCTCGTGTTTGCGGTGGGCGTTTCGGTGCTGCGCGGCCGTCGCTCCGGCCAGGACACGGCCGTGGCGCTCGTCCTCGCCGGTTGCCTCGCCGCCGGCGTCATCCTCGCCAGTGACGTCTTCGGCTCGGGCTCGAACATCGAGACGCTGCTCTTCGGCAGCCTGTTGCTGGTCGACGGTGGCGACATCGGGCTCGCCGCCGCGGCGGCCGTGGCGACCTTGGTCGCCAGCGCTCTGCTCGGCCGGCACTGGCTCCGCGCCGGCTTCGATCCCGGCCTGGCGGGCCCAGCCCGGCCGGATCCCCGGGTTTTGGACGCCGTCCTGATCGGCCTCGTCGCTTTGGCGACGGTGGCGGCCCTGACCGTGGTCGGGGCGCTTCTCGTCACCGCACTCTTCCTGGTGCCTGCTGTCACCGCGCGGTTGCTCACCAGCCGGCTGCGGTCCTGGCAACTGCTCAGCGTCGGTCTGGTCGCGCTCGAGGGTGTCGTAGGGCTCTGGCTCTCGGTCGAAACCGATGCGCCCCCCGGCGCGACGATCGCCTGTGTTGCGGGAGCCGGTTTCATCGTCGTGGCCGCCGGTCAGGCGGTGGGGCGGCTGCCGCGCCTCGCCGTCCTCGCAACCGCGCTCGGCGCGTTGGCTCTGCTGGGTGTGGGCTGTGCTGCCACCGGTGGCAACGACGGCGGGAGGCTCGACGTGGTCGCGACCACGACTCAGATCGGCGACTTCGCTCGCGAGGTTGGTGGCAGTGCGATCGAAGTCGACCAGATCCTCCAGCCCAATACCGACCCGCACGATTACGAGCCTCGCCCGAGCGACGTCAGCGGCGCCGCCGGCGCCTCGCTGGTCTTCGCCAGCGGCGACAACCTCGACAGCTGGGTGGGCCAGGTCGTCTCCGACAGCGGCAGCGACGCCGAAGTGGTCGATCTCGGCGCGATCGTGCCGGAGCGTCTGCCCGGCGAGTCGACGGGCGCTGAGGCATCGCGCTTCGACCCCCACTGGTGGCATGACCCGCGCAACGCCGAGGCAGCGGTGAAGAAGATCGAGAGCGCCCTGGCGGTCGCCGACCCCGCCCACAAGGCGCTCTTCGAACGCAACGCCGGCGCCTATCTGGGCAAATTGCGGGCGCTCGACGCTGGGATCGCCAAATGCGTCCACTCGGTCCCCCCCAAGCAGCGCAAGCTGGTCACCGACCACGACGCGTTCGGCTACTTCGCCAACCGCTACGGGATCGAAATCGTCGGCGCCGTGATTCCCTCGCAGACCACCCAGGCACAGGCATCGGCCAAGGATCTGAGCGAACTGGCGGAGACGATCGAACGGGAGCACGTCACGGCGATCTTTCCCGAGAGCTCGCTCAGCCCGAAGGTTGCTGAAGCGATCGCCAGTCAGACCGGCGCTTCTGCCGACCACACCCTCTACGGCGATTCGCTCGGGCCACAGGGCTCTGACGGAGCAACCTACCTTTCGATGGAGGAGGCTAACGCGAACGCGATGGTCCGCGGCTTCACCGACGGGCAGCGCGGATGCAGGCCGAGCCCCTGATCGAGGCGTCCGGCCTCGCGGTCGGCTATGGCGGCGAGGCGGCGATCTCGGGCGTCTCCTTCGCCCTGCGTCCGGGCGAGACGATGGCCCTGCTGGGGCCCAACGGCGGCGGCAAGACGACTCTGCTGCGGGCGCTGCTCGGCGAGTTGTCGCCGCTGGCGGGCACGCTGCGTGTCGGCGCCCGCTGCGCGAGCGTGCCGCAGACGGAGCGCTCGCAGCTCGACTATCCCGTCTCGGCGCTCGACGTCGCCGCGATGGGAGCCCTCTCCAGACTTCCCTGGTGGCGCCGTCCCGGCCGCCGCGATCGGGAAATCGCGGCCGATTCGCTGCGGCAGGTCGGTCTCGACGGCCTTGCCGACGAGACCTTCGGCAAGCTCTCGGGTGGCCAGCGCCAGCGTGTTCTGATCGCGCGCAGCTTGGTCCAGGACGCCCGCATCCTGCTGCTCGACGAGCCCTTCTCCGGTCTCGATCGTCCCAGCTCGGAACGCCTCGAAGCCTTGGTCGGATCGCTCGCCGCCGAGGGCCGCGGCGTGATGGTGGCCACCCACGACCTCGAGCAGGCGCAGCGCTGGGACAGCGTGCTCTGCCTCAATCGCGATCAGATCGCGGTCGGCCCGCCACAGCGGGCGCTCGACGTCGACGTGCTCGAAGCGACCTATGGCGGCGCCATCGTCGAGTTGCCCGGCTCCGGTCGCCGAGCTGTCCTGCCACCCCACCATCACCACCATCCTCACTGAACGATGCTCGAGCCGTTTCAGGAAGAGTTCATGCGCCGGGCGATTGCGGAGATGGCCCTGCTCGGGGTGGCGGGCGGGGCTATCGGCTGCTGGGTCGTCCTCTATCGGCTCTCCTATGCCACCGAGTCTCTGGCGCACTCGATCCTGCCTGGCCTCGTCCTCGCCGCCCTGGCCGGAGTGCCGCTGTTGCTCGGCGGCGCGCCCGCGATCGTGATCGCCGGCCTGGCGATCGTCCTGGTGGCACAGGTTCCCGGCATCAGTCGTGAGGTCGCGGTCGGGGTCGTCGTCACGACCATGTTCGGGCTTGGGGCTTTGCTTGCGCTTTCGCCAAAGTCACCGCCCGGGATCCAAGAGCTTCTCTTCGGCGACATCCTCGGACCCTCGAACGGCGACCTCCTGGCGGCCGCGCTGCTGGTCATCACGGTGGCGACCGCCCTTCCGCTCATGCACGGCCGGCTCCTTGCCGTCGGGTTCGACCGCAACGCGGCCAGGTCCCTCGGCGCCTCACCCGCAGTGGCCGAAACGGTCCTGATCGCGCTGCTCGCGGTCGCGATCGTCGTGGCCGTGCAGGGTCTTGGGAACCTGCTCGTCGCCGCCGTCTTCGTGGGTCCGGCGGCCGCCGCCCGCAATCTGACCGAGCGGATCGTGCCGATGATCGGGCTTTCCGTCGCTATCGCACTGGCTTCGGGCCTCGCCGGCCTCTACCTCTCCTATTACGCCGGGACCGCCGGTGGCGCCTCGGTGACGCTGGCGATCGTCGCCGCGTACTTGCTGTCTCTGCCGGCAGGGCGCCTGATCGCGCGCTTCGGCGATGCGGCTCCAGTGCCGGCTACGATCGGATGATGTCCGTCGCGACTGACAGAGCCTGGGCCGAGCACGCGCTCGAGGTCCTCCACGGCGCCGGTTACCGCCGCGGGGGCGCCCGCACGGCGGTCGTCGAAGCGCTCTCGCGCCATGACTGCGCGGTGAGCGCGCTGGAGCTGGACGACGAACTTCGTCAGCGGAAGGCCGGGGTGGGGCGGGCGAGCATCTATCGATCGCTGGAGCAGCTGGAGGAGTTGGGCGTGCTGAAGCGGCTCGAGGTCTCGCGGGGAATGGCCAGCTACGAGCGGATCGTACAGAGCGGCCACCATCACCATCACGCGATCTGTCGCAGCTGCGGCCGCCTGGAACCCTTCGAGGATCCCGGACTCGAGCGGGCGATTGCCCGCGTCGCGGGCCGGGTCAGCGTCGATGTCGCCGAGCACGAGGTCGTCCTGCGCGGCCTCTGTGAGCGCTGCACCCGCTGAGTGCCGTTACCTGGTTGCCGCCACCTGGCTCGACGCGGCTTGCACGGTGTTGGAGCGGGGCTAACACCGGGCTCAGCTGTAGGCGTCCCACTCTTCGAGGAAGGGCAGCGGATTGATCGGGCTGCCTCCCTCATACCAGCCGGGTGCCGTCCAGATCTCGAAGTGCAGGTGGCAGGCCGTCACGTCGCCGGTCTGGCCGACGCCCCCGATCGGTTCGCCGGTGCGGACCGTCGTTCCCTCCTGCAGCGGCGAGGGTTCGAGCAGGTGCATGTAGCCCATGTCGAAGCTGGTGCCCTTGCCGTCGATGACGATGTAGTTGCCGGCAGCGCCTTGGTAGCCGGCGTACTGGACCGTGCCGCCGCGGGCGGCGACGAGGGGAGTTCCGCACTTCGCCATCACGTCCTGGCCCTCGTGGGTGTGGCCTGAGCGACCGGCGCCGAAGCGACCGGCGGCTCCGCCGTAGTCGTGGGAGCCGAGGATCGGGAAGGCGTAGCCGTAGAGGTCGAAGCTGAGGCTGAGCGGTTCGGCGGAGGCTGACGAGGTGGCGCGGCGGGCGACCCGGCCACCGGACTGCGGCACGATCCGGAACGAGTAGCGGCCGTTCTTCGCCGGACGGCCATCGCCCGCCGTGCCGTCCCAGCGGACGCTGTCCGGCGCCTCAGGGGCGATGTCGTTGCGGAAGTAGCTCTTCATCGCTTCGCCGTTTTCGTTTACGACGTCGATGCGGAGGTCGTTGCTCGGCTGGTCGCTGCCGATTTCGTAGCGAAGGCGCGGCGTGCGGGCGCCGTAGAAGAAAGATTTGCGGGGCCAGGTCTTGGCCGAGATCAGATTCAGCGCGCCGGCGGTCGGCGCTGGATCGGGCGTACCGCTGGGGCTGGGTGGGGGAGGTGCGCTGCCGATCGGCGTCGGCGCCCCGCCGGTGAGCGCCGCTGCCGGCGCTGCGGAGCAGGCGAGGAAGACCGCCAGTGCGATTATCGATGTCAACCCACCAAGCCAAGGCCTGGCGCCAGCTTTGCGGCGTGCCACTTGCCCTCTCTTTCGTTCGCCTGCGGAGTTAGCTGTCGGGCTCGCGCTGAAAGAGATGCGCTACGGACGACTTCGTCCGATTCGCCCCTGGGACCTGCAAGAGTCCCTGCGGTTCCTCCGCTCCCATCCGCTGTGCGGCTGGGATTCGGCTGTTGCTGGCGCGGCAGTATACGGGCCTGCCCGGTCGGGTGATCGCACCCTGGGACAGCCCAGGACGCGGCGCGGATTCGGCCCCGGCGCAGATCCCACATGGCGCCGCCATGCGGAATCCACACCGTGACCGCCCCGCTTGGTCCTGGACCGTCCCAGGGACACCCCCCCAACCAGGCAGGCCCGAGAGACCGCCCCGGCTGCGGGACGGGCCGTCCGCGCGGAGGCGAGTTGACGGCTATCATCCCGGAGCCGCTGGGGCCTCCCCGCGGCTTTTCTCTGATGAAGACCTACGTAGCCAAATCTTCCGACCGCGAGCGAAACTGGCTCGTCGTCGATGCCGAGGGCCAGACCCTGGGCCGTTTGGCGACGCAACTCGCGGACGCTCTGCGCGGTAAGCGCAAGCCCGAGTACACCCCGCACGTCGACACCGGCGACTTCGTCGTCGTCGTCAACGCGGAGAAGATCCGGGTGACCGGGAAAAAGATGGAGCAGAAGCGCTACTGGCGCCACAGCGGCTACCCGGGCGGGATCAAGTCCCGCACCTTGGCCGAGATGCTCGACCGCCGCCCCGAGGAGGTGATCCGCAAGGCGGTGAAGGGAATGCTTCCCCGCAACCGCCTCGCCCGCAAGCAGCTGACCAAGCTCAAGGTCTATGCCGGGCCGGATCATCCGCACGCGGCGCAGAAACCACAGCCGATGGAGACGACTTGATGGCAGACGAGCCGCAGAACGAAGAGACTTCAGAGACGCCGGACGAGGCTTCGACCGCCGAGGGCTCGGACGCGTCAGCCGCGGGTCCTGTCGCGGGGCAGGAGTCTCCGGCTCACCCGCCGGAGACCCCGGACTCCACGCCACCCACGGGTGAGGAGCCGGAGGACCAGGCTCAGGACGAGGCGCCGGTGGAGGAGCCTGCTGAGTCTCCTGCGGCTGAGCAGGAGGAGAGTGAGCCTGAGGTCGCGGAGGAGCCCGAGGCTGTCGAGGAGCCTAAAGAGCCCAAGGCTGAGAAGAAGAAGGACGCTATTCCTGGGGCCGATCTGGAGCCGATCGCTGTTGAGACCGATGCGCGGCCGCTCAGTGCTGAGGAGCGCGCGCGTAAGGAAGCCGAGGAAGAGGAGCAGCGGGCGCGTGAGGCTGCGCTCGTCGGCGACTCCGACGACGAGGAGCAGGCGGCGAGCCGGGCCCTGGCCAAGATCGAGGGCGACGCCCGCTTCCTGGCTACCGGCAAACGCAAGAATGCGATCGCTCGCGTCACCCTGCTGGCCGGCAGCGGTGCCTTCGTGATCAACGGGCGTCCGATCGAGGAGTTCTTCCCGCGGCCGCTGCATCAGACGACCGCGCGTCAGCCGCTCGCGATCACCGGCTATGAGGGCAATGTCGACGTCCGCGTCCGAGTCCACGGCGGTGGCGTCAGCGGCCAGGCCGGCGCCGTGCGCCACGGCATCTCCCGGGCGCTGATCGAGGTTGACCCCGAGCTCCGCGGCGAGCTCAAGCGGCGTGGCTTCCTCACCCGCGATGCGCGCGCCAAGGAGCGGCGCAAGGCGGGGCTGAAGAAGGCCCGCAAGCGGCCGCAGTTCAGTAAGCGCTGAGCAGGCCGCTGTGAGCACGGAGCGCAAGCTCTTCGGAACCGATGGGGTCCGAGGGGAGGCTGGAACGTTCCTCACCGCGGAGCTTGCCCTGGCTCTTGGTCGCGCCGCAACCGCCTCGCTGGAGGCCACGCGCCCGCAGGTGCTGATCGTCCGCGACACGCGCGAGTCGGGCCCGATGCTGGAATCGGCGCTCGCCGCCGGGGTCGCCGAGGCTGGTGGCGACGCCCTGCTCGGCGGGGTGCTGCCGACCCCGGCAGCCGCGATCCTCGTCCGTCGCCTCGACCTCGATCTCGCCGCGGTGGTCTCCGCCTCCCACAACCCCTACCGGGACAACGGCATCAAGTTCTTCAGCGCCCAGGGGACCAAGCTGGCCGACGAGACCGAGGCCCGGATGGAGGCCGTGCTCGAGGCCGGGCCTCAGCCGGCCGAGCCGGGACGGGTTCGCGAGCTGGACGGAGGCGCCGAGGATTACCTGCGTGCCCTTGAGGCCGCCTTTCCCCTCGATCTCTCCGGCGTCAAGGTCGCCCTCGACTGCGCCAACGGCGCCACCCACCGGGTCGCCCCGGCGATCTTCGAGCGCCTCGGCGCGAAGGTCCACGCGGTCGCGGTCGAGCCGGACGGGCGCAACATCAACGACGGCTGTGGGTCGACCCACCTCGGCCACCTGGCCGAGCACGTCGTCTCCTCTGGGGCCACGGTCGGCTTCGCCTTCGACGGCGACGGCGACCGGGTGCTTGCGGTGGACGGCAGCGGTCGGGAGCACGATGGCGACGAGCTGATCGCCCTGCTGGCTCGAGGGCAGGCCGGGCGCGACGAGCTCGGCGGCGGCGTCGCCGTGACCGTGATGAGCAACTACGGCTTCCACCAGGCGATGGAAGGAGCAGGGATCGAGGTCGCGGTGACCAAGGTCGGCGACCGCTACGTGCTCGACGAGCTGCGCGAGCGCGGTTGGGCCCTGGGTGGCGAGCAGTCGGGCCACATCATCGACATGCGCTTTGCCGCGACCGGCGACGGGATCGCCGCCGCGCTGATGACGATGCGCGAGCTCGGCGACCGCGACCTGGCCTCGGTCGAGGCGATGGAGAAGCTGCCGCAGAAGCTGGTCAACGTCGAGGTCGCCGACCGCGAGGCGATCGCCGGCGCCACCGCTGTCTGGGAGGCGGTCGAGCGAGAGGGCGGCGAGCTGGAGGGACGCGGCCGCGTCCTCCTGCGCCCCTCCGGCACCGAGCCGTTGGTGCGTGTCATGGCCGAGGCGCCGAGCGCCGAGGAGGCCGACGCGGTCTGCAAGCGCCTTGCCGACCTGGTCCGGCAAGAGCTGGGCTGACGCAGGTCACCGTCTACCCTTGACGGCCTTCTATGTGCGGAATCGTCGGATACGTCGGGGCACGCCCCTGCCGCGACCTCTTGGTCGCCGGCTTGGAGAAGCTCGAATACCGGGGGTATGACTCTGCCGGCGTCTCGGTGATCGAGGACGGGAACGTCGACAGCGTGCGTGCGGTGGGCAACCTCGCCAACCTGCGTGCCGCGATGGAGCAGAAGAACGGTGGCGGCGTCGCCGTTGCCGCCGCTCCGGCGACGACCGGCGTCGCCCATACGCGCTGGGCGACCCATGGCCGGGTCACCGAGGAGAACGCCCACCCGCACAGCGACACGTCCGACCGGGTCCACATCGTCCTCAACGGGATCGTCGAGAACCACGCCAAGCTGCGCGCCCGGCTCGAGTCCGAAGGTCAGGAGTTCAGCTCCGAAACCGACGCCGAGGTGGTCGCCCACCTGATCGCCCAGCACTACGACGGCGACCTGGCGGCCGCGGTCCGCGCCGCCTTCGGCGACCTTCGTGGCCACTACGCCTTCGTCGCCATGCACGCCGACCGTCCCGACCAGCTCGTCGGGGCGCGCAAGGAGTGCCCGCTGGTCGCCGGCGTCGGCGAGGGGGAGAGCTTCCTCGCCTCGGCGATCCCCGCCTTCCTCGCCGAGACGCGACAGGCGGTCGCGATCGAGAACGACGAGATCGTCACGATCGATGCCTCTAGGGTGACGATCACCGATGCCGAGGGCAACCCGGTCGAGCGCGCGGCCGAGGAGATCGATTGGGACGAGGCTGCTGCCGAGAAGGACGGCTATGAGACCTTCATGCTGAAGGAGATCCACGAACAGGCGGACGCCGTCGCCGAAACGATCGCCGACCGCCTGCCCGGCGACGATGGAGTGGACTTCTCCGAGGTCGAGCTGGACGACGACTTCCTGCGCGGCTTGAAGCGGATCGTGATCGTCGCCTGCGGCACCTCCTACCACGCAGGCCTGGTCGGCCGCTACGCGATCGAGGAGTGGGCGCGGGTGCCGGTCGAGATGGATATCGCCTCCGAGTACCGCTACCGCAACCCGGTCGTGGGCGAGGGCGATCTGGTGATCGGCATCACCCAGTCCGGCGAGACCGCCGACACCCTGGCGGCGATGCGCCTCGCTCGCGAGCGAGGCGCCACCGTTCTGGCAGTCACCAACATCTTGGGTAGCCAGGCCACGCGTGACGCCGACGCCATTCTCTACACCCGCAGCGGCATGGAGATCAGCGTCGCCGCGACCAAGACCTTCGTCGCCCAGGTGGCCGCGATGTACCTGCTGGGGTTGAGGCTGGCCGAGCTGCGCGGCACGCTGCCGCCCGAGCGCCTCGCCGAGCTGATCGCCGAGATGAAGTCGCTGCCCTCGAAGGTGGAGACGACGCTGGCCGGCTGCGAGGAGCGCGTGCGGGAGGTCTCGGCGGCTTACTCCGACCAGCAGTTCTTCCTCTACCTCGGCCGCCACATCGGCCTGCCGGTCTGCCTCGAGGGGGCGCTGAAGCTGAAGGAGGTCTCCTACATCCCGACCGACGCCTACGCCGCCGGAGAGATGAAGCACGGCCCGATCGCCCTGCTCGACGAGTCGACGCCGGTCGTCTGCGTGGCGACCGAGAGCCCGATCCTCAGCAAGGTCCTCTCCAATGTGGAAGAGGTGCGGGCGCGCGGCGCCGAGACGATCGCGATCGTCTCGGCGGGCGACGAACGGGCCGGCGCGGTCGCCGACCAGACGATCGAGGTCGCCGCCACCGACTGGATCCTGCAGCCGATCCTGGCGATCCTGCCGCTGCAGTTGCTCGCCTACGACATCGCCCGTGCCCGCGGCCTCAACGTCGACCAGCCCAGAAATCTGGCCAAGACCGTCACGGTCGAGTGACGGCACCGCTAGGATGCCGGGCCGCATGAAGCCTCGTCCCCTCTTCGCGGCGCTCGCACTGGCCGCCCTGATCGCTCTCGTGACCGGTTGCGGCAGCAGTGGCTCATCGGGTTCTCAGGTGGCCGAGCTCGCGCCCCCCGGCGCCCCGGTTTTCGTCGAAGGCACCCTGCAGCCGTCGGGCGAGCTGAAGTCGAACACCGAAGCGATCGCCGAGCGGGTCGCCGGAATCGACAACCTCGGCGACTACGTCGTCGAAAAACTCGAAAGCTCCGCGCGCGAGGACGGCGAACCTGTCGACTTCGCCAAGGAAGTCGAACCGTGGCTTGGCGAGCGCGCCGGCGTCTTCTTCGAGCAGCTCGAAGAAGGCAGCGAATTCAGTGGGGCCGGGGCGATCGTCGAATCGACCGATACGGACGCGACGCAGGCATTCGTCGACACCCAGGTCAGGATCAGCAAAGATCCGTACAAGGCCGCCTCCTACGAAGGCGTCGACTTCGAGGTCGGGGGCTCGGAAGAAAACGCGATCGGCGTCGTCGGCGACTTTCTCGTCATCGCCGAAGGGGAAAAGGTCTTCACGGAAGTGGTCGACGCTTTGAACGGCGAGTCGCTTGCCGCCGAAGACACCTTCTCCAAGGCGATCTCAGCCGCCTCTGACGGCAGCCTTGCCGACGTCTACGTCGACGTCGGCAAGCTGATCGACCAGTCCGGCGGGCAGATCGACCCGACGGCTCGCCAGATCCTGCAGAACGCCGGCATCGATCCCAGCGAAGCGACGGCGGTTGCCAGCGTCGTGCCGGGCTCCGATCAGGTCGCGGTCGAATTCAGCAGCGACCTGGCCGGCCAGGAAGCGCCGACGGGGGACGCGTCGTCGCTGCTCGGCGAACTGCCGGGAGACGCTTTTGCCGGGTTCGCTGTCTCCGGCTTCGGCAAGCAGCTGAACGAGGCGATCGACAGCCTCGACAAGCAGGGGATCCCGGGCACGATCCCCCCGAATCAGCTGAAGAAGGGCCTGAAGCAGCTCGGCATCGATCTGGAAGGGTTGGCCGACTCCGCACAGGACGCCGGCATCTTCGCAACCGGCAACAGCGAAAGCAGCCTCGGAGGTGCGCTCGTGCTGAGCACCAAGGGCTCGAATGCGACCGACACGGTCTCCAGCATCGTCACCCTGCTGCGCAGCGCCCACGTCGAAGGCGTCAGCGTGCTCGGCGGCAAGTACGCCGGCTTCTCTGTTCACAGCGCCGAACTCGGCAATAAGCCACTCGTCGTCGCGGCAAAGGAAGGGCGACTCGCAATCGGCTATGGGCTGCCGGCGACCCTCGACGGCCTGCTGTCGGAAAAGGGCAAGGGCAAGACGCTCTCCGAAGATCCCGCCTATAGCGACGCCGTCGCCTCGCTCGGCGACACGCCGATCGCCGGCTTCGCCGACGGCCCGGCCGCCCTCAGCCTCGCCGACGCGCTGATCCCCAGCTCCGACGACGGCTTCGAAGAAGCGAAGAAGTACCTGAAGAGCATCCGCTTCCTAGCCCTCGGTTCCGCCAGTCAGGACGAACTGGCGACGGCGAAGCTGATCATCGGCTTGAAGTAGCTCTCAGGTCAGGCTGAGCTGGCGCCGCTCGCGGACGATCCGGAAGGGGTCGTCCGTCTCTCGCGGGAGACGTTTGGCTCGAATCGCCTCGCGCAACGCCTTTGCCTCTGCGCCGCCCAGGTAGTAACGGGCGCGGCGCTCTCCGATTGCTTCCAAAAGTCCAAGGTCGACCATCGCTTTCAGGTCGCGCGAGCCGGTCTGATCGCTGATTTGCTCGCCGGTCATCTCCTCGCCGGCGGATCGATAGCTTCCGCGACGGATTCGCAACCCGTATGCCGTATCGACCAGGGCGGCGGCGCAGCGTTCGGGCAGGCTGTGCCGTTCGGCCAGCGCTACGCAGCCGTTCCACAGCTCCTCGATCTCGCCGCGCCGTCGTTGCATGGTTCGGATCTGCAGGAAATGAGCGCGCAGGCAGAAGCGAATCCAGGCCCGTGCGTCGCGATCCGGGTGCCATGAGCCTGCCCCGACGTCCGCGAGCACGTCGTAGTAGGCCTGGGTATTGCGCCCAAGGAACTCCTCGATGCTGGAGAAGACCGGTGCCAGCAGGCGATCCCTTGCGAGGACGAGTGTCTGGAGGCAGCGTCCCATCCGACCGTTTCCATCGCTGAACGGGTGGATCAGAACCAGATTCAGATGGGCCATCGCCGCCTTGACCAGGACTGGGCTCTCGTCGCGACGAAGTTCCTGCAGCATCTCTGCGATCAAGACTGGAACCTCATCGCTGGGCGGTCCTTCGTAGACCGTTTCCCCACCTTCCCTTTGGACATAGATGTTGCCGGGGCGCCACTGACCTGGGTTTTTCCGCAGATCGTGTTTGATCATCATGAAATGAAGGCTTTTGAGCAGGCCTTCATCGACCTCGAGTGTGCTGTCGCCGGCAATCTGCAGAACGTAGGTCATTGCGTCTCGATAGCCGGCCAAGGCAAGCTGGGTCTCCTCGTTCGCGTTGAGGGTCGGCTCGCCCTCTACCGCAGCCACGACGTCGTCGAGTGAGGCGTTGTAGCCCTCGATGCTGTTGGATCCCTGGACCGCCCGCGCGAAGGCCATCTTCCTAAGCGTCCCCGCCCATCGGCGTGGCTCTGCCACCCGGCCCTGAAGCTCATCGCGAAGGTCGGCAATCAGTGCCAACACCTCACGCTCATCTTCACAGAGTTCGGGTGTTTCGAAGATCATGACGTTTACAAAGTATCAATTATAAGATGTTTTGTAAATGTCATAACGTCATCAGTCACCGCACCGGACGTCTACCACGCCATCACCGGCACGCTTGGCGGGCTAGGCTGATCACGCATGGAGCCTTGGCTCGACCCCCTCTATGACGCCGATGGGATGCGCGTCCTCGATCGCTGGGCGATCGAGGATCAGGGCGTGCCGTCGCTGGAGCTGATGGAGGCGGCGGGACGAGCGGTGGCGGAGGCGGTAGGGGAGTTGGCGCCGGATGGGCCGGTGCGGGTCGTCTGCGGCAAGGGCAACAACGCCGGCGACGGACTGGTTGCCGCCAGATACCTGCGCGAGGCCGGCTTCGCGGTCGATGCGCTGCTGCTCTGGCCGGCGGATGAGCTGAGCGGCGATGCGTCCGCCAACCTGGAGCGCTTCCCCGCTGAGTATGTGGACGGCGACCTCGCTCCATGGCTTGCGGATTCCGGCGCGATCGTCGACGCGATCTTCGGCACCGGATTCTCGGGTGAGCCGCGCGAGCCGGCCCTGGCAGCGATTGTCGCGATCGATGCCTGTGACGCCCCCGTCGTCGCCTGCGACATCGCCTCCGGCGTCGATGCCTCCAGCGGCGGGGTCGCGGGGGCGGCAGTCGAAGCAGACCTGACCATCAGCTTTCATGCGGCCAAGCTCGGTCACCGGGTAGCTCCCGGAAAGTGGCACAGCGGCGAGTTGCGCGTGGCGCCGATCGGGATCCCCCTGGGCGCACCCGCTCAGCCCGCGGCTGGGACGATCGGCGCCTCGGTGCTGGGGCTGGCGCCGCGACGTGGGGCGCGCTCGACCAAGTTCAGCTCCGGGCAGGTGACGATCGCGGGCGGCTCGCGCGGGCTCACCGGCGCCGTGCAGATGTCTTCGCTGGCGGCGATCCGGGCCGGCGCGGGCTACGCGACGGTGGCGGTCCCGGCAGACCTCGAGCCGATCTTCGAGCAGGGGCAGGCGGAGGTGATGTCGGTCGGCTGTTCCGGTGGCGACGGTTGCCTCGCGCCGGGATCGGCCAAGCCGCTGCTGCGTGCCTTCGAGCGTGCCGCGGCCGGAGTTCTCGGCCCCGGTCTGGGGCGCGATCCTGGCTCGGTCGAACTCGCCCGCGAGGTTCTGGCCGCGATCGAGGCGCCGCTGGTGCTCGACGCCGACGGCCTCAACGCCTTCGCGGGCGAGTTGGGCAGGATCGCAGCGCGCAGTGCGCCGACTTTGCTCACTCCGCATGCGGGAGAGCTGGGCCGGCTGCTCGGCCGCTCCTCCGAGGAGATCTCCGAGCATCGCCTCGAAGCGGCACGGGAAGCGGCGCGGGAAGCCGAAGCGGTGGTGGTGCTGAAGGGCGACGACACGATCGTCACCGATGGCAAGCGCGTCGCCGTCAACTCGCTTGCGGCGCCCGCGCTGGCCACCGCGGGCACGGGGGATGTCCTCTCCGGAATCGCCGCGGCGCTGCTGGCGCGCGGCCTCGAGCCTTTCGCCGCCGCCTGCGCCGCGGTCCTCACCCACGCCCGCGCCGGTCGTGAGGCCGCCCTCCGCATCGGCGCCGCCGAGTCGGTGATCGCCACCGACGTGATCGACTCGATTGCGCTGGGGATGCGTCCGAGTCAGTCATCCAGCGCCTCGGTCGAATAATCTCGCCGGGATGAAGACCGCCGCCGAGATCATGGATACCTCAGTGCCGAGCGTTTCTCCTGACGCCGACGCCCGCAGCGCGATCGAGCTGCTGGCCAAGACCGACAAGGGGGCGATCCCGGTTGTCGACGAGGAGTACAAGGTGGTCGGGATCGTCAGCGACTCCGATCTGATCCTCAGCGACGAGGAGTCCGACCTCCACCTGCCGCACTACCTCAACATCATGGGCGGCGTCGTTTTCGTCGGCTCGATGAAGGGCTTCGAGAAGCGCCTCGACAAGGCGTTCGCGACCAAGGTCTCGGAGCTGATGACCGCCGACCCGGTCGTCGTCAACGATTACGCAAGCGCCGAGACGGTGGCGCGGAGGATCGCCGACGAGCACCACAACCATCTTCCCGTGGTCGACGACGAGGGTCGCTTCGTCGGAATGGTCACGCGGGCCGACGCGCTAGCCGCGCTCGTCGAGTAGCCATGGCGCGGGCGGTCGCCCGGATCGACCTCGGCGCGGTGCGGCAGAACAGCGCCCGGCTGAAGGCCGAGCTGGGCGAGGCGGAGCTATGCGCGGTGGTCAAGGCCGACGGCTACGGGCACGGTGACGAGGCTTGCGCCGAGGCGGCTCTGGCCGGCGGCGCGACGCGGCTGGCGGTGGCGACCGCCGGCGAGGCCGAGCGCCTCGGCCGCCGCCTGGCCCACGTTTCCCTCTTGACTATGGGCGCGTTGGCGCCCGAGGAGCTCGATACGGCGCTCGAGGCAGGGTCCGAGGTGGCCGTCTGGCGGCGCGGCTTCCTCGACCTCGTCGCGGCGCGGGCCCGCGCTCACGGGCGCCCAGCCCGCGTGCACGTCAAGTACGACAGCGGCATGGGCCGGCTCGGCAGCCGCGACCCCGAGGCCGTGCTCGATCTTCTGCGTACCTGCGCCGAGAGCCCCGATCTCGAGCCGGCCGGCGTCTGGACCCACTTCGCCACCGCCGACGAACCGGAGTCGAGCTTTTTCGAGGAGCAGCTCGACCGCTTCGCTCCGCTGGCCGAAGCGGCCAAGAGCGAGTTCCCGGCGGTCGTCGTCCATGCCGCCAACAGCGCCGCGGTATTCCGCGAGGGCCGCTCGCACTTCGACATGGCGCGCTGCGGCGTGGCCGTCTACGGCCTCGACCCTTTCCAGGGCGATCCTGCCGAGCGGGGACTGCGCCCGGCGCTCTCCCTGCGCTCATACGTTGCCGACGTCAAGCCCTTCGAAGCAGGCGCCAGCGCTGGGTACGGGCAGACCTGGCGGGCCGAGCGAGATACCTGCGTCGGCGTGTTGCCGCTGGGCTATGGCGACGGCGTCCGCCGCGGCCTCTCCAACAACGCCGAGGTGCTGATCGGTGGCCGCCGCTTCCCCCTGATCGGCACGGTCTCGATGGACAACGTCACCGTCGACCTCGGTCCCGGCACCGACGTCGAGGCGGGCGCTGAGGCGGTGCTGATCGGCTCGCAGGGTGGGGAGACGATCCTTGCCGAGGATCTGGCCAGGCGACTGGGCACGATCAACTACGAGATCACCTGCGGGATCTCGGCCCGCGTCCCCAGGGTGCAGGCTTGAGCCTCCCCAAGGGTCTCGACAGCGCACCGCTGGTCGACCTGGTCCGGCGCGCTCTAGCGGAGTATGGAGCGGAGGCTTGGATCGCCGGGGGCGCCGTTCGCGATGCGGCCATGGGTCGTGAGGTCGCCGACCTCGACCTTGCCGTCGCCGGCGACCCCGCCCGAGCGGCGAGAGCGGTTGCGCGCGAGGGGGATGGACATGCGTTCGAGCTCTCGGCGGAGTTCGCGACCTGGCGGGCAGTGGCCCGCGATCGCAGCTGGCAGGTCGACGCCACGGCCTTGCGCGGCGAGACGATCGAGGCGGACCTGGCGGCGCGCGACTTCACCTTGGGCGCCGTCGCGGTGCCGCTTGCCGGCGGGGAGCCGATCGACCCCTACGGTGGCCTCGGCGATCTGGAGCGACGCCTGCTGCGCGTCGTCGCCGATGGCAGCTTCCGCGCCGATCCGCTGCGCCTCTTGCGTGCCGCCCGCCTCGCCGCCGACCTCGGGTTGGAAGTGGATCCTGGCACCGTTGCTCTGGCCAGGTCCGAGGCGCAGCTTGCCGCCGAGCCTGCCGGCGAGCGCCAGCTGGCCGAGCTGCGGCAGCTGATCGGCGGCCCCGACCCGCTGCGTGGCGTGGCGCTGCTCGACGAGCTTGGCCTCACGGCCGTCGTCCTGCCCGAGCTGGAGGCTCTGCGCGGAGTCGAGCAGGGGCCGAACCATCACCTCGACGTGCACGGCCACACCCTGGCTGTGCTGGAGCAGACGCTCGAAGTCGAGTCCGACCTGGAGCGGTTCGCCGGCGAGCGGGCGGCCGAAACCCGCGACCTGCTCGACGAGCCGCTCGCCGACGAGATGAGCCGCGGCACCGCGCTGCGCTTCGGTGCCCTCTTGCACGACATCGGCAAGCCGGCGACGAGGGGCGAGCGCGACGGCTACGTGACCTTCATCGGTCACGACAGCGTCGGGGTCGGGATCGTCGCCGGGATCTGCCGGCGTCTGCGGGCCAGCAGCCGGCTCACCCGCCACCTGCAGGGGCTGACGCTGCACCATCTGCGCCTCGGCTTCCTCGTCCACGAGGCGCCGCTTCCGCCGCGCCGCGTTCACGAGTACCTGCGGGCGACCGAGCCCGTCGGCGTCGACGTCACCCTGCTCACCGTCGCCGACCGGCTTTCCGCCCGGGGCAGCGGCCCCCTCGCCACCGGGGAGGCGATCGAGGCGCATCTTTCCCTCGCGCGGCAGATGCTGGCGGCGGCGCTGGACTGGCACCGCCAGGGGCCGCCCGAGCCGCTCTTGCGCGGCGACGAGCTGGCCGCCGAGCTCGGCATCGCGCCTGGACCCGAGCTGGGCGACCTGCTGGCCGAGATCGAGGCGGCCCAGTACGCGGGCGAGGTGGCCGACCGGCAAGCCGCGATTGAGCACCTGCGTCGAAAAAGGTGAGGCGGAGCGCCGAGCGAGCAAGCAATCCATATCTGATTCTCTTGCGCAGCGAGCGAGGCGCGACTGTTATGTCTCAGGTACGCTGCTCGCCGCATGGGCAAAGAGGAGAAGATCGAGATGGAGGGCGAGATCACCGAGGCCCTCCCCAACACGATGTTCCGGGTCAAGCTCGACAACGACCACGAGGTCCTCGGCCACATCTCGGGCAAGATGCGCCGTCACTACATCCGCATCCTCCCCGGCGACCGGGTCAAGATCGAGCTTTCGCCTTACGACCTCGATCGAGGTCGAATTACGTATCGCTACAAATAGCTGCTCGCGACCTTCGGGTCTGGATTAGCCAGCTCGGCAACCAAAGCCGACCAGGCAAAGTCCTTGGCCCCCAAACCTTTGCCGGTTCGCGGGTCGTAGTACTCGCGTAGCCCTTCGCGCTCCACTGCCCCGATCAGACCATTGGCCATCTTGTTCGCCTCTTGGTGGTAGCCCAGGCGGCGCAGGCCGATCCAGAGCAGCCAAGCGGCGTTGATCCAGGTGGGGCCACGCCAGTAGCGGCGGATCGGGCCGCGGCCGCCATTGGGCTCATAGCTGGGCTCGCTGATGGCGACCGACGGCGGCGCGACCGGAGTGAGGAGCTCTCCGGGGTCGAGCAGGTGCTCCTCAACCATGCGGCGACCGATCTCCTCGGGCAGGTCGGGCAGGGCGAGCGGGGCGAGCGCCGCCCAGGTGAGCACACCCGGCCGGGTGCCCCCGGGCTGGGCCTCGTCGAGGAAGAGGCCGCGACGCTCGTCCCAGAGCCGATCGATCAGCGCCGCGGTTGCCGAGGGGCGGCCCAGGGCCTGCAGCGAGAGCGACCAGAGCGTGTTGACCACGGTCTCGCAGAGCACCGGACCGCCGCGGTCGCGGACCCGGCGGGCGTCGAAGCCGAGCTGCCGGTTCCGGCGCACCAAGAGAGGGAAGCCGATCCGCCCGTTGGCCCGCCGGCCCCAGACCGGTTCGAACTTGGGCGAGGCGTCGAGTCCGGACTCGTCGGGCTGCACGATCCAGAGCAGTCCGTCGCCCTCAAGGTCGCGGTGGCGCGCCAGCCAGTCGGCCTGAGCGACGACTCCCGGCTCGGTGGCCGGATCCTCGACGGCGATGCTCCAGGCCCAGGCAAGCAGCGGCGGCTGGATCGTCTCGGTTTGGAACGAGCTGCGTGAGGCGACGTTGTAGAAGGGCAGCCGGCCAAGCGAGACGGGGCGATCCCAGAAGATCGTGTGACCGATGAAGCCGTCCTCCCGCTGTGCGGCGAGCAGGCTCTCCAACTCCGTCCGAGCCCGCGCAGGGTCGAAGCGCCGCCAGGCGATCGCCGCGAAGCACGAGTCCCAATACCACTGCCACGGGTAGCGTCCGGGGCTGGGCTGGGTGTAGGCGAACCCGGCCTTGTCTCGCCTGCCCTCCAGCCAGTTCTGGCGCAGGACGCGCTCGGCGATCTCCGTTGCGCTCTCCCGTGGCTCGGTCACGCGCCGGTGCGGCGCATCTCACGCAGGGCGAGGGCGCCCAGCACGGCCAGCAGGCCGGCCAGGGCGAGCAGGCCCGGCCAGGTTTCGGCCCAGGTGACGCTGCCGACGAATCCCTGCCGCGCCGCTTCGACCACCTGGGTGACGGGGTTGATGCGGGCCACGTCGGCGAGCCAGCCCTGCAGGAGGGCCAGTGGCGCGTAGGCGGTCGTGGTCAGGATCAGCGCCATCATCCCGGCCTGCATCAGCGGCGCCGCCGACTGGCTCTTGAAGCGCAGCGCCAGCATCGAGCCCCAGCAGGCCGCGACCGCCGCCATCGCCGCGACCATGAAGTAGGTGACGAGGAGGCCGTCGATGCCGGGCCAGCCGGCGCCGAGCAGCAGCGCGATCGTCAAGACGAAGGTGGCCGGGATCAGCGAGCGGGCGCTGGCGGCGAGCACGGTGCCGGCAAGCAAGACCCAGCGCGGGGCGGGGGAGACGAGCAGGCGGTCGAGCCAGCCCTGCTCGATGTCGCGGGCGAGGTTGACGCCCGCCGCCGCGCCGGTGAAGCCGGCCCCCTGCAGCATGCTGATCGGAACGATGAAGCTCTCGTAGGAGCCGGTGGTGAAGCCACGCAGTTGGGTCAGCGCGCCGAAGACGCCGTTGAGGCCGAGGAAGAAGATCGTCGGCGCCAGCACCCCGGGGATCGCCGCCCCGGGAACGCGCAGCAACTCGTTCTTCGCCCGCGACATCAGCGCGCCGATCGTCGCCAGGTTGGTCCGCCAGGCCGGGATCGGCTGCGTGGCCGGGATTGCCGCCGCCTCCATCAGCCCACCCGCAGCCGGTGGCGCAGCGCCCGCGCGCTGAGCACGAGGCCGAGGACGACGATGCCGGCGATCGCCAGCAGGGCGTTGATCGTGTCGGAAGCGTCGATGCCGGAGATGATCGGCTCGCGGACCCCTTCGACGACGAAGCTGAGCGGGTTGTATTCGGCGATCGTCTGCGCCGGCTGGATCATCAGTTCGACCGGGAAGAAGGCGGAGGAGAGGAAGAGCACGACGAGCACCAGGGGGAAGAGGCCCTGGACGACGCTGGCGCTGCCGGTGCGCAGGGCGATCGCCGCGCCGATCCCGCCGACCGCCATCGCCGTCGCGGTGACAAGTGCGATCGCCAGCAGCGCTCCGGGGACGCCACCCTCGATGTGAGCGCCGAAGACGAGCCCGATCGCGAGGAACCAGAGGGCCGCGAGCAAACCCAGCGCCGCGGTTCCGGCGAGGCGGCCGAGAACGATCGTGTAGCGGGAGATCGGCGCGGCGAAGAGGCGATCGGTGAAGCCCATCTCGATGTCGACCGCGAGTGCGATCCCGCCGCTGTTGCCGGCGAGCATCAGCGACTGCATCATCGCCCCGGCGAGCATGAACTGGAGGAAGCTCTGCACCGGCGGGAAGCCGGGAAGGTTGATCGCGCCGCCGGCGCCGCCCGTCTGGATCGCCAGCAGGATGGTCGGGAAGACGACGATCGGCGCCATCAGCTGGGGCCGGCGAAAGGTCTGGCGGATCGAGCGCATGCCGAGAGCTCCCACGACCCGCAGGTTCGTCGCCAGGCCGCTCACGCTTTCACGGCCTCCTCCTCGTCCTCGCCGCTCTCCTCCCCCTCGTGCTCGAGGTGGTAGCCGGTCTTGGCGACGAAGACGTCGTCGAGGCTGGGGCGGACGAGCTCCAGCGAGCCGACCCCGATGCCCGCCTCGTCCAGCGCCCTGACGACCCGCGGGATGTCGCCCGCTCCATGCTCGACCTCGACCAGGACCGTCCTGCCGTCGACCGGCGGCAACAGCGGGCCGATGCGGGCGCAGATCTCCTCTGCCTCGGCGATCGAGCCCTCCTCCAGCTGCAGGCGGATATGGGGATGGCCGATTTCGGCTTTGAGCGACGCCGGAGTTCCCTCAGCGACGATCTTGCCGCTGTCGATGATGCCGACGTTGTCGGCGAGCTGATCGGCCTCCTCCAGGTACTGGGTGGTGAGAAAGACCGTCGTCCCCTCGTCGTTGAGGGCGCGAACCTCCTCCCAGATCGTTTTGCGGCTCACCGGGTCCAGGCCAGTGGTCGGCTCGTCGAGGAAGAGCACCTGTGGCTCGTGGACCAGTGCCGCAGCGAGGTCGAGGCGCCGCTGCATCCCCCCCGAGTAGGTGCCGACCCGCCGGTCGGCGGCGGCGACGAGGTCGACCCGCTCCAGTAGGTCGTCGGCGCGCCGCCTGCCCTCGCCGCCCGGCAGGCCCTGGAGCGTCGCCTGCAGGCGGATCAGCTCGCGCCCGGTCATCAGCGGGTCGAGCGCCGCTTCCTGCAGGGCGACGCCGATCGAGGCGCGCACCCGGCGCGCTTCGGAGACGACGTCGTAGCCGGCCACGGTTGCCCTCCCCCCGGTCGGCAGCAGCAGCGTCGTCAGCATCCTCACCGTGGTCGTCTTGCCCGCTCCGTTGGGACCGAGGAAGCCGTAGATCTCGCCCTCGCCGACCTCCAGGTCGATGCCCTGGACCGCCAGAACCTCGTCGAAGGCTCGCTCCAGCCTCTCGACCGTGATCGCAGCCGACCCCATCCCGCTAAACCTCCGTCGGCGAGGCCTCTGCCAGCGGCGGCAGCGACTCGACCCAGCGGCGCCCGTTGGCGCGCTCCAGCGCCTCGGCGGCATCGAGCAGCAGCTCGTCCCCGCCCCAGGCGGCCTGAAGTTGAAGTGCCAGCGGCAGGCCCTCGCTGCTCAGTCCCACCGGCATGCTGATCGAGGGGATCCCGGTCAGGTTGGCGAGGGCGGCGCCGCGCACGTTGGCCTGGTCGGCGGTATTGACGCCCGAGGGGAGCTCGACCATCGGCGCGTCGAGCGGGGGAGCCGGGGCGGGGACCGTCGGCCAGGCGATCACGTCGACCTGCTCGAAGAGGGTGGCGAGACGGCGGCGCATCAGCGTTCGCACCCGGCTGGATTGAACGGTCGCGGTGGCCGGCAGCATCATCCGGTACTTGAGCGTGCCGCGGGCGATCGGGCTCAGCTCCGGGTCGAGGCGGTTGAGGCGCTCCGGCGTCACGCCGCCCATGCTCTCCGAGTTGATGATCAGGATCGCGGCGAGGGTTGCCGCTTCGAGGTCGGGCAGCGCGATCTCCCGCACCTCGCCGCCGGTCTCGGCTCGCAGCGCCTCGATCGCCGCCTCACAGGCGGCGCCGACCTCGGGCGTCACATCTTCGGAGACGGGATCGCGGACGATGCCGATCCGCAGGCCGGCCGCATCGCCGGCGCCAAGCTGCTCGCCGTAGAGCACAGAGCCCAGCAGCCGGCAATCGCCGGCATCGGCGCAGAGGGGGCCGGAGACGATCAGGCTGGTGACCGGCGCCATGTGATGCCCCTCCATCGCCGAGCGGCCGAAGGTCGGCTTGAGCCCGGTCAGACCACAGTAGGCGGCGGGGAACCGCACCGAGCCCAGCCCGTCGGCGCCGACGGCAGCGGCGACGAGGCGGCCGGCGACCGAGGCGGCTGGTCCGCTCGAGGAGCCGCCCGGGCAGCGCTCGGTGTCCCAAGGATTGCGGGCCGGTCCGTAGACAGAGACGTTGCCGGTGCTCCCGGCGCCGAGCTCGTGCATGTTGCCGACGCCGACGATCACGGCGCCGGCGTCGCGGAGGGCGCGGTAGGGGCCTGACTCGCCTGGCGCGGTGGGCGCCATCAGTTCGGCGGCGCCGAAGCGCTGCGCGCGCCAGGGCAGCGGCCACTCGTCCTTGATCACGACCGGTACGCCGCGCAACGGTCCTTCGGGCGCAGCGGCGAGCATCTCGCGTGAGCGCTCGGGGAAGGTCTCGACCACGGCGTTGAGCGCCGGGTTGCGCTCCTCGAGCCGGGTAAGCGTCGCGTCCAGCAACTCGCCGGGCTCGACGTCGCCGGCGGCGACTGCGGCGGCCTGCGCGCGCAGGCCGAGATCCAGCGGCGTAGTCACTCGGGCGCCTTGGATAGATCGGGGCAGCGCTCAGGCACAACGCCCTCGGTGTCTAAGGCGAGCAGCTCGAGGATCGGTGGCCAGAGGAGTTGGTGGACCGCGCCGATCACAGCAAGGTCGACCTCGTCGGCTTCGATTCCGAGCGAGGCGAGACCGGCGGGGATGAACTCGTCTGCTGGCGCCGTGCCCTCCATTACGGCTGGCAACCCTACCGGGGAGGGATCGTGCAGTTCCCGCGGAGGACCGCGGCGAGCCGCGGCGAACGACAGAATCCCGTGCCGCAACCCTTGCCGAAGGCCGGGGTTGTCGCTTGAGACCTTGGTGAGAGCAGCCAAAAACCGCCCCGACCGCAGCCGCGCTTATGTCGCGCTGGGCTTCGCCTGCGCTCTGGCGCTGCTCGTCGCCGCCGCTTGGCCGGGTGCCGCCGACTCGGCGCCGGCCCGGGTCGTGGTGCTCGGCAAGACCGATGCGACGCCCCCGCCATCCTGCCCGGGCAAGATCGTCAACAACGTCGAGGTCGTCCCCTGCCGGGTCGAGGGTCACGTGAGCGGCTTTCAGGCGATCGCCGGCGGCGTGCCGCGTCCCTACGAGGTGCCCTTCGATGGCAAGATCGTCGCCTGGTCGATTACCCTCTCGCGCCCGTCCGACACTGACACCGAAAAGATGACCGACGAGATCGGCTTCTTCAACGAATTCCTCGGCAAGCCGTCGCAAGCACGGATCGGCGTCCTGCGCCCGGTCGAAGGCTCGAAGCCACCCCAGTACACGCTGGTCCGCCAGAGCCCGCTGCAGATCCTCAACCCCTACTTCGGCAGCACGGTGATCTTTACCCTCGACCACCCGCTCAGCGTCCTGCAGGGCCAGGTGGTCGCCCTGACCGTCCCGACCTGGGCGCCGATGTTCGCCTTCAACGTCACCGAAGAAAACACCTGGCGCGGCAGCCGCCTGCCCGATCATTGCTCCTCGAAGGAAGACATCCAGGGCGGCCATCCGCAGCAGGGCGTCGGCAAGACGAAGACCTACGGCTGCTACTACAGCAACGCTCGCCTGCTGTACACCGCCACCGTCGTTAAACAGCCCTAAGGCGGCTCTAGAGAGCTTCCTGGCGGAGGCTGCAATACGGGCAGTCGCTTACGTCCAGCCCGATCAGCTGGTCGCAGCGGCGGCAGGCGCGCAGGTTCTCCGGGGTGCGGGGGAGGGCCGACGCCGAGGGGGCGAGAGGCAGCACCATCGCCACCGGCACCATCTCCTCGTCGGTCTCGCGATCGACGTAGACCGAGCCGGGCTCGGCGTAAGTGAGGGCCTCACGGCCCGAGGCTGGCGCCCGCATCCTGTAGAGCTGCTTCGAGTTCACGGCGGAGAAGACTAATAGCTTGTGCGGCAGCGATGCGTGTCCTCCTCTTTCACGGCTACATGCTGCGCGGCACGGGCAGCAACATCTACACCGCGAATCTCGCTCGAGCCCTGGCTGCTCTAGGGCACGAGGTGCATCTGCTCTGCCAGGACCGCCAGGTCAAGATCGAGGGCGTCGAGATTCACAACCCCGACATTCATGGCCTGCTTCCGGTCTACGTCAAAGACCCATACGAGGGTTTCGAGGTCAAGGCCTTCGAGGAGCTGACGGACAAAGAGCTCAACCGCTATATCGACGCAAACGTCGCCGCTGTACGCGAGGTTGCCGATTCGGTCGGTGGCTTCGACGCAGCGTTGGCGGGCCATCTGGTCATGGGTCCCGCGATTCTCGCCAGGGCTGAGATAGGAGCTTTCGCAGCCAAGATCCACGGCTCGGCGCTCGAGTACACGGTCAAACCGCATCCCCGCTTTCTTCCCTACGCGGAAGAGGGCATGAATGCGGCGGCGACGGTCTTGGTCGGCTCCCGCCATACGGCCGAGTCGCTTTGGGCGGCGCTGCCGAATGTCCCCGGACTTCGAGATAAGACGCGCCTTGGTCCCCCGGGAGTCGATACGGATGGTTTTCGGCCTCGGGTCCTGTCGCGGCAGGAGGGGGGGTTAGCGGACTCACCCGTCCGAACCCCCCCTCCCACCGCGCCACCCGAGGAGGAGGGCTTGCGGGTTGTCTTCGTTGGGAAGCTGATCGTCTCCAAGGGAGTTGATCTGCTCGTAGCCGCGTGGCCGCTGGTTCGGTGGCAGCATCCAAACGCAGAGCTGCAGATCGCGGGTTACGGGGAGTACGAGCAAGGCTTGCGGCGTTTGCTGGCAGCGCTCGAAAGGGGGAATTTGGACGATGCGCGGGAGGTCGCGAAGCTTGGGAGAGGGCTGGAGGGTGGTTCCGCGGAGCCGCTGCCGATTCTGAGCGCGTTTCTTGCCGATCTCCCCGACGGATACCTGGACGCGGCCAAGGGGATCGCCGATTCCGTCGAGTTCATCGGGCGGTTGGAGCACGACGAAGTTGCCGAGCTGCTGCCCGACGCCGAGGCGCTGGTGATGCCCAGCACGTTTCCCGAGGCCTTCGGAATGGTTGCCGCGGAGGCCGCTGCCTGTGGGGTCCTGCCGGTTTCCGCGGGGCACTCGGGGATGCGAGAGGTGTCGAGGGAGCTCGCTGCGACGCTGCCGCCCGAGGCTGCGGAGCTAGTTTCCTTCCCGGTCGAGGAGGGTGCCGTCGAGGCGATCGCGGACCGGCTGAACAGGTGGTTCGAGCTTCCGGAGGACAAGCGCATTGAAGCTCGTGAGGCGCTGGTAGACACGGCGCGGCAGCTCTGGAGCTGGGAGGGAGTGGCGCGTGGAGTACTGGCAGCTTCAGCTGCCCGGCTCAATGAATTGTCCGCGCCTGAGTAGGGGCCATCCGGGTAGGGCCGGAACGTCTTGTACTTTTTCGCTGAGGCCTCCGGGCGCCAGCCCGACCCAACACACCGAAAAAGTTAAGTGGAGGCCCTACCCGGATGGCCCCCCAACATCGTGCCAACCGTCATTTGAGCCCAGAAATCCTTCCGCCGCCGCTTCAATAGAATGCCCGCCGCCTCATGTACGGCCGCCTGCCGATAGCGAAGATGCTTGCCGCGACCGTCGCCCTGACGGCGGCGATCTCTGCGGTGATGCTCTCGATCAACTGGGATGGAGAGGCCGCTTCGACCGCAGCCCCGAAGATCGACGATCTGCTCAACGTGATGATCGTCCTCTCGGCTTTCGTCTTCTCGCTGGTGATGGTGATGCTCTTCTACGCGCTGTGGAAATTCAAAGCCAAGCCGGGAGACGAATCCGATGGCGAGCCGATCCACGGCAACACCCGGCTCGAGGTCGCGTGGACGCTGATCCCGACGATCATCGTTCTCTTCGGTGCCGGCTACAGCTGGTCGGTGCTCAACGACATCGAAGAACCAGCTTCAAATGCGCTCACGGTCGACGTCTTCTCCCAGCAGTACGCCTGGAGCTTTGGCTATCCCGGCAAAGGCAATGCCTACGTGCAGGGCGAATTCCACGTCCCGGTCAACCGGCAGGTCCAGTTCAAGATGCACTCCCAGGACGTGATCCACTCCTTTTGGGTGCCGGAGTGGCGGATCAAGAAAGACAACGTGCCGGGCATCACCACGACCGCCACCGTCACCCCCGACAAGGTCGGCACCTATCAGCTGATCTGCACCGAGCTCTGTGGCTTCGGCCACGCCTCGATGCGGGCCAAGGTCGTGGTCGAACGGCCGGCCGATTTCCGCAAATGGGTTGCCGGCCTGACGGAAAAGGTGCCAGCCCCGTACATGGAATCGATCCGCCAGGACACCGAAACCAACCCGGTCGAACCCCTCGGGACGGGCGGGGCATAATGGAGGCGCAGATCTACTGATGGTCGCGGCGATCAAGCAACCGGGATGGATTCGAGGCCTGCTGGGCACGATTTTGGCTGCCGCCTTCGGCGTCGGCTTGGTCGTCGTCCTCCGCGACATCTCCGGCCTGCCGATCTGGCAGACCGAGCAGACCGGCTACCCGCACGTCGTCGTGCCGCTGATCACCGGGCCGCTCGGCTTCCTCGCCGGCTTCGGCTGCTTCGACTACTGGCTGCGCTGGGCCGCCGGTATGCCGACGATCCCCGACGATCACTCCCAGCACGGCGCCAAGAGCTGGAAGGACTACTTCCGCTTCAACACCGATCACAAGGTGATCGGCATCCAGTACATCTGCACCACCTTTTTCTTTTTCTTCGTCGGCGGCCTGATGGCGATGCTGATCCGGGCCGAGCTGGCCCAGCCGGGCACCCAGATCGTCGACGCCGCCACCTACAACAGCCTCTTCTCCACCCACGCGGTGCTGATGATCTTCGTCTTCGTGATCCCGGTCTTCGCCGGCATCGCCAACTACGTGCTGCCGCTGATGATCGGCGCACCGGACATGGCCTTCCCGCGGCTCAACGCGCTCAGCTTTTGGATGCTGCCGCTCGCCGGCCTGCTCTTCATCGGCAGCTTCCTCGCCCCGGGTGGCGCCTTCGACGCGGGCTGGACCGGGTACGCGCCGCTCTCCACGGGTGCCCCGCTGGGCCAGTCGTTCTTCAACCTCGGGGTCCAGTTCGCCGGCGCCTCCTCGATCGCGACCGCGCTCAACTTCTTGGTCACGATCATCACGATGCGTGCGCCAGGGATGACCTTCTGGCGGATGCCGCTGCTGGTCTGGGCCAACCTCTCGACCTCGCTCCTGGTCGTCGCCGCGACGCCCTTCATCGCCGGCGCCCAGTTCATGGTCCTCCTCGACCGCGTCCTCCACACCCAGTTCTTCCAGTTTGCCGGTGGCGGCGACGTGATCAGCTACCAGCACATCTTCTGGTTCTACTCGCACCCGGCTGTCTACATCATGATGTTGCCTGGGTTCGGGATCATCTCCGAGGTCATCTCGACCCATGCCCGCAAGCCGATCTTCGGCTACCGGTTGATGGCCCTGGCGCTGATCGGGATCGTCGTCCTCAGCTACTCGGTCTGGGCCCACCACATGTTCGTCGCCGGCATGTTCAGCTGGCTGCGCGTGCCGATGATGATCACCACGCTGCTGATCGCGGTTCCGACCGGGATCAAGATCTTCTCCTGGCTGGGGACGCTCTACTTCGGCAAGATCCACACCTACTCGACCGCAATGCTGTTCGCGCTCGCCTTCATCGTCACCTTCACGATCGGCGGCATCAGCGGCGTCATGCTCGGCATGGTGCCGATCGACATCCACGTCTCCGATACCTATTTCATCGTCGCCCACATCCACTTCGTCCTCTTCGGCGGCTCGGTCTTCACGATCTTCGCCGGCATCTACCACTGGTTCCCGAAGATCACCGGGCGGATGTATGACGAGAAACTTGGCCGGGTCCACTTCTGGGGCACGCTGGTCGGCACCTGGGGCACCTTCATCCCGATGCACTGGATCGGGATGGACGGGATGCCGCGACGCGTCGCCGACTACGCGACCCAGTTCGGCGATTGGAACCTGCTGATCAGCATCTGCGCCTTCTTCCTCGGTGCCTGCCAGCTCGTCTTTCTCTACAACATGGTCGTCAGCTGGCGCTTCGGGCCACGCGCCGTGGCCAACCCGTGGCGGGCGAACTCGATCGAGTGGCAGGTCTCCTCCCCGCCGCCGATCTTCAACTTCGACGAGATCCCGCGGGTCGTCGGTGGGCCGTACGAGTACGGCGTGCCCGGCGCCCGCCACGCGATCATGGCCGGCGAAGGCGCGGAGGTCGCCAAACCCGAGCCCGCTGTGGTGGGTCAGACTTGAGCGGGGATTCCACCCAGGCACAGCCGCTGCTGGTCTTCCTCAACGAGGTCGCCGGTGGCCGCAAGCTGCTGAAAGCTGTGAGCGAGCGCGCCGGGAAGGTGCCGTTCGTCGCCGTCGCGGCGCCGCAGAACCAGCCCGCCGTCGGGCAGCTGATCGACAGCGGTGAGTTGCGGGAGGCTGCACGGGCCAGAGTCGAGGTGACGATGTCGATCCTCTCCGCGTACGGGATCGAGTCGGTCGGCGAGGTGATGGACCGCGACCCGGCGCTCGCCATGGATGACGCGGTACGCGCCCACGAACCCGGCGAGCTTCTCCTCTCCTGCCGCTCCGGGACGCGCTTCGGCATCACCCGCAAGGACCTCGTCGAGTGGGCAAAGGACCGCTTCGAGCCCGAGGTGGCGGTGACCCACATCCCCGTGCGCGTCCAGGACGACTCGATCAGCTGGGAGAAAAGCCACACGCTTGTCGTCGCCACCCAGACCGTTGCCGCTCCGGACCTGGTCGCCAGATTGAAGGAGCGTGCCGCCGGGCACCCACACCGGTACACGATCATCTGCCCGCGCGCCGAGGGCGTCTCTGAGGCGGAAATCGTCCGCGACCTCGCCGCGACCCTGGCCGAGCTCTACCGGGCCGATGTCGATGCCACCGGTCAGCCGATGAGTCCCGATCCTCTTCAAGCCGTGCAGAACGCGATCGAGCACTACCGGGTCGACGAGGTGCTGATCTCCACCTTCGCCGGCGAGAACTCGCGCTGGCTCGACGAGGACCTACTCGGCCGCACCCGCGAAATCACCGATAAGCCGGTCGAGCACCTCGAGGTCGGCCGCCCGGCCGCGGCAGTCGCAGCCGCCGTGGCGGAAGGGGAGGAGGCCTGATGGAGAGCGCAACCGTCGCACTCGGCCATTCCCACGAGGAGGAGCACCACGGGCCGCCGGAGGCCAACCAGAGCTCGCGGATAGATCGCCAGACGCTGGGGATCCTGCTCTTCATCGTCTCCGAGGTAATGCTCTTCGGCGCCTTCTTCGCCTCCTACTTCTTCCTCCGCGTCGTCGTTCACCCACCGACCTGGCCGCCGCACCCTTACGAACTGCCGGTGGCGGTCGCCGGTGTGAATACGGCAATCCTGATCTCGTCGAGCTTCACGATCCATTACGCGCTCGAGTCGATCCGGCGCGGTAACAAAAAAGGCCTCAAACTCGGATTGGTCCTGACCTGGTTGCTCGGCGCCACCTTCCTCTTCATCCAGATCAACGAGTACGTCCATATCGGCTTCAGCGCCCGCGATCTCGCCTTCGGCTCGATCTTCTACGGTCTCACCGGCCTGCACGGTGCCCACGTCTTCGTCGGGCTGATGCTGCTCAGCTTCGCCACGATCCGTGCCTTCCGCGGCCACTTCGGCCCCAAAGCGGAGGACCATCTCGGCGTCGAGGTGCCAGGCATCTACTGGCACTTCGTCGACGTCATGTGGCTGATCGTTTATACCGCTGTTTACATCCTCTAGCGACGAGGTAGAACTGGGGTATGCACAATCCCCTCAGATCCGAGGCCGATGCGTTTCGGTGGGTGGTTGTGATCGGGGTCGCGGCGGTCTCGGTGATCGCGCTGACGTTGCTCACCCGGCCGGTGATCGGAGTCGTGTGGGCGGCGACGCTGATCGGATTTGGAGCTGGGTTTGCCTATCGGAATTCGCGCGGGTCGCTTTCGCGCAGCGTCGACTTGACCCGTGGTGGGGACGCCAAGCATCGCCTGCTGGTCGTCGCCAACGAGACGGTTGAGGGTGGGGCGCTGCTGGAGGAGATCCGGCAGCGCTGTCGCAGCCGAGATTGCGAGATCCTGGTGGTGACCCCGGCGCTGGCGAGGTCGCGCGCGTCCCACTGGGCTTCCGACATCGACGAAGCGATGGAGCTGGCCCGCCAGCGGATGGAGCTCTCGCTGATTGCGATCAACGGACTGGGCTTGCGAGCAAGGGGCGAGATCGGCGACTCCGACCCGAATGTTGCGATCGAGGACGCGCTGCGTGTGTTCCCGGCCGACGAGATCGTGATCTCGACCCATCCGCCGGACCGCTCGCGCTGGCTGGAGAACGGGGTGGTCGAGCGCGCTCGCAACGAGATCGACCTGCCGATAACCCACGTGGTCGTCGACCTCGCTGCTGTGCACGTTGCGGAGAGTTGAGACGAGGAGGTTCAGGCTCCGGTCGGCGCCTGCGCTAGCGACGCCCGATCCTGCTGTTGGCTGGAAGGCTCGGGCATCACCCTGCGGGGCTCGAGCCTCCCGGCCGTGGCGACGGTCCACAGCATTGCCAGCCAGGTCAGCGTCGCCAGCGCTACATGGACCCAGACGAGCTCGCCCGGGAGCTTCAGCCACCACTGGAGGCCGCCTACGGCGCCCTGTAGCGCCAGCAGCCCGATCACCACGGTGAGCGGGCCTAGGGTGCGTCTGTCGCCGCCAGGGCGGCGTAGGAGCAGCCAGACGGCGATTGCCGCGAGGCCGAAGACCGTTGCGGTCGCCGCGTGCCGCTCCACGATCCATTCCAGCGTGCCGTTGCCCTCGAAGGTAAAGCGGTGGACGAGCTGGCCCGCGTGGGCGCCGGCATGGGGGCCGGAGGCCGTGGCGATCGTCCCGGCGAGGATCGTCAGCTGGCCGAGCGGGATCAGGGCCCGCACCGCCCAGACGCCGAGCCGGTCGCTGGAGCGCCGCCGCTCCCACGGCTCGTAGCGCGAGCACCAGGCAAGGGCAAAGGAGGCGTCGAGCAGCAGCATCGAGAGGATGAAGTGGCTCATCACCAGGCCGGGGGCGAGGTGGTACTTGACGACGAGAGCGCCGAGGATCGCCTGCCCGATCACCCCCAGCGGCAGGAGGGCGCCGAAGAAAGCGAGGTGCCAGCGGAATGGCCGGCGGAACCAGGCGAGCGCGCTGGCGGCGATCACGGCGATGCCGACGAAGCCCGTGAGGACGCGGTTGCCGTACTCGATCACCGCGTGGGTGTCGAGCGGGGGCACCGTGCCGCCGTAGCACTTTGGCCAGTCCGGGCAGCCGAGGCCAGAGCCGGTGAGGCGGACTCCGGCGCCGGTGAGGACGATCAGGGCAAGTGCCGCGAGGGCAACCAGCGTGACTTGCGCATAGCGCTGCGGGGAGATCTCGAGGCGGTCTTTGAGCCGGGTCCCCATCGTTCCTCGGATGATGCCGGCGGCCGGGCCCCGGCCGTGAGTCGACTCAGCTGCCTTTGTTGGCGCTGCCACCCGGCTGCGTTTCCTGCAGCAGGTACTGGACGAGGTCTTCGAGTTCTTTCTTGGACAGCGTTTCCTCGAAGTTCTGCGGCATCACGTTGGCCGGATAGCCCTTGACGATCTGCGCATTCGGGTCGACGATCGATTTGTCGATCGTCGCTGCGCTCTGGCCCGGGAGCGCTTCGTCGAGGTTGGGCCCGGTGACGCCCCCCGATTGGGCCGCAGCGAGCGTGTGGCAGCCGCCACAGCCGTTGTTGGCGAAGACCTGAGCGCCGGGCCCGCCGGGAACCTGGGGAGGCGCTGCGCCAGGCACCCCGGCGTAGCGGCCGACGTAAGCGGCGACGTCCTCTAGATCCTGGTCGGTGACGACGTCCGCGGGCATCGAGACGGCGGGATTGTCGTTGCTGGGCCGCGGAAACCCCACCTGCGCCTTGACGATTCCTTCGATCGTGTCCCCTCCCTCGCCTGCGGCTCTTGCGGCGGCGAACGCGTCGTCGAGGTTGGGCCCGATCTGAGCCGTCGTGCCTGCCTCGGCCATCGCGTGACAGACGCCGCATTTCTGCACGAAGAGGACGCGGCCGTGCTGCTCGTCAGCCGTGCTCGTGCCGCAGCCGGAGGCGGCGACGGCAATCGCCGCCAGGGCGGCGAGGGCGAGCAGGGCGCGGATCGGGTTCGGTTGCTTGAGCATCGTCGTCATACGGCGCGGAGCGCGCCGGAGTCTATAGATCAAGGCTGCGTAAACGCTGCGTGTGAGGCGCCTCGACAGTCGGGTAAGCTTGAGGCGATTCACACTAATCCGCGAGCGGCGAAGGGAGTGCGACGAGGATGCAGGTACGGGACGGTATGTCGGAGGTGGTTCTGACCGTGGGCCCATCGCACACGCTGCGCGAGGCGGCCACGATGATGGTCGAGAAGGGGATCGGTGCGGCGCTGGTGACCGATGACGAGCGGCCGGTGCCGTGCATCGTCACCGAGCGCGACATTCTCAACTCGCTCGGCCGTGGCCAGGACCCGGATACCGAGCTCGTTGCCGAGCATATGAGCGAGGGCGTGGTCGCCGCCGCGCCCGACTGGAGCCTCGAGCACGCGGCTGCGGAGATGTCGACCCGCGGCATCCGCCACCTCGTCGTCTTCGACGGAGGCGAGACCGTCGGGATCCTCTCGATCCGTGACATCGTGCGCGTATGGACGTCGGCAGGGGCGACGTCCGGCATGACGCCTGACTAGAGGGCTCGCTCAGGCGCTCAGGACTGAGGCGGAGAGATGGTTTCGACCGGCAGCACCGCGCCGCGGGTGTGCTGCTTGCGCGGCAGACGAAAGTAGTCGCTGGTGGCGCTCTTGATCATGCTGCGCAGGGCGAAGAGAAGGATGACGATGCCGATGATCGAGTAGATCCAGCCGCGGACCATGAATCCCTCGGCGAAGATTCCGCAAACCGCCCCCGCGGCGCCGAAGGCGAAGAAGGCGGGCGCCCAGGAGGGCCGTGGCGGGTAGACCAGCTCGCCGGGCTCGGGGATCTCGCGATGCTCGCTCACGACGCGATGTAGAGGGTCGCGGCGACGAAGCAGAGGGCGAAGACCGCCGCAGCGATGCCGCCTGCCAGCAGGCCTGCCGCCATGTCTCGTCTGGAGGTCTCGCGGTCCACGGGCGGATTTCTATCAGGCAGGCAGGGCGTCGGTCGTTAGAGCCGGACGTCTATCGGCATCGTCAGGAAGAGCAGCGCCAGATAGGCGAGGGAGAAGAGGTAGGTACGCAACGCCCAGCGCCGGTCGGCGCTGGGCAGGAGCCGAACGGCGCAGTAGATGAAGCCGGCGCCGAGCGTCATCGAGCCGGCCAGATAGACGAGCCCGAAGCCGCCGGCGCAAAATGGCAACTGGGTCACCGCGTAGAGCAGGATCGTGTAGAGGAGGATCTGGCGGCGCGTCTCGGCCTCGCCGCGGACGACGGGCATCATCGGCACGCCGGCCTTCGCGTACTCGTCCTTCATCAACAGCGAGAGCGCCCAGAAGTGGGGCGGGGTCCAGAAGAAGACGATCGCGAAGAGGTAGAAGGCGGTGCCGCTGAGACCGCCGGTCACGGCCGCCCAGGCGACCAGGGGGGGAACGGCGCCGGCGGCACCGCCGATGACGATGTTCTGGGGGGTGGTGCGCTTGAGCCAGAGCGTGTAGACGAAGACATAGCCGGCGAAGCCGGAGAACGAGAGCGCGGCGGCGAGCGGGTTGACCGTCGTCGCCAGCAGGGTGAAGGAGCAGAGCTCGAGCAGGGCGCCGAAGCCGATCGCGGTCCTTGCCGAGATGCGGCCGCTGGCCACAGGTCGATCGGCCGTGCGCGCCATGGTGCGGTCGATGTCCCGGTCGATCGCATGGTTGATCGCCCCGGCGCCGCCGGCGGAGAGGGCGCCGCCGAGGCAGGTGAGCAGGACGAGTCCGAGCGAGGGGTCGCCGGCCACGAACATCGTCGTCACCGTGGTGAAGAGCAGCAGCGACTGCACCTTCGGCTTGGTCAGCGTGAAGAAGTCGCGCAGCAGCGAAGGCACGGCGGAGCGCTGCGTGATAGCAGCCGTCTGGGCGCCGCTCATCGAATCACCGCGGTCAGGCTACCGGCTGCGATTCGCGGGCCGGCTGCTCCACGCGGGCACTGCGGTGGGCGATCGCCTCGCGGATGTCGCGCATCGGTCTGGCGCTGCGCACGTCGGGCAGCAGGTCGAAGTTGTGCGGCTCCGGCGGCGAGAGCGCGAACCACTCGAGCGAATCGCCGCCCCAAGCATCATGCCCGGCCGGGGCGCCACCCTCGCGGCTGAGGATCGCGTTGACCAGGGTCATCACGATGCCCGCGGCGAGGAGGAAGGCGCCGATCGTGGCGATCAGGTTGTAGGCGTCGACCCCGCTCCCGCCGAAGAACTTGTAGGCGTCGACCACCTGGCCGTCGTCGGTGCCGGCGAGCATCAGCGGCACGAAGGCGACGAGCGTTCCCAGCAGCATCGTCCAGAAGGAAAGGCGTGCCAAGGTCTCGCCCATGGTGCGCCCCGTCATCTTCGGGAACCACCAGTGCAGAGCAGCGAAGCCGCCGAAGACAGCACCGCCGACGAGGGCGAAGTGGGTTGCCGCGGTGCTGTCGGTGGTGTGCTGGAGGCGCCAGCCGAGCGCGACCATCGAGTGGTTCATCTCGCTCGCCAGGCCGATTGCGATCGCGACGATCGCGCCGGCGGCGAAGAGCAGCGGCGCCCGCATCTTCATCGTGCCGCCGGAGAGGGTCGCGATCAGGTTGAAGAAGATCAGGCCGAAGGGGACGATCAGCGCCAGCGACATGACCATCGCGAAGTACATCCAGCCGATTCCGATCGGCGCCGTGAGCATGTTCTGCATCCAGGCGAGGGTGCCGATGACGGCGATCGCGACCAGCGAGCCGATCACCGCGCCGCGGTTGAAGAGTGGCTTGCGGGCCAGGGCGGGGACGATTTCGGCGATTGCGCCCAGGGCGAAGATCAGGATCAGCATGTAGGTGCCGGTGTAGAAGATCCAGCTCAGGTGCTGCCAGAGCAGCGGCGAGCCGCCGGCGTCCCCAGCGAAGAAGATCCCGTCGAAGTTACGGTCGATCAGCAGCATCGTGATCGCAGCCAGCATCACCGAGCCGATCACGATCAGCAGCCATGAGCCGATCGCGGTCGCCCAGGAGAAGACCGGGAGCCGGCGCCAGGCCATGCCCGGCGCGCGCAGGCGGCGCAGCGTGGCCACCAGGTCGGTGGCGATCAGGACGAAGCCCAGCGTCGCCAGGCCGGTCGCCGCTGCCCAGGCGTCGACCCCGTTGTTGGGCAGGAAGGCGATGCCCGAGAGCGGTGGCAGCGGGTTGACGCCGGCCTCGGTCGGGGTGAAGAGGAAGCCCGCGTAAAGGACGGTGGCGCCGGCGATGAAGAGCCACGTGCCGAGTTGGCCGAGGCGGGGCAGCGCGGTTCCGCGGGCGCCGATCTGAAGCGGCGCCACGTAGTAGAAGAAGCCGAGCGCGAACGGCACCGCGAAGAAGAAGATCGCGGTTGCGCCGTAGAGCGAGAGCATGCGGTCGAAGGTGACCGGGTTGAGGAAGGTGTTCTCGGGGACCGCCAGCTGCAGGCGCATCAACAGCAGCTCGACCACGGCGATGAAGAGGAAGCCGAGGGCGCCGGTGATCAGGACGCGGCCGAGGTCCTTGTGGTCGGCGCTGGTCGCGATCTCGACCCAGCGGGCGCGGCGCGGCGGAAAGCCGTCGACGACCAACTCGGGGTTCCTTGCGGGCGCGCTCATGGCGTTTCTCCGTTTTCGATCAAGCCGACGACGCGGTCCTGGGCGGCCTGGATGTCACTCTTCTGGGTTTTTATGAAGGCTTCGTATTTCTCCGGCGAGACGACTTCGACTTCGGTTCGCATCGCCGCGTAGGCCTGGCCGGAGAGGGTCGCCGCCTGTCCGGAGTAGGTGCCTTCTTCGTCGGCGCGAAAGACGACCCGATTGGTCTTGCCGGGCACTGCGTCGCGCTTGCCGGCCAGGTCGGGGACGTCCCAGGTGTGAACCACGTCGGTTGAGACGAGATCGAGCTCGACCGTGGTGTCGACCGGGACGACGAGCTTGTAATAGGAGAAGGCTTCGTTCGGATAGTCGTAACGCCACAGCCACTGCTGCCCGGTCGTCTGGATCTTCAGCGGTTCGGAGTGGGAGACCTGCAGGCCCGCGGCGCCCGTGATCGGCGTCTCGCGTGCCTTGTCGGTGTAGACGATGCTGAGCACGAGGATCGCGGCGGCGAACGCTCCCAGCGCCGCTCCGACACGCAGCTGGATGCGATGGCCGCCGGTGATCTGGCGCGGCTCGGCGCCGCGCTCGGCGCCGTAGCGGCGCAGCACGTAGAGCAACCCGGCGACGACCGCGACCACGAGGATCGCCGCGGCGACGAAGCCAATCCAAAGCAGAGTGTCGATCTGGTCGGTGCCAGGAGAGTGGGGCGCCAAAGCGCGGCCATTCTAATCACGCAAGGCGGCGCTCGGCGGTGCGCACACCGCCCGGCTGTCGGCGAGCTGCTCCTATACTCGCCGACCTCATGGCGACCCGCTCGAGGCCATCTCCGGCGTTGCGCAAGGCTGTGCGTGCCGGGGCGGCCGCGGCAATCGGCGCCGCGGTCGCCGTGCCCCTGCTGCGCCACCGCGCGCGTATCCCCGCCCCGGTGACCGTTGCCGCCTGCGCTGGGGGCCCGCTCGGGCTGGCCGTCTTGTATCCGCGCTCCCACAAGCGCGACGTCGCCATGTACGCCTTGCAGATGTGGGCCTTCACGATGATCCACGAGCTGCCCTACGACAATCCCGAGCGGCTTCGCGCTCGCCTCCAGATCCGCTATCCGATCGTCGCCGACCGCGTCATCGGCTTCGGCCGGCTCCCCAATGTGCGCCTGCAGCGGGGCCTCGCCCGTCTGCGGGGGGTGGGAACCCTCAATCGTTTCCTCACCTGGGCGCACTGGCTGTGGTTCCTCGAGCCCTATGTGGCGCTCGCATTCATCCTGCTTCGCCATCCCGATCGCTTCCCCCGCGCCGCCCGCCGGCTCGCGGCGGTCTTCGACATCGGCTGCGCCGTCTACTTCGCTGCTCCGACCGCTCCGCCATGGTGGGCTTCGGAGCAGGGCCATACCGGCGAAGGGGTGCGGCGGATCATGGTAGAGGTCGGCGAAGAAACCTGGAAATCGGCCTGGCCGGGGATGTACTCGGCGCTCGGTGGCAACCCCTGGGCGGCGATGCCCTCGCTGCACTTCGCCACGTCCGTGACGGCGGCGATCTCGCTGGCCGAGACCGGGCGGACGGCCGGCGCCGCCGGCTGGGCCTACGCGCTGACGCTTGGCTTCGCGCTCGTCTACCTGGGTGAGCACTACGTCACCGACCTCGTCGCCGGGGCCGGACTGGTCGCTTCGGTGCGCGGTGGGGAGCACCTCGCCGAGCCGGCCGTCCTGGCGGTGAATCGACGCCTGCAGAGTCTGGAGCGCCTGGCGAACGGGTAGCTTCTCAGGCGTGTCTCCCGAGCAGCCGGCGAACGGAAACGGCGGCTACGAGCTGCCGCTGTTCACGCGGCGGCGGGTGGCTCAGACGCTGCTCGTAGTCCTCGCCCTACTGATCTGCATCTACTTCCTCTTCCCGAGGCTGGTCGGGCTGGGGGACGCGCTGAGCAAGCTCGGCGAAGCGGATCTGGCGTGGATCGCCGTCGCGATCGGCTTCAACGTCATCGCGATCGCCACCTACATCGCCCTCTTCAAGGCGGTGGTCGGGGGCGACACCCTGCGCCTGCGCTGGTCGGAGACCTACGAGATCAACATGGCCGGGGTCGCGGCGACGCTGCTCTTCTCGGCCGCCGGCGCCGGCGGCATCGCCCTCACCTACTGGGCGCTGCGCAAGGCCGGAATGCGGCGGCGCGACGTCGGGCGGCGGATGGTGGCCTTCCTCGCCCTGCATTACGTCTTCTACCCGGTGGCGCTGATCGTCTTCGGCATCCTGCTGCGGACCGGGGTCCTTCCTGGCAAGCACTCGGTCGAGCTGACCGTGGTGCCGGCGGCGGTCGCGGGCGTTCTGCTCGTGCTCGGGGTGCTGCTGGCGCTCATACCCCCCGACCTCGGCCGGCGTGTGGCTGCTCATGCGCGGGGGGAGCGGGCGCAATCGATCGCCGCCAACGTCGCCAAAGTGCCGGCGATAGCCGCCGAAGGGTTCAGGTTCGCGCTCAGTCTCTTTGCCCATCCCTCGCGCGGCGGCCTCGCGGTGATCGGCGCGGCGGGCTTCTGGGCGGCGAACATCGGCATCCTCTGGGCCTCCTTCCAGGCGTTCGGAGTGGAAGTGCCGATCGCCGTCGTCGTGCAGGGCTTCTTCCTCGGCATGGTCGCCAACCTCTTTCCCCTTGCCCCGGCGGGAGTGGGGGCGGTCGACGCCGGGATGATCGGTGCCTTCGTCCTCTTCGGCATTCCCGAGGAGACTGTCTTCCCGGCGATCCTGGTCTACCGCCTGGTCGCTTTCTGGCTGCCGATCCCCCCCGGTATCGTCGCCTTCTTCCAGCTGCGCAAACGGGTCGCGCAGTGGGAAGAGGAGGGCCTGCCGGTCAACCGCGGACGGCATTTGGAGGAGGCGCCGATGCCCGCGGAAACCGGGAAAGTCGCGTAACCTGATGGTACTATAAAAAGTAAAGTATTAGACTTCCAGGCGGCAGAGATGACTGAGAAGAAGATCGAGAACGTGATCGTCGTCGGCGGTGGGCCGGCCGGCTACACCGCTGCCCTATATACCGCGCGCGCCAACCTCGAGCCGCTCGTCTTCGAGGGCTTCCAGTGGGGCGGCCAGCTGCAGAACACGACCGACGTCGAGAACTACCCGGGCTACCCCGACGGGATCATGGGGCCGGAGATGATGAACCAGTTCCGTGCTCAGGCGGAGCGCTTCGGCACCCGCTTCGTCACCGACGACGTCGACCGGGTCGAGCTCAGCGAGGACGGCGGCGTCCACAGGGTCTTCCTCGGCGACGAGGAGCATCTCGCCAAGACCGTGATCCTGGCAATGGGGGCGGAGCCGCGCCGGCTCGGTATCCCTGGTGAGATGGAGCTGAGCGGCTGCGGCGTCTCCACCTGCGGCGTCTGCGACGGAGCGTTCTTCAAGGGCAAAGACGTGATCGTGATCGGTGGCGGCGACTCGGCGATGGAGGACGCGATCTTCGTCTCCAAGTTCGCCGACGACCTCACCGTCGTCAACCGCCGCGACGACTTCCGCGCCTCCAACATCATGCGCGAGCGCGCCGCCGAGCGGCCCAACATCGAGTTCAAGACCCCATTCGTCGCCGAGGAGTTCGTCGGTGGCGATGCCGGCAATCTCGACCATGTGCGGCTGCGCAACGCAGAGACCGGGGAGACGGAGGACTTCGGCACCGAAGGCGCCTTCGTCGCAATCGGCCATATCCCGAAATCGGAGATCGTCGTCGACCAGATCGACACCGACGAGGACGGCTATATCCGCACCGAGCCCGGCTCGACCAAAACCAACCTGCCCGGTGTCTTCGCCGTCGGCGACGTCGTCGACCACACCTACCGCCAGGCGGTCACCGCCGCCGGCACCGGTTGCATGGGCGCCCTCGACGCCGAGTGGTACCTGCGCGACACCCCGCCCAGCCCAGAGGCTCACTGGGCTCCCGGCGGCGAGCCCATCGAGATCGCTCCTAAGCCCGCCTGACCGGCGCATTTCGGCGTCCTCGGTCGGTCGTGTGCAGAGCACACTTCCCTCCCTGCGTCCTTGATCTGCTTGGTCAGGCGAGCTTAGGAGACCAGCCGTTGGACGACGAAGGTCTTGCTGCCGCGCGGGGTCTGGACTTCGACCGGCTTGCCCGGTTTCGCGTTCATCAGTGCCTGGCCGATCGGCGACTCGGCTGAGAGTCGGCCGCCGGCGAGGTCGGCTTCGGTCGAGCCGACCAGGGTCCAGGTGTTGACGGCGCCTTTCTCCTCGTCGAGAACCTCGGCGGTGCGACCGAAGCTGAAGCAGTCTGCGCCACCGTCGACCTCGACCACGACCGCCGTGCGCAACCGCTCGCGTAAACGCTTGATCTTGGTCTCGAGGTGTGCCTGGTCGTCCTTGGCGATGTGGTACTCGGCGTTCTCCTTGAGGTCGCCTTCCTCGCGTGCGACCTTGATCCGGGCGGCCATCGCGGTTCGGCCAGGGCCTTCCAGCTGCTCGATTTCCTCGCGCAGAGCAACGATCCCCTCCTCGGTGATCGGCTCCCCGCCTCCATTGGCGCCGCTCATCGGGGGCACCATTGCAGATGGGCAGGCGGGCCGCGATCACGGCCGCCGCTCGATCTGGGTCAGAGGTTGGTGAGCAGTACGCCGACGACGCCTGCGAGCAGCGTGATCGCCGCGGACCAGGCGATTCGGGTCATCGTCTGGTGCAGACCGAGTATCGCGGCACCTATCTGTCGCATGTCCTCGTGGACCCTGTCGAACTGTTCCCATGTCTCTGCACGGTGTTCGTTCGCCTGGGTGCGGAGGCGCGCTTCGACGCCGGCAATCTCGCCCCGAAGTTCCTTGCCCTGGTCTTTGACCTCAGCCCGCAGCTCTTTCATCTCGCCGTCGACCCGATCAAAGCCGGCTTTCATCGCGCCTTCGACGCGTTCGAAGCGTTGATTCATCTCGCCTTCGACCTGATCGAAGCGTTCGTCCATCCGGTGGGATAGATCGTCGAGACGGTCGTCTGTCCAGCTCTGTCGCATTGCCTCCATATCTCCAGACTAGGGAGCCAGGTGTGACGTGTGGCGCGCAAATTGTAACTCTTTGTCACAGCAGACGGATGTCTGAGTTTGTGATGCCCGATCGGGCCATGGTCTAAGGTCGGATCGGATGCCGTCCTGCACGCACATCGACGCGGTCGAGTACCTCGAGCCCCCGGGTGAGGTCGTGGGTTGCGAGGAGTGCCTGAAGCTGGGGATGAGCTGGGTGCATCTGCGGATGTGCCATAGCTGCGGCCACATCGGCTGCTGCGACAACTCCCCGGGCAAACACGCGACCGCCCACTACGAGACGAGCGGGCATCCGCTGATCCGCTCCGCCGAGCCGGGCGAGGACTGGAGCTGGTGCTACGTCGACGAGGCGATGCTCCGTCTCAGCCCCTGAGGCGAGGCGCGGGGCAGTAGGCGTCACCATGCTGCTCGCGCAGCTCCTCGAGTAGGCGGGCGGCGTGCTCGGGGCCGATGAGTTTGGTCAGTTCGAGCGGCCCGCGTGGCCAGTTGAAGCCGAGGCGCATCGCCGTGTCCATATCGGCCGGTGAGCCGACTTCCTCTGCGAGCGCGAAGGCCGCCTCGTTGGCGATCTGGGCGAACAGGCGGGGGAGGATCGCCTCTGCGACCGGGTCGATCTTCGCTAGAACGGCGGGGTCGAGCGTCGGCGTATCAATGCCCAGATCGGGATCTGCCTCGCGGTGCGGGCCGTCGCCGTACCCGTAGAAGCCGCGGCCGCCCTTGCGGCCAAGCAGGCCTTCGCCGACCATCCGTTCCTGGATCGTGCTCGGGCGCCAGCGCTCGGGCTCGCCGCCCTGGTTGTAGAAGGAGCGGGCGACGCTGAGGTTGACGTCGAGACCGATCAGGTCGATCAGCTCGAACGGGCCCATGCGAAAGCCGCCGCCAAGCCGGCAGACGCGGTCGATCGTCTGCGCGTCAGCGACTCCCTCGGCGAGCATCCGCAACGACTCCAGGCTGAAGGGGCGGGCGAGGCGGTTGGCGATGAAGCCGGGGCTGTCCTTGGCGCGGATCGGCGTGCGGCCCATGCGGCGACCGACCTCGGTGGTCGCCTCGAGGGCGGCCTCGGCCGAGTCCTCGGTGGCGACGACCTCGACCAGCTTCATCAGCGCCGGGGGGTTGAAGAAGTGCATGCCGACTACGCGCTCGGGGTGGGGGACCCCCGTGGCGATCGCCGTCACCGGCAGGGAGGAGGTGTTGCTGGCAAGGACCGCCTGCGGACCGCAGACCTTCGCGAGGGCGGCGAACAGCTCGCGCTTCAGTGTCAGGTCCTCCGGCGCCGCCTCCACCACCAGATCGCATTCGCCGAGGTCGCCGAGGCTCGAGGCGGCACCGACCCGCCCCCTCGCCGCGTCGGCGTCTTCGGCGCTCCACAGGCCGTTCGTCGCGCCTTTCGCCAGCGCCGAGCGCAGCCGCTCGACCCCGGTCGCGAGTGCCGCTGGGACCGGGTCGTGGAGCCGGGTCTCGTAACCGCCGAGGGCTGCGATCTGGGCGATCCCGGCACCCATCGTGCCGGCGCCGACGACACCGACACGCTCGATGGCGGTCATTTGCCCTCGAACTTTGGCTCTCGCTTCTCGAGGAAGGCCTGCATCCCCTCGACCCGGTCCTCGGTCGCCATCGTCAGCTCGTAGAGGCGGCGCTCGGTCTCGAGGCCGGCGGAGAGAGCGGTCTCCTCGGCGGCGAGCACGGCCTGCTTGCCGAGCCGGGCGGCGATCGGCGGCCGCTCGGCGACCTCATGGGCCAGCTCCATAGCGGTGTCCAGCCATCCGTCCCCCTCGACGACCGCGTTGACCAGGCCTAGCTCGTGCGCCGTCTTCGCGTCGAAGCGCTTGCCCGTGAGGACGTACTCCATCGCCCGCTGCTTGCCCAGCACCCGCGCCAGGCGTTGGGTGCCGCCACCGCCGGGAATGATCCCGAGGCGGATCTCCGGCTGGCCGAAGACGGCAGTGTCGGAGGCGACGATCATGTCGCAGGCCAGTGCCAGCTCGCAGCCGCCGCCGAGGGCGTAGCCGGAGACCGCGGCGACCAGGGGCGTCTTGATCGCGGCGACCCGGCGCCAGAACGAAGCGGCGGGGTGGCGCAGCGCTTCCTCGAAGCTGCGCTCGGCCATCGCCTTGATATCGGCGCCGGCGGCGAAGACCTTCTCGGAGCCGGCGATGACGGCGCAGCGCACCTCGGGGTCGGGGTCGAGCCGCTCCAGCTCCGCCGCGAGCGTCTCCATCACCTCCGGCGAGAGGGCGTTGCGAGCCTCGGGCCGGTTGAGGCGCAGCAGGGCGACATGGCCGTCACGCGAGCTCTCGACCAGGTCGCCCACCGTCTTTCCTTACTCCGCTTCCATCGGCGTCATCGCGTTGATCCCGGTCGCGGCGCGGCCGATGATCAGTTTTTGGATCTGCGAAGTCCCCTCATAGAGGGTCGTCACCCGCGCGTCGCGGAGGTAGCGCTCGACCGGGTAGTCGTCGACGTAGCCGGCGCCGCCGTGCACCTGGATCGCCAGGTTGGCGCACTCGATCGCCGCCTCGGTCGCGTGCAGCTTCGCCACCGAGGTCTCCATCGTGTTCGGCAGCCCTTCGTCCTTTAGTAGACCGGCGCGGTAGACGAGCATCCGCGAGGCATCGCGCTTGACGATCATGTCGGCGATCATCTCCTGAACCAGCTGGAAGCGGGCGAGGGGGACGCCGAACTGCTTGCGCTCTTTGGAATAGGCAACCGAGGCTTCGACGCAGCCGTCGCAGATGCCGACGCAGCCGGCGGCGACGCTGTAGCGACCGTTGTCGAGCGCGCTCATCGCGACTTTGAAGCCGTCGCCGATCTCGCCCAGCATCGCGTCCTCGCCGACCTCGACGTTGTCGAGCGAGAGCTCCGCGGTGTCGGAAGAGCGCAGGCCGAGCTTGCCGTGGATCTCCTGCGTGGTGAAGCCCTCGTTTGCCGTCGGGACGAGGAAGCAGGCGAGGCCGCGGTGCTTCTTCTCGGGGTCGGTCTGGGCGAAGATCAGCGCCACCTCGGAGAAGTTGCCGAGCGAGATCCACATCTTCTGGCCGCTGATCGACCAGCCGGAGTCGGTCTTGGTCGCGCGGGTGCGCAGGTTGGCTGCGTCGGAGCCGGTGTCGGGCTCGGTCAGGCCGAAGCAGCCGAGCGCCTCGCCCGAGCAGAGCCGCGGCAGCCACTTCTGCTTCTGCTCCTCGGTGCCCCACTTCTCGATCGAGCCGGCGACGAGCGAGGTCTGCACGGAGACGACGGTGCGGGCGGAGGAGTCGGCGCGGCCGACCTGCTCGACGATCAGGCCGTAGCCGATGTAGTCGAGGCCACGGCCGCCGTACTGCTCGGCAACCGGCGCGCCGAGGTAGCCGACCTCGCCCAGCTTGCTCGCCAGCTCGCGGTCGAAGCGGGCGGCGCGGTCGTTCTCTTTGACCCGCGGGACGATCTCCTTGTCGGCGAATTCACGCGCGGTTTCGGAAATCAGGCGCTGCTCATCGGTCAGCTGGAAGTCCATCTCACCATCGCTTTCTCGTTTGCTTCGTGGAGTTCAAAGCTCTCGCTCCAGGGTCGCCGCGAAGGTCTCCTGTGCCTCGCGGGTGCGGGGCCCGGGCGCTTCGGGCATGGCATCGCCGTCGATCGCGGAAACGGCCTGGATCTCGCGGGTGGTCGAGGCGAGGAAGGCCTCGCGGGCGGCACGTAGATCGGCCAGCGGCCAGGTGCCCTCCTCGACCTGCAGCGCCTTGACCAGGCGATCGCGGGTGATCGACTCGAGCACGCCGACGTCGAGCGCGGGCGTGCGCAGTTCCCCCTGCGGGGAGACCCAGAAGATCGCCGAGGTGGGCGGCTCGAGCACGGTCCCATCGGGCTGGACCAGGACGGCCTCGTCGGCTCCCTGTTCTTTCGCCAGTCGCGTCGCCTGCATGTTGGCGGCGTAGGAGAGCGACTTGACGCCGTTGAGGATCACGGTCGGCGAGTAGGTGACCGTGGCGAGGCGCAGCGTCTCGGCGTGCGCGGGTATCGGCTCGATCGCCGCGATGCGGCGGCCGCCGCGGGTGACGATCAGCCGCAACTGGCCGTCGGGCCCACCGGCCTCGGTCAGCAGCGCGTCGATCTCCCGCTCGAGCGCGGCGCGGTCGAACTCGAGCCGGATCGCAGCGGAGGAGCGCTCCAGCCGGTCGAGGTGGTCTCCGAGCGCGAAGGGTCGCCCCTCGTAGAGCCGGATGACCTCGAAGGCACCGTCGCCGCGGTAGAGGCCATCGTCCTTCATCGGCACCATCGCCTCGGCGGTTGGGGTCACCTTCCCGTCGACGCTCGCCAGTTCTTCAAGTCCGGTCATCGCCGCGCGAGGCTACATGAAGCTTTGTAGCCGCCATAGGGGGTACAAAGCTTCATCGAATCGCTTCGAAGATGGTTGCCAGGCCCTGGCCGACACCAACGCACATGGTGGCGATGCCGTAGCGGCCTTTGCGGCGGCGTAGCTCGCGGATCAGGGTGGTGGTGAGGCGAGCGCCGGAGCAGCCGAGCGGGTGGCCGAGGGCGATCGCGCCGCCGTTGACGTTGAGGCGGTCTTCTTCGATGCCGAGCTCGCCGGCACAGGCGAGCACCTGTGAGGCGAAGGCCTCGTTCAGCTCGATCAGCTCGATCTGGTCGAGGCTGAGGCCGGCGGCGGCCAGGGCGCGGGGGATGGCGACGGCGGGACCGATCCCCATGTAGGCGGGATCGACGCCGGCGACGCCGCTGGCCAGAATGCGGGCGAGTGGCTCGGCGCCTAGTTTCTCGACGCCGGCCTCGGAGGCGACCAGCAGGCAGGCGGCGCCGTCGTTGAGGGTCGAGGCGTTGCCGGCGGTGACCGTGCCTCCCTCGCGAAAGGCAGGTCGGAGCTTTGCCATCTTCTCCAGCGAGGCGTCGGGGCGGGGTCCCTCGTCCGCGTCGACGAGGACCGTCTCTCGCCGTCCCTTGGGTGCCTCGATCGGGACGATCTCCTCGGCGAACAGCCCCGCCTCGGCGGCGGCGACCGCTCGCTGGTGGCTGCGCAAGGCGAAGGCGTCCTGGTCCGCGCGGCTGATCCCGTAGCGCTCGGCGACGTTCTCGCCGGTCTCGCCCATCGATTCGGTCGAGATGCCCAGCTCTGCCATGCGCGGGTTGACGAAGCGCCAGCCCAGGGTCGTGTCGTGCATCGTCTGCTCGCCGCGGGGCAATGCGCGCTCCGGCTTGCCGACGACCCAGGGCGCCCGGCTCATCGACTCGACCCCGCCGGCCAGGTAGAAGTCGCCCTCGCCGAGCTTGACCGCGCGGGCGGCGCAGTTGACCGCCTCCAGGCCCGAGGCGCAGAGGCGGTTGACGGTGGCCCCCGGAACGCTGTCGGGCAGGCCGGCGAGCAGCGCTGCCATCCGCGCCACGTCGCGGTTGTCCTCGCCCGACTGGTTGGCGGCGCCGAAGTAGACGTCGGTGATCTCGGCCGGGTCGACCCCGGTGCGCTCGACGACGGCGCGGACGACGTGGGCGGCGAGATCGTCGGGGCGCACTGCGGAGAGCGCGCCGCGGTAGGACCCCATCGGCGTGCGGACCGCATCGACTAGATATGCCTCAGACATAGGCGAGCATTAAATGCGACCGGCGCAAGCCACGTATTCTGAGGTCCATGGGTTTCGTCCTCCTCACCCTCGGCATGCTGGCGGTCATCATCGGCGTTCTGTTGCTGATCGGCCATTTCTACCAGGGCAGCAGCGCCGACTTGGTCGACTGGAAACCGACGCGCAGTCCCGAAGTCGAGGCGCAGAACGAGATCGACGACGTGCGGCAGATGCTGGAGGCGCAGAACGAGATGCGCCGCCGCCGGGGCGCCGCCGAGGTCGACGAGAGAAAGCTGCGGGCCGAGGTCGAAGAGGAGGAGCTGGAGCGGCTCCGCCGCGGCGACCCGTTCGAGGCCTGAGGGCGAGCCGGTGTGGCACGGGCGCTGATCGTCGGCTGTGGCTGTCGTGGGCGCCTGCTCGGGAAGCGGTTGCTCGCCGAGGGCTGGCAGGTGCGAGGGACGAGCCGTCGCGAGGGAGGTCTGGCGGCGATCGAGGCGGCCGGGATCGAACCCGCTCTCGCCGACCCCGAGGACCCGGGCACAGTGCTCGACCTGGTCGGCGACGTGACCACGGTGTACTGGCTGCTCGGCTCCGCCGTGGGCCCGGCCGAGAGCCTCGAGGCGATCCACGGCCCCCGGCTCGAACGTTTCCTCGAGCGGTTGGTTGAAACCCCGGTGCGGCGCTTCGTCTACGAGGCGGCCGGCAGTGTCGACGCCGCGATCCTGGAGCGGGGGGGCTCGATCGTGCAAGCCGCCGGCGAGCGCTGGCGCATCCCGGTCGCCGTCGCTGGCCGAGGAAACGATATAGCTAAACTCGGATGGGAATTGAGGTAAATCCGCGAAAGCGAGTATCCGAGAGGAGCTGGTCCGATGGCGCTGCAGCTCGGCGACGTAGCACCCGATTTCGAGGCCGACACGACCGAGGGCCGGATCAAGTTCCACGACTGGATCGGCGACTCCTGGGCGGTGCTGTTCTCGCACCCGAAAGACTTCACCCCGGTCTGCACGACGGAGCTCGGCTACATGGCGAGCATCGAGCCCGAGTTCGCGAAGCGAAACGTGAAGATCATCGGACTCTCGGTCGACCCGCTCGACAAGCACGAGGAGTGGGCGAACGACATCGCGGAGACCCAGGGAACCGCGCCGAACTACCCGATCATCAGCGACGCGGATTTCAAGGTCGCCAAGCTCTACGGAATGCTGCCGGCGGACGTCTCCGGTGACGCCGCGGACCGCACCCCGGCCGACAACCAGACCGTCCGCAACGTGTTCGTCATCGGTCCGGACAAGAAAATCAAACTCATCCTCGTCTATCCGATGACGACCGGGCGCAACTTCGACGAGGTCCTGCGCGTGATCGACTCACTCCAGCTCACTGCCCAGCACAAAGTTGCAACCCCGGCTCAGTGGCAGCAGGGGGACGACGTGATCATCGCCGGCTCGGTCACCAACGAGCAGGCAAAAGAGATCTATCCGGATGGCTGGGAGGAGCCGCGCCCCTACATCCGCATCGTGCCCCAGCCGTCTGAGACGCCGTAACCGGCGCCTGGCGGTGTCCTCAGTCGGCTGCCTGCGTCCTAGCCAGGCTTGGTTACGCCGGCTCAGGTCCGATCCAGTAAATCGCCCAAAATCCGTGCCGTGGCGCCCCAGATGAGATGCCCTTCCACCTCGTAGGTGGGGGTGTGGATGGGGACGCCGCGACGGATCAGGCGGCGCATTTCGTAACCCTCGCGGAGGACGTCCAGCGAGAAGGTGAGGACGGTCTCCACCTCGGTGGGACTGGGCTCCAGGCCCAGCTCGCCCGGATGGGGGATCTTGCCGACAAAAGGGTGGATCCGGTAGCCGGTGACGAAAGTGCCGGTGGTGGGCAGCTCTTCGCCGAGCTCGACGACGGCCGGGTCGAGGCCGATCTCCTCTTCGGCCTCGCGCAGGGCCGTAGCGGCAAGGTCGGCGTCGGCGTCGTCCTTGCGCCCACCGGGAAACGAGATCTCGCCGGCGTGTCGCCGCAGGTCCGCGCGCCGCTCGGTGAAGACGAGACCGGGCTCGTCCGGCCAGCCGTAGAGCGGTAAGAGCACCGCCGCGTCGGTCAGATGATCACCTGCACCGTGCCCCCATCGACAGACCAGGCGGCGCCGGCCACATAGGAGGCGCGCTCGGAGCAGAGGAAGACGATCGCGGCGGCGATCTCGCCGACCTCCGCAAGGCGTCCGATCGGCCGCTTCGCGCCGGCTTCGGCCAGTGCTTCCTCGCGGCTCTTGGCGCCGGACATCTGGTGCGACTGGTCGAGCAGGCCGCCCGGCTCCATCCACAGCTCGGCCTCGACCGGCCCGGGGCAGATCGCGTTGACGAGGACGCCCTGCTTGGCGTAGCGGTCGGCGAAGAGGCGCGAGAGGGACAGCTCGGCCGCCTTGGCGACGGAGTACTCGGGCATCGCCGCCGAGGGCCGCTTGCCGGCGGTCGAGCAGACGTTGACGATCCTTCCCCAACCCTGCTCGGCCATCGAGGGCGCGGCCGTGCGCATCGCCCGCAGGGGCGCCATCACGTTCAGCTCGTACTGCGCGTACCAATCCTCGTCCGGGACATCGTCGAGCCGGCGCCACTGGGCGGCGCCGGCGTTGTTGACGAGCACGTCCAAGCCGCCGAAGTGCTCGTTTGCTGCCGCCACCATCCGCTCGCCGGCCCCTTGCTCGGTCACATCCAGGGCCAGGGCCTCGGCACGTCCGCCGGCTTCGCTCCCCGCGGTTATTGCCTCCTCGCGAGCCGCCGCGAGTCGCTCCTCGTTGCGGCCCACCAGCAAGACCTCCGCGCCCTCGGCACAGAGCAGACCTGCGGTCTCGCGCCCGATCCCGCGGCTGGCGCCGGTGACGATGCAGGAACGCCCTTTCAGTCCGAGGTCCATGCGGCTACTCGCTTGCCGTCGCGCCGCTGGTTGCGCCGCCGTCACGGAGCAGCGGCTTGCCGGCGATCAGATCCGCCGCCCGCTCGGCGACGGCGATCGTCGGCGCGTTGGTGTTGCCGCTCGGGATGATCGGCATGACCGAGGCGTCGACGACCCGCAGTCCATCGACGCCCCGCACGCGCAGCTCCGGATCGACCACCGCGTCCTCGTCGGCGCCCATGCGGCAGGTGCCGACCGGGTGGTAGAGGAGCTCGACCCGGCGGCGCAGGTCGTCGGCCAGGTCCTCGTCGCTGCCGATGTCCGCCCCTGGGAACAGCTCCCGGCCGAGTGCCGAGGCGAAGGGCTCGGCGGCGGCGATCTCGCGGGTCAGCCTGGTTCCGGCGACCAGGGCGGCGACGTCCTCGGGCTCGGCCAGAGAGTTGGTCAGGATTCGCGGCTTGTCGGCCGGGTCGCCCGAGCGCAGCCGCACCCAACCGCGACTGCGAGGGGCAACCAGCGCCGGGCCCATCGTGATCGCGTGTCCGTCGTATTCCTGGAAGCCGTTGTCGACGAAGTAGGCGGGGGCGAAGTGGAACTGGAGATCCGGCTGGGCGAGGCCCGGCCGGCTGCGCACGAAGGCAATCGCCTCCGCCACCGAGGAGGTCAGCGGACCGCTGCGCCGCAGCAGGTACTCGAGCATCGCCTTGGGGCTCTCGGCGTCGGCGAGCGAGCCGCCGCCCGGCACATCCCACACCGAGGTCAGGTAGGGATGGTCCTGGAGGTTCTCGCCTACGCCCGGCAGATCGGCGGCGACCGGGATGTCCAGTCCCCGCAGCTGCTCGGCGGGGCCGATTCCCGAGAGCATCAGCAGCTGGGGCGAGGCGAGGGCGCCGGCGGCGAGGATCGTCTCGCGCTCGGCACGGATGAGCTGCTCGCGGCCTCGCTGTCGGTAGCGGACGCCGGTGGCGTGATTGCCCTGAAGCTCCACGCCGAGCACCTGGGCGCCTGAAATCACACTGAGGTTCTCGCGACCTGACGCGGGGCGCAGGTAAGCGTCGGCGGTGCTCCAGCGCCGACCGTTGCGCTGAGTCACCTGGGCGAGCGCGGCGCCGTCCTGCTCGTGGCCGTTGTAGTCCGCTATGCGCGGAATGCCGGCCGCCGCGCAGGAGTCGAGGAATTGACCGGTCAGGCGGCGCGGCGAGCGCTCGTCCTCGACCCGCAGCGGTCCGTCGACGGCATGGTGCTCGGACTCCCCGCGGGCGTTGTCCTCGGCCCGCAGGAAGTAGGGCCTGATCCCGCCCCAGTCCCAGCCGGTGGCACCGCCGGCGGCCCACTTCTCGTAGTCGAGTGGATGACCGCGGACGTAGAGCATCGCGTTCATCGAGCTGGAACCGCCCAGGCCCTTGCCGCGCGGCATGTAGATCGAGCGGCCGTTGCAGTAGGGCTCGGGCTCGGTGCCGAGGTCCCAGTCGCGCTTGCTTTTGAACTGCTTGGCGAAGGCCGCCGGAATCTTGACGTTGGGATGTCGGTCGCTGCCGCCGGCCTCGATCAGGAGAACCTCGATGCTCGGGTCCTCGCTGAGCCGGGCGGCGAGCACGCAGCCGGCCGATCCGGCGCCGACGATCACGTAGTCAGGCATCGGGCAGATCCTCGATCCGATCGGAGATGACGACCTTGGTCTCGCCCGACAGCAGCTTGTGGACGGGACATCTGGCCGCGACCGCGAGCAGCGGCAGTCGCTGCTCCTCGCTCAGCCCGGCCGGCAAGCGCAGCGTCACCGCGAACGAGAGCGGCGCGAAGTCTTCGTACTCGACGTCGACCTCGACCTCGACCGCTCCGACATCCCACCCTTTGCGCGCCGCGTACATCTCGATCGTCACCGCGGTGCAGCCGGCGAGGCCGGCGGCGACCAGGCGGGTGGGGGAGGGACCGGCGTCAGTCCCACCTTCGACGAAGGCGGGCTCGTCGACGACGATCGTGTGGTCGCCCTCGATCTCGACGTCGTGGACGTATCCCTCGCGGCGGCGGGCGACGACCTTCATTGGTGCCCTAGGCCTTGCGCCGGCCCTCGAACAGGGCCGGGTCGTCGACGTCGGCGAAGCGGGCCATCGCGTAGGCGAGGTCGGAGGCTCGGTTGACGAAGTGGATCACCGTCTCGCCCGCCAGTTCGCCGCTCTCGTTGAGGGCGCTGATGCGGCGCTCGGCGCGGCGGATCGTGGTGCGGGCGACGTCGAGCTGGGCGGAGAGCTGGTTGCCGCCGGGGATCACGAACTGCGGCGGCAGCTCGACCCGGTCCATGTAGCGGTCGATCGCCTGCTCCAGCTCGACGACCATCTCCTCGGTGGTGCGGCTGACCCCTTCTTCGAGCCGCTCGGCGGCCTCCGGCGCGGTCGCCAGCTCGGCGCCGGCGACGAAGATGTCGTCCTGGAGGCGGAGCAGATCGGCGGCCAGCTCGGCCTGCTCGGCTCCGCAGAGCGCGCGAGCGACGCCGAGCTGGGAGCAGGCTTCGTCGAGCGCCCCGTAGGCCTCGGTGCGGCCGTGGTGCTTGGGCACGCGCCCGCCGTACCAAAGCGAAGTCGTGCCGTCATCGCCCTTCTTGGTGTAGATCTTGACCACTGGGTGGTCATCCTACGGCGCCGGAGTGTCGCTTCAGCCGACCGGGTTGAAAACGAGACCCGTCAAGACCTTGGGGAAGAAGTAGGTCGACTTCGGGGGCATGTTCTCGTCGCTCTCGCAGATCGCCTTGACTTGGTCGACGGGAATCGGGCGGAGGATGAAGGCGACGTCGTAGGTGCCTGCCTCGAGCAGCGCCAGCGAGTCCTCGACGCTCTTCGAGTAGCCGAGTCCGCGCTTGGCGAGGATGTCGTCTTCGCTCAACCCGGCGACCCCCTTGAGCACGAGCGTCTCGAGGATCGCCGCGTCGAGCCGGCGATAGGCCTCGGGCTTGCCGGCAAGTTGCCGGTCGAGCGCGGCGGCCGCGCTGTCCTTGAGCCGCAGGCGGAAACCGCGCTTGTGAAAGGAGTCGTAGAGGCCAAAGACGCCGACTCCCTCCTCGCCGAGCGGGTCGAGCTGCTCGACCGGCACCTCGGTCGCCTCGAACAGCTCGCGCAGACCCTCGCCGAGGCGGCGCTGGCGCTCGGGATCGTCGCCCAGGCCGGAGAGCAGCCGGTGGGTGGGGAAGACGGTGAGGCCGGGATCGTCGAGACCGGTCAGCGCCATCAGGGTGAACTCGTGGTCGCCCTCGCCGACGATCTCGTCGCGGTAGGCGATCGCCGTCTCGTAACGGTGATGGCCGTCGGCGATCAGCAGTTGCGCCTCGGCGAGTAGCTCGGTGACCTCGCCGAGGACCTCCGGGGTGCCCACCCGCCAGACCTTGGTGACCGTGCCGCCTTCGTCGGTCGCTTCTCCCCAGGGATCTTCCGTTGCGACCGCTGGTGCGACCAGCGGCCACGGGTCCTCGGTGGCGAGCGAGAAGATCGGCGAGAGGTTGTGGTGGGTGGCGCGGGTGAGGTCGAGACGGTCCTTCTTCGGACCCGGCAGGGTGCGCTCGTGGGGCAGAACCTGACCGGCGGAGAAGTCCTCGACGCGGACCCGGGCGAGAATGCCGTGACGAGTGCGAGGCGTGCCGTCGGGGCCGGTGTAGTCCTGGGTCATCGCCCAGATCGCCGGCTCGGAGTCGGCGACCAGCGCGCCCGCCTGTCGCCATTCGTCCATCGTGCGCGCGGCCCGCTCGTAGGGGTCGTCCTCGGTCTGCTGCGGCCCGGTCTCGCCATAGGGTTTGGGCAAGTCGATCGCGACCGCGTTGTAGGGGGAGCGCTCGAGCAGCTCCGCCCGCATCTCGGCGTCGATCACGTCATACGGCGGCGCGGCGACCTTTTGCAGCGACCCGACCACCCCGAGGTCGTAGTGGGTCGCATGGATGGGGCGCACGTCGGCCATCGGGGCGGAACCTAACGGTTGCCGCCTCCTCGTGTCGGCAAGCCCAGATAGCTCTAAGATCGCCATAGCGGGGCGTGGCGCAGCCTGGTAGCGCGCGGCCTTTGGGTGGCCGAGGTCCTCGGTTCGAATCCGGGCGCCCCGATAGGATCAACGGTCCCGCATGGCCACGCGGGGCTGGCGATTTGTGGTCCGCGCGGGGCGTTGCGGAGCCATGCGGAGTGATTTGTGATGCAAGTGTGATTCAGATTCCGCCCGGGAGGGATGCAAGGCGGCGTAACTGACCCGGCAGAGTCTCGGTGGCGCTTAGCAAACCTCGGAGGATCGGCTCGCACCGTCCGCTCGTGTCCTATTGCGCGGATGCGCCAGCTCCGGAGGTGATGTGCTCGATCACCGGTCGGAACTCCTCGGTCGGGGAGAAGTCGACGTACTCGGAGTCCTCGATTGCCTCGGGAGCGTGGCCGGGGGCCCAGTAGAACGCTTCGCCAGCGGCGAAGTCCTGATGCCCGTCCAGCGTGTGCATCCGCACGCGGCCCTTGATCATGTATCCCCAATGCGGACACGGGCAGAGGTCGTGCGGCAGGCCCTTGGTGGCGGGGCGCAGGTCGGCGCCCGCTGGCAATCGTACGAACCCGACCGAGAGGCCGTCGGCGTCACGCAAACGGACCTCGACGCCGTTGTCGTCGATGACGACCGGGACGTCCTCACGTGGGATGGATTGCATGTTCTGCCTCCTGTTGGATTTGGACATTTCGCGGCGGCGACCTGCATCAGGCCGTTGGAGGGTGCTCACGCATCCTCCTGGGCTTGTCGGTCACACTCGTCTCGGCCGAGCCTAGGGCGCTCGATCTCTCCTGTCATGACCTGACCTGATCCAATTCGAGGCCTCCCGAGCCTCGATCGATCCAGGAGAAATGGTCAAGACTGACTATCGCTTTGCGTCCGGATCGGGCCTCATCCGCTTTGGCGCGAGCGGAACTATTGACGCGTAACTCAATGACTCTCGTATCGGACGTGCGCTCGAATTGGCGGAACTCGCACCCGAAACGCTCGACTGACGTGGTCCGCGGCGAGGTCTTTCGACTGCCGTCTCCGCAAGGCGCTCGCGGAAGAGAGCAACGCGGTGCCCGCTACGCGGTCGTCGTCCAAGCCGATGAGTTCATGGGGCTGAGCACGACCCTGGTCTCGCCTACCTCGGCGAGCACCCATCCGGCCACTTTCCGACCTGTGATCACCCTGGAGGAGATTGAGACACAGGTCCTCGTCGAGCAAAGCACGGTGGTCGAGCCACAGCGCCTTGGACGCTCGGTTGGACGTCTTGACGCGGACGAGCTTCGAGCCGTGGATGACGCCCTTTCCCTGGTCCTCGGTCTTTGACAGCCCGAGTTACCGAGCCGACCGACGAGCCGATCCACACTGGCCGTGTCTGGACGCTTGTCCATTCACGAAATGCCTGGAAATGCCGATAGCGCAGGCATGGAGGGGCAACATGGAAGCCCACGACGCCGGGAACGGGTCGTCTTCGAAACCGACCGGCATCTCGTCGTCGGCAATGTGACGCTGCCTCCCGAGGGCTATCAGAGCCGGTTTTCGGACGCGGTCAATCGGGCCGACGTGGCATTCATTCCGCTGCTCGACGTCGAGATCACGCCGCTTGCCGGCGGCGAGGCCGTGCGGCGCGCCTTCATCGTCCTCGCCAAGGAGCACATCAGGCTCGCCTACCCGGTGGACGAGCCGCCTCGCTCCTAGCTGGTTTGCGAGCGCCGCCGGCCGCCGCCGGCGAAGGCGCCGATGTCGATCAGGAAGGCGAGCACGACGATGAACCACTCGAAGCCGTTGACCCCGTTCGAAGACGCCCACATCGCCGCGTAGGCGAGGGTGGTCCAGGGCAGCAGGAAGAAGCCCAGGAAGGGCACGAGCCAGCTGTCGAAGGCGCGGCTGAGCAGGTCGCTGAACAGGAAGAGGAGGAACAGCGCCAGGCGCGGTGAGATCAGCGCGAAGAGAAGGACGAAGCAGCCGATGCCTGAACGCTACCGTGTATCCATGCTTTGGAATCGTCAGAAGGGGCAGGTGCCCGCCCCCGAGGACGCGCTGCCCGGGCGCAGCGAGCCCGCCTTCGACGTGCCCGAGCGTCACGCCGTGCTCGATGCACCGCTGAAGCCGCCGTTCCCCGACGGGACCGAGATTGCCTACTTTGCGCTCGGCTGCTTCTGGGGGGCAGAGCGCCTGTTCTGGGTCCTCGACGGCGTCTACACGACGGCAGCCGGCTACATGAACGGGACCACTCCGAACCCGACCTACGAGGAGGTCTGCTCGGGCAGGACCGGCCACGCGGAGGCGGTCATGGTCGCCTTCGATCCGCAGCGGATCTCCTACGCCGACCTGCTCAAGGTCTTTTTCGAGGAGCACGATCCGACCCAGGGGATGCGCCAGGGCAACGATGTCGGCACCCAGTACCGCTCCGGTATCTACTTCGCCGGCGACGCCCAGAAAGCGACGGCGGAGATGGCGCTGCGGGCCTACGACGAGGCGCTGCGCGCCGCCGGCCACGAGCCGATCACGACCGAGGTCGAGCCCGCCGGCCCCTTCTACTACGCCGAGGACTACCACCAGCAGTACCTGCACAAGGTGCCGAACGGCTACTGCGGGCTCGCCGGCACCGGCGTCTCCTGCCGCATCCCCGCTGTCGCGACTGATTAGCCCGCGCGCCCGGCGTGGCGAATAGCATCCCGCGCCGGTGACCCCCTCCTTCGGCTCCTACATCGGTGGCTGCCTGGCGACGATCGGCATCGTCTCGGCGCTCGGCCTCGGCGGCTACTGGCTGCGGCGCTGGATCGTGCCCGAGTTCTCCGGCGCGCTCGCACGGCTCGGCGACGCGACGCTCGCCGTTGCGCTGCTGGTCATCTCGCTCGAGTTGCTCGGCACGTTGAGCATCCTGCGCCTCGGCTGGATCGTCGTCGTCTGCATCGCCATCGGCCTGCTCGCCGCCTGGCTCGGCCGGCGCATGGCGCCGCGGGTCACGGGCGAAGTCGCGGCGCCGCGGGTGCAGACAGCGGCCCTCCTGATCGCCCTCGGCGTCGCCTCCTTCACTGTCGCCGAGTGGACCTTCCCCTCGCAGCTCAGCCTCGACTACGGCATGTTCGGCGGCGACACCACCTGGTACCACATGCCCTTCGCCGCCCGGATCGCGCAGGAAGCGTCGACGGTCCATCTGCACTACACCGACCCGCTGCGCCTTGCCGCCTGGTTCTACCCGCAGAGCTCGGAGCTGATCCACGCCGCGGGGATCGTCGTCTTCAAGACCGACTGGCTCTCGCCGCTGATCAACCTGATCTGGCTCGCCATCGCCCTGCTCGCCGCCTGGTGTGTCGGCCGTCCGTACAAGGTAGGGCCGGCGACGCTGGTCGCCGGGGCGATCGTGCTCGACGCCGGGGTGATGATCGAGACCCAGCCGGGGGAGGGACGCAACGACATCATGGGGCTTGCCTTCCTGATCGCCTTCGCCGCCTTTCTGATCAACGGCCATCAACGGCGGGCGCCCAAGGAGGGCGCCGTCCAGGACGCGCCGGAGCACGACGCACCCCTGCTCGACAAGGGCCCGCTGATCTTGGCCGGCGTCGCCGCCGGGCTCGCCGCCTCGGTCAAGCTCACCTTCCTCGTCCCGGTCGTTGCGATCGGGCTGGGCGTCATCGTCTTCAGCGGCAGGGGCAGGCGGCTGACGACCGCATGGGTCCTCGGTCTCTCCACCTTCGCCATGGGCGGCTACTGGTACGTGCGGGCGGCGATCAAGACCGGCGGCAACCCGATCCCCCAGATCGGCTTCGGCCCGCTGAAACTGCCGCGGCCCGACCAGATGCCGCTCGACCCGCGGCCGCGCTTCGCGGTCGCCGACTACCTCACCCAGCCGACGATCTACCGCAAGTGGTTCTTCCCGCGCCTCGACGACGCCTTCGGCCCGCTCTGGCCGCTGATCCTGATCGTCGCCGTGGCCGCCGCGATCTTCATCGCCGTGCGCTCGCGCAACCGGATCCTGCAGGTGATCGCCGCCGCCGCGCTGCTCACCGCGGTGGTCTACGTCTTCACCCCGCTGACCGCGGCGGGCCAGGAAGGCTCGCCGACCGGCTTCTTCACCAACACGCGCTACCTGGTGCCGGGGCTGGTCCTGGCGATGATCCTGCTGCCGGTCGCGCGGCCGCTGCGGGCACCCGACTCGCGCGCCCGGCAGACCCTGTTCTTCCTCTTAGCCGTGTACGCGATCACGGTGCTGATGACGCCACGCTGGTATCCGGGCTTCATCTTCGGCACGATCTTCCTCACCCTCTGCCTGGTCTGGGCGCCGGCCGGGCTCGGCCTGCTCCGGGCGCGACGCAAAGTCAGCCGCGGCCAGGTCGCGATCGGGATCGGCGCCGTGCTCTTCCTCGCGGTCGTCCTCGGCCGCGCCCAGGA
>DATHEA010000010.1:0-7242 GCA_035318745.1 Solirubrobacterales bacterium
GGTCGCCGGCGCGATCGTGCTCGACGCGGGGGTGATGATCGAAACGCAGCCCGGCGAGGGCCGCAACGACATCATGGGCCTGGCCTTCCTGATCGCCTTCGCCGCCTTCCTGATCAACGGGCACCAACGCCGGGCGCCGCAGGAAGGGACCGCGGTCCAGGACGCCCCGGAGCGCGGCGCGGCGCTGCTCGACAAGGGGCCGCTGGTGATGGCCGGGATCGCGGCCGGGCTGGCCGGCTCGGTCAAGTACACCTTCCTGATTCCGGTCGTCGCGATCGGGCTCGGGGTGATCGTCTTCAGCGGTCGCGGGAGGCGGCTGACAACGGCCTGGGTGCTCGGCCTCTCGACTTTCGTGGTCGGCGGCTACTGGTACGTGCGGGCGGCGATCAAGACCGGCGGCAACCCGATTCCGTCCTTCAGCTTCGGCCCACTCCACCTCCCGAAGCCCGACCAGATGCCGCTCGATCCACGTCCGCGCTTCGCCGTCTCCCATTACCTGACCGACCCGACCATCTACCGGCGCTGGTTCTTCCCCCAGCTGGACAACGCACTTGGTCCGCTTTGGCCGCTGATCCTGATCGTCGCCGTTGCCGCCGTCGTCTTCATCGCGGTGCGCTCGCGCAACCGGATCCTGCAGGTGATCGCCGCCGCCGCGCTCCTGACGGCGGCCGTCTACCTCTTCACGCCGCTGACCGCCGCCGGGCAGGAGGGCTCGCCGACGGGGTTCTTCACCAATACCCGTTATCTCGCCCCGGGCCTGATCCTGGCGATGACGCTGCTGCCGATCGCCCGCCCGCTGCGTGCCCCCGATTCGCGTGCCCGGCTGACGCTGTACTTCCTGGTCGCCGTTTACGCGATCACGGTGCTGACCACTCCACGCTGGTACCCCGGCTACATCGTCGGCACCGTCTTCCTCACCCTGGCCCTGGTCTGGGCGCCTTCCGCGCTGGCCCTGTTGCGTGGGCGGCGGGCGGCCAGCCGTACCTACGTCGCCGTGGCCGCCGGGGGCGTGCTGCTGCTCGCCGTCGTGCTCGGCCGCGCCCAGGAGGTCCAGTACTACAACCAGCACTACACCCGCACGACCCCGTTCCTTCAGGACGGCGGCCCGCGCAAGGCCTACACCTTCGCCCGCGAACGGCACGGGGCGAGGATCGGGATCGCCGGCTCGGGCGAGATCTTCTTCGGCCAGTACGGCTTCTACGGCGCCAACCTCGACAACTACGTCCAGTACATCGGCGTCGAAGGACCGGATGGCGCCTACCGGTTGGCGACCACCTGTCATCGCTTCCGCCAGGCGATCGACGAAGGCGACTACGACTTTCTGATCATCAGCCAGTACACCCAGGATTCGCCCGAGGCCGAATACTGGTATCCGATCTACGCCTGGCTGAAGAACGACCCGGCGCTGGAAACGGTGATCGAAGAGCCGGAAATCACCCCAGAGCCCGACTACGTCTTCAAGGTGAAAGGCAAGCTCGACACCAGCTGCGCCGACGTCGGCCACGAAGGCTGACGGCAGACGTGCCGGTGGAGAGAGGTCCATATGGACCTCTCTCCACCGGCACGTCCTCAGACCGGCGTCAAAGCGTGCTCGCGGACCAGCGTCGCGGAGCGCTCGGGCTGCTCCCACCAGAACATGTGGCCGACGTCCTCCAGCAGCTGCGGCTCGACCGAGAGCAGCGTCGCGATCTGGATGCCATTGTTGACCCCGAGCAGCCGGTCCGCAGTGCCGTGGATGACCTGGGTGGGAACTTCGAGCCCGGCGAGGCGGGCGCTGGTGTCGTGGGCGGCGCAGGCCTGCATCTGCTGCCGGATCACCAGCTTGGGGGCGGGGAGCGCGCTCGCCATCTTGCAGAACTCTTCGAAGTGCGCTTCGTCTTCGCGGAAGCTGGGGGAGATGTTGATTTCCCACATCGCACGGAAGACCAGCTCGCGTTCGCCCGTCGCCATCGCCGCCGCCAGTAGCTGCAGATCCTCAGCAGCCATCAGCGTCCCTTTCGGCCCGCCGCAATAAGTTGCGCCCAAGGTCAGGCTGCGAATCCGCTCGGGATGTGCGAGGGCCAGCTCCTGGGCGATCATCCCGCCCATCGAGATGCCAACGATATGGGCGCGCTCGATCTCGAGCGCGTCGAGCAGGGCGACCGTGTCGCCGGCGAGGTCGGCGGTCGTGAACGGCATCTCCGCCGGTCCCGACAGCCCCATTCCGCGGTTGTCGAAGAGGATGCATTCGAAGCTCTGCTCGAGCGGAGCGACGAAGGGACGGCCCCAGGTCAGATGGGTGGCGCTCATACCTTGGATCAGGATCAGCGGCTCGCCGCTCCCGGAGCGCGCGAAGTAAAGCTCGGTCCCCCCGGCATCTATGCTCGGCATCGGCCCGATCCTACGGAGATGGCATGCTGCGCACGGGTTTACCGGCTGGTTGGGGCATTCGAGTAGGGAGAGCGAGCACCTGCGCCAACTGATGCCGGCCCGTCATCGCCGCCCACCATTTTCGTCCGCTACGGCCAGTAGAGCCGTAATCTAGGCGGACCCGCCCCCGTAGCTCAGTGGACAGAGCGGCTGCCTTCTAAGCAGCGGGTCGCAGGTTCGAATCCTGCCGGGGGTGTGCAGTACTACAACGGCTCGGGTCGGCCTGGCCACTCGCCCGGGTCGGCGCGGTAGAAGCCCATCGTGGCGACGATCCGGACTTTGCCTTCCTCGCCCTTCGCTTTGAGGCGAGCCAGGTTGCGCGCCTTGACTTGCTTGAAGCGCTCGGAGGTCTCCTCGAGCAGGCCGGCGACTTCATCCTCGCCCTCCTCGTCGACCTCGATGGCCTGCCAGCCGAGATGCAACCTGTCGTCGGACTCCATCGTCTGACAGCGAAGCGCCGCAAGGCTCTGGGCGACGATTGCCTGGAGGACGCGGCCGGCCATCTGCCGGCGGCCATCGCGGGGCATGACCAGCCAGTCTTTCTCGGTCACTTCGGGAAGGGCGGTTGCCCGGTAGAAGTGCTCGGAGGCGCCGCGGCGGGAACCGCCGACCTCGGTCTTGACGTATTCGATCACCCCGTCTTTGTGGAGCTCGGCGATGTGGTGCGCGGCCGCAGAGGTACTGATGCCGAGCTCTTTGGCGATTTCGCTGGCGCTGGCGATTCGCACGATGAGGGTTGCAAGGCAGTCCAGGCGGATGGGGTGGTTGACGGCATAGCTGATCGCCAGCTCCACGACCGCTGCCCGCCAGCCTTCGGCAAAGCCCTCCTTGGCCGATGCCGGCTCGCTCGGTTGGTTCGTCCGCACTTCTACCCCTCTCGTCTGTTGCTCAGTTCAATTTGAGTATGCGGATGGCTGTATAGCGGAATTTTCCCGTTCTCGCCAGAGGCTACGCTGCGGGATTGCCGAATGCTGGAGAAATGTCCAGCGATTTGCGGCATCCACTGAATCAGTCACAGCGAGGGAGGTGAAGCCATGAAGGTCGTCAAATTGGGGGACGTCTGCCCGACGGTGCAGATCCTCAAGCACGGCTAGCCGGCCGGATCCGGGTGCGGGGCGACCGATCCGAGCGATCGGTCGCCCCGCCACGGAGCTGCCAGACTGGCCCGCGATGGCAGATCCCGCCGCTGAGCCCACCGTCAGCGCCTTCCGCGATGCGGCGGAACGGCGGGACCTCGAGGCGTTGCTGGCGACCCTGACCCCGGACGTGGTGATCCGTTCGCCGGTCAGCGCGCGCTTGAGATTCGAGGGGATCGAGGACGCGCGCGAGCTGTTCGGCATGGTCTTCGGCGAGCTCGGCGAGTTCACCTACACCGACGAGTTCGCCGACGCCGGCACGCGGATCCTCGTCTACCGCGGCCGGCTCGCCGGTCAGGAGATCGAAGAGACCCAGCTGCTGCGGCTCGCGGCCGACGGGCGGATCCGCGAGATCTCCTTCTTCATCCGTCCGCTTTCGGGCCTCGCCGGGGTCGCGGGACGTTTCGCTCCACGCTTGGCGCGCCGTCGCCATGGTGCCTTTCGCACGTTCGTCATGTGGGTCGCCGGGTCGATGCTCCGCTTCCTCGTGTCTTTCGGCGACCGGGTTGGTTCCCGCCTACTCGGGTAAATCGCAGCATCGCGGGTAGCCTGGACCTATCGAGGCCAGTGTCCTGATAGCCGGAGCGACGGGATTCGTCGGCGCCCGGCTGGCACGCTCGCTGCGCGACTCTGAGCTGCCGGTGCGTTGCCTGGTGCGGGATGGAGCCAAGGCCCCCATGCTCGAGGCGGAGGGTTTCGAAGTCCACACCGGCGACGTCACCGATGCGGCGAGCCTGGAGGGTGCCGGCAAGGGTGTCGATGTCGCCTATTACCTCGTTCATTCGATGGCCGGTGGCGGCGACTTCGCCGCGCGCGAGAGGCTGGCGGCGGGCAACTTCGCCCGCATGGCGAAGGAGGAGGGGGTTGGGCGAATCGTCTACCTCGGCGGGCTCGGCGACGAGCGCGCCTCCAAGCACCTGGGCAGCCGCGCCGAGACCGCGCGCGTGCTCACGACCTGGGGGCCGCCGCTCACCTACTTCAGGGCGGCGATGGTGGTCGGCGCGGGCAGCGAGTCCTACCGCACGCTGCGCTACCTGGTGGGGCGGCTGCCGGTGATGGTGACCCCGTCCTGGCTGCAGACCGACACCCAGCCGATCGGCATCGATGCCACCGTGGAGTACCTGCGGCGGGCGCCCGGGGTGGAGGAGTCGACCGGACGGGAGGTGCAGATCGGCGGCCCCGACATCCTCACCTACGCCGAGATGCTCGACCGCATGGCGACGGCGATGGGCATGCGCAAGCGGCCGAAGGTTCCGGTGCCGTTCGTAACGCCCTGGCTGTCGTCGCTGTGGCTGGGCCTGATCACCCCCGTCGACACGAGCGTGGCGCGCCCCTTGGTCGAGGGGCTGACGACCCCGACGGTGGTGACCGACTTCTCCACTGCCGCGCCGTTTGCGATCGAGGCGGAGTCGTTTGACGAAGCCCTTCGGCGAGCTCTCGAAGAGGAAGAGCTGGGTCCCTGACCACGAGGAAGCCGCTGTCCAATTCAGGCGTTTGCGGGAATCGGGCGAGGGGTAAACAGACGCCATGACTCCAAGCTCAATAGTTGTAATCCTCGTTGGGATCGTGCTCGCGCTGCTCGTCAACTACATCCTCGGGATCATCGTGATCCTGATTGGACTGGCGATGCTGCTAATGCCGATGTTTGGTGGCGCCAGGCGTCGCGTTTAGACCGCCTTAGCCACAATCGGGCCGATGGCCCCATGGAAGCTGCCCGTGATCGCGGCCGCGATCGTGGTCCCGATAGTTGCGGGATTCGCGATCGCGGGCCCCGGTCTCGGGGTTGGAATCGCGGCGCTGGTTGCGTTCGCGATCATCTGGATCGCGGCACGGCAGCGTCCTCTGGGGCCGCTCGGCTCGCCGGCCGAGGACGGGCGACGCCACGTCCTTCTCGTCATCACCTGCCCGGTCGAAGAGCCGGCCGCAGTGGGGCGGATCGCCGCCGCGGCGATGCTCGGTAGTGGCGACGAGGATGCCGACGTGCTTGTCCTCTCGCCGGCCAGGATCGGCTTTCTGGATCGCTGGGCCTCCGACGTGGAGGGAGCGCGCCAGGTCGCTCAGGAGAACCTGGTTGCCACCGTGGCGGCGCTGGCCAAGGCCGGCATTGCGGCCGAGGCGCGGGTCGGCGACGAGGATGTCGTGCAGGCCGTGGAGGATCAGTTGCAGAGCTTCCGGGCTAACGAGGTGGTGCTGATCAGCAGCGAGGGGGAGGAGAAGGACGAGGGTCCGGCCGCGGAACTCGAGTCCCGGCTGCGGGCCGAGTTTCGCCACGTCTCGCTCGGCGGCGGTTGAGGCTCAGCAGGCGTGTGCGTGGGCGGCGCTGCGCACGACCTGGAAGGCGCTGCCCGGGATCCCCTTCAGCTGATCGAGGTTCTCGTCGTCCCAGTGCCGATCACTGCTGCCGCTGAAGTACCAGTTGGAGCCGTTGTCGGCGACGATCATTCCGTAGTGCTTCATCGTTTCGGCGATCGTCTTCGCCGCGCCGCTGAAGCGCCCGAGGCCGTAGCCGGGATTCAGCCGCAGCCGCGCCCCCATCGCCGGTGCGTTCGGGTTGGCGGTGTCGCCGGCGCAGTGCGAGGCGGGGTGGACCCAGGCGTTGCGGGTGCTGTCGAAGGTGACCCGGATCGCGTGGTCGATATGGCCCGAGGCGGCCTCGTCGTAGCGAATGAGGCCGGGGAAGATCGGCAGCCCGGCGGCGTCGGCTGAGGTCCACGAGTCGGGCCGCAACGCGGTCGAGCTCAGGTCCCACTTGACGCCCGAATCGGCGTTCCAGTGGGGTCCGCCACCCCGCCGGGCGAAGCCCCGGTAGAGCTCGTAGAGCATGCAGCTGGAGCGGTCGACGACGAGGACGTGCCGGTCACCGTCGCTGTGCCGGCCGCCCTCGACCGGGGCGCCGGCCGGGATCGGGAACGGCCCGCGATCGCTCTCGTCTCCGTAGGCGGTGTAGTGGATCGACAGCTCGGGCTGGGCGGCGCCGACGACGGCGTAGGGGAAGCCGTAGGTGCGCGGCGAGCCGAAGTCGGGGTGGAGGCGGTTGCCGCCGTGGGAGTCGATGTAGGCGATGGTCGCGGCGGAGCCGGCGGCGACCGGGGCGTGGGAGATGTCCTGGTTCCAGGCAGCCTCGTTGGGGAGCGAGGGCGCGCTGGAGGAGAGCGAGGCCGGCGGATCGGGGAAGACCTGGCAGGTGCCGAGGTCCGGATAGGGACCAACGGCCTGGGCCGCGGCCGGCCAGGCGCCGAGCGCGATCAGCGCAATGGCGAGGAGACCCGCCCGCCTCATCTTGGGGGCGGCGTGCCGTCGGGCAGCTGCAGCTTCTCGACCTCGAGCTCGCCGATCTTCAGGCGGTTGATCGCCGCCCGGTCGATCGAGAGGCGACCGACCGCGAGCCGGCCGATCGCGAAGCCGCCGACTGCGGCGGCACCGACAGCCAGCGCCCCGATCGCCGCCGCGCCACGCATCTGAGCGCCGGTAATGGCCGCCGGACGAGCCTCCGGCCGGAAGAAAGCGATCCCGCGTCGCACTGGCACCCGGCAACCGTAGCGCGGTTAGCCTGCCCTCACTGTCATCGTCGGCCCACGGTCGACGGCGACGTCCGATCGAGGCGGTTGGTTCTCGGGAAGGCGGCGAGCTGACTCCTGGTCTGGCTGTCGACCCAATGGTCTGACCTCCATCGGTTGTGTCGCTCGCCGCCCCCCGA
>DATHEA010000011.1:0-10223 GCA_035318745.1 Solirubrobacterales bacterium
CTCGAGCACCGTGCCGTCTGCCCGAACCACGAAGACGGCTGGCACTACGGTAATTCCGTACTTGCGGGCAAGGTCGGGGCGCTCGCGCACGTCGAGCTTGACGAGCGGGTCGGGCTCGCCGGTGAGGCGCCGTTCCCACTCCTTGCACTCTCCGCAAAGCGGGTGGGAGAACTCGACGAAGGCGCGGCTGTGGCCATTGAGGACGCCGAGGTCCGCAGGCTCGATGCGGCCCTGGCGCTGCGGTGAGATGCCGCGCAGGCGGGCGCTCACCCTGTAGATCTCGCAGCCGGCGCAGAAGCCGCTCGTCGCGGCCAGCAGCGCCAGGGAAGCAACGACCGCGGCAAGCACCGTGCCGGCCGTCGGCGAGCCCAGCCACCAGGCGAGCGCTGCGGCGGTGAGGAAGGCAAAGCCGATCGCGTTGGCCAGCCGAGGCGGGCGCGAGTCCTCGAGCTCCCCCTCGCCGAAGCGAGGCTGGATCAGCTCGAAATAAGCGAGGCAGGTAAGGCAGAACCGTCGTCCCAAGGTCAGTCCGATCAGCAATTGGGCACCCATCAGCACCCAAAGCAGTGGCCATCCGAAGAGGGCACCCGCCAGCGCCACGATTCCCACCACGGCCTGGTTGAAGCGGGGGGCGCGAGAATCGATGACTTCAGTGTCGCGCCAGGGGTCCGCTGTGCGCGGCTTGGCCATAGCTCCAGTGTAGGAAGGGGATGCGCCGGGCCCGGGCGCTGCAGTCAGGTTTTTGCCGGAACCCCCGACGGCCGGGAGGTCCTTGCCTACGCCCTGCGCCGCACGCCCGAGCCCGAGGATGCGGCCGACGTGGTGGCCGAGACCTCTTCACAGGTCAGCCAGCGATCGCCCCGCGGGAGCCGGCGCTACGGTCGTTATGCCCTGGCGCTGATTGGTACTGCGACTGCACTCGCTGTCGGGCTCCTCGTCTTCGACGGCAGCGGCAGCGGACCGACCCCCCAGCCGGCTTTCGCTGCGGCCGCGGTCAAGGTCGCCGAAGCCAACCCCCGGCTGCTCGTCACCGCACCCGGCTGCTCGATAAAGGACGCCTATGGCTTCGAAGTCGACAGCGGCTCAATGGTCTTCGGCAACGGCACCTACCACCTCACCCTCAACTGGTACCCAGCGCGCTTCTACCGCAGCTTCATCCGCGATCGCCGGAAGGTCAGCGTTGTTGTCCACTCCACCATCCTTGGACACAGGGCGACGACCGTTCGCTACCACCGGAGCGGCGTCAACGAACCCGGCTTGGATTACGAGACACTTTTCTCCCCTTGGGGCGAAGTGGCAGTTGGGATTCGCGGCATCGTTGCCAGTAACCAGCAGCGATGGCTTCATGGCAGCACGGGAAGCCGTCGATGGATTGGGCAGCGCCCGCCACTGGCCGGTGCTGATCTTGATGGTCCATGAAAAGGGCTGGAAGGGGACCCAACTACCGCCACATGGCAACGGCTGGGCTTCGACCATTCTCGAATTGGCCAGGGAAATCAGGAGTGGCCGGCCCAACCAGGGATCCGGTATCTACATGGTCACTCGGTACCGTTGACCCATGACCAAGATCGCGCTGCTGCTTGGCTCGACGCTCTTCGCTTGGCTGCTCAGCGTAGGCCGCATGGCCGGCATGGACGCCGGCCCCGGCACCGACCCCGGCGCGCTTGGCTTTTACCTCACGACCTGGGTCGTGATGATGGCGGCGATGATGTTCCCCTCGATCGCGCCGATGGTCCTCGCCCACGCGACGGTGGAGCGGGGGCGGGCGGCGAGCGGAAAGGGACAGACCGGCGCGACGGCCGCGTTCGTCGCCGGCTACCTGGTCTGCTGGACGGCGTTCGGGCTCGGCGCCTATGCGCTGCTGGAACTGGGGCGGGCCCTGCACCTCGGCGTCCTCAGCTGGGACCGCGGCGGCCCTTACTTCGCTGGCGTGGTGATCCTGGCCGCTGCCGCTTACCAGCTGACCCCGCTCAAGGACGCCTGTTTGTCCAAGTGCCGGGGGCCGCTCGACTTCGTCCTCGGCCACTGGCGCGACGGACCCGGCGGCTCGCTGCGGATGGGCGTGGAGCATGGCGCCTGGTGCATCGGATGCTGCTGGGCGCTGATGGCAGTCCTCCTCGCGCTCGGGGCGATGAGCGTCGGCTGGATGGCCTTCGTCGCGGCGCTGATCGCGATCGAGAAGCTGGCGCCGTGGAAGAGCGCCGCGAACCGCGCGATCGCGGTAACGCTGGTGGCGCTCGGGCTGGCCGTGGCGATCGTCCCCGCGCAGGTGCCGGGGCTGACTGTGCCGACTTCGGCAGGCAATGGGATGACGATGGAGGCAAGTTGATGACGGATCACAGGATCGGCACGCAGGAGGAGTGGCAGGCGGAGCGCGACGAGTTGCTGAAGGAAGAGAAGGAGCTCACCCGCCGCGGCGACGAGCTGACGAGGAAGAGGCGCGAGATGCCCTGGGTCCCGGTCGAGACGGAATATCGGTTCGAGACCGAGGACGGCACGAAGACCCTTGCCGATCTCTTCGACGGCCGCTCCCAGCTGCTCGTCTACCACTTCATGTTCGGGCCGCCCTATGAGGCGGGCTGCCCCGTCTGCTCCTCGATCGCTGACACCCTCGCTCCGCAGGTCGTCCACCTGAAGGCCAGAGACGCCACCCTGCTGCTCGCCTCTCGCGCGCCGCTCGAGAAGCTCCTCGCCTACAGGGAGCGGATGGGTTGGGGCATCGACTGGGTCTCCAGCGGCGGCAGCGACTTCAACCGCGACCTCGGCTTCCTGCACACAGAGGAGGAGCTGAAGCCGTTCTTGGAGGGCGAGATCCCGCCCACCGTCGAGGAGAATGCGCGCTCGTGCGGGACGGACGTCTTGGGATACGTCTCCGAGGGCCCGGGCCTGAGCGTGTACGCGCTGTCGGACGGGACCGTCTACCGGACCTACGTGTCGACCGCCCGCGGCCTCGAGCCCGCGATGGCCTACTACGGCCTGCTGGACCGGACGCCGAAGGGTCGCGACGAGAGCGCTACGGAGCCGTTGTGGGTGCGGCGCCACGACGAGTACGAAACGAGCTGATGGAGGCGGGGCACCGCTCCCGGCTCAGTCCGGATACTCATCCTTGCGCCAGGCCCGCGGCTCCTCCGACCTCGGCTTCGGCGTGCGCTCGAGCAGGAAGTTGAAGTAAGGGGCGACGAAGGGGTCGGGCGCCCTCACCGTGTAGGTGTGGTAGACGGTCCCGTTCTCGCGCGCGAAGCCGATCCAGCTCGGCGCCTCACGGAGGCCGTCCTTCAGCTCAGCTCCGATCTGCCCCGACCACTCCTCTAGCCAGCCCGGCGGGTTGTCGATCATCTCCTTCACCTCGGGGACTTCCTCGGTCTGCTCGGGGGTCATCGCCAGCCCGAAGTCGAAGGGAAACTCGCTCCCGTAGGTCGAGACGTAGGGGAACTGCCAGCCCATGCGCCGCTTGTAGGCGGCGAGGCGATCGATCGGCGCCCGCGAGAAGCAGATCAGGGTCACGTCGCGGTGCTGCATATGGATGAGCGTGCCGTCGAGGCCGTCGGCAAGGCTGGTGCAGCCGGGGCAGGCGCCGAGCTCGTAGTCGGGCCCGAACATGATGTTGTAGGCGAGGAGCTGCGAGCGCCCGTCGAACAAGTCGGCGAGCGTTTTCCTGCCCTCCTCGGTCTCGAACTCGTACTCCCTCTCCACCGCTACCCAGGGGAGTTCGAGCCGCTTCTGCCTCACCTCCTCGTTCCGCTCCGCCTGCTCTTTCTCCAGCGTCGCGAGCTCGTCCCGCGCTGCCCGCCACTCCTCTCGGGTCCCGACCTTATGCTCAGGCATCTCATCTCCTTCCGGCTCAACGGAGTCGTTTCCATCGGGACTCTCCTCCCCGAGTCAACGATGGCTAAACACATGGTTCAACCGATCTGAGAACGCGAGGGTCAGGCCTAACCGCGAAGGCGCGGAGCCGAGCCGCCGATCCGTCGCTCCTCGTGGTAGGGGTGATTCAACAGCCAGCGAGCCGAGCGGCGATCGCCCCGGCATCGCGCCAGCCGCTCCAGCAGTCGCCCGGCGCGCCGATCGGCGCCGTGGGCGGCCAGGTCGGAGTGGCTGAGAATCCCAATCACGCGGCCTGCCTCGGTCACCGGGAGGCGGCGCACCTGCTCTTCCTCCATCCGCTGTGCGGCTTGATCGAGCGTCTCCCGCGGCGAGGCGGTCGCCGGCTCGCCCGACCCGCACTCGCCGACCGTCAGCACGTCGGGATCAAGGCCCTGGCCGAGCACGCGGACGACGATGTCGCGATCGGTGATCACGCCTTTCAAGCGATAGCCGGGGCGGCAGATCGCCAAGACACCGACGTCCTGCTCGGCCAGCCGCTCGGCGGCCTCTGCTACCGGGGCCTCGGTGTCTATCGCCGCCACCTGCCGGCTCATCGCATCGCGAACCAGGGTGCTCTGCTCGAGGTTCGGCTTGCGCCTGCGGGTCCTCCTGCCTCCCAGTTCCGAGAGCGCAGCCTGCGCGCGGGCGATGAGTGAACGGTCCCTCTTCTCGGTGCTCTGCATTGCCATCTTCAAGCTCCCTCCGGTTGGGTTCCTACGGGGTTAGCTGACGGGCTCGCGGCCGATACCGCTAGGGCCGGATCATCGGCCCACTCGCCCCAAACTGCTTGGGTCCCCCGTCCGCCGTCGCCTGAGCGAGGCGGCTCGGATTTGGACGCTCCACCTGGCAACCCCGATCGCCCAGCCAAGTTGCCCTCCGCGCTGCGTAAAAATGCTCTGATGGGCAGCGGCGAGCAGGACGCCGACATTTTCAGGGGCGGTTGGAGAGGCCCTGAAAAACAGGCAGCGCCCAATCACCCATGGACGGGTTCGAGGTCCGAAAGATCAGGGTGGCCCCCTGATGCGAAGGGTGGCTCCGGGCTGCAGGATCGGGGCATGGCCCAGTCGAGCAAGCGGTCGCCGCGAGGTTCCTGTTCTCGCCGCGCCGGGGATCGGGTACTGCAGGCGCTGGCGGTTGCCGCGCAAATGGGCCTGCTCTGCCCGCCGGGGATCGACGAGGCAATGCGGCGGGAATTGAGAGTCGAAGAGAAACCCGACCTCCTCGGGGCGAGGAAGAGACGTTGACCGTCGACACGCTCGTCGCCGCCGAGCTTGCCGCCCGCGGCGGGGAAATCAGGCCTTTCGACGTCCACGCGCATACCGGTACCGACGTCGACGAGACGACTCGCTCGAGCGAGGAGCACTTGCTTGATCTGGAGGCCCTCGAAGGTCGCTCGGTGATCTTCCCGCTCTGTGTAACCAGCGGCTTCGAGGCAGAGAACCGCCGGGTCATCGAGGAGTGCCGCAGCCATCCCGACCTGCTCGTCCCCTTCGCCCGTCTCGATCCCAGGGTCAGTTCCGCGGGAGATGCCGCCGAGGCTCTTGCCGCCGGCGCCAGGGGGTTCAAGTTGCATCCGCGTTCTGAGGCGTTCAGGCTCGGCCACCCCAACGTCGAAGCGATTGTGGGCGTCGCCGCTGAGGCGCGGGTGCCGGTGTTGATCCACGCCGGGATCGGCGTCGGCTCCTTCGGCGCGGGGATCGTGGACCTGGCCGAGCGCCACCGAGGCTGCCCCATCGTTCTCGCCCACGCGGGCATCTCCGACCTTGCCTGGCTCTGGCGGGTCGTCCCCGACCATCCCAACCTCTTCTTTGACACGGCGTGGATGGTTCCCGCCGACCTCCTGGCGCTCTTTGCCCTGGTGCCGCCGGGCCGCATCCTCTATGGCAGCGACGCCCCCTACATGGACATGGCGCTGCTGATGGCGGTGACTCTGCGCTGCGCCTGCTTCACCGGGCTTTCCGCGGACACTAGAGCCCTCCTCATGGGGGAACAGCTCGAGACCTTGCTCGCCGGTGAGGCGCCCTTCGACGCCGGCCCGGCCCCCGGCCCGCCCGAGCCCGAGCTCGCCCTCTCTCCCAATGAGAACAGAGTCGTCTCGCTGCTCTCCGGGGCCGGGGGCTGCATGCTCGGTGGGGGCGACCCGTCGCAGTCGCTCGAGTTGGCGTTGCTTGCCCTGGCTGACGGTCCGGCGACGGGGAGTGGCTCGCAGTCCCTCCTCGCCGAGTTGATCGAGGAATCCCGCTCAGCTACCCCGGCCGCGCTCAGGGCGCTTGTTCTCGCCTTGACGCTGGCGGCTACGCCGGGCGTCGGGAGCGAGATCCTGGTCGGCTGAGTATCAGGGTTCATTGCGTAGGATCGGCCTGAGCACCGATGCCGGCGACGAGCGCACTGCTGGAGAGGAAGGGGGAGCTTGCCACGATCGAGCGGACTCTCGGCGAAGCCGCGGCCGGCGCGGGTGGGCTGCTGCTGATCGAGGCCGAGGCGGGGGCGGGCAAGACCTCCCTGCTCGACGAGATCGGTCGCATGGGGAATGAGAGGAGGGCACTCGTTCTGCGGGCGCGCGGCGGCGAGTACGAGCGCGACTTCACCTATGGCGTGGTGCGCCAGCTCCTCGAGCCGCCCTTGGCCGACGAGACCCGCCGGGCCGAGTTGCTAACCGGCACCGCGGCTCTTGCCGCGCCGATCTTCGACGATGACGTCGCCGCCAAGGCTGCAAGCGAGCCCTTCGCGATGCAGCACGGCCTCTACTGGATTCTCGCCGACCTCGCCGGTTCCGAGCTGCTGGTCCTCCTGGTCGACGATGCCCAGTGGGCGGACCTCGCCTCGCTGCGTGCCATCGCCTACTTTGCCCGTCGCATCGAGGGCCTGCGCGTGGCTCTCGCCGTCGCCATCAGATCGGGCGAGCCGGGACCGCAGCAGTCCCTGCTCGACGAGCTTCACCGCGAGCCCGGCGTTCGGTTGATCGTGCCGGCGCCCCTGACCGAGGCGGCCACTTCGGCCCTGGCGGGGAAGGAGCTTGGCGAGGCACCTTCGACGAGCTTCGGGGCCGCCTGCCACCGGGCCAGCGCCGGCAACCCCTTCCTCGTCGTCGAGCTGTTGCGCGCGCTGGCGGCCGAGCAGATCTCGCCGTCGGATGAGAACGCGGATCGGCTGGAGGGAATCGCCGCCGCCGGCGTCGGTCGCTCGATCCTGATCCGCCTCTCCCGGCTCGGCGAGGCCGCGGTTAGGGCCGCGCGGGCGGTCGCGATCCTCGAGCCGAATGCGGACCCCGAGCACGTCGCCATTCTCGCCGGCTTGGGTGCGAAGGAATCGGCCGCGGCCTGTTCGCGGCTGATCGGCTCACGTCTCCTCTCTGACGGACGTCCGCTCGGGTTTGTCCACCCGCTGGTGAGGAGCGCTGTGTATACGGACATGCCCGAGCCCACGCGCGCTCAGCTTCATGCAGAGGCGGCGAGGAGATTGAGCGCCATCGGCAGTTCGGTGGACTCGGTCGCCGCGCACCTGCTGCTGGCGCCGCCCGCGACGGATGCGTCGGTGGTCGAGGTGCTGCGCGGGGCCGCGCGCGAGGCGAGCGCTCGAGGGGCGCCCGAGTCCGCGGTCGAGCTGTTGCGGCGTGCCCGGCGCGAGCCACCGCCGGAGAACGAGCGGGCCGCGGTCGAGCTGGAGTTTGGCGTGGCGCAGCTGCGGGCTGCCGACGCCGGCGGGGTGGAGACCCTGCTCGCTCTGCGTTCGAGCACCGAGGACAGCATCGTGCGGGCGGAGATCGCCGCGGTTCTCGGGATATCGCTGATCTATCGGGGCAGGGAAGAGGAGGCCATCTCGTTGCTGGACCAGTCGATCGCCGAGCTCGGCGGATCGAGTCCCCTGCTCAGGCTGCGCTTGCGGGCAGAGTCGCTCGAGCTAAGCGCCTGGGTCCGTGAAGGCGTCCCGGACCAACTAGCTCCAGCGGTCGACGAGGCTCTGACAGTGAATTCCTTCGAGGCGCGGAGGTTTCTGGAGGTCGCCTCTATCCTCGAGGCGCTCGGGCTCGGTCGTATCGATCGCGCCGAGCGCATCGCCCGCGGCGCGATCGGCGATCTCAACAGCTTCCGCGAGGATGCGATGTCGGGCTTTCCGCCGACTCGGGCCGCCGTTACCCTCGTACTGACGGATTGCGGCGATGAGGTTGAGGGATTCTTCGACACGGCGACCGATGCCGCTCGTCGGCGCAACATGAATGCGGTTACCGCCGACTTCGGGATGCGCGCCCTCTGCCGATTCCTCGACGGCGACCTGACCCGGGCTCAGGCCGACGCCGAAATGGCTTTCGAGCTCGCTCTTCCGCTCGGGGTACCGCTGTTCGGGGACACCTGGCAGCGGACGCTGCTCCTGACTCTCGTCGAGCGCGGCGACCACGTCGCTGCCCAGAAGCTCGTCAGCGATCATCCCCGACGCGACGCCGGACCGGGCCTGCACGGTGCTTTCACCCATTGCGCCTGGGGGGAACTGCGCAGCGCGATTGGTGAGCACGAGGCAGCACGCCGCGATTTCATCGCTGCCGGCGAGCGCATCTCCTGGCTTCCATATGCCAACCTGGAGGCCCTGGGCTGGAAAACCGGCCTCGCAATGACCGAAGCGGTGCTCGGAAACCGAAAGAAGGCCGGGGGGCTGGCCGAGGAGGCCGTCGGCATCGCCCGAGAAGCCGGTGGCCGACGCGGGATCGGCGTCGCGCTCCGCGTCCAGGGTGTGATCGGCGGCGTCGACGGCGTTGAGAACCTATGCGAAGCGGTCGAGATCCTGGCGGGGACCAGGGCACGACTCCAACATGCAAAAGCGCTCGTCGACCTCGGCGCCGCCCTGCGTCGCGGCAACCGACGCAAGGATGCTCGGGAGCCACTGCGCGAAGGGCTCGACATGGCCCACCGCTGCGGGGCGGCTTCGCTGGAGGAGCGAGCGCGTACCGAGCTGGCGGCAACTGGAGCGAGGCCACGGAGCGCTCGCCTCAGCGGCATCGAGGCGCTGACGCCGAGCGAGCTGCGGGTCGCCCGAATGGCCTCCCGAGGGATGACCAACCGGGAGATCGCCCAAAGCCTTTTCGTGACGACCAAGACGATTGAGACCCACCTGCGCCACGTCTACCAGAAGCTCGAAATAGCGGGTCGCACGGAGTTCCCTGCGGACCTTCGGGAGGACTCGAAGACCTGATCAGTCGAGTGAGCCGCGCCAGGCATTCTCCGCCATGCCGGGCGAGGCCCTTACATCCTCCTCTTTTGCCGACTCATCTCGTCGGTGTACGCTGGCGCTGGGGTGCGGCAAGAGCGAAACACTGGTCCAGCACCGTACAAAGGAGCGACGTGGAGATCCAAGAGTTGGCACTCGAGTACGCGACCGCATGGGGCGAGCACGATCTCGACGCGATCATGGCTCTGCACAGTGAAGACAGCGTCTTTCAGGTTCACGGCGACGACGGTGAGCCAGCGACCGGCTCCGCCGCGGTACGCGAGGCGATCGCTGCCCTGCAAGCCGTTCGCCTGCGACGGCGTTGACGTGATCGCCGCAGCGGACGGCGTCGTGACGCGCAAGGACACCTACGCCGACTGGGCCGTCTACGCAAGACAGGTTGGTTTGGAACCGGTTGCTCCCGAGGTCCCGTAGACGCCTGCAACAGGCGTCGCGAAGCCGAAAGTTGACTTGGAGTTGACTAGCCGAGCGCGTCCACCGCTGCCGCGGTCAAGCGAAAGCTCGCGCCTTGCAGATGGAGCTAGGCGGATTCGAACCGCCGACCTCCTGGGTGCGATCAGGGAGACGGATGCCCTAGAAGTAGCTGATTTGCAGGTATGAAGCCACTCGCCAGAGACCGCGCCCGACCCGCGGATTCTGGCCGATCAAGGGGGATTAGCCGCAATTCAGCCGCTCGTGGCGCACGAGCGGCTGAAATCCGAGGGGGCCGCCGGGGGGCCACCGATCAGGAGGGGTAGCGCTCGAAGATCGCAGTTATGGCATCGCCGTCCGGCCAGCCCAGCACCACCTTTCCCGTGCGGTACGGTGCCGGCGCTTGCAAATCGCAATTACTTGGAGGACGCCAGTGCCGGACACCACCTGCCACATGTCGATCTCGCTCGACGGCTTCGTCGCCGGGCCGGACCAGAGCCGGGAGAATCCGCTGGGGAAGCGCGGCAGGGAGGTCCATAGCTGGCACCTCGGCGACGAGCGCGCGAACGACGCCGACGCGACGGCAAAGGGCTGGCTCATGCGACCGCGCGGGGCCTACGTCATGGGCCGCAACATGTTCGGGCCGATCCGCGGCGAGTGGGATGAGGACTGGGATGGATGGTGGGGCTCCGAGCCGCCCTACCACGCGCCGGTCTTCGTGCTCACCC
>DATHEA010000012.1:0-81175 GCA_035318745.1 Solirubrobacterales bacterium
TCGGGGGGCGGCGAGCGACACAACCGATGGAGGTCAGACCATTGGGTCGACAGCCAGACCAGGAGTCAGCTCGCCGCCTTCCCGAGAACCAACCGCCTCGATCGGACGTCGCCGTCGACCGTGGGCCGACGATGACAGTGACAGCTAGACTAGCCCGCTCGTGTCAGAGCCCAGGACGACTCCGACCATGCCCGCAGCCCCCCGCGATCCCGCCGACGAGGCGATGTGTGCGCGTGCCCGCGAGCGCTTCAGCGGCGACCGTGGCAGCCGCTTCCGGCGCCGCCGCAAGCGGCACGCCGAGCTGCCCAACCTGATCATCATCGGCGGCTTGAAGTGCGGCACGACGAGCATCCACCACTACCTCGGCCTGCATCCGCAGATCCATATGTCGAAGCCGAAGGAGCTCAACTTCTTCGTCGAGGAGCTCAACTGGGACCTCGGCCTCGACTGGTACGCGAGCCGCTTCGACGATCGCTTCAAGGTGCGCGGCGAGTCCTCGCCCCACTACACCAACCTGCCGCGCTTCCAGAGCGTGCCGGAGCGGATCAAGGAGCATTGCCCCGATGCCCGCCTGCTCTACATGGTCCGCGACCCGATCAAGCGCATCCTCTCCCACTGGGTGCACGCGACCGGCGCCGGCTACGAGACCCGCGAGCTCGTCCCGACCCTGTCGGAGCCCGATTCCTCCTACATCCAGCGGTCGATGTACTGGCTGCAGATGCAGCCCTATCTCGAGCTGTTCGACCGCTCGCAGATCGAGGTGATCACGCAGGAGGAGCTGCAGTCCGAACGCGAAGAGACGATGCGCAAGGCGTTCCGCTTCGCCGGCGTCGACGAGACCTTCACCTCGGAGCAATTCGACCGCGAGTGGGAGAAGTCGAGCGCCAAGCAGGGCGACAAATACCAGGTGATGGAGAAGCTGGTGAAACTGCCGGGCCTGCGCTCCTTCGATCGCAACTTCGACCGCCTGCCCGAGTCGCTGCGCTGGATCGTCGAGAAGGTCGTCCACGATCCGGAGAAGCCGCCGGCGCCGAAGCCGAAGCTCCCCGACGACCTCTTCGAGACGGTCCGTGGCCGCTTCAGTGCCGACGTCGCGGGGCTGCAGGAGTTCACCGGCCGCGAATTCGCCGGCTGGCACGACTACTCCTGAGCCGCCAAACGACCGCGGTCGTCGTTTGTATCTCCATGCGCAACAAATGACGACCGCACTAGGCTCCGGCCGATGCAGCGCTTGACCCCCGATCCCGGCCCAACGACTGTAGAGGAGCAGCTCGAAGCATTCCGTCCCTGGGAGCAGCCGCCCGACGATCGCCCATATGTGGCGATGAACTTCGCCGCCACGGTCGACGGGCGGGCGGCGATCGGCGGAGTCTCGGGGCCGATCGGCTCGGACGACGACACCGCGATGCTGGTCGGGCTGCGCACTCGCTTCGACGCGGTGATGATCGGCGCCGGCACGATGCGGGCCGAGCGCTACGGCGACATTGGCAGGCGGCTCATCGTGGTCGAGAGCGGGCCGCGGGGCAAAGCGGACCTGCCGGCCCTCCTGCGCTCCCTGCGTGAGGAAGGTGTGAACGCACTGCTGTGCGAGGGCGGGCCGACGCTTCACGGCGCCCTGCAGGCCGCCGGCCTCGTCGACGACCTCTTCCTGACGATCGCGCCGAAGCTGGTCGGCGGCATCGCGCCGCGCATCCTCGAGGGCGATCTGCCGGGTTTGGCGCCGCTCGAGCTGGCATGGCTGCTGGAGGAGGACGGCGAGCTCTTCGCCCGCTATACCCGCCGCTGAGCACCGCCCCGGTACCGTTCCCCGACCGGAACCGAGGAGAGGACGCACTACCGATGGACTTCAAGCCCAGCCCCCAGGTCGAGACGCTGCGCGAGCGCATCCTCGACTTCATGGACGAGCAGGTCTACCCGCAGGAGCGGCAGATCATGGAGGGGCTCGACGCCGAAGTGGCGAGCGGCGTCCCCTATCCGAAGGTCCTGGTCGAGATCCGCGAGCGAGCCAAGTCGGCGGGACTCTGGAACCTCTTCATGCCCGACGAGCGTTTCGGCCCCGGGCTGAGCAACTGGGAGTACGGCCTGCTCTGCGAGGAGATGGGACGCAGCCCGGCGGCGGCGCCGATGGCCTTTAACTGCTCGGCGCCGGACACCGGCAACATGGAGATCCTCGCCGAGCACGGCTCGAATCAACAAAAAGAGGAATGGCTGGAGCCGCTTTTGGAGGGACGGATCCGATCGTGTTTCTCGATGACCGAGCCCGAGGTCTCCGGCTCGGACCCAACCCTGCTGCGGGCGCGTGCAGTGCGCGACGGCGATGAGTGGGTGATCGACGGCCACAAGTGGTTCACCTCCGGCGCGGTCGGCGCCGACCTGGCGATTGCGATGGTGGTCACCGACCCCGAGGCGCCTCCCTACGCGCGCGCCTCGATGATCTGCGTGCCGACCGACACGCCTGGCTTCAACCTCGTGCGACCGATCTCGGTGATGGGCCACGACAAGGGCCCCGGCCACTGCGAGATCCGCTACGAAGGGTGCCGGGTGCCGGTCGCCAACCTGCTCGGCGAGGAGGGCAAGGGCTTCGCGATCGCCCAGGACCGGCTCGGGCCGGGCCGCATCCACCACTGCATGCGGGCGATCGGGACGGCGGAGCGGGCGCACGAGATGATGTGCCGGCGTGCCAACGAGCGCCAGGCCTTCGGCGGCCCGCTGGCCGACAAGCAGTTCGTGCAGGAGGCGATCGCCACCTCGCGCATGGAAATCGACCAGGCCCGCCTGCTGACCATGTACGCGGCGTGGAAGATGGACACCGAGGGCAAGCGCGCCGCGCGCCAATCGATCTCGGCGATCAAGATCGTCGCCGCGAACATGGTGATGGAGGTTCTCGACCGGGCGATCCAGATCCACGGCTCGCTGGGAATGACCGACGACACCCCCCTCGCCGCCCTCTGGCGCTTCAGCCGCATGCTGCGCCTCGCCGACGGCCCCGACGAGGTCCACAAGATGGTCCTCGCCCGCCGCGAGCTCAATCGCTGGTCCAAGCGCGCCGAAGCCGAAGCGGCCGGCGAGCTGGAGCCCAGGCACGCTCCGCGACCGATCTGAGCAGGTATGTGCATGCCTGCTGTTAAGGTATACACATGCTCAATCGCCGCCTCCAGGTACTGGTCGACGACGAGCGCTTCGAGCGCCTAGCCCGCGAATCCGAGCGGATCGGCGCGCCCGTTGGCGAGCTCGTCCGTCGGGCGATCGACCGAGAGTTCCCTGGCAAAGGGCGCGATGCAGAGCGCGAACGTGCGGGTCAAGAACTGCTTGCCATGCCGCCTCCTCCCGGAGAGGGGTTCGAGCCAGATTGGGAGGATCAGAAGCGGGAACTGCGTGATGCTCGGTCGAGTAGGTGGCCGGGTGCTTGAGGCGCTTCCTCTACGACACCTCGATCTTCATCTATGCGCTCGGCAGAGAGCATCCGTATAGAGAGCCGTGTCGTGAGATCGCGCGCCTAGCGACTATGGGCGATCTTCAGGGCGAGGCCAGCGTCGACCTGCTCCAGGAGTTCACGCACCAGAGAGCGCGGCGAACCGGCGATCGGTTGGGTGCGGCAAAAGCTGCGCGAAGCGTCGCAAAGCTCGCCTGGTGGCATCCGGTCGAGCCCAACGACGTACAACGGGGAATCGACCTCTTCGAGACTCACGAGAGCCTCGATGCCCAGGATGCCGTATTCGCAGCGCTGGCGATCAACCGCGGCATCGACGCGATCCTCGCCACGGATCGAGCCTTCGACGGAATCGGGAGCCTGGAGCGAATCGATCCCGCCGACGAGCGAGCGATTGCCGCACTGGTTGGCTGAGCCAAATTCCCTGCGTCACCCGCTCGGCGGAACTGCTGGTGTGAATGCGCCGGATCAGCCATTGAGGCAAACCGCGACGAGGTCGAGTGCCTCCTCCAGCGGCGCCTCTCGCAGGGTGAAGTCGGCGGGGCCGATCGCGGCGGCGGGCGGATCGCTCGCGCGGCGGGCGCGACGCAGGCCCAGGTCATAGAGACGCTTCCGCATTGCGCGCGGCACCAGCCTGCGCATTCGTAACGGGTCGAGGCGCAGGAGTCGCTCGAGCCCGCCGCGCTCGGCGGCCACCAGCTCGAGATAGCGGCTCGAGCCAAAGAGGCCGTGCAACTCGACACGCTCGAACTCCGCCTCGCATGCCGAACGCAGCTCGGCGGCTGAGAACTCGACGTGGTGATAGGGGTCGACGATCTCCCCCAAGGGACTGAAGGTAAGACGATTCGGGGTGACGAACACCGCGACGCCGCCCGGACGGACGACCCGGCGCGCCTCGGCAAGGGCCCGCTCAGGATCCGGCACGTGCTCGATCGCCTGCACCGAGATCGTCGCGTCGAAGTCACCATCCGCGAAGGGGAGCGCGCGCATGTCGCCAACCCGCGTTTCGCGGCGCTGGCCGCTCAGGACATCAGGGTCGACGTCCAGGCCAACAGTCACCCGCGGAGCGAGCGCTTCATAACTGTGTCCGACGCCACAGCCGAGATCAAGCACGCGACCATCTGGCAGGAGCGGTGCGCAGAGTGAGTAGGCGGCGACGTGACGCTGCCAGATCGGGTTGAACCCCCCCGCCGAGGTGCTCACCCGCTCGCCGGTGACGCGTGGCTCAACCAACGTACTTACGTGAGCGCCAGATCCCCCGCCGGTGGAGAACCAGGCGGAATGCCGCCCAGAGCGTCTTCAGTCCATATATGGATGCGGGCGCAAATGAGATCGACGACGCGTCCGCGCAGTAGCGGCTCGAAGCGGGAACCTCGACGATCCGGTAACCCAGCGCCGAGGCCTGCATCAACATCTCCGAATCGAAGCTGAAGTCGGCGGCGTTGCGCAGGAACGGTACGCCGAGCAGCAAACGCCGCGAGTACGCACGGTACCCGGTATGCAGATCGGTCAGATCGGTGCCGAGCACGCGATTCTCAATGCTGGTCAGAAGCCGGTTGGCGACGATCTTGTAGCGCGGCATCCCGTTCTTGCTGGCCGCCCCCGGCTGGGCCAGCCGTGAGCCGAGGACTAGATCCGCCTCGCCAGCGAGGATCGGTCGGATCAGGTCTGGGATCAACCCCGGCTCATACTGGCCGTCGGGGTGGAGCATCACGACCACCTCGGCGTCGCGCTGCAGGACGTCGAGATAGCAGGTCTTCTGGTTGGCTCCATAGCCGACGTTGTGCGGATGCCAGACGACCCGCGCCTCCAGCCGGCGGGCTACCTCGGCCGTTGCGTCGGTCGAGCCGTCGTCGACCACCACGACCTCGTCGACCCAGTCGCGGGGAATCGCTTCGATCATCGGCGCGATCGTCCGCGCTGCGTTGAGCGCCGGCATGACCACCGTCACCCCTCGACCGGCGCGCTCAGACACGCCGCGCCTCGACGTATACGGACCCGCCCCGCCCTAGCGCAAGCTCGAGCGCGGCGCCCAGCCAGGCCACCGGAAGCAGCAACAGCGCGGCCGCTAGCGGGACGATCCGCCGGGAGCCGCACATCGAGCTCCGTCGCGCCTCCGGCCTGCGGATCGCATCGTAGAGATCGGGGCGTCCCGGCAGGCGGCCGACCAGGCCGTACAGCCAGCCGAACACCACCTGGCCGCCACGCAGGTAACTGACCCGGTCGACCCTCAGGCCGAGCCGACGGAGCCGGGCCAGCAACACGGTCGCCGGAACGTGGACGAGGTGGCGGGGGTAGTCGATTGCGAACCAAGCGTCGCCGAACACGGCTGCCTGCAGGCTGGCGAGATTCGGCATCGCGATTACGACCACGCCCCGAGGCTCCAGCGACGAGACTGCGCGATCAAGCGAATCACCCGCGCAGGGTAGATGCTCGAGGCTGTGCCAGAAGACCACCCCCGCCCACCGCCCCCCGACTTGATCCAACCCTTCGTCTCTCACCTCGGGATGGGAGGAGTGCCGGTCGATGCCGACCGCCGAGCGTCCATGCGATCGCAAAGCGTCGAGCAGGGCGCCGTCACCCGCGCCGACGTCGAGGATCGGGCCGGGCGGGGCGATCCGGTCAAGGCGGCGGGCAAGGCGACCGCGAAACCGCCGCAGGAGCGAATCGCCGATGCCCGTGAAGCGGCCGCTCTCAGGCCGATACCAGCCTCCGTAGGCTCGCTCGAGTGCCTCCTCGTCCGGCATCGGCTCGGTCGACCAGGTCCCGCACCGCACGCAACGAACCCGGTGCTCGCGCCGCGCCGCGTGAGCGGGGATCGCCGCGCCACACCAGCCGCAGCAGCTCACCGGCCAACCGCGTCGTCCACGCCCTACTCATCCCCGACCCAGAGCGCGCCCGGGCCGTCCGCGGTCTTTCCGGCCTCGACATCCTCGGCGCCGACCAGCAGGGCGATCTTGCCGATGTGCCGGTTCGCGTCCATCAGCCCGTGCGCCTCCGGCAGCCGGTCGAAGCCGAACGCCCGCCACATCACCGGGCGGATCTTACCCGCGGCAATCAATTCGTTCGCCCGCCAGCACTCGTAGGCGTTGAAGGCGTGCGAGCCGATGATCTGCTTCTGGCGCATCCATAGGTAGCGGACATTGAAGTCGAGCTGGTAGCCGGTGGTCGCGCCGCAGGTAACCACCTTGCCAAAGGGCTTGACGGTGAACACCGAAGTCGGGAAGGCCTCCTTGCCGACGTGTTCGAAGACGATGTCGGGGGCGTCGCCGAGGATCTCCTTGACCCGCTTGGCGAACCCCCGCATCGCTGCCACCCGCTCGCGCTCCTCCGCTGCGCTCTCGCCCCCGCGGCGGACCATCGCCGCAAACTCGCTGCGGTCGATGTGACCGACGGCGCCCAGGCGCTCGACCACCCGGCCTTTCTCCGCCGAGGAGACGACCCCGACCGCGTTGGCGCCCGCCGCGCGGCAGATCTGGGTGGCAAAGACGCCGAGGCCCCCGGCCGCTCCCCAGATCAGAACGTTCTGCCCGGCCTGCAGATCGCACTGCTTGATCAGCATCCGGTATGAGGTGAAGTGGGTGACGCCATAGGCGGAGGCGTCGACCCAGGAGAGGGCCTGGGGCTTGGGCAGGAGTTGCTGCGCCTGGACCTTGCAGAACTGGGCGAACGTCCCCCAGGTCGTCTGGTAACCGTAGCCGAGCTGGCTGGGCGCGGCGAGCGGATCCAGTCCATGCACCTCCGGATCCTCGTAGGACGCCTGGTTGGCGTGGATCACGACCTCGTCGCCGGGCTTCCAGCGCTCGACCCCCGCGCCGACCTTCCAGACGATCCCCGACGCGTCCGAGCCGCCGATGTGATGGCCCCACCTGGGGTGGTCGCCATAGGGGAAGACCGAGATCGGATCGGCCAGCGCCGCCCAGATGCCATTGAAGTTGAGGCCCGCCGCCATCACCCTGACGATGACCTCGAACGGCCCTGGCTCGGGAACGTCGACCTCCTCGATCTCGTAAGCGGTCGCCAGGTCCCCCTCGCGCTCGGGGCGTAGGACCCATGCGGCCATCTTCTTCGGCAGCTCGCCGGGCTGCGCCGTCACCTCCAGCAGGTCGATCACTTCTTGGCGTTCGAGGCTGCCTGTTCGGCTTCGAGGATCGGCCGCAGGGCCGCTTCGCAGCGCGGCGTCGGGGTCTTCAGGCACTCATTAACGTCAATCGGGGGATTGCCGCCCTTCGAGGCGCTCTCGGCTTCGAGCAGCCGTTCGCACCCTTCTTTTCCAATCGCCTTGACACAGTCTTCGACCGACGAAACCGAGAAGGACGGCGTGTCGCTTACCTGTTCGGCGATCAGTTCGCATTCCGACCGGGACACCCCAGAGGGACAACGGCCGGAGTTCGAGCTCGCGGTGCGGCCGCCGCCCCTGGGTATCCTATCCGCGGTCTCGGGCGGTGAGTCCGCACCGCCGCCGTGGCTGCCTCCCGAGCCCTTGCCGTCCTGCTTCCCGCGCGGTGAGCTCGTAGCGGTCCCCTTGGCCGCGACCCCTCCCTTCGACCCCTCGGCCGGCCGGCCGCTGTGACCCTCGGCGCCGGGCGGGACAGAGGCGTCCGCGGGACCGGTGACGGTGCTCGGCGGCGCGGCGGGCGTCACCGGGCCTTCGTCCCCGGTGGAGCCGCAACCGTAGGCGGCGGCGCTCAGCGCGAGTGCCGCGATCGGCAGCAGCCACTTGACGCGACGCCGGGGTCGGGGTTGGGGGGCGATCCTCACAAGGAGAATGTACCCAAAGCCACGCTCGGGTTCGCTGATAGCTTGGCCCTGTGTACTGCCCACGGTGTGGAAGTCCGAACGAGCCGCAGGATCGCTTCTGCGCCTCCTGCGGAGCGACGCTCAGGGACTCGAGGCGGGCGGGCGAGACCGGGGCGAAGAGCCAGGGACTCTCGCGCCTGATCGGCGCGGAGCGCAAAACGCGCGTCATCACCATGCTTACCGCAATCGCAATCGCCGTCGCCGTCGTTGCCTTCCTCACGATCTCGCCCGACGAAGAATCGATACCACGGGACGGCTACACGCTCTCGGCAGAGGGAATCTGCCTCAACGCGAAGCGCCAGATCGTCGAGGCTGCAAACGACGGCAGCGGAGATTTCGCCCGGCGGCTGGTGCCGATCGTCGTCCGCTGGCGCGAACAGCTCGATGAACTCAAACCGCCGCCTGACCGGGTCGGCGAGGTCGCAGCGCTCGATGAAGCCCTGCGCGAAATGGAGATCGAAGCGGGCGGCTTGGCGCGGAAGAGCGAAGAGGAAGCCCGCGCCGTGATCCTCACCGGCGCACAAAGGGCAGAAGCGGCCAGCGCCGAAGTAGAGAACGCCGTCGGCGCGCTTGGCCTCTCCGAATGCGCCGCGGCCCGGATCGAATTTCGGCCGGACAAGGGTTGACCGCTTGAACTGGCCGACCCCATATGATCCAATGCGCACAGTCATTCGACGATTCCCCGGGCGAGGAGAGCAGATGAAGAAGCGGTACACGGTCCTAGGTTTGAGCGTGGTCTTGGCGCTAGCGCTCGCGGTACCCGCGCTAGGTGGTCCCTCCAACCCGGTGGCCAGCATCTCGGCCAGCGTCAAGTCGACCGCGAACAAGGCGCTGAAGAAGGCGAAGAGCGCGCAGAAGACCGCGAATAACGCGCTCAATGCGGCAAACGGCGCTCAGTCCACGGCAAACGGCGCTCAGTCGCTCGCCACGACGGTCCAGGGCGAAACGAAAAAAGCCAAAACCGCAGCCGACGAAGCCAAGGCCGCAGCCGCAGCCGCGAAAAGCACGGCCGACGGAGCCAAAACCGCAGCCGCAGCCGCACAGAGCACGGCCGACAGCGCGAAAGCCGCCGCCGAAGCCGCGGAAGCGAACGCGAACACGCGACTGAAAACCTCCTCGCTCGCCCTGGGCACCGCGTCGGCAAACGACACCACCGCGGAAAAGGAAGCAAGCGTCACTTGCCCCGCCGGAACCGTGGTGCTCGGCGGCGGTGCGTTCATCAACGCCGCTGAACCGAAGAAAGTCCACCTCGTCACCTCCAACCCACAGGCGATCTACAGCCAAGGGTGGTTCGTCGAAGGCGCCACCAACGAAGGTCAGACCGCCACCTGGTCGATCACCGCGGAGGCGATGTGCGGAGGGAAATAAGGTCGAACTAGGACTCAACCTTCACCAAGGGGCCTCCTATAGCGGAGGCCCCTTTTCAAAGGCGAAGGACACCGGAACTCCCTCGACGTCCCGCAGGGGGCATTTCGCACTGACGGCGATCGTCCTGGTGGCGCTCGCCGCGAGGATCGCCGTGGTCGCTGCCGACACCGGGTACCACCCGGCCAACGACGCCCTCGAGTACGACTACATCGCGCGCTCGATAGCGGCGGGTGACGGCTACCCGCCCTCCGGGTATCTGCTCCAGGGCGGTCCGACGGCGGTCAGGGGGCCAGCCTACCCATTCCTGCTCGGCAGTGTCTACGGGCTGACCTCAGACAGTACCCTGGCCGGGCGGCTGTCGAACGCGGTGCTTGGGGCAGCCATCGTGCTTCTGCTCTTTCTAGTCACCAAGCGCATCTGGGGACGCCAAACCGCTCTTGCCGCCGCCGGGCTGGCCGCCGTCTTCCCCCCGCTCGTTCTGCTCAGTCGCGACCTCGTTTCAGAGTCCCTCTTCGTCGCGCTCGAGCTGGCGGCGATTCTCTGCGTGCTGGAAATGCGGCGTTCCGGCGGCCTGCTCCGCTGGGCGGCGGCGGCGGGAGCGGTCTGCGGGCTGGCGGTGCTGACGCGCCCGACCGGCCTCGCCCTTCTAGCACCGATTCTCGTCGGCGTCTGGGTCAGGCGCCCGCTGTTGAGCCGACGTTCGCTGGCGGCTCCGTCGCTCTGCCTGATCTGCGCCGTGGCGATGACGGTGCCCTGGCTGGTACGCGACGTGGTCGAGTTCGGACGCATCGTTCCGGTCACGACGAGCGCCGGAATCGCTTCCGCAGGCACCTACAATGAGGTTGCGCGCGAACGCGGCGCAAGACCGGGGGCATGGATCGACCCGCAGATCGTTCCCCGCTTCCGGCCGCTCTTCGAAACGGCCGGAATCGACGAGGCGGCGGTCGACGCGAGACTGAGGAAGGACGCCCGCGCCTTCGCGTGGGAACATCCCAGCTATGTTGCCGAAACCGCTGCCTGGAACCTCCTGCGCCTCTTCGAGATCGAAGGTGGCTCGGTCACCGATCTGCGCGGCGCCGGGGTCTACGACCGGGGCATCGGCAGCGAGCTTCCGCCCGCTGAGCGCATCGGCCTCGGCATCGCCGTCCTGCTCGCCGTGGTCGGCTTGCTCGGGATGCTCGGGCCTTGGAGCAACCGAATGAGCGGCGGGCAAAGGGTGCCCAAGGGGCCGCTCTTCCTCTGGCTGGTGCCCTTCGCGCTGGCCGTCGTCACGCTGCCGATCGCCGGCCTGCCTCGGTATCGGCTTCCGATCGATCCCTTCATGCTGATGCTCGCCGGCATCGGCTTGATCACGCTGTGGGATCGCTTGCCGGACAGGGGACGGAACGTGCCCGTCGATGGGGTGCCGGCGTGAAGCGAGGTGGCTACGGCGCAACCGCCGCGATCGTCCTCGGGCTGGCGATCTCCGGCTGCGGCAGCGGCGCGGGCGGGGCCGACAACACGATGGCGGCCGCAGCAAGCCCGGCAACCGTTGCCAAGGCGGAAGCCAACTGCGAGCGACTGCGGCGCCAGGTGATCCGGCTCGGGAGGCGCTCCTTCGCCGGAGCGCCGGTTCCGGTGGAGACGACGGCGCGGATAGTCCGGCCGAGCCTCGTGCTGCTTGAAGGCTTCGCCCGCCGCCAGCAGCTGCTCGCCAAGTCCTCCGGGGATCCAGCCCTACTGCTCTACGCAAGGCTCTTCGAACCGATCTTCGTGCTCGCGCACGAACGGGTGCGAACCGGCGAACGGTACGCCGCTGGCGACGCCGAAGCCAGCACCCTCGCTCGCGGCTACGAAAACCTGATGGCAACGGTCGCGGCCGAGCAGCGCGAAGCGGCGCAGGAAGCCGGGCTGCACGCTTGCGCCATCGACTTCACCCGTGTTCTGACCCGCGCGCTTGCCAGCTGACCGCATGGACGGCGATCGCGCAAGCACCCGAGGCGGTGCGGTCCCGGATGTCGTAGCGCCGCCACCGCACCACCCACGCTTTCCGCTCACCGTCGGCATGCGGGGCATCCCCGCAATCGCGATCATCGTCGGTCACGCCTGGTTCTTCACCGGTGGCTTCGGCGGCTTCACCGAAAGTCTCCCCAACCGCGCGATGGTGCGGATGGACGGGCTGGTCGCACTCTTCTTCCTGCTCTCCGCCTTTCTGCTTTACCGGCCGATGATCGCCCACCGCACGGGTGGGCCGGCGCCGCCGCGGGTGGGCGACTACGCGCGCCGCCGCTTCATCCGCCTCTATCCGGCCTACTGGGTCGCGCTGGCCGGATTCACGATCTCAGTCGGGCTCTATGGCGTCTTCAGCGAGCACTGGTGGGCCTTCTTCAGCCTCACCGATTTCCTCGACCTGGGCCTGCACGACGTGTGTCCACCCGACAAGGAATTCTTCTGTGGGCTCCCCCAGTCGTGGACGCTGGGAGTCGACATGACGTTCTACGTGCTACTGCCCTTCTACGCCGCCCTAACCGGCCTGCTGGCGCGGGGACGGGCGACGCGCAGCTGGGTCAAGGTCGAGCTGACGATACTCGCCGTGCTCGGGCTCGGTTCGTTGCTCCTCGGCGGTCCGCCGTTTGAGCTACGCAGCTTCGAATGGTTCAGATTCAGCGCCCTGGGACACTTTTTCTGGTTCTCCCTCGGCCTGGCCCTCGCGGTGATCTCGATCGTCGACTGGAAGCGCGAGCTGCCGCGGGTCGCGCGGCTCGCCCGAGGGCTGGTCGCCCACCCCGGCCTCTGCTGGGCTGCCGGGCTGGCGATCTACCTGTTCACCGTGTTCGTCTTCTTCCCCGCCCCGTTCATCATCGCCCCGTTTCGGGATGGTTGGGAATACAACACGCTCAACCTCGTCCAGGGCATCGGGGCGGTGCTGCTCTTCATCCCGGTCGCGTTCGGCAATCCCAACCGCGGGGTCCCAGCCAGGATCGTCGGCCACCCCATGCTGATGTGGGTGGGCCTGATCTCCTACGGACTGCTGCTCTGGAACGTGACGATCGCGGTCCTGCTCGGCTATCCGGGGGCAGACGAGGGCTACTGGACGGTGCTCATCCTGGGCTCTCTGGCAACCCTGCCGCTCGCGGCGCTCAGCTACTACGTTGTCGAGCGACCGGTGATGAAACTGAAGTACAGGACGCTGCGCGAAGTGGTGCGTTCACGCCGGCGAGCGCAGACGACGGGGTCGGGAGAAGCGGGGTGACAGGCGCCCGCGGCGCGATGCGGCGGACGATGTTCCTCTCCCAGGACGGGGTCGTCCTCTGCGCGACGATGAAGGCGCTCGACGAGCTGGGGATCCTTGAGCCCTCGCTGACCGACGAGCGCCCTCTGTCCGAGCTCTATCCAGGATTGGACGAGGCGGGGTTCGGAGCGCTGCGGATCGCGCTCCACTGCCTCGCCTCGACCGGCTGGCTGGCCGAGGAGGCGACGCTCGACGCAAGCACTTCGGTGTTGCGCTGGACCGAGAATGGCCGCGTCGCCGCCGCCGCGCGGCGCCACTATGTCGCCCTGGGCGAGCTGCTCCAAGGCTTCGGCGGGGCCGGAGACGACGCTTGGACGAGGCCCTGGAGCGAAGCGCAGGGGGACCGTTTCGCCGCCCTGGTCGAGTCGGCCCGGGAGCGCTGGGGAATCGACCCGTCGGCCGGCGAGCAACTCGCTTCCGTCGTCCGCGGCCACCTCGACGGCGGTCTTACCGTGCCGACGATGCTCTGGCTGCACGAGGCCGAGCGCCTCGGTGGGCAGGCGCCCGACCTGCCAGAGGGCATCACGGGGAACGCGATGCGGCGCCTCTTCGAGGCGCTCGGCTGGCTCGATCCGGCCGCCGGGACGTGGACCGCCGACGGCGAGCAGGCGCGCGCCTTTGCACTCAACTTCGGCGGCGTCGCCACCTACCTGCCGATGCTCGCCCGCCTGCCCGAGCTCTACCGCGGAGAGCTCATCGTCAGCCCACCGCAGGACGGCGGCGGCGAGTGGCACGTCCACCGCGAGCTGAACCTGCGGATCAGCGCCGCCGCCCACCGCCGCTACTTCGTCGACAGTGACGCGACCGTGGTCGAGCTGTTCGACCGCGAGCCGCTCTCCGCACAGCCGGCGTTCATTGCCGAGATGGGCTGCGGCAACGGCAGCTGGCTGATCCACCTGCATGAGCTGATCGGCCAGCGGACCAGGCGCGGTGAGCGTCTCGACGAGGCGCCCCTGCTGATGGTCGGCGTCGACATCGACGCGACCGCACTCGAACAGGCGAGGCGCCGCCTCGACGAGGCGAACGTCCCGGCGCTGCTCTTGCGCGGCGACGTAACAGACCCCGACGGGCTGTGCGACTCGCTCGGCGAGCAGGGACTGGCGATCGAGGATGGGCTCCATATCCGCTCCTTCATCGACCACGAGCGTTCCTATCGCGGCGCCGACCAATCTCTCCCCGCCCCCGGCTGGGCCAGCGGCGTCTACATCGACGGTGAGGGCCGCCCGCTGGCCGGCGAGGAGGTCGAGCGGGATCTGATCACCCACCTGGCTCGCTGGGAGCGACACGCGCGCAGGCACGGGATGATCGTGCTCGAGGCGCACTGTGTCGCCCCCGTCGTCGCTCGCAAGCAGCTCGGTGCGCTGCACAGCGTCGCCTTCGACGCCCACCAGGCCTACTCGACTCAGTACCCGGTCGATCACGCCTCCTTCCTGCGCTGCTGTCAGGCGGCCGGACTGGCGACGCTTGCCCACCACGAACGACGCTACCCCTCCAACCGCCCGTTCGTCTCGATCGGCCATAACCGGCTGGTCTCAGCCGAAGGGCTGGCTTCGCTGCCGGGAGAAAGAAGCGACGGGGCTCCGCGCGAGGACACCTGGACCCCGGAGCCCGGGACCGACCTCGCCGACGGCGAGGCGCTGCACGAGATTCTCTTCGTCGACGGCGACATCCGCTTCCCGGCCGCCTGGGGGGCGGGGCCCACCGGCTACGTCGTCGGCGGCACCCTGGAAGCGATCGAGGCGCGTCTGGCGGCCGCGTCCTCAGGCGAGACGATCCGCATTCTCGACTACGGCGCGGGAACCGGGACGGCCTCGATAGAGCTGCTCAAGGCCTGCGGAGAGCGGGGCCTGGAGGAACGTCTGCGACGCGCCGGAGTCGGGCTCGAGCTGCACTTGGTCGACCTGCCATCCAGCTGGTTCGCGAAAGGCCATGAGGTGCTGCGCGAATGCGCCTGGACCCGCTTCCACTCGCTGCGCGACCCCGGCGGGGGCTTCCGCGACCTGGCCGAGGCGACCGGGGGCATCCACTTCGACACCGCGATGGTGAACATGGTCTTTCACCTGATCCCGCCGAAGGCTCGGGATCGGGCCATCGACGGCCTGGCGGAGACGCTCTCGCCGGCCGGGCGCCTGCTCTGGAGCGCACCAGACCTCGGTCCGGCAGGCCCCTACGCGGTCCTTCTACACGACCCCAACCGCGCCTTGCGCGAGCGCTGGCTCGAGCTGCTCGGCGGCGAGGGCGAGCTTCCGGCGGGAACGTCGGTGGAGCTGGCCGAGGCGGTCCGCCGCGCCCGCACAGACTTCGACGAGGAAGCGCTGCGGGAGGCGCAGAGCCGTGCCGACCGGCGCATCCTGCCGCGGCCGCTGGCCGCCGAGGTGGTCGCCGCGCTGGAGCGCCGCTTCGCTGGTGAAACCGAGGTACGGACCTTCGAGATGCTCAGCGAGGACATCGTGCACGGCCTGCTGGTCCCCTCGAACCAGGCCGAGTACCTGCCAGAGATCGAGGACGCACGGCTGCGCGAGAGCGTCATCCGCGAGTTGATGACCGCCGACGTGATCCCGCGTCTCCAGGACGGTCCAGCGGGCACCGGCCTGGGCCTGAACCTGCACTGGACCCTGGGCGCCTTCAGCAAGCGCGGGTAGGCGCCGGGCGCCACCTCAAACGCGCCGCCCGGCCACATCGGCCGCATCCGCCAAGCGCTCGACCAGGCGGGCGAAGCCCTCGATGCCTGCATTGACCTTGCCGTACTGGCCGGCGGCGTAGCGGGCGGAGACGCCCTCGAGGATGATCGCCAGCTTCCAGTAGCCGAGAGCGACGAAGAAGTCGAGCTGGGAGAGGTCGCGGCCGGAGCGTTCGGCGTAGCGGTCGCGCAGCTCCGCGTTGGTGGGGAAGCCCGGCGCCAGGTTGGCGGGCTGGCCGAGGGCGACCGGGTCCTCGCCCCGTGCGGGCCAGTAGACCATCAACAGGCCAACGTCGGCGAGTGGATCGCCGAGCGTGCACAGCTCCCAGTCGACCACCGCTGCCACCTCCCCACCCTTCGTGAGGATCATGTTGTCGAGCCGGTAGTCACCATGGACGATCGTCGCCGGGCCCTGCTCGGGGATGCGTGCCTCCAGGCGTTGGTGCACAGCGTCGATCGCCGGCAGCTCGCGCGTCTTCGATTTCTCCCACTGGCCCTGCCAGCGGCGCAGCTGGCGGGCGACGTAGTCCTCCTTGCGACCGAGATCGCCGAGCCCGGCGGCATCGGGGTCGACCGCGTGGATGTCGACCAGGGTGTCGGCGACGCGCTCGCCGATCGCCCGCCGGTCTGCCTCCTCGGGGAACGCCTCCGCCTCGGCGAGGCCACGCAGGATCGGCCCCTCGACGAACTCCATCACGTAGAAGGGTGCTTCGTTGACCCGCTCGTCCTCGCAAAGCCCGACCACAGGCGCGACGGGTACGGCGGTCGGTCCCAGCGCCGAGACGACCGTGTGCTCGCGCCCCATGTCATGGGCCGAGCCGAGCCGCTTGCCGAGCGGTGGCCGGCGCAGCGCCCAGCGCCGGCCGGCAGCGTCGCTGACGCCGTAAGTGAGGTTTGAGTGGCCGCCGGAGATTCGCTCGAAGGCGAGCGGCAGCTCGACTCCCTCGACCCGCTCCTCGAACCAGGCCTCGACCCCGGCCCGGTCGATCCCCTCCGGCGCCGCCGCAATGCCGTCGTGGGTGCCTGTAGCCTCGTCGCCCATCGGCTCGCAAGCATATTCCCGACGACGATTCCGGCTCAACCCGTCGCTCGCCAACCGGCTGACGATCGGCTTCGCGATTGCCTTTGCGGTCCTGACCGGCCTGGCGGTGATCGGCGTCGCCCGCTTCCTGCAGCAACGCCAGGACTACGAGAACGCCACCGCCCGCTCCTACCAGCGTGAGATCGTGGCCCGCAACAGGCTGGCGCAGGGAACGCACCCCACCGCGGCACGCGCGGCGGTGATCTCCCAGCAGCACCAGAGGCAGGCGCTGCGTGACGAAATCTCCAGTGAGACGCGCGACACGGCCCTGCTGGTCGGGGCAGGTCTGATCGCCGGCCTGACCGGAGCGGCGCTGCTCTTCACCGGGCTGATCTCGTCGATGCGCCGCCCGCTCGAGGACCTTGTCGATGCGTCGGGGCGGTTGGCCGGCGGAGACCTCGACGCCCGGGTCAAAATCGGCGGCCTCTCGGAGACGGCCACGCTCGGCAGCGCCTTCAACGAGATGGCCGAGGAGCTGCAACGCCGCGCCGGTGAACGCGACCAGCTCGACCGGATGAAAGACGAGTTCGTCCTCACCGCATCCCACGAGCTGCGCAGCCCGCTCACCTCGGTGCAGGGTTTCGCCGAGCTGCTGCTGCTGGAGCGCGAGAATCTCAGCCCGAAGCAGGCGGAGACGGTCGAGGTGATCCTCGACAACACCCGCCATCTGGTCCGCCTGCTGAACGATCTGCTCGACCTCGCCCGCAGCGACGCCGGCAGGCTGACGATCCGACCGGAGCAAACCGGCGCGACGGGGCTGATCGAGGACGCGGTGCGGACGATGCGAGCTCAGCTCGACGCCCGTGGACAGCAGCTGAGCCTGGAGATCGAGCCCGACCTACCTCAGATCGAAGCCGATCGGGACCGGATTCGCCAAGTACTGGTGAATCTGCTTACGAATGCGAACGAGTATTGCCCGCAAGGAGCGAATATCGGGGTGAAGGCACATCGCGCCGGTGCCGAAGTTGAGATCGACGTGATCGATGACGGACCGGGCATACCCGAGCAGCAACTGGAGCACATCTTCGAACGCTTCTCGCGCGGCGACGCCGGCGAGACCCAGCGTGTGGGTGGCACCGGCCTCGGTCTGGCGATCTCGAAGTCGCTGATCGAGCTGCACGGGGGCACGATCGGCGCCGAATCGACTCCCGGCGGGGGCTCGACCTTCCGCATCCGCCTGCCGATGGTCATCCCCGAACGAGTAGAGGCGATCTGATGGCCAGGATCTTGGTAGCCGACGATTCCGAGACCATCCTGCTCCTCCTGCGCACGCGCTTGGAGATGGAGCGCCACGAGGTCGCAACTGCAACCGACGGCCAAGAGGTCATCGACAAGGTAGACGCCTCCAGCCCGCCCGACATCCTCCTGCTCGACGCGATGATGCCCTGCAAATCAGGCATCGACGCCCTGCGGGAGCTCCGCGCCGCCGGAATCGAAACCCCCGTACTGATAGTCAGCGCCCACACCGAAGGCGGCAACGGCGCAGACCACGCGGATCTCGCGATCAACGGCTACGTCAGCAAGCCGATCGACTTCGACCAGCTCTTCGCGAAGATCGCCGAGCTGACCAACGGCTAGGCAACCCCAGGCCCCAAACTGTGTGGGACCTGGGGCGTTTCGCTAAGGGCTTGTTAGCCGGCCACGGACGCTGCGGCAGTACAGATCGCGGTCACAGTCATAGAACCGGAGGGCCCGAACCCGGTTGCAGTCCATCCGGTGCGAGAGGAGTTGGGGCCGCTGTCGTTGACAAAGTCTTCTTCCTCGTTGCTGACCGAGGCCCCACCGCCGATCACGTTGGTTCCGGCAGGACAATTCGCCGTCGCGGAACTGCCACCGAGTGCCCCGACGAGAGCAACCGTCGAAACCGCGTACTGAATGCTCGAGACCTTGGTGGCGGTCACACCGGTCAGGGTGCTCTGGTTGATCTGAGTCCCCGTAAGCGACCCGGCCTGGATCTGCGTCCCGGTGATCGAGCCTGCTTTGATCTGGGTGCCGGTCAGGGAACCTGGCTTGATCTGCTTCCCAGTCAAGGTCTTTGCCTTGATCCGGTTGCCTGGCAAAGAGCTCGCCTTGATCTGAGTACCGCTTATCTTCCCCGCAGCATAGACGGACCCCCCGAGCGCAATGAAGAGTGCCATACAGGCGACGACGTTGGAGAAGGAAAACAACTTCGCAATTCGACCCATAGATTCAATCTCTCCTTGAGTGTTGCTTGCAATAGTTTTGGAAACCTAGTGCATTCTCAAAAAGAACCCTGCAGGTGTGGCGCGCGCTTAGCTCTTGGCGATCTCCAGGCGGATCTCCTTGCCCTTCAGCTTCGTGCCGTCGAGGAACTCGACCGTGCGGTCGGCCTGATCGGAGTCGACCTCGACGAAGGAGAAGCGGTGCAGGACGCGGACGTCGTGGATTGCCTCCTCGGGAAGGACGGCGCCCTCGCGCAATGCCCAGCGCAGATCCTCCTCCTCGATGCCGCTGCGCTCACCGCGGTTGACGAAAAGCTTGACCGACTTGCCGTTCTTGGGCGGCTCCTCGCCGTCGGCAGGCGAATCCTCTCTGGCGGGGGCGGACGGCTCGGCCTTGCCACCGTCGTCGCTCACCTTGGCTCGCTCGCGACGGCGCGGGCGCGGCGCGTGTTCCATCCGCTCCTCCGGGCTCTCCCACTCGCCGATCGTGGTTTTTACGTCGCGCTCGATCCGCTCGATCTCGTCGCGCTGGGCCGGCGTGACGAAGGTGATCGCCCGACCAGTCCGCCCGACCCGTCCGGTGCGGCCGATTCGGTGCACGTAGACCTCCGAGGAGGCGGGGACGTCGTAGTTGATCACGTGGGTGACGTGCTCGATGTCGAGCCCACGGGCGGCGATGTCGGTGGCGACCAGCAACCGCACCCGGTGGTCCTTGAAGGAGATCATCACGCCGTCGCGGGAGCCCTGGCTCATGTCGCCGTGCAACGCCTTTACGTCGAGGCCTTTGTCCTTGAGCGTCTTCTCCAGCTTCGAGGCGCCGATTTTGGTCCGGCAGAAGATGATCGCCTGCTCCGGTTCCTCCGTCTTCAGCAGCTCGACCAGGCGCGCCGCCTTCTCGTTCGCCGGGACCTCGACGAAGGCCTGCGCGATCGCGTCCACGGTCAGCTTTTTCGGCGTGATTTTGATCGTCGTCGGGTCGTACATATAGCTCTCGGCGAGCCGTTTGACCGGCGGCGGCATCGTCGCCGAGAAGAGCGCCGTCTGGCGCCCGCTCGGGCACATCCGCAGGATTTTCTCGACGTCCTCGATGAAGCCGAGGTCGAGCATCTCGTCGGCCTCGTCGAGGACGATGTAGCGGGCCGCAGTGAGGACCAGCGAGCGACGCCCCATCAGGTCCATCATCCGGCCCACGGTGGCGACGACGACGTGGGCGCCGGCGCGCAGCTGCGCCTGCTGCGATTTGATCGGCGCGCCGCCGAAGACGGCGACGATCTCGACGTCGAGGTGCTCGGCATAAGCGCGCAGCGCCTGGGTCACCTGGATGCAGAGCTCGCGGGTCGGCGTGAGGACGACCGCCTGCACCTCGTCGACGGCCGGGTCGACGTACTGGAGCAGGGGCAGGCCGAAGGCGGCCGTCTTGCCGGTCCCGGTCTGCGCCTGGCCGATCACGTCGTGGCCGGTCAGCAGCTCCGGGATCGCCTGCTCCTGGATCGGAGTGGGGTCCTCGTAGCCGAGCTCGTCCAGCGCCTGCTGGATCTCCGGCGCCAGCCCCAGGTCTTTGAAGGGGATCACTGCGACGGATCCAAGAGGAGCTTGCCGCTGGTGCGGCGGGCGATCAGGTCTTCGTGCGCGCGCGCACACTCGGAAAGCGGGTAGATCTCGCCGACGTTGACCTCGAGCTCACCGGCGGCGACCGCGCCAAGCAGCTCGGCGATCATCGGGCCGAACTGTTGAGGCCGCATAAGCAGATGGACGAGCCAGAAGCCGATAACCGCCTTGGAGCCCCGCAGCAGGGCGGCGGTGGAGACGTCGCGCTGTTCGCGCGAGGCAATGCCGAAGACGATCATGCGGCCGAGCGGGGCGAGGGCCGAGAACTCGGCGTCGAAGGCGGCGCCGCCGCTCATGTGGAGGACGGCGTCGACGCGCTCGCCGTCGTTGGCGGCGAGAATCGCCTCCTTCAGATCCTCGGCACGCGAGTCGACGGTGGCGTCGGCGCCGAGGCGCTCGACCAGCTCCCGCTTCTCCTCGCTGGAGGCGAGGCCGATCACCCTCGCTCCGGCCTTCTTGCCGAGCTGCACCGCAAGCGAGCCGGTGCCGCCGGCAGCCGCCTCGATCAGCAGCGTCTCACCGGGCTCGATCCGGGCACAGCGGCGCACCAGGGCCATTGCGGTAATGCCCTGTAAAAGAAGCGCCGCAGCCTGGTCGTCGTCGACGCCATCGGGGATCGGGATGAGCATCTGCTCGGGGACCACGACCTTCTCCGCGTAGCCACCGCCGCCGAGGAGAGCCGCGACCCGCTTTCCGTCAGCGGTGCGCCCACTCACCTCTCCACCGGGGACCAGCGGCAGCGACTGCTCAGCCAGATAGTCGTTCCGGGTCGCATGCGTATCGGCAAAGTTGATCCCCGACCGCGCAACCTCAACCACAACCTGCCCCTCACCAGCCGCAGGCTCAGGAAGCTCAACGACCTCAAGCTTCTCCGGCCCGCCGAACTCCTGAATCTGAATCGCTTTCACGGCGCCGAACCATAGTCGGCCCTGGAAATAGGGGGTCGGGCGTGCCCCGGGGATGCCTCGCGAAGCGGATGACGAACTCGGAGAGATAAGAGGCCGGGTGTGCCTGGGCGAGTGCCTCGCGAAGCGGCTCCGCAGAGTGGTTCCCGCCGCGAAGCGGCCCCGACATCGTCCGCCGAAGGCGGACATAGGCACTCTCCCAGGCATACCCGGCCTCTATAACCTGCGGCCCATGTCCCTGACCGTAGTCGGCTCAATCGCCTTCGACTCAGTGAAGACCCCCTTCGGGGAGCGCGACCGCATGCTGGGCGGCGCCGCCGTCCATTTCTCGCTCGCCGCCAGCTTCTTCACCGAGGTGCGGCCGGTCGGCCCGGTCGGCGACGACTTCGGCGCCGCCGAGTTCGAGGTGCTGGAAGGCCGCGGTGTGCAGACCGGCGACATCGAGCGGGTCGCGGGGGGGCAATCGTTCTTCTGGCGCGGTCGCTACGAGTACGACCTCAACGTCGCCCACACCGAGGACACCCAGCTCGGCGTCTTCGGCGAGTTCGAGCCGAAGCTCTCCCCCGAGTCGAAGGCTGCCGACACCCTCTTCCTTGCCAACATCCAGCCGGACCTGCAGCGCCAGGTCCGCGCCCAGTGCGATGGCACGCGCTTCTGCGGACTGGACTCGATGAACCTCTGGATCGATACCGCCAAGGACTCGCTGCTGGCGGCGATCGCCGAGGTCGACTGCCTGATCGTCAACGACGCCGAGATCCGCCAGCTGACCGGTGAGTCGAACCTGGCCCGCGCCGCCCGCGCAGCGATGGAGCTCGGCCCGAGCGCCGTCGTCGCCAAGCAGGGCGAGTACGGCGCGGCCCTCTTCACTCAGGACCGCTTCTTCGCGCTGCCCGGAATCCCGCTCGACGACGTACGCGACCCGACCGGCGCCGGCGACAGCTTCGCCGGCGGCTTCCTCGGCTACCTCGACAGTTGCGACGGCGAGCTCGACGAGGCGAACCTGCGGCGGGCGATGGGCTACGGAACCGTGCTCGCCTCCTTCAACGTCGAGGAGTTCGGCACCGAGAGGGTCGCCCAGCTGACTCGCGAGGAGATCGACGAGCGCTTCGCGACGCTGCACGAGATGACCCAGTTCGAGCCCTTGCCCGTGCGTTAGGACGGGGCCCTGAACGAGTCGAAACGTCCGAACTGCGAAAATGTCGCCTCGATGGCAGGCGACTCCCTCAGCGTCACCGACAGCCGCACCGGCAAGACCTACGAGCTGCCGATCACCGACGGCACGGTCCGCGCCATGGATCTGCGCCAGGTCAAAGTCGACGAGGACGAATTCGGGATGCTGGCCTATGACCCGGCCTTCACCAACACGGCCTCCTGCCGCTCGGCGATCACCTACATCGACGGCGAGGCCGGGATCCTCGAACACCGTGGCTACTCGATCGAGCAGCTCTGCGATCGGTCGAGCTTCCTCGAGGTCGCCTATCTACTGATCTTCGGCGAGCTGCCGACCGGGCCCCAGCTCGACCGCTGGACCTACGACATCGTCCACCACACCTTCGTCCACGAGGACCTCAAGCAGTTCTTCGAGGGCTTCCGCTACGACGCCCACCCGATGGGGATGCTGCTGGCAGGAGTGGGAGCGCTCTCGACCTTCTACCCGGACGCCAAGGCCACCGAGGATCCCGAAGAGCGCTATATGGCGGCGGTGCGGCTGATCGCCAAGGTGCCAACGCTGGCCGCGTTCTCCTACCGCCACAACATGGGCCTGCCCTACGTCTACCCGGACAATGACCTCAACTTCGCCGAGAACTTCCTCTCGATGATGTTCAAGAAGACCGAAGCCAAGCACGTGCCCAAGCCGGCCCTCTCGAAGGCGCTCGACGTGCTCTTCATCCTCCACGCCGACCACGAACAGAACTGCTCGACCAACGCCGTGCGCGGCGTCGGCTCATCCGACGTCGACCCCTACTCGGCGGTGGCGGCCGGGGTCGCGGCGCTCTACGGGCCGCTGCACGGCGGCGCCAACGAGGCGGTGCTGCGGATGCTGCGACGGATCGGCTCGGTCGACAACATTCCCGGCTTCCTCGAGCGGGTGAAGAACCGCGAAGAGAAACTGATGGGCTTCGGCCACCGCGTCTACAAGAACTACGACCCGCGGGCGCGGATCATCCAGCAGCACATGGAGGAGGTCTTCGAGGCAACCGAATACAACGCGATCGTCGAGATCGCCCGCGAGCTGGAGAAGCAGGCGCTCGACGACGAGTACTTCACCTCGCGCAAGCTCTATCCCAACGTCGACTACTACTCGGGGATCATCTACGAGGCGCTGGAGATCCCGGCCGAGATGTTCACCGTGATCTTCGCGATCCCGCGCACCGCCGGCTGGGTGGCTCAGTGGATGGAGATGAAGGACGACCCCGAGCAGAAGATCGCCCGGCCGCGGCAGATCTACACCGGTCACCGTAAGCGCGAGTACGTTGCCATCGATGACCGGGACGGGCCGGAGAAAATCGTCGGTCCGCCGGCGCGTCGGCCGAAACGGCCACGGCGCGGCGCCTGAGCGTTCCTACCGCTCGCGTACGCTTGCGGCGTGTCTCGCTGGAAGCTGACGATCAGACACGGATCCGATGTCGAGCGTGAAAGCTTCGACGACTTGGATGCCGCTATCGCCACGATGCGGAAGCGGGCTTTGGCCATTCGAGCCGAGGGACCGGCCAAGTCGATTTCCTCACTGCGGGACTTTGCGCCCGAGCAGCAGGTTCACGCCCGGCTGCAACTGACCGGGAAGGGCTTGCTGCACAAGCCGGTCGCCGGTGTCGACGTGCGCGGGGACGGCACGTTCATGCCCTTCCGGGGCGGGGTGACCCGAGAAGAGCTCGACCCGACCAAGCACGAGACGCCATTCGACGCGGTTCGCGAGACTCTGGAGCAGAGCGCCCGATGAGCGAAGCCGAAACCGAGATCCCCAAGGGGAGTTACGCCGCCGGCCGGCGCGTGAAGCTGCCGGCAGGCGCCGAAGCCCCATACGTCATCTTCATCAACGGCGTCGAGCAGCGCGAGGAGGTCGACTACAACGTCCGCGCCGGCGAGATCGTCTTCACCCGCGAAATCGTCAAGGAGAAAGTCGGGACCGGCCGTTGGCTGGCGATGTACCTCGGCCTCTTCGGCACCTACCGCAAGAACGAGACGATCGACCTGCAGTTCCAGCGCAACGGCAAAACCGAGCTGCTCTCGGACCTGCCGGTCGGTTCCTGAGCCGCCGTTACTTGAAGATATAGAGCAGCGCGAAGGCGGTCACGACCCAGATCGCCCCCGCGACGATAATTCCCTTGTCCTCGGCGACCATCGCTGCGGTGGAGCGATCGTCGGCGCGGTCGTAGATCAGGTAGAGGTAGCGGAAGATGAAGTAGACGACCGGAGGGATGGTCCACATCATCTTGTTGCCGATGATCGGTGAGTTGATCGCGTAGATCGAGTAGCTGATCACGGTCCCGGTGGTGACCATGGCGACCATCTGGTCGAGGAAGGGCAGTGAGTAGTGCTCGAGCACGGGGCGGCTGCTGGTGCCCTGGTGCAGCTCGGAGACAGCCTCCTGGCGCCGCTTGGTGACGCCAAGGAAGAGGGCGACCATGCCGGTACAGAGCAGCAGCCATTCGGAGGCGTGGGCGTCAACGGCGACTGCACCAGCGGCCACGCGCAGGATAAACAGCCCGGCGAGCGTCATCACGTCGACGATCACGATCTGCTTGAGGCCGAGGCTGTAGGCCACCTGGGCGATCCCGTAGCCGACGACCATCAGGCCGACCTGCCAGTTGACGGTGGCGAAAGCGAGCGCGATCGCGGCGAGTGCCAGCAGCGGCGCGATCGTCATCGCTGCCCGCTCCGAGAGCTCGCCAGCAGCCAGGGGGCGGAAGCGCTTCTTCGGGTGCTTGCGGTCGAGCTCGATGTCGACCAGATCGTTGACGTAGTAGCCGGCGCTGGAGATCCCGCAGAAGGCGACAAAGGTGAGGAACGCCTCCAGCACATCGTGGGGCTGGTTGAACTTGCCGGAGAAGAGCAGGCCGGCAAAGACGAAGGTGTTCTTGATCCACTCCTGCGGCCGCCCGGTCTTGATCGCCGCCCGCAACGGCGATCGCCGCGGCACGACCGGATTCGCCGCAGCGGCGTCGGTAGGGATCGTCGGATGCTCTGAGGTGATGGTTTCCATCGTGGAACGCCCGGGTGAAGCGGGATAAGCCGCTTATCGGTCGCGACAGGGTAGCGCCGCTGGGCGGTCGTTCCTCGCTATGGATCGATCAGCACGCCTGGGTTCAGGATCGCGCCCGGATCGAGCTCCGCCTTGGCGGCACGCAGCGCGGCCGCGAACGGCGCCGGACGCTGACGGTCATACCAGGGGCGATGATCGCGACCGACCGCGTGGTGGTGGGTGATCGTGCCGCCGCCTTCGATCACAGCCTCCGCCGCAGCCGCCTTGATCTCGTCCCACTGCTCGACCTCGCCGCCGCGCTTTGCCGGCGCCATCACGGTGAAGTAGGGCGCAGGTCCGTCAGGGTAGACGTGGGTGAAGCGGCAGCTGATCCGTGGCGCGCCGGGCCCTCGCGCCGGGACGCCACAAACCTCAGCCACCCTCGTCCGCACCAGCGCCATCACGCCTCCGTGGAACGCCTCGAAGCGGTCCCAGGTGATTGCCGTCTCGAAGGTCTCGGAAAGGACGCCGCAGGCGACGAAGGTGTCGCGCAGGTAGGGGGCGAGGAGGAAGGCACTGCGCCAGGCGCCAACGGCGCCCGAACCCTCGCTGTCACCCTCGCCGCTGCCGCGCACCTCACCCGGCACGCCGCCGTGCTCGCGGGCTATGGCCAGGGCCTGGCTCATCGGCTCATCGCAAGGATGGTGGGCCGACTCGAAGCCGAGCACCAGCAGGCTCTTCTTGCCGCTGCCGGCGCCGGTCATACCCGCCTCCGTCGCATCGAGCAGGCGGCAGTTGCTCGGGTACAAGCCCGACTGCGATATCCCCCGCACGGCGCCCGCCGCTCCCAGGAAGTCCTCGAACTCAACCCCGCAGGAGGCTTTGAACTGCGGACGCGGCCGCACCCGCATCCAGGCCTCGCCGACCACGCCGAGGATTCCCTCCGAGCCGATCAGCGCCCGGTCGGGTGACGGGCCGGCCCCCGAACCCGGCAACCGACGGCTCTCCCAGAGCCCGCGCGGGGTGATCGCCCGCACCGACTCGACCAGGTCGTCGATGTGGGTGTAGAGGGTGGCGAAGTGCCCGCCGGCCCGGGTGGCGATCCAGCCACCCAGGGTCGAGTACTCGAACGATTGGGGGAAATGGCGCAGGGTCAGCCCATGCTCGCGCAGCTGGTCCTCCAACCCCGGTCCCGTGGCCCCAGCCTGGATCCGAGCCGCCATCGACTCCGCATCCACCTCCAGCACCCGGTCCAGCCGGCGCAGATCGAGCGAGACGAAGGGGCGATCTCCAAGGCGACCCTCGATCCCCCCGACCACACTCGTCCCACCGCCAAAAGGAATGACCGCAGCGCCCTCGGACTCGGCCCAGCTGAGCACAGTCTCGATCTCAGACTCATCCTGAGGCAGCGCCACCAGATCAGGCGGATTCCCGAATTCCCCCCGAAACCCCCGCACGACATCCCGATAAGCCTTCCCCAGCGCCCGACTGACCCGCTCGTACTTCTCATCCGTGAACAGATCCCCAAGCCCACTCGGCACTTTCAACCGCGGCGCCCGAACCTCGACTGCGTCTAGAGGCACAGCCTTCTCGGGCTCGCCCCCAAACCCCAGCCGCTCCCGAATCCCCGCGGCAGCCTCCACCAGCTCCTTCTCAGAAGGCGCCTGATCCGCGTAGCCCCACCCCCAGTGCTTGAGCCTGCGCTCATCTCCCATGGCAATCAGTCCTCAGCGGGTCGAAAAGAGTCTTTTTGGGGATATATGGCAAACTTGTTTTGACATAGAATGGAAAGAACAAGTTTGCCATATCCGCCATTTCATCCCAGAAGATCGGATCTTCGCCTGGCTCTCGATCCCGCAGACTTCAAACGTGAGTTCCCCAATGAGAGCAAGTACGTCGAGTTCAAGAGAGGGATCGGTAACGACAGTTTCAAGGATACGGTGGTCTCGTTTTCCAACGCCGACGGAGGGGTGATCCTCGTTGGTGTCGAGGACGACGGGACTATCGTCGGCAAAAAGCTGGACGCAGGCACCGAAGACGCTATCCACGAGGCGATCCGCAACGTCCGCGACCCCGGCCGCTACTCGCTCCATGAGCTCTCGGTGGGCGGTCGACCTATCGTCGCTGTCTCGGTGGATCGCCGCCACGAAGGTTTCTCCCAAACCTCCGGGGCTGTGGTCAAGGTCAGGAAGGGGACTCGCGACGAATCTCTTTTTGGGACCGAGCTGCAGCGCTTCGTAACCCGGGGCTCTGCCAAGCGCTACGAGCTGAACCCCACGGAACTGCCAGTGGGCGCTGTGGACCCGGAGCGGCTTGCGGAAATACAGACCGCCTTCGAGTGGCGCTCCAACGAGGTGCAAGACCGACTGGAAGAGGCAAGACTGGTGGCGGAGGGCCATCTAACTGTCTCCGGCGCCATGTGCCTCGTCGCCGATCCCTCGACAGCCCTAGGAAAGGTTTACGTGGAGCTCCTCCGTTTCCGCGGAGACGATTCCGCTGACTACGACCTCCGGATCGAGTTCCGTGGATCCGCTCAAGAGCAAATTCGAAATGCAGCCGCCCGGATCTTGGAGGAGGTGGGTACGGAGCTCGTCGTCCTAGGGATTCGGCGATACGACCTGCCGCGACTACCGAGGGAAGTGATTCGCGAGGGGATGGCAAACGCCGTAGCGCATCGTGACTACGAGCTGGATCGGACTCCCATCAAGGTTGAAATCCGGCCCTCCTCAGTGGTCATCCGGTCCCCCGGTCGGCTCCTCGAGCCGGTCACGGTTGAGAATATGCGAGAAACCAACGCCGCTCGCAATGTGCAGCTCATTCGCGTGCTTCGCCGTCTAGATCTCGCAGAGGACGAGGGAAGGGGCGTTGACCTCATGGAAGACGAAATGGCGGAGGAAATGCTCGATCCCCCGCGCTTCGAGGAGTTCGACCATGGGGTGCGTGTCACGCTACCGCTGCGCAGCGCCGTGGCGCCGGCCGAGCGCGCTTGGATCAAGGAGCTTGAGCACAGGGGCAGCCTGCGCGCAGCCGATCGACTCCTTCTCGTACACGCAGCCCGCGGCGAGGCGCTCACCAATGCCAAGGCGCGTGAGATCTTGCAGGTGGACCGCGACCTCGCCCGGGAAGCGCTGCAACGCCTCCGAGGCGCCGGATTCGTTAGGCAAAAGGGGCAACGAGGTGGGGCCACTTATCACCTGGAGGGGTCACTCGCCCCGCCAGCTGGACTCCGCCTGGACAGGGACGAATTGGCCGCAGCAATCGAGGCCATGGCGGCCGAACGACCGATCACGAATGCCATGGTCAGAGATGTAACCGGCCTTGGGAGAGGCGAAGTGAAGTATCTGCTCAAGCGCCTGGTGGACGAAGGTCGTCTCGTCAAGGTCGGCGAGCGGCGCGGTACTCGCTATCGCCTTCCCAGCTACTAAGCCGCTGCGCCGTCCTCAGCAGGGGCGCTACCAGTGAACGCCTTTCATCAAGTGCGCAAAGGCAACCGCCTCGGTAGTGGGCGCCCGATCGGGCGCCTCGTCGCCCTTCCCTTTGGCCGCCTGCGACTCAGGAAAGAGTTTGTAGGCCGTGTTGAGGATTTTGTCGCTGACCGTCGGCGCGACCGCGTAGAGCAGCTCGCCGAAGGTGCCCATCCGGGTCGCCACCTTCTTCGGCTTGCCGATCATCGCCCCGGCGATCATCTCCGCTGCCTCCTCGGGCGTGATCGCCGGGAACATGTCGTACATTCGCGTCGGCGCGATCATCGGCGTCCGCACCAGCGGCATGTAGATCGTCGTGATGTTGACGCCGTCGTCGAACACCTCGGAGGCGATCACCCGGCTGAAGGCGTCCAGCGCCGACTTCGAGGCAACGTAGGCGGAGAAGCGCGGTGGGTTGGTCTGGGCGCCGATCGAGCTGATGTTGATGATGTGGCCCGACTTGCGCGCCTGCATCGAGGGCAGCAGCGCCAGGATCAGCCTCAGGGCGCCGAAGTAGTTGATCTGCATCGTCCGCTCGTAGTCGTGGAAGCGGTCGTAGGAGAGCTTCACCGAGCGCCGGATCGAGCGGCCCGCGTTGTTGACCAGGATGTCGACCTGCCCGTGGTAGGCGAGCACCTCCTCGGCCATCCGCTCGACGTCCTCGACGTCGGACATGTCGCAGCGGTGGATGTGGGCCACACCGCCGCCTGTCTCGATCTCCCTTTTCGTCTCCTCCAGCTTGTCGACTGAGCGAGCGACGAGCAGCACGGTCGCGCCGGCGTCGGCTGCCTTGACCGCCGCCGCCTTGCCGATCCCCGAGGAGGCGCCGGTGATCAACACCACCTTGCCGCGCACCGCCGCCGAGAGCGAGCGGTCCTTGAACAGGTCGGGGTCGAGGTTGCGCTCCCAGTAGTCCCAGACGCGATCGGCGTAGCTCTCCAGGGGCGGCACCTCGATCCCCGAACCGGCAAGGGCCGCCTCCGCCTCGGTCGAGTCGAAGTGAGTGGGGTAGCTGACATAGCTGAGCACGCCGGCAGGGATGCCGACCTGGTTGAGGGCCACCTTTGCCGCTCGCTTCGCCGGCGGGAAGAACTTCAACCCCGTGCGGACCAGGCTGGTGGCCGGATCGGTGATGCCGGAGTCGAGCTGCAGCGCCGCCTGCGGCGCGTCTGCAGCCCGGGCGAAGAGGTTGAGGACCTCGCCAGCGGTCTTCGGCCTCGGGTCGGTGAGGCTGAAGGCGCGACCGTCGAGCCCCGGCTTGTGGGCGATGTGGTCGATCGCCGCGGCGACGTAGTCGACCGGGACGATGTTGATCTCCCCCCCCTCGATGCCGACGGTGGGCAGCCAGGACGGCAGCATCCGCCGTGCCTGCTGCAGCAGCTTGAACATGTAGTAGGGGCCGTCGATCTTGTCGATCTCGCCGCTGCGCGAGTCGCCGACGACGATCCCCGGGCGGTAGACCCGCCAGGGCCGGCTGCATTGCTCGCGCACGACCCGCTCGGACTCGTGCTTGGTGCGGAAGTAGGGGTGGGTGTCGAGGTCTTCGGCCTGCTCGAACATGTCCTCGGTCCAGGTGCCCTTGTAGAGGCCGGCCGCGGCGATCGAGCTGATCTGGTGGAAGCAACCCGCCTCGATCGCGCCGGCCAGTTCGACCGCGTGCCTGGTTCCCTCGACGTTGGCGACCTCCTGGGCCTCGGCGCCCGCCGCCATGTCGTAGATCGCGGCGAGGTGGAAGAAGTGATCGACGTCGCCGCGCAGCGTCAACAGGTCCTCCTCGGAGACGCCGAGACCGGGCTGGGCGAGGTCGCCGGCGATCGGCACGACCCGTGCTCCATCGGCTCCCCAGGCGGTCCGCAGCTCCTCCAGGCGCCCGCGCGAGCCCGCCCGGACCAGCGCGTAAACCGTCCCCTCGCGCTGCAAGAGTCTGGCCACGAGGTTGCGACCGATGAAGCCGGTGGCGCCGGTGACGAAGTAGTTCATCGCTCTTTCATACACTCAATCTACGAATGGCGCAAACGGCGACCGTCCAGATCCAGATGCCCGAGATGGGCGAGTCGGTCACCGAGGGCATCGTTCTCGAATGGCATGTCGCCGAGGGCGACTTCGTCAAGGAGGGCGACACGGTGGTCGAGGTCTCGACCGACAAGGTCGACGCAGAGGTCCCTGCGCCGGCTGACGGCGTCATTACGAAGCTGATTGCGGCGGTTGACGACGAGGTGCCGGTGGGGGCGCCGCTTGCCGAGATGGAGCCTGGCGAGGGCGACGGTGGCGGTAACGGGACGGCCCAGGGTTCGGATGCCTCAGCCGCGGGTCCTGTCGCCGAGGAGGGGGGGGCGCTGCGGGCGGGCCACGGTCCGTCCTCGACCCCCCCCTCCTCGGCACCACCCACGGGTGAGACGTCTGGAAACGGCGCCAGCGACGCCAACGGATCGGACGGAGTTCGGGCGACTCCCGTTGCGCGGCGGGTAGCTGCGGATAACGGCGTTGACCTTGCTTCGGTGGATGGAAGCGGGCCGGGGAGCAAGGTGACGAAGGACGATGTGCTTGCTGCTGCCAATGGCGGTGGAGCTGCGGGGCCCGTCAGTGGAGAGGCGAAAGCTCTTAGGGGGCCTGCCGCGATGTTGGCTCAGGCTATGGGCGAGAGTCGGGAGGTTCCTACTGCTACGTCGTTCCGGACGGTTGCGGTCGACACGCTCGATGCGAAGCGCAAGGCGTTGAATGGGCAGTTGAAAGAGCGCGGGCTGAAGGTCTCCTTCACCCACCTGATCGCCTGGGCGATCGTGCAGGCCGCTAAGGAATGGCCGGTGATGGTGCGCAGCTTCGAGGAGCGCGAGGGCAAGCCCTTTGCGATCGAGAACGGTCCGGTCAACCTCGGCATCGCGGTCGACATCGAGCGCAAGGACGGCTCGCGCAGCCTGATGGTGCCGGCGATCAAGGGGGCCGACGGGCTCGACTTCGCCGCCTTCCACGCCTACTACGAGGACCTGATCACGAAGACGCGGGAGAGCAAGCTCACCGCCGACGACTTCCTCGGCACCAACATCTCCCTGACCAACCCGGGTGGGATCGGCACCGCCGCCTCGGTCCCCCGCCTGATGAAGGGACAGAGCGCGATCATCGCCGCCGGCGCGATCGCCTACCCGCCCGAGTGGGCGCACGCATCGCCCGAGCGGCTGCGGCAGCTCGGCGTCTCGAAGACGATGACGCTGACCTCGACCTACGACCACCGGGTGATCCAGGGCGCGGAGTCCGGCGCCTTCCTGCGCCGGATCGAAGGGCTGCTCGAAGGCGAAGACGGCTTCTACGAGACGGTCGCCGGCGATCTCGGCATCGACGCGGCGCCGCTTGCCGCCGCGCACCCGGCCTCCGCTTCTGCCCCGCCGCTGGGTGCCGCGCAACCCCCGGCGACCCCCGGCGCGCCGGACGAGGAGCTGCTCGGCGCGGTGCAGGCTGCCACCTCGCTGCTCAAGGGCTACCGCACCCACGGCCACCTCGCCGCCCGTCTCGACCCGCTGGGGCGCGAGCCGCAGGGCGACCCGGCGATTCAGCCCGAGAGCCTCAACCTGACGCCGGAGCTGATGGCCCGGGTGCCCGCTTCGATCCTGCGCATCGGCGTCCCCGGCGAGACCCTGCTCGACGTCCTGCCGCGGATGCGCGAGGCCTACTGCGGCTCGATCGCCTACCAGTTCGAGCACCTCTCCTCGCACCAGCAGCGGACCTGGCTGCGCGAGATGGTCGAGACCGGCGCCCACCGCCAACCGCTCGACGACGACGAGAAACGCCGCCTGCTGGGCCGGTTGATCGACGTCTTCGAGTTCGAGCGCTTCGTCGAGAAAGCGTATTTGGGCCAGAAGATCTTCACGATCGAGGGCCTCGACGTGATCGTGCCGATGCTCGACGAGCTGGTCACCCTCGCCGGCCGCGCCGGCGCCGAGGAGGTCGCCTTCGGCATGGCCCACCGTGGCCGCCTCGCCGTTCTCGCCCACAACCTGGGCCGCTCGGTCGAGTCGATCCTGGCCGAGTTCGAGGGCGCCAAGCAGATCGAGATGGTGAAGGCCGTCGCGGCGATTCCCCACGGCGGCACCGGCGACGTCAAGTACCACTACGGCCACCAGGGGACCTACGAGACCCACGAGGGCGAGAAGATCGCGGTGCGGCTCTTTCCCAACCCGAGCCACCTCGAGTTCGTCGACCCGGTGGTCGAGGGCGCGACCCGCTTCCTCCAGTCGGAGATCGACGGGGCGAAGCTCGAGCACAAGCCGAAGTACGCGGTGCCGGTGCTGCTCCACGGCGACGCCGCCTTCCCGGGCCAGGGAGTAGTCGCCGAGACGCTCAACCTGCAGGCGCTGCGTGGCTACACCACCGGCGGCACGATTCACATCATCCAGGACAACCAGGTGGGCTTCACGACCGACCCCGAGGACGCCCGCTCGACCCCTTACGCCGCCGACATGGCGAAGGGGTTCAACGTCCCGATCGTCCATGTCAACGCCGACGACGTCGAGGCCTGCTCCTCGGCGATCCGACTGGCGATGGCCTATCGCGAGCGCTGGGGGCGCGACATCGTCATCGACGTGATCGGCTACCGCCGCTTCGGCCACAACGAGACCGACGAGCCCGCCTACACCCAGCCGGCGATCGCGGCCAAGATCAAGGCTCACCCGCCGGTCTCCGAGATCTACGCCGAGAAGCTGATCGAGGACGGGACGATCGCCCGCGAGGACGTCGAGCGGGCGCGCCAAGAGCGCCACGACGAGATGTCGGGCTCGCTGAAGGACCTGCGCAGGAAGATGGAGCTGGGCGAGTACGAAGACCCGACCGTGACCACCTCCAGCACCGGAGAACTCGACCGCAGCGCCAGCCCGCCGGTCGAAACGACAGTCCCGGTGGAGAAGCTGACCGAGCTGAACGAGGCGCTGCTCGAGGTGCCGGACAGCTTCACGATCCACCGCAAGCTGCGCAAACCGCTCGGCAATCGAGGCCAGGCGCTCGCCGAGGGTGGAATCGAGTTCGGCCATGCCGAGGCGCTTGCCTTCTCATCGCTGCTGACCGAGGGCGTCCACATCCGCCTCACCGGCCAGGACACCGAGCGCGGCACCTTCTCGCATCGCCATCTCGTCCTCCACGACGAGAAGACCGGCCTCCCCTACTGCCCGATGCAGAACCTCGACGACGCCAAAGCCCCCTTCGAGCTCTACAACAGCCCGCTCTCGGAGATCGCCTGCCTCGGCTTCGAGTACGGGTACTCGGCGGCGACCCCGGACGCGCTGGTCCTCTGGGAGGCCCAGTTCGGCGATTTCGCCAACGCCGGCCAGGTGATCATCGACAGCTTCATCGTCTCGGGCGAGGCGAAGTGGGGACAGACCAGCCGCCTCACGCTGCTGCTGCCGCACGGCTACGAGGGCTCCGGCCCGGAGCACTCCAGCGCCCGCATCGAGCGCTTCATGGCGTTGGCGGCGGAGGGCAACATCCGCATCGCCAACCCCAGCAGCGCCGCGCAGTACTTCCACCTGCTGCGCCGCCAGGCGCTGATCCGCAAGCCGCGGCCGATGATCGTCTTCACCCCGAAGGGGCTGCTGCGACTCGACCGCGCCGCGGCGACGGTCGATCAGCTGACCGGCGGCCAGTTCCACTTCATCCTCGACGACCCCGCCGCGGCCGAGCGCCGCGAGAAGGTCGAGCGCCTCGTGCTCTGCACCGGCAAGGTCTACTGGGACATCGACGCCAGCGAGCGGCGCGAGACGGCCGAGAACGTGGCGATCGCCCGGGTCGAGCTGCTCTACCCGTTCGCCAAGGAACAGCTCAGCGAGCTGATCGCCTCCTACCCCAACTTGAAAGAGATCGTCTGGGCGCAGGAGGAGCCGCGCAACATGGGCTGCTGGAAGGTGATGTCGCGACGCCTCCCCGACCTGATGCCCGAGGGCGTCGAGCTCGGCTACGTCGGCCGCCCGACCCGGGCGAGCCCGGGCGAGGGCTACTCGATCGCCCACGCGCGCGAGCAGGAGCGGATCGTGCTCACCGCGCTCACCCCCGGCGCCTGATGCGCAAGCCGGTTCCCGGCCCTCTGTTCGCCCGGGTGAAGATCCTCTCCTGGATCGAGCTGGCGATCTTCACCGCGCTGATCGTCTTCTGGCTCGTTCCCGGCTTCGAAACCGAGACGATGCTGTTCGGTTGGGCGCACGGCCTCGGCTTCGTCGTTCTCTGCATAGTGATCTGGATCGCCTGCATCAAGCGCGAGGCTCCGTACACCCTGCTCGCCGCGACCCTTACTCCCGTCGGCCCGGTGGGCAGCGTGATCGGGATCGAGTTGATCGAACGGCGTGGCTGGGGTATCCGGGATTCTCCGCAAAAAGTCGGGGAAAATCCCGTAGATCCGCTCAAGATGCCTTGACCTCAGAGCTTGCAGGCGCTATAGCTAGACAGTGACTGTTCGTCTCGAACAGTCCCGTTCGAGTGAACAGAGCGCGTCGGCATCCCTCCCTGGCTACCGACGCATAGGTGCAGTGAGGGTCGCGCGGACCCCCTGCCTCCCGCGGCCCTCCTGTGCCGCCTTGCCGGAACTCAGACAGAAGCTTACCCCCGCAGGCTCCTCAACACCGTCTGCAGAATTCCACCGTTCTTGTAGTACACGGCCTCGTTTGGGGTGTCGAGCCGAACGGTTGCCTCGAACTCGGTGTCGCCGGCGGTAACGGTGACGGTCTTGGCCTCGCCGCCTTCGAGATCGCTGACGTCGATCGTCTCCTCCCCGCTCAGGCCGAGGGACTCGATCGACTCGCCGGCGGGGAACTGCAGCGGCAGGACACCCATGCCGATCAGGTTCGAGCGGTGGATGCGCTCGAAGGACTCGGCGATCACCGCGCGCACGCCGAGCAGCTTCGTCCCCTTCGCCGCCCAGTCGCGCGAGGAGCCCGAGCCGTACTCCTTGCCCGCGAGGACGACCAGCGGCACGCCTTCCTCCGCGTAGGCCATCGCCGCCTCGAAGATCGTCGTCTCCTCACCACCGGGGAAACGGCGGGTGAAGCCACCGGCCCGCTCGACCAGGAGGTTGCGCAGGCGGATGTTGGCGAAGGTGCCACGAATCATCACCTCGTGGTTGCCCCGCCGCGAACCGTAAGAGTTGAAGTCGCGCGGTTCCACTCCCTGTTCGATCAACCACTGCCCAGCCGGGCTCGCTTTCTTGATCGCGCCGGCGGGTGAGATGTGGTCGGTCGTGATCGAGTCGCCGAGCACGGCCAGCACACGGGCGCCGGCGATTGGCTCCACCGGAGCCGGCTCGGCCGGCATTCCCTCGAAGAAGGACGGTTTGCGCACATAGGTCGAGTCGGGCCAGGTGTAACGGTCGCCCTCCGGCACCTCGACCGCCTTCCAGGTCTCATCCCCCTCGAGCACCCCCCCGTAGTTGCGGGTGAACATCTCCGAGGCGATCGAGCGGCCGACCAGCTCCTTGATCTCGGCTGGGTCGGGCCAGATATCGCTCAGATAGACCGGCTCGCCCTTGTCGTCCTCACCAAGGGGCTCGGTGGTCAGGTCGAGGTCCATGCGGCCCGCCAGCGCATAGGCGACGACCAGGGGTGGGCTGGCCAGATAGTTCGCCTTGACGTCCTGATTGATGCGGCCCTCGAAGTTGCGATTTCCCGACAGCACCGCACAGACCGCCAGGTCGTTCTTCTCGACCGCGGCCGAAATCTCCGCCAGCAGCGGGCCCGAGTTGCCGATGCAGGTCGTGCAGCCGTAGCCGACCAGGTTGAACTCGAGCTGGTCCAGGTACTCGGTCAACCCGGCTTTGTCGAGGTAGTCGGTGACGACCGTCGAGCCCGGAGCGAGCGACGTCTTCACCCAAGGCTTGCGTTTCAGGCCCCGCTGCACCGCATTGCGGGCGAGCAGTCCGGCGCCGATCATCACCGAGGGGTTGGAGGTGTTGGTGCAGCTGGTGATCGCCGCGATCACGACGCGGCCGTGGTCGAGCTCGACGACCGTGCCGTCCTCGAGGGTGACCTCGACGACGTCCTCGCTGCCCCGCGGGACCGTCGCCACGGTGCTGTCGCTGAGCGCCGGCCGGGGGCGACCGCGCTCGTCGTCGTGCTCCTCGGCCGGTGGGTCGGAGGCGGGAAAGGACTCTTCGCCGGCCTCGTCGATGCCGTTGCCCATCTGCTCGGCGGCCTCGGGGTCGAACTCCTGCATCGCCTCGAGGAAGGCCTCCTTTGCCTCGGCCAACGGCACCCGGTCCTGGGGGCGCTTCGGCCCGGCGATGCTCGGCACGACCTCGCCGAGGTCCAGCTCCAGCGTCGCCGAGAAGACCGGGTCCTCGGAGTCCGCCTCGACGAACATCCCCTGCGCGCGAGCGTAGGCGTCGACCAGCTCGAGCGTCTCGGTTGGGCGCCCGGTCAGCTCGAGGTAGCGCAGCGTCTCGGCATCGATCGGAAAGATCGCGCAGGTCGAGCCGAACTCCGGCGACATGTTGCCGATCGTCGCCCGGTCGGCGAGCCCGAGCGTGGCCAGGCCGGGCCCGTAGAACTCGACGAACTTGGAGACGACTCCGTGCTCGCGCAGCATCTCGGTCACGGTCAGGACCAGGTCGGTGGCGGTAGCCCCTTGGGGCAGCTCGCCGCCGAGCTTGAAGCCGACCACCTGAGGCAGCAACATCGAGACCGGCTGGCCGAGCATCGCCGCCTCGGCCTCGATCCCGCCGACCCCCCAGCCGAGCACGCCGAGGCCGTTGACCATCGTCGTGTGCGAGTCGGTGCCGACCAGGGTGTCGGGGTAGGCCTGCAGCGTTCCGCTGCGCTCGGAGCTGTAGACGACCTGGGAGATGTGCTCGAGGTTGACCTGGTGGCAGATCCCGGTCGCCGGCGGCACGACGCTGAAGTTGTCGAAGGCCTCCCTGCCCCACTTGAGGAAGGAGTAACGCTCGCGGTTGCGTTCGAACTCACGCTCGGCGTTGACCGCGAAGGCGCGCTCGTTGCCGAAGGCGTCGACCTGGACCGAGTGGTCGATCACCAGGTCGACGTCGACCAGCGGGTTGATCTTCTCCGGATCGCCGCCGATCTCGGCCATCGCATCGCGCATCGCCGCCAGGTCGACCACGGCCGGCACGCCGGTGAAGTCCTGCATCAGCACCCGCGCCGGCTGGTAGGGGATCTCTGCGCTGGGATCAGCCGCCGCGTCCCAGCTCGCAATCGCCTCGACGTCAGCCGCGGTCGCCGAGCTGCCGTCCTCGAGCCGCAGCACGTTCTCTAGCAGCACCTTGATCGAGTAGGGCAGGCGGGCGACGTCGAAGCGGGCCTGCAAGGCGTCGAGGCGGAAGATCTCGTAAGAGCGGCCGCTCACGTCGAGGGTCGAACGGGCGCCAAAAGAGTCGAGACTGCTCACAACCTCATCCTAGGCAAGGCGGACGGTGGGCGATGGGTGGGGGGTACCCGGTCGTTGCTGTGTTTTTCGCCTGGAGAGGATGCGGCCGGCCGAGATCGTGGGTGGGGCGAAAAAGAGGACGCCGCTGCCGACCGGGTACCCCCCACCCATCGCTCGTCAGCGCTTGTCGGATTGGCCCTTGGCGACTGTGGCGGCAGCTTTTTGACCCTGCTCGCCGCTGGCGATCTTTACCGCGATGCCTGGACTCGTAAGCGCAAAATGGGCAAGGAGGCGCTGCTGTGGCGGGGCAACCGTGACCTCGACCTTGTTCTTCTCGATCGCCTTGACGACAGCTGCCGCGACCTGTGCCGGGGTGCCCGTGCCGAGGCCGGGGATCGGGGGGGCGCCAGAATCTGAGTACATGCCCGCTTCGCGGATCGTGCCTGGCGAGACGATCGAGACGCCGATGCCCTGGGGGTCCAGGTCGGCGCGCAGGCCGAGGGCGAAGCCGCGCAGGCCGAACTTGGTCGCGTTGTAGACGGAGGAGAGCGGCGTCGCGGACTTGCCTGAGAGCGAAGCGATAAACACCATGTGCCCCGAGCCCTTGGCCAGCATCGCGGGCTCGAGCGCCCTGGCGAGCAGGATCGGCGCCTCCAAGTTTACGCGCAGGGTTCCGGTCAGTTGCTCGACGCTGTAGTCGGGCAGTCGTCCGGTGCCCGGCAGGCCGGCGTTGGCGACCAGGATGTCGACGTCGCCCGCCTCGGCCGCGAGCTTCTCGGCGGCACCGGTCTCGGCAAGGTCGGTGGACACCGCTCTGTGTCCATCCCCGGGCAGCTCCGCCGCCAGCGCAGCCAGCGCCTCGGCGTTGCGCCCGCTGAGAATCAGCTTGGCGCCTTTCGTCGCCAGCCCCGCCGCGATCGCGCGGCCGAGGCCGCCAGTGGCGCCGGTGAGCAGGGCTGAGCGGTCGGCAAGTTCCATCCCAAGCCGCAAGCTACCAGCCAGACGGCCGAGAGGAATTTGGGATGAAAGTGCGAAAGGCCACAAAATGTTTGTTTTCTGTGAGCATCCGCCCGGGCAATCGTCTACACTGCCCGCCGTTCCGAACAACCGAAACGCCGAGTCCCGCAAGCCACCTGGCGACGCGGGAGCGGGGGAACCACGTTTTCGGGGCTAACCCGCCCGACATAGGGCGGGGGCGCAGGCTCCTATCAGCGCCAGCCCGACAGCTAACCCCGTAGGCCGACGAAGGAGATCGGTTTGCCTAAGAACAGTTCAAAGCTCAAGGCGGGGTTGGTCGCAATTGCGGCGCTGGTGGTCCTCGCCCTCGTACCCTCAGGCGCCAGCGCCAACTGCGGCGGCGGCGGTCTGACGCCTGCCGAAGTCGATATCTGCACTCCCACGCCAAAAGCGCGACTGCTGCCGAACGGCATGCTGATCCCGCCGAAGGCGGCTCCCGCCCGGATCAAGGCCGTGGTCGCGGCCGCCAACCGGATCCGCACCAAGCCCTACATCTGGGGCGGTGGCCACGGCCGCTGGTGGGACCGGGGCTATGACTGCTCGGGCTCGGTCAGCTACGCCCTGCACGGCGGAGAATTCCTCGAAAGCCCGCTCCCCTCGGGCCCGATGGAGAGCTGGGGCCTGGAAGGCGAAGGGCGCTGGATCACGGTCTACGCCAACGCCGGCCACGCCTATGCGGTGATCGCCGGCTACCGCTGGGACACCTCCGGCGATTCAGAAGGCACCGGCCCACGCTGGCACGAAGAACTGCGTGACAACGTCGGCTACATAGCCCGCCACCCAGCCGGCTTCTAGAAACACTTCGGGGCAGGGGTGTCCCGTACGCCGCCTCGGCCAACTGGCCGGGGCGGCTTTGTCCTTGACCTCCTGAACTACTCGGATAACGTCATGGTGTAGCTACTCCACCTGACATCCGCCTTGTCAGCCTCACCAAGCACTACGGCGAGGTTCGGGCGGTTGCGGGCATCGACCTGGAGATCGAGGCCGGCGAGTTCTTCACCCTGCTCGGGCCCTCCGGCTCGGGCAAGACGACGACGCTGCGGATGATCGCCGGCTTCGAGGATCAGAGCGGCGGCACGATCGAGCTGGCCGGGCGGGACATGACCGGGGTGCCCCCGTACGACCGAGCGGTCAACACGGTCTTCCAGGACTACGCGCTGTTTCCCCACATGGCGGTCGGCGAGAACGTCGCCTACGGCCTGCGCGTCGCCGGCGTCGCCAAGGCCGAGCGGGCACGGCGGCGCGACGAGGCGCTGGAGATGGTCCGCCTGCCCGGCTACGGCGAGCGCAGGCCGGCCGAGCTCTCCGGCGGCCAGCGCCAGCGCGTCGCCCTGGCCCGGGCGATCGTCAACCGGCCTCGGGTCCTGTTGCTCGACGAGCCACTGGGCGCGCTCGACCTGAAGTTGCGCGAGCAGATGCAGAGCGAGCTGAAGACGATCCAGGGTGAGGTCGGGATCACCTTCGTCTACGTCACCCACGACCAGGACGAGGCGCTGACGATGAGCAACCGGATCGCCGTGTTCAACGAGGGCCGGATCGAGCAGGTCAGCTCGCCGGTCGAGCTATACGAGCAGCCCGAGACCGAGTTCGTCGCCGGCTTCGTCGGCGTCTCCAACCTGATCGAGCGCGACGGCTCGCGCTTCACGATCCGGCCGGAGAAGATCCAGCTGCTCGACACCGGGACCACACCGAACGGCCTGCGGACCGAGCGCGGCCGGATCGCCGAGGTCGCCTACGCGGGAATGGTTACCCGCTACACAGTCGCCCTCGAGGCCGGCGGAGAGCTTCAACTCGTGCGGCAAAACGTGGAGGGCGCCTCGACCGAGGCGGCCACCGAGCAGGGCAGGGAGGTGCTTGTGGGCTGGCGCCCGGAGCACACGGTCGCAGTCCGTGGACAACGAAAAGAGGAGGAATCCCCGTGAGGACCCAGGACGCACACCCCGTACGAGCGGCGTGGCTCGTCGTCGCCGGTCTGCTCGCCTTCATGCTGTTGATCGCCGGTTGCGGCGGTGGCAGCGACAGCAGCTCCGGCGGCGAAGAACTGTCCAAGCTCGGCAAAGGAGAGGGTGAAGTGAACCTGATCTCCTGGGCCGGCTATGTCGAACCGGAATGGAGCAAGCCGTTCGAACAGAAGACCGGCTGCAAAGTCAACGATAAGACTGCCGGCACCTCTGACGAAATGGTGCAGCTGATGCGCACCGGGCAGTACGACGGCGTCTCGGCTTCCGGCAACGCCTCCGCCCGCCTCGTCGACGGCGGCGACGTCGCCCCGGTCAATGTCAGCCTCGTCCCCAACTACAAGACGATCTTCAGCGACCTCAAGAACCAGCCCTACAACACCTTCGACGGCACTAACTACGGCATCCCGCACGGCCGCGGCGCGAACCTCCTGATGTGGAACTCCGAAGACGTCAAGCCTGCCCCGACCTCCTGGGACGTAATCCTCGATCCCAAGAAAGCCGCCAAGTACAAGGGCAAGATCAGCGCCTACGACGACCCGATCTACATCGCCGATGCCGCCGTCTACCTCAAGGCACACCAGCCGGGCCTGGGCATCGAAAGCCCCTACGAGCTGAACGAAGAACAGTTCGAAGCGGCGGTGAACCTGCTCAAGGAACAGCGCCCCTACGTCGGCGAATACTGGTCGGAAGCGGCCAAGCAGATCCAGGCTTTCGCAGGCGGGGACAGCCAGGTCGGCACCACCTGGCAATACCAGTACTTCGAACTGGAAGGCGCCGGCAAGCCGGTCGCGGCGAGCCCGGCGAGCCAGGGGTTCCTGCCCTCCGAGGGCGCAACCGGGTGGTCGGACACCTGGATGATCAGTTCCGAAGCCAAGCATCCGAATTGCATGTACATGTGGATGGACTGGATCGTCTCGCCGCAGGCGAACGCCGAAGTGGCCGAATTCTTCGGCGAGGCACCGGCTCAGAGCCTGGCCTGCGATCACACCGCGGAGAAGGACTTCTGTGCCAAATACCACGCCGAAAACCCGGCCTTCTGGAAACGCGTCTACTACTGGGAGACGCCGGTGGCCGATTGCGGCAACGGGTCCAGCGACTGCAAGGACTACAACGACTGGGTCCAGGCCTGGACCTCGATCAAGGGCTGATCGCAGGGCGCTGAGCGATGGCGACTGAGGCGGTCGTGGAGAGGCGCTCGGTGGGCCACCGGCTCGCCGGCCTCTTCCACGGCCGCCCTCGCCTGCAGGTCGGGGCGCTGCTCGCCGGCCCGGTCGGCTGGCTGGTGATCGGCTACCTGGGTTCGCTCGCCGTGCTGCTGATTGCGGGGTTCTGGACGGTCGACCCGCTCAGCGGCGAAGTCGTCCAAGGCTTCAGCCTCGAAAACTTCGAAACCCTCGTCAACGAACCGGTCTACCGCGACATCGTCGGCCGGACGGTGCTGATCGCGGCGCTCGTCACCGTCACCGACGCCCTCCTCGCCTTCCCGATCGCCTTCTACATGGCGAAGGTCGCGAGCCGCCGCGGCAAGGCGATCCTCGTCGTCGCGGTCCTGGTGCCGCTGTGGTCGAGCTATCTGGTCAAGGCGCTCTCCTGGCGGACGATGCTCTCCAGCGGTGGAGTGATCGACTGGGCTCTCAACCCGCTCGGCCTCTCCGGCCCCGGCTACGGCCAGACCGCGGTCTGGCTGGTGATGAGCTACCTCTGGCTGCCGTACATGATCCTGCCGATCTTCGCCGGTCTGGAGCGGATCCCCGACTCGCTGATCAGCGCCTCCGAGGACCTTGGCGCCTCCCCCTTCACCACCTTCCGGCGGGTGATTCTGCCGCTCGCCTTCCCGGCGGTCGTGGCCGGCTCGATCTTCACCTTCGCCCTCACCCTTGGCGACTACATCACGCCCCGGCTCGTCTCCAACGACCAGTTCATCGGCAACGTGATCTTCAACAACATCTCCAACAACCTGCCGCTTGCTTCCGCCCTTGCGCTCGTCCCGATTGTGGTGATGGTCGCCTACCTGATGGTCGCCCGCAAGCTGGGCGCTTTCGAGCACATCTAGGGCAGCGGCTGACATGAGGCTCTCAAAACGATCCGCGCTCCTCCTCCGCCTCGGCGTCGGGGTGGGACTGGCCTTCATCTACATCCCCCTGATCGTGCTCGCGATCTACGCCTTCAACTCGAGCAACATCCTCGAATGGCCGCCTCCTGGACTGACCCTCGACTGGTTTCCCAAGGCGGTCGAAAACGAATTCGCCCGCGAAGCCTTCGTCACCTCGCTCAAGGCAGGGGCCGCGGCGACGGCGATCGCGATCGTGCTCGGCACGCTCGCCTCGCTGGCGGTCGCCCGCCACCGCTTCTTCGGCCGCGAGACGATCTCCTTCCTCGTCATCCTGCCGATCGCGCTGCCGGGGATCGTCACCGGTGTCGCCCTGAGCAACACCTTCACCCAGGTGCTCGGCGTCGACCTCAGCCTCTTCACCGTGATCGTCGGCCACGCCACCTTCTGCATCGTCGTCATCTACAACAACGTCGTCGCCCGCCTGCGCCGCGTCTCGACCTCCTTCGAGGAAGCATCGGCCGACCTCGGCGCCCACACCTGGCAGACCTTTCGCTTCGTCACCGTCCCCAACCTGAAGACCGCGCTCGGCGCCGGCGCCCTGCTCGCCTTCGGTCTCTCCTTCGACGAGATCATCGTCACCACGTTCACGATCGGCGCCGGTGAAGAAACGCTGCCGATCTGGATCTTCCGCAACCTCTTCCGCCCCAACCAGCTGCCGATCGTCAACGCGGTCGCGGTCATCGTCGTCCTGATCTCGATCTTCCCCGTCTACCTCGCACACCGCCTGACCCGAGAAGAAGGCGGCGCGGCGACCGCCCGGGGCGGCGGCAAGGTCGAGGCCGAGGCGACGGCTGTGCCTTAAGCTCATCTGATTAGCGTACTAGCATATTAATTCGCTAATCATGTAAGATACTGGCCATGATATTTGCGACGCCGCCCATTGCGAAGGGCCTCCGCGCCAAACTCGGCGAGCTGGACCGTCTGCGCCATGAGCTCGGCGGCGAGCTCGGGCGGGCGACCCCCTGGATGGGGCCGCTGCGGCGGGCCGTAGCGGCGAGCTCGATCGAGGGCTCGACCTCGATCGAGGGCTACAGCGTCAGCCCCGCCGAAGCGATCGCCCTGCTGAGCGGGGAGGTGCCCGGCGGCGAAGACGAGAGCCGCCTCGCGGTTGCCTGCTACGCCCGCGCGATGGACCACGTCGGGGCGATGGCCCGGGACCCGCGGTTCCGCTGGACCGACCGGGTCATCCTCGACCTGCATTTCGACGCCTGCCACTTCCAGCGGGACAAGGCCCCGGGGCTCTGGCGGACGGGCCCGATATCGGTGACCGGTCCCGATGGGGGGATCGACTACCGGGGGCCGGACGGCGAAGATGTCCCGAAGCTGATGGCGGAGATCGTCGACTGGCTGGGGGCGGGAGTGGACGATGCTGGCGTTGTCCGCGCGGCGATGGCGCATCTCAACGTGATCTCGGTCCATCCCTTCCGCGACGGCAACGGGCGCGTCGCGCGGATCGTCCAATCGCTCGTCCTCGCCCGCGAGGGAATGGTCTCGCCGGAGTTCTCCTCGATCGAGGAATACCTGGGCAAGAACACGCCCGCCTACTACGCGGCGCTGCGCGATGCTCAGGGCGGCAGCTACCGGCCGGATCGCGATGCATCCGGCTGGGTCCGGTTTTGCGTCGAGGCCCACATCTCGCAGGCAAAGCGCCGTCTCGATCAGATCCGCGAGGCGGGAACGCGATGGGAGCGTCTCGAACGGGAGGCCGAGGATCGTGGCTGGCCCGACCGCTTTGTGATCGCGCTCGAGCAGAGCCTGATCGGCGGCGCCGACCGTGCCCGCTACGGCAAGGAGGCGGGCGTCTCCTCGGCGACGGTGAGTGCCGACCTGCGCCGCCTGCTCGACAGCGGACTCGTCGAGCAGCGCGGCCGCGGGCCCGGCACGAGGTACTGGGCAACCGAGAACCTGCGCTCGCTACTGGCGGGCTAGGCGCTCGGCCTCTTCGGCACCGACGTAGGGAGAGAGCGTCAGCTCGACCAGGTCGGGAAGCAGCGACTCGAGCTGCTCGGTGCGACCGGCGCTGATCTCGCGCACGACCAGCGAGACGATGCCGCCGACCAGCGTCTCCTCGGTCGCCTCGGGGAGCGGATGCTCGCCGCCGTGCTCGGGCCGTCCGGCCTTGAGGATCTCGACAAGGCCCTGCATCGAGTCGCGGTGACGGGCAGCGATCTTGCCGCCCGCGGCGACCGGCTCGATCATGCAGAGGCGCGCCAGCTCGGGCTCGCCGGCGAGGAAGCGCAGCATCGTCGCCAGCGCCGCGCGAACCTTCTGCGGCCACTCCTCGAAGGCTTCGGCGGCAGCTCGCATCGAGGCGGCGATGTGGTCGGCGACCATCTCGTAGGCGGCGAGGAAACAGGCTTCCTTATCGGCGAAGTGCTCGTAGAAGGTGCGGCGGGAGACCGACGCGGCTTTGGTGATGTTGGCGACGGTGGTGGCGTTGTAGCCACGCTCGGCGACGGTGTCGACTAGCGCCGTGACGATCCGCTCGCGCTGGTTCTGGACGATGAACTCGCGCGGCAGGCCGTGCCGACCGGCAGGCAGGCGCGGTGAGGCAGCTGCCGCCCCTGCCTCGTCCGCACTTTTCGCCTTCCCCTTAGAGCTCATCTGAAAACCGGCGTGTGCGGCTGGCGAGCGCCGGACCAAGCGGGGCAAGGACGCAGGGAGGCCGAATAGCAGCGCTATTTGGCCGACCGAGGACGCCGCACCGCGCAGTGTCCGCCGCCGCCAGGCGTGCGCGGGGGTTTTTGGATGAGCTCTTAGCCACGGAACGACGATACCCCAGAGACGGGCGGCCGCGGCCGTGCCTACCGGAGCGGCTGGACCAGCAACTCGTCCTCGGCAGCGCGGGCGCCGAGGTACGGCATCGTCGCCAGGTAGATCAGCTCGGGGAGGAACTCCTCGCCGCGTTCGATCGAGCCCGATTCGACTTTGCTCAGGATCGTGCCGTAGACGGCGCCGGCGGCGATTTCCGCCGTGCAGCGGGACATCGGCCGCCCCTCGACTTCGCCGCGGCCGCCGTCGAGGAAGTCGGCGATCCGTCGCACGATCCGGTCGCGGCGCGACTGGGCGCCGCCGCCGACGCCATTTACGGAGACGACGAGGAAACGGGCCCGATCGGAGTCCTCCTGCAGGTAGCGCATCGCCGCCACGCCGGCCGCCCAGATCCGGTCGTGCCAGGCCTCGCGTCCGTTGCAGACGATGTCGACCCGCGTACAGAGTTCCTCCATCGCCTCGTCGTGAAGGGCGAGAAAGCAATCCTCCAAGTCGGCGAAGCAGCGATCGAAGTGGGCGCGGCTCACCTCGGCCCGCCCGCAGACAGTCCCTATGTCGACCGCCGCAAAGCCTTGGGCGGCAACCATCTCCACCATCGCGGTGGCGATCCTCTCCCGCGCGGGATCGCGCCCTCTGCGGACGGAGCTCACATTGCCCTAGCCCAACTCCCTGCGCTTCGAGCAACTGCAGCGGCAGTCACTACGCCGCCGCCCGGGCCTGGGCCGCCTCCGCGGCGCGTGCCGCCTCGACCTCCCCGACGTAAGGCGTCAAGGTCACCTGCAGCATCTCCGGCAGCAGACCTTTGAGATCGTCGACCTGGCCGGCGATGAGGCGCTGGTGCACCAGCCACATCAGACCGCCGGCGATCGCCACCTCGAGTCCCTCCGGCAGCCGGCTCGCCCGCGGGTTGTGTTCGCGCCCCTCGCGCAGCTTCGGCGCAACGCTCTCCAGCATCGACTGGTAGCGGGCCAGCGCCGCTCCGCCCGCCGCCTGGCTCTCGACGATGCAGAGCTTGGCCCGCGCTTCCTCCGCCACGACCATCTCGAGGAAGACCTCGAGGCCGGTTGAGACCTGGTCGATCCAAGACTGTTCGGTATCGACCAGCTCGGCAAAGACCTCCCCCGCGGCGGCGACGCTCTCGTCGAAGGCGGCCAGAAAGCACTCTTCCTTGTTGGCGAAGTGCTCGTAGAAGGTGACCAGGGCCACCTTCGCCGTTTTCGCGATCAGCTCGATCGTCGTCTTCTGATACCCCCGCTCGGCGACCAGCTCGGCGGTCGCGAGCAGCATCCGCTCGCGCTGGTTCTGAGAGACGAAATCGCGCGGGATCAGGTGTCTCCCCGGTGGCAGTTTCGAGAGGCGTTCCGAGAGCGACCGCGAGTCGGCCATTCCAAGACGGTACCAAAACATATATCTGATGTCTACTTTCCTTTTCTACAGAAAACATGGCGTTCTAGGCAACTCCGTTTCTAAAAGCTGCTATACCTAGACAAAAGGCTTATGTTTTCGGACATCAACAGCGGCTCGGTAATCGCCTTCCCGGGCAAGCGCGGGCGGCGCCCCCCCCGGGAGCGGATTCTGACCGCGATGCTCGTCGTCAGCGGGGAGCTGGACTTCGAGCAGGTCGCCGTCCGGCACGTGATCGAACGCGCACAGACCAGCCGCGCGACCTTCTACAAGCACTTCGTCGATCGCGAGGACTGCTTCGCGCAGGCCTACGGCGACGCCGGCGAGTGGGTCTACCGGCGCATGATCGGTGCCGCCAAGCGCCAACCCTCCTGGCGCGAGGGCCTGCGCGCGGCGCTGGCCGAGCTGCTCGAGTTCTGCGCCAACCAGCCGGCGATCGCCAAGGCGCTGGTGGTCGAGGTGCACGCGGCAGGCGAGCGGTCGCTCGCCCAGCGGCGCGATCTGATGGAGCGCCTCTCCCGCGCACTTGACAGCGCGCGCCGCGAGATCCCCTCTCGCCAAGCTCCACCTCCTATTACGTCTGACTTCATTGTAGGGGCGATCGACACGCTTTTGGCGGCAAAATTGCTCGACGGCGACGCGGCCCGGACGCCGGAGATGCTCCCGGGCCTGCTCCACTTCGTAGTCATGCAGTTCCTCGGCGAGAGCGCCGCCTGGGAGGAGATGACCGCCGCTCCGTTGGCCACATGGCAGGCCCGCCGCGAAGCGGCGGCGCAGGGATCGCCGGAGCGGTAGCGCTCCACCGCTTCTAGAGCGGGATATTGCCGTGCTTGCGCTTCGGCTGCTCGACCCGCTTGGACTGCAGCATGCGCAGCGCCTTGACCAGCTTGGGGCGCGTTTCGCGCGGCTCGATCACGTCGTCGATGTAGCCACGTTCCGCCGCCGAGTAGGGGTTGGCGAAGTGGGCTTTGTAGTCGTCGATCAGCTTCTGGCGGCGCTCCTCGGGGGTCGGCGAGGAGGCGATGTCTTTGCGGTAGATGATGTTGACCGCGCCCTCCGGGCCCATCACCGCGACCTCGGCAGTCGGCCAGGCGACGTTGTAGTCGGCCAGCATGTGCTTCGAGTTCATCACGTCGTAAGCGCCGCCGTAGGCCTTGCGGGTGACGACGGTGAGCTTCGGCACGGTCGCCTCGGTGTAGGCGTAGAGCAGCTTGGCGCCGTGGCGGATGATGCCGTTCCACTCCTGGTCGGTGCCGGGCAGGAAGCCAGGGACGTCGGTGAAGGTGACGATCGGGACGTTGTAGGCATCGCAGGTGCGGACGAAGCGGGCCGCCTTCTCGGAGGCCTCGATGTCGAGCACGCCGGCTAGGAAGGCGGGTTGGTTGCCGACGATGCCGATCGGGAAGCCGTCGAGCCGCGAGAAGCCGCAGACGATGTTCTTGGCGAAGTGCTCGTGGACCTCGAAGAACTCCTCGTCGTCGACGATGCGGGTGATCACCTCGCGCATGTCATAGGGCTTCGAGGAATCGTCGGGGACGATCGTTTCCAGCTCCTCGTCTTCGCGATCCGGATCGTCGGAGGGGGCGAAGCGGGGCGGCGCCTCGAGATTGTTGGAGGGCAGGAAGCCGAGCAGGTAGCGCACGTCATCGAGGCAGCTCTCCTCGTCCTCGGCGGCGAAATGGGCGACGCCCGACTTCGAGTTGTGGCTCATCGCCCCGCCGAGCTCCTCGAACTCGACTTCCTCGCCGGTCACCGTCTTGATCACTTCCGGGCCGGTGATGAACATGTGCGAGGTCTCTTTGACCATGAAGATGAAGTCGGTCATCGCCGGCGAGTAGACGGCACCGCCGGCACAGGGGCCCATGATCACGCTGATCTGCGGGATCACGCCCGAGCACTGGACGTTGCGGACGAAGACGTCGCCGTAGGCGCCGAGCGAGACGACCCCCTCCTGGATCCGGGCGCCGCCGGAGTCGTTGATGCCGACCACCGGTGCGCCGACCTGGGCGGCGAGGTCCATCACCTTGCACATCTTCTCCGCCATCACCTCGCCGAGGCTGCCCCCGAACACCGTGAAGTCTTGAGAGAAGACAAAAACAGTTCTTCCTTCTATGGTGCCGTGGCCGGTGACGACGGCGTCGCCCCAGGGACGCCGTTTCTGCATCTCGAAGTCGTAGGTGCGGTGACGGACGAAGGTGTCGAGCTCCTCGAAGGAGCCGGGATCGAGCAGCTTCTCGATCCGCTCGCGGGCGGTCATCTTGCCCTTCGCGTGCTGCTTCTCCACCGCCTCCTCGGAGGCGGAGTTGACCGCCGCCTCGCGCAGCTCGCGCAGGTAGGAGAGCTTCTCCTCGTGGGTGACCGGATTCCTCTCGCGCATCGCGGCGCGGGAGTCTATTTAAGAGCCCGTCCAAAGACCCCCGCGCACGTCTGGCGGCGGCGGACGCTGGTCTTTGGGACAGGCTCTAGAACTCAGAATTCGGCGCAGATCGCGACAGCTTCGACCGCGAAGGTCAGGCTCCCTTGCGCGCGAGCGGTAGCGGTCCATCCAGTCCGCTTGCTTTCCCCGTTCACGAAGGGGACCGACTCGGTCAGCTCGGTTTCCGTCGCCGTGCCTGGCGTCGTCCGGGCGCCGCCGCCGATCGCCTGCTTGCCGGTCGGGCATTCGGCCGTGACGGACTGAGGGCTGGTCGCACTTACGGCGCCGCTCGCTTTGCCGACATAGGTCACGTTCTTGACCAGCTGAGCAAGGAAGGTCGGAGCCAAGCTGGCGCTGCCCACCGCGCCGTTCTGGATCTTGCCGGCGGTGACCGCATCATTGCCCAGCTTCGGGTTGGTCACGGCGCCGTTGGCGATCTTTTCGGTGGTCACCGAGCCGCTGGCGAGCTTTTCGGCGTTGACGGCGCCATTCTTCAGCTTGCCCTGGGTGACGACTCCGCCGCCGAGCTGTTCGGAGCGGATCGCACCGTTTGCCAGCAGGCTCGAGCCGATCGTGCCCGGGGCGATCTTGTTGCCGGTCACGGCACCGTCGCGCAGCTTCAGGTTGGTCACCGAGCCGCCGCGAAGTTTGAGCGTCGTCACCGAGCCGTTGGCGAGATTCTGAGTCTTCACCGCCTTCTTGCCGAGCGTCGTCTTGGCCGCGTAGGCAGCGCCGCTTAGAGCGACGAAAAGGGCGACGCAGGAGATCGCGTTGGCAAAGGTCAGGTGCTTGCTCAGCTGCTTCAAGTCGGTCTTCTCCTTGTGGTTATACGAACGGCTTCTTCTGCGGCTCGGCCAGGCGATCGAGGAAGTGCTCCAAGTCGGTCTCTTCGAGGCCGGTTCGCTCGTCGGCGCGGAGCGCAACCCGCGTGCCGAAGCCCTTCTCGGCCATCGTCACCTCGACGCCCTCGACCTCGGCCAGCAGCTCAGCCAGCTCCGGCTCGGACTTCATCAGCGTCCTGGCGACCTCGATCATGCGAGCCGCTTCAACTACTCGCGGCCCATTCCTTCCCCTGGGCGGGACGTGCCGGTGGAGAGAGGTCCATATGGGCACCGCAGCACCGGCACGTCTGGCGGCTGGCTAGAAGAAAGCGCCGCCCTTGTATTCGCCGAAGACGTCGCGCATCGCGCCGCAGACCTCGCCGATCGAAGCATCGGCGGCGAGCGCGGCACGGATCGGGTGCATCAGGTTGCCCTCGCCGCGGGCGACGGCGCGGAGCTCGTCCAGCTTCTCACCGACCGCGGCCTGGTCGCGGTTCTCCTTGAAAGCCGCCAAGCGCGCCAGCTGACGCTGCTCGGACTCGGGATCGACGCGGAGGATGTCGACGTCGTCGACCTGGTCGGTGACGTATTTGTTCACGCCCACGATCACGTCCTGGCCCGACTTGTAGCGCTCGTGGTAGGAGTGCGCCGACTCCTCGATCTCCTTCTGCATGAAGTCCAGCGCCTCGACCGAGCCGCCCATCTCCTCGACCTTGCCGATCAGCTCCCAGGCGCGCAGTTCGATCTCGTCGGTCAGCGACTCGACGAAGTAAGAGCCGGCGAAGGGGTCGACCGTGTCGGCGACGCCGGACTCGTGGGCGAGCACCTGCTGGGTGCGCAGGGCGATCCGGGCGGAGCGCTCGGTCGGCAGCGCCAGCGCCTCGTCGAAGCCGTTGGTGTGCAGCGACTGGGTGCCGCCGCTGACCGCGGCAAAGCCCTGCAGGGCGACGCGGATGATGTTTACCTCGGGCTGCTGGGCCTGCAGCGTCACTCCGCCGGTCTGGGTGTGGAAGCGGATCTTCATCGAGTTTGGGTCCTTGGCCCCGAACCGCTCCTCGACGATCTTCGCCCACATCCGCCGCGCGGCACGGAACTTGGCGACCTCCTGGAAGACGTTGTTGTGGCAATTGAAGAAGAAGGCGAGCCGGGTCGCGAACTCGTCGATCTTCAAGCCGCGCTCGAGCGCGGCTTCGACGTAGGCGATCGCGTTGGAGAGCGTGAAGGCGACCTCCTGCACGGCCGAGCAGCCCTTCTCGCGGATGTGGTAGCCGGAGATCGAGATCGTGTTCCATTTCGGCACGTTCTCGCGGCAGTACTCGAAGATGTCGGTGGTCAGGCGCATGGTCGGCTCGGGCGGGTAGATGTAGTTGCCGCGGGCCATGTACTCCTTCAGCACGTCGTTCTGAACCGTGCCACGCAGCTTCTTGCTGGGAACCCCCTGCTCCTCGCCGACCAGCTCGTAGAGCAGCAGCAGGATGCCCGCCGGGGCGTTGATCGTCATCGAGGTCGAGACACCGTCCAGCGGGATCTGGTCGAAGCAGATCCGCATGTCCTCGATCGTGTCGATCGGGACCCCGGTGCGGCCGACCTCGCCCTGACAGAGCGGGTCGTCGGAGTCGCGGCCGAGCTGGGTTGGCAGGTCGAAGGCCATCGAAAGGCCGGTCGAGCCGTGCTCGATCAGGTAGCGGTAGCGCTCGTTGGTGTCCTCGGGGGAGGCGAAACCGGCGTACTGGCGCATCGTCCAGAGCCGGTCGCGGTACATCCCCTCGTGGATGCCGCGGGTGAAGGGCGGCTCGCCGGGCTCGCCAAGCCGCTGCTCGAGGCCGGGGGCGACATCGTCCTCGTCGTAGAGGCGGTCGATCTCGATCCCCGAGTCGGTGAAGATCCGCTCGTCGTCGGGCCCCACCAGGGGCGCGATCGTGCGGGCGGACTCCTCGACAACGGACTTGTCGGTCTTACCGGCCATCAGGCGGAGGATATTGGGAGGTGGAAGCGGGGCTCAGTCCGAGGCGCCGGCGAGCTGCTCGATGCCGGCCTGCTCGATCGTCTTGCGCAGACCGTCACGCAACTCGATCTTCGGCTCCCAGCCGAGCAGGTCGCGGGCCCGGGTGATGTCGGGCTGGCGCTGCTGCGGATCGTCAACGGGGAGCGGCTCGTAGATGATCTCCGAGCGTGACTCGGTCACCTCGATCACCGTCTTGGCGAGTTCGAGCAGCGTGAACTCGTTGGGGTTGCCGACGTTGACCGGCGTGTGCACGTCGGACTCGGCGAGACTGACGATGCCCCGGATCAGGTCATCGACATAGCAAAAGCTGCGGGTTTGGCTGCCGTCGCCAAAGACGGTGATGTGCTGGTCCTTGAGCGCCTGCCGCAGGAAGGTCGGAATCGCCCGCCCGTCGTGGGCGCGCATGCGCGGGCCGTAGGTATTGAAGATGCGCACGATCGAGGTGTCGACGCCCTGCTGGCGGTGGTAAGCCATCGTCAGCGCCTCGGCGTAGCGCTTGGCCTCGTCGTAGACGCCGCGCGGCCCGATCGGGTTGACGTGTCCCCAGTAGTCCTCCTTCTGCGGATGGACCTGGGGGTCGCCGTAGACCTCGCTGGTCGAGGCGATCAGGAAGCGGGCACGCTTGAACTTGGCCAGGCCGAGCATGTGATGGGTTCCATGCGAGCCGACCTTGAGCGTGTGCAGAGGCAGGCGCAGGTAATCGATCGGACTGGCCGGCGAGGCCAGGTGGTAGACGAAGTCGACGTCCTCGGGAATGTCGACTCGCTCGGTGATGTCGATGTTGCGGAAGTCGAAGGCGTCGTCGCGGATGTGCTCGATGTTCTGCAGCGAGCCGGTCTCGAGATTGTCGACGCAAATGACGCGATGCCCCTTGCCGAGCAGGTGCTCGCAGAGGTGGGAGCCGAGGAAGCCGGCGCCACCGGTGATCACGCAGGTGCTCATCGCCGCGGATGCTACAGGTGGCCCCCGCGGGGGCGTGTCCGAGTTTCCGTGCCATATGGACCCAAAAGCTCGGACGCGCCCCACCGAGATAAACGTCACAGTTCGCAAATAGCGCGAATTCACCCCGTCCACCCGTCCAAAAGGGGGGAGAACCAGCCCCTGTCCCACGCTCTACATGGAATGTTCGGACGAGGGAGCTGAACCGGTGCAGGGGGAGATCGCAACAGCCGGGCGCAAGCGTGCCGCCGTCGAACTCGTCGCCCGCGAGGATGCCGAGCTGAGGCAGACCGCCCGTCGCTTCTCGCTCTGCGAGGACGACGCCGAGGACGCCTACCAGCGGGCACTGGAGATCCTCCTCGTCAAAGCACCCAGCGACCGGCCACGCGAGCTGATCCGCTGGATGAAGACGGTGGTCAAGCACGAGGCGTTGTCAATCCGCCGCTATCGCGAGCGGATGCTGGGTGTGGGGAGCGACGGAGCGGGCGACCCGATCGCGCGGATCGCCTCAGGCGGTGCTGGACCGGGAGAGCGCCTCGAGCGGGACGAGCAGGTCGCCCGCAGCCGCGAGGCGCTGCGGGCTTTGAAGCCGGCCGAGCTGCGTTCGCTCACCCTGCTCGCAGCGGGCTACTCCTACGCCGAGATCGGCGAGATCACCGGCTTCAGCCAGACAAAAGTCAACCGCTGCCTGGCCGAGGGTCGGCAGCGCTTTCGCCACCTGATGACGCGCAGCGAGGACGGCAGCCGCTGCGTCGAGCTGGCTCCGCTGCTGTCGGCCTACTGCGACGGCGAAGCAAGCGACGAGGGGGAAGCCACGGTGCGCGAGCACCTGCGGGCCTGTGCGGCCTGCCGCACGACCATGCGCGCCTACCGGGCAACCCCAGCGGCCGTCGCCGCCCTCGCCCCTGCCTTGCCCGTCTCCCGTTCCCTGCTTGAACGGGCACAGGAGTTCTTCATCGGACTGCACTCGCGCCTCCCCGGGACCGGGAGCTCCGCCGACACCGGTGTCTCGCAGATTGCCGCCGCAGGCGGAACTCGGGGCGCCGGGATGGCCGCTCTCGCCAAGGCGCTGGCGATCTGTGCGGGCACGGTGGGTGGCGCCGCTGCCTGCGTCGCGAGCGGGGTGGCGCCGGCGCCACTAGGGATAGAGCCAGAGCACTCCACCCAAGCAAAGATCGAGCGGGTGTCCCGGCACGCGGTCGAGGAGGTGACGGCGCCTCCCGTTGTCTACGAACCAACACCGGTGCCTGAACCGCAACCGCAACCCGCGCCGGCATCGAAGCCCGAAACCGAACCCGAACCGCCCCCACCGGCGCCGGAAGCAAGCGAAGCGGGCGCGGTCGAATATGCCCCGTCGGCGGAAACCTCTTCGGCACCGGCAGCCGGACCCGCGGGGGAATCGAGTGGCGGCGCGGCCGGGGAGTTCGGGCCATGATCAAGCGCCTGCTGCCGGCCGCCGCCGCGGGGGTTGCCCTGTTGGCCACGGTCGCAAGCCCTGCCTTTGCGAGCCCTCCGCGGCCGGCGGACCTTCGGGTCGTCGGCGGGACAGAAGTCTGGCACCCGGAGAACCGCTTCTCACTCAGCTGGACCACCCCGGTGCCGGGCAATCCGGCGCTGACCACGACCCGCTACCGGATCCGCGATCCGCAGGGGACGACGATCGGCGAAAGCCACCTCGGCTGGATCGGCGACGGGATCGGGCCGCTGATCGTGCCCGCAACACCCGGCGCCTACAGCGCCGAAGTCTGGTTCGAAGACGCTGGCGGCGAGCAGGGTCCGGCGGCAACCGTGCCGATGCGCTTCGACGATGTCAGGCCCGCGGCAAGCCAGCCCCAGCCCGTCGCCGGCTGGATTGGCCGTACCGCCTTCCCCCTCCGCGTCCGCCTCGGCCACCCATCCGGTCCGCCGCCTCTCTCCGGAATTCGCGGCTACGCGATCGCGATCGACGCGACACCCGGTGGAGGCGCCTGCGCCGCACCCGACCGCTGCAGCGACGCCGAGACGACGCTGCGGGGTGGCATCGCGGGCGACGAGCTGGAGATCGGCACTCTGCCGGAAGGGACCAGCTATCTCCATGCCGTTGCCGTCTCCGGCTCGGGGATGAAGTCGACGACAGGGGGATGGACCGTGCTTCGCGCCGACACCACCGACCCGGTCACTCGGCTGGCCGGGCTACCGCCCGGCTGGACGAACCGGACCGTGCGGCTCACGGCAAGCGCCACCGATACCGGCTCGGGGATGGAGCGCGACGGACAGGGACCGGCGCCCTTCACAGCGATCCAGGTGGACGGAGGCGCACCTTCGATCGGGCCCGGTGGAACTGCCAGTGCCAGCGTGGTCGACGAGGGTGTGCACCGGATCACCTACTACGCCCGCGACTTGGCCGGCAACGTCAATGACGGTGCCGAGACCAACGGCATCGCGGACCGGGCTCCGGGTACCGCCTTCGCCAGGATCGACCGCACGCCGCCCAGCGTCGCCTTCGCCAATGCCGAGGACCCGCACGACCCCGAGCTGCTGCGGGTGCGAATCGCCGACCGGCTCTCAGGGCCCGACCTCTCACGGGGCTGGATTGGTGTGCGGCCGGCCGGTTCAGGCGATCGCTTCGAGGCGCTCCCCGCCATGCCCGGGGGCGCAGGCGAGCTGCGTGCCCGCTGGGACTCCGACGCGTTCCCGGCCGGCGGCTACGAATTCCAGGCGCTTGGATACGACGCCGCGGGCAATACCGCCGCCACGGTCCGCCGGCTGAACGGCGGGCCGATGGTGCTCTCGAACCCACTCAAGGCGACGACGACCCTGCGTGCCGGCTTCCGCCGGCACGGCTTACAGCGAACCGTCCCCTATGGCCGTCGCGTTCTTCTCGGTGGCCGCCTCATCGCCGGCAGGAGCTCGCCCCTCGGTGGCACGCCGGTACGGGTGGTCGAGCGCTTCGCGCCCGGCGCACATCCCGCAGTCCAGACATCGACGGTGATGACTGCCCCAAACGGAACCCTCTCGATCCGCACCGGTCCAGGTCCGAGCCGGACAATCGTGGTCAGCTTCGACGGCAGTCCGACCCTGGCCCGCTCGACTACACGCATGCTCCAACTCGGGGTGCGCAGCCGGGTGCGCCTGCGTGCTTCAGCGGGCGTCGCCACGGTCGGCGGGGCGCCGCTGATCTTCCGTGGGCGGTTGGTCGCCGCACCGAGCGAGATTGCGGCCGGCGGCAAATCGATCGAGTTGCAGTTCAGGCTGCCGGGGCTGCCCTGGGCCGAGTTCCGTACGGTCCAGACCGACGGCCGCGGTCGCTTCCGCTACGCCTACCGCTTCAGCGACGACGACAGCCGCGGGATTCGCTTCCAGTTTCGCGCTTACGCTCCCGCACAAGACGACTGGCCCTACGAACCCGCAGGCTCACGCCCCATTCTCGTCAAGGGAATCTGACGGTTGACGAGTTAGGGCTATCCCGGTAGGGGTGGAACGTCTTGTACTTTTTCGGTGTGGCTATCGGGCGTCAGTCAACCGGAATACACCGGAAAAGTTAAGTGAAACCCCTACCGGGATAGCCCTTTAAGATAGGCCTTTAACGAAGGGCAGCGAGCTGGTCGCCGACCTGATCGACCAATTCCTGGGCGCGCGTGGCGGGAACCTCGACTGCTTTGCGGACGCGCTGCTCGACCTCGGTGCGGTTGCGCTTCAAGGTCGTCTCGACTCGACGCTGCCGCTTGCGGGCCTCGCGCTCGACTTTGTTGCGGGTCTTGCGCGCTTCGGTGGCCGCTTTGCGACGGGCGGTGGCACCGCGACGCTCGCTGCGCTTGGCCGTGCGGCGCAGCTGCGTGCCGTAGGACTTGAGTTGTTTCTGGGCCGCCGTGCGCCCGCTGAAAGGCTCAACCAGCTCGGCGACGCGGTCGCTGACCTCGAGCACTGCGCCGACCGGCACGTCGACGGCGCTCTGTGCCGCGGCGCGGGCCTGCTCGACGCGGGACGGAGTGGGGGTGGGGGCGCTTTTGGCCTGCGATTTCGGTTTGGAGCTTTTGCTGCTTGCTTTAGTGGCTTTGGTTGCCAATGAAGATCATCCCTTCGGGGTGGTTTGGGGAGAGTTCGCGAGTGTAGCGAACGTACGTTCTTCCGAACACCTGTTCTAAACCGGCTCCCGCAATGCGTTACGGATGACCCCCAGACCCAGCTCCCCCGCTGCCCCGGCGATCGGGTATCGGGCGTCGAGGTCGAGGTCGGCATCGCTCAGCGCCAGCTCGCCAAAGGCGACAAGACCCCCTGCCTCGCGAAGGATCAGCTGCGCGGCGGCGGCGTCGACCGATCGACAGGGCCGCAGGCTGAGCATTCCGTCCAGCCGTCCGGCGGCGACGTAAGCGGCGGTGATCGCGATCGAACCAATCACCCGCAAGCGGTAAACCCCTCCCTCGAGTGCCGCTGCCACGGGCTGCAGGCGGCCCGGCTCAGCCGACTCGACTCCGAGCAGCTCCAGCTTCTCAACGTCGGCGGCAACCTCGATCGGGCCATCGCCGAGAGTCGCCCCCTCGCCCCTGGCGGCAGCGAAGGCCTCGCCGGCGCCGAAGTCGTAGACATAGCCAAACTCGACATCGGCCATCGAGGAGCCCGACGCCACGGCGATGCTGAGACTGTGCGACGGAAGGGTGCGACGGGCGTTGAGCGAGCCGTCGATCGGATCGATCACGACGCGGGCCGGCCCACCTTCGCCGAAGACGACCTCGCCCCGCTCCTCGGAAATCGCCACGAACGATGCCCCTGAACCAGCAAGCTGCTCCAGCTCGGCAAAGACCACGTCCTCGCAGCGGCGGTCGATGACGAGACTGCGATCGCCGCCCTCGCCCACGCCCTCGTACTCGGTGCGAGCCTCCCGACCGGGCGTCTGTTCGAACAAGCGCTGCTGCGCGACGACGATGCGGCGGCAGATTCCTGGCCAGTCTGCGGAGAAAACGTCCATCTCGCCCATCCTATGGAGGGCGGTCACTCGGTAGCGTTGGATCATGCTTGCCCTCGCCGAGCCCCAGGAGCGCGCGATCCGCCACCGCTCCGGCCCACTCCTGCTGATCGGCGAGGCGGGGACCGGCAAGACCGAGGTCTTAGCTCGGCGAGTCGAGAGCCTGGCCGCGGAGGGAACCGCGCCGGAGCGGATCATGTGCCTGGCCTCGACCCGCGCCACCGCGCAGCGATTGCGCGAGCGGGTCGAGGCGCTGCTCGACCGGCCGCTCGAAGAGCTCTGGATCGGCACCTGGGAGCAGCTCGGTGAGCAGCTCCTGCGGGAGTACTCAACCGCCGCGAACCTAGACCCATTCTTCGATGTCCTCGGCCCAGCCGAGCGGCTCGCCCTGCTCCTCGACCATCTCGAAGAGTTGCCACTGCGGCATCACGAGATCCGCGGAAATCCCGCTGGCCTGCTCACTCGGCTGCTGGCGCAGATAGATGAGTTGAAGGTTGGTTCCAGCACTCCAGACCCAGAGCTGGCTGAGTTGGTAGCCGTCCACGATCGCATTCTCGCCAGCACCTGCAGCCTCGACCGCGGCGATGTCTATCTCGCCCTAAACAAGCTTCTGGATGAACGGCCCGATGTCCGCGCGGCCATCGCCCTTCGCTTTACCTACGTAATGGTCGACGAGCTCGAGGACACGACCCCGGCTCAGCGAGCCATCCTCGCGGCGCTGGGCGAAGACAACCCCAACTATCTCTACGCCTTGGAGTCAGGAAGCGCCGAGGAGGGGGTGTCCAGCTGGGCGCGGCGTCCTGTTTTTCGCCGCGGCGGCTCAACGAGAGCCGCACCGCCGTCCGGCGAAAAACCCAGCACCCGGCTGGACACCCCCTCCTCGGCGCCCCAGCCTTGTCCCACGGTCGAGCTCAGCGAACAGTTCCGCAACCCGCCGGTGCGTTTTTGGCGCTGCACGAATGAGCGGGCACAGGCGCAGGCTGTAGCGCGAGAGGCGGAGCATTTGCTGGCGGCGGGAGCCAAGCCGGAAGAAATCTGTGTGCTTGTCGACGACCCCGCTCGAGGTGGACCGGTGGCAGCTGCAATGGAAGAGCGCGGCGTTCCCTTTCACCTCTCCGGACCCGCCGCCCTCTTCCAGCGCCCCGAGGTACGCGACGCGATCGCGTGGTTGCGGATCCTGGCCGATCCCGGGGACTCAGCGGCGGCCGCGCGGGCACTGACCCGGCCCCCGATCGAGCTGCGCTCGGCCGACCTGGCGCGGCTGACCACGATCTCCCGGCGCCGCAAGCTCGACCTCGTCTCGGGCTGCGAGGCTGCGCTCGAGAGTCCACAGATTCCGCCGGAGGCACGGGAGCGGATTCAGTCCTTCCTCAAGCTCTACGGGGCGGCCTCGGCAGCACTGGAGGAGCGCCGCGCCGATGTCTTCGTGCGGCGCCTGATCGAGGCAGTCGGATTACGTCGCCAGAGATTGTTCGCCGCGCAACCTGAGGTCGCCGAGCGCCTTCTTGGGCTCTCGCGACTTGCCGAGCTGGCAGCCGCCTGGGCGCGGCGCGAACCCAACGGCTCGACTCGGGACTTCATCCGCCACCTCAGTGCCGTCGCCGACGCGGGAGTCGAGCCGGCCGGAGTCGTCGAGCCGCCGGCTCCCGGCGCTATCCAGGGCCACGTCCGCCACGCGGTCAAGGGGATGGAGTTCGAGCACGTCTTCGTGCTCGGCTTGGAGCGTGGCGCAGAAGCAGAGCGAATCGGCCGGCCGGCCCGCGCCGGCCTCGTCCTAGCCCGGGTCGAGCGTGGCGACGACGGGGAGAGCCGCCCATCGGAGTTCTATACCGCAGCGCTGGACAAGTCGGACATCGAGGAGGAGCCCCACGCCGAGGAGCTGTTTGGGCCCGCCGAGGGTCTGCACGCGACCTACCGCGTGCTGCGCGAGGAGATGCTGGAGGCCTCCTGGAAAGCCGGCCGGGAGCTCTCCGAGCCGCGGCTGGATACCGCAGTCGACGTCAACCGGGCGATCGCCCGCTACCTGGAGCTACTGAAGCTGGCGGCGCTCGCCCAGCGCCCCGGCGACGAGGCGACGGAGGAGGCGATCGAGGCGGTCAACGGACTGCTGCGACAGGTTGCGACCCCCGAGCAGCAGGCCGAGCTCGATGCCTCCTCGCTCGATGCCTACCTGCTTGGCTCCGAGCGGGAGCGGGAGGGCCGCCGCAAGCTGATCGCCACCCGGCAAGAGCCCTCGCTGGAGGCGTTCCTGCCGCGCCGGGGGGACGGTGCGCTCAGCCTCTCCGCCTCCGACCTCGATCTCTACCTCACCTGCCCGTTGAAGTACAAGTTCCGGCGGGTCTTCGGCATTCCCCAGGAGCCGACGATCAACCAGCGCTTCGGCATCCTCATCCACAACGTCCTCGAGCGCTTCCACAAGGAAGGCGATGACCAGGGCAGCGAGGAGGGGTTGCGCCGCCTGATGGGCCTGTTCGAGGCGGGTTGGCGGCGCACCGGCTTCGGTAGCAGCGACGACGAGCTGCAGTTCCGCGACAGGGCGCGGGAGGCGATGCGCCTCTACTGGGAGCGTGAGAGGGAGTCCGACGGCGAACCGGTCTGGCTGGAGCGCAAGTTCGACTTCCGCATCGGCGAGCACCACGTGCGGGGCCGGGTCGACCGGGTCGACCGCCTGCCCGACGGCAGCCACGAGCTGATCGACTACAAGACCGGCGAGCGCAAGAGCGAAGCCGCCCTCGAGAGCGACCTGCAGCTCTCCCTCTACCGGCTCGCCGCGAGCGAGGCCTGGGATCTGGATGCCAACACCGGCAGCTACTACTACGTCCTCGATGCCGACAAGGTCGCGGCGCCGATCCGGCCCGACGACGCCGAGCGGGTCGAGCGCACCGTCTTCCAAGTCGGCGAGGGCGTTCTCGGCCAGGACTTCGAGCCGCGGCCTTCACCGACCGTGTGCGGCTGGTGCGACTACAAGCTGATCTGCCCCGCGGCGGAGAGCTGAGGTCAGCAAGGAAGCCCGTCTGTCCTCAGGGCGAATTGATGTCGCACGCGCGCTGCGCGCGCTTGGCGACTGAGGTTGAGCGCGGCTGCGCCGCGCAGAGGACAGATTGCATTTCGCGGCCTTCGGCCACATTCGCCCTGAGGACAGACAGGCTTCCTATCGACACCGAGCTGGGGCTCCTCTCAAGCTTGCAAGGCGAGTTGAGCTGTCACGGCTCCGGCCGGGGTGTAGAGGCAGCGCCTCTACCGCTCGCCTGATCGTCTCTTCAGTTCGACTCGCCGCGGCGCTGCTGTAGGAACTGCTGGAACTCACGCGCGATCGTGTCGGCGGACGGCAGATCCTCGCCGTCCTCGCCAAGCTGCTCGGCCTGCTCCGCCTCGATCCGCTCGACCAGTTCGGCGATTTCCGGGTTGGCGGCGACGGCGCGGCCGATCTGCTCCTCGTAGCTCGCCGTTTCCTCCTCCAGCTCGGTCGCGTCGACGGCGATCCCGGTCAAGCCCTCGAGCCGGCGCAGCAGCGCCAGCGCCGCCTTCGGGTTGGGCACCGCGGCGACGTAGTGCGGCACCGCCGCCCACAACGACGCCGAGGTCATGCCGATCTGCCGGCAGCAGTCGTGGACGACGCCGACGATCCCGGTCGGGCCCTCGTAGCTGGAGCGCTGCAGGTCGAGCTCCTCGATCAGCTGCTCGTCGGAGGCGAGGCCGGTGATCGGCACGGGCAGGGTGTGGGAGACCTCGGCAACCAGTGCCCCCAGGGTGATCACCATCTCGACGCCGAGCGTGTCTGCGGCGGTAGCGATCGTCTCCGAGAAGGTGCGCCAGCGCAGGTTGGGCTCGGTGCCGTCGAAGAGGACGAGGTCGCGGTCGGCGCCGGGGATTCGGATCGCGATCAGGTCGTTCTGCGGCCACTCGATGCTGCGCGTCTGACCTTCGGAGAGCACGATCGTAGGCCGCGTCGCCTGGAAGTCGAAGTAGTCCTCGGGGTCGATCTCGGCGATCGGATCGGCGTCGAAGGAGTCGGCCACCGCGCCAAGGGCCGCCGAGGCGGCACCGGCAGCGTCATTCCAGCCGCGGAAGGCGCAGACGAGGACGGGGGAGCGAAGCTGGGGAACATCCCCATGCCAGGTGAGTGAATCCACTCACTGAGCGTAGAGCATGCCTGGCGGCCGCAGACCAAGCGCCGCAAGGACGCAGGGAGGCCGAATAGCAGCGCTATTTGGTCGACCGAGGACGCCGCGCCGCGCCGGTCTGCGGCCGCCAGGCGCGGCGGACGAGGCCGTAGGCGACGAAGAGGACCAGCGCCGCGAAGCTGAGTTCGAGGGCGCGCTGCGGGACCTCGTTGGCGACGACGACCCCGATCAGGACGCCGAGCGGGGAGAGGATCCCGATCACCAGGGCGTCGCGCAGATTGAGGTTGCCGTAGGAGTTCTGACGCGCCGCGCCGACGAGGGCGACGATGACGATCATCAGCAACGAGGTCGACTCGCCCTCGACCTGGGAGAGGCCGATGAAGATCGTCAGCGCCGGGACGAAGAGAACGCCGCCGCCGACGCCGACCAGCCCGCCCGCGAGGCCGCCGGCGACGGCGATCAAGGCGGCGAAGAGCACGTCGGTGCTCACTTGACGATCAGCTCGATCGCAATTCCGACCAGCAGAACGGCGAAGAGCAGCGAGACCGCGCGCTGAGGGATCCGCTGCTGGATCGCGGTTCCCATCACGACACCGAGGACCGCGGGGATCGCGAGCAGCAGACCGGTGGTGACGTGGACGTTGCCGTAGAAACCGCCCTGGGCGATCGTGCCAAGCAGGCCGATCAGGACGATCGCGCCGAGGCTGGTGCCGGTCGCCAGCCGCTCCCCATAGCCGAACCAGAACATCAGCAGCGGCACGATCACGGTGCCGCCGCCGACGCCGAAGATGCCGCTGAAGATGCCCGCCAGGGTGCCGATCGTGGCGAGCTTCAGGGTCCGCTCCGATGGCATCGCGCGATACTAAGCGCCGTGTCTCCCGAATCCGGCAGAGGGGAGCGCGGGCTGGGCCTCGGGTCACTCGCGCGGCTGCGCGACGACCCCACCCACGCCGCGATCCTCACCGACGTCGACGGAACCCTGGCGCCGATCGTCCCCCGTCCGGAGCAGGCGGCTGTGCCACCCAGAGCCGCGGAGCTGCTCGTGGAGCTGAGCGAACGCTACGGCTTGGTCGCCTGCGTCTCCGGCCGGCAGGCCGAGGAGGCGCGGCAGCTGGTTGGCGTCGACCGCATCGCCTACGCCGGGAACCATGGCCTCGAGCTGTTGCTGCCCGGCGAGGAGGCGCCCCGCCTGGATCCCTCGCTGCAGGGGCGCGAGAGGGACGCCTCGGGCTTCGTCTCCGGGCTGGGAGAGGCAGCGCTGAGCGAGGCCGGCCTGCGCCTCGAGGACAAGGGCCCGATCCAGGCGCTGCACTGGCGCGGCGCCGAGGACGACCGGATGGCTGAAGCACGGGCGCACGAGATCGCCGCGGAGGCAGGACGAGCCGGCCTGGAGCTGCGCTGGGGGCGCAAGGTCCTCGAGCTGCGCCCGCCGGGGGGCGGTGGCAAGGACGCCGCGGTGGCGGCGCTGCTGGCGACCAATGGCCTGACCGCAGCCGTATACGCCGGCGACGACCGCACCGATCTCGACGCCTTCCGACGGTTGCGCGAGCTGTCTGAGAGTGGCGAGCTGGAGGCCGCGATCTGCGTCGGAGTCGTCTCCGACGAGGGTCCGCGGGAGATCGCCGACGAGGCCGATCTGACGGTCGGTGGCCCCGCCGGTTGGCTGGCACTTCTAGAGGCGCTGGCAGAGTAGGACGACGATGCCCTTCACGGACCTGCTGCGAACCACCGTCTTCCTCACCGGCGCCGAGGCGACCGCCCTGGGCGCGATCACGGCACTCGCCGCCGGCCGCGACAACGACACCACGACGGTCCTCGTCGCGGCCGCCTGGTGGTTGATCGCTCTGATCCTCGGCATGTACCTGGGGCGGCCGGCGCGCGCCGCCGACGGCGTCCACGACGCCCTCGCCAGGGCCCGCACCGCCACCTCGCTGCCCGAGGACTCGCCCGGCCGGATCGTCGCCCGGCGCCTCTGGCCGATCGGCCTGACGGCAATCGCCGCCGGCGTCCTCGGCGTCCTCTTCCCCGGCGTCGCGGCGATCGGAGCCGGCTACGCCCTCCTCGTCGCCCTGATGATGCGCACCCGCGAGGCAGCCGTCCTCGGCATCGAGGACCGCGACGGCGTCAAGTTCTACGTCGTCCCCAACTCCGCCCTCCAGCCAGTCGAGCTGGTCCGCACCCCGGGCCTGCGCAGCGATCGGCTGCACGCACGCTGAGGCACGACCAAAAGCGAACGACCCGCCGTAGCGGGTCGTTCGCAAATCTTGGGGGAGCCCGGTGAATGGTGAATCCGTGCCCCGATATCGCGTTGTCGATCATAGCGAATTTGCCATGAGCTTCGCAGACAGAAAATAGCGCCCCCAGCCATACACAAGACGAACCACGCGGTCGTGATCGAGGGCGGTCCGCTCACTCTGGGACAGCCCGGCGATCAGGCTTCGATGACAACCGAGCCGACGCCCGAGGCGCGCAATCCTGTCCAAGGAGTTCGGCTGAGTTCACTGGAGTCGGGAACCAAATTTCGGAACCAAGTGTGGCGCCTAGCCACCGCCCAACCAGGCCTGTCGAGCAACTGAATCGAGTCACCTACATCGTCTAGCGACGTGGCGGCCACTCGCCGTGCAGGCGGTGGTGCGCAAGCTTGTAGACATCCAAGCGCCTGCCCTCGCGAGGGGTGTGGCCGAGGCCTCCGGCCACGTACTCCAGACCCGGTTTTCCATCCGCGAACCGGACGACCCGGAAGACGATCCTCCACGGTCCGCCTGGCTCAGGCACGTAGACCTTGACGCAGAGAGGAAGACGCGTTCCCGACGCGTGGTCCGGGTCGCAGTAGCGATACTCGTCGGCCGACACCCCCTCGCGTTCGTAATGGTTGCGCGCCGCGGTCAGCGCTTGGCGTGCTCCGGGAAGACGCTTGATGTCCGCCTCGAAGAGCGCCTCGTCGAAATGAGCAGGGGCATGGCCCCGACCACGTCTGCGTGGGCTGATGGTTCAGCCCTCGTCGTCCGGGGGGAGGGGCGCGCCGTAGGCGCGCTCAAACTCTTCTAGCTCGCGGGGGGTTAGGGGGCTGCTTCCATGCCGAGCATGGACGTCGTCCATGGTTTTGCCAGCGGGCTCCGGAGGAAGCTCGTCGAGGACCCAGCCGACGAACCGGTACAGGTCGTCCTCCGCGATCTCAAGCCGCTCGGCGATCTCACGAGGCGAAAAGCCGTCAGCGACCAGCCGCAGGATCTCTTTGTCCTGCTCGCCCAAGTCGGGCAGGGCCTCTGCTGCCGCAGGAATACCGCGTATATCAAACATCTCGCTTTTCAAGAATAGCTCCCACAGAGCGGCGCGCCTGGATTCCTGATGTGCGGCGGCAAGGGTGCAGCAACGCTGCATCATCTCCTCGATCTGGGTGTAGTCCAGGTTCTTCGGCCAGACTTCGTCGAAGACCTCTCGCTCGGAGGGCTCCAAGTCGTCGTCGACGAGCCAGGCCGAGTAGCCAATGACCGGAAGGCTGGGATAAAGATCCTTAGCGTAACGGGCGAGGCTGACACCGCTCCTGTCGTCCCAGGGCTCATCCCTGAGTCGGATGTCAGTGAGGATCAGGTCGATCACGTTGTTGAGGATCGCCTCGCGCGCCTCGTCCTCGGAGAGCAGTCCGATCGGCCTGGAGTCGAGCGTGGCGAGCAGGTCGGTCCGCTGCGCGAGCGCCTCCGGGTTGTCCTCGACGACGAGGATGACCGGCAGCTCCCGGGTGATGACGCTGGTCATGCCGACCTCGCCAACATCGCTTCCGCTTCCTCTGGCCGTGGGAACCGCAGCACAAACGTCACACCACCACGATAGTTACTTAGGTCGATCGACGCATGGTGGTCGTCGAGGACATGCCTGACCAGCCACAGCCCGAACCCCGAGCCACCGTGCTTAGAGGTGACTCCCTCCTGGAAGATCCGCTGCTCGACCGGCAGGTCCGGCGAGCCCGGGGGCACCTGCAGACGATGAGGGTTGATACCGGTCGCGTTGTCACTGTAGGTGACCTGGATCTCCCGAGCACGCTGACTCGGTGGGTTGATCTGGAAGTCGATGCGCCTACCGGTTCTTTTTGCGTCCTGGAAAGCGTCGATGCTGTTCAGGAGCAGGTTGAGGAACACCTGGCGGAGCCAGTCGGGACGGGCAAGCACCTCGGCGTCCCCCTGTGGTGCTTTCACTTCGATCTTCGCCTGCTGCAGGCGGCCCGCCACGGCGGTACGGGCCTGCGCCCAGATCTCCCCCAAGCTCACCCGCTGCCAGTCGCCGGGGGCGACCGACGATGGCGCCGCCGTTATCTGTTTCAGCACCAGGTCGAGGTCGCTCAGGGCTTTGCTGACGTACTCGATATCGGGGTCGTGTTCGGGCCTGCCGAGTTTGACCCACAGGTTGCGCAGACCGGTGTTGGCGATGGTCGCGTAGTTGTGGGCCTCGTGCTTGACCGAGCGGGCCACCTCCAAGCCGGTCACCGCCATCGCGGTCTCCAGGTATTCGCCGATGCGAACGCCAAGGCGCCGCGAGTTACGGAAGTTGGTGATCGAAACCCCGACGGCGTTGGCGATGCTCTCGAATCCGCGCAGCTCGACCTCGGAGTAGTCGAACTCGCAGCGGGCCGCGACGCTGAGCACACCGAACACCTCGTTCCCGACTTTGACCGGGACCGCGACGAAGCTACGAACGTTCTTGCTCCACCGATGGGACATCAGGGCCGCGTGGCGTTTGGGATCGAGTCGGCTCGCCGGCACCGTCGTCTTCGCGAAGAGGGCGGTTTCGAAATCCTCGTATTCGCTGAGGTCCTCGAAGTCCCATTCGCTCAGCTCGGGTTGATCGCCGAATCCGTCGAGCGCGATACACACTAGTTTCTTACCTCTGTGCTCGCGGAGCGCGACGTACTCCATCCCGGACGCCTCTTTGATCAGCTTGGCGATCGAGTCGAAGAAATCCCGGTCAGCCTTGTTGACGTCGAGCGGCTGCTGCAGCTTCGTCAGCAGGTTGAAGGCGAACTCGTTCTCGTACACCAGACCGAGCAGGCGGGTGATCGCAAAGAGGTCCGCACGGGTTTGCGCGTCTATCCCGCTCCGGTCCAAGCCGTCGAGACGGAGGACGCCGATGCAGCTGTCGCCGCGAAGCGCGTACACCGCGACACCCGCAACCGCGCCACCGGCTCCGCCTTTAGCAGCTGAGAGGAGCTGGCTCAGGTCTGAGATCTGCTCGTCTGGAACTTCGAGGCTGCTGACCGGAACCTCGATCTTGGCAACGCCCTCGGGCGGGACGAACGGCACGTAGGCTCCGATGCTGAGGTCGAGGCTGTAGAAGCCGCTGGCCGTCGCGTTCAGCCGCTCCACACATGCCTCGACGATCGCGCGGGCCGTGGTGCGCGGGGTCTCCGCCACCGCGGCCCCGGCCAGAGCGTCCTGCAGGAGAGAGCTGGGTGTCCCTGCCAGACCTCCCCCGCCGACTGGAGCGTCATCCAACATGCTCAGTTGACCCTACCCGCTCGAGCTGGGAGTGAGATCGCGAAGGTGACCCCGCCACGGTAGTCGAGAAGGTCGATCGAGCCACCGTGGGCATCGAGGATCGACCTGACCAGGAACAGCCCGAAACCGCCTCCCCCCTGTTTCGACGTAATCCCCGCTTCGAAGATCAGCTGCTGGACCGGCAGCCCGGCGCTCTCCGGCGGACCCTTGAGCGTGGCCGGGTTGATCCCGCCGGCATTGTCTCGGTAGACGAGCGAGACATCCTTCTCTCGGCTGCCCGGATCACGAACGGAGAGCTCGATCCAACGCTCGCGCCGATGTTTTGCCTGCTCCCGAAACGCATCGACGCTGTTCGTGAGCAGATTCAGCAAAGCGTTCACGAACCAACCCTTCCTCACGTCGATCTCGATGTCCGCACCCACGTATCGGGCAACAACGCGCTGGGCGGACATCGCCTCGGACAGGCCCTCCGTTGCCTGTTCCCAGAGGCGCCTGAGCGGTACGGACCGGACTTCGCCGCCCGGATCCCATTGTGGAGCTCGCAGCCGGTCCAGCGAGTTACGCACCCGCAGGAGGCTCTCGGACGCGTGTTCAACTGCGGACTCGAGCTCGGATCCACGCACGGCGACCCAGATCTCGCGTAGGGACGTCTGGCACAGATCGAGGTAGTTCGCGGCCTCATGTCGCACCGATCGGCTGACCTCGAGCTCCGCGCTCTCGGCAACCTGCAGCGCGACCTCGGAGCGTTGTCCGTAGACGACGAGCAGTAGGGACGCAAGCGCGCGCAGTGCCCTCCGGCTGGTCTCGTTGACCAGCTCCGGCCGACCGCCCTCGAGCTTGACGAGGGCGACACAGGAATCCGCTTTGGTCACGTAGATCGCCATACCCCCGGGGTCGCCCCGGGGCGACCTGCTGGCGCCAACCTCGGCATCCACCAGCGCCGCCGCCGGCCCGACCCCGCTCGCTGGGACGGCGATGCGCTCGACCGCCAGCGGCGATCCCAATCGCTTGGACCCCAGTACCACCAGCGGCTCCAGGCTCTGCCCCCGTGGGTCGCGGAAGTACACGGCTCCCCGCGATGCGCCGACCCGTTTCATCAGAGCCGAGAGAACCGCCTCGCTCCGCTCCGTACTCCGACCGGAAAGCCCGAACGACTCGAGCGCTTCGATCAGCGATGACTCGTCAGCGGACAACCTCACCATCATTCCAAAAAGATGCTCGACCAACAGTAGAGTCCCGACGGTGAAGGGGCGCCCAACTGTTCTGATCGTCGACGATGACCTGAATAGTCTCCATAACCGAACTGCGATGTTCGCGGAGAGCGGGCTCACGGTACGTGAGGCCGCATCGATGGATGAGGCCGTCGAACTGATCGGGGATCAGGAAGACGAGATCGATCTCGCGATCATCGACATCAACCTGACCGGCGACCCGCTCGACCAGTCCGGAGTTGAGCTGGCCAGGCTGCTGCGAAAACAGCATCCGACGGTTCCGGTTGTCGCGTACTCGGCGTACTACTCCGAGGACGAGGTCGACCCCGACCTGCACACGCTGTTCGCGGAGTGGGTCGTGAAGGGGTCGATGAGCGTGCGCAGCCTCGACGAGTTCGTCGATCGCTGCCACTCACTCGCCCGGCAGCACCACAGGTCGAACGAGTGACGACGTGCTGCTGCTCGCCTCCGTCCACACGTGGGTCCTCAACGTCGCCGCGGCATCCTCGCAGGGCAGCGGAGCGGCGACCACCGCGTGGATTGCCGCCGCGGCCGCGCTGATCGTCGGCGCCGCGACGGTTGCGGCCAACCTCTGGATCGCGCGGGAGCAGCGGCGAGGCGCCGCCAAGCAGCCGGCCCTGGAGCAGAGCGTCGCGCTCGCGCACGAACGGGACGGCCGCATCCGATTGGCAGTCGAGGCCGTGGAGACGATTCGCATCCGCTGCTGGGAGATCTCCTCGGTTTGCCGGGATCGCGACGGCCGCGCGGACACCGACCTGGCGACCAGGCTCGGCCTGCAGACCGATCGGCTGACGGCCGACGCCCAGAGGCTGCACCAGTCCTGGGTGCTGCTCCGTCCCGATCTCTCCGAGAGCGAGCACGATCGCCTGCTCTCCGCCCGCATCCTCTGCCTCGAAGCGCTGGACGCCCTCGTCACCGCGATCGCGGTGGGGCTGCGCATGTCGCCTCCTGCGACCACGGTTGTACGGGGGTCCGTGGAGACCCTCGACGGCCTCGCCAACACCCTGGTCGGCGACCTGCTCGCCCTGCGCCGGGTCTGGGCGACCCCCGGCCGCGCCTAGTTACCGATGTCGCAGCAGAACCTCATCCGGCTCGCCGTCGCCCTGACCACCGCCACCTGGATCGTCGTGGTCCTCGTCCGTGGGTCGAAGCTCGACATCTCGCTGCTGAGCTCCTTCGGCGTCGTCACCGCCGTGGTCACGATCGCCGTGGCCCTCCTCGATCGCCTGCTCTGGCGGCTGCCCTGGGTGAGCACGATCTTCAAGCAGCACTCCCCGGCGATCCGCGGCACCTGGAAGGCGCATGTGGTCTCAAGCCGACAGGAGGAGCCGTTTCTCGGGTATCTAGTCGTCGAGCAAACGCTGACCACGGTCTCGGCGCGGATGCTGATGGAGACCGGATGGTCCGAGACCCTTGCCGGCCACTGGAGCCGATCCGACGACGGCCATCCGGCGGTCTTCTACATCTGGCGCCGCTTCCCGGCAAACGAGGTGGACGATGCGGAGGGGCCGGGATACATCCAGTACGGGGCCGGCGTGCTCGAGGTGCGCGGCGGTCCCCCCTTCCGCGTCCGAGGACCGTATTGGACCAGTGAAAGGCACGGGGGAACCGTGACTCTCTCCCACCACAGGAAGACGATCTGCAAGTCGTATGACCAGGCCGCGAACCTCTACGAGGGCAGCTGAGACCAGTTACGCCCCCGGAGGGAGTCGAACCCTCATCCCCCAATTGCGATATCGGGGACCGGATCCGCCGGCGGGGGCGACCGCCGCTCTCGCGACTCCTGCAGTCTACTCATTTCGCAGACGAATGTCTAACAGACAATTACTATCTCAACGGAGAAGCTTCTTGAACTCGCTCCAACCGCGCGTGTTGGCGATATCGCCGGGGGTGAGCCAGGCGCGGCGGGCGGTGGCCACGGCGTAGGCCATGTTGTCGAGCGTGTCGACGCCGTGCGCGTCGGTGTTGAGGACGATCGTGGCGCCGGCTTCCTTGGCGAGGCGTGCGTGGTGCTCGGAGAGGTCGCGGCGGTTGGGATTGCCATTGATCTCCAGCATCGTGCCGGCGCGGGTCGCCGCCTCGACTACCGCCTCGACGTCGATGCCGTAGGGCTCGCGGCGGCCGATCAGGCGACCGGTGAGGTGGCCGATGCAATTGACGTTGGAGTTCTCGATCGCGGTCAGGACGCGCTCGGTCATCGCCGCCCCGGAGATCGAGAACGAGGTGTGGACGCTGGCGACGACCCAGTCGAGGGCGTCGAGCAGGTCGTCGGGGTAGTCGAGTGCGCCGTCGAGGCCGATGTTGACCTCCGAGCCGGCGAGGAGGCGAAAGTCACGTTTGCCCTTGTTCCACGCCGCGACCTCCTCGATCCGCTGCCAGAGCCGCTCGGCAGTGACGTGGTCGCCGAAGCCATGGCTGGCCGAGTGGTCGGTGATCGCCATGTAGGCGTAGCCCCGCTCGCGCCCCGCTTCTGCCATCTCCTCCAGCGTGTTGCGACCGTCAGAGAGGGTGGTGTGCGAGTGCAGGTCGCCGCGGATGTCCTCGACCGAGATCAGGTCCGGCAGCTTGCCCTCACGCGCCGCCTTCAGCTCGCCGCGCCCCTCGCGCAGCTCCGGCTCGATGTAGGCGTATCCCAGCCGCTCGTAGACCGCCTCCTCGCTCTCGCAAAGCGTCGTCTCGCTGCTCTCGGTCTCGGTGATCCCATGCTCGGAGACGGAGAGGCCGCGGGCGACCGCCTCTTCGCGCAGCTGCACGTTGTGGACCTGGGAGCCGGTGAAGTGCTGGAGCAGATTGCCGAAAGCCTGCGGGGCGACGATCCGCAGGTCGACCGAGATGCCGTTATGGGTCTGCGCCCGGACGCCGTTCGGCCCCGGTTTGCCGGCGGCGGCGATCAGCTCGTGACCGGCGAGGTGCTCGGCGAGCTCCTGCGGCTGCTCGGCGGTGGCGATCAGGTCGATGTCCTTGCAGGTCTCGGCCCAGCGCCGCGCCGAGCCTGCCACCTCGACCCGGTGCGCCACCGGGTGCTCGCGCAAGGACGCTGCCAGCTCGTCGGCGATCGGCCGCACCGCCGAGAGCAGCACCCTCCCGGGTCCCTCCCCCGGCTCGCCGAGCCGCTCCAGCGCCGCCAGCACGTTCTCCTCCGCCTTCGGCCCAAGGCCTTTCACGTCGCGCACCTTTTCCGCCTCCGCCGCGGCCCTGAGATCCTCGAGCGAGGTGACGCCGAGCTCTTCGAAGAGCAGGCGGGCAGTTTTCGCACCGACGCCGGGGACGCGCGTGACCTCGATCAAGGTCGGGGGGAACTTCGCCTTCAGCTTCACCGCGGCGGGAATCTCGCCGGTCTCCAGCAGCGCATCGATCTTCTCCGCCAGCGTCTTGCCCACACCGGGGATCTCGGTGGCGCGCCCCGCCGCCGCCAGGTCGGCGACGGAAACCGGGCTTTCGCGGATCGCCTTGGCCGCGGCCGAGTAGGCCAACACCCTGTATTTGACCGCGCCGTCCAGCTCGTAGAGGACTCCCAGCTCTTCGAGGGCGGCGGCGATCTCGGCGTTCGTCATACTCGGCCAAACATAAGGATCTGCACTGCGGATGGCTGGCGGGGATCGCATACCCTCGCTATACTTTCTGAAGTATTGAGCGCTGAACTTCGACCAACGGGAGACGGATACCAGTGACCGGCAAGCTCACCGACGTGACCGACGGCAACTTCAAGTCCGACGTTCTGGAGGCCGAGGGCCCCGTGCTCGTCGACTTCTGGGCCCCCTGGTGCGGCCCTTGCCGCGTCGTCCACCCGGTCCTCGAGGAGATCGACGCCGAGCGCGACGACCTCAAGATCGTCAGCCTCAACGTCGACGAGAATCAGCAGACCGCCGCCGAGTACGAAGTCCTCTCGATCCCGACCCTGCTCCTCTTCAAGGACGGGGCGATCGCGAAGAAAGTCGTCGGGGCGATGCCAAAGCGGCGCCTCGAGGCCGAGCTCGAGCCGGCGCTCGCCTAGGGCGCGGCTCCCGCTCCGATGCCGTTCGTCCACATCCACTGGTTCGAGGGCCGGACCGACGAGCAGAAGGCTGAGATCGCGAAGCGGATCGAGGCGGCGCTGGTCGAGGTGGCCGGCGCCCCTCCGGAGCACTGCTGGGTGAAGTTCTCCGACTCGGCGAAGACGGACTTCATCATCGGCGAGCACAAATCCGAGTAGACGTGCCGGTGGATAGAGGTCCATATGGACCTCTATCCACCGGCACGTCCGATCGCTATGCGCAGCTCGTGGCCGTCTAGCCTGGCGGTGACGCCGTCCGTAGCGTCGTAAGCGACCTCGGTTGCGAGCACCTCGCCGCTGACGTAGCCCTCGTGGGCGCGGGCGGCCGCGAGCAGCTCCTCGTCGCCGCCTAGGCTGAGCGCGATCCGGTCGGTGATCTCCAGCCCGGCCTCTTTGCGCGCGTTCTGCACCGCGTGGACGATCTCGCGGGCGAGGCCCTCGCGCCGCAGCTCGTCGTCGAGCTCGAGCTGCAGGGCGACGGCATGGCCGGCCTCCGCCTCGACCTCGTATCCCTCCAACGGCTGCAGGGAGAGGCTGAGCTCGTCGGCGCCCAGAGCGTGCTCATCACCGTCGATGTTGATCCCGACCTCGCCGCCCTCCGCCATCACTTGGGCGACGTGCTGCGGGTCTAGCGCCCCGACCGCAGCGGCGACCTGCGGCATCCGCTTGCCGAAGCGGGGGCCGAGCGAGCGGTAGTTGGGCTTGACCGCGTAGCTGACCAGCTCCGACTCCTCGCTGACGAAGTCGAGCTCCTTGACGTTGAGCTCGGACTTGACCAGCTCGGCCCGGGCAGAGATCGCCTCGCGCTCGGCGTCGTTGGCGACAATCACCGCGCGGCGCAGCGGCTGGCGCATTTTCGCCTTCGCTTGGGCGCGGGCGGCACGGCCTAGTTCGATCGTGAGCCGGACCGCCTCCATCGCCACCTCGAGCCCCGGATCGGACAGCGCCGCATCGGGTTGGGGGAAGTCGCGCAGGTGGACCGAGTCGGGCAGCTCGCCCAGATCCTCGGCCTCGCCACCGGCAAGGTTGAGGTGGATCTCGTCGGCGAGGAAGGGGGTAAAGGGGGCGAGCAGCGCCGCGGTTTCAAGCAGGCAGTGGCGCAGGGTGGCAAAGGCCGCCCGGTCGCCCTCCCAGAAGCGGCGCCTGGAGAGGCGCACGTACCAGTTCGAGAGCCCCTCGACGAACTCGGCGATCTCGCGCCCGGCGGCGGTGCAGTCGAAGCTGTCCATGTGCTCGGTGACGCTCGCCACGGTCGCCTGCAATTTCGACAGCGCCCAACGGTCGAGATCGTCGGAAGGCTCGGGTGGCCCGCGGAAGTCGTCCGGGCCGAGATCCTCCGCGTTCGCGTAGAGCACCCAGAACGAGTAGGTGTTCCACAGCGTCAGTAGGAACTGGCGCACCGATTCGCCCACCGTGTCGATCGAGAAGCGGTAGCCCGACCAGGGCTGTTGCGCGGTCAGGTAGTACCAGCGGAAGGCATCGGCGCCGTGGGCGGCGATCACGTCCCAGGGCTCGACCACGTTGCCCTTGCTCTTCGACATCTTCTGACCCTCTGGGTCGAGGATCAGCCCGAGGCAGACGCAGTTGCGGTAGCTGGAGGTGTCGAAGAGCAGGGTCGACTCGGCGAGCAGGGTGTAGAACCAGCCGCGCGTCTGGTCGATCGCCTCGCAGATGAAGTCCGCCGGGAAGCGCTCCTCGAACAGCTCCTCGTTCTCGAAGGGGTAGTGGAACTGGGCAAAGGGCATCGCGCCGCTGTCGTACCAGGTGTCGATCACCGACTCGACCCGGTGCATCTCGCCGCCGCACTTCTCGCACTCGACCGTTACCTCGTCGATGTAGGGGCGGTGGAGGTCGTCGGGGACCTCGTCCCCGGAGCGCTCGCTCAGCTCGGCGACCGAGCCGGCGCAGAAGCGGCCGTCGCAGCGCTCCGCAGCGCACTCCCAGATCGGCAGCGGCGTCCCCCAGTAGCGGTCGCGCGAGAGCGCCCAATCGACGTTGTTCTCCAGCCATTTGCCGAAGCGGCCGTGCTTGATGTGCTCGGGGTGCCAACCGATCTGCTCGTTGTTGGCGAGGAGTCGATCGCGAGCCTGAGAGGTGGCGACGTACCAGCTCGACTTGGCGTAGTAGAGAAGCGGCGTGCCGCAGCGCCAGCAGTGCGGATAGGCGTGCTCGTAGACCTGCTCACGGAAGAGCAGACCACGCCGATCGAGATCGTCGATCAGCGCGCTGGTGACCTCGGGGGCCTTGACGAACTTGTCCTCGAAGCCGACGACCCGCTTGTCGAAGTGCCCATCGAGCCCAACCGGGTTGTAGAGGCTGGCGTGGTCGGTCGGGTCGAACAGCTCGTTCTCCGCCCCGACGCGATAGTCGTCTTCGCCGAAAGCCGGGGCGATGTGGACCAGGCCGGTGCCGTCCTCGGTGGTGACGAAGTCGCCGGCGATCACCGGGAAGGCACCTGGCTCGCGATCGGAGAGGGCAAACGCCGGTCCTTTGTAGTGACGGCCGACCAGTTCTCTGCCCGGGAAGCGGTCCGCGATCTCCGCAGCCTCACCGAGGACCTTCTCCACCAGTGGCTCGGCCAGAATCAGCGTTTCCCCTTCAACGCGCGCCTTGACGTAGGTGACGTCCGGCCCCACCGCGACAGCCTCGTTACCGGGCAGCGTCCAGGGCGTCGTCGTCCAGACGAGAAGCGACTCGCCCGCATCGCTCCCATCGTCGGCGAGCAACGGGAAGCGCACATATATGGAGGGGTCCGAGACGTCCTGGTAGCCGAGCGCCACCTCGTGCGAGGAGAGCGCGGTGCCGCAGCGCGGGCAGTAGGGCACGACCTTGTGCCCCTCGTAGAGGCGGTCGTCGTCCCAGAGCTTGCGCAGCGACCACCAGACCGACTCGATGTAGTCGTCCTCGAGCGTGACGTAGGGGTCGGCGAGATCGATCCAGAAGCCGATCCGCTCGGTCAGCCGGTTCCACTCCTCGACGTACTCGAATACCGACGCCCGGCAACGCTCGTTGAACTTGCCGATCCCGTACTCCTCGATCTCCTGCTTGGAGGAGATCCCGAGCTCTTTTTCGACCTCGAGCTCGACCGGCAGGCCGTGGCAGTCCCAGCCGGCCTTGCGCGGCACCCGGTAGCCCCGCATCGTCCTGTAGCGCGGGTAGATGTCCTTGAAGACCCGGGAGAGGACGTGGTGAGAACCGGGACGGCCGTTTGCGGTCGGCGGCCCCTCGTAGAAGCTCCAGACCTCGGCCCCCTCGCGGTTGGCGAGCGAGCGGTCGAAGACGTCGCGCTCGCGCCAGCGCGTCAACACCCGCTCCTCGAGCTCGGGAAAGGACTGCCTGGGGTCGACTGGGCGGAAGCCGGACATGAGCAGGTGATTCTAGGAGCGGTTAGGCTGCGCGCCGCATGCCGGTCTACGACTTGAACGGAAAGGTGGCGCTGGTGACCGGCGCCGCCAAGGGAATCGGCTTCGAGACGGCGCGCCAGATTCATATGCGCGGCGCCTCGGTTGCCGTCGTCGATCTCGACCCCGGAGAGGCGGGCGGGGCGGCGGAGCGGATCGGCGAGCGGGCGATCGGGATCAGCGCCGACGTCACCGACCACGCGGCGATCATGCAGGCCGTCGCCGAGACGGTCGAGCGGTTCGGCGGTCTCGACATCGTCGTCGCCAACGCCGGCATCGCCCAGACGAAGATGGCGACGGTGCGGGGGATCGGCAGCGAGGAATGGGAGCGGGTCTTCGAGGTCGACATGCTCGGCGTCTGGCGCACGGTGCGGGCGGCGCTGCCGCAGATAGTCGAGCGCCGCGGCCACGTGGTGGTGACGTCCTCTGTCTACGCCTTCGTCAACGGCGTCCTCAACAGTCCCTACGCGGTGGCGAAGTCGGGGGTCGAGTCACTGGGACGATCGCTGCGCGCCGAGCTGATGCCGCTGGGGGCGAGCGCGAGCGTCGCCTACTTCGGCTGGGTCGACACCAAGCTGGTCCAGGATGCCTTCGAGAACAACGGCGACCGCATGCAGCAGAACCTGCCTGAGTTCCTGCGCAAGCGGATCGGCCCGGACGAGGCCGGCGCGGCTGTCGTGCGCGGGATCGAAGAACGGGCGCCGCGGATCTTCGCGCCCAAGTGGTGGCGTTACGTATCCGCCTTGCGCGGCATCCTCAACCCGCTGCTCGATCGCCGCTTCGAACGCGACGCGGCGATGACGGCGACGATTCGCGAGGTCGAGGCCGAAGCCGACGAGCAGGGCGCCGCGGCGACGTCAGCTGCCTCGCGTTAATTCCTCGAGCAGGAAGACGAAGGACTCGTAGCTCTCGCCAGTGGCTCGGGCGAGGCCGATCTCGCAGGTGCGGTTGCTGCTCAGGTGGGCATCGAAATCGCGACCCGACAGCTCCGCCGCCTGGTCGGCGGTCGCCGCCGCGGTCAGCTCAGGGTGGCTGAAGCCGCGGTCGCCTGCGAAGCCGCAGCAGGTCGCCGAAGGGGCGACGTAGACGTCCTCGGCGAGGGCATCGGCCAGCACGCGCAACCGTGGAGCGAGGCCCATCTGCCGGGTCGCGCAGGTCGGGTGGACGGTCGCGGAGCCAACCTTGCGGACGATCTCCAGCTGAGGCAGTAGCCGATCGTGTGCCCAGACGACCGAGTCAAGGAGCTCCAACTTCGCCAGCCGCTCGGCGTTCGCCTCCGAGAGCACTCCCTCGCCCGGCTCGGCGATCGCGTGGGTGCAGGAAGCGGCGTCGATCACCACTGGGAGCTCGCCCTCGTCGCTCCAGCGCCAGAGGCACTCGACCATCTCGTTCGCCTTGTGGCGGTGGGCGTCGCCGAATCCTTTCGAGCCCCAGGGCAGACCGCAGCACGAGCCCGCCACCTCGGCGGGAATCCAGACCGGCAACCCGGCCCGCGCCGACACCTCCACCAAGGCCCCAGCCAAACCCCGCCGACGGGCCGAAAAGCGGACCCCGGCTCCTCTTTTCGGCCCATCGGCGGGGGTGGGGCCGAAGATTCGGTTGGTGCAGCTTGGGATGTAGACGGCGGTTGCGTTCTGGCGCTCAGTCGCCGGCAGCTTTCCGGATGCTGCGGGGGGAAGACCGGCGCCGTGTTTGGTGCGGCGGGCCAGCGGACCGCCCAGGCGCAGTCCCGCGCGCGACGCCTTTTCGACGCCGCTCCAGCTCTTCGCTCCCCGCAGGGCCAGCGCTTCGGCCCTTGACGAGTGCTTCTCCTCGCGCAGGTCCTTGACCAACTTGCCGGTGTCGATCCCGAGCGGGCAGGCGAGCCGGCAGGAGCCGTCGGCGGCACAGGTATCGAGCCCGTCGTACTCGTACTCCCGCTCGAGCGCCCGGCGCAGCGGCGAGCCCTCGGGCTGGCGGGCGATCTCGCGACGCAGGACGATCCGCTGCCGTGGCGTCGTGGTCAGGTCGCGGCTGGGGCAGACCGGCTCGCAGAAGCCGCACTCGACACAAGATGCTGCCTCCCGCTCGATCTCCGGCGTCGTTTTCAGGTTGCGCAGGTGAGCGCCGGGGTCGCGGTTGAGGATGACCCCGGGAGCGAGCACGCCGTCGGGATCGGCGAGCTCCTTCACCCGCCACATCAGCTCGGTTGCCTTCTCGCCCCACTCGCGCTCGACGTAGGGCGCCATGTTGATCCCGGTTCCGTGCTCGGCCTTGAGCGAGCCGTCGTACTTGCCGACGATCAGCTCGACCAGCTTCGACATGAAGGACTCATAGCGCTCGAGGTCAGCCTGCTTGGCGAAATCGGGGGTAAGCATGAAGTGGAGGTTGCCGGCGGAGGCGTGGCCGGCGACCCCCGGGAGGAAGCCATGCTCGCCGAGCAGCGCCTGCAGGTCACGAGCGCCCTCGGCGATCCGCTCCGGCGGCACGCAGACGTCCTCCACGATCAGCGCCGTGCCCGGCGTCCGCACCCGCCCGACCAGTCCGTGCAGCCCCTCGCGCACCCGCCAGGCGAGCTCGATCTCCTCCGCGTCGCGAGTGAACCCGATCGGCCGGATCGTCTCGTGGGCGGCGAGGACCTCCCCCGCCTTGGCGACGTAGGCGTCCAGCTCCGTGTCGGTCTCAGCGCCGAACTCGACCAGCAGCACCGCCGACTCCGGCGGCAGCTCCTTCCACTCCTCGGGCGCGCCGACCATGTTGTAGGCGGCGACGATCAACGCCGGGGCGACCATCAGCTCGACCGCGGTGGCGCCGCTCGCGACCAGGTCGCGGACGGGGGCGATCGCCGCGTCGATGCCGGGGAAGTGGATCCAGGCGGTGGTCGTGCTGGAGGGCAACGGCACCGTCTCGAAGACCGCCTCGGCGACGAAGGCGAGCGTCCCCTCGGAGCCGACGACGAGGCGGCGGAAGATCTCCAGCGGCTCGTCGGCGTCGAGGAAGGCACAGAGCCGGTAGCCCGTCGTGTTCTTGATCGCGAACTTGCGCCGGATGCGCTCGCTCAACTCGGCGTCGGCGCGGATCTCGTCGCGGATCGCGGCCAGGCCCGCCGCCAGCTCGGGCTCCTCCGCCGCGAAGCGCTCGGCCGCATCGGGGGCGGCGGTGTCGATCGCCGTCGCCGAGGGCAGGACGAAGGTCATCGAGCGCACGGTCGAGTAGGAGTCGCGGACGGTGCCGCAGCGCATCCCGCCGGAGTTGTTGGCGATCACGCCGCCGACCGTGGCGATGTCGGTGCTTGCCGGATCGGGGCCGAGCTTGCGGCCGTAGGGGGCGAGCACCTTGTTGGCGTGGCCGAGCACGATGCCGGGCTTGACCCGCGCCAGGGCCCCCTCCTCTTCGACCGCGACTCCGCCGAAGTGACGCCGCACGTCGACCAGGATGCCGTCGCTCTGCCCCTGGCCGTTGAGGCTGGTGCCACCGGCGCGGAAGACGACTGGGATCCCGTTGGCGCGACCGTAGGCGAGGGTCTTGGCGACGTCGCCGGCGTCGTGCGCCATCACCACCGCCCGGGGCAGCAGCCGGTAGGGGCTGGCGTCGGAGGCGTAGCGGACGATGTCGCTGGCCCGGGCCAGGACGCGGTCTTGCCCGAGCAGGGCCTCCAGCTCCCAGCGCAGCGGCTGCGGCGCGCCGCCGGCCAGCTCGTCGGGAGCTCGGTCAGGGGCGGAGACCGTCATCCCTGAATCTTCCTAGAAAAGCGACATCCCCGGCTGCACCGGGACTTCAACCAACTCGGGGCGTGAGGAGGCGAGCGCCTTGGCAAGAGCATCGCGGACCTCGTCGCGGCCGCTCGCCACCCGGGTCGAGACGCCGTAGCCGGCGGCGACCGCGGCGACGTCGAGCGCGGGCAGATCGAGGCCGGGCGCCCCCTGCACCGACTCGACCTCGGCGAACCACTTGAGGATCGCGTACTCGGAGTTGCGCAGGACGAGGAAGGTGACCGGCACGTCGTAGGCGACGGCGCTCCAGAAGGCGCTGACCGCGTACTGCACGGAGCCCTCGCCGATCACGCAGACCACCGGGCGGTCCGGCTGGGCGAGCTGCACGCCGATGGCAGCGGGAAGGCCGAAGCCGAGCCCGCCGCCGGCGCTGAAGTAGTAGCTGCCTGGACGGGAGAGGCGCAGCTGATTGCGCAGCGCCAGGGTGCTGGAGG
>DATHEA010000013.1:0-2028 GCA_035318745.1 Solirubrobacterales bacterium
CTGAGATGGACGCCCGTGTCAAGGGGCGGTTGATTTCTTTGTGGGCAAGCGCTCATGGCGGTGATCCTCTTGCTGGGGTCGGGCGGCCGGCGCGACGGCAACGACAACTGGTCACTCTGAGATGCGCGGGTCGGAACCGCAGGACAGTGTCCGGTCGTGAGCTGCCTCGCACTAGGTTCGCGAGTCGGGATCGCATAGAAGAAATCGAGGTTCCTCCGGTGGGTCGGCGCCGGCCGCCCCACCCCAGCAATGTCGGATCTTCAGGCAGCGGCAGCCTCCTCTCGCAGCGGCTGATCCGTCATCGCCGCCCAGACGAAGCCGCAGAGCTCGCGGGCGACGGCGACGTTGGCGACGGTCGAGCGCTTGCCGTGGGAGGTCAGGGTGCGATGGCGATGGTGCAGGCGCAGCTGCGCCTGCCAAGCGCGGGTGGAGACCTGGGGCGGGACGTGCTCGCGGCTTGCGGCGATTCGCTTGGAGAGGTGGGGGCGGTGCTGGTAGTGCCAGGCGGCCTCGACCATCAGGCGCCGGGCGTGGCGGTTGCCGGTCTTGGTGATGTGGCCGCGGTGCTGCTGATCGCCGGAGGAGTACTCGCTCGGCACCAGGCCGAGGTAGCTCATCAGCTCGCGTGGGTGGGCAAAGCGGCGGAAGTCGCCGATCTCGGCGAGCAGCCCCAAGGCGGTGTGGGTGGCGATGCCGCGAAAGGAGCAGAGCCAGGCGACCGGGTCCGCCCAGGGCTCGGCTTGGGCGATCTGCGCCAGCTCGTGGTCGAGGGCGGCCAGCTGGGCGTCGAGGCCATCCAGATGCGCGCGCATCTGATCGAGGGCGAGTTGGGCGAGCGGGTCCGAGAGGCGCTGGCGATCGAGCCATTCGCGGTGCTGGTTGGTCCAGGCCCTCTTGCCCTCGCGGTAGATGTGGCCGTGGCGCAGGAGCGCCTTGGCGACGCGATGGCGGGCGGCGGTGCGGGCGCAGCGCAGGTCGTCTCTGCAGCGGACCAGGTCCCGCAGCCCCTCCTGGCGAGGAGTCGGAGGGGAGACGAAGCCGAGCTCCCCGGCGCGGTAGAGGCGCACCAGCTTCTTGGCGTCCCGGCGGTCGGTCTTGACCCGGTCCCCGGCCCTGATCGGGGTCAGGGACGGAGCGATCACGTCGCAGGCGACCCCCATCGTGCTCAGCAGCCGGTAGATCTCATAGCCGCAGGGGCCCGCCTCGTAGGCGACCGCCAGCGTGCTCGGATTGCCTGCTCTCTCGATGAAGCGGCGGATCGCCCGCTCGGTGTTCTCCAGGCGGCTCACCTCGGGGGTGCCACCGCTCGCCGGCAGCACCCCCGCCACGAGCGAGTTCTTGTGGACGTCGAAGACGATCCACTGGTTGACATCAGTGGGGGCGGCGGAGCTAACGTCTGGCATGGGCTGGTCCTCCTTCGTATGCGGCACTGGCCGCAGCGGTCATTGACAACCGCGAAGCTAACCCGCGACCTATGCGAACGCCGAGGGCCAGCCCTTCTTGGCGTCCATGCTGACTAGACTGCCGGTCGATGGCGTCCGCCGAGGTACAGGGAGTCGAGGGAATGCAGGGGCTGCTCGGGCGGGAGATCGGCCCGAGCGAGTGGCGCCCCGTCACCCAAGCGGACATCGACGCCTTCGCCGAGCTCTCCGGCGACCACCAGTGGATTCACGTCGACGTCGAGCGGGCCAAGACCGAGAGCCCCTTCGGCACGACGATCGCCCACGGCAACCTCACCCTCTCCCTCGTCGACGGCTTCCGCGGCGAACTGATCGACGCCACCGGCTTCGCCCTCGGCGTCAACTACGGCTGGAACAAGATCCGCTTCCCCGCCCCGGTTCCGGTGGACTCCAAAGTCCGCGCCAAGGCCGAGGTCGTCTCGGTCGACGAGATCGGCGGCGGCTGGTGGCAGGTGGTCACCCGCTTCACCCTCGAGGTCGAGGGCAACGAGAAGCCCTGCTTCGTCGGCGACTCGGTGACCCGGGTCATGGCGCCCGCCGAGTAGCGGGGGCCATTCCGGTTCAGCCG
>DATHEA010000014.1:0-47021 GCA_035318745.1 Solirubrobacterales bacterium
ACCCCCGCCCGGCGGATGTGCGGAATCCCCTTGTAGTCGAGCGCCCAGCGCGCCTTCTCGTTGTAGTTCGAGACCTTCAGGTGCCAGAGGATGGGTGTGTCATTGCTCTCGCCCATATCTCCTTGCATCACGTGCCTCCGCATTCAGTGCCTTGCCATCCTAGTTGCTCGCCGCGAACCTCAGTTGGGCCTCAGGCCCGGAGAGCGCCGGGGGCGATCTTCCGCGCTACGGATGCAGCAAGGACTCAATCCCGATCGCCGACCGACGTCGCCATCACCCGCAGGGCCGATTCGAAGCCGACGGGAGCACGCTGGAGGACGAGACGCTGAAGGTCCACGGCATCCTCCATGCCGCCGGGGACTACTAGTCGGAGGGCCCAACCTCGTACACCGCAGCCAGGTCCTCGTCGGCGTGGTCCTCATTGGCCGCGAGGAAGCGCTCGAGGGTCGCATCCAGCAGCGGCATCGCGGCTTTCGAGCTCTGCTCGACCTCTCGCACCAGCTCCAAGTCCTTCAGGGCAAGGCGCACGGGGAAGCCGACCGGATAGTTGTGGGTGCGCATCTCGTCCAGCTTCAGAAGGCCATAGGCCGAGCCCAGTGGGCCGCCGTCGAGCAGCTCAATGAACTGCTGCTGATCCAGCCCCATTGCCTCGCAGAGGTGCATCGACTCTGCAAGGGCGGCGGTCATGGCGATCATCCAGTGGTTGGCGGCCATCTTCAGTCGCGATCCCATCCCGGCCTCGCCGACCCAGAGGACGCGCGAGCCCAGCGCTTCGAAGACCGGCTCGACCGGCGCGCGCGCCGAGTCAGGCCCGGATGCGAGAACGGTCAGTTCACCCTCCTCCGCCGGGTGGGTGCTGCCGGAAACGGGGGCGTCGACAAGCGTCACGTCGTGTGCCTGGGCCAGCTCGACGAGCCGATCGGCCTCGGTCGCTCCGACGCTACTCGTCTGCAACCAGATCGTCTCCTCAGGCCAGTTCTCAAGCAACGGCTCAACGACTTCGAGAACGATCGGCGCCGTCGCCAGCATCGTGATCACGACGTCAGCCCCGAGCACCACCTCGGCCGGTTCATTTGCCCGCTTGGCGCCACGCTCTTCGAGAGCCGTGACTTGCTCAGGGTTGCGGTCCCAGGCGACGACCTCGATGTCCTGATCGAGAAGTCGATGGGCCATAGCCGATCCCATCAGGCCAACCCCGAGCACACCTACCCGAACCTTCTGCTTGTCAGCATGGGTGCTCACTCGGCGCCTCCATCATCTCCCGGCCAACCTGATCGGTCAAGCAATCCGAAGAGTGTCGTCGGGGGCGTAGGATCGAGGAGACGGAGGTGGAGCAGCGATGACCTACACGGCGTCTCCCGATCGCTACGAGGGAAAGATGCAGTACCGGCGGACGGGCCGTTCCGGCCTCGACCTCCCCGTCCTCTCGCTGGGCTACTGGCACAACTTCGGCGACGAGCGCCCCTTCGAGGTCCAGCGCGCGATCTCGCGGCGCGCATTCGACCTCGGCATCAGCTACCACGACCTGGCCAACAACTATGGACCCCCCTACGGCTCGGCCGAGATCAATTTCGGCCGCCTGATGAAGGAGGACTTCCGCCCCTACCGCGACGAGCTGGTGATCTCGACCAAGGCCGGCTGGGACATGTGGCCCGGCCCCTATGGGCAGGGTGGCGGCTCGCGCAAGTACGTGCTCGCCTCGCTTGACCAGTCGCTGCGGCGGATGGGCCTTGACTACGTCGACATCTTCTACTCCCACCGACTGGACGGATCGACGCCGCTGGAGGAGACGATGGGCGCGCTCGACACGGCGGTGCGCCAGGGCAAGGCGCTCTACGTCGGCCTCTCCTCCTACGACGCCGAGCGGACCCGGCAGGCGGCGGCCATCCTGCGCGACCTTGGGACCCCCCTGCTGATCCACCAGCCGTCCTACTCGATGCTGAACCGCTGGATCGAGACCGAGGGTTTGCTCGACACCGCCGTCGAGCTCGGAATCGGAGTGATCGGCTTTACCGCCCTCGCCCAGGGCCTACTCACGGATCGCTACCTGGACGGCGTGCCCGAGGACTCCCGCGCTGCTCGGGACCCTGAATTCGACAAATCCTGGCTCAGCGACGAGATGATCGCCAGGCTGCGGACGCTGAACGAGATCGCATCCCGCCGGGGCCAGACCCTCGCTCAGCTTGCGCTGGCCTGGGCACTTCGAGACCAGCGCGTGACCTCGCTCGTCATCGGCGCCTCCTCGGTGGACCAGCTCGAGCAGAACGTCGCCGCCCTCGACAACCTCTCGCTTTCGGCGGACGAACTGGCGGAGATAGATCGGCATGCCACGGCTGACGGAAACGTCGACCTTTGGCGGGAAGCGCGGGAGGGCGTTCTGTAACACCCTAGTGGCTGGCGCTCCCCGATTTCGGACTATTCCACCTCGCTTTTGCGGTGCGGGGCTGCGAGGGCTTGCCGACGGAGCTGACGTGGAGAAGTTCGAGGTGGTGCTGGAGCCCTGAGCGTGGTTGTCGTTGACGATCTCCTGGTGGATGTGTTGAGGCAGGCGCGGTGATGGTTAGTGGCAGAGCAGTGCCCGCAGCGTCGAGCCGTGCCGGTAGCCGACCATCGGGGCGATCTGGTCATAGCTGAGGTTGGTCGTGCGGCGTAGGTGGTTGGCGCGCTCGGTGCGGAGGCGCTTGACGAGGTCGTGGGGGCTGAGGCCGGTCCGGGTGCGGCAGTGGCGCTCCAAGGTGCGGCGGGTGGTGCCGATCGCCGCGGCAGCATCGTCGATGGTCGGGCCTCCGTCGAGGTGCTCGCGCGCCCAGTCCTCGAACTCGGTCACGAGGGCGTCGGCGGCGGCAAGATGGCCAGTCGCCGCGGCCACACTGGCCGCTGGGCGCTCGTCGATAAGCAGAAAGCGGGCAACCGCGTCGGCCAGTTGCGGGCTGGTTCGGGAGACGAGGCTCATGCCGAGGTCGATGTGGGCGAACGCCGCGCCGGCCGTGGTGACCGGGCCACTGTGGATCACCATCCGCGACATGTCCAGCTTGACCTTTGGATAGAGGCGCCGGAACTCGCCGGCAAGCCACCAGGTCGTGGTCGCCACGTGGTCGTCAAGCGCGCCTGCATCGGCGAGCACGAACGTGCCGGTGCAGGCGGCGGCGAGCGCCGGCCTGTCATCCGCCTGTACCAACCAGTTGCGCAAGCGGCGGACATGGCGGGACGCGAGCGCCTCGGACAGGGACGCCGGCGTTGCCATGCCGAGCCCGGGCACGACGAGCACGTCCAGCTCGGCGAGCGCATCGTCGTCGCCGACGACGTGGTCCATCGCCATGGTCAGCCCGCCCGCGGTCGTGACCTTCCTCGCGCTGCCGATCATCCGAACCCCGATCGGGTCGATCGACGGGTCGACCTGCGCCCGCAGCCGCTCCGCCGTGCGGAAGACATCCAGAAGCGTGGTCAGGCCGGAGTCGAAGCACCCAGGCACCGCCGTGAGACCGACACGCATGTCGCAAAACGTAGCGGATGAGTCGCGTTTCGTACCCAGCGCGGATCTAACGTTGCTGGAGAATGAAGGTCGAGATGCTCAACGCCGGGTGGTTCACCTCAGCAGCCGGCATCTGGCGGCGCGACGACGACCTCAATCGGCAGGCCCGCTTCCCCGTCCCCGCCTACGTCATCGAGACCGCCGAGGAGCGGATCCTCGTCGACACGGGCCTGCACCCGGCGGCGGTCAAGGACGCGGCGCGCCACTACGGCCGGCCCGATGCGCTCGGACTGTTCAAGCTCGAGCTCGATGAGAGCGTCGCCGAGCAGGTCGACCTGACCACGATCACCAAGGTCGTGTTGACGCACCTGCACTTCGACCACGCCGGCGGACTGGCCCTTGTGCCACCCTCCGTTCCGGTCTTTGTGCAGCGTCGCGAGTGGGAGGCCGGCCAGGATGCGGCGGCGGTGGCCAAGAACTTCCTCCTCCCGCGCGACTATGGCACCGTCGCTGACCAGATCGTACTCGTCGACGGCGACCACGACCTGCTCGGCGACGGCTCGATCCAGCTGCTGTCGACGCCCGGCCACACGCCGGGCCATCAGTCGATCCGCGTCGGCGAGCGGCTCGTCCTCGGTGCCGACGTCACCCACTACGCGTCCGGCCTGAACGACCACCGGTTCCCGATGTTCGCCGACGACTTCGCCGCACAGGCTGCCTCAGCCGATCGACTAAGAACGCTCCGCGATGCGGGAGCCGTCGTCCGTCCCGGGCACGACCCCGCCGTCCTTGTTCCCGGTCCCGTGCCGTTGTGACCGCGCCCGCTCGATCGCCTCGGCATAGGTCCCGTGGCGGGTGCTCGACGGAGGGCGGATGGCTATTCCGTAGGCCTGCTTCATCGCTGTCGCCAGGGCCCGCTTGAAGGTCCGGCCGTGCCAGGCGTGGGACTCGGCGGCGCGGCCCACGTGCAGATGGACCAGCTCGTGGAGGAGGGTCTCCTGGATGTCGCCGCGGCGGATTCCGCGGTGGGCGGTGACTGAGAGGCGAAACTCGGTGGGGACGGCGAAGCCGAGGCGGTTTGGGCGCTTGCCGGCTCGGCGCACCTTGAGTTCGGGCCTGCGTGTGGCGAGTGGGCCGTCGGCGAAGACCGGCAAAGCCCGCAGCCGCTCGAGCTCTTGGTCCAGCGCCACGCCCGCAACCAAGTAGTAGGAGCGAGCGTGGCGTGGCGTGGCTGACTTGCGCCGCGGCCCTGCAGGCGCTCTCTGCCTACTCTTCGTCGCCCGGGGGAGGAGCTTGGTCAACATCGAGGGCGGAGTCTCCAGTTGGTCGCGGACGGGCATCGGGCGATGGAAAGCTGATACCTGATGAGGTATCGTATTAGCATGAATTCCCCAAACGTGCTCGTACGCGAGCTGCGTCTTGGTGCTGGTATCTCTCAGCGTGCCCTCGCGCGGCGAGCCGGTACGTCGCAGCCGGCCGTCGCCCGCTACGAGCGGGGCGTGGCGACGCCCTCCTGGGAGACGCTTCAGCGGCTTGCGATGGCGTGTGGTCGGCGAGTGAGGATCAGCGCCGAGGCGATGCCCGACCCACACGACGTCGAGCTGGCAGGGCTTCTCCTCCGACTCACGCCAGAGGAGCGCCTTCGAGCCCTGCGGCGTTACGCCCATCTACATGAGCTTGCCCAGGGGCAGGTGTGATCGAGCTCGACCCCGAGAAGCTTCTCCGTTCACTGGTCGACCACGAGGTGGAGTTCTGCATCATCGGGGCGGTCGCGGCGTGGCTGCAGGGCAACCCGACCGTCACGCTCGACCTCGACATAATGCCCAGGCGGGAGCTCGACAATGCCGAACGCCTCGCCTCGGCCCTCAACGCCCTTGACGCCCGCTCGCCGGGCCGAGAAGGCAAGGCCGAGTTGGAAGGTGCCAACTTCCTCGGCTGGAAATCCCAGCGCTTCGACACCGAGGCTGGGCCGCTGGACGTCGTTCCGCATGCCACCGCGATCGGCGGGTTCGAGGACGTCGCGACGATTGAGCTGGCGCTCGGCGAGATCTCCGTTCGCGTGATCACGATCGACGAGGTGATCGCCTCCAAGGAGAAGCTTGGGCGACCAAAGGACACCGCCGCTCTCCCGGCCCTTTATGCCACGCGCGAGGCACTCCGCCAGAAGCGACACGAGCCGGAAGGCTGACCTACCCCTGAGCTTGGGGGCTGCCTGACGGCGATGTCGAGAACTCGTCCTCGGCTCCGACAGACTGGTGAACGCGCCAATCGGGCGCGACGAAAAAGGAGGCAAGGATGAAGTTCATGCTGCTGCAGGCATATGGAGGAGTCCCCGAGGGCGTGCCACCGATGAGCGAGTGGGCGCCCGAGGAGATCGAGGCCCACATCACCTACCAGAAGGACCTCAACGCTGAGCTGCGGGAGCGGGGCGAGCTGGTCGAGGCGCAGGCGCTGACGACGCCGGAGCTGGCCAAGTTCGTCGTCTCCGACGGGCGCACCCCGGTCGTCACCGACGGGCCGTTCCCGGAGTCCAAGGAGCTGCTTGCCGGCTACCGGATGATCGATGTCGAGTCGACCGAGCGGGCGATCGAGATCGCCGCCAAGGGGTCGGCGGCGCCTGGCCCCGGGAGCGTCCCGATCGAGCAGTCGATCGAGGTCCGCGAGGTGATGGGCCCGATCGAGCACTGAGCATGGGCATGGGACGAGCGGCCGAGGCGGAGGACCTGCTGCGCGAAGCCGCGCCGCGGGTCCTCGCCGCGGTCGTGCGGCGCTTCGGCGACTTCAGCGATTCCGAGGACGCCGTGCAGGAGGCGATGATCGCCGCCTCCACGCAGTGGCCGACGCAAGGGATACCGGAGAACCCCGTCGGTTGGCTGATCCACGTCGCCTCCCGGCGGATGACCGACCGCATCCGCAGCGAGACCGCACGGCGCGGGCGAGAAGATCTGGCGGGGGTGGACCCGGCCGAGGCGGAGCCGCCCTCCGGCAACGACGACACGCTCGTCCTGATGTTCATGTGCTGCCATCCGGCGCTGACGCCTGCCTCGGCGATCGCGCTGACGCTGCGGGCGGTCGCCGGCCTGACCACGGCCGAGATCGCCAACGCCTTCCTTGTTCCCGAGGCGACGATGGCGCAGCGGATCAGCCGCGCGAAGCGGAGCGTCAAGGCCTCCTCCGAGCCCTTCGGGATGCCGGCCGAGGAGGAGCGGCCGGAGCGGCTGCGCTCGGTGCTCCGCGTCGTCTACCTGATCTTCAACGAGGGCTATCTCACCAGCAGCGGCCCAGATCTGGCCCGCGCCGAGCTCTCGGCCGAAGCGATCCGGCTGGCGAGGATCGTCCGCCTCGCCCTCCCCGAGGATCCCGAGGTCGCCGGCCTGCTGGCGCTGATGCTGCTCACCGACTCCCGGCGCACCGCCCGCACCAAAGCGAACGGCGAGCTGGTCCCCCTGGCGGAGCAGGATCGGGCGCTCTGGGACCGGGAGGCGATCGACGCGGGCGTCGCGCTGCTCGCCGAGGCGCTCGGCAGGGGCGCCGTCGGGGAGTACCAGCTGCAGGCGGCGATCGCCGCCGAGCACGCGACGGCCGCCCGGGCCAAGGACACCGACTGGCGCGAGATCCTCGGCCTCTACGGGTTGCTGGAGCGGATGACCGGCAACCCGATGGTCGCCCTCAACCGCGCGATCGCCGCGGCGATGGTGGACGGGCCGCAAGCGGGGCTATCGCTGCTGGAGGACCTGGACGAGCGACTGGACGACCACCATCGCCTCCACGCGACCCGCGCCCACCTGCTGGAGATGTCCGGGGACAGCGAGGGCGCAATCGCCGAGTACCGGATCGCCGCCAACCGCACCAACAGCCTTCCCGAGCAGCACTACCTGACGACGCAGGCGGCGCGCCTCAACGAGCGCCACTGCTGAGCCCTGGCGGCAGAGCAGGCCGCCACTATCTCCGAGCGGCCAGCTCGAAGAGGGGCATGCCGTTGCCGAAACGCCGCTGGTCCAAGAGCTCGAGCTTCAGGTGGACGCCGTCCGGAAGGGACCGCTTGCCGCCTCCCACCGCGGATTGCCCTTGTTCCAGGCGGGTAGCCAGGAACCGATGAAGATCGCGACGATCGGCAAAGGCAAGGTCGGCGGCGGGCTGGCCGACCTCTGGGAGCGGGCCGGACACAAGGTGACGCGGATCGGCCGCGGCGGTGGAGACGTCTCGGACGCAGACACCGTGTTGATTGCCGTGCCCGGCGGCGCTGTCGGCGAAGCGCTCGACCAGGTCCAGGGGATCGACGGGAAGACGATGATCGACGCGACCAACGTAGTCGGGCGTGAGCCGCCCGAGGGCTTCGCCTCGAACGCCGAGTACGTCAAGTCGAGGACCGACGGCCCGACGGCGAAGTCGTTCAACATCAACTTCGCCTCCCTCCAGGATCAGCTCGGCAAGACCAAGAGCCGGCCGAGCAACCTCTGGTGCGGGGACGAGGAGGCGCGGGAGGTCGTCGAGCGCCTCAACCGCGACGCCGGCTACGAACCCGTCTGCGCAGGACCGCTCGAGAATGCCGCGCTCGTGGAGGGGGCGATCGGCCTCATCTTCGAGATCGGCAAAGCCGGGACCGGCCAGTTCTTCTACCGGATGGCCGCACCCGAGGACTTTTAGGCAGGTTCGGGAGGCGTGGCTCCAAACCGTTCGGGGAAGCGCGGCAGGCCGTCGTCCGGCACCGGCGCCCAGGGTGCGGCGGACGGGACGAACTGATGGACGCTCGGGCGGATGCCGGGGTCCTCGTCGAGAGCGCCCATACGGATAGCGACAAAAGCATCGTCCTCGGGATTGGTGGTCGAGATCTGGCTGCCGCACTCCCTGCAAAAGGACTTGATCCAGCCGCCGTTGCCGGGGTCCCAAGAGCGGATCAGGTCCTCGCCGGAAACGGTGCGGTAGGAGCCCGGAGCGGCCAGGGCGGTGACCGAGAAGCCCGTCCCCGTGCGCCGCTGGCAGCGCTTGCAATGGCAGTAGAGAGCGCCGAGCAGCGGCTCGGACACCTCGAAGCGCACTCCGCCGCACATGCACCCCCCGGTCAGCGGCAGCTTTGGATCTCCCATGTGCGCACCTTACCCAGCGCATCACGCCATCGGGAAGAAGTGTGCGCAGACCCACAATTACTACATCGATCCATGTCATAGTTCGCCAGGATGGCCGAGCGAGGCGCTACCCCCCAAGTCCCCGAGCTGCGGCTGCGAGCCCTCCGTGCGGTCCGCTCGCTGTTCAGCCCGCTGCTCCCCGACGACTATCTGGAACTGATCAACCCGCTCTGGTCGACTCGGGAACTGCGTGGCCGGATCGAACGGATCGAGGCGGAGACCGCCGAAGCGGCGACGGTGACGATCCGCCCCGGTTTCGAGTGGACGGGCCACCGCCCCGGGCAGTACCTGCGGATCGGGGTCGTCGTCGACGGGGTCCACCACTGGCGCGCCTACTCGCTCACTTCCGACCCCGGACGGGCCGACGGCTGCATCAGCATCACCCCGAAGCTGGTCGAGGCCGGCGTGGTCTCGCCCTACCTGGTGCGGGACGCGAGGCCCGGGGAAATCGTCCGCCTGGGCGGCGTCGAAGGGACCTTCGTGCTCCCCGACCCCGCCCCCGAGAAGCTGCTCTTCATCAGCGCCGGCAGCGGCATCACGCCGATCATGAGCATGCTGAGCAGCCTCGACCGCGGCGGCGCGATCGGTGACGTCGTCCACATCCACTCTGCGCGGACCGCCGACGGGGTGATCTTCGGCGACCGCCTGCGCGCGATCGGCGATGCCCACGAGGGCTTCGACCTGCGGCTCCGCCTCACCGCGGAGCAGGGTCGGGTCTCCCCCGCCGACCTCGACCAGCTCTGTCCCGACTGGCGCCGGCGCCACGCCTTCGTCTCGGGACCGGCGGAGATGCTCGACGCCCTGACCCGGCACTGGGAGCTGGAGGGCGATCCGGAGATGCTCGAGCTGGAGCGCTTCCAACCGACGATCGGCGGCGAACCGGGCGGCGGCGAGGGCGGGCCGATTCGCTTCTCCAAGAGCCGGGTAGAGGCCGGATGCGACGGCGCAACCCCGATTCTCGCGGCCGGCGAGGAGGCGGGGGCGATCCTGCCCTTCGGCTGCCGGATGGGCATCTGCCACACCTGCGTCGGGGAGCTCCGCTCCGGCAAGGTGCGCGACCTGCGCACCGGAAAGGTCCACGGCAGCGAGGGAGAGATGGTCCGCACTTGCGTGAACGCCCCCGAGGGGCCGATCGAGATCGCACTTTGAGAACTACCGAAAGGGAACGATGACGACGACAGCAATGGAGGTCGAGAGCCCGCTCGCCAGGCTCTCCTCCGAGCAGATAGACGCACTGGGCCGCGAGTTCGACGCGATCCGAGACCGGGTCCGCGCCGAGCTCGGCGAGCGGGATCGCCGCTACATCGAGAGCATGATCGCGATGCACCGCCGGCTCGCGGTGATCTCGCGGGTGCTGCTGCTCGCCTCCCGCTACCGGCCGGCCAAGCTGGCGGGAACGGCGGCGCTCTCCGCGGCGAAGATCCTCGAGAACATGGAGATCGGCCACAACGTCCTGCACGGGCAGTGGGACTGGATGAACGACCCCCGCATCCACTCCTCGACCTGGGACTGGGACACGGCCTCGACCGCCGAGGCGTGGAAGCACTCGCACAACTACGTGCACCACACCTTCACCAACATCCGCGGCAAGGACAAGGACCTCGGCTACGAGATCATGCGGATCGACCCGCTGCAGAAGTGGCACCCCGTCTACCTCTTCCAGCCGCTCTACAACCTGCTGCTGATGGCGTTCTTCGAGTGGGGCGTCGCCGTGCACGACCTCGACTTCGAGGCGATCCGCACGGGCGAGAAGTCCAAGGCCCAGATCAAGCGGGAGCTGGCCGGAATTCGCGAAAAGGCGAAGAGCCAGATCGTCAAGGACTACATCGCCTGGCCACTGCTCAGCGGGCTGGCGATGGCCGCGCTCGACCTTGCGCTCGAGGCGCGTGGCCAGCGGCGGCGTGGTGGCCTGGCGAGCGCCCTGCAACACGCCCTCGCCGGAGGGCGTCAGGCGTTCCGGTCGACCGCGGCGGCGGACGCGACGGCGAATCTGGTCCGCAACGTCTGGTCCTACTCGATCATCTTCTGCGGCCACTTTCCCGACCAGACCTACACCTTCGGCCCCGAGGAAGTCGAGGACGAGAGCCGCGGCGGGTGGTACGTGCGCCAGCTGACCGGGGCCGCCAACATCGAGGGAGGGCCGCTCTTCCACGTCGCCAGCGGCAACCTCGGCTACCAGGTCGAGCACCACCTGTTCCCCGACCTGCCGAGCACCCGCTACGCGGAGATCGCACCACAGGTCAAGGACATCTGCGAGCGCTACGGACTGCCCTACAACAGCGGACCGTTCCTGCAGCAGCTGGGAATGGTGCAGCGGACGATCCTGCGCCTCGCGCTCCCCGGCGGGAAGCAGCGGCCGAAGCCGGGCCCATACCGAGCGCCGGCGGCAGAGAGTCAACCATCCAGTCGGCGGACAGGCCCGATGCCCAGAACATCGAGGACGTGGTAGCGAAAGAATTCTTCGACCGTGAGGCGTCCTTCTGAGCGCATGGAGCTTGTGGAGAGCCCACCGACGCCGTAGTGCTCGGACAGCAGCACGCCAAGTTGCCTGAAGGCCAGCGAGTCGAATCTGAGGTCGGAGATCAGGCAACTCCGTGGGGAAATCGGCTTTCCCGACGCTGGGGCGAACTCTGCCAGTTGAGTCATGAACAACTCGAGCGTCGGGTTTCGTGCGCCCGGCTTCGGTGCAAGGTCGCCGGTCCGATCGCGCGCGGGGCCGTGCGAGCCACTCATCGTTCGAAACTGTCGCATTGCGCGATGCCGGCTGAGCGGACTAGGCGTCCCGGGTGTCCAGTCATAACCCTGGTTCGCGCTAGTCCGCTCATTCCGGTGTCCTCTTCTTCCCCGTGGGAGGCGGGAAAGCGCTTTTTCCTGTCTTCACGTTGGGCAATATATATCCTAAAAGAATCTCGCGGCGGTAAACCGGTACGGGAACGGGTTTTACCGTCGCTGTGTTAGGTAATAAATCACCTAACCTGTTGTCCGTCAGGCGGGAAGGCTGCTCTTGGCCCATGCCTCCCCGCCGTCAGGTCAAACCGAGATCGCCAGATCACGCCGCTTTGGGCCGCGTGATCGAGGAGCTGCGACACGAGGCCGGATTGACCCAGGAGGAGTTGGCCGATCGAATTCACACCGAATCTCCGCCCGTCGGCAAGTTGGAGCGTGGCCTCTCCAATCCGACGTTCTCCTCGCTGTTACGAGTCGCTCGCGGATTGGATGTCGAGCTGAGCGAGGTCGTCGAGCGCTTCGAGCGGATCCGTCGCTCGAGCTCTGGAGGTTGATCCAGGCCCTACCAGCCCCGGCTGGCGCTTCGCCTAGCCGAGCAGCCCGGCAAGGAGCAAGACAACACCTGCGGTTGCCGCTGCGCCGCCAACGCCGAGTAGCCAGCGACGGCGGGCGATGATCGAGACCGAAGCGAGGACGATACCGACCTGGAGCCCGACCTCGGCCAGCTCGTAGAGGACGTGCTGGCTGTTGGCATCGTCGGTGTGGTGCTCGTGGCTCTGGATCTGAGCGTTGAGGTGGCGGTCGATCGGCGCCAGCTCCTCGACCACCCGGGCCTCGTGCCGATCGGCCGCGATCGCCGCCTGGCGTTGCTGGGGGCTGCCGGCGGCGAGGGTGCGGAGCAGCACCGAGTTGCCTTTGGCGATGTCGATCTTGACCCGGTTGCTCTCCAGCCGGGCGGAAGCGTCGGCGCGGTGGGTCTCGCCGGTGATGACCTCCTTCACCGCCTCGTTGGAGAGGAACACGGCGACGGCGAGGAAGGCGGCCATCAGGGCGACGACCATCGCCGCGTTCCGCCCGTAGTGCAGACCGAGGTGGCTTTCCTCGCCGGTCGCTACCTGGTGCCCCTGCTCGAAGCGCTCATATGATTTGTGGGCCTCCATCGTGTGGCGCGAGCCGCGCGGATACTCGCACTAAGCTGCGGCCGGCGCGTTTACTCGACCGGGGCCCCGTTGGCGCTCAGCGTCACGTCGATGTTGCCCCTGGTCGCGTTCGAGTAGGGGCAGACCTTGTGCGCGGCGCGGACCAGCTCGACCGCGCTCTCACCGTCCACCGAAGGCAGCGTCACGGCCAGCTCGACCGCGACGGTGAAGCTGCGCTCCTCGGCAGTGACCAGCATCACCTTGGAGTCGATCTCGACATCGCCGGCATCGAGCTTCTCGCGGCGGGCGACCGCGGCGAGCGCACTCTCGAAGCAAGCGGCGTAGCCGACGGCGAAGAGCTGCTCGGGGTTGGTCCCACCGCCCTCGCCGCCCATCTCGGTCGGAGTGCGCAGATCGACCTCCAGAGCACCGTCGGAGGTGCGGCCACGGCCGGCCACCCTGCCGCCGGTCACATGAGCTTCGGAGGTGTAGAGAACCTTGCCCACGCCCATAAGCTTATTCCCCAACACGCACCCGCCGGCGAGGATCGACGCAGACAACTGCGTCGTGTCGCCTTCCTCGTAGAAGGCGCGACGCGCGTAGGGGTAGCCTTGTCCGGGTGCCTGGTCCGGCAAGTCGTGTGCTCTCTCAGTCGCAGTTGGCGACGCTGGCCGAGCATGGCGAGGAACGGACCGCCGCGGTTGACGAGAAGCTGTTCGAGATCGGCGACGAGAGCTATCCGTTCGTCGCGATAGTCGAGGGTGAGGTCGCGGTGACCGATGCCGCCGGCCAGGAGATCGTCCGCCACGGCGCCTCCGGCTTCCTCGGCGAGATGAACCTGCTCTCCGGGCAGACCGTCTTCCTCACCGCCGTCGTGACCGAGCCGATGCGCTACATCGCGGTCGACCGCGAAGAGCTGCGGCAGCTGCTCTTCGACGACGGCTCGCTCTCCGACCTGCTGCTCTCGGCGTTCGTCGAGCGCCGCGAAATGCTGCAGCAGCGCGAGGGAATCGGGATCGAGATCGTCGGCCCGCGCGACTCGGCGGACACGCGCCGCCTGCTCGACTTCGCCAAGAGCCTGCGGCTCCCCAACTCCTGGATCGATCCGGCCGAGAGCGTGGATACGGCCGCGCTGGTCGAGCGGGCCGGCACGGAGAGCCTGCCGTTGGTCCGCCTTCCGGGCGGCCACGAGCTGCGGCGGCCGAGCAACGGCGAGCTCTCGCGGGCGCTGGGAATCGGGCTGGAGCTCTCCCAGCGGGAGGAGGTCGACCTGCTCGTCGTCGGCGGCGGGCCGGCCGGGCTCGGCGCTGCCGTCTACGGCGCCTCGGAGGGTCTCGACACGCTGGTCATCGAGAGCACCGTTCTCGGCGGCCAGGCAGGCACCTCGCGGCGGATCGAGAACTACCTCGGCTTCCCCGCCGGCATCAGCGGCTCCGAGCTGACCAGCAGGGCGGTCACCCAGGCGCGCAAGTTCCGCGCCCGCACGGCGACGCCCTACCGCGCCCACGCGCTGGAGCCCGGCAACGGGAGCCACACGGTCAAGCTCGACGAAGGCAACGAAGTCGTGGCGCGGGCGGTACTGCTCTCCACCGGCGCCGAATACCGCCGCCTGCCGGTCGCCGATCTCGACAGCTACGAGGGGATCAGCGTCTTCTACGCCGCCGGCCCGCCGGAGGCCCACCTCTGCGGCGCGCAGCGCGTCGGGGTCGTCGGCGGCGGCAACTCGGCCGCCCAGGCCGCGGTCTGGCTGGCCCGCGGCGGCGCGCTCGTCACCCTCCTGCACCGCCGAGCCGACCTCAGCGAGACGATGTCCAGCTACCTGATCGAGGAGCTCGAGCGCTACGGAGTCGCGGTCCGCAGCCGCAGCGAAATCGCCGCCCTGCACGGCGAGAAAGGCCAGCTTGACGCCGTCACCCTGACCGACGGGACGGAGCTGCCGCTCTCCTTCCTCTTCCTCTTCCTCGGCGCCTCCCCCTGCACCGAGTGGCTCGGCGACACGGTCGCCCGCGATCCAAAGGGGTTCGTCATCACCGGCCCCGAAGCCGGCGCAAAGGGGCTGCTCGAGACCAGCGTCCCTGGCATCTATGCCGCCGGCGACGTGCGCGCCGGCTCGATCAAGCGCTGCGCGACCGCGGTCGGCGAGGGTGCCACGGTCGTCCGCTTCGTCCACGAGCACCTCTCGGCCGAGTCCGCGTAGCCTTTCGAGCCTTGAACCTGAAACGGAAAGCGATGACGCTCGCCCTGCTGGCCGCCGGCGCAACGGCCGCCATCGGCGCACCGAGCGCAGCCGGGCAGGCGGTCCCCTGGGGCTACAGCTGTATCCCCGCCTCGGCGGGAGTGGCGAGGACCAGCGCCACCTGCGGCGCGACCGTCGTCGACGGCCAGGCGGTCCCGCCGCCAAACGCGCCGGCCGCGGTGAAGGCGGCGATCGCCGCCGCCAACCACATCGCCGGCAGGCCCTACGTCTGGGGTGGCGGTCATCGGAGCTGGACGACCCACGGCTATGACTGCTCGGGCGCGGTCGGCTTCTCCCTGCACGGCGCCGGGCTGCTCGAGACGACGATGGTCTCGGGACAGCTGGCCTACTGGGGGCTCGGCGGGACCGGTCGCTGGATCACCGTCTACGCCAACGACGAGCACGTCTACATGGTCATCGCCGGGCTGCGCTTCGACACCCGCGACGACCTGCCGGGCGTGAGCGGCCCGCGCTGGCACACCGAACGGGTCGAACCGCGCGGCTTTGCGGCGCGCCACCCGACCGGCCTCTGAGCCAGGGCTTTCCTCAGCCGGCCGAGAGCTGCTTGGCGAGGCGGCGCATCGATTTGGCGTTGACACGGTGCATGAAGGCACGGGTCATCGGCGGGATGAGGCGTTCGGCTTTCGCCGCCTCGAGCCACGCCAGCTCGAAGGAGATCTTCGTTCCACCGTCAGGCAGCTCCTCCAGCCGGTAGGTGCCGCGGGTGTGGCGCTTGCCGCCGTTGCCGATTCCCTCCTCGACGATCATGACTGGCGGCTCGGCCTCGACGATCTCGAAATCGGTCCAGTCCTGGGAGCCGACCGTGTTCGCCTTGGCCTCCGCTTTGGCGCCAACGCCGCGCGCCGGCCCGGAGAACTTCCACTTGACGAGCACGTGATCGGTGAAGCTCTCGTGGTTCGGCAGCACGTCGAGGAACTCATAAACCTCCGCAACGGGCCTCGCCACGACGGTGGAAACGGTCACCGGCTTCATTGCCCGATCCTACGCGCGCGCCGGTGAACTCGTCAGCCTGCCTTTTACCTAATTTTGACCTGCTGCTTAGCCGCAGCCGCGATGCTGCTCCCCCCACCCAGACCCCAGACGAAGGAGGCACGGCATGGCCCAGATACTGATAGTTGCCGATCCCCCAGGCGAGGACGCAGGCACGGTTGTCTACCGGGAGCGGATCGCGAGCACCGATCTCGAGTCGAATCACTTCTCCGGCCAGCTGGTCGAGCGGGTCGGCTGGGCGGTGCGCGACGCCGACCGGCTCGAGCACCAGAACCTGCTCCCCATGTCGGCAGGCGACCGCAAGGCGAAGTAGCGCTCGGCCGGGCTTCCGGAGGCGTCGCTCAGGTTTTGCGCTCGAGGTCGGCGACCTCCTCGGCCTTGCGATCCGCATGCTCCTGGGCGTTATCGAGCTCGTCCTTCTTCTCGCCCTTCGTCTCCTCGCGCCGGCCTTCGCGCCGGAGGGAGGCGTCGTCGGTGATGTCTCCAGCCGCCTTCTTGGCTCTGCCGGTGAGCTTGTCGAGAATGCTCATCTCGGGTTCCTTTCGTCGTTTTCGTTCGGACCGTGGTCGTTCGGACCGTGAAATACCCCGGTTCGCTACTTGAAAACCGATTGATTCGACCGGGCCGATCCGGGGTACTCAGCCCGGCACGTGAACGCGACTAAGAGGCGCTTCCCTCGGCCGATCGGCGCGAAGAGCAGCTTCATGCCGGCGAACTACCCTCGCCGGGCAAACGGCGCGACGTGTGCCGCAGCTCCTACATCGACCCCAAGGTGCTCGACCGCTTCCGCGACGGCAAGACGATCGACCTTCCTCGCCTCCCAAGCAAAGGGCACGTCGGCACGCGACAGCGGACGCAGATAGAGCGTCAGGTCCGCGAGCTGATCGGCCCCTAGCCCCAGTCACCTACCCTTCCGCAATGGCCAACATCTACAGGCCCAGCTTCGAGGAGGGGGAGCGGCCGGAGGGGTTCCGATCGAGGCGGGCCCGGATCGGCTACGAACTTGGCAGCGAGCTGATCGGCGCCAGCTTCTGGGAGCTGCCGCCGGGCGAGGCTGCCTACCCGTACCACTTCCACTACGCCGACGAGGAGATCGTGATCGTTCTCTCCGGGAAGCCGAGCCTGCGCACGCCGCAGGGAGTTCGCGAGCTGGAAGAGGGCGAGGCGATCCGCTTTGGGCTCGGCGAGGAAGGGGCGCACCAGATCCTCAACCGGGGCGAGGAGACCGCGACCTTCCTGGCGGTCTCGAGCCACGGCCGGCCCGACGTCGTCGTCTATCCGGACTCCGACAAGATCGGAGTCGGCGAGCGCCTGCCGCGCGGCGGTGGCCTGCGCGCCTTCTTCAAGCGTGGCGACAGGGTCGACTACTTCGACGGGGAGCAAGGCGAGGCTTGAAGCGCGGCGGGATCATCCTAGTGGCGGCGGCGCTTGCGGCAACCGGCGCTGCCCTTGCGGCATTCGGCTGCGGCAGCGGCGAGTCGGCGGCTCCCCTCGCCCAGGTCCACCCACCCGCGCGCAGCCAGATCGCCGAAGAGAAGCCGCCGCGCGCGCAGCCCCCTTACGACGTGCTCCCGAAGAACTCGTCTGAGGCGAAGCAGGCGGCGCCGAGTCCCGAACCGGGCCCCGAGCCCAAACCAGCTCCGAAGCACCTCGACCCCTCGGAAATGCCGCCCGCCTCGGCCGGAACCAACGGCTCCTACACCCCCCGCCCGGCCTCCCGACGGGAAACGATCACGCCGCGGACGATGGCCAAGCTGGAGGACCGAGCTGCCTCCGGCAGCGCGGTCCTGCTGAGCGGGGTCGCCCTCGCCCCACCGAGCGCACCGCAAGCGATCAAGGCGGCGATCAGCGCAGCCAACACGATCATCGGCCGGCCCTACATCTGGGGCGGCGGCCACGGCTCGTGGTATTCACACGGGTACGACTGCTCCGGCGCGGTCAGCTACGCGCTCGCCGGAGGCGGCTTCCTCTCGACCCCGCTCACCTCGAGCCAGCTGGAGTCCTGGGGGGCGCCGGGGCCGGGTCGCTGGCTGACGATCTACGCCAACGCCGGTCATGCCTACGCGGTGATCGCGGGGCTGCGCTGGGACACGGTCGGCGACGCGAGGGGAACCGGGCCGCGCTGGCACCCGGCGCTGCCCTACCCAGAGGGCTTCGTCGCCCGCCATCCACCCGGTTTCTGAGGCATGGATCGGGCGCCAGGCGAGTGGTCTGACCCGGGACGCGTCGCCGAGTACCTCTCGCGCGAGATACCGCACCGGCTGACGGCTGAGCAGATGCTGCTCGAGGCGCTTCCCTCGCGGGTCGAGCACCTCCTCGACCTCGGCACCGGCGACGGGCGCATGATCGCGTTGGTGCGCAGCCGCCACCCCGAAGCGAGGGTGGTGGGACTTGACACCTCCGAGCCGATGCTCGCCCGCGCCGCGGACCGGTTCGCCGCGGACCCGCTGGTCGAGCTTCAGGCGCACGAGCTCGGCCTGCCGCTCCCGGTGGAGGGTCCGTTCGACGCAATCGTCTCCGGGCTCGCAATCCACCACCTCGAGGACGAGCGCAAGCGCGAGCTGTTCGGCGAAGTCCTAGCGCTCCTCATACCGGGCAGGGTCTTCGCCAACCTCGATCTGGTCAGCTCGGCTTCGCCCCAGATCCACGAGCGCTTCCGCCGCGAGATCGGCCGCACCGAGGACGACCCGAGCGATTGCCTTGCTGACCTCGGCGAACAGCTGAGCTGGCTGCGCGACGCGGGCTTCAGCGAGGTCGATTGCCACTTCAAGTGGCTGGAGCTGGCGCTACTCGTGGCGCTAAGTTGAGCGGCCGCGCTGAAAGCCGACCAGCTGCTCGACGAAATCGCCGTAGAGATCGGGGCGCACGGCGTCGGGGCTGACCAGCGCTTCGACCGCGAGACCGATGCCCAGAGCCCGAAGAACGAGGGCGAGATCGTCGGGCGACATCGAGAGCGTGACGCCCGACTCCTCCTGGTAGCCGGCGATGTAGCGGGAGACCGCCTCCCGCAGGGCCGCCGAGCGCGAGCCAAAGCGACCGGCCAGGGCCCGGGCGCGTGCCTCCAGGGGAGCGTCGGCGTCAAGGTCGGCTTGGGTGGCGGCGAGCTCCTGGGCGCGCTCGGCCATGTAGTCCTCGAAGACGGCAAGGAAGAGGCCGGCCTTGCCGTCGAAGTTGGAGTAGACGGCGCCGTGCGAGTAGCCGGCCTCCTCGGCTATCTCCTCCACCGAGGCGCCGTTGGATACTAATCCCAGTGTGAAGCAGGCCGCAATACCGAAGTTGTTCCGCGCCGCGGGGGCCAAGCGGCGACTCTGGATGCTCGCTGCCCTGACCCTGTTCTTCGGCGCGGCGATGCTGCCGGCGATGCGGACGATGGCCGACCACGGCGCCTCGCTGATCGCCTTCGAGTCCGCCGGCAAGGTCTCGCGCAGCCAGGAGATCGTCTCCGATTGGGGCGACGCGGGCAAGACCGCGATGTGGTGGCAGCTCGGTCTCGACCTGCCCTTCCTGATCGGCTACGGGCTCTTCCTCGCCGGTGCCTGCGCCGCGGTTGCGCGCAGAGCACTAGAGGCCGGGAGGCCCCGGCTGGAGCAGGCCGCCGCGGTGCTCGTCTGGTTCGGCCCGCTGGCGGCGGCGGGCGATTTTCTCCAGAACGTCGCGCTCGCCCTCGTGCTCGAGGGCCACGTGACGCAACCGTGGCCGCGGATCGCGGCCCTTGCCAACCCGATCACGACGAGCCTCACGGTCAGCGCTGGGCTGTTCGCGCTCTGCGGCGCGCTCGCGACCCGACAGCGGAGATCGGCCGCACCGGTTCAGGAAGGCGAGATCGAGTGAGCGACCCGATGCAGACCCTCGAGCGCTGGCTCGACGAGGCAGCCGATGCCGGGGCTCCCGCTCCAACGGCAATGACCCTCGCGACCGTGGGTGGCAACGGTCAGCCCTCGGCGCGCGTGGTCTCGCTCAAGCGTCTGGATCCCGAGGGCCTGGTCTTCACCACTGCGCTCTGGACCCGCAAGGCAGCGGAGCTTCGCGCCAATCCCCGGGTGGCCGTTGTCTTCCACTGGCCGCCGCTCGGTCGTCAGGTGCGAATCGAGGGTCGGGCGGAGGTCGCCGAGCGCGAGCTGGCCGAGGAGCTGTTCGCCGAGCGGCCGCGGAGCCATCAGTTGCAGGCACTCGTCTCACGCCAGGGCGAGGCAATCGAGGATCTCGGCGTCTTGCGTACACGGCTCGGCGAACTGCAGTCCGAGACGGCCGAGGATCCGATCCCCTGCCCCGCCGACTGGGGTGCCGTCCGCGTCAGACCCGACGTAGTCGAACTCTGGAGCGAAGGAGACGACCGCCTCCACGAGCGCCGTCTCTTCGAGCGCGACGGCGACAAGTGGACGGGGACGCTGCTCGCACCCTGATTTCAGAGCTGCGTGGCGAGAATCCCGAGCACGGCGACCAGTACTCCCAGCAAGGCGACGCGCATGGCGCCTCCGACTTGCATCAGGATGTGCTGCAGGTCGTCGAAGCGGCTCTCCAGGTGCTCGAAAAGGCCGTTCATTTCCTGTCGAACGGAGCCGAATTATTCTTTAGGCCGAAAGCGTGCCGGCCAGCCGGCAGATCGGGGTCGCTAGCCTGGCCACTCATGTCATCGCTCGACGCCGGGGCAGACCGCTACAAGTGGATCGCGCTCTCCAACACGACCCTCGCCGTGCTGCTGGCGACGCGTTTCGAGGTTCCCGGCTTCGACACCGCGGGCCTGCCGGTCGGCAGCGGGCCGGTTGCCGTCGTCCCGGCAGCCCCCTAGCCGGCGGACGGTTTAGCGATTCAAACCGGGGGTACTTTGGCTCCATGACTACCGCCGGAGCACTCTTCCTGATCGCCGTTGGCGCGATCCTGCGCTACGCAACCAACCTCCATCTCAAGGGCGTCAGCCTCGACACGGTCGGGCTGATCCTGATGATCGCGGGCGCGGCCGGGCTGGTCATCGGCCTCTGGCAGTGGGGAACCATGACCCGGCGGCGCCGCGAAGGCGACGTCCTGGTCGACGACCGGCGAGAAGTTCGCGAACCTCCCCCCTACTAAGGGAAGGACGCGCAAATGGCGGCCCGCATCGGGCGCGTGATCGTCTCGCTGCGGTTCCTGATCCTTCCTGCCTGGATCGCCGCGGCGGTTCTGGCCTCGGCTCACCTGCCCTCGGTCTTCGATTCGGAAAGCGCCGAGCTCGGCAGCCTTCTGCCGCGCTCCTCCGAGGGAATCGAAGTAGAACGCAAGGCGATCGACACCTTCGGCCTGCCGCTGCTGAGCCGCACGATGGTCGTCGCCAGCCGGCCGGCCGGCTTCTCCCCTGTCCAGGGCGCCGCCGCCGCCCGCTACATCGCCGCCGTCGACCGCCGGCCGGAAGGCAAGGGCAACTTCCGTGCCGTTCCCCTGCCGGGCGCGCCCGGCCTGCTCGCCAGCCAGCGCCTCGGCACGACGCTGGTCGTCTACCTCTACATCGACCCGACGTTGAGCGAAGCCGAAGCGACCGACGTCGCCGACCGCTTCGCATCGGGACTGAAGCGGACGAGTGGGGCGGTCTCGGCCGAGGTCACCGGCGCGATACCCGCCACCCGGGCGGAAACCGAGATCGCGATGGACGATCTGCTCTGGGTCGAGCTGGCGACGATCGCCCTGGTCGTCGGCATCCTCGCCCTCTACTTCCGCTCGGCCGGCATCCCGTTGCTCGGCCTGGTCACGGTCGCGATTGCCTACCTGCTCGCCGACCGTGTGCTCGGCTGGATGGCCGAACGCTACGGGCTCGCGATCCCGCGCGAGGTCAATCCGGTCATCGTCGCGCTGCTCTTCGGCACGCTCACCGACTATCTCGTCTTCTTCGTCTCCGGCTACCGCCGCCGGCTTGTCGAGGGGGCAAGCTCCCGCGACGCCGCCACCGCGGTCACCGGCGAGCTCCTGCCGGTGGTCCTCACCGCGGCGCTGATGATCGCCGGCGCGACCCTGACCCTCTTGATCTCCGGCGTGCGTTTCCTCTCCGCCTTCGGTCCGGGCATGGCGGTCTCGGTCGCGATCGGCGCGCTGATCGCGGTGACGTTCGTCCCGGCGGCCCTGGCGATCTTCGGGCGCCTCCTGCTCTGGCCGGGAGGGGCGAAGGAGGGCGCGGAGACCGACGCGCAGCCGAGCGACCCCGCGCGCGGCGCCCGGGGCCGGCTGATCGGCCTCGCCGCCCACCACCCCGCGATCGTCGCCGTCCTCTGCCTCGTCGCCCTCGGCGCGGCGGCGACCGGGGTCCGCAACATGGCACTCGGCAACCCAGTGATCCGCGGCTTACCCGAGTCGACTTCGACCCGGCGGGGGTATGAGGACGCGGCCGCCGGCCTCGGCCCCGGCGTGGTCGGGCCGACGATGCTGGTGCTCGAAGGACGCGGCATCGCCGATCGCTCCGCCGAGCTGGCGAGCCTGCAGTCGCGCCTCGGCGAAGAGGAGGGGATCGCCGGGGTCGTCGGCCCGGCGGATCAGCCGGCGCGGGGACGTTACGGCATCTTCCTCGCCCCGAACGGCAACGCGGCCCGCTTCGTCCTCGTCCTCGGCAGCGATCCCAACGGGCCCGAAGCAACCCGGATCCTCTCCGGCCTGGAAGAAAAGCTGCCGGCGTTGCTCGACCAGAGCCGGCTCGGCGGGGCGACGGTCGGCATCACCGGAGACACCACGATCGCCTCCGAACTGAACGAAGATACCTGGCAGGCATTCGAGCGGGTTGCCCCGGCGGCGCTGGCGGTGCTGCTGCTTCTGCTCTGGGTGCTGTTGGGGAGCAGGACGGCGCCGCTCTACCTGGTCGGCGTCAGCGTGCTCACCGTCGCCGCATCGCTGGGGCTCACCGTCTATGTCTTCCAAGAGCTGCTCGGCTACGGCGAGCTCGCCTTCTTCGTCCCCGTGGCGACCGCGATCCTGCTGCTGGCCCTGGGCGCCGACTACAACGTCTTCCTGATCAGCCGGATCTGGGGCGAGGCCGAGCGCCATGACCTGCGCCCGGCGATCAAAACCGCCGGCTCCCGAGCGTCCCGGGCGATCACCGTCGCCGGCATCATCCTCGCCCTCTCGTTCGCCGCGGTGGCGCTGATCCCGATCCTCGGCTTCCGCGAGATCGCCTTCGCAATGTGCGTCGGGCTGCTGCTCGACACCCTGCTGGCGCGAACGCTGCTGATTCCCGCTCTGGTCAGCCTCTTCGGCCGCGGCGTCGAGACTAAAAAATCAGGCGATCGCGACCAGCTTCCTTCGCCACGTAGAGCGCCACGTCCGCCCGCTCCAGCAGATCCTCCGCGCTCTCGCTGAAGTCCCAGCAGGCGAGGCCGGCCGAGCAGGTTTGCCCGTCGGGGGTCACCGCCCGCAGCCGTTCGACGGTCCCGGCCGCCTGATCGAGCGCGGCGCCCGGGAGAAGAACGAGGAACTCCTCGCCTCCGTAGCGCACGATGATGTCTTCTCCTCTCAGCTCCGAGTCCCAGGCCTCGGCGCAGTCGCGCAGCATGCCGTCGCCGGCGGGGTGGCCGTGGGCGTCGTTGTAGGCCTTGAAGTGGTCGATGTCGATGATTGCCAGGCACAGCGGCGCGGAAGCGCGACGGGCACGAGCCATCTCGCGGGGAAGCTGCTCGTCGAGCGTGCGCCGGTTCGGCAGGCCGGTGAGCGCGTCGCTGCTGGCGAGGACCTTGACTTCTACCAGCAGATCCTCGCGTTCGGACTCGATCCGCTTAAGCTCGGTTACGTCGGTGGCGCGGGCGTAGACCAGCGACTCGTCGGCGGACAGCGTCGAGCTCCAGCGCAGCCAGTGCCAGCTGCCGTCCTTCGCCAGGTAGCGATTCTCGAAGCCCGCCGTATCAGCGCCGTCGAAAAGGCCGGCTGTCTCGGCTTCGGTGCGCTTGCGGTCGTCCGGATGGACGAGATCGACGAACGGCTTCGCCCGCAGCTCCTCGTCGCGGTAGCCGAGGCTGCGCTCCCAGGCGGAGTTCAGCTCGACGAAGTAGCCGTCCATGTTGGCGGTGCAGAGCATGTCGTGGGAGAGATCGAAGAAGCTGCGGGCGCGCAGGTCGGCGCGGGTGCGGCGGGCGACTATCTCGCTGGTCAGGATCGTCACCACCGAGAGCGACACCGCGGTGAAGATCCAGCGGGTGACGACCGAGTAGCCGGCGGTGCTGCCTACCACAGCCAGGACAAGCGCGTACACGGCGAGCAGCCAGGCCAGATGGGCAAGCGCGAGGCGACGCGGGAAGAAGTAGGAGGCGACCAGCATCGCCCAGACGAAGATCGTTCCGTACTGGCCCGCCGCCACACCGCTCTCGTAGATCAGCAGGCCGGTCAGCGCGACGACGCCGGCGAGGGTTGCGTGGATCGCCCAGGTCGGCAGGCGCCGGGCTAAGCCGAAGCAGAGGAGCCCACCGGCGAGCATCGCCAAGGCGACCAGGATCAGGTCACTCTGGTCGGCGACCTCAGGATGCGGCAGCACCAGCGAGAGCCCCACCAAGCCGGCCCCCGCCACCATCAACCCGCCGAGTGCCCGGGCCTCCGAGCCCAACCGCCGCAGTGTCTCTCTGCTGTTTGTTGTCCGCGCCATCGCCTACCAACTATCGGCGAGGAGGGGGAGGGCTTTAGCCCTGCACAGTCGCGCAGGGAGTCGGCCTCAGGGCGAAATGGCACCGCAGCCCGCCGGGGAGAGCGCTTCACCGGCAGGATGAGGGATTCTCACTTTCGCTTGAGGAAGTGGCATAGGATCACCTCCTTGACCAAGCGGCCGAAGCTGATCCTCCCCGCCGTGCTGGCAGGCCTCGTCTTACTGGCGATCGCGGTCGTCTACTTCGTCGAGCCCGCCGGCTCGCTGCCCTCGTTCTTCCCGGGCCACGAGGCGGGCTCGAGCCACCACCATGCCAAGCACGGGATCGCCGCGCTCGTCGTCGCGCTCGGCTGTTTCGTCTTCGCCTGGTTCCAGAGCGGCCCGTCGGAGACGGATCCCGCCTGAACGGCGGCGCTCGATGCACCCGATCTCTTACTTCCAGGCACTGGTGCTCGGGCTGCTCCAGGGTTTCGCCGAGCCCTTCCCGATCTCCAGCCTCGGCCACGGCGTTATCGCGCCCAGTCTCTTCGGTTGGAACATCCACCAGAACGACGACTTCTTCCTCGCCTTTCTCGTCGCCACGCATTGCGCCACGGCGATCGTCCTCTTCTTCCTCTTCCTCGACGACTGGAAGCGGATCTTCCGCGGGCTCGGCCGCTCGCTGCGCGACCGCCAGATCGGCGCCGGCGACAACGACGCCCGGCTTGGCTGGTTGCTCGTCGTCGGGACGATTCCCGCTGGAGTGGTCGGCCTGCTGCTCGAGCATCCGCTGCGCAGCCTCTTCGCCTCCGCCTCCACCGCGGCGGCCTTCCTGATCCTCAACGGCATCCTGCTGTTGATCTTCGAGCGCTTCCGCCGCCGCCCTCCGCAGCCCGACGACTACGAGGGCGACTCCGACAGCCGCATCGCCAAACTGACCTGGAAGGAGGCGATCGGGGTCGGCACGGCCCAGGCGGCGGCTCTCATTCCCGGCATCTCGCGCTCCGGGATCACGATGGGCGGCGGACTGCTCTTCGGCCTCTCCAACGAGGACGCCGCCCGCTACGCCTTCCTGCTCGCCACGCCGATCATCGGCGCAGCCGGCGTGCTGAAGCTCCCCGAACTGATGGGACACGCCGGCGACGGGGTGCGCGGTCCGGCGCTGGTGGGTGCCCTGGCGGCGGCGCTGACCACCTACATCGCGGTCAAGTTCCTGCTTCGCTTCTTCGAGACGAACCGCCTGACGCCATTCGGCATCTACTGCATCGTCGCCGGCGTGATCTACTCGCTGATCCTCGCCGTCTGAGCCGAAATCAGGGGCACCGGAGCTTGCGATAAGCGTCCGCAATCGGCGTGAAACCCGCTGCCGCCCGCGCTAGGCTGACCGCTCGAAACCTTCGATTGGGGAGAACCAGATGAGACGAGTCGTAAAGCTGCTGTTGGGTACGGGTGCCATCGTGCTCCTCGTAGCGGGACTGATCGATGCGCCGGGCGTCGCGGCGGCGACCACCAGCGCGTCGAGCTGCAAGAGCGCGAGCAACATCGAGGCGATCGTCGACGACTCGGGCTCGATGGAAATCACCGACCCGGACCGCCTGCGAGTGCAGGCGATGAGCCTGCTGATCGACGACCTCTCGCCGAAGACGCAGCTCGGCGCGGTCGAGTTCGGCTCCGGGATCGACGTGCCCGGCGTCCTCACGATCCCGCCCGCCGACACTGTCTTCCCACCCGGCGTCGTGGGACCGAACGCGACCGCGATGCGCAGCGCGCTCGACTCGGCGATCAAAGCCGACAACGGCGCCACCGACTACAACGGCGCCTTCGCCCAATCCGACGCCGACAATCCCAAAGCCGACGCGCGGGTCTTCCTCACCGACGGCGGCCACGACGTCGGTACCTACAACGAAGCGCACCTGGTCCACAAGGTGCCGACCTACGTGATCGGCTTTGGCACCGGGATCTCGGCGGGCCCCGATCAGGCACGTTTGAAAAAAATCGCCAAAGACACCCACGGCAAGTACTTCCCGGTGGAGGACACCAATGAGCTGCAGGCGGCGATGAACAGCATCGGTGCCGCGCTCACCTGCCAGACCCCGCCACGCCAGTTCACCGACGTGCTCAAGCAGGGCCAGAGCAAACTGCACAGCATCACCGTCGGCGCCGCGACCAAGACGCTGCAGATCACCCTTACCTGGGCCAGCCCGCTGGACAAATTCAAGGTCAACGGGTTGCGACTCATCGGCAAAGGCGGCCTCCTCGCGGTCGCCTCGAGCAAACCGGGCAAGCTGAAGGTGACGAAATCGACCAGCACCACCTTCACCGTGCTCAAAGTCTCCGGGCTGCGGAAAGGGACGCTGCGCTTCAAAGTGAGCGCGGCCAAGGTCGCCTCCGGCGCCCCGAAAGCGACCCTGACGACGCAGGTCGGGCAGAGCACGCACAAATAGCGCTCAGCCGGTGGGCTCGTAGGTGAGCAGGGCGATTCCGTCGCCCAGCCCCTGCGAGCTCACCAGGCGCAGCGGCTTCTTCTCGGTCACTTCGCCGAAGAGGCGCTTGCCGGGACCGAGCAGAACCGGGAAGACCATCAGCCGCAGCTCGTCCACCAAGTCGTGCTCGATCAGCGCCTGGACCAGCTGAGCGCTGCCGGCGACGAGAATCACGCCGTCGACCTCACGCTTCAGCTTCGCGACCTCCTCCGCGACGTCGCCGCTGAGGACGGTCGAGTTGCTCCAGCTCGCCTCCTGCAGAGTCGAGGAGACGACGTACTTCGGCATCGCGTTCATCTTCTCGGCGAAGCCGGCCTCGTCTTCGATCGTCGGCCAGGCGGCGGCGAAGCCCTCGTAGGTCACGCGACCCAGCAGCTGCACCTCGGCCTCGCGTAGCTCCTCGAGCTTGAACTTATCGCCCTCCTCACCCCGATCGATCTCGAAGGTCCAGCCGGCGTGGCGGTAGTCCTCGCCTCCTCCTGGAGCCTCGATCACACCGTCTAGGGACACGAACTCGGTTACGACGATCTTTCCCATGCTGATTCTCCTTTTGGTCGCTGGTTAGCTCTCTACCCCTACGACGAACGAGCAAGCCCATAATCGACACGCATGGTGCGGTAAGCATTTTGGCTGCTACGGTGTGCATGTCGGGTTGGCTCAACGCTGCCCGAGAGGTTCCGTTTCCTCCGTGCGCTGTCTTTGCGTTTAGGGGTCGCTGGATCTCCCCTATTCGCTCAAAAAGGAGCTCACTAAATCATGTCGTTCGCCGATCTCGGCGTATCCAAGAACGTCGTGCGCGCGCTTTCGCAGCGTGGCATCGACCAACCTTTCCCCGTCCAGCAGATGGTCATCCGCGATGCGCTCGCCGGCCACGACCTGCTGGTCCAATCTCCCACCGGCTCCGGCAAGACGCTCGCCTTCGGCGTGCCGCTGGTCGACTGCGTCGAGCCGGGGGCAAAGCACCTTTCGGCCCTCGTCCTCGCCCCGACCCGCGAGCTGGCGAGCCAGATCGTCGACGAGCTGACCTCGGTCGCCAAGGCGCGCCAACTTCGCATCGCCGCCGTCTACGGCGGCGTCGGCTTCGGCCCGCAGAGCGCCGCGGCGAAGCGCGCCGACATCGTCGTCGCCACGCCCGGCCGGCTCGAGGACCTGATCCAGCGCGGCACGCTCTCGCTCGGCCAGGTCCGCGTCCTCGTCCTCGACGAGGCCGACCGCATGCTCGACATGGGCTTCAAGCCCGCCGTCGATCGGATCGTCGCCCAGACGCCGAAGGAGCGCCAGACGCTCTTCTTCTCGGCGACGCTCGAGGGCGCTACCGGCAAGATCGCCGCCGCCTACACGCACGACCCGCGCCGCCACACCAAGGCCGCCAGCAAGGCGGACAAAGCCGACATCGAGCACCGCTTTCTCGCCGTCGATTCCCAGAGCGCCAAGCTCGACCGGCTGGTCGAGCACCTGCGCGGCGAGGAGGGCGGGCGCACGCTCGTCTTCGTCCGCACCAAGCGCGGCGCCGACCGCCTCGTCAAGCGCCTGCGCAAACACCAAGTGGAGGCGGCCGCGATGCACGGCGACAAAAGCCAGGGCCAGCGCGAACGCGCCCTCGCCCGCTTCGAGAATGGCGACGTCGATGCGCTGATCGCGACCGACGTCGCCGCTCGCGGGATCGACGTCGACGGGATCACACAGGTCGTCAACTTCGACGCGCCCGGTGACCGCGACTCCTACGTGCACCGGGTCGGCCGCACCGGCCGCGCCGGAGCACGGGGCACCGGGATCAGCTTCGTTCTCGCCGACCAGGCAGACGAGGTGCGGCAGATGGCCGTCGCCCTCGGCCTCGTCCGCGAGTTCGACCAGGGACACGAACATCTCCCGCGCCCCGCGTCACAACCGGGGCAGCGGCAAGGGCAACGCGCGCCCGGCCGTTCGCGGCGGCGTCGCCGCCCCAAGGCCAAGGCCGCCCGATGATCGCCGCCGCTCCCACCGCGCCCAAATGGACCTGTGACCGCTGCGGCGTCTCAGTCAGCCGGCTCGGCGGCGAGGCGGTGCCGCTGCCGGAGACCTGGACCACAGCCGCCGACGGCCACTTCTGCCTCACCTGCAGGCGGGAGCGGGCCGGCGAGGCGGCGCTCGAGGCGGCGCCGGCTGACTGCAGCAACGACACGCGCGTCAAAGTGCGCCGGGCCGGCCTGCTCGAGTTCGAGGTGCGCCGTGCTCCCGATCGCGCCGACAACGCGATCGCCAAGGCCTGCCACACCTCAGCCTCCGCGGTCGCGCGGGCGCGCGACATAGTCGGGCAGCGGTAGGCGGGAACTTCGGTGGAGGCCGGCATCGCACTCGCGCTCGTCGCTGCCCTGATGACGAATCTCGCCTCCCTGCTCAAGCACCGGGGATGCCACCACGCCACCCCGATTCGCCTGCGACAACCACTGGAGAGCGTCCGCGCTCTGGCCGGCTCGCGCTGGTTCGCGGCCGGCTGGGGCCTCGCCGCGATCGCCTGGCTGATCCACGTCGCCGCTCTCTCGATGGCGCCGATCTCCCTCGTGCAGGCGGTGCTCGCCGGCGGCGCGGTGCTGCTGGCGGTGATGTCGCAGCGGATCTTCGGCGATCCGGTCGAGCGACGGCAATGGCTGGCCCTGCTCCTCGGCGGTGGTGGGCTCGCCCTTCTCGCCGTCACCGTGCCGCAGTTGCACGGCAGTCACTCTGAATTCTCGGTCGGCGCGATCCTCGGCTTCGAGGGTGGCCTGGCGCTGCTCGCAAGTGGCCTCGCCCTCGGCCATCGCTCCCGACGCCTCGCTCAGCGCCACGGGGTGCTTCTCGCCGCCCTCGCCGGGACGCTCATCGCCTTCGCCGGGATCGCGATCAAGGGACTGTTCGGCGTCGGCGAGATCTCGATCGCGCTGATCGCCCCCTGGGTCGCGCTGATCGTCGTCTGCGGGGCCCTGGCCCAGTACACGACGGTGGCAGCGCTGCAGAGAGGCCAGGCGATCGAGGCGATCGGATTGATCGGCCTGGTCGCAAACGCGACCCAGATCGCCGGTGGCGTGCTCGTCTTCGGCGATCCCCTTTCCGCCAACCCCCTCGGCATCGCCCTGCAGACGACTGCCTTCGCGATGGTCTGCGCCTCCGCTCTGCTGCTGCCCTCGCGCGCAGCGCGCCTCGCACCCGGCTGAGCCCAGCCGGCTCCAGCTGTCGAGAGATCGGAATACCGGCGGAGCTTTGCTTTTTGAAGTTTGCTGTGTTAGGAATTTTCATACTCGAAACTTGATTGCCTAGCGCAGGAGGCTCCGATGGACGGAACGCAGCCACCGACCACCCCGACCGGCGAACGACCCCACGGGAGTCCGCCGCGGGGGTTGGCAGGGACCCCGGCCTCACCGATATCCAGCGGCCGGTTCGGGCGGATGTTCCGCCATCTGCCGGTCTACTCGCCAAAGATCAGCTCGCTGGAAGACCTCGGTAGGAAAATGATCCAGGAGCTCGAGGACGGGGAGCTCGACAAGCCGCTCGGCATAGAGGACGACGACGAGAACACGGCCGAACTCGACAATGGCGAGCTGCGGCTCCCTGCCGGCTACACCTACTTCGGGCAGTTCGTCGACCACGACATCACCTTCGACCCGGTCTCCAGCCTCACCCGCCAGAACGACCCCGACGGGCTCGAGGACTTCCGCACCCCGCGCTTCGACCTCGATTCCCTCTACGGCAGGGGCCCGGCCGACCAGCCGTACCTCTACGAAAAAGACGGCGTCCACCTTCAGCCCGGCGAAAAAGTCTCCACCGGGAACGAGAGGGTCGAGGGGCCCGACCTGCAGCGGAACGCGAACGAACGTGCGCTCGTCGGCGACCCGCGCAACGACGAGAATCTGATCGTCTCCCAGCTGCAGGCCACGTTCCTCAAGTTCCACAACGGCGTCCTCGATCAAGTCGCCGAGCGGAACTCCCACCTGGAAAAAGACGACATCTTCAAGCTCGCCCAGAAGGAAGTGCGCTGGCACTATCAGTGGGTGGTGGTCCACGATTTCCTGGCGCGCCTGGTCGGCCAGGAGGTGGTCGACGACATCCTGCGCCCGGAACCGTACGCAACGCCGACAGGGGCCGAAGCGGCGACTCCGGTGCCGCGGCTGCGCTTCTACCGCTGGAACGAACAGCCTTACATGCCGGTCGAGTTCTCGGTCGCCGCCTACCGCTTCGGGCACTCGATGATCCGGCCCAGCTACAAGATCAACGACGTCGCGGAAACGAGCCCGGCGATCGACGGGGTGAGCCGGATTCCGATATTCCCGATCGGGGAAAACGACGGCCCGAGGCAGTCGCTCAAAGGCTTCCGCAAGCTCGAGTCGGACTGGGGAGTCCAGTGGCGGTTCTTCCTCGACGGAATCGAGGACGGCCTCGGCGACGACCCGAACCTGCCCCAACCCGGCTACAAGCTCGACGCCCAACTCTCCAACCCGCTGGGGACGCTGCCCAAATCGACGGCGGGCCCAGAAGACATCGGGACCTCGAGTCCCACCGACGCACAGGACCTGGCGATTCGCAACCTGATCCGCGGCAAGATGCTCGGCCTGCCGTCGGGGCAGGACGTCGCCCGGGCGATGGGCATCGAGCCGCTCGGCGACGACGAGCTCTTCAACGGGGTCGAGATCGGCGAACCAGCACGTGAAGACCTGGCGGATCGGGCGCCGCTCTGGTTCTACGTCCTCAAGGAGGCCGAGGTGAGGGCAGGATCGGCGCACCTCGGCCCGGTAGGCGGGCGGATCGTCGCCGAGGTGCTGATCGGCCTGCTCGCCGGAGACCCGCTTTCCTACCTCGGCGTGCAGCCCAACTGGAAACCGACCCTGAAGGAGGACGGTGGCTTCACGCTCAGCGACCTGATCAACATCGCCGTTCCGGCGCCGGAAGCCCAGGTGCCGCCGCCCTATTCGCCCTGAGGAAGGAGACATCGAGATGCCCCACTCATACGACGTGGTCGTAGTCGGCTCGGGTTTCGGTGGCGGCATCGCTGCCTGCCGCCTGGCCGAAGCCGGGAAGCGGGTCTGCGTCCTCGAGCGCGGCCGGCGCTTTGGCCGCGAGGACTTCATCGACGACCCGAGCGACGCGCCGAGCATGATCTGGCACGAAAAGGTGAACCCGCGGGGGCTCTTCGACGTCCGCATGATGCGGGACGTCTCGGTGATCACCGCCGCCGGAGTCGGCGGCGGCTCGCTCGTCTACGCGAACGTACAGCTACGGGCTGCAGCCGAGGTCTTCGACGAGAGCTGGCCCAGCGCGATCGACCGGGCACAGCTCGACCCCTGGTACACGAAGACGGAGGAAGCGCTCGATCCCGTGCACACTCCCGCCGAGCCCGCGCTGGCCAAGGTCGCTGCATTCGCCGCGGCCGGGCACCACGTCGGGCGCGAGGCAAGCCCGCTGCCGATTGCCGTCCACTTCGGTGAGAAACGGAAACACCCGTTCAGCGGCGTGGAGCAGGAGGGCTGCGAAAACCTCGGCCGCTGCGATCTCGGCTGTCCGATCCACGCCAAGAACACCGTCGACATCACCTACATCGCCAAAGCGGAGGCCGAAGGCGCCGAGGTACGCGAGCTTCACCTCGCCGAAGCCATTGAGCCACCTCCCGGTCGGGGCGGCAACTGGACGGTCGCCTTCAAGAACCTCGACAGCGGCAAGCGCGGCAGCGTCGAGGCGCCAACCGTCGTCCTCGCAGCGGGGACGATCGGCACGCCGCGGCTGCTGCTCACCAACCGCAGCCGCCTGCCACTACTCTCCCCCGCGCTCGGCAGCCGCTTCTCCGGCAACGGCGACGCCCTCGGGATAGCTTTCGACCCGACCGCCGCCGATGTCCGCGGCGCCCGCAACGACTTCGGCCCGGTCATGACCAGCAAACTCGACTACACCGAGCGCCGGCTGATGGTCGCCGACGGTGGCCTACCGGCGAACTTCGACGTCCTGCTCGACGTCGCGCGCGGCGTTAACGTAATCCGCGGTTGGCGGAGGTGGCTGCTGCGCCTGCGCGACGCCATCGTGCGCCTCGGCTGGAGCGATCAGGCGCTGCGGCCGCGCTATAGCCACCTTCGCAGGCCGAAGTCAGACACCGGCCAGCTCGAGTCCGACACCGACTCACTCGTGTTCCTGATGATCGGCCGCGACGCCGCCAACGGACAGATGCGACTCACGCCCCTGTTCAAGCGCTTCGACATCCGCTGGAGCAAGGACGCCAGCCAGCGGCTCTTCGACGACCTCGAACGAACCGCGGTGGAGCTGGCACAGGGCAGTGGCGCAACTCCCTTCTACGCGCTCGAAGGTGGGCCGCTGAGCAAGTTCACCACCGTGCACCCCTTGGGCGGCTGCCCGATGGCAGACGACCCCTCCGCCGGGGTTGTCGACGATGCCGGCCGCGTGCACGGCTATCCCGGCCTTCACGTACTCGACGGATCGATCGTCCCGACCGCGCTCGGCGTCAACCCGTCGAAGACGATCGCGGCGCTGGCCGAGCGCGGCGTCGCCCAGCTGGTGGAAGAGCTGGCTTGAGCCCGGTCTGGCACAACCACCTCGGCAACCGGAGCTGCCGGCCGGCGAAAATCGTCGCTCCCGGCGCGCTGTCGGAACTCGTCGAACTGGTCAAAACGGCGGAGGGCAACGGTAAGACGGTCCGCGCGGTCGGTAGCGGTCATTCCTGGTCCGACGTGGCCCTGACCGATGGCTATCTGGTCGAACCCCGCAACCTGATCGGGGTCGAAGACGCCGCCTCGGAGCCGCTGAAGGTCGGGGCGCCGGCGAACCGCCTCGTGCGGGTGCTCGCCGGCACGCCGATCGGCGTGCTCAACGCCGAGCTGGACCGGATGGGGCTTGCGCTGCCCAACATGGGTGGCTACGACGCGCAGACGATCAGCGGGGTCGTCTCCACCTCGACTCACGGCTCGGGACTCGCCTTCGGCCCCTTCCCCGACCTGGTCCGCTCGCTCGACCTGGTCATCTGCGGTGGCAAAGCACTGCGCCTGGAGCCGGGGGGCGGACCGACCGACGGCGACGTGTTTACCCATGAGACGCTTCACCTGGAACAGGACGATCGGAAGTTCCGTGCGGCGGTCTGCGGAATGGGCACGACCGGCATCGTCCACTCACTGCTGCTGGAAGTCCGGGAGAAGTTCTGGCTCAACGAGATCCGCACGCTCAGTACCTGGGAGACGGTGAGGGACACGCTGACCAGCGACGGTGTGCTGGGCAAGGGAGGACACTACGAGCTGTTCGTCAACCCCTACGCCGGCAGCGACGGCGAGCACCGGGCGCTGGTCACCTGGCGCAACGACTGCCCCGAGCCCGCCAACCAGCCGCAGGACAAGCTCGAACGTCACTTCCTCACCGAACTCGAGTCCTCGCTGCCGATCACCGGCACGATCGTGCGCTACCTGGCGCGGCGGCATCCACGGCTGATGGCAAAGCGCTTCGACTCGGTCCTCGCCGGCATGCGCGACGACGGCTACGCCAACGTCTCTTACAAGGTCTTCAACATCGGCGAAGCCAACAAGCTGCCAGCCACCTCGATGGAGCTCGGGGTCGCCGTCGACGGTCGCCACATCACAGCCGTCGATCGCATTCTCGAGATCGCCCGCCTGCGCGCCGACGAAGGCATTTACCACAGCTCGCCCTTCTCGCTGCGCTTCGTCGCCGCCTCCGATGCCTACGCGTCGATGATGTACGACCAGCCGACGATGATGATCGAGCTGATCATGGTCGACGGCACTCTCGGTTGCTACTCCCTACTGGAGGGATACGAGTCGCGGCTCGCCGACCTCGGCGCGCGGCCGCACTGGGGCCACTACAACACGCTCACCGAGGAACGCATCGGCCGGCTCTATCCCGATTGGGGCGAGTGGCTCGCAGTCGAGAAGGAGTTCAATCATTCCGGTGTCTTCGACTCCGAGTTCACCCGGCGGATCGGGCTGAAACCCCAGGGGCCCACAGAGTCCCCGGGCGACTGAACCACGCCGGTCAGCCCTCCGTACTCCGGGCAACCCGCGGCACGCCGCCGCACCCGCGAACCCAGGAGGCAGTCCCGTGACCAGAACCGTTCCAGCAATCGCCATCCTCACGATCGGCGCACTGCTTGCCGTGACCGGCTGCGGTGGCAGCTCCAGTTCCAGCTCCAGCTCGGGCGAAGGCGGTGCTTACGGATCCGGTGGCAGCGAAACCGGCACGACGCAGAGCGCCAAGAGCGAAGCAGGCGGCGGCGAAGCTGCCTCAGGTGGCGCTGGCGCGGTCGCGGTAGCCAAGAGCCCCGAACTCGGCACGGCGATCCTCGTCGACTCCAAGGGCTTCACCCTCTACGACTTCCACAAAGACAAGGGCACCAAGTCCGCTTGCTACGGCGCCTGCGCGAAAGGCTGGCCGCCGCTGACGACCAGCAGCACCCCGCAGACGATGAACGGCGCCGAAGCCTCGAAGCTCGGCACGACCAAGCGCAGCGACGGCACCATGCAGGTGACCTACGCCGGCCATCCTCTCTACACCTTCGTCGAGGACACCAAACCGGGTGAGGCAAAAGGCAACGACGTCAGCGCCTTCGGCGCCCAGTGGTACGCGCTGAAATCGAATGGCGAGGAGGCCGGCGACTAGGCCGACGGCGCAGGGCGGCGCTGGGCGTGCGCGTACAGGGTCTCCGGGGCTATGTCGGCTCGATTGGGCCAGACGATCGTGCCGGCCTCAGGGTCGGCACGAAGCCGCCGGAAGTAATCGGGGTCCGCAAGGGGCTTGAAAACACCGCCGTAGTAACAGATGTAAGAGAGATCGACGTCGGCAGTCAAACCGTCCTCAAAGCGAACGTGAACCGTGTAGTCGCCCATCGGCGTGGCGGCGACTAGAAGTGGAGTGCTGCGCATGGTCCGATGGTAGACCGTTCATGGGAGCTGATCGATCTGCGCAAGCGGCTGGCGATTGCGCGCTCGCTCCCAGTTTGCCCGTAACTCAGCTGATGCATACGTGCCCAGTCAGTTACCAGCCGCGCAGCACGTGGTGGAAGCTTTCCGGCGATCGCGACGAGCAGCGCGATATCGATAGAGGCCTCAGCCTCTCCGTACTGGGCATGGAAATGCGGCCGGCCGCGATGCTGGATCTCGTCGTAGTACATCCAGATCGTGATCCCATAGAAGCTGCTGATCCGGGGCATGGGTCGAGCGTCTCCGGAGACTTGTAACGGCACAAGACGTAGGAGAGCCGTGACTGAATTTTCTGTGTGACGAAATAGTCAAGTTGCGCTTGCTCCACCAGCGGCTGCCTGGCGCTATCTTCGTCCGATGCAGTCTTCGTCCTGGCCTGGTGCTTCCTATGAGGACTGGACGGCAACCTGCGACACGCTTCACGCCCACACCCAGGCGCTGGGCAAGCTGGCGGCGGAGCTCGCTCCGGCCGAGCCGCAGTTGCAGCACGCCGCGCTGCGGCTGACCGCGCGGGGGTGGGAGACGGCGCCGCTGCCGGCGGCCGACGGCTCGGGGGCGCTGGTCGTGGCTCTCGACCTGCACAGCCACGAGGCGCGGGCCGAGCACAGCGACGGGCGCTCGCGGCGCATCCCGCTCACTCCGCACCGGGCGGTGGGCGAGGTGACGCGGGAGCTGCTCGCCGCCGTCGCCGAGCTCGGCGGTCCGGTCGCGATCGACCCGACTCCGCAGGAGGTCGCCTGGAGCGTCCCGCTCGACGAGGACAGCGAGCACGCCACCTATGAGCCGGAGCAGGTTGCCGCCTACTTCTCCGCGGCCACCCAGGCCGCCCTCGTCCTCGCCGCCTTCCGCGCTCCTTACCGCGGCCGCTCTTCTCCAGTCAACGCCTGGTGGGGCTCCTTCGATCTCGCCGTCAGCCTCTTCTCCGGCCTCCCTGCCGAGCCGCCCTCCGACGACTTCATCACGCGAAACGCAGGGGACGCACAGCAGGTGGAGGTGGGTTGGTGGCCGGGCGACGGGCGCTACGGCAAGGCGGCGTTCTTCGCCTATGCCCACCCGGCGCCGGACGGATTCGAGGGGGGAACACTCGACCCCCAAGCCGCCCACTGGGATGACGCGCTCGGCGAGTACGTGCTCGATTGGGACGACGTGCGCGCCGCCTCCGATCCTCATGCCTACGCGCTCGAGTTCACCCGCTCGGCGTTCCGCCATGCCTGCATCGTCTGCGGCTGGGACGAGGAGCTCGCCGCCAGCGCCGAGGGCACGCCCCACCGATCGTTTAGGTCAGACTCTTCAACCGATCTCCGTTCTTCAGGCAGGTCCCCCAGAAAGGCGAGACGATGGCGACGATCACCGAGCGTGAGGCAGGTCAGATCGAGGCGGCAAATGCCGGTGGCCGCACCCCGGTCGTGTTCATCCACGGGCTCTGGCTGCTGGCGAGCAGCTGGGAGCGTTGGGCGACCCTCTTCGAGGAGGCGGGCTACGCGCCGGTCGCCGCCGATTGGCCCGACGACCCGGCGACGGTCGAGGAGGCGCGGGCGAACCCCCAAGCCTTCGCCGGCAAGTCGGTCAGCCAGGTCGCCGACCACATGGCCGAGGTGATCGGCGCGCTGAACAAGAAGCCCGCCGTGGTCGGTCACTCCTTCGGCGGGCTGATCGCGCAAAACGTCGCCGGGCGCGGCGTTTCCGCCGCCACGGTCGCCGTCGACCCGGCCCCGTTCAAAGGGGTGCTGCCGCTGCCGATCGCGGCCCTGCGCTCGACGCTGCCGGTCACGCGCAATCCGCTCAACCGCGGGCGCGCCGTCGCCCTCACCCTCGACCAGTTCCGCTACGGGTGGGCCAACGCGGTCGACGAGGCGGAGGCAAAGGCGCTCTACGACGAGTTCCACGTCGCCGCGCCAGGGCTGCCGATCTTCCAGGCGGCGCTGGCGAACCTCAACCCGAGCGCTGAGACCAAGGTCGACACGGGCAACTCCGAGCGCGGCCCGCTGCTGATCTTCACCGGCGAAAAGGACCACGCGGTACCGCCGGCGATGAGCAACGCCGCTTACAAGAAGCAGCAGCGCAACCCGGGAGTGACCGAGCTCGCCGAGATGCCCAACCGCGGCCACGCGCTGACCATCGACAACGGCTGGCGCGAGGTCGCAGACCGCTCGCTGGAGTTCGTCAAACGCTTCGTCTAGATAATCAGCTTTACTTGAGTATCCTTGGTGGCCGATGGCAGTCACCTTCATCACCCTCGGGCCGACCGGCACCTGCCACGAGCGGGCGGTAAACGAGTACGCGCGCTTCCAGGGGATCGAGGATTACGAGATCGAGCTGATCGTCGACTTCTTCGTCGGGCTGGAGATGCTGCGCGAGACTCCCGGCGCCTTCCTCGTCCAGTGCAGCGCCCACCCGAAGGTGCACGAGATAACCGAGAAGTACTGGACCGAGGTCTGGGTCGTCGACACCTTCATCTACCCGACCAAGCACCTGGTCCTGCTCAGCCGGCGCGAGGTCGAGCGGCCGCGCTCGCTCGGGATCGTCCCCGCGACCAAGGGCTACGTCGACCTCTCCCAGTGGGATGAGGTGATCGACGTCGCCTCCAAGCCGATCGTCGCCGAAGAGCTGCTCGCCGGCCGCTACGACTCCGGCCTGACCCACATGGAGCACGTCGAGGAGCACGCGGACGAGCTGCGACTCGACCTGGACATCGGCGAAATCGACACCACCTGGGTCGTCTACGGACGCGAGAAGCGCTTCGGTGGCGAGGTGATCGGCATTCCCTCGGCGGAGCTCTTCCGCCAGCCGCAGATTGCCTGAAGGGCCTAAGCTCCGCGCCATGAAGGTGGTGGTGGCTGGCGGGACCGGGGTCCTCGGCAGGCTGGTGGTTGCCGAGCTGGTAGCGCGCGGCGACGAGGTGCTGGCGCTCAGCCGCAATGCCAACCGGCGGATGCCGGACGGCGCGGCGCACCGGAGCGTCGACCTGACCGACGGCGCGGGGCTGGACGAGGCCCTCGCAGGCGCCGAGGTCGTGGTCAATTGCTCGAACTCGAGCCCGCGCGACGCGGCTCCCGTGCTGGCCGAGGGGACGAAGCGTCTGCTGTGGGCCGGCGCGGCCGCTGGCGTCCGCCATCACGTCGACGTCTCGATCGTCGGCTGCGACCGGGTGCCGACGGCCTATTACAAGGTCAAGGTCGAACAAGAGGAGACGATCGCCGCTGCCGAGGTCCCCTGGAGCCTGCTGCGGGCAACGCAGTTCCACACGCTGATCGCCTGGACCTTCGAACAGGCCGGCCGTTTCGGCGTCGTCCCAACCGGCAGCGCGCGCCTGCAGCCGATCCACCCGCCGCTCGTCGCGGCACGGCTTGCGGAAGTTGCCCACGCCGAGCCCGGCGGGAGGCTCGCCGATATCGCCGGACCGGAGGTTCGTACGCTGAGCGAGCTGGCCAGGGCCTGGCGAGAGGCGGGCCACAGGGCGCTGCCGCTGCGGATCCCGATGGTCGGCTCGATCGGCCAGCCGTTGCGCGAAGCCGCACTCTGCAACCCGGCCATCGCCGCCGCCGGCCCGACCTTCGAGCGCTGGCTGGCCGATGGCTGAGCAAGGCGGCGAGCGGATGCGCGCGGCGACGATCGCGCGCATCGCGCTGGCGATCCTTGTCATCTCCGCCGTCTCCGTCGGCATCCCGGCGGCGCTCGCGCCGCACGCCTTCTACAACGACTTCCCCTTCTTCGCCCACTGGGTCGACCGCATCCCCCCTTACAACGAGCATCTGGTCACCGACGTCGGCGGCCTCTACCTCGGCTTCACCGTCCTCTTCGCCTGGGCGGCCTGGACGCTGCAACCGACCCTGGTCCGCGCCGTCTGCTCGGCCTGGCTGCTCGCCGCCGCGCTCCACCTCGGCTTCCACGCCGGCCACCTCGACAACTTCGACACTGCCGACGCGATCGCCGAGCTCACCTCCCTCGCCTTCCTCCTGATCCCGCCTCCGCTGGCGATCTGGGCAGTCGGGGACCCGGCGGGACGCGTTTCTCGCCCGTAGGGCGGCGCGCTGCCCGCGTCAAGCGACGCTGTAGAGGTCCCACTCGTCGGGGACGCCCTTGAGGGCGTGGCGGCCGGCGGGCTCGAACTCGACGCCCGAGCCGGCGGCGAGGTCGCGCACGGTGCGCGAGGCGAAGACCGCGCGGGCCCCGGCCAGAGCCGCGATCCGAGCGGCGAGGTGGACAGCGATCCCGCCGACGTCGTCGCCCATCAGCTCGACCTCGCCGGTGTGCAGGCCGGCTCGCACCTCTATCCCCAGCCCAGGCATGTCGTCGGCGATCTCCCGGGCGCACTGCGCAGCCCGGGTCGGCCCGTCGAAGACCGCGAGGAAGCCGTCCCCAGTCGTCTTGACCTCGCGGCCGTCGAAGCGGCCCAGCCGGTCGCGGACCAGCTTCTGGTGCTCCTCGAGCAGGTCGCGCCAGCGGCGGTCGCCCATCTCCGCGGCGAGCCGGGTCGAGTCGACGATGTCGGTGAAGAGGACCGTGGCGAGCACCCGCTCGGGAGCCGGTCCAGGACGCACGCCGGTGAGGAACTCCTCGATCGCCGCGAGCGCGGCGTCGCTGTCGCCGACCCAGGGGAAGTGGTCCTCGCCCTCCAGCTCGGCGTAGCGGCTGCCCTCGATCCGCTCGGCGAGCCAGCGAGCGGCACGGTAGTTGACGGCGCGGTCCTGGCGGCGGTGCAGGACCAGGGTGGGTGCCTGGATCAGCGGCAGCGTCTCGCGCACGTCGGTGTCGAGGAACATCTCGACCAGCTGCCCGACCCGCATCGGGCTTGCCGCCTGGCGCTCGAAGCGAGCCTGGAACTCGCGCGCGCGAGGGTCGGCGGCCATGCTCGGCGAGAAGATGTCGATCGTCGCGCCCTGCCCCCAGAGCGGCGCGACCAGCTCGGCCTGCGCTTCCAGCACGGCCTCCCTCTCCGGCGCCCAGGGGTAGTCGGGGGCGGCGGTCGAGCGCGCCATCGCCCCCCACAGCACCAGCGCCGAGGTGCGCTCCGGGTAAGTGGCGGCGAAGAGCATGCACATCGTCGCTCCCTCCGACATGCCGAGCAGCGCGGCACGCTCGGAGCCGGCGGCGTCCATCACGGCGCGGACGTCGTCCATCCGCTCCTCGAGCGTCGCCGGGCGCGCCACCGGATCGGAGAGCCCGACCCCGCGACGATCGAAGACCAGCACCCGGGCGAAGGAGCCGAGGCGACGCAGGAAGTGGGACAGCGGCGGGCTTTCCCACATCAGGTCGAGGTGGGAGAGGAATGGGAAGGCCAGGACCAGGTCCAACTCACCCTCGCCGAACACCTGGTAGGCGATGCCGACTTCTCCGCTGCGCGCGTATCGGGTCTCGGGAACCATCCCGCCGCTCACACTACGCGGCGCCGGCCCGCCGTCAAGACGAGTGCGTCTCAGGCGTCGCCGGCGGTCGCGCGATCGAGCAGGTCGCGCAGGGCTCGCTGGTCGGCTGCGGACATGCCGCCGAGCCAATCCGGTGGCTTCTCGAAGGCCCGCATCAGGCGGGCTCGGAGGCGGCGGCCCTCGGCGGTGAGGGCAATCAGCTTCACCCTGCGGTCGCCCTCGGAAGGGGTGCGGCGGGCGAGGCCGCGCTCTTCGAGGCCGTCGACGATGCCGGTGACGTTGGAGCGGTCGCAGTGAAGCACGTCGGCGATCTCGCCCATCGTCCGCGGCTCCGCGAGCGCGCGGAGGGCGCCGAAGGAAGCCGGTCGGAGGCCGAGCTCGCGCACGATAGGCAGGAACGGGGGCGGGTATACGAGTCCGGTGAGAAGGCTCCAGGCCTCAGCGGCGGGATCCTTTACGCTCGCCCCCCGCCCCCGCTTTGCTTTCGCCTCCATCGGAATGCATACTAATCCCAATCATGGTAAACCTCAACTATTGAGCTTTCCCCGCAACACGCAAAGGCTGGTGTGAGATGAGCGCAGACGCCGGAGGGCAGGCCGGGATCGAAGTCGAAGGGCTGGTCCGCGAGTTCAAGAACGGGCCGCGAGCCGTCGACGGGATCGACCTGCGGGTCGCGCCGGGCGAGATCTACGGCTTCCTCGGCCCGAACGGAGCGGGCAAGTCGACCACCGTTCTGATGCTGACCACGCTGCTGCCGCCCACCGCGGGGACGGCCCGGGTCGCGGGCTTCGACATCGTCCGCGAAGGGCCAAAGGTCCGCGGCGCGATCGGCGCCGCGCTGCAGGAGGCGGCGCTCGACCCGCTGCTGACCGGCAGCGAGCACATGCGCCTGCAGACCGCGCTGCATGGACTGGCCAAGGCCGAGCGGATCGAGCGGGGGCGCGAGCTGCTCGCCCGCGTCGGCCTCTCCGAGGCGGCCGACCGCAAAGTCGGCGGCTACTCCGGCGGGATGAAACGGCGACTCGACCTGGCGCTGGCGCTGGTGCACCGGCCGCGGATCCTCTTCCTCGACGAGCCGACCACCGGCCTCGACATCCAGAGCCGCACCGCGCTCTGGGACGAGGTCGCGCGGCTCGCCGCCGAGGATGGCGTCACCGTCTTTCTCACCACCCAGTACCTCGAGGAGGCCGACGCACTCGCCAACCGGGTCGGGATCATCGACCACGGGCACATCGTCGCCGAGGGCACGCCGGCCGAGCTCAAGGCGGAGATCGGCCGGCCGACGGTCGAGGCGGTGCCCCGCGACCCGGGCGACCAAGAGCGGGTGGAGCGGGCGCTGCAGCCGTTCGGCGAGAGGTGCGGCGCCACGCACCGCGGCGGCGCCTCCGTTCTGCTCGCGGGCGGCGAGTCGCAGCTCGCCGACGTTGTCCGTGCCCTCGACGCCGAGGGAATCGCGATCGAGCAGTTGCAGCTGCACGCGCCCTCGCTCGACGACGTCTTCCTCGCCAAGACCGGGCGCTCGCTGGAGGGCGCCGGGGACGAGGCGACCGAGGAGGACAGCGAGGAAATGGAGGCGGTGCGGACGTGAGCGGCGACCTGCGCATCCAGGTCGGCCAGCTCGCTCGCCGTTCGGTGCTGCGCACCCTGCGCCAGCCGGCGCAGATCGTGCCGTCGCTGATCTTTCCCCTCTTCCTGCTCGCGGTCAACTCGGGTGGGCTCAAAGACGCGACCAACCTGCCCGGCTTCCCGACCGACTCCTACCTCACCTTCGCCCTTGCCGTGCCCTTCATGCAGGGGGCGCTGTTCTCGGTGATGAACGCCGGCACCGACCTCGCCCGCGACATCGAGACTGGCTTCCTCAACCGCCTGGCGCTGACGCCGCTGCGCGGCGCGGCGCTGCTCAGCGGCCTGCTCGCCGGCGCCGTCGTCCTCGGCCTCGTCCAGGCCGCGGTCTACCTCGCAGTCGGGTTGATCGCCGGGGCCGAACTCGCCGCCGGCTTCGGCGGGGCCCTGATGATCGTCGCCCTTTCGGTGACGATCACCGTCGCCTTCGGCTCGATCGGCCTCTTCGCCGCGCTGCGCACCGGTTCGGGCGAGGCGGTCCAGGGCCTCTTCCCGGTCTTCTTCGTCTTCCTCTTCCTCTCGACGATGGCGCTGCCGCTCAACCTGCTGCAGACCGACTGGTTCCACACCGTCGCCAGCATCAACCCGGTCTCCTACCTGCTGCAGGCGTTCCGCTCGCTGCTGATCGAAGGCTGGAACGCCGGTGACCTGGCGCTCGGCTTCGGAATCGCGGCGGCGATCCTCGTCGTCGGCATGTTCGCCGCCTCGGCCGCGCTGAAGACGAGGCTGGTGAGAACGTGACCCGCAAGATCGCCCTCGCCGTCGCCTGGCGCAGCATCCACAACTTCCTCACCAACCCGGCCTTCCTGGTGCCGGGGATCGTCTTCCCGCTCTTCTTCTTCACCGCCTTCGCCGGCGGCCTTTCGGCGATCTCCAGTGCCCCCGGGTTCGACTTCGAAGGTGGCTACACCGCCTTCCAGTTCGTCTTCGTGCTGCTCCAGTCGGCTGCCTTCGGCGGCGTCTTCACCGGCTTCGGCATCGCCCGCGACTTCGAGACCGGCTTCTCCCGCCGCTACCTCCTGGCGGCGACCGACCGGCGCGGGATCGTCGTCGGCTACCTGCTGGCGGCGCTGGTCCGAGCGCTGATCACCTGGACGATCCTGACTGCGGTGGCGCTGATCGCCGGGATGGAGGTCGGCGGCGGCGGAGTCGAAATCGTCGGGCTCTACGGTCTCGCGATCCTGGTCAACCTGGCGGCGACGCTGTGGGCGGCCGGGGTGGCGATGCGGGTGCGCTCGATCCAGGGCGGGCCGCTGATGCAATTCCCCACCTTCCTGGTCCTCTTCCTCGCCCCCGTCTACGTGCCGCTAGACCTGCTCAGCGGCTGGATCCACACGGTCGCCTCGCTCAACCCGGTCACCGCCCTGCTCGAGGCAGGGCGCGGCTTCATCTCCGGCGAGCCGACCGTGATCGCGCTCGCCTTCGCCGTAGCCATCGCCCTGCCGTTCCTCTTCGGCCTCTGGGCGCGCGGCGGCCTACGCCGCGCTGAAGCCGCCGGCTAGGAGGAGTCCCGCACGAGGCCGATCAGGTGACCCTCGGGGTCTTTGAACTGACCGAGTTCGACCGAGTCCATGACTTTCTCCGGGCCCATGACTCGCTCACCGCCGAGCTCCTCAGCCTTCTGCAGGGCCGCCTCGATGTCGGGCACGGCAATGTAGAAGGTGACGTGGCCCTCGTAGCCGTCGGGCCCGGTGGCGATACCGCCGCCGATGCTCCCCATGTCGGAGGGGTTGTCCTCGCCTTTGACAATCCCGTACTTCATCGGATTGTTGGCGTCGATCTCCCACCCGAACAGCTCCGAGTAGTAGCTCTGCAGCTTGGCGCCGTCCTTACCAATGACCTCGAAGTGAACAACTGGCTGTCCCATATCTCTCTCCTTTGACTGGTTTGGAGTCTCTAACCCTCTGAATAGGCGGGCTCGGGCTCGCGGGCGCCGCCATGCGCCTCCTCGCCGGCCATGCCCTCGGCCATCGCCGCCGGGTCGGGCATCGGTTCGGAGCGCAGCACGAAGACGGCAATCGCCAGGGCGACTGCGACCATCCCGGCGCCGACCAGGTAGGCGAGATGGAAGCCGGAGTTGAGCGCGGCAGCGTGGGTGGCGCCGTCGGAAAGCAACCCGTCAGTGCGCTCGGCCGCCAGCGTCGCCAGCACCGCCAGCCCGATCGCACCCCCCACCTGAGCACTGGTATTGACCACGCCCGAGGCGAGGCCGGCGTCTTCCGGCGTCGCTCCCGACATCGCCAGCGTCATCAACGACGGGAAGGAGATCCCGATGCCGACCCCGATCAGGAGCATCGGCGGCAGGACGTCGGCAAGGTAGCTGCCGTCGACCGGGGTGCGGGCGAAGAGCAGCAGCGCGAAGCCGACCAGGACCATGCCAGGGATCAGCATCGCCCGTGGCCCGAAGCGCATGATCAGTTTCTCCGAGTAGCCGAGCGAGAGCGTCCCCATGACCAGGGTGGCGGGCAGGAAGGCGAAGCCGACCTGGAGCGGGTCATAGCCGAGGATCTGCTGCAGGTAGAGGGCGCCGAGGAAGAACATCGAGAACATCCCGGCGACGAGCAGCATCTGCAGGGCGTTGGCACCGGAGACGTTGCGCGAGCGGAACAGGCGCAGCGGCATCAACGGATTGGCGATGCGCGCCTGGCGCAGGACGAAGGCCACCTCCAACGCCAGTGAGATCGTGCCCAGGACGAGGGTCTGGGTCGACCCCCAGCCCTTTTCGGAGATGCCGAGGATCGTGTAGACGCCGAGCATCAGACCACCGGTTATCAGCGCCCCGCCGAGCAGATCGGCGCCTTTGCCGAAGCCGATCCCGGGCCGGTCGGCGATCAGCCGGCGGGCCATGATCGCGGTCGCGATCCCGATCGGCAGGTTGATGAAGAAGATCCAGTGCCAGGCGATCGCCTGGGTCAGCACGCCGCCGACCAGCAGGCCGATCGTGCCGCCGGCGGAGGCGACGAAGCCGTAGACGCCGATCGCTTTCGCCTGCTCGCGAGGCTCGGGGAACATCGTCACGATCATTCCCAGGATCACCGCCGAGGTCAGCGCCCCGCCGACGCCCTGGATGAACCGCGCGCCGATCAGCATCTCCTGGCTCTGCGAGATCCCGCAGAGCAGCGAAGCGGTGGTGAAGACCGCGAGGCCGGTGAGGAAGACACGGCGCTGGCCGAGCAGGTCGCCGAGCCGGCCGGCGAGCAACAGCAGGCCGCCGAAAGGAACCAGATAGGCGTTGACAACCCATGCGAGGTTGCTTTGTGAGAAGCCGAGGTCGTCCTGAATCGAAGGCAGGGCGACGTTGACGATCGTGATGTCGAGAACGATCATCAGCATGCCTGCGCAGAGCACGTAGAGGGCCAGCCACCGGTTTTGAGACTCGTTGGTCATATCCATGCGGCTACCCTAGCAAATAGTTTTAAAACAGGACTACTTGGTTGCAAATTTGTATCAAGTGGTTAAACTGGTCATATGGCAACGAAGCGCTCATATGGGGAGGCGTGCCGATTTGCCTACGCCCTCGACCTGGTCGGCGAGCGCTGGGCCCTCCTTGTCGTGCGCGAGCTGCTGCTCGGCCCGAAGCGCTTCACCGACCTGCGCGCGGGTCTCCCCCACGCCAGCCCCAACATCCTCTCGGAGCGCCTGCGCGAGCTGGAGCAAGCCGGTGTCGTCCATCGTCGCAAACTTCCGCCGCCGGCTGCATCCCAGGTCTACGAGTTGACCGAGTGGGGCAGGGGGCTGGAGCCGGTCGTGACCCAGCTCGGCGCCTGGGGCGCCCGCTCGCCGGTCCCACCCGAGCACCGCGAGATCGGCGCCAGCTCGATCGTCCTGGCGCTGCGCTCGCTCTTCGACGCGGAGGCCGCGGGCGACCTGCTGGCGAGCTACGAGCTGCGGCTCGGCGAGGAGATCTTTCACGTCCGCATCGCCGGCGGCGAGCTCGAGCTTGGCCGCGGCGGCGCCGAGGCAGCGTCCGCGGCGGTCGAGACCGACCCCGGCACGCTGGCGGCGCTGCTCACCGGCCAGCTCCCACTCGCCGTCGCGCTCAGCTCAGGCGCGGTGACCATCGAAGGAAGCAAACAAGACGCCCGCCACTTCCTAAAGCTCTTCCCGATGCCCGAGCCGTGCCCAACAAGCGTCATCAGCTAGGAGCCTGTCCCGGTAGGGGTGAAGCGTCTTGTACTTTTTCGCTGAGGCCGCCCGGGCGTCAGCCCAATCAGCGATTCACCGAAAAAGTTAAGCGAAACCCCTACCGGGGCAGGCTCCTATCCCTGGGCCTCAGTTCATTTGGCCACCGGCCCGAGGATCGCCGCCGCTCCCGTCATCCCGGCCAGGTTGGGGTGGATCGGCG
>DATHEA010000015.1:0-104277 GCA_035318745.1 Solirubrobacterales bacterium
CCCTTGTGGTGCTCGAAGACAGCCTTCAACTCCTCTACCAAGCCGGGGCTGACCTGGGAGGCGTGGATATGCAGCTTCAGCGGTTCTGACGGCGCGCTTGCGATCTTGGTCGCGCGGGCGATCTCCTCGCTGCCCGGCTCAAAGCGCTCCGCCTCTTGGACGACGAGCTTGGTTTCGCCGCGGTCTTTGTGGTCGAGCCTGCCCCGGACGACGACGATCGAGTCGGGGGCTATCACCGTGGCGCTCTCGGACTGGTCGGCCTTGAAGACCAGCATCTCGACCTGGCCCTCGATGTCGTCGAGGGTGGCGAACATCATCTGGCTGCCGCTCTTGGTGCGGATCTTCTTGCACTCGACGACGATCCCGCCGACCGTCACCCAGGAGCCGTCGGCGCGATTGCTGAGCTCGGCGAGGCTGCAGTCGACACGGGCGCGCAGCGCATCGCGCACTTCCGTCAAGGGGTGCGAGGAGAGATAGGTGCCGAGGGTCTCCTTCTCCATCGCCAGCAGCTCGGCGCGGTCGAACTCGGCGGTGGAGATCGGCGGCCGGTGATGGGCCTGGGCGCGCGCCGCCCCTCCACCGCCCGCGTCCTCGCCGAAGTCGAAGATCGAGCCCTGGCCGAGCTGGGCGTCCTCCTGGGCCTTCTGGCCGGCCGACTGCGCCGCCGGCAGCGCTTCCAGCATTCCCTTGCGAGTGGCGCCGGTCGAGTCGAGCGCGCCGCACTTGACCAGGCATTCGATCGCGCGTTTGTTGACTGCGCGGGCGTCGACACGTTCGCAGAAGTCCCAGATCGAGGCCAATTCGGCGCCATCCTCTCGCGCCCGCAGAATCGCCTCGACCGCGGCGTGGCCGACGTTCTTGACCGCGTCGAGGCCGAAACGGATCGCTTTCTCGGATACGACGAAGTCGTGGTCGGAGGAGTTGACGTCTGGCGGCAGCACCTCGATCCCCATCTCCGCGCAGCGGTTGACGAAGAGCGGCATCTTGTCTTTGGTGTTCATCACCGAGGAGATCACCGCCGCCATGTACTCGGCCGGGTAGTTGGCCTTGAGGTAGGCGGTGCGGTAGGAGATCAGCCCGTAGCAGGCGGCGTGGGACTTGTTGAAGGAGTAGTCGGCGGCCGCTTCGTTCAGCTTCCACAGATCCCTGGCGACTGCCGCGGCGGTCCCGGATTCAGCCAGGCCCTGCATGAATTTGTCCTTCATCGTCGCCATCAGGTCGCGCTTCTTCTTGCCGATCGCCTTGCGCAGGTCATCTGCCTCGGCGCCCGAGAAGCCGGCCATCGAACGCGCGATCTCCATCAACTGCTCCTGGTAGATGACGCAGCCGTGGGTCTCCTCGGTGATCGCCCGCAGTCGCGGGTCGGGATAGCGCACGGTCGAGGGGTCCCTCTTGCCCTTGGCGTAGGCGGGGATGTAGGCCATCGCGCCAGGCCGGTAGAGGGCGCCGAGAGCGACGATGTCGGCGAACTCGGTTGGCCCCACCTTGCGCAGGGCGTCCCGCATCCCCTCCGACTCGAACTGGAAGACGCCGGTCGAGTCGCCCGCCGCGAGCATCGCGTAGGTCTTGGCGTCGTCGATCGGGATCGATTCCATGTCGACTTTCTCGCCACGCGAGCGCTCGATGATGTCGATCGCGTCCTCGATCACGTCGAGGTTGCGCAGGCCGAGGAAGTCCATCTTCAACAGCCCCATCTCCTCGATCGGCCCCATCGAGTACTGGGTGACGATCTTGTACTGGCGCTCCGGCTTGCCGTTGCCGTCCGCGGGCGCGTTGCGGTCCTCGGCCAGCTGCAGCGGCACCACCTCGTGCAGCGGCCGGTCGGCGATCACCACCGCAGCAGCGTGGATCGAGTTGTTGCGAATGATCCCCTCGAGGCCCTGGGCGACGTCGATGATTCGTTTCGCGTCCGGCTCGGCGTCGTAGGTCCGTTTCAGCTCCTGGCCCGACTTCAAGCACTCCTTGAAGGAGGGGCTGCGGCCCATGATCGGCTCCGGAATCTGCTTGGCGAGGCGATCGCCGCTGCCGTAGTCGAAGCCGAGCACCCGCGCGGCGTCGCGGGTCGCCGCGCGCGGCGCCATCTTGCCGAAGGTGATGATCTGGGCCACCGACTCGCGGCCGTACTTGTCGCCGACGTAGCGGATCATCCGCTCGCGCCCGCGGACGGAGAAGTCGATGTCGATGTCCGGCATCGATTTGCGCCCCGGGTTGAGGAAGCGCTCGAAGATCAGGCCCTCGGCGAGCGGATCGAGGTCGGTGATCTTGAGCACATAGGAGACGATCGAGCCCGCCGCCGAGCCGCGGCCGGGGCCGACGGCGACGCCGTTCTCCTTGGCGTAGCGGACGAAGTCCCAGACGATCAGGAAGTAGGAGGCAAAGCCCATCTCCTCGATCACGCCGAGCTCGAACTCCATCCGCTCCACGGCCTCGGCCGGAGCGGGGTCGCCGTAGCGGGCCCGCAGCCCCTCGCCGGCGATCCGCCGCAGCATCGCCTCCGGCTCCTCACCGTCCTCGGTCGGGTAGCGGGGCAACAGCAGGCTGCCAAGCTCGATGTCCAGCGAGCAGCGCTCGGCGATCTCCAGAGTCGTCGGGATCGCCTCGGGCCACTCGGCGAAGGAGTCGGCCATCTCCTCGTTGCTCTTGAGGAAGAACTCGTTGGTGTCGAAGCTCATCTTCGGCGCCTCGAGGGTCGACTTGGTCTGCACGCAGAGCAGCGCGGCGTGATTGTCGAAGTCCTCGCGCCGCAGGTAGTGGACGTCGGCGGTGCCGACCAGCGGCCGGTTGAGCTCGCGGGCGAAGCGGACGATCCCCTGGTTGGCCTTCTCTTGCTCCTCGATACCGTTTTTCTGCAGCTCGAAATAGACCTGCTCGGGGCCGAAGACCTGGATCAGGTCGTCGAGGTGACTGCGAGCGTCATCGGCACGCTCTTCGATCAGGCGCCGGCAGAAGCGCGACTGCAGGCAGCCGGTGAGGACGATCACCCCGTCGGCATGGGCGGCGAGCAGCTCCATGTCGACGTTGGCTTTGCCCCGTGAGAAGCCCTGCAGGAAACCGGCCGAGGTGAGCTTGACCAGGTTTGCGAAGCCGGCATCGTTCTCGGCCAGCAGGGTGAGATGGTTGCGCTCGTACTTGGGCTTCTCCTTGATCGCCTTGACGTCATCGACGAGGTAGGCCTCGAGGCCGGCTATGGGCTTGATCCCGTGCTTCCGACAGGCCTTGTAGAGATCGACCGCGCCGTTCATCACGCCGTGGTCGGTCAACCCCAGCGCCGGCTGCCCAAGCTCCGCCGCCCGTGCCGCCATCGCGTCGATCTTGCAGGCGCCGTCGAGCAGCGAGTACTCGCTGTGGGCATGCAGATGGACGGCGGCGGTTGAACTCATCGCTGCGATCGATCATGGCAAGCGAGGCAGATGGCAAGTGCCTCAAAAGAGGTGTCTTCCCCGCTATGTCCGTGCCTAAATTCGCACTAAAAGCCCACAGGAACCTGTCCAAGCCGGGCTAACATCGCTGCGTGCTTGCAAACGACACCGATCTACCGGGAGGCCGCGTCCTCGTCGTCGAGGACGATCAGGAGATCGCCGACGTGCTGAGGCGCTCGCTGCGCAACGAGGGCTACGAGGTGCGCACCTCGGCGGACGGGATCGACGCGCTTGACGTCGCCGCGGGCTTCGTGCCGGACCTGGTGGTGCTCGACCTGGGCCTGCCGCGGATGGACGGGCTCGAGGTCTGCCGGCGACTGCGCGCCGACAGCGACGTGCCGATCCTGATGCTGACCGCACGGGCGGAGACCGAGGACCGGGTGGGCGGGCTCGACAGCGGTGCCGACGACTACCTGGTCAAGCCTTTCGAGCGCAAGGAGCTGCTCGCGCGGATCCGCGCCCTGCTGCGCCGCCGACCGCCGCGCGGTTCGGCATCGCTCGAGGTCGGCGACCTCAGTCTCAACCCGGATACGCGCGAGGTGCGCCGCGGCGAGCGTGAGATCGAGCTGACCAACCGCGAGTTCGAGTTGCTCGAATACCTGATGCACAACGAGCGCCTCGTCGTCTCACGCGAGCGTCTGCTCGACGAGGTCTGGGGCTACGACCCGATGGCGGCCACCAACACGATCGACGTATTCATCTCCAATCTACGGCGCAAGCTCGAGGCGGGTGAGGAGACACGGCTTCTGCACACCAAACGCGGCGCCGGCTACGTGCTCAAGGGCTAGCGGCATTCCGGCCGGGCAACTGGCCGGTGCGCTGGCGTCTTGCCGGCGTCTCCGCCGGGCTGACCCTGGCGATCCTGGTGCTGTTCGGGGTGATCGTCGGCAACCTCGCCGCGCAACGCATCCGGGACGACTTCAACCACGAGATGAAGGGTGCGGTGGCGACGCTGGCCTCCCAGGTCCAGATCGTCGACACGATCACCAACACGCTGATCGTCCGCGAGCCGGACCTGGGCGATTTCGTCAGCCCCAACGACGCCTCGGTGCGGATCTACGACTCGCAGGGGCGGGAACTCGACTCAAGCCCGAATGCGGCCGAACTTGGACCCCCGGTACCCGGCATCCGCGACATAGGCGAGATGCAGGTTGTGACGGTCGCCCTGCGCAGCCGCCAAACCGGGCGGATCGCCGGCTTCGTCCAGTACGGCCGTGACGAGCAGCACGTCGACTCGACCGTGGGCCGGCTCTGGCTCCTGATCGCGGCCGGCGTGCTGGGCGCGACCCTGCTTGCCAGCCTCGCGGGGGTGGCGATCGCCCGCCGGGCGATGCGGCCGATCGCATCGCTGACCGCGACGGCGCGAACAATCGCCGACACCGGCGACCCCTCCAGCCACATGCCACAGCCGCGCGTCGAGGACGAGGTCGGCGAGCTGGCCAGGACGCTGGAGCGGATGCTCCGCTCCCTCGACGCCGCCCGCGCCGAGCGCGAAGCGGCGCTGAAGCGCCAGCGCGAGTTCGTCGCCGACGCCTCGCACGAGCTGCGTACCCCGCTGACCAGCATCCTCGCCAACCTGGAGCTGCTCCAGGCCTCGCTCGACGAGCCAGCGCGAGAGGACGAGCGAGCGATGGTCGACTCGGCGCTGCGCTCTTCCAGCCGCATGAGCCGCCTGGTCGGCGACCTCCTGCTCCTTGCCCGCGCCGACGCCGGGCGCATCGGCGCCCGCACTCGTTGCGACCTGGCCGAGGTGGCGGGCAACGCCGCGGCGGAGGTCGCGCCGACGATCGGCGAACGCGAGCTGCGAATCGAGAACGAGCGACCGCTTCCGGTCGACGGCAATCCCGACGAGCTGCATCGCATGGTGCTCAATCTGCTCGACAACGCCGCCCGCCACACTCCCCCGGGATCGAGGATCGAACTGCGCCTCCGTGCCGAGGGCACGAGCGCCGTGGTCGAGGTCGCCGACGACGGCCCTGGCGTGCCGGCGGAGCTTCGTGAGCAGATCTTCGAGCGCTTCGTCCGCAGTGACGGACCCGCCGACACCGCGATCGGCGGCGGCAGCGGCCTCGGCCTGGCGATCGTCAGCGCCGTGGCCAGATCGCACGGCGGCAGCGCCGAGGCAGGCGAGTCCGACCTGGGCGGCGCGCTCTTTCGCGTCCGGCTGCCCCTCCGCACCTCCAAGTCTGAGCGGGGAATTAACCCAGCTTTAGATCCGCTTTAGCGCCCCGGCTTAATTTCCTCCACGGACGAGACACAAGGGCCCGCCGGTTCTCCCCAACGCGACCGGCGGGTCCTTTTTACTACCTGATCAGACCTCGACGACGACCGGCAGGATCATCGGCCGGCTGCGCAGCTTCTCGTAGACGAGCTTGGCGATCGCCTCGTGCACGTCTTCCTGGATCAGGTGGACTTCGCGCGTGCCGGCCTCGGCGGCGTCCTCGAGCGAGTCCTCGACCACGTCCTTCAGTTCTTCGACCAAGGACTCCTCGCCTTCAGGCAGGGCGACGCCACGTACGATCGCCTCGGGATCGGCGACGACGCTGCCGTCCTCGGCGGAGATCGTCGCGACGACGATGAAGATGCCGTCGGCGGAGATCTCGCGCCGGTCGCGCAGCGCCACGTCGTCGGGCTCGCCGACGTTGACGCCATCGACGTAGACGACGCCGGCGTGGACCTTCTTTCCGAAGCGTGCCCCATTGGCATCCAGCTCCAGCGGCAGGCCGTTGCGACCCTGAAAGACGTTTTCGGGATCGATCCCAACCGAGTGGGCGAGGCCGGCGTGCAAGCGCAGCCGCTGGTGATCCCCGTGCACGGGCATTACGTAGCGCGGTTTGGTCAGGTTGAGCATCAGCTTCAACTCCTCCTGCCAGCCATGTCCGGAAGCGTGGATCGGGGCCTCCTTGGCGGTCACGACCGAGGCGCCGATCTCGTAGATGCGGTCGATCGTTTCGTTCACCGCGCGCTCGTTGCCCGGCACCGGCGTCGCCGAGAAGACGACGGTGTCCCCGGAGTGCAGCTCGACGTCGCGGTGGTCGTTGTTGGCCATCCGCCTCAGTGCCGAGAGCGGCTCGCCCTGGCTGCCGGTGGAGATCACGACGACCTTCTCGTCGGGGAAGTCCTCGATCTCGCGCGGCTGGATGAAAAGGCCCGACGGCGCTTTGGCGATGCCGAGGTTGGAGGCAATGTTGAAGTTCTTGCGCATCGAGCGGCCGACCAGGGCGACCCGGCGGTCGAGCGCGACGGCGGCGTCGATCACCTGCTGCACGCGGTGGATGTTGGAGGCAAAGGAGGTGACGATGACCCGGCCCTTGCAGGCCGAGAAGGTCTCCAGCAGCGCCGGCCCGACGCTCGACTCCGAAGGCGCGATCCCGGGTCGGTCGGCATTGGTCGAGTCGCCGCAGAGCAGCAGCAGGCCTTCGCGGCCGAGCTGGGCGAGCCGTGAGATATCGGCGGGGCGGCCGTCGACCGGCGTCTGGTCGAACTTGTAGTCGCCGGTCATCAGGATCTTGCCGACCTCGGTACCGAGGATCACGCCCCGCATATCGGGGATCGAGTGGGAGAGATGGACCAGCTCGAGCTCGAAGGGACCCAACTGGACTTTCTTGCCGGCCGGCAGCTCCTCCAGCGGCGCGTCCTTCATCTTGTGCTCGTCGAGCTTGGAGCGGACCATGCCGACCGTCAGCAGACCGCCGTAGATGGCAGGCGGCATGCCGATCTCGCGGAGGACGTAGGGCAGCGCGCCGACGTGATCCTCGTGCCCGTGGGTGAGGACGATCGCCTCGATGTCGTCGACGCGGTCACGCAAGTAGGAGAAGTCGGGCAGGACCAGATCGATGCCGAGCATCTCGGGAGTCGGGAACATCAGGCCCGTGTCGACGACGACGATCCGGCCGTCGTACTCGATCACGGTCATGTTCTTCCCGATCTCGCCCAGACCGCCAAGCGGCAGAACTCGTAGTTTCGCGGGCATCGGCTAGGAGGCCACCGCAACGCCGACAGCGTCGAGCGCTGCACGCACGGCGGCGCGCTGCTCGGAATCGACCTCGATCAGGGGCAGCCGCAGGCCACCGGCGGGAATCAGGCCCGCCATCTCCAGCGCCGCCTTGAGCGGGATCGGGTTGGTGACGATGCCGAGCACGTCGTAGAGCGGCTTCAGGCCGGCGTCGATCTCGCGGGCGCGCTCGAGGTCCCCGGCCCGAACGGCGTCCCAGATCGCGCGCATCTCCTCGCCGACCAGATTGGAGGCGACGAGGATGCCACCGGCCAGGCCCAGCTCGAGCGTACGCAGGAATATCTCGTCGTTGCCGGCGAGCACGTCGAGGCCCGCGATCGGGCCGAGCTCGTCGTCGTTGGCCTGCTTGACGGCGACGACGCTGTCGATCTCGGCCAGCTCGGCGAGGTCAGCGGGGGGAACGTTCACCACCACGCGGGAAGGGATGTTGTAGGCGATCAGGGGAAGATCGGGAACGGCCGCGGCGATCGCCTCGAAGTGGGCCCGTAGGCCAGGCTTAGTCGGCTTGTTGTAGTACGGCGTGACGATCAACGCCGCCTCGGCCCCCGCATCTGCGGCGGCCTTGGTCAGCTCGATCGAGTGGCGGGTGTCGTTGGTGCCGGTGCCGCAATAGACGTGCGCCCGACCGCCGACCTCATCGACCACCGCCCGCAGCAGGCCGATGTGCTCCTCGTCGTCGAGCGTCGCCACCTCGCCGGACGAGCCGGCGACGACCAAGCCGTGTGAGCCATGCTCGACCAGGTGGACGGCGAGCCGCCTGGCCGCCGCCTCGTCGACCGCTCCGCCCAGGTCGAAGGGCGTCGCCATCGCGGTAATAACTCCACTGATCTCGCTCATCGCTGGCAGGGTATCGGGGCGGTCATATGGCAAAGGTGGGCGCCGTGCGGTCCGCCCAGGGAACCGCCTGCTCCAGTTGGGAAGCGACCCGCAGCAGCACGTCCTCGCGCCCCAACGGGGCAACGAGCTGGACGCCGATCGGCAGTCCGCTCTCGCTCACATGCAGCGGCAGAGAGATCGCCGGCTGGCCGGTCGCGTTGAATGCAGCCGTGAAGCAGCCGTCGAGAAAGGCCCGCTCGAAGGCGACCATCGGGTCCGGTCCGGAGTCGTCGAAGGTGCCAAGCGGCGGTGGCGGCTCACCAAGGACTGGGCTCAAGAGCAGGTCGAAGCCTGACTCGTGGATGCCGGCGAGCATCCGCGACATCACCTGATGCTGCCCGATGGCGGTCAGGTAGTCGCCCGCGCTGCGGGCACGTCCGATCTCCGCCAGCGCCCAGGTCAACGGCTCGACGTCGCCGGGACCGATGGGCGCCCCGCCGATCACTCCGAGCTGGTCGAGCGTCGACGCCTGCCCGGCAGCCCAGCGCACCAGGAAGGGCTCGATGATGGGAATGCTCTGCAGCATGCTCAAATCGGGCTCCTCGACCGTGTGACCGCAGCCTTCCAGCGTCTTTGCCGCAGCCTTCGCCGCGGCCACGACCTCGGGATCGGCGTCCTGCTCGATCACGGTCTCGGTCCAGAGCGCGATCCGCAGCTTGCCGGGGTCGGCGCCTACCTCCTCGGTGTAGGGACGGAGTGGCGGCGGGGCGACGTAGGGATCTCCCGGCGCCGGGCCGTGCACCGCCTCGAGCAGCGCAGCGGTATCGCGGACGGAACGGGAGACGCAAAGCTCCGCGGTCAGGCCCGACATGAAGTCGCCGGCGATCGGACCCTCGCTGGTCCGCTGTCGGCTCGGCTTGAGGCCGACGAGACCGCAGTTGGAGGCAGGGATGCGAATCGAGCCGCCACCGTCGTTGGCGTGGGCCATCGGCACCATCCCTGCCGCGACCGCGGCGGCCGAGCCTCCGCTCGACCCGCCGGGCGTCCGCTCGAGATCCCATGGATTGCGCGTCGCGCCGTAGGCCTGTGGCTCGGTCGTCGGCAGGATGCCGAGCTCCGGGCAGCTCGTCTTGCCGATCGTGACCAGCCCAGCAGCACGGAAACGCTGCGCCAGATAGGTATCCATCGGAGCGCGGAAATCGCGTTCCTTCAGGTAGTTCATGCCCAGGTGGAGCGGCTGACCGGCGAAGGCGGCACCAAGGTCCTTGAGCAGGAAGGGAACGCCCTTGAAGGGTCCGTCGGGGAGCTCGCCGCGAGCTGCCTCCAGCCCTTCCTCGAAGAGTGGATGGATCACCGCGTTGATCTCGCCGTTGGTTGCTTCGATCCGGGAGATCGCCGCTTCGACCAGCTCGGCTGCAGTCAGGTCTCCGTTGCGGACCAGATCAGCCTGGGCGGTCGCGTCGAGGCGCGTCAGCTCGTCGCTCATCGCATGAACCTACAACAGCTTCTCGAGGCCGACCGTAAAGCGGTCGGGCAGGCCGGCGACCCGGCGCACGGCCAGGATGACGCCGGGCATGAACGAGACGCGGTCGATCGAGTCGTGGCGGATCGAGAGCGTCTGGCCCTCGCCGCCGAAGATCACTTCCTGGTGGGCGACCAGGCCCTGCAGTCGCACCGAGTGGATCGGCTTGTGGACGTTGCCGCCGGCGCCGTCGATCAGCTCCGCGGTCCGCTTCGCCGTGCCCGACGGCGCGTCGAGCTTGCGGTCATGGTGCAGCTCGACGATCTCGCACTCGGGCATGTGCTTGGCGATCGACTGCGCCACCTCCATCAGCAACACGGCTCCGATCGCAAAGTTGGGCGCGACGAAGCAGTTAGCGTCTCCGGCCCCGGCGGCAGCACGGAGAGCGTCGAGGTCGAATCCGGTCGTGCCAAGGACGACATGCACGCCGGCATCGAGGCAGGTCTTGGCGTTGCCGAGCGCCGTGTCCGGCGTGCTGAAGTCGACGACGACGTCGGCTTCGCCAAGCACGTCGGCCAGCTCGACCCCGAGCGCCGGGTCGGCCTTCGCCGCCAGCTCCAAGCCGTCGGCGCCCTCGACCGCCTCGCAGACGGTCCGGCCCATGCGCCCGTTTGCGCCGGAAACTGCGACCCGGATCACGCCGCGGCCAACTCCTCGCTCACGGGTGCCAAGGCCTTGCGGAAGCACTCCTCGTCGCGGCCCACGCAAGCGGCCGAGAGCCGCTCGGCACCGTAGAGCTCGCTCGCCAGCTCGCTCAGCTCCTCGACGCTTACCGCGTCGACTTTGGCCAGCATCGAGTCAAGGCTTTCGATCGGCAGATTGAAGAGGGTCGAGCGCGAGATCCGCGACATCCGCGCCGAGGTCGACTCCGAGGAGAGCACGAGGCGACCCTTGACGTTCTCCTTCGCCCGCGCCAGCTCGTCGGCCGAGACCGGCTCGGAGCGCAGTCGCTCCAGCTCGGCGCCGATGACCGCGCAGGCTTCCTCGACGTTGTCCTCGCGGGTGCCGACGTAGGTCGCCACCATGCCGGAATCGGTGTACTGCTCGTTGTAGGAGCCGACCGAGTAGGCGAGGCCGCGCTTCTCGCGCACCTCGCGGAAGAGGCGCGAGGAAGTCGATCCGCCGAAAATCGAGTCGAGCACCGCGAGCCCGTAGCGGCGTTCGTCGTCGCGGACGATCCCGGTCGCGCCGAAGCAGATGTGGTATTGCTCGGTGTCCTTCGGGTAGAAGCGCAGCCGTGCCGCGCCGTCGGTGGTAACCGCTCGCGACCCGTTCTCGCCGCTCGGCGGCGAGACGAGGCGCTCGGCCAGGGCGACGATCCGCTCGTGGTCGAGGTGCCCGGCCGCGCCGACGACCACGTGCGGGCCGGTGTAGCGATCCTTGCGGTAGGCCTCGATCTCGGGGACCGGGATCGAGGAGATCACCTCGGCCTCGCCGAGCACTCGCCGGCCCAGCGGGTGCTCACCGAACACGGCGCCGGCGAGGATGTCGTGGACTCGGTCCTGCGGCTCGTCCTCGTACATCGCGATCTCCTCCAGCACTACGTCGCGCTCGGAGTCGATGTCCGGGTAGGTCGGCGCCAGCAGCATCTCCGCGAGGAGGTCGAAGACCTCGTCGGTGTGCTCGTCGAGGAAGCGGGCGTGCAGGTTGGTGGTCTCCTTGCCGGTCGCCGCGTTGACCGAGGCGCCGAGCCCGTCGAAGAGCTCGGAGATCTCGATCGCCGAGTAGCGCGCGGTGCCCTTGAACAGCAGGTGCTCGAGGAAGTGAGAGACGCCCGCCTGGGCCAGCCTCTCGTTCCTGGAGCCAGTGCGAACCCAGAGCCCGAGCGCCACGGACCGGACCGAAGGAACCTCCTCGGTCACGACCCGAGCGCCCGAGCCGAGCTCGGTTAGCTGCGCAGCGCTCAAGGAACTAGCTGCGACGCTCGCGCTCGCGCCGGCGACCCCCGCCTCCACCGCGATCGCGGTCGCCACCGTTACGGCGTGGGCCACCGTCGCCGGAGCCGACCGTGGCCAGCTCCTCGGCGGTTTTACCGGCCACCGACGGGTCGTCGGAGAGCCGCAGGCCGATACGACCGCGCTCGCGGTCGACCTCGACCACGGTAACGTCGATCACGTCGCCCGAGCTGAGCACGTCGTCGACCGAGTCGACCCTCTCCCCTGGCTTCACGTTGGAGATGTGCAGCAGGCCGTCGGTGCCCTTGACCAGCTCGACGAAGGCGCCGAAGGTGGTCGTCTTGACGACTTTGGCGGCGTTGTACCGATCGCCGATCTCCGCCTCCTTGGTCATCGACCCGATCCGGGCAACGCAGGCTTCGACCAGTTCGCCGGTCGGGGCGTAGATCCGGATCGTGCCGTCGTCCTCGACGTCGATTTCGGCTTCGAACTCCTCGCAGAGGGCGCGGATCGTTTCGCCGCCTTTGCCGATCACAGCGCCGATCTTCTCCTGGTCGATCTTGATCGCCTCGATCCGCGGCGCGTGCTTGGAGAGCGTCTCCCGCGGTCCGTCGATCGCCTCGGCCATCTTGCCGAGGATGAACTGGCGGCCCTTGTTGGCCTGCTCCAGCGCGTCGGTGAGGATCTCGAAGGTGACGCCGGTGATCTTGATGTCCATCTGCAGCGCGGTGATCCCGTCTGCGGTGCCGGCGACCTTGAAGTCCATGTCGCCGAGGTGATCCTCGACGCCGGCGATGTCGGTGAGGACGATGTAGTCGTCGCCCTCCTTGATCAGGCCCATCGCGACGCCGGCGACCGGTGCGCTGACCGGCACGCCCGCCGCCTGCAGCGCCATCGAGGAGGCACAGACCGAGCCCATCGACGAAGAGCCGTTGGACTCCAGCGTCTCCGAGACGACCCGGATCACGTAGGGGAAGTCCTCTTCGTTGGGAATGGTGGCGACCAGGGCTCGCTCGGCGAGTGCACCGTGGCCGATGTCGCGGCGCTTCGGGCCACGCATGAAGCCGGCCTCCCCAACCGAGAAGGGCGGGAAGTTGTAGTGGTGCCAGAATTTCTTCGACGTCTCCAGACCGAGCGTGTCGATCCGCATGTCCATGCGGGTCGTGCCGAGCGCGGCGTTGGAGAGGATCTGCGTCTCACCACGGGTGAACAGGGCGGAGCCGTGCACGCGGGGGGAAACGTCGACCTCGCACTCGATCGGCCGGATCTCGTCCTGGGCGCGACCGTCGGGGCGCTTCTTGTCCACGGCGATCGCCTTGCGGATCGTGTCCTTCTCGATCGCGCCGAAGGCGGCCTTGACCTCGGCCACGCGCTTCTCGTCGGTCTCTCCGTCGTCGGACTCGGGCGCGTACTTGGCGACCACCTCGTCCTTGACCTTGTCGATCGCCTCGTAGCGCTCGAGCTTGCCTTCGGTGGCGATCGCGTCGACCAGCGCCTGGCCGTGGGAAGAGCGGACATCGCTGACCAGCCCCTCGTCGATCGAGGGCGCTTCGACCTCGATCTTCTCCTTGCCGGCCTTCTGCTGCAGCTCCTCCATCGCGGCGACGAGCTTCTTGATCTCGCCATGGGCGATGTCGAGCGCGTCGAGGATCTCCTGCTCGGTGACGCCGCTGGCGCCGGCCTCGACCATCAGGATCGCCTCGCTGGTGCCGGCGACGATCAGGTCGAGGTCGAGCTCGGCGTGGTCCTCCTCGGAGGGGTTGACGACGAAGTCGCCGTCGAGCTTGCCGATCCGCACCGCGCCGACGTGGTCGGCGACCGGAACCGGCGAGATCGCCAGCGCCGCCGAGGCGCCGTTCATCGCGAGGATGTCGTAGGGGTGGACCTGGTCCACCGACATCGGGATCGCGACGAGCTGGGTCTCGTAGTGCCAGCCCTTGGGGAACAGCGGCCGGATCGGCCGGTCGATCATGCGCGCGGTCAGCGTCGCCTTCTCGCTGGATTTGCCCTCGCGACGGAAGAACGAGCCGGGGATTTTGCCCGCGGCGTACATGCGCTCCTCGATGTCGACGGTGAGGGGAAGGAAGTCCACGTCGCGCAGACTGCCGACGGTTGCGGTGCACAGGACCATGGTGTCGCCGGCCTGGACTACGACCGCGCCGCCCGCCTGCTTCGCGAGTTTTCCGGTCTCGAAGGAAATCTGGCTGTCGCCGATATCCGCAGAGACGCGGGTTACGTCAAACATGCTCATTTAGTTTTCCTACCTCCGGCCGCCCGGATGACGGCCATCTGCATTCAGAACTCTCGTTCTCTTTCAGCTGGGAGAGTACATGGCCGGCGTTCCGATGACACCGGCGCGGATGCCGGACTCGAAGTCGCGCCTAACCCGGGCGGCGACCTCATCCGCCCGCCGGTCCGCCTCGAAGCGCCGCAGGTCGAGCCCGAACCGCTCTGCCCGCTCCCAGAGGTGCGGATCGTCGACCCGTCCGCGGTCGGCGTAGAGCGAATCGACCATCTCGAAGAACCGCCCCTGCCTCCCGGCGGCCTCGGCGGCAGCGTGCAGGGCGGGTGCCCTTGGGTGCTTGCTCGTCACCGGAAAGTGACGGAAGACGACGCTCGCGCGTCGCTCGCAAATCTCCAGCCACCCAGCTGCGCAGTGCGGGCAGCCGAGGTCGGCGTAGACGATCAACGTCTCGCCCTCGCCGCGCACGTGGTCCTCCGGACCGACCGGGGGCACCGCGGCGCTGGTCAGGTCAGGCGTCAGACCCGACGGTCTCCAGGGCGTCGAAGATCAAGTTGGCGCCGGGGATCTCCAGCGGGGTCGGCGACTCGTGAACCCACTCGACGGCGCCCTCCGCGTCGACCAGGACCAGCGAGCGGTTGGCGTGTCCGACCCGCTCGATGTAGGCGCCGTAGGCGCGGGCCACCTCACCCTTCGGCTCGAAGTCGGAAAGCAACCGCGTGTCGGTGCCGATCTTCTCCTGGAAGGCCTTGTGGGCCCAGGGATGGTCGACGCTGATCCCGATCAACTCGACTCCCCGTGCCTCGATCTCAGGCTTGACCTCCTGGTAGATCGAGAGCTGGTCCGAGCAGACCGGGCTGAAGTCCTGCGGGTAGAAGACGAGGAGGACTCTGCGACCAAGATAATCAGAGAGCGAGACCTTCTCGCCGTCCTGGTCGCGCAAGGTGAAGTCGGGGGCGGGCTCCCCCGCCGCGATCATCGCCGCAGGCCGAGCTCGGCTACCAGAGCGCGATAGCGCTCGAGGTCGGTGCGCTCCAGATAGCGGAGCATGCGGCGGCGCTTGCCGACCAGCATCAGCAGGCCGCGGCGCGAGTGGTGGTCCTTGGCGTGCCCGCGAAGGTGCTCGGTGAGCTCGTTGATCCGCGCGGTGAGCAGCGCGACCTGAACCTCGGCTGAGCCGGTGTCGCCGTCAGCGCGGCCGTACTTCCCGATCAGCTCGGTCTTCTTCTCCTTGGCAAGGCTCATGATGCGCCGGTGAAGCTAGCACAGACCCGCTTCGCGTCCTCGACGTCGATCCGCATCTGGGCGATCAGCTCCTCGACGCTGGGGAAGCGCTTCTCCCCCCGCAGCCTCTCGACGAAGGCGACGCGCAGGGTGCGCCCGTAGAGGTCTTCGTTGCGGTCGATCAGATAAGTCTCGATCAACACCCCCCGACCGCTCTCGAACGTGGGCCGCACGCCGACGTTGACGGCGGCGGGAACGCCATCGGCAAAGGCCGCGAAGACGCCGTGGCCGGGGATCAGCAGGCGGTCGTCGGGGACGATGTTGGCGGTGGGGAAGCCGAGCTCGCGACCGCGCTGGTCGCCCTCGACGACTGTTCCCTCGACCATGAAGGGGGCGCCAAGGCAGTGTCGCGCGCCCTCCATGTCGCCCGCCGCCACCAGGGCCCTGATTCGAGTCGAGGAGACCGTCTCGCCATCGACCTCGACCAGCGGCACCACCCGGGTCTCGAACTCGCTGCGCGCGGCCAGCATCGCCGGGTCCCCTTTGGCCTTGGCGCCGAAGCGGAAGTTCTCCCCCACCGAGACCCGCTCGGCCCCGAGGCGCTCGATCAGAACCCGCTCGATGAACTCCTCGGCGGAGAGCGTCGCGAAGTCGTGGTCGAAGGGAATGATGACCAGCTCGCGCACGCCGAGCCCCTCGATCACGTCGCGCTTGACGCCGAAGGGCATGATCAATTTCGGCAGCGCGGACGGATGGATCACCTCGAGCGGATGTGGGTCGAAGGTGAGTACCGTGTCGGCCCCCTCGATCACCGCCTGGTGACCGCGGTGCACGCCGTCGAAGGTGCCGATCGCGACATGCCGCGCCCGCGGCTCGGCGTCGGGCAGGCTGGTGACGACGATGTTGGCCATCACCTGAGCCCCTCCGCCGCGGCGGGGATCAGCTCGCCGATCCGCTCGACGCTGACCTCCTCGCCGGCATCCTCGACGCGGAAGGGGCCGATTGCGGTGCGGCGCAGCTCGGAGCAGTAGGCGTCGTCGAGGGTCTCGACCAGGGTGCGCACATAGGTCCCAGTGGAGCATTCGATCTCATAACGGGCGCTCTCGGCATCGTGCTCGAGCAGCTCGGCGCGGTAGATCTCGACGTCTCGTGGCGGGGTCGGGACCGTCTCGCCCCGGTGGGCCTTGCGATAGAGCCGCTCGCCGCCGACTCGTACGGCCGAGGTCATCGGCACATGCTGGCGCACCGTGCCGGTCGGCAGCGCGAGCGCTTGCGGCAGCCGGCCGGTCTCGGTCAGCTCACCTTCGGGATCGCCACTGCTCGAGCGCCAGCCAAGCCGCGCGGTCGCCAGGTAGGTCTTCGGCAGCTCGACGAGGAAGCGCTGCACGCGGGTCGCGCCGTCGAGCAGGACCAGCAGCAGACCGGTTGCAAAGGGATCGAGCGTGCCGGCATGTCCCACTTTGCAGCCGCGTTCGCGGCGAACCTGCCGCACCATGTCGTGTGAGGTGATTCCTGCGGGCTTGTCGCAGAGCAGAACCGTCAAGGATCGAGCTGGGCAGAGACCTCGCCACAGAGGAAGGAGACCAGCGCCTCCAACTCGAGGTCGGTGGAGAAGCCGGCGGCTCGCTTGTGACCGCCGCCGCCGTTGACGCGGGCGATCGCGGAGACGTCGACCTCGCCGTCGCTGGAGCGCAGGCTCACCTTGCGGGCAGCACGACCGCGGTCGCCGAGGTCGCGGATCAGCGCTGCGACGCGGGCACCCTCGACCGAGCGCAAGTGGTCGATGATCCCCTCGGTCATCTCCTCGCCGGCGCCGCTCGCCTCGTAGTCCTCAGCGGCGATGTAAGCGAGCACCAGCCTGCCCTTGCAGTGGTGCTGGATCCCATCCAGGGCGCGAGAGAGCAGGCGCAGCTTCTCGAGCGGCACGTGCTCGTAGAGGCGGCGGTAGGTCTCGTCGACCTCGACCCCGGCTTCGATCAGATCGGCGGCGATGCGATGGGTGCGCGCGTTGGTGTTCTCGTACATGAACTTGCCGGTGTCGGTGACCAGGCCGACGTAGAGCGCCGCGGCGATCTCCGCCGTGATCTCGACTCCCAGCAGGATCGCCAGCTCATAGACGATCTCCGCCGTGCAGGAGGCGTCGACCTCGACCAGGTTGACGTCGCCGAAGAGGGTGTTGTCGTGGTGGTGGTCGATGTTGATCGTGAAGACCCCGTCGGCCGAGAGGAAGTCGACCGGCATGCGATCGATGTTGCCGCAGTCGAGGAAGATCGCCGCACGGTCCGCCATGTCGGCAGGCGCCTCGTGAAATACCTCCTCCAGCGGCAGGAAGCGGTACTCGATCGGCAGCGGGAACTCCTTCGCGGCGAGGAACATCACCGAGTCCTTGCCGAGCTGCGTCAGCAGGTGGTGCATGCCGAGCAGCGAGCCGAGCGCGTCGCCGTCGGGCCCCTCGTGGGCGGTGAGCAGGAAGCGGTCGCGATTGCGGATCTCGTTGGCGACCTGCTCGATCGCGGTGGCGCCGATGTCGGTGGTCTCGCTCATTCCTCTTCCTCTTCGAGCAACTGGGAGATTCTCATCCCCTGCTCGACCGTCGGGTCGTAGTGAAAGGACAGGGTCGGGGTGCGCTTCATCCGGGTCTCGGCGGCGATTTTGGCCTGCAGCACGCCATGGGAGGAGCGCAGCCCGGTGAGCGCCTCCTCGCGGGCGTCGTCGTCGCCGAGCACGCTGACGTGCACCTTTGCGCTGCGCAGGTCTGGGCTGGTCTCGACCGAGGTCACGGTGACGAAGCCGATCCGGGGATCGCTCAGTTCGGTGGTGATGGCTGCGCCGATCACCTCGCGGAGCACCTCATTGATGCGACGCATGCGAGGCGTGGCCATCCTAGTCCAGCGTCTGCTCGACCTGCTTGGTCTTGTAGAACTCGAGCACGTCGCCCTCCTTGACGTCGGCGTAGCCGTCGAGCACGATGCCGCACTCCTGGCCCTCCTCGACCTCCTGCACGTTGTCTTTGAAGCGACGCAGGGAGCCGAGCTTGCCGTCCCAGATCACCGTGCCCTCGCGAATCAGGCGCACGTTGGCGTCGCGGGCGACCTTGCCCTCGTTGACGATGCAGCCCGCGATACGGCCGACCTTGGAGGCCTTGAAGGTCTGTTTGACCTCGGCCTCGCCGAGCGTTTCCTCGACCTCGACCGCCTCCAACAAGCCCTCCATCGCGTTGCGCAGGTCTTCGGTGATTTTGTAGATGACCGAGTAGGTGCGGACGTCGACGCCCTCGCGCTCGGCAGCCTTGCGGGCGTCGGCGAGCGGGCGAACGTTGAAGCCGATCACGATCGCTTCGGAGGCCGATGCCAGCATCACGTCGGACTCGTTGATGCCACCGGTCTGCGAGTGGATGATGTTGATTGCGACCTGCTCTTGCGGGACTTTGGCGATCTCGTCCTGCAGCGCCTCGAGCGAGCCGGCGACATCGGCCTTGAGCACGATGTTGAGCTCCTTGATGTCGCCTGCCTGGGCGCGGGAGAAGACCTCCTCGAGGCTGACCTTGCGCGCCTGGCGGCGGGCCAGGGCCTCGGTCTTGAGGCGGTTTCCCCGCTCCTGGGCCAGCTGGCGGGCGCGGCGGTCGTTCTCGACCACCCGCACGTGTTCGCCGGCCTCGCAGACGCCGTCGAAGCCGAGCACCTCGACCGGCATCCCGGGGCCGGCCTCCTGGACTCGATCGCCGGTGAAGTCGTGCATCGCGCGCACCCGCCCCCACTGCGCGCCGCCGACCAGAGAATCGCCGACGGCGAGCGTGCCGCGCTGGACCAGGATCGTGACGACCGGACCGCGGCCGGGATCGAGCTGGGACTCGACCACCGTGCCGGAAGCGGGAGCGTCCGGGTTGGCTCCCAGCTCCTCGAGCTCGGAGACGAGCAGGATCATGTCGAGCAGGTTGCCGAGGCCCTCGTGGGTCTTGGCCGAGACGTCGCAGTAGACCGTCTCGCCTCCCCAGTCCTCGGGCGTGAGGCCGTCGGCCGCCAGCTCGTTGCGGACGCGGTCGGGCTGCGCGCCCTCTTTGTCGATCTTGTTGACGGCGATCAGGATCGGCACGTCGGCGGCGCGGGCGTGGTCGATCGCCTCTTTGGTCTGCGGCATGACTCCGTCGTCGGCGGCGACGACGACGACGGCGATGTCGGTGACCTTGGCCCCACGGGCACGCATCGCCGTGAAGGCGGCGTGGCCGGGGGTGTCGAGGAAGGTGATGGTCTTGTCCTCGTGGTGAACCTGGTAGGCGCCGATGTGCTGGGTGATCCCCCCCGCCTCACCCGCCGCGACCTCGGTCTCGCGGATCGCGTCGAGCAGCGAGGTCTTGCCGTGGTCGACGTGACCCATGATCGTGACCACGGGCGGCCGGTCGACCAGGCTCTCCTCGGCGTCCTCGAATTCCGGCGCCTCGGGCTCCTCCTCGGCGGCGGTGACGATTTCGATCTTGCGGTCGTACTCGTCGGCGATCGCTTTGATCGACTCGTCGGTGAGGGTCTGGGTGAGCGTCGCCATCTCCCCCATCATCATCAGCTTCTTGATCACCTCGGCGCTGCCGAGCCCGAGCAGCTCGGCGACCTCGCGCACGGTCGCCCCGGAGTTGACCCTGGTCGCCTCCGGCTCCGCCGGCTCCTCGGTTCTGAGCGGCGGCTCCTCGAGCAGCGGCCGGCGGCGCCTGCCGCCGCGCCGTCGCGGCGGGCGCTGCGGGGGCGGCCCGCCCATCTGGTCGCGGCGGGCCGCTTGCGAATCGATCACGACGCGGCGTTTTTTCGCCGCTCCGGCGGTTTTTTTTGCGGCTGGCGCGGGTTTCGCGACTGGTTTTGCCGGCTCCTGAGGCGGCGCAGCTGGTTTGGCCGCGGCTTTCGGCTCGGCTTTGGTCGCCGTCGCCCCATTGCCGGATAGCGCTTTCAGCGCGTCGGCCTCCTCAACGCTGGAAGCCGCCGCTTTGGCCTCGATCCCAGCTTTCTTAAGCGCGGCGAGCAGCTCTTTGCTGCTCAGACCCTGAGCTTTCGCAATCTCGTGGACGCGCTTTTTGGCCACTAGTGGCGCCTCCCGTAAATACGGTCCGTCTCTGACGAGTGACTGGGCGTGACTGGCAAGCGCGGTGGGTGAAGGCGATGCAGCGCATCGTCGAACCCGCCGGGCGCCGGCAGGCGCGTCCAGACGCCGTCAGAACGGAGTGTATTTGCGTGAGTCGCCACTAAGCCTGCTCAGCCTCCTCGGCGACGGGCTCCGCATCCTGAGCAATCTCCTCCGCAGGCGCCTCTCCGGTGGGTGGCGTGGATGAGGGGTCATCGCCCGCAGCTTGCGAGGACGAGGACTCCTCGTCCGCGACAGGACCCGCCGGCTGAGGCTCGACGAACTCCGCTTCCGCCTTGGCCACGATCTCGGACACTTGGCCTCCGTCGGCCTGGGCATCGGCGAGGATCGCCACCTCGGCCTCCTCCAGCGGAGCCAGCACCGCAATCTGGTTGGTTGCGAAGCGGCTCAGCGCCTGGTGAGTCGGCAGGCCGCAGTAGGAGGACTCGCCGATCGCCGCATTGGGGCAGCGGCGGCCGTTGGAGAGCACCGCCAGGCAGTGGCCGTCGGACTGCTCCTCGCCCTCGTACTCGACCTCCTCGTCGTCCTGGGCAAACTCGGTCTCGGACTTGATGTCGACTCGCCAGCCGGTCAGGCGGGCTGCCAGGCGGGCATTCTGCCCGTCGCGGCCGATCGCCAGCGAGAGCTGGTCGTCGGGAACGATCACAGTCGCCTGGCGCTCCTCGTCGTCGACGATCACCTCGCGCACGCGGGCCGGCGAAAGCGCCTTGGCGACGAAGCGAGCCGGCTCGTCGTTGTGGGGGATGATGTCGATCTTCTCCCCGCGCAGCTCGGAGACGACCATCCGCACCCGCGAGCCGCGCGGACCGACACAGGCGCCGACCGGGTCGACGCCGTCGGTGTGGGAAACAACCGCGATCTTCGAGCGGTAACCCGGCTCGCGGGCGACGCCGACGATCTCGACCAGTTTGTCGGCGATCTCCGGCACCTCCATCTCGAAAAGGCTCTTGATCAGCTCCGGGCTTCGCCTCGAGACGACGATCGCCGGGCCCTTGGTCGAGTCGGAGACGTCGGTGATCACCGCCTTCACCCGCATCCCGTGGTCGTAGCGCTCGTTGTAGACCTGCTCGGACTTGGGCAGCAGCGCCTCGACCCGCTCGCGAAGCTGAACCAGCGTGTAGCGCTTGTCGGACTGCTGGATGATCCCCGTGATCAGCTCGCCGACCCGGTCCTGGTACTCCTCGAACATCATCATCCGTTCCGCCTCGCGGATCCGCTGCAGGATCACCTGCTTGGCGGTCTGCGCGGCGATCCGGCCGAAGTCTTCGGGGGTCACGTCGCGAGTCTCGATCTGATCCTCGTAGGGGGCGATCATCTCGGGATCGAGCTCGGGGTCCTCCGGCTCTTTGAGCTCGCCCGTTTCGGGATCGATCTCACGCTCTTCCTCCTCCTGGGCCTCGGCCGCCTCGGCCAGCAGCTTCTCCTCCAGCTCGGCCGGCAGGATCAGTTCGAAGACGAGAAAGTCGCCGGTCTCGTGATCGAGATCGACGCGTGCGTATTTCGCCGCCCCAGGGGTCTTCTTGTAAGCCGACAGAAGAGCGTCGGCGAGGGCGTCCATCAGCTTGTCGGCCGCGATGCCCTTCTCCTGCTCGAGCGCCTTGATTGCTTCGACGATCTCTTTGCTCACGGCTGCTCCTCGGTGGTATCTGGCACTGGTTCGGTGCGACGGTACTTGGGCCCTGGGGACGAAACCTCGAGTGCGTACTCGGCGCGAAGCTCGTTGAGATGCTTGGCAACCCGTTCGCAGAGCGCCAGATCGACACCCTGGGGGTGGTCGATGAAGAGGCGCAGCGACTCGGTCCCCGGCTGCTCGACGGCGACGAGATCGAGCTCGGAGTCGAGCTCGGAGAGCTGCTGTTGGATGCTGTCTTTTAGATCTGCCATGGGCTGGGTTACCTGGTTTGGGACGAAAAAAAAGTGGGCCAGGCCCACTTCTCGTTACTGCACTAGGGACAAAAAGCTTGAGGTCAGTATAGCCCGGTGGCTTGGTGGGAAGGGCGGGGGGTGTCCGGCTGCTTGCTGGGTTTTCGCCCGCGGAACCGCTTTTGGCTGTCCGTCGAGGCGGCTGGGGGCGAAAACAGGACGCCGCTGCGCTGCCGGACACCCCCACCCTTCCCAGTCGGACCGGGCTCTACTTCGTGTGGAGATTGGTGCTGCTGCGGAGCTGGTCGACTCTTTGGAGGATCTGCTCGGCTATCTCGTCCTTGGGGGCCAGCGGGAGGCTGGTCTCGCTCGTCGAGCTGATCAGGGTTACGGCGTTATCGCTGCTCTCGAAGCCGATGGTCGGGTCGGAGACGTCGTTGAGGACGATCAGGTCGGCGCCCTTGCGCTGCAGCTTCTCGCGGGCGCGGTCGATGTCGTTGCCGTGTTCGGCGGCGAAGCCGACGATCATTTGCTCGTCGGCGCGGGAGGCCGCCAGGCCCGCGAGGATGTCCTCGGTTGGCTCCAGGTGCAGGTCTAGGTTGCCTTCGCGCTTCAGCTTTTCCGTGGCCGGCTCGCTTGCCTTGAAGTCGGCTGGGGCAGCGGCCATCAGGAGGACATGGGCCTTTGAGAACTCGGCCTGCGCGGCCTCGGCCAGCTCGGCCGCGGTCTCTACGTCTATGCGGCGGACTCCGGCCGGCTCGGGCAGGGAGACGTTTGCCGCGATCAGGGTGACGTCGGCGCCGCGGCGGGCGGCGGCGGCGGCTAGAGCTATGCCCATGCGGCCACTGGAGCGGTTGCCGAGGAAGCGCACCGGGTCGATCGGCTCGCGCGTCCCTCCCGCGGTGACCAGCACGCGCATCCCATCCCAGGGGCGCTCGCCCGTCGGCAGCACGGCTTCTACTCGCGCCAGCAGCTCGGCGGGATCGGGCAGCCGGCCCTTGCCGAACTCGCCGCGCGAGGCGAGCCGGCCCTCGCCCGGCTCGATCGCCTCGACACCGCGCTCGCGCAGCGTCGCCAGGTTTGCCTGCGTCGCCGCATCGGCATACATGCGGTCGTTCATCGCCGGAGCAAGGAGGCGCGGTGCAGCGCAGGCCAAGAAAGAGGTGGTGAGCATCGAGTCGGCCATGCCGGCGGCCAGCTTGGCGATCGTGTTGGCAGAGGCGGGCGCAACCAGGTAAGCGTCGCAGTTGGCAACAACCTCCAGGTGACCGATCGGATCGTGCTCGGGCCGCGGGTCGCCGGGGAAAGCACCGCCGAGCGGGTCACGCTCGAACTCGGACGTGAGCACTGGGGCGCCGACGATGCCCTCAAAGGAAGCGGAGCCGACGAAGCGACCGGCGGCCTCGGTCATCACGACCCGCACGCCGTGCCCGGCGACGGTGGCGAGGCGGGCCAGCTCCAGCGACTTGTAAGCGGCGATCCCGCCGCTTACGCCGAGCAGGATCCTTGCCATGTCTCCCCCTTTTGAGCGAGCGGTGCGCTAAGCGCGGTACTCGTATTTGAGCTTGCCCTCGGCAAGCTCCTCAAGCGCCATCGAGAGGTAGTTACGGTCACCGCGGGTCTCGACCATGGGCGGCGGGTACTCGCCGAAGCCACCCTCGCCGAGGTTGTGGAAGTAGCTGTTTATCTGACGGGCTCGCTTCGCCGCGACGACGACTGCCGCGTAATGGGAGTCGGCGTGGTCGAGGAGCTTGTCTACGCGTGGTTTGATCATTCGGCTGCGGAGTCTAGAGGTAAGCCGAGCTCGGCGCGCACGATCCCCTCCAGATCGGCCGCGGCGCGCTCCAGATCGGCGTTGGTCACACAGTGGGCAAACTCGCCCTGGGCGGCAAGCTCCTGCTCGGCAACTTCCAGCCTGGCGTCGATCGCAGCGGCGGAGTCGGCTCCCCGCGACTCGAGCCGCTGCCGCAGCACCGCCGGGTCCGGGGGCGCGATGAAGACCTGGATCGACTCGCGCATCGCCGCGCGCACCTGGCGCGCTCCCTGCACCTCGATCTCGAGCACCACGGAGTGGCCACCCTCGAGCCGCTTGCGCACCTCGGAACGCAGGGTGCCGTAACGGTTGCCGCTGTAGGTGGCGAACTCGAGGAAGTCTTCACGCTCGATCCGCCGGTCGAACTCCTCCGGAGTGAGAAAGTGGTAGTCGCGGCCGTCGATCTCGCCCTCGCGCGGCTCGCGCGTGGTGGCGGAGACCGAAAGCTCGAGCCCTGGCACGCGCTCGAGCAGCTGAGAGATCAGCGTCCCCTTGCCGACCCCGCTGGGTCCGGTGATGACGAAGACTTTGGCCATGCGGCCGGAGATATTGAACGCAGCGGCGGTCGGCTTCGCTATCTACGAAGCTGAGAGACCAGCTCGGCCCGCTGGCGCTCGGAGAGACCGCCGATCGTCTTCGAGGGCGAGATGCGGCACTGGTTGAGGATCCGGTTGGTCTTCACCCGGCCGTACTTGGGGACGGCGAGCAGCATGTCGAAGACCTTGGCGGTCATCACATACTCGGGTGGGTCGAGGAGCAGCGCGTGGATGCTCGCCTTGCCCGCTTTGAGGTCCTTCTTCAGCTTGGCGCGGGCGGTGCGGATGTCGTTTGCCCGCTTCAGCGCGTCCATTCGCTGGTCCAGCGACCTCTCGGGGGCCGCTGCGGAGATCTTGACTGGGGCGGGCATGTGGGCGGCGAGTATAGCCGCGGCTCGCGGGCGTGCAAGGGCATCCGACCCCTTTTTTGCCAAATTCACCTAGACCTCGAGTCTAGGTTGAGGCTTGCTCGGCGAGCGGAGACCGCTCAGACAGCTCTGCGGCAATTCGCGCGCCCGCTTTCGGGTCACGAAAGCTCTCGGTCCCAACCGCGACGAGGGTCGCCCCGGCAACCAACATCTCAAGGGCATCGTCACCGCAGCCGACCCCTCCCATGCCTATGACGGGCAGACTGACGGCCGCAGCGACGGCACGAACCTGCGCGACCGCGATCGGCCGGATCGCCGGGCCCGAGAGCCCTCCCTGGCCCACGCCGATCCCGGGTTCTCCCGTCGCCGGATCGATCGCGCTCGCCTTCATCGTGTTGATCAGGGAGACCGCGTCGGCTCCCCCCTCTTCCGCCCCCACCGCCACCGCGGCGGGGTCGGCCACGTTGGGAGTCAACTTCACGATCAGTGGCTTGGCAGTCAATGGCCGCAGAGCTTCAAGCAACGCCACCGTCTCCTCCGGCTGCTCGCCAACGATCAGCCCGGAGTGCACGTTGGGACACGACACGTTCAGTTCCAAGGCCGCCACCTCGTCCCGTTCATCCAGCGCAGCAACCATCTTCTTGAAGTCCTCGTGCCCGGTCGCCATCACCGACACGATCAGCGGCACCGGCAGCTTGCCCAGCTCCGGAAGATCGTGTGCCAGGAACCCATCCAGCCCCTTGTTCGGCAGCCCGATCGAGTTGATCATTCCCGCCGGCGTCTCCCAAATCCGCTGCGGCTCGTTACCGGCTCGCGGCTCCAACGTGATCGTCTTGGAGACGAATGCAGAGAAAGGAAACGCCTCCAGCAGCTTGTCCCCATAAACGCGCCTCGCAGCTATCGCATCAAACGTGCCCGAAGCGTTGATCACAGGGTTCTGCAGCTCCAAGCCACAAAAGTCAACGGGGTTCGTTGGCGTCGGGGGGAGGACCGGGTGTCCCCCTCCGGGAACTTGTGAGCCGCCAGGATCTGAGCCCTCACCCAGCGACCGACGCGGGTTTCCGGAGGGGGACACCCGGTCCTCCCCTCCCACCCGCACCACCGGGCCATCTACGCAAAGCCTCATGTAGCCGCCGTCAGGCTTCGGCACCGCACAGCCGAAGCAGGCGCCGTAGCCACAACCCATCGGCGACTCCATGGCGAGCTCGCAGGCCACGCCCCGATCTGCGCAGAGAGCTGCCACGGCATCGAGCATCTGCGGCGGGCCGCAGGCGTAAACGGCGGCGCTGCTTGCGTCGTCGCCTTCGAGCATCACTGAGAGCAGGTCGGTGACGTAGCCGTGGTGGCCGATGTGGCCGTCGTCGCTGGCGAGGCCGACCTCGCAGCAGCGGAAGAGGTCATCCAATCCTCCGGCGTGCTGCTCGTCCCGAAAGCCGAGCAGAACGCGGGCGGGCACATTGCGAGCGGCAAAGTGACGCCGCAGCAGAGCGAGAGGTGCGATGCCAATACCGCCCCCGACGAGAATGGCCCCAGCTGCGTTCGCGGAAAGCTCCTTGGGCTCGGAGAAGCTGTTGCCGAGGGGGCCGTTGACCCAGACTTGCTCGCCTGGCTCGAGACCGCAGAGGCGGTCGGTGCCTGGCCCGATGCCCTCGATCAGGAAGTCGAGCCGGACGCCGCCCTTGGCCGGAGCGGTCTCAGCGACCGAAAAGGCTCGGGGCAAAAAGGGACGTTGACCCCGCTGCTCCCAATGGTCCTGCGTGGCAAGCATGTAGAACTGGCCGGGGAGCGGCTTGGGGCCCTCTGTGTCGAGCAGCGAGAAGAGGCGGTAGCCGCCGGAAGGCCGGTTGTCGGCGACCTCGCAGAGCCGACGACCCCAAGGGGCGAATTGAGGCTCGGATTCTTCAGCCATCTGCCGAGGCAGTGGAGGCGACGGTGGTGTTGTGGATCTCCTGCAGACTGAGAACCTCGGGCTCGCCCTGCATCTGGGCGGCGATCGCCCGCACCGCGGCTGAAGCGCCGGTCATCGTCGTCACGCAGGGAATGCCGTGGCGGACTGCGGCTGTTCGGATCGCCTGGCCGTCGGCTCGGGCGCCCGAGCCGGTCGGCGTGTTGATCACCAGGTCGCAGCGGCGCTCGCGGATCAAGTCGACGACGTGGGGCGAGCCCTCGCCGATCTTGTTGATCCGCGTCACCGGCACTCCCATCGAGGAGATCGACTGGGCCGTGCCGCCGGTTGCGATCAGCTTGAAGCCGAGATCGTGGAAGCGGGCCGCCATCTGCGTCGCCGCCGGCTTGTCGGTGTCGGTGACGGTGATGAAGACGGTGCCCGCTGTGGGCAGCAGCACCCCGGCGGCGGCCTGCGCCTTGGCGAATGCAGTCGGGAAGTCGGCGGCGATGCCCATCACCTCGCCGGTGCTCTTCATCTCCGGCCCGAGGACCGAATCGACCCCGGCGAAACGGGCGAAGGGAAGCACCGCCTCCTTGACGCTGACATGGCCGCTGGGCGGCTCCGGCAGGTCGAGCTCGGCCAGTTTCTCGCCGAGCATCAGCCGCGCGGCGACCTTGGCCAGCGGCGTGCCGGTCGCCTTGGAGACGAAGGGCACGGTGCGCGAAGCCCGCGGGTTGGCCTCGATCACGTAGAGCCGGCCGCCGGCGATCGCGTACTGGATGTTGATCAGCCCGATCACGCCCAGCTCCAGCGCGATCTGCCTCGTCGTCGCGCGGATCTGCTCCAGCATCTCCTCGCCGATGCTGAGCGGCGGGATCACGCAGGCCGAGTCGCCCGAGTGGACGCCGGCTTCCTCGACGTGCTGCATGATGCCGGCGACGTGGACGTCCTCGCCGTCGGCAAGCGCGTCGACGTCGATCTCGATCGCGTTCTCGAGGAAGCGGTCCAGCAGCAGCGGGTGCTCCTGGTCGGCCTTGACGTGTGCCTGCAGGTAGGCGTTCAGGTTCTCGGTCGAGTAACAGATCTCCATCGCCCGGCCGCCGAGCACGTAGGAGGGCCTGACCAGCAGCGGGAAGCCGACCTTTTCGGCGATCACCGTCGCCTCCTCGGCCGAAAGTGCCGTGCCGTAGGGCGGGTGCTCGATGCCGAGCCGGCGCAGCAGAGCGCCGAAACGACCGCGGTCCTCGGCCAGGTCGATCGCGTCGACCGGGGTGCCGAGCAGCGGCACGCCCGCCTCCTCGAGGGCGCGGGCCAGTTTCAGCGGCGTCTGCCCACCGAACTGGACGATCACGCCCTCGGGCCGCTCCTGCTCGCAGACGGCGAGAACGTCCTCGACGGTGAGCGGCTCGAAATAGAGCCTGTCGGAGGTGTCGTAGTCGGTCGAGACCGTCTCCGGGTTGCAGTTGATCATCACCGCGTCGCGACCGAGCTCGCGCGCGGTCATCGCTGCGTGCACGCAGCAGTAGTCGAACTCGATCCCCTGGCCGATCCGGTTCGGGCCAGCGCCGAGGATGACGACCGAGTCGCGCTCGCCACGGCGCACCTCCGAGGCTGCCGTGCCGTCCTGGCCCGGACGCTCGTGAGCGGAGTAGTAGTAGGGAGTCGCCGCCTCGAACTCGGCGGCGCAGGTGTCGACCGCCTTGTAGGTGCGGACGAGTCCCTCGGTGCCATCGCCCTCGGTGGCGAGGGTGTGCAGCTCGCGCAGGAACCAGCGGTCGACCAGGCAGCGCTCGTATACCGCCTCGACCTCGAGGCCGCGGCGGAAGCCCTCGAGGATCAGGTCGAAGCGCTCGGCGCAGGGCACCGCAATCGCCTTCAGCAACTCCTCATCGGAGTCCGGTGGTTCGGCCGGGGAGTCGAGCTCGCGCGAGCGCATCGCCTTGGCGAAGGACTCGCCGAAGGTGCGGCCGATAGCCATCACCTCGCCGACGCTCTGCATATGGGTGGAGAGGCGCCCCTCGGCGCCGGGGAACTTCTCGAAGGCAAAGCGCGGGACCTTCGTCACCACGTAGTCGATCGTCGGCTCGAAGGAGGCGGGCGTGGCGCGGGTGATGTCGTTGGGGATCTCCTCCAGGGCGTAGCCCACCGCCAGCTTCGCCGCCATCTTGGCGATCGGGAAGCCGGTCGCCTTCGAAGCCAGCGCCGAGGAGCGCGAGACCCGCGGGTTCATCTCGATCACGACAATCTCGCCGTCCTCCGGGTTGACGCCGAACTGGACGTTGGAGCCACCCGTCTCGACCCCGACCGCGCGGATCACCCGGATCGCCTGGTCGCGCAGCTCCTGGTAGAGCCGGTCGGTGAGGGTCTGGGCAGGGGCGACGGTCACCGAGTCGCCGGTGTGGACGCCCATCGGGTCGACGTTCTCGATCGAGCAGATGATCACGACGTTGTCGTTGCCGTCGCGCATCACCTCGAGCTCGAACTCACCCCAGCCGAGCACCGACTCCTCGACCAGGACCTGGTTGATCGGGCTCGCCGCGAGGCCCTCGGTGACGACCTGGCGCAGCTCGGTCTCGGTTCCCCCCACGCCGCCGCCCTGACCGCCCATGGTGAAGGCGGGCCGGACGATCGCCGGCAGCGTGATCTTGCCCTCGGCCAGGGCTCCCTCGACCTGACTGAGCGATTCGACCGTAATCGACCACGGAATTCGCAATCCCGCCTCGGTCATCGTGCGGCGGAACTCCTCGCGGTCCTCGGCACGGCGGATGGCGGCGTGGTCGGCGCCGATCAGCTCCACCCCGAAGCGCTCAAGGGTGCCGTCCTCATACAGGGCCATCGCCAGGTTCAGCGCCGTCTGCCCGCCGAGGGTGGGCAGCAGGGCGTCGGGGCGCTCCCTCTCGATGATCTTCCTCACCGGGCCGGGCAGCAGCGGCTCGACGTAGGTCGCGGTTGCGAACTCCGGGTCGGTCATGATCGTCGCCGGGTTCGAGTTGACGAGGACGACCTCGTAGCCCTCCTCGAGCAGGACCTTGCAGGCCTGCACGCCGGAGTAGTCGAACTCGGCGGCCTGGCCGATCACGATCGGCCCCGAGCCGATCAGAAGGATCTTCTCGATGTCGGTGCGCTTAGGCATGGGCCAGCTCCAGGAAGCCGTCGAAGAGGTGGCGGGCGTCGTGGGGGCCCGGGCCGGCCTCCGGGTGGTACTGGACGGTCGCCGCGGCGACGTCCTTCAGCACCAGGCCCTCGACCGTGCGGTCGTAGAGATTGAGGTGGGAGAGCTCGGCGACGCCGAAATCGGTCTCCCAGCGGACCGGCTCGTCGGTCTCGATCCGAAGCTCGCCGCCCGGCCCCTGTACGGCGAAGCCGTGGTTCTGCGAGGTGATCTCGATCCGCCCGCCGGCCAGCTCCTTGACCGGGTGATTGGCGCCACGGTGGCCGAACGGCAGTTTGAACGTCTCCAGGCCGACCGCGCGGCAGAGCAGCTGATGGCCGAGGCAGATGCCGAAGAGGGGCTTCACCCCGACCAGCTCGCGTACGGTGTCGACGACGTAGCCGAGGGCGCCGGGGTCGCCCGGGCCATTGGCCAGGAAGACGACATCCGGGTCCTCGGCCAGCACCTGCTCTGCCGAGGACGTACAGGGGAGCAGGGTGAGGCGGCAGCCGCGCTCGCGCAGCTCGCGGACGATGTTGAGCTTGACCCCGGTGTCGATTCCGACCACGTGGAGACCGTCGCCCTCGAAGCGGACCGGCTCCGGAGGCGTGACCGTGCGGGCCAGGTCGGCTCCGTCCATCGCCGGCTCGGCGGCGACCCGTTCGCGCGCCTCGGACTCCGCCGTAGCGCCGAAGAAGATGCCGCCGCGCATCGAGCCGCGGTCGCGAATGTGGCGAACGAGGGCGCGCGTATCGACGCCACCGATACCCGCAACACCGCAGTCGCCGAGCCAGTCGAGCCAGCCACCCTCGGCGGTGGCGACGTCCTCGCGATTCTTCGGCTCGCGCATGACCACCCCCCGGGCATGGATCCGGTCGGACTCCATCGCCTCGGCGGAGACGCCGTAGTTGCCGATCAGCGGATAGGTGAAGACGATGATCTGGCCGGCGTAGGAGGGATCGGTGACCGACTCCTGGTAGCCCGTCATCGAGGTGTTGAAGACGACCTCGCCGGTGACCTCGCCCTCGTGCCCGCAGGGCACACCGTCGAAACGGGTTCCGTCCTCGAGCAGGACGTAGCCGGGCTTCACGCTGCCACTTCGAGAGAGAAGCTGCGCAGCCGGTAGGCGACTTGGCCGCCGGCAACCGTCATCAGGACCCGACCGGTCAGCTCACGACCGGCGCACCAGGAGTTCTGCGAGCGGCTCTCATAGCCCTCCTCGCCGACCGTCCACTTGGCTGCCAGGTCGCAGAGGGCGATGTTGGCCTCGCTGCCAGGCTCGAGGGTCGGGCGTTCGAGGTCGAACGGGGCGGCGCCACCCGCCAGCCGCTCGATCAGCAGGCCGAGGTCGATCGTGCCCGGCAGAACCAGCTCGGTGTGCAGCGCGGCAAAGGCGGTCTCCAGCCCGGTCACCCCCATCGCGGCCTGCTCGAAGGGGACTTCCTTTTCCTCGAGGGCGTGTGGAGCGTGGTCGGTGGCGATGCACTCGATCGTGCCGTCGCGCAAACCCGCGATCAGGGCCTGACGATCGGCCTCGGAACGCAGTGGCGGATTCATCTTGAAGCGGCACGGATCGAGACTGCGAACCTCCTCGTCGGTGAGGCACAGGTGGTGCGGGCTCGCCTCGCAGCTGATCTGCACCCCGGCGGACCTGGCGGCCCGCACCGCTTCGACGGACTCGGTGGCGGAGAGATGCTGGATGTGGATCCTTCCCTGCTCGTAGCCGGCCAGGGCGGCGTCGCGGGCGATCGTCGTCGACTCCGAGACCGGGGGGATGCCGGCGAGGCCGAGGGCGGCGGACACCGGCCCCTCGTGCATGACGCCATCACCGGAGAGCTCCGGGTCCTCCTCGTGAAGGGCGATCGTGCCGCCGCAGAGCTGCTGGTACTGAAGGGCGCGACGCAGGACGCGGGCGCTGCGGATCGGCAGGCCGTCGTCGCTGAAGCCGGCGGCGCCCGCCTCGCGGATCGCCCCCATCTCGGTCAGCTCCTCGCCCTCCATGCCGCGGGTGACGGTCGCCAAAAAGCCAACCGGGACCGAGGCCGCCTCACGGGCTGCCTCGCGCAAGGCCTCGATGTCGGCCGGGGTGCTGACCGGAGGCTCGGTATTGGCCATCGCGAGGATGCCGCAGTAGCCACCGGCAGCAGCGGCCCGGCTCCCCGTCTCGATGTCCTCCTTGTGCTCCTGCCCGGGGGTGCGCAGGTGAACGTGAGGATCGAAGAAGGCGGGGAAGGCGTGCAGCCCCTCGGCCTCGACCTCCTCCAGCCCCTCGGCAGCGACTCCAGGGGCGGCGAGCTCGGCGACCCGGCCGGCGCGGACGACGACGTCGTAGGTGCCATCTATGCCCGCCACCGGATCGAGCACGGTGGCGCCGCGCAGGACCAGGTCAGCGCCCTCTCCGGAGCGCATGTCAAGCGCCTCGGCGAGACTCACGCCGGCTGTCCGATCGGAGTCGGACTCTGCTCGGGCTCGCCGGCTGCGCTGACAGGACACTGGGGCCCGGCCGCAAGCAGCTCGTAGAGGATTGCCATCCGCACGACCAGGCCGGAGGCGACCTGCTCGGTCATCAGCGACTGCGGCGAGTCGATCACCTCGCCGGAGAGCTCGACGCCGCGATTGACCGGGCCCGGATGCATCAGCAGCTGGCGCGGGCCGAGCCGGCGCGAGTCGATCTGGAAGCGCGCCGCGTATTCGCGGATCGATGGCACGAAGCTCTCCGCCATGCGCTCGCGCTGAAGTCGCAGCGCATAGACGACATCGGCCTCGCCGAGCCGCTCGAGCGAGTAGGAGACCTCGCAACCGAGCTGCTCGATCCCGCGCGGGATCAGCGCCGGCGGGCCGCAGACCGTCACCTCGGCACCCATCGCCTGGAAAGCGACGAGGTTGGAGCGGGCAACGCGGCTGTGGAGGACGTCACCGACGATCCAGATCCGCTTCCCGTCCAGGGAGTCGAGCCGGCGGCGAAGGGTGAAGAGATCGAGCAGCGCCTGGCTGGGGTGCTCGTGCTTGCCGTCGCCGGCGTTGACCACCGCCGCTTCGCTCCAATCGGCGACCAGCTGCGCCGCGCCGGCGTAGGGGTGGCGGATGACGATCGCCGCCGGGTCGTATGCGGAGAGGGTCGCGCATGTGTCCTTCAGCGACTCGCCCTTGTCGACCGAGGAGCCCGCCGCCTTGAGCGAGATCAGGTCGGCGGAGAGCCGCTTCGCTGCCAGCTCGAAGGAAGCGCTGGTGCGCGTGCTCGACTCGTAGAAGAGGCTGACGACGGTGCGCCCGCGCAGCGTCGGCACCTTCTTGATGTCGCGGCGGCCGACCTCGGCGAAGCTCTCGGCGCGGTCGAGGATCGCCTCGATCCCCTCCCGGTCCAGATCCTTGATCGCCAGCAGGTGCTTCACAGGACCGCCTCCGCCGCCCGCGGCTCGGAGATCGTCACCTCGTCGACCTCGTCGGTCTCCTCGAGCCGCACGTTGACCCGCTCGCCGCGCGCGGTCGGCAGGTTCTTGCCGACGTAATCGGGGCGGATCGGCAGCTCGCGGTGGCCGCGGTCGCAGAGCACCGCCAGCTGCACCCGCTGCGGTCGGCCGTAGTCGAAAAGGGCGTCAACCGCGGCGCGCACGGTGCGGCCGGTGAAGAGCACGTCGTCGACGAGGACCACCGTGCGGCCCGTGAGGTCGAAGTCGATGTGGGAGGAGTGGACGACCGGCTGCGTCGCCGGCGACTGGGCGCCGACGTCGTCGCGGTAGAAGGAGATATCGAGGTCGCCGATCGGCGTCTCGGCCTCGGTCAGCTCGCCGACCAGGGCGTGGAGGCGGCGGGCGATCACCGCGCCGCGGGTATGGATGCCGACGATCGCGAGACGCTCGGGCTCCGGGTTGGCCTCGGCTATCTCGTGGGCGATCCGCCGCAGCGTTCGCCTCAGGTCGTCGCGCTCGAGCACGACTTTCTCGCTCACTGGTTTGCTCCTTCCTGGCCTCGCGGGACCGGGTTAAAGGACGGCGCTCAGAGTAGCAGCGGCTAGGGATGAGTCGGGGAATGCCTCGCCGGGTGCCCAGCACCACCTCGCGGTGGTGCAATCTCGTGCCCCTTCGGGGCAAGAATCACTCTGCGGTGCCCGCTTCGCGAGGCACCGTCGAGGCATTCCCCGACTCATCCCTAGCCCTGGCTCCGTTTTGGACGAGCTGGGGAGCTCCACGCTCGGGAAAAGGGAGCTCGATCAGGTCGAAGTCACGAGGGGCGAGGGTGAGCTCGAAGACCTCGCGGGCCTCCTCGAGGACTTTGCCTACGTGGTATCTGGAAGAGATATGGACCAAGGCGAGGAGCTTGGCTTCGGCCTCGCGGGCTACAGCCGCCGCTTGACCGACGGTCGAGTGGCCGGTGTCGGCGGCGCGCTGAGCCTCCTCCTCGGCGAAGCTGGCGTCGTGGATGAGGAGATCCGCTCCTTGCGCTGCTTCGACAGTGGCGCGACAGGGTGCGGTATCGCCGGTGATCACGATCGTGCGGCCGGAGCGGGGCTCGCCCACCACCTCGCCCGGCTCGACCGGTCCCGAGGAGCCGTTGACGCTCTCGCCGCGCTGCAGGGCGGCGAAATCGGGGCCTTCCTTTACCCCAAGCCGTTTCGCCGCTTCGAGGTCGAAGCGACCGGGGCGGTCAGCCTCGACCAGGGCAAAGCCGAAGGCGCGCACGCTGTGCTCGACCGGGAAGGAGCGGATCTCGCCATCCTCGCAGGGGATCGCGTCGCCGGCCTCCAGCTCGACCAGATCGAGCTTGTAGCCGACCCTGCCGATCACCCTGCCTAGGCTCTGAATCAGGTCGCGCAGGCCGCGCGGCCCGTAGATCGTCAGCGGCCGCGCGCGCTCGGTCAAGTCGTAGGTTTTCAGCAACCCGGGGAGACCGAGGAAGTGGTCGGCGTGGAAGTGGGTGAAGTAGATCGCGTCGACCTGGACCAGGCCCAGCGAGCGCTGCATCTGGCGCTGCGTCCCCTCGCCGCAATCGAACAGAAGCCGTTCGCCGCCGCGCGCGACGAGCACGCTCGCGGTGTTGCGCCGCGCCGAAGGCACAGCGCCGCCCGTGCCGAGAAAGGCAACTGAAAGGTCCATGGCTCGCGAGCCTACGCGAAGGCGTGAGGTGGCTCGGCGACGGATAAGCTGGTCGCCAAGCGCCCGTAGCTCAGCTGGATAGAGCGCCGCCCTCCGGAGGCGGAGGCCGCAGGTTCGAATCCTGCCGGGCGCGTCATGGATCCGAGCTCGAATAGCCGCCCGCCGCGGGGGGCGTTGGTGGTGGTGGCGATCGGGTTGATCGCCACCCTCGCTGCTGCGCTGCTCAGCACCAGCGAGGCCGGGGGGAGCGCGGCGGAACTGGAATGGCAGGCGATGGCTCCGCTGCCGGACTCACGCACCACGGCGATCCCCGGTGGCGGTGAGGTGGGAATCGAAGACGCCAGCCTTCGCGCCTCGGAAACGAATATCAGCGGCTACCGCCTCTACCGGGTCGCCGGGATGCTGAAGATCGACGCCGGCTCCGCGGTCGGCCACGGCAGGGTTCGCTGCGCGACCCGGGTGCCGGGCAGCGCGCTGATCGCCCATACGCCCGGAAGCCGCGCCGCCTACCCCCGCTCCAGCAGCGGCGAAAGCCTGACCAAGCAGGAAGTGCCCGAAGTCACCCTGGTCGAGTTCAACGTCCAGGGTGACGAACTGGCGACGCTCGAACTGTCGGATGCCTTCGAAACCTTCACCGACCAGCCAGGCGTCGTCGTCAGCTGGTCGCCTTACCGCAAGGGCATCCAGGAGTGGCAGTGGGGCCTACCGCCCGGCAAGCCGGCCAAGCCGCTCACGCTCGGCTTCGCCTCGTTCTGGCGCATCGCCGGAACGCCGAAAGCGCGAATCGCCTGCACGACCGAGACCGGCGCGGGCAAGGCCACCGTGCGCACCGCCGGCGAACTCAGCCAGTAGGCGCTACAAGCAGCTCCGGGCCCTCGATGCCTTTGCCGACCTTGTTCAGCTTTGGGTTGGCGGGGGCGCTATCCATACGCGAAGCGGGAAGCGGCGCGCACATTGCGATTGCGTCCTCGACGCTCAGGTCCGGGCGCAGCCAGGCGGCCTCCGCATCGGTGCCGGGCAGGATCGCGGGCATCCTGTCGTGGACCGGAGCGACGACCTCGTTGGGCGTCGTGGTGACGATCGTGCAGCTGTAGAGCCAGCCGTCCTCGAAGCCGCGATCCTCCTCGTCCTCCCACTCCTTGCGGGTGCAGATCCCGGCGAAGGCGAAGGGCTCGCCGCCGTCGACGGTGAAGCGCCACGGCTGGCGCGGCTGCTTGGGATCCTCCGCCTTCATCCACTCGTAGAAGCCGTCGGCGACGATCAGGCAGCGGTGGCGGAACTTGCCGACCAGCGGCGAGTAGGCCCGGCTCGAGGTCAGGTTCTCGGCTTTGGCGTTGATCATCCGGTAGCCGACCTTGAGGTCCTTGGCCCAGCGCGGCACCAGCCCCCAGCGCATCAGCCGCGCCTCGCGCTCGCCCTGCGCTGCCTCGTCGGGATCGGGCGAGGAGCGCACCGTCAGCACCTCCTGCGTCGGGGCGACGTTGAAGCGGCCGAGTCCAGATTCGGCTTTCTTCACCCGCTCCTTCGTCGGCGGTGGTGCCTCACCGGACGAGTTCCGCTCCAGCGAGCGTTCCAGCTCGACCTGGAAGCGATCGGCAATCGTCTTCGTGTCTTTGGCCGTGACCGTAAACCGCCCGCACATCAGGCCGGCCTCGCTTCCGGGTGCTCGCGATACCAGTCGAGGGTCGCCTTCAAGCCGTCCTCGAGCGCGACCTCAGGACGCCAGCCGGTCAGCGCGCGCAGCTTGGCCGAGTCGACGAACTGGCGATCGATCTCGCCGTCGGGATTGCCATGCCCCCGAAAGTCGGGCTCGACTCCGGCCCCCGCCGCCGCGGCGATCAGCTCGACCACCTCGCGCACCGAGTGGGGCCGCTCGCCGCCGGCGTTGAAGGCCTGCCCCACCGCTCCATCGTCTAGCGCGGCGGCGATCGCCAGATAGGCGGAGACGGCGTCGTCGACGTGGAGGAAATCTCGCTCGGGGCTGCCGTCGGAACGGATCACCGGTTCCCGGCCCTCGAGCAGCGCTACCACAGTCTCGGGGATCAGGCGCGAGAAGTTGAGGTCGCCACCGCCGTAGACGTTGGCGAAGCGCGTCACTGCCAGCGGCAAGTCGTAAGCGGTCGCGTAACTGCGCGCGATCGTGTCCGCCGCCGCCTTGCTGGCGTCGTAGGGATAGGTGGCGCGTAGCGGGAAGTCCTCGCGGTAGGGAAGCTCGGGGCTCGACCCGTAGGCCTTGTCTGAGGAGGCGAAGACGATGCCCTCGACCCCATGCACACGGCAGGCCTCAAATACGTTCCAGGCCCCCTGGACGTTGACCTCGAACGTCTCCAGCGGCGCGTTGCGGGCGACACCGACGATCGTTTGGGCGGCGAGATGAAAGACGGAGTCCGAGCCCTCGACCGCCTCCGCGACCGCCTCCGCGTCGCGGAGGTCGGCCTCGACCAGCTCGACCTCATCGCGGATCCCAAGCAGATCCAAGCCAGAGCGGCGCACGCCGCCGACGTCGGCGAGACGTGGCGCAGGGCGGTCCAGCACGCGGACGTCGTAGTCGCGTTGCAGCAACGCCCGGGCAAGGTGCGAACCGACGAAGCCGTGCGCACCGCTGACCAGAGCCCGAGTCACCTCGCACCCACCCCGGTCAACGCCCTCCAGGGAGCTTCGCCGGCGGCCCAGAGGTCGTTGAGCACGACCGCGTCCTTGTAGGTGTCCATGCAATCCCAGAAGCCTTCGTGGCGATGGGCGTGGAGCTGCTGGTCGGCAGCCAGGGACGAGAGCGGCTCACGCTCGAGGACGCTCTGCTCGTCGAGGTAGCCGAGGGCGCCGGGCTCGAAGCAGAAGAAGCCACCGTTGATCCAGTGCTCGCTGCGCGGCTTCTCGGCGAAGCCGTCGACCCGATCCCCCTCTCCCAGCTCGGCAACACCCCACTGCAGATGCGGCCGCACCACCGTCATCGTCGCCAGGTCGCCGTGCCCGGCGTGGAACGACAGCAGCGCGCCGAGGTCGATGTCGGCGACGCCGTCGGCGTAGGTCGCGCAGAAGGTCCCGCCTTGCAGGCGATCGGCAAGGCGTGCCAGCCGCCCCCCGGTGGGCGTGTCGGCCCCCGTGTCGATGCACTCGACGGCGACGCCGTCGGGCCACGACTCGGCCACCGCGAACTCCTCCACCGCGTCGCCCATGTAGCCGGTGGCCAGCAGGAAGCGCTCGAACCCCTGCGCCGCGTAGATCCCGATCACGTGCCAGAGGATCGGCCTACCGCCGATCTCGACCAGCGCCTTCGGCACGGTCTCCGTTCGCTCGCGCAGCCGCGTCCCGCGCCCTCCACAAAGGATGACTACCGGCGGCTTAACCACCAGCAACAGCAGGCAAGATGGTTACCTCGTCGCCCTCGCCGATCGCCGTCTCCAGGCCCTGCTGGAAGCGGATGTCCTCGCCGCTGACATAGACGTTGACGAAGCGGCGCAGATCGCCGTCCTGGGTAATCCGCTCACGCAGATCCCCGTGGGCCTCGAAGAGCGCATCGAGAGCGTCGCCCACGGTCGAGCCATCGACCTCGACCTCGGCCTCTCCCCCGGTCGCGGCGCGCAGTTGGGTCGGAATCTTCACGGTGACGGGCATCAGACGGCTACCTCCCGGTGCTCGAACTCGGACTCGAAGCTCTCTAGATCGGGGTCGATCTCGTGCATGTGGAAGTTATCGCGAGTCGCGTCCAGCGTCTTCAGCCCCTCGCCGGTGATGTAGACGACGACCCGTTCGCCGGCGCCGATGTCGCCGCGCTCGGCCAGCTTGGAAAGGACGCCGACGGTGACCCCGCCCGCGGTCTCGGTGAAGATCCCCGTCGTCTCCGCCAGCAGGCGGATGCCGGCGCGGATCTCCTCGTCGGTAACCGAATCGATCGCACCGCCGCTGCGCCGCGCCTGCTCGATCGCGTAAGGGCCGTCGGCGGGGTCGCCGATCGCCAAGCTCTTGGCGATCGTCTCCGGCTTCTGCGGCTTACAGACGTCCCAGCCTTCGGCAAAGGCGGTTGCCACTGGACTGCAGCCGAGCGCCTGGGCGCCGTTGAAGACCGGCTGCTCGCCTTCGACCAGGCCCAGGTCGGTCCACTCCTGGAAGCCGCGGGCCACCTTGGTGAAGAGCGAGCCGGAGGCGATCGGACAGACCACCCGGTCGGGCAGCTCCCAGCCGAGCTGCTCGGCGGTCTCGTAGGCGAGCGTCTTCGAGCCCTCGGCGTAATAGGGACGCAAGTTGACGTTGACGAAGGCCCATGGCCGCGTTTCGGCCAGCTGCGTGCAGAGCCGGTTGACGGCATCGTAGTTGCCGCGGACGCCGACCAAGTTGGTGCCGTAGATCGCGGTGGCGAGCAGCTTCTGCTCCTCCAAGTTGGCGGGAACGAGGACGTAGGACTCCAGCCCGGCTGCCGCGGCGTGGGCGGCGACCGCGTTGGCCAGGTTGCCGGTCGAGGCGCAGGCCACGGTCTCGAAGCCCAGCTCGCGCGCCTTCGCCACCGCGACCGCGACCACCCTGTCCTTGAACGAGTGCGTCGGATTGGCGGCGTCGTTCTTGATCCAGACCTCGGCGTCGAGGCCGAGCCGCTCGGCGAGGCGGTCGGCGCGCAGCAACGGCGTCAGGCCTGGCTCCAGCGGATCGAGCGGCCTGCCGGTGAAGGGCAGGAAGTCGGCGTAGCGCCAGATCCCCTGCGAGCCGGCCTGAATCCGGCGCTTCGCCTCGGTGGCGTCGAGCCCGGAATGGTCATAGGCGACTTCCAGCGGGCCGAAGCAGTTCTCACAGGCGTAGCTGGCGCCCAGTTCGTAGGTCGCCCCGCACTCCTTGCACTTCAAGCTCTCGACTGACATCCGATCTTCCTCTTTCTTTGCCTAGAAAAAAACCTCCGCCTGTGGGGCAGAGGTCCGATCGGACGTCTCCCCACATCTTCCAGGTCCCGAACTTTCAGGAAACCTGCTGGAGTTGGCACCTCCCCTCGAACCAATGGTTCGAGGTGGTTGCCGGGGCTTCTGCGGGCCAGTCCCTCCACCCCTCTAGATGTGGCGCTTATGTGCTCCTGACTATAGCAACGCCTCTGGCGATGACAGCAATCGTGCTCGCCGCGTCGGGCAGCCGTTTAACCTGCACGTGACAATGCCCGTGAGCGCCGACGAGAAGATGAGCCCCAGCGATGCCGAACCTTCCGAAACCACGGCTACGACGGGCTGCCCGGCGCGAAGCGCTCGCCTCGACGGCATCGCAGCCTGAGCCTCAGACCCCGAACGTCGAGCAGATCGACTCCTCCGGCCTGCGCTGGGTCAACATCGAGCGCCCAGGTGCGCTCGAGCGCACCTGGCTGGAGGAAAACTTCGACTTCCACGCGCTCGACCTCGAGGACGTGCTCTCGCGCAACCAGCGGCCGAAGATCGACGTCTACGACGACTACCTCTTCATCGTTCTCCACTTCCCGGTCTTCGACCCCGCGGTCGGCCGCCTCGGCACCGGCGAGCTCGACCTCTTCGTCGGGCCCGGCTATGTGGTGACGATCCCGAACCAGCCGCTGCAGCCGGTCGAGTACCTCTTCGAGCGCTGCCGAGCGAAGGAGGAGCTGCGCGATCAGCTCTTCTCGCGCGGCTCGGGCTATCTGCTCTACCGTCTCGTCGACGACAGCTTCGACTACTGCTTCCCGATGCTGCGCAAGATCGGCAACAAGCTCGACGCGCTGGAGGACGACATCTTCGAGGGTCGCTCGGAGGAGGTAGTGCGCGACATCTCCAACGTCAAGCAGGAGATCATCAACTTCCGCAAGGTGATCCGCCCGCAGCGACCCGTCCTGCGCGACCTGGAGAAGGTCAAGCAGCGCTACCTGGCCACCGACCTCGACCTGGAGATCTACTTCGACGACATCGTCGACGCCCACGAGCGGATCTGGGACATGCTGGAGAATTACAAGGAGGTGGTCGACTCACTGGCCGAGACCAACGAGTCGGTGATCTCGCACCGGGTCAACGACATCCTCCGCGTGCTCACCTCGATCAGCGTCATCGTCCTGCCGCTGACCCTGCTGGCGAGCATCTGGGGGATGAACTCGCGCGTGCCAGGCGAGCAAAGCATCGCCGGGTTCTGGATCGTCGTCGGCGCGATGGTCGCGATCCTGGTCGGCATGGTCGCCTACTTCCGGCGACGCGGCTGGCTCTGAGGATCGCTCGGCTTATAGCCTGCCTCGGGTGGCCAACTTTCGCATCTGGGCGCCCTGGCGCCTCGCCTACGTGAAGGACGCGTCCAAGGACAAGGAGGAGGAGTGCATCTTCTGCGCCAAGCCGGCGGCGGACGACGACGCGGCGAACCTGATCGTCCATCGCGGCCAGAGCTGCTTCGTGATCCTCAACCTCTTCCCCTACACCAACGGGCACCTGATGGTGGCGCCGTACGAGCACATCGGCCGCATTCAAGATCTGCCCACTGACACCGTCGCGGAGATGTTGTCGCTGGCGCAGCGGGCGATGAGCCGGCTGGAGGAGGTCTACGACCCGCACGGCTACAACGTCGGCTTCAACCAGGGTCGCGTCGCCGGGGCCGGGGTCGAGCACCACATCCACCTCCACGTCGTCCCCCGCTGGGGCGGCGATACGAATTTCATGCCGGTTATCGCCGACACCAAAGTGATGCCGCAGACGCTCGAGCAGAGCTTCGAGGCGCTGAAAGGAGCGTTTTGACGGAATCCGCCCCCTTGGCACCAAGTCAGATCTTCAAGGCCTACGACATCCGCGGCCTCTACGGCAAGGAAATGGACGAGACGACGGCGCTCGCCGTCGGCCGCGCCTTCGCCCGCGTGCTGGCGCGGCTGCGCGGCAAGCAGCCGGACGAGCTCCGCGTCGGCCTCGGTCGAGACATGCGGCTGACGGCGCCCGCAATGGCGGCGGAGCTGCGCGACGGGCTGATCTTCGAGGGTGCGACGGTGCTCGACGCCGGCATGGTCGCCACCGAGATGCTCTACCACCTGGTCGGATCGCGCGAGCTGGACGGCGGCGCCATGGTGACCGCCTCCCACAACCCGAAGGCGTATACCGGCGTCAAGCTCGTCCGCGAGGGGGCGCTGGCGCTCTCCGGCGAAGCCGGCATCGGCGACGTGCAGCGCGAGATCGAAGCCGGCCTCGGCTCGGCCCCGGGCGGCGGCTCCTTCGAGGAGGTCGATGTCTGGGACGAATACAGGCAGCACGCGCTCTCTTTCATCGATCCCGACGCGGTCAGGCCGCTGAAGGTCGTCGTCGACGGCGGCAACGGTATGGCGGGGCCGATGGTCGGCCCTACCCTGCGCGGCCTGGGGCTGGAGCTCGACGAGATGTACTTCGAGCCCAACGGAGAGTTCCCGGACCACGAGCCGAACCCGCTGCTGCCGGAGAACCGCAGGCTGATCGAAGACCGGGTGCGCTCCGCCGGCGCCGATCTCGGCATCGCCTGGGACGGCGACGCCGACCGCTGCTTCTTCATCGACGGTGAGGGCTCCTTCTGCGACGGCGACTTCGTCTGCGCGCTGCTTGCCCGCGCCGCGCTGAGTCGCAACCCCGGCGCGACGATCCTCTATGACCCTCGCTCCAGCCGCGCGGTGCCAGATCTGGTTGCCGCCGAGGGCGGCCGGTCCGACCTCTCCCGCGTCGGCCACGCCTTCTTCAAGATCCGCATGCGCGAGGAGAACGCCGTCTTCGGCGGCGAGGTCTCGGGCCACTACTACTTCCGCGACTTCTGGTGCGCCGACTCCGGCACGATCCCCGCCCTGCTGGTGCTCGAGCTGCTCTCACGCGACGGGCGCTCACTGGCGGAGCTGATGGCCGAGTTCCGCTCGCGCTACTTCATCTCCGGCGAGATCAACTCCGAGGTCGCCGACCAGGAGGCGAAAATGGAGGAGATCGAGGCGCGCTATTCCGACGGCCAGATGACCGCCCTCGATGGAGTCTCGATCGACTACCCCGACTGGCACTTCAACGTGCGCCCGTCGAACACCGAGCCGCTGCTCCGCCTCAACCTCGAGTCGCTCGTCTCGCGCGAGGACATGGAGGCCAAGCGGGACGAGCTGCTGGGACTGATCCGGGCGTGACGCTGACGCCGGAGGAGGCACTCGAGCAGGCCGCGCTGGCCGGCATCCACCGGCTTCAGATCCCGACCCCCTTCGCGGTCGGGCGGGTCAACTGCTACCTGCTCGAGGACGAGCCGCTGACCCTGATCGACACCGGACCGAACTCGGGCAAAGCGCTCGACGAGCTGCAGGGCCAGCTGGCCGAGAGGGGTCACTCGATCGACGATTTGGAGCTGGTCGTCCTCACCCATCAGCACATCGACCATCTCGGCCTGGTCGAGATCGTGGTCGAGCACTCGGGAGCCGAGGTCGCCGCGCTCGGGCTCGCCGCCGAGCGCCTAGCCAACTTCGGCGAGGATGCCGAACGCGAGGACGAATTCGCGGTCGAGCTGATGCTGCGCAACGGCATCCCCCAGGAGGTCGCCTTCGCCCTGCAGAGCGTCTCGCGCAGCTTCCGTGGCTGGGGCTCGAAGGCAAAGGTGACCCGACCGCTCGAGGACGGGCAGCCGGTGCGCTTCCGCGACCGGATACTGCAGACGCTGCACCGGCCCGGCCACAGTCCCTCCGACACGGTCTTCTGGGACGAGCAGCGCAGGATCCTGATCGCCGCCGACCACCTGATCGCCCACATCTCCTCCAACCCGTTGATCACCCGCCCACTCGACGGCTCCTCGCAGCGCACCCAGGCACTCGTCACCTACATCGAGTCGATGAAGAAGACCCGCGAGATGCCAGCTGAGATCGTCCTCTCGGGCCATGGCGAGCCGGTCGTCGACCACGTAGCGCTGATCGACGACCGCCTGGCCAAGCACGACCGGCGCAAGGAGAAGATCTACGGCCTGATCGCCGAGCAGCCCCGCACGGGCTATGAGATCGCCCAGGCGATCTGGGGCGACGTCGCCGTGACCCAGGCCTTCCTCACCCTCTCGGAGGTGATCGGGCACGCCGACCTGCTGCTCAACGAAGGGCGGGTGCGCGAAGTCGTAGACGGGGAGGTGATCCGATATGAGGCGACCGGGTAGGCGCAGCGGCAAGAAGCGGATGCTGCTGATCGTCAATCCCTACGCGACGACCGTCTCCGACCGGCTCAAGAACCTGGTCGTCTACGCGCTGCAGGGACGCTACGAAGTCGAGATGGTCGCCACCGAGGCGCAGAACCACGCCACGGAGATAGGTCGCGAGGTGCGCGACCATGGCTACGACATCGTCGTCGCCTTCGGCGGTGACGGCACCCTGAACGAGGTCGCCAACGGGCTCGCCGGCACCGACGTGCCGGTCTCGGTCCTGCCGGGCGGCTCGACCAACGTCGTCTGTCGCACGCTCGGCATCCCCAACGACGTCGTCGATGCGACCGAGCACCTGCTCGCCGCGGTCGACGAATGGGCGCCGCGCAAGGTCGACCTCGGCACTGTCGACGAGCGCCACTTCGTCTTCTCCTGCGGCGTCGGCATCGACGCCACCGTGGTCAAGCGGGTCGACTCTCATCCCCGCCTCAAGTCGCGCGCCGGACCCTACTACTACAGCTGGGCGGCGATCTCGGCCTTCTACCGCGGCTACATGGTCAAACCGGTCCGGTTGCGGGTCGAGATCGACGGTGCCCGCCAGTCCGAGGGCGTCACCGCCCTGGCCCAGAACTCCGACCCCTTCACCTACTTCGCCAGCCGACCGATCCGGGTCTGTGAGGGCGTCGAGATCGACGACGGCAGCCTTTCGCTCGGCGTCCTCAAGCGGGCCGCGCAGCGAGATATGCCGACCCTGATCCCGCGCCTTTTCAGCGAGAAGCGGCCCGCCGCGCGCCACCGCCAGATCGAGCATTTCGAAGGCGTCACCGCGGCCAGCGTAACCTCGATCTCGCAAACCAAGGATGGCATCGCCCGCCCCTTTCCGATCCAGGTCGACGGCGACTACATCGGCGAGAAGACCCATCTCGAGTTGAGCGTCGCCCCAGGCGCGCTCACGATCGTCGCCTGATCAGCTGGTTGGAGTGATGCGGTAAGCGTCGAAGACCGATTCGACGTTGCGCAGGCGGGAGATGCACTGCTTGATCTGCTCGGTGTCGCCGACCTCGACCACGAAGCGATTTTTCACCATCGGGTGCTTGGTCATGCAGCTGGCGCCGAGGATATTGATCCCGGCCTCGGAGAAGGTGCGCGAGAGGTCCTCGAGCAGGCGGGTGCGATCGTAGGCGTCGATCTGAAGTTCGACCCGGTAGGTGGACGCGTTCTCCCCCTCCCAGGCGACCTCGACGAAGCGTTCCGGCGACTTCATCAGTGCCTTCACGTTCTTGCAATCGGCGCGATGGATGGTGATGCCGCGGCCGAGCGAGACGTAGCCGGCGATCGTGTCCCCCGGCACCGGCCGACAGCACTTGGCGAGGCGCACCGCGACGTTGTCGGCGCCCTTGACCCGGATCCCGTAGTTGGAGGCGTCCTTGGTCCGCCGTGCCTTGTCCTCGCGCGCGCCCTCGAGGCCGATCGGCTGCTCCTCCTCCACCGCCTCGCCCTCTTTCAGCCTCTGCATCAGCTTGTTGGCAACCGCCTTGGTCGAGATCTTGCCCTGGCCGAGGGCGATGTAGAACTCGGTCGCCTTGTGGAAGCCCATCTCGCGGATCACCTGGGCGAGCAGCGGCGACATCACCAGCTTCTGCATCGGCAAGCCGCGCTTGCGCAGCGACTCCTCGAGCGCTTCGCGGCCCTTCTTCTCGGCGTCCTCGCGCCGTTCCTGTTTGAAGAATGCGCGGATCTTGTTGCGGGCGCGGCTGGTCCGCACCAGCTTCAGCCAGTCGCGCGAGGGTCCGCGGTTCTGCTTCGCGGTCAGCACCTCGACGATGTCGCCTGAGCGCAGCTGGTAGTGCAGCGGCACGATCGAGCCGTTGACCTTGGCGCCGACGCAGCGGTGACCGACATCGGTGTGAACCGCGTAGGCAAAGTCGAGCGGGGTCGAGCCGGCCGAGAGGTTCTTCACCTCGCCCTTCGGGGTGAAGACGAAGACCTCGTCCTCGAACAGGTCGACCTTCAGCGACTCGAGGAACTCGGCGGGATCCTGGTCGCCCTCGGCCTCGACCAGCTGACGCAGCCAGGTCATCTTCTCGCGCTTGGGGTCGCCGCTGCCGCCCTCTTTGTAGGCGACGTGGGCGGCGATCCCGTACTCGGCCAAGCTGTGCATCTCGCCGGTGCGGATCTGGATCTCGAGCGGCTTGCCCTCCGGCCCGATCACCGTCGTGTGCAGCGCCTGGTACATGTTGGCCTTCGGCATCGCGACGAAGTCCTTGAAGCGCCCGGGCAGCGGCTTCCAGAGCGAGTGGATGACCCCGATCGCTCCGTAACAGTCTTTGACCGAGCCGACGATCACGCGCATTGCCGTCAGGTCGAAGATCTCGTTGAACTCGCGCCCCTTCTTGGTCATCTTCGTGTAGATCGAGTAGAAGTGCTTGGCGCGGCCGGAGATCTCGGCCTCGATGCCGACGGCCTCCAGCTCCTCGCCGAGAAACGCGCCGGCATGGTTGACGTAGACCTCACGCTCGTCGCGCTGCTGGGCGACCAGTTGCTTGATCTCCTTGTACTTACGCGGGTGCAGAGTGGCGAAGGAGAGATCCTCGAGCTCCCATTTGATCGCGTGGATCCCCAGCCGGTGGGCGAGCGGCGCATAGATCTCCAGCGTCTCGCGCGACTTCGCCACCTGCTTCTGCTTCGGCAGTGCGCCGAGGGTGCGCATGTTGTGGAGGCGGTCGGCCAGCTTGATCAGGATCACCCTGACGTCGGTGGCCATCGCCACCATCATCTTGCGGTAGTTCTCCGCCTGCCGCTCGTCGCGACTCTCGAAGGTCATGCCGGTCAGCTTGGTGACGCCGTCGACGAGCTGGGCGATTTCCTCGCCGAACTCGGTCCGGATCTCATCCAGGCTGGCGCTGGTGTCCTCGACCGTGTCGTGCAGCAGCGCGGCGCAGAGGGTCTCGGTGTCGAGCCGCATCCCGGCGCAGATCTGGGCGACCCCGACGGGATGGGTGATGAACTCGTCGCCGGAGCGGCGCATCTGGTCGGCGTGACGGTCGCAGGCGAAATCGAAGGCACGCGTCAAGGCGGCGCGGTCGATCGTCGCCACCGCGAGTGCGGCGCCACCATTCGACCCCGCCTCGATCGCCGGCGCCGAATCGAACTCCTCGACCACGGCGAACAGATCGGCGAGGAGCTCTCGCTGATCTAGGACTGTTTGCGTCGTTTGAGGTATTTCAGACCCTCCTGGTGGCGAGCGCCGTAGGCGCGAAATGCGGCCGAGCGCTCCAGTTCTGTCTCCTCTGAGGATACGACGCCGACAATGCCGTCACCTTCCGCGGTCGATCCCTGCACCAGGCCAAGCTCGCCCAGGACCCGCAGGCAGTGGGCCGCGGTCTCGGCACTGCGGGGATGCGGACCGCTTCCTCGCAGGGATGTCAGCAGCTCGGACCCGCCCGACTCGCCGGCCTCGCGAAGGTCCCTGAACATCGCGATCAGGACAGCCCGGCGGGCCAGTTGCTCGTCGAGCATGGCGAGCGCAAAGCGATGCTCGGCCTCGCCCCAGGCCAGATGGGCGTAGCCGCCATCGGCCGTAGGCAAGGTCGCGAGGTCCTCATGGTGGGCAAAAGCGGGCGGATCGACGAGCACGACATGCTCGAAGCCGGCAGCGAGGTCGGGGTCGGCCTCGAGCCTGGCGCCGTCGGCCAGTACGACGCCGTCCCCCGCCAGCGCCACGCGCCGGGCGCGGTCCGCAACCACGGCCAGCACCTCCCCGCCCCCGGAAGAGCTCAACTCGGCCACCACAGCCGCGGGCGAGCTCCGCGGCCGCACCTTCTCCCTGCCGGTGGGCCGATTTCCGTCCGTATAGGCGTGTTTCAGGCCCGTCGGCGGCCAGGCGGCGGGGTCCGTCGCAAGCTCGGCCTCGAAACGCTGCCACCACTGCTCCTCGGCGCTTGCCTCGTCCCCCTGCAGCTCGCGCGGATAGAGCTCGCGCAGCACCACTCGCGGCTCAACCGACCCATTCCAGCGGTTGACCTCCAGGCGCACCGTGGCGTCGACCGGATCGTCCTCCCCCACGCCGAGCTTCGAGCGACCGAAAGCGACCCCGAGGGCACGGTGGGCGCCGCTGTGCAGGCTGAACCTGGCGTGCTTGCCTTCGCCCATCGTCCGCACGTCGCGCACCCTCGCGGAGGGGACGAGCAGACGCACCCCGGGGTTGCCCATCCCGAACGGGGCGAGCTGCTGCAGCTCCTCGGCCAGCTCAAGCCCCAGCCCGGCCCCGCCGACCATCGCATCGACCCGCTCGGTGCGCCGCAGATCCTCGGGGCCGAGCACCGAAGCCGCATGAGCCGCAAACGCAGCACGAAAAGCCTCCAGATTCTCCGCCCGCAGCTGCAGCCCAGCAGCCGCCCGGTGCCCCCCAAAGCTCTCCAGGTGCTCACCGCAGGCCTCAAGAGCAGCAAGCAGATCGAAGCCCGGAATACTGCGCCCCGATCCCCGCCCACCCCCCTCGCCATCGAGCGAGATGATCACAACGGGCCTGTGATGCCGCTCGACCAGCCGCGAGGCGACGATCCCGATCACACCGGGATGCCATCCCTCACCGGCCAGAACCAGGCCAAGCGCTTCCCGCAACTCCTCAGGCAGCTCCCGCCGCGCCGCCTCAGCAGCCGCGTCGACTTCGCGCTCAGTCGACCGGCGCTCGCTGTTTGCCCGACTCAGCTCCGTCGCAATCTCAGCCGCACGCCCCTCGTCCTCGGTGAGAAACAGCTCCACCCCCGCGTCAGCCCGGTACAGCCGCCCGGCAGCATTAATCCGAGGTGCCAGCCGGAACGCCAGATCCCCCTCGTCGACCTGAGTCGGCTCGCATTTAGCGGCCTCCAGCAACGCCCGCATCCCCGGCCTGCGAGCCCGCCGAACCTCAGCAAGCCCGCGCCTAACAAGCGATCTGTTCTCTCCCACAAGCGGCACCACATCCGCGACGGTCGCCAGCGCCACGAGGTCGAGGTCGTCCTCGGACACAGACGGGGCCTCGGGGGTGGGGTCTCCAGGAACTCCTCGCGAAGGCGAGCCTGGAGACCCCACCCCCGAGGCCCCCCTAAGCGAACAGGCCAGCTTCCAAGCGACGGCGGTCCCACAAAGCTGCTCAAACGGATACCCGTCAACAGCCGGATGCAGAATCGGACAATTGGGCAGCTCCGGCCCAGGCTGGTGGTGATCAGTAACCACGACCTCCATGCCGAGGGACCGGGCCAGCGCCACCTCCTCGACAGCCGTAATCCCGCAGTCGACCGTGACCAGCAGCTCGGTCCCCCGCTCAGCCAGCTTCTCCATGTTCTCGGCGCTAAGCCCATAGCCGTCGGCGATCCGGTCGGGGATCAGCCAGTCGCACTCGCCGCCGAGCTCGCGCAGGGTGCTGACCAGGATCGTCGTCGCGCAGACACCATCGACGTCGAAGTCACCGTGCACGGTGATCCGCTTGCCGGCATCGATAGTCCTGAGGACCTTCTCGGTGACGTCCGCCATCGAGTTGAACTCGTCTGGAGAATGCGACTCGTCCGCCTCGAGAAAAGCCCGCGCCTGCTCGGGGGTCCGATAGCCACGACGAACCAGGGTTATCGCGACGGGCTCACTGAGATCGAGCTGCTCCGACAGGGCTCTCGCCTCGGCATAGTCGTATGGCTCGGCCTTGTAGGCGTGGATGGTTTCCGACACGCAGCCAGGCTAGGAGGCGCCTGGGACGGATTTCGGCGCGTTTCAGGCCGCTTGTTCCGAGCGAACGCCGATCGCCCAGACCACCGCGAGCCCGATCGCGACGCCGGGAATCGCAGTCAGTGCGGTGGCCACGTCGGTCGTACCCAGACCACGGCCGGAGACGATCTCGACGATTGCGCCGAAGACGATCGCGCCGATCACCGAGCCGAGGAAGGCACCGACGATGCCCTGCCAGAAGCGGTCGGGCAGAAAGACCGTGAAGTGCCACAGGGCAATCCCCATCGTGAACCAGACCAGTAGGGCCATCAGATGACCGCCTTCATGGCCACGTGCGCCTGGGGGCGCGAGTGGTCAAGCAGATCAAGGACGCAGGGTGCAGCCTTTGCTGGTTGCAAAGGCAAACCCGAGGACGCAGAGATGCGCAGTGCCACACGCGTCATCCAGGTGTGCGTGGTCGTGGAGGTGGTCATCTAACGATTCCTCCCGTGCTTGCGGCGTTGTTTGCGACGCTCGCGCCGCTGTGCGTTGCGCTCCTGCTGTGCCGCGGTCTCTGGATCGACCGGGACGGCGGGCTCGCCATTGGATGAGGGATCGCCCCTGTCAGCGAGAGGCGGATCGGCCACGGCCACCACGGCAAGCTCCTCCTCGATCTCAGCTTCGGACTCGCTGTCGTCGCTCAGCTTCGCCAGCGCGACATCGTCGGCGAAGGCGGGAACGGTGCCGTCGATCTCGGCGATCCGCGCCCGCCGCCGCGCGTAGCCCGGCTCACGTTCCTTCCAGGCGGTCAGCACGGGCGAGGCGATGAAGATCGAGGAGTACGTACCGGAGATGATCCCGACCAGCATCGCGAAGGCGAAGTCCTGCAGCGTGGCGCCGCCGAAGATGAGCAGGGAGACGACGGCCAGAAGGGTCGAGAAGCTGGTTGCCAGGGAACGGGTCAGCACCTCGCTCATCGAGCGGTTGACGATCTGCGAGAAGGCTGCCCGCGGCATCCGCGGCAGGTTCTCGCGGATACGGTCGAAGACGATGATCGTGTCGTATAACGAGTAGCCCAAAATCGTCAGGAAGGCGGCGACCGTTCCGCTCGTCACCTCTCGGCCGGTGAGCGAGTAGACCCCCGCGGTGATCAGGATGTCATGGAAGATGGCGATCAGAACCGGGACCGCGAACTTCGGATCGAAGCGGAAGGCGACATAGGCGCAGATCACCAGCAGCGAGAAGATCAGCGCCTTGATCGCGCTGTTTGCCACCTGCTGACCGAAGGTCGGCCCGACGCTGGTGCTGTCGAAGCCGTTTTCAGCCACTTCGAATTCGGAGTCAAGCGCGCTCTGCGCCTTCGCCACCTGACTGGGACCAAGCTCGCGCGCCTGGATCTGGAAGACGTTTTCGCCGAGTTCGGGATCGGAGACCTGCTGGACCTCCTCGCTGGAGACGCCGGCGGCATCGAGCGCGTCGCGAACGCTTTCCTCGTCGGTCGGTTTGACCAGCGCGACCTTGATCCGCGTCCCCGACTCGAAGTCGATGCCGAAATTGAGCTGCTGCGTGGCGAGCGCGAAGGCGCCGACGATCAGGATCGTGCCCGAGATCGAGAAGAACCAGCGGCTGGCTCCCATGAAGTCGAAGTGCCAGCGCATCCGCTCTCGGGCGGCTCCCAACACGGCCGGCGAGCGCAGCAGCCGCGAGCGGCTCATGCTGAGTAGAAGCGCCTGGGTGAAGACGACAGCGGTCAGCAGCGAGACGATCGTGCCGATGCCGAGGACGAAGGCAAAGCCCTTGACCCCTGCCGTTGCCAGAACGAAGAGAATGAAAGCGGTGAGCAGGGTGACGACGTTGGCGTCGACGATCGTCGCGATGCCGCGGCGGTAGCCGGCGGCGATCGCGGCCGTCATCGGGCGCCCGGCGCGCACCTCCTCCTTGATCCGCTCGAAGATGACGATGTTGGAGTCGGCCGCGACCCCGATCGTCAGGACCAGCCCCGCGATCCCCGGCAGCGTCAAGGTGATCGGGATCAGTTTGACCAGGGCGAAGAAGATCACCCCGTAGGCGCCGAGAGCGACCACGGCGATCAGCCCGAGGACGCGGTAGAAGAGCAGCAGGAAGATGACGACGAGGACGAGGCCGATTACGCCGGCCTTGATCCCGGCGTGAAGCGCCTGGGTGCCGAGCGTCGCCGAGACCTGGGTCTGGCTGATCAGCTTCAGGTTGACCGGCAGGGCGCCGATCTGCAGGAAGGTCGCGATGTCCTGTGCTTCCTGGATGCTGTTGAAGCCGCCCGAGATCTGGGCGCCGGTGCGACCGTCGATCCCGTCGGGGTTCTGGGCGAAGTTGATGATCGGCCGGGTCTTGACTTCGTTGTCGAGGACCACCGCGAAGTGCCCCGAGAGCGCTTCGGCCTGTTCGCCGGAGGCGGGGCCGATCGCTCGAGCCTGGCCTCGCTGGGCGATCTGGCGGGTGACGTCCTGGAAGGCCTGCTGCCCCTTGTCGGTGAAGGTGAAGGTGACGTTGGGCTGGCCGAGTTCGTCGGTTTCCTGCTTCGGGTTGGTGATGTCGGTGCCAGAGAGGGCCGGGTCGTCCTTGAGCGCATACCAGCCGGCGTTCTCGATTCCTTCGACCACCTTTCCGTTCGGGTCGGAAGGCTGTTCGGAGATGACGATCGTCCCCGCCGGGACTTTTTTGACGATCCCTTTGTGCGACCGTTTGCGGCCGGTAGCGGAGATGAAGAGGTCTTCTTCGGAGAACTCAGGGCCGGCGATCAACTTGTGCGGCGGCAGCGATTCGAACAGGTAGTAGCGCGGTCTGGTCGTCGAGCAGGTGGTGCAATCGGCAACCGGTTCCTGTTCGGCGGCGAGACTGACGGCGTCGTAGGGCGTCGCGTAGGCACCGGCGAAGATCAGCTGCTGGTTTTCTTTCTTCGAAGTGCTGCGCCCGGCGGCTTTCCATTCTTCGTTCGCTTCTTCGGCTGCTTTTGCCGGCGGTTCCCGCCCCGGCACGCCTCCGATCGCTTTCTCGCGGCCGATCAGGTTGGGTTCCCAGTCGTAGAACTGGAGCTGGGCGGTGCTTCCGACCTGTTCGATCGCCCGCTCCGCGTTGGTCACGTCGGGCAGGCTGACCGAAATCTCCGTCGTGCCCAGGCGGGCGACTTCGGGCTCGGCGACGCCGAGCTTGTCGATCCGCTCGCGGATGATTTCAATCGAGCGTTCGATGTCTTCGCCGCTTACTTCCTTCACCTGGCCGGTCGGGGTGCCCTGGTAGACGAGCTCGACGCCCCCCTTGAGGTCGAGCCCGAGCTTGGTCGGCTTGTTCGCCACCACCAGCGCGGACACGACGATCAGCCCCAAGACGAAGAGCAACACGAAGAGATTTCGGCGGCGTTTCATCGCCTCAGCTCTCCGGCGTCAGGACGATCAGCAGGCCGCCGTCGTCGTCGTAGGCGGGGAAGACGTCGGCGACGGCTTCGGCGGGAAGATCGCCCTCGGCGTTCACCGAGACCTTTTTGCCGAGCGAGCGAACCCCCCACTCGAGCGAGGTCTCGATCGGGTCGCCGTTTTCCTCGGCTTCCCACTGCAGGCCGAGGACCTCTTTCACGGGACGGCCGATCACGTCCTCGTCGGTCAGCCCGGTGAGCTCGAAGCTACCCCGCCCGGCATCGATGACCCGCGCCTGCTGATCGCAGACGAAAAAGGCCGCATTCGGCGCCGGGTAGTAGTCGTCGAGCAACTCGAAGACGAAGCCAAAGCCGCATTTCGAGCAGCCCTTGGGGCGGGTGCTGAAACCGGCTGTCCGGTCGGCGCTCAGCTCCCTGTTCCCGCAGTTGGGGCAGATGAAGAAAGGCATCCCACCACAGGCTACTGAGAGTCCGCTCAGAACAGACTGCGCGCTCGGTCCGGCATCGGAATCCCGAGATGCTCGTAGGCCCGCTCGGTCAGGACCCTGCCGCGCGGAGTGCGCTTCAGCAAGCCCTGCTGGAGCAGATAGGGCTCGAGCACGTCCTCGATCGTGTCCTGCTCCTCGCCGATCGCGACCGCCAAGGTCGAGAGGCCGACCGGGCCGCCGGCGAACTTGGTCGCCACCGTGTCGAGCAGGCTGCGATCACTGCGGTCGAGCCCGCCGGCATCGACCTCGAGCATCTCCAGCCCGGCGGCTGCCACGTCACCGTCGACGCTGCCGGTGCCCTTGACCTGGGCAAAGTCGCGCACCCGCTTCAACAGCCGGTTGGCGACCCGCGGCGTACCGCGCGAGCGGCCGGCGATGATCCGTGCCCCCTCGGCGTCGATCTCGACTTCGAGGATGCCGGCGGAGCGCTCGATGATCTCGGCCAGGTGAACGGGGGCGTAGTGCTCGAGCCGGTGGCTGACGCCGAAGCGATCGCGCAGCGGCGTCGTCAGCAGGCCCGCCCGCGTGGTCGCACCGACCAGCGTGAACGGCGGCAGCGGCAGGGTTACGGTGCGGGCGCCGGCACCCTGGCCGAGCACGACCGGCAGCTCACCGTCCTCCATCGCCGGGTAGAGCGTCTCCTCGACCGCACGGCCGAGCCGGTGGATCTCGTCGACGAAGAAGACGCTGCTTGGCTCGAGCGAGGTGAGGAAGGAGGCGATGTCCGCCTTGCGCTCCAGCGCCGGGCCGGCAGTCTGAACCAGCGGCACCTGCATCTCGGCGGCGACGATGTGGGCCAGGGAGGTCTTGCCGAGCCCGGGTGGACCGGCGAGCAGGACGTGGTCGAGCGGCTCGCCACGGCGCTTCGCCGCCTCGATGAAGATTGCCAGCTGCTCGGTCACCTGCACCTGGTTGACGAAGTCGGAGAGGCTCGGCGGCCGCAGCGAGCGGTCGAGGTCTTCGTCGGGGATGTCGGCGCGCGCATCATGGATGCGGACCTCGGGCTCGCCAACATCGCCGTCGATGCCGGGGGTGCGGATCCGCTTCTCGCTCACGCTGCCTTCCTTCCGGTCCCAGCTTTGCGCAGGGCACTGGCCAGCAGCTCCTCGGCGTCGCCACCGTCGATCCCGTCGAGCAACTGCTCGGCTTCCAGCGGCGCGTAACCGAGGTTGACAAGGCCATCGCGGGCGAGAGCACGCGGGTCGTCGTCGCCGGCGGCCAGCGTCACCTCTTCCTCCAACGCTCCCGCAACTTTCTCGCGCAGCTCGACGATGATCCGCTCCGACGTCCGTTTGCCGATTCCCGGCGCGGCCTGAAATCGTTTCGCGTCGCCGGCGGCGATCGCGCGCAACAGCTCCCGCGCCGGGCCGCCGGAGAGCACCGCGATCGCGACTTTCGGCCCGACGCCGCTGACCGACACCAGCTGCCCGAAGAGATCGCGCTCCTCCTCGGAGGCAAAGCCGAACAAGGCAAGAGAGTCCTCGCGCGAGACCAACTCGGCGTGCAGGAAGGCCTCGCGACCGGTCGCCGGTACCGCTTTCAGCGTCTCGGCCGAGACCGTGAGTCGGTAACCGACCCCGCCGGCGTCGATCACGACATGGTCTGGACGCCGCACCACCACCTCGCCGCGGACCGCTGCGATCACTGTGCGACTCCCTCCGCCATCTCAATGGCCTCACGGCGACCGCTGCCGCCGCCGTGGCAGATCGCCACAGCCAACGCGTCGGCGGCGTGGTCGGGGGTTGGAAGCTCAGGCAGGCCAAGCAAGGTCCCGACCATTCTCTGGACCTGCTTCTTGCCGGCGGCGCCGCTGCCGCAGACGGCCATCTTGATCGCCTGCGGCGTGTAGGTGAAGCAAGCGATGCCAGCCTGCGCGGCAGCGAGCATCGCCACTCCGCTGGCGCGGCCGACGGTCATCGCCGTCTGCACGTTCTTGCCGAAGAAGACGTCCTCGACAGCCATGGCCTTCGGCTCGTGCCAGGCGATCAGCTCGGCGAGGGAGCCGTGGATCCGCTCCAGGCGGCGCTCCATCGGCAGCTCGGCAGTCGTCTCGACAACGCCGCCGTCGAGAGCGACCATGCGATTGCCCTCGACCCGGACGATGCCGAAGCCAAGGTTGGCGGCGCCGGGGTCGATCCCCATCACGACTTGCATGGGAAGTGATTCTGGCCAGGGACTCGGATGCCTCCCTGAGGCGGCGGAGGCTATGCAGCGAGCTGCTGCAACACCTCGTCGGGGATGTCAAAGTTGGCGTGGACCTCGTTGACGTCGTCGTCGTCTTCCAGGTCTTCGATCAAGCTCAGCAGCGACTTTGCCTCGTTGCCCTTCACCTCGACCGTGCTCTTCGGCTCCATCGTCACGTCCGCCGACTGAATCTCGACCCCGCCGGCCTCCAGCACGTCGCGGACCGCGCTGAGGCTTGCCGGCTCGCAGAGCACCCGCAGCAGGTCCCCCTCCTCGCGAACGTCCTCCGCGCCGGCGTCGATTGCCGCGATCAGGTCGTCCTCGCCATAGCGGGCGCCGTCGACCGCGAGCACGCCGCGTTTCTCGAAGATCCAGGCGACCGAGCCCGGCTCGCCGAGGCTGCCGTTGTGCTTGCTGAAGGCGTGGCGCACTTCAGCGCTGGTGCGGTTGCGGTTGTCGGTCAGCGCCTCGACCAGAATCGCGGCGCCGCCCGGTCCGTAGCCCTCGAAGACGACGCTCTCAATCGCCGTGGCATCGGTGCCTTCACCGGTGCCGCGGTCGATCGCCCGCTGGATGTTGTCCTTGGGCATCGAAGCGTCCCGCGCCTTCTGGATCGCCGTCGCCAGCGCCGGGCTGTTGTCGGGGTCGCCGCCACCGTCGCGGGCCGCGACGGTGATCGCCCGCGCCAGCTTGGTGAAGAGCTTGCCACGTTTAGCGTCGGCCGCGCCCTTCTTGTGTTTGATCGACGACCACTTCGAATGCCCGGACATCGTTTGCCATTCTATGAGTAAGGGATGCGCACGGAGACGATCGCCCACTCGCATGCACCGAGCGCCCTTCGAGGCCTGATGGCCAGCGCCGTCTTCGCCGTCATGCTGCTCACCGCCCTGGCGCTGTGGACGGCGATCCCGGTGGGCTGGATCTGGATCGGCTCGAAGGTCGCCACGACCCAGTTCCCGGCCGCGGGCCCCTACGCGGTTGTGGGAATCGGAATCATCCTGACGATCGTGCTCGACGCCTGGCTGATCGGTCGCCTCAACGCCCTCTATATGCGGATCACCGGCACCAACCGGCTGGCGCCGATGCGCCCGAGCTGGCTGAAGAGCATGCGCGACAGCGGCGGCGGCGCAGCCGGGACGACCACGGTGGTCGAGGCGGTGATGATGGGCTCGGTGCTTCTCGCCGGACTCGTCTTCGTCGGCTGGTTCTTCCTGCTCGCCGGATCCCCCTTACCGAACCAGTAGTACTTCCCACGTCCGCGGCGGTCAGGTGATTCAAACCACGAAGCGGCCGTCTTCCTGCATCACCGCGCCGTCGACTTCGAGCTTGCCGCCGGGGCGCAGATCGCAGACCAGATCGGTGTGGACCGCCGACTCGTTGACCCCACCCGACTCGGGGTAGCTCTTGCCGACCGCCATGTGAACGGTGCCGCCGAGCTTCTCGTCGAGCAGCACCTCGCGGGTGCCCCGGTCGATCGCGTAGTTGGTGCCGATCCCGAGCTCGCCGAGGCGGCGGGCACCGGCGTCGGTGTCGAGCAGCTGGATCAGGAACTCCTCTCCCCGCTCGGCGCTCGCGTCGACGACCTTGCCCGCCTCGAAGCGCAGCCGCACCCCGACGACCTCGCGACCGCCGATCGCGGCCGGCAGGTGGAAGGTCACCTCGCCCTCGACCGAATCCTCGACCGGCCCGGTGAAGAACTCGCCGTCGGGCATGTTGTGGTGGCCATCGCAGGGGATGAACTTGCGGCCGGCGATCCCCAGCTTGATGTCGGTGCCGGGTGCCGTGACCCGCACCTCCTCGTGCCCGTCGATCCACTCGGCCAGCCGCACCGTCTCGGCCGAAGCGCGCCGCCAGGCGGTCAGCGGATCCTCGTCGTCGGCGAGGCAGGCGGCGTAGTAGAAGTCCTCGTAGTCGGCCAGGCTCATCTCCGCATCCGAGGCATAGGCGTTGGTCGGGAAGAGCGTGTAGCACCAACGGAACTCGCCCTTGGCGCTGCGCTCCATCGCCCGGCCGAGCAGCTCGCCGGTGGCGATCTGGCGGCGCGACTGGCGCTGCGGCGGCACCCCGGAGAGCTCACGGGTGTTGGTCGAGGCGCCGACGGCGATCCGCACGTCGATGTTCTCGAGCAACCATTCCGAAGTCGGCGATATCCACTCGAGCTGAGCATCCGAGGCGTGCTTGTAATAGGCGGCGCCCTGACCATCGAGGGAGACGTTCACGATCGGGTTTGCGCCGGCCTTCAGCACCTCTTCGTAGACCGCCAAGAGCAGCGGCGCGGCGGCGCTCTCGCCGTCGATCGAGACGACCTCGCCCTCCTTCACCTCGGTCGAGTAGCCGACCAGGATCTTCGCCAGCCCTGCAACTCTCAGGTCCCTCACGTCTCAGCCCCCTCTCGCGCCTCACCTCGCGCTTTGGTGGTTATGGCCATGAACAGTGCATGCAGCCTCGAATCGTCGGTCAGCTCGGGATGAAAGGCGCAGGTGAGCACGCTTTCCTCGCGCACCGCTATCGGGTGGCCTTCGTAGGTGGCCAGCACCTCGACTCCAGGACCGTAGCGCTCTACCCAGGGAGCGCGGATAAAGACTGCGCGCAGCGGCTCCTCGCCGATCCCGTCGACGGACAGATCCACCTCGAAGCTCTGCATCTGGCGGCCGAAGGCATTGCGCCGCGCGGTCACGTCGAGCAGACCAAGGTGATCCTCGTCGCAGACGATCATTCCGGCGCAGGTACCGAAGACCGGCTTGCCCTGCGCGTGATGGGCGGCGATCGCCTCGCCCAGCCCCGCGGACTCGATTCCCATCACAATCGTCGTGCTCTCGCCACCGGGGATCACGAGGCCGTCGAGTTCCTCCAGGTCGGCCGGCTTGCGAACTTCCCGGGTCTCGGACCCGAGCTCGCGCAACTTCGTAAGGTGCGCTTCGAAGCCGCCCTGAATGGCAAGGACGCCGATCCGCAGCCCGAGAGCCTCAGGCACCGCGGTCCTGCAGGAGAGCGTCGGCCGCGGCCAGCTCCGAGATCTCCAGACCCGGCATTGCCTCGCCAAGGCCGATCGACGCCGCCGTCACTCGCTCGGGGTCGTTGAAGTGGGTGGTCGCCTCGACGATCGCGCGTGCGCGGCGCTCGGGGTCGGCGCTCTTGAAGATCCCCGAGCCGACGAAGTTTCCCTCGGCGCCGAGCTGCATCATCAGCGCCGCGTCCGCGGGCGTGGCGATGCCACCGGCGCAGAACATCGGCACCGGCAGGCGGCCCTGCGCAGTCACCTCGTGGACCACTTCGAGCGGCGCCTGGTGCTCCTTGGCAGCTCCGGCCAGCTCCTCTGGCCCGAGCTGCGCCAGTTGCTTGATTCCAGCGACGATCTCGCGCATGTGACGGACCGCCTCGACCACGTTGCCGGTGCCGGCCTCGCCCTTGGAGCGGATCATCGCTGCTCCCTCGCCGATTCGCCGCAACGCCTCGCCGAGGTTGGTCGCGCCGCAGACGAAGGGCACCTCGAAAGCGAGCTTGTCGATGTGGTGGCGCTCGTCGGCCGGGGTCAGCACCTCGGACTCGTCGATGTAGTCGACCTCGAGCGCCTGCAGGACCTGGGCCTCGGCGAAATGACCGATCCGCGCCTTGGCCATCACCGGGATCGTCACCGCCTCCTGGATCCCCTTGATCATCGCCGGGTCAGACATGCGGGCGACGCCGCCGTCGCGGCGGATGTCGGCGGGAACGCGCTCCAGCGCCATCACCGCACATGCTCCGGCCGCCTCGGCGATCCGGGCCTGCTCGGGCGTGACCACATCCATGATCACCCCGCCCTTCAACATCTCGGCGAGGCCGGTCTTGACCCTAAAAGTCGCTCTCTCAGTCATCAGACCGGATATTACGTGGATGAGAGACGCCCCTCCCGCGGGTGGCGCGGAGGGAGGGGGTGTTCGGACGGGTGAGTCCGCTAACACCCCCTCCCTCCGCGCCACCTGCGGGCCGGGACTACTTCAGTTTGTAAGCACGTATCCGGTCTTTGTGCGCCGCTTCGTCGCGCGCGTACAGGCCATGGGCCAACCCCTGCACGAGCGCCATCAGCGCCGTGTTGGAGCGGGCGAAGGACGGGCTGTTCGAGGAGAAGTAGAGAGTCTGTTCGGCGTGCTCGCCGACCTCGGACATCGAGGCGTCGGAGATCGCCAGAGTGCGCGCGCGCCGGTGCACAGCAAGCTTCATCGCCCGCAGCAGCAGCGGATGGGCGCGGCCGCAGGAAAGGACGATGACGAGCGTTTCCTCGTCGATTCGCCCAAGCCTCTGCAGTGACTCGCCGCCGGTGCTGGCGACGATTTCGGCGCGGATGTCGAGCAAGCTGAGGATGTGGCGCAGGTAGCTGGCGAAGAAGGCCATCTGGTCGACGCCGACGATCACCACGCGCTGCGCTTCGGCAAGTGCCGCGACGGCGCCGTCGACCTGCTCGCGAGTGAGATTGCGCGCGGTTTCCTCCAGATTCGAGTAGTCGGCGCTGAGCGATCCCTCCAGCTCGGAGTGGTCGAAGGAGAAGAGCGCCGCTCCGCCGGCCGTGGCACCGCTGCCGGCGACGGTGGCACTGCGGTACTCCTCGATCGCCGCTTGCTGAAGCTCTGGATAGCCCTCGAAGCCGAGGGCCTGGGAGAAGCGCACCACCGTCGATGAGGAGGTGCTCGCTCTCCTGGCCAGCTCCTCGGCGGTGAGGAAGGCTGCCTCGTCGAGATGGTCGACGATGTAGCGGGCGACGTCTTTCTGCGAGCGGGAGAACTCGTCGAAGCGCTCCTGTATGTACTCGGAAAGACTTTTGAGCTGGGGGGATTTCGTTGCGGTCTTGGTCACGGCGGTCCATTTCGCCGGTTCGGATGCTTTCCCTTCCGCTTGTCTTCCAATCTGGTTGGATGGAGGGTGAAATGACCGTTGAGCAGGCCCTTCGCCTCACCAATCGCAACATGATCGCCTTCGATCTGCTCCTCGGCACCGCCTCGATCGCGGCGCCACGAGCGATGCTGACGACGTTCTTCGGGCACGACGAGCCATCTCCCGATGCCGTGCACCTGCTCCGTCGCTGCGGACCGATCTGGCTCACCTTCGCCGCCGCCCACGCGGTTGCGGATCGTCGCGGCGAGCAACGCGACTGGTGGGCGCTCGCCTGGTTGCGGGGCACCGAGATCGCAACCGACGCACTCTGGTCCGAGTCGCCGGCGCTGAGCCGGCCGGGTGCAAAGGCTGCTTTGCGCTTTGCGGGAGTTGCCAACGTGGCGATGGCCGCCGGCTTCGCCTGGCTCTCGAAGCGATGAACGAGGGCGCCGGGCTGCCCAGCAAGCGCTGGAGCCTGCGCGGCTACGACGACGAAGGCAACGAGGTCTGGCTGATCCGCAGCTTCGGGCAGAAGCTCTACCGCTGTCCGGGATGCCATGGCGACATCCCGATCGGCAGCGAGCACACGGTGGTGCAGTACGTACTGCGACTGGGTGGCACCGAACACCACCACTGGCACCGGCGCTGCGCCGAAGAACTGCTGGTGCCGGACCTGCGCGAGGTGAAGCGGGTCCCCGCCACACAGTCCTCGCGCTCGAAGCTAGAGGAGCGCGGCCGCCACCCGTCGGGACGACGGCGGCGGCGCTGAATGGACAGCCGGTTGAGTCTCTTCTCCATCTACGGGCGGATCTGGCGCACCTACATCGCCTGGGCGGGGACGCTGCTGCCGCTCGCCTGCTTTGTGTTCATCCCGCTGGGCCTGATCCACGCGATTCCGGTGCACGTGGAGGCCACCTCGCTGAACGTCGACAGCGGGCTCGAGATCTTCGGGGCCATATTGGCCCTGCTGCTGCTGGTTACTACCGGGCTGCTCGGCGAGATTTTCTACACCGGCGCGGTGGCGATCGCGCTGACCCACCCCCATGACGGAGAGCCGCCTTCACTGCGCGAGGTCGCCGGCACGATCGGCTACGGGACGCTGATCGCCGTCGACCTGATCTTCGGCGTGCTGGTGGCCTTTGGCGTGGTCGCCTTCGTCATCCCGGGAGTCCTCGTCTTCGTCTATCTCGGCCTCGCCGCCCCGGTGGTGGAGATAGAGCATCGCGGCGTGCGCGACGCCCTGGCCCGCAGCTTCAGCCTGGTCCGCGGTCACTTCTGGTTGGTGCTGGCGGTGCTGGTGCCGATCGAGATCGTCAGCGACGGGCTGACCAACCTGGCGACGGCGGGAACTCATGCGCTGCTGGGCGACTCGCTCGTCGCCGAGTGGCTGACCGATACCGCTACCAACATCGTGCTGACGCCCTTCTACGCGGTCGCGGCGGTACTGCTCTCGATCGACCTGATCGCCGCCAAGGATGGGTCGAGTCCGCGTCTACACTCGTCCCCGCCCGGATGATGACCACCGCATCGATCCTCAGCGACTTCTGGAACGACCAGATTCTCGCCGATGAAAAACAGGGCCTCTTCCTGGTCCTCGTCGGCTTCATCCTCTCCTTCGCCTTCATTCGGATGAGCACCCGCCTGATGCGCAGCCCGCGCGTGACCTGGTGGCCGGGCAGCGTCGTCAGCGACGGCGGCGTCCACGTCCACCACCTCGTTTTCGGAATCGTGACGATGATGATCGCCGGCACGCTGGGGCTGGCGGCGCTCGGCGACACCCCCTACGCGGAAATCTGCGCCTTCCTCTTCGGCATCGGTGCCGGCCTGACGATCGACGAGTTCGCGCTCTGGGTCTACCTCGACGACGTCTACTGGGCAGAGGAGGGTCGCGCCTCGATCGATGCGACGGTGATCGCCGCCGCCGGGATGATGCTGATCCTGCTCGGCTTCAGCCCGTTCAGCTTCGACACGGGCTCCTTCGAGGAGACGATCGTCAGCATCCTCGGCGCGGCCTTCGTTTTCGCCCTCGTCGCCCTCTGCTTCGCGAAGCAGCGAGTCCTGCACGGCTCGATCGGCTTCTTCGTCTTCCCGATCGCGCTCTACGGCGCGCTGCGAATCGGCAAGCCCGGATCTCCCTGGGGACGTCGTCGTTATGGCGAGCGCAACCCGGCCAAGCAGGCCAAGGCCGAAGAGCGCTTCAAGCCCGACCGCCACACCGAGCGCTTCAAGAACGCCTTCCGCGACATCGTCGGCGGCAAGCCCAGCGATGGGGTCACGGCGGTCACCGAAGAGGCTGTCGCCACCACCCGCGAGGCGGTGGAAGAAGTGCGCCAGCGAGCCGAACGGGTGACGAATCCGGGAGGGACTACCGACCGGAAAGGAGACTGATGAAGACGCACACCGCCTACATGACCTTCGAGACCGCCGAGCGGCGTGAGCTGATCCGCATCACCGAGGAGGTGCAGGCTGCGGTCGACGAGGCGGGGATCGCAGAGGGCATGGTGCTGGTCTCGGCGATGCACATCACCGCCGGTATCTGGGTCGACGACGACGAGCCCGGCCTGCACGAGGACGTCATGGAGTGGCTCGACAAAATCGCGCCGCCGAGCTGGAAGACGCCGGCCAATCGGGTCGCCGAGGAACTATCGCCAGGGGGTGGCGACTATCGACACCATCGTGGCGGCGAGGACAACGGCGACGCCCACTTCAAGAACCTGCTCGTCCATCAGCAGGCAATCCTGCCGGTCACCGCCGGCCGCCTCGACCTCGGCCCCTGGCAGCAGGTCTTCTACTGCGAGTTCGATGGCCGGCGGCCGAAGCGGCTGGTGATCAAGGCGATGGGCGAGTAGCAAATCCCTAGCCAGGGTTGGCGCTACAAGTCTTCAGGCCGACCTTGCGGGCGAGGTCATAGCGTTCCTGTGCCTCGTTGTCGCGGCGTTCGCGGGCCGCGAGGTATTCGCCGCTATGTTCGGTGCGCGCGGCGCGCAGCGCTTGCACGTCGTACTTGTGGACACGCTGTTGTGCCGCGACGTATTGCTCGTAGGAGCGACGCATGCTCGGCGGTGGATCGAGGGCTTGGAAGCGCTTGACGGCCGGGCTGGAGATCGCGACCAGCGCTTCGGAGTAGGCGACATCGGGCACTTCCTCGTTCCGTGCTGCGAAGAATCCGAACCTCGCTTCCCTGAAGGCAGTCTGGCTGTCCGCGCAGATCGCATCGGCCTTGGCGATCAGCTCGCTCCCCGACAACGGAGGCGGCTGCCGCTTGGCGGTAGATCCTCCTTCTCCGCTCGCGGTCTTCGTCTTGGAGTTGCCGCTGCTCGCAGTCCCCCTGTCGGCACCACCGCCTCCACCGCTGCCGAGCGAGAGGATGGCGACGGCGATCGCGGCGACTACGACCAGGCCGCCGGCCAGTGCCAACCACGTGCGCCCGCCCTTGCTGTCGCCGCCATCCGGCTCCAGTCGCCTGGTTGCAGCGGTCTGCGGGCCGGACGACTCTGCTTTCGGCGCGATCGTCTCCGCCGTTTGCGTCGCTGCCGCTCCGGTCGCGACCGTGCGCTCGGGAAGGTCGGGCTGCGATCCGCTCAACGCCGCCACCGCGGCCCGGCCGAGATCGCCGGCAGACGGGTAGCGGTCCTCGGGTGCCTTCGACATCGCCCGGATCGCAACGTCGTCGAGCGCCATCGGCACTGCGGTCGCGTGCAGCGAGGGCGCCGGGGGCGGGTCGTTGAGATGTGCGTAGAGGCGCGCCGCCTCACCGTCGCGCGGATAGGGCACCTCGCCGGTCAGCAACTTGAACAGCAGGCAGCCGAGCGCGTAGATGTCGGCGCGCGCGTCGACCGCGCCACCGGAGATCTGCTCTGGGGCGACGTAGTCGAGGGTGCCGACGAAGCGCCCCGTCTGGGTCAGGCCGGACTCGGTTGAGACGTTGCGGGCCACGCCGAAGTCGGTGATGTAGGCGTGGTCCTCGCCGCTGGTCTCATCGAGCAGCACGTTGGCGGGCTTGACGTCACGGTGGACAAGGCCGGCGGCGTGGATCGCATCGAGGCCGCTGCCGATCTGGGCGATCAGCGCCGCTGCCGCCACCGGCTCGAGCCGGCCCTCGCGCGCCAGTCTGCGGCCAAGATCGGAGCCCGAGACGTAGCGCATCGCGATGTAGGGGATGCCGTCCTCTTCTCCCGCCGCGTAGATCGGCACCACGTTGGGGTGCTCGATCGATGCAGCGATCTTCGACTCCTCGGCGAAACGACGGGCGAAGACCTCGTCGGCGGCCGCCTCCGGGGCGATCAGCTTCAGCGCTACGCGGCGCTCCAGCCCCGGCTCGATCGCCAGATAGAGGACGCCCATGCCGCCGCGGCCAAGGCTCCGCTCGATCCGGTAGCCGGCGAACTCGTCTCCCCCGGACAGCTCGATCCAGCGCCCACTCGGCTTCATGGCGGGACTGTAACCCGACCATCGCCGCAATATGTCTTAACCCAACCACCGCGGGCCGGCTAGGTCCCGGGAATAGAATTGGTCATAGAGGTGGGAATGAAGCGCATCGCTGTCATAGGGCTGCTGCTTGCCACGGCACTCTTCAGCGCCGCAATTGCCCGTGCGGAGCTCGCCGGCGAAAATGGCTTGTTCGTCAGCTTCGGTGGAGGGTTCACCCCTCGCTCTCTGCCGCGCGACCGCGCCGTGCCGGTCACCGTCAACCTCGATACCTCGATCAAAACCTCAGATGGGAAACGGCCGCCACAGCTTCGCCGGATCTCGTTCGAGGTGAACCGCTACGGCCAGATCTCCACCATCGGCCTGCCCGCCTGCAATCCCGGGTTGCTCGAGTCCACTAATACTCAGGCCGCCCTCGAACGCTGCCGCCCAGCCTTGGTCGGTCGCGGCCAGTTCGCCGCCAATGTCCAATTCCCAGATCGCGCACCGTTCCCGGTCCACGGCAAGATGCTTGCCTTCAACGGCCGCTCACGTGGACGTCCAGCGATTCTGTTGCACATCCACGGATCCAGCCCGGCGGAGGTAACCGTGGTGCTCGCCTTCACGATCCGGCACCCGGCGCGAGGGAAGTTCGGCACGGTTCTCTCGGCGAAAATCCCCCGCCTTGCATCGGACCTTGGCTACGTCACCCACGTCTCACTAATTTTCAACCGCAGGTACGAATATCGTGGCAAGAGCTACAGCTTCCTCAGCGCTCGCTGCGCCGCCCCGTCGGGCTTTCCAGGAGCGATCTTCTCCTTCACCCGCGGAACTTTCTCCTTTGCGGGGGGGCAGCAGATCGTCACCACGCTGACCCGAAACTGCACCGTTCGCTGAGTAAGCGCATCCGCCGGGAGCCCGTCACTCCCGGCGAATTCCGGCGCAAGACACTTAGTAGCCGCCGCCGTACTTTTCGGCTTCTTCGATGCCCTTCTGCGCCTCTTCCTTGCCCTTTTCGATCCCCTTCTGCGCTTCCCGCTTGGCCCTTTCGATCCCCTGCTGCGCTTCCTGAGAGCCTTGCTGAGCTCCGTTCTGCGCCTGCTCTGAACCCTGATTGACGCCCTTCTTCGCTTCCTTTTCAGCCTTTTTGAAGCCCTTCTTCACTTCTTCGGAGCCCTTTTCAAGTCCCTGCTTCGCTTCTTCGGCAGCCTTTTCGATTCGTTCTTGGACTTCGCCGGTGCTGGTGTCGCTGTCGCTACCGCCACCGCAGCCCGCCCAAGCGATGCCCGCAACCCCAATCGACAGGGCAACCAGGAACGCCGGAGCGCGCCGCCCCCAGCGCTGCTTCAGACCTTGATCCGACACTTCGACTCCTCTCGTTGGTAAACCGACACGAAGCAGATGCGATATTCGCACCTAAGATCGATCGGTGCCCGCCCTGCACGTCCTTCGCGTCTTCGTCAACGAGGAGGGCGAGTGGGGCAACCCACTTGGCGTCTTTCTCGAGGGGGAGCAGATGGCGGAGCCCGACCGGCAGAACGTCGCGGCTGAGCTGGGATTCAGCGAGACCGTCTTCGTCGACGACCCTGCCGCCGGCCGGCTCCGCATCTACACGCCGCGAGTCGAGCTTCCCTTCGCCGGCCACCCGACGGTAGGCACTGCCTGGCTGCTGGCGCGAGAGGGAGCGCCGGTGGAGGCGTTGCAACCTCCGGTCGGGAAGGTCGAGGTGCGCTACGCCGACGACATGACTTTCGTCGCGGCAAAGCCCGAGTGGGCGCCTCGGTTCGATTTCCGCCAGCTGGACTCGCCGGCCGCGGTGCGAGGCCTGTCCGCCTCTGCGCAAGAGGTCAATGTCTACGCCTGGGCTTGGATCGACGATCCGGCGGGAACGATCCGCGCCCGTTCCTTCGTCCCCGAAGCCGGGATCGCCGAGGACGAGGCAACGGGCTCCGCCGCCATCGCTCTCTGCGCCCGGCTGGCCCGGCCGATCACGATCCACCAAGGCCACGGCTCGGTCTTGCTCTGCCGGCCACTCGCCGATGGGCGGATCGAGGTCGGCGGCAAGGTCGCCCTCGACGAGGTGAAAGTGGCCGGCTAACCGGCCGGATCCATCGGGTGCAGCTCACCCCTGACCAAGGCCTCCGTCGAGCGACTGGGGCCACAGCCTCGCCGTATTCCTCGTACCGCTCTCGCCCCCCATCGGGCTTGAACGCGAGCAGGTTCAGCATCACCACGGCCGCATCCTCTCCGGCACGCTCCGCAAACGTGGCAAATCCCTCCTTGTTCAGCAGCTCGGCTTGGGAGGACTCCACGGGGGGCGAGTATAAGTTCGCGTCTACTTTCGCCGGTAGCGAACGTAGACGACACGCGAACCGAAAGTCTTGGTCTCGATCAGCTCCAGACCGATCCTCTCCTTGAGGTTCGGAAAGAAAGGCGTGCCGCCGCCCAGCACCACCGGACTGACGAATAGCCGGAACTCGTCGACGAGGCCCAACTCCATCGCGGCAGCGGCCAGGCCGGCGCCACCGACGGCCAGATCCTTGCCTGACCCTTCCTTCAACCTGGAGACCTCCTCGACAGGACCGCCACTGGCCAGCCTGGCGTTGCCCTCGACCTTCTCGAGGGTCGTCGAGAACACGATCTTCGGCAGGGCTTGCCAGATGCGGGCAAATTCGAGCTCGTACTCCGAGGCCGACGGGGTCTCCTCGGCGGTCTCCCAGTACACCATCTCCTCGTAGAGTCGCCGGCCACAGAAGTGGGCATCCAGCTCTTGCGCCTGCTGGTTGTGGAACCGATGCAGCTCCTCATCCGGCGCCGTCCAGTCGATCTCACCGTCCGGCCCGGCGATGAACCCGTCCAGCGACACCCCCATCGAGTAGATCAGCTTCCGCATCGCGGCCTCAGAGGCCGAGGCCTCCCACGCCTCGCTCATCCCAGCCGAGGTGGTGAGCGAGCTCGTGACGCAAGGTCCGCTCGACCTGGCGGGCGAGCAGATCCTGGTCGTGGCCAAAGTCGCGTTCCAGCGTGTCGCGATAGATGACGATCCGGTCCTCGTAACGTTCGCGCGCAATGCCATCCCCGAAGTACTGGCCATATGCGTGCTCCCCGGCTCCGAGATCGGACACGACGACAGCGACGTTCGCCAGCACCTCCTGGAATTCGTCGGGCAGCCGATCGATCGCATCCACGACCAGTGCCTCGAAGTCGTCGAGCTCAGAAGCGTCAGGCATGACACCAACGGTAGAGACTCCGGCTACCCTCACCGGACCATGACCTCCGCAGAGCTAGGGACCCTGCCGGGCGCCGGCCTGATCCAGCGGGGCGTCTCAGACCTAAATGCCGGACGCGAATCCGCCGAGGCTCTGCTGGTGTCGATCGGCGCCCCGCGTCTGCGGTCTGTGGGGATCGAGCTGCCAAAGACGATCGCCTCCCCCGAGCACAAGCTTTATTCGCTGCTAGCCCGTGAGAAAGGCGACGCAGGCCACTCTGCCTACAACGCGTTGATCCGTCGACTTATCAGCTTCGAGCGGGCGGCCGCGTGCGCGAGCCAGCCGACTCCTCAACGTCGAGCTGGCAGCGCCATCCGACTTCATCCCTCTACCCGAGGGCTGGGAGGATCGAAGCCCGCCGATCCGCCGGGAGGGCAAGCTCTCATTCCACCATTTCGATCCCGTTGCCCAGGCTCTCTCAAAGGCAGAGCGTGGACACGATCAGGACATTCACGACATCCAAGAGATGATCGCCGCAGGCCTGGTGAACCCAGCCGAGGCTGTCATCCAGTTCAAAGCAATCGAACCCGAGCTTTTCCGCTTCCCTGCGATTGATCCAGCCTCATTCCGCAAAGCTGTCGATGATCTGTTCGCGCGATAGTGGGACGGGCAGGACTCGAACCTGCGCTCCACGGATTGTGAGTCGCGCCGGAACCCGTCTATAGAGTCGAATCAGGCCGATAGAGGAATCACGTCCAAGGAGTTCGGCTGAGTCCGGTGGAGTCGGGACCAATTTCGGGACCAAGTTCAAGGCCGGCTCGCTGTGGCTGAAGTCATCGATCGAGCGTCGTGCACCGCGACAACGTGGACCTCATCGGATGATTTCTCGTAGCGATAGAGCAGGATCATCCAGGACCAAGGGCCGAGCACAAACCGAGTCGGCGCCCACCGACCCGCTAGTTCGACACCGGCCAACGGGAAGGTTTCGAGAACTCTCAGCGAACGAGCGATACGAGACCAGGTGCCAGCAGGAAGGCCCAGGTTTGCCATCGCCTCATTCACGTCCCGCTGGGCTCGCGGGGTGATGATGATCTGCGCCACTCAGCGCGCCAGGTCGTCGAGCGGCGTTCCTTCGCCTCGGGAGGCCTGAGAAACCCCCTCCTGCGTCCGCTCCCATGCGCCGGGGATCGCGTCCAGAATCTCGGTGATTCGTGCGACATCTGGATCGGCATCATCCAGGGCCGTTGAAAGTAGTGAGCGCGCAAGCGTTCCCTCTTGAATGTGAGCTCGCTCAGCAAGCCTGGCTAGCTTGCTCGCATGCTCTTCATCAAGGGTCACATTTATCCGCCTTGCTGAAGCCGCCATCGGGCTGTCATTATACACGTAATGACACGACTCGTGCATTGCCTGGATTCCATCGCCCAGCGCCTGCTGCTCTCTACCGAGCGACATCCGTTGGCCGGCCCGGTTGCTCTCGGCTTAGCTCTTTTCTTGCTTGCGCAAATCGCCCTCATTGTCGGTTTCGGAGGTATCCCAAATGATCTTTTGGGCGTTGCCGCCGTCGAGATACTGCTTCTCCTCGCCGGTGCCTCGATTCCACTTCTCCTCGTCATTGTGGCTCTCGGGCCAGTGTTCGCAGAGGTAGCTGGAATCTCACGTACCGCGCGACCTCATTCCCGTATTTTTGCTCGGGACTACCTGGTTACGTCGCTGCGCCAAATGCATGAACAGCTCAAGTCGCTTCAGAGCGGGGCGGGCTTGTCCCTAGCCATCGCAGATGTTGGCGAGGTCGCAGGCTGGATACCCACGTTTTTCTCCAACGCATGGGGGGTCTATGTGGGTTTCGACGCAACGGTGCCAAGCGAATATCTCAATCGATGGGCTGGTTACATTCGCCATCTCGATAGTTATGAGCCCGGAGTGCGATTGAGGGTGGTTACCTCCGCCTATGAGGATCTTGCGGCGGATATCACCGCAAACCCTGACGCAGCCAAGCGCCTTCAAGAGATTCATGATCAATGGCAAGCGCGCTTACTTTACGTCGACGGCCAGGATCTTCGCGCGCTCGCTGAGCAGCATCAGCTACCGAGTTCACTGGTTGATCTAGCGCTCTGGGAAGGAGACTACTGTCTGCTCTGGGATCGTGGGACGGATCGCTTCACGGTCCGATTGTGTTTCGAGTCAGATCCGATGTACGGCCGGGTCATGGAGCTAATCTCTGACGTCGAAGCGCAAGCCGTACCACTTGCCCAGCTACAGCCTGAAGATCAAAAGCCTGATCCAGCGGCTACCTGAGTGGGCGGGAAGGACTCGAACCTTCGACCGACGGATTATGAGTCGAGCTGGAAGCCGTCTATAGGGCCGAATCTGGTCTGATAGAGCGAATCACGTCCAAGGAGTTCGCCTGAGTTTGCTGGAGTCGGGGACCAATTTCGGGACCAAGTTTTCGAGTCGAATTTTTGGCTGCTCGCTCACGATTCCTCCGCCGGTGGCTATCCCTCTGCCGCCGCGAGGTCGTCCGTCGTCCCGGGTTCCGTCTTCAGGGAATCGGACTTGCTGTATCGCTGTCCCTGGGTCCAAGCCCCTGATCCCTCGTGGCGGATGCCCTGGTCGAGCGCGAAGCCACCCTCCAAGTCGAGGAGAACCACTTGCCCGCGTTCTCCTTCATGCCGTTCGACAGACCCGTCGAGCGCACTTTCCACAACATCGGCAACCTGCCTGTCTCGCTCGTCGCCGTTGCGTAGGCGCTCGATTTCCTCGTGAGTGAAGAGGAGATCTTGGCGGCGTTCGACAATCGCAGGAAATACCGGGTGAATGGTCCGCTCGCTGTAGAAGCCGAAGAAACGGACACCGTCTCGGAAGCTTCGCTTCGGCTGACAAACATAAGCACTCAGCCTTTGGAACTCGGGATAGGCGATCTTGGCCGCCACGATCACCGTGTCGGCGTCACGCACCGTAGGCGACGTGGACCGCCGCGGGAGCTTTCGCTGGGCGGCCTCTTCGCCAAAGAGGCTTGGCGCCAGCACATCGATCCCAGCATGGGCAACCCGGCGAAGCTCGGCAACGACTACGGAAAAGCTCGCCCTCTCGTTCAGGTAGAGAACAGTCTGTTTCAGCACGTCCGTCAGCTGGTCGACGGCAATGACGAGCCGGAAGCTTCCGGCCGTAAGGCTCCGAGCAACGGTGTCCTCCCATGCAACGGGGTCGAAGTCGTCTCCGGCACGTTCGCGCATAGCGTCGACCAGATCGGAGTCGATCCGATCAGAGACCAAGCGCCGGAAATCTCCGAACTTCATTCCGTGGAGCGAGCCGCCGTACTCAAGGATCTGGCCCAGCACCTCTCGCCGTGACCCCGCGTTGCGGTCCAGCTTGCACTCGCAGAGAGTGATCACGCCGTCCTGATCGACCGCTACGACGTCGATGCGCCCTCCCTCGGGAGTCGAGACCTCGCGGGCGATGACGGTGGGGCGATCACCCTGGGACGTCAGAGTGCGCTCGAACGTCTGCTGCACCAAGTCCTGAAACTCAGCCTCCGTCTGAAAGCCAACCGGCGCCGCCGGCACCCAGGCCCCATCCTCCTTCACGAGGAGATCCATCAACTCTCGCCTCTACCGCGAACCCTCAGGCGGCGGAATCTGGAGCTGTTTGCAGATTGAGCGCGCGAGGCGATGATCTATCTCCCGGTGCCTGGGCACGGTCGAGCGCGGGCCACTGGGCGATGCCCATCGGGCGTGATTGCCGCCCTCGTCGATCTTCTGACAGCCGTGGGCACGTAGGTGCCGCTCCAGCTGCCGTCGCTTCACGCGACCTTGAGGTGCAGCAGCTCACGCTCACGCTCGTCCCCGGGCTCCGGAGAAACCATGAGCGCCAAGGCGTCAAGGACGTTCTCGCGCGCCTCGTCACGCGTGCGACCCTGACTGAGCACGCCTGGCACGGCAGGGACCGAAGCGACGACCCAGCCGTCGTCTCCGTCCTCGTAGATGATCGTCAAGTCCACCGTTCCGCTCACAGGCCAAGTGTACCCGCGTGCCGGCCTCAACTCGGGCATCGCCCTGCCAGTTCCGGGAGCTCGGGACCAATTTGGGGACCAAGTCTTGTCGCGACCAATGAGAAGTTGCGTTGCATCGCTTTCTAGAGCCGTTTCTCGATGGGGCGGGCAGGACTCGAACCTGCGCTCCACGGATTATGAGTCCGCTGCTCTAACCAACTGAGCTACCGCCCCGGAGATGGCGAGGGTAGCGTGCGATGGGCTGGCGTTGCTCGCTCAGGCACTGAAGAGCTGGGCCAGGGAGCGGCCTACGTCCGGGGGCTCTTCCTGGCCCTCGGCTGCAGCGTTGGCTCCCTCGGAGAGGGCCTTGGCCGCGTCGGCGATCTGATGGGAGCGGCCACCGCGGAGGACGCCGGTTTTCTTCGCTTCGGCGAGGTCCGATTCCATCAGGCCGGCGAGCTCGGCGAGGCGGCGGAGGCCAACTGCTCCTGCGGTCCCCCTGAGCGCGTGTGCTTCGGCCCGCAGGGTCTCGAAGTCTTCGGTCTCGGTGGCTACACCGGCGGCAATCACGTCGCAGCGGCGCCGCGCCTCTTCGGCAAACGACTTGAGCAGCTCCGGATCGGGTGCCGTTTTCTCGCTCATTCCCCCGTCACCTCTTCCACGATCTTCGTCATGCGTTCGACGCCGAAAGCCCCCTCGACCACCGCCTGGATCACGCCCTTGCGGTCGATCGCGAACAGCCACGGCTCACTCGGCAGGTGAAACGCCCGCACCTGCGGTCTCACGCCCTTACTCGGATCGTTGTCCTTGTAGATCTCCATATGGATGAACGCGGCCTTGTCGTCGTACTGTTCTTTGACCTGCTCGGCCACGTCGACGACCGGGCCGCACACCCGACTCTGGCAGAACTGGGGGGTCGCAAACAAGAGGAAGATCGGTTCCTTGCCCAGCGCGTTCGCGTAATCGACCCGGTTCTGGGTGTCGGGCGGGATGCGCGTAGTGATCTTGGAAAGGTCGCCGCCGACGTCCGCCGGGGTTGGCGTGTGGATCTTCGGCGCCTTCTGCCCCACCTTCGGAACGCTCTTGAACTCGCCGACCGAGGCGCTCGGCAGCAGCGTCGCAACGGTTTCGTCCCCCTGCTTGATCAGTGCAGCTATCCGCCACTCGCCGTTGCTCGGAAAGTCGAGGTCGGTCGTGTAGACGATGGTCGCCGCGTCAGGATCGCTGGTCGTGGTCTGGGCGCGATAGGCCGGCTGGGTGGCGAGGCTCTCGATCGCCGCCGGATAGGGGCCCTTGGCTGGCTGTTCGAGCGCTTCGGTGCGGGCGCGTGCCACCGCTCCCTTCTTCTTGCCATTCCCGGCGGCTTCGTCGCCGGCTGGTTCCACATGGGGCACCCTTGCCATGTAGAGGGCGACCTTCGCGTCATCCACCTGGCTGCGATCGACATGGAAGACGCCGAACGGATAGCGGTTCTCGCCTTTGTAGAAGGCGAGGGCGGCCGGGGAGACGACCAGTTCGGCGTGCGAGTCCACGGCTTTGACGATTTCACCCAAGGTCCTTCCTTCGACCTTGGGGAAGTCGCTCTTGGGCGGCGCGGGCTTGCTCGCTGCAGTCCCGCCCCCGGAGGTGGACGAGTCGGAGCTGCCACAGCCGGCCACGAGGAGGGCGGCGACTAATAGGCAGGGAAGAGCGCTTGTGGCAAGGCGCCGGGGCATGCGGATCGATCATGTTATTCGGCGAAGGGCCGCGAGGGCCATATAGGGTGCGTGCGCCGACGAACGACGAGCATGAGGAGAGTGACGTGGCGGATCGAGCAGCACTGATCACGGGAGCCTCGAGCGGGATCGGGCTGGCGATCGCCCGCACGCTCGGCGAAGAGGGATACGCACTGACGGTCTCCGCGCGACGGCCGGAGAAGCTGGAGACCGCCGCCGAGGAGCTGCGCGCCGGCGGGCTGGTGGTACAGAGCGTCGCCGCCAACATGACCGACGAGGAGGACGTGGTAGGCGTCTTCGCCAAGCACCGGGAGGCCTACGGTCGCCTCGATGTGCTCGTCAACAACGCCGGCGTGGGAATCGGCGCACCGATGGAGGAGATCCAGACCAAGCACCTCGACATGCAGCTCGGGGTCAACCTGCGAGCGCTGATCATCGGCACGCGCGAGGGTCTGCCGATGCTGCGCGAAGCCGGCGGCGAGCACGGCAAGGCGCTGATCGTCAACACCGCCTCGATCGCGGGAAAATCCGGGCAGGCCTGGCTCTCGATCTACGCTGCGACCAAGGGCGCGGTGATCAACTTCACCCAGTCGACCCACCGTGAGGTCGGCAGCGCCGGCATCCAGTGCACGGCGTTGGCGCCGGGCTTCGTCGACACGCCGATGACCGAGTTCGCGAAGGGGCAGGTTCCCGGCGAGGAGATGATCCGGCCGGAGGACATCGGCGAGGCGGTGAAGTTCTTGCTGCTCGTCTCGCCCAACTGCCACGTACCCGAGATCGTCTTCACCCGCCCCGGTGAGGGCCTCGATACCCCCTAGTCGGTTCCTGGTCGCTGCCTTCGGCGATCCGGGCCACGTCTTTCCTGCCATAGCCCTGGGTCGAGCCCTGGCCGGGCGCGGCCACGAGGTGACGATCGAGACCTGGGAGGAGCGACGGGCCGCGGTCGAGGGCGCCGGCCTGGGCTTCGCCGCGGCGGAGGAATACCGCATGTTCCCCCCGCCGGATCCCGATTCACCAGAAGGGACCCATGCCGCCGAGGCGGCTCGGGCGCTATTGCCCTTGCTGGAGGAGATGCGCCCCCATGTGGTCGTCAGCGACATCCTCACCCTGGCGCCGGCGCTTGCGGCTGAGTTCGCGGGCGTGCCGCTGGCGACGCTGATCCCGCACATCTATCCGGTGGTCGAACCCGGACTGCCATTCTTCGCGGTCGGCCTGCAGCCGCCGCGCACGCCGCTGGGTCGCCGCGTCTGGCGAGCCGGGCAGCGGGCGCTGAACGTCGGACTGGAGCAGGGGCGCAATGACCTCAACCGGCAGCGGGGACGCCTGGGCCTGCCCCCCACCGAGCGCTTCCACGGCGGAATCAGCCTCGACCTTGCTCTGGTCGGCACCTTCCCGCAGCTCGAGTACCCGCGGCATTGGCCGGCCGGGGTTCAGGTGACGGGGCCGATGAGCTTCGAGGTCCCCCACCCGGAGATCGAGTTGCCGCCCGGCGACGATCCCCTCGTCCTGGTCGCGCCGAGCACGGCTCACGACTCTCACAACCACCTCGTCCGCACCGCGCTCGAGGCGCTGGCCGACGAGCCGGTGCGGGTCGTGGCGACGACCAACCGCGTCGTGCCGCAGAGCCCGATCGAGGTGCCCGGCAACGCGATCCTTGTCGACTGGCTCAGCTACAGCCAGCTGATGCCCGCCGCCTCGCTGGTGATTTCGCATGGTGGCCACGGCACCGTCGCCCGGGCTCTCGCGGCGGGCACGCCACTGTTGATCAGCCCCTTCATCGGTGACATGAGCGAGACCGCGATGCGGGTCAGCTGGGCCAAGGCCGGCCTCTCGCTCCCCTGGCGGCTCTGCCGCCCCTCGCCTCTGCGCTGGGCAACTCGCCGCATTCTCGGCGATCCGTCGTTCGCCGCTCGCGCCGGTGAGCTCGCCACCTGGGCGCAGGAGCACGATGGGGCCGAGCGGGGCGCCGAACTGGTCGAGCAGCTGGCTCAAAAGCACGCGCTCGCCTGAAGAAAGCTCCGGGGGTGGGACTTGAACCCACAACAACTCGGTTAACAGCCGAGTGCTCTACCAATTGAGCTACCCCGGAACGCAGCAGGGAAATGTAACGGCTAACCCCCGACGCGCTCGGTGCGGGCTATGCGCTCCACCAACGCGGCGCGCTCCCGGCTCAGCACCGCGCGGCGCTCGTAGTCGTCTGCTTCGCCGGCGGCGGCGATCTGGGACTCGAGGCGGCGCTGCTCCAGCAGGAGGTAGTTGAGCTCCATTGCCTCGGCCGAGGCGGGCTCGTCGTGGGCGAGGATGACGAGCTCGGCGATCAGGCCGGCGAGCTGGTCGTCGTCGTGCGGGAGGTTGGACGCTGGGTCCTCCGGATGCTCGCGCAGCCAGGCGGCGACCCGGGCGCCGCTCCCCGATAGATGTTCCTCGGTGAGGCGGGCCATGTACTCCTTGCCCTCTTCGGGCAGCGCGATGCACATCGCCAGCAGGGCACGCTCGCGCCGTTCGCGCGAGGTCAATTCGCCACCGCTGCGCACCTGGGGTGCGGCAGGCGCACCCCGCCGCGGCGGCTCCGCCGAGCCGCCACTCAGCGGCCGTGCCGAGGTCACCCGACCCATCACCAGCGCCGGCTCCAGGTCCAGCCGGCCAGCTACTCGCCGCACCAGGTCGTCGCGGCTTGCCGTCTCCCCCATCCCGGCCAGGATCGGCGCCACCTCGCTCAGAGCCCGGTCGCGCTCGGCTGGAGAAGAGACGTCGGTCCCATCCAAGACCAGCCCGATCTGGAAGGCGGGTAGGTCGACCGCGCCCTCGACCAGCGCCGCGAAGCGCTCCGCGCCACCCTCCGCAGCCATCATCTCGGCGGGGTCCACACCCTCGGGCATCGCCGCCACCCGCAGTCTCATCTTGCGCCCCGCGGCGACCCGTTGGGCGCGCAGCATCGCCTCCTGGCCGGCGGAATCGGCGTCGAGCGCCAGCACCACCTCGTCGACCATGCCGGACAGCGCAGCCACCTGCTCCTCGGTGATCGCCGTGCCCATCACGCCCACCGCCTCGCCGATCCCCGCCTGATGCAGCGCCAGCACGTCGGTGTAGCCCTCGACCACCACGACCCGAGCGCTCTTCGCGATCGCCTCTTTGGCCAAGTCGATCCCGTACAGCATCTGGCTCTTGTGGAAGAAGTCGGTCTCGGCGGTGTTGACGTACTTCGCTCCCTGGTCGGAGCGCATGGCCCGCCCCCCAAAGCCGAGGGTGCGGCCACGGCGGTCGCGGATCGGGAACATGATCCGCTCGCGGAAGCGGTCGTACTCGCCGCCGCCGCGCCCCCGCTGCGCCAACCCGACGCCGCGCAGCTCTTCGACCTTGAAGCCCGCCCGCTGACCGCGCAGCAGCACCGTGTCCCAGGCGCTCGGCGCGTAGCCGACGCCGAAAGCCCGCAGGGTCTCCTCCCCCAGTCCCCGCTCGGCCAGGTAGGCACGCGCCTTGGCAGCCTCATCGGAGTCCCAGAGGTACTGCATGTAGAAGCCGGCGGTGCGGTCGAGAAGGTCGCCCAGCCGGCGGCGCTGCTGACGCCGCGCCTCTGCCCGCGGGTCCTCCTTCTCGCGCTCCAGCTCGACTCCGTACCGGTCGGCGAGCAACTCCACCGCCTCGGCAAAGCCGAGGCCCTCCTTCTCCTCGACGAACTTGATCGTGTCGCCACCCACACCACAGCCAAAGCAGTGGTAGAGCTTTTCCTGGGCATCGACGGAGAAGGACGGCGTGCGCTCCTCGTGGAAGGGGCAGAGCCCGACCCAGCGTGCGCCCTGGCGGCGCAGGTCGGTGTGGGCGGAGATCACCTCGACGATGTCGGCCGCCTGCTTGACCCGCTCCAGGCTCTCCTCGGAGATCAGCGCCATCAGAACCGTGCCGCCTCGGGAACGGTCAGCTCGGCGAAGCGGGCGATGCAGAAGCGATCGGTCATCCCGGCCAGATAGTCGGCGACCCGCTGACAGTCGCTCGTCCCCGGCTCCCCCTCGGGGACCTCGTCCGGGTACTCCATGTAGTGGTCGAAGAGACCGCGCAGGGCTCGCTGTGCCCGTTCGTGCTCGCCGCGTGCCGCCTCCCCCAGGTAGACCCGCTGGAACATGAACTTGCGCAGCCGCAACATCGCCCCACCCACCTCCTCGCTTTGCACGATGTCGCCGGCTGCAGTCGAGCGCTCGACGATGTCACGCACCAGCGTGTCGATCCGCGCCGAGCCGGTCGGGCCGAGCAGCTCGATCTCGGCAACGGGCAGGTCGGCCAGCTGCAGGATCCCGGCCCGCAAAGCGTCGTCGATGTCGTGGTTGATGTAGGCGACGCGGTCGACGAGCTTGACGATCCGCCCCTCCAACGTCGCCGGCCGGTCCGAGCCGGTGTGATTGAGGATGCCGTCGCGCACCTGCTCGGTCAGGTTCAGTCCCCGGCCATCACGCTCGAGCACGTCGACCATCCGCAGCGAGTGGACGTTGTGCTTGAAGCCCTGCCCGCAGCGCTCGCGCAACGCCGCGTCGAGGGCCTCCTCGCCGGTGTGGCCGAAGGGTGGGTGACCGAGATCGTGGCCGAGGCCGATCGCCTCAGTCAGATCCTCGTTGAGGCCGAGAGCACGGGCGACCGTACGGGCGATCCCACAGGCCTCGAGAGTGTGGGTGAGGCGCGTGCGGTAGTGATCGCCTTCCGGAGCGATGAAGACCTGCGTCTTGTGCTTGAGGCGACGGAATGCCTTCGAGTGGACGATCCGGTCGCGGTCGCGCTGGAACGGGGTCCGCAGCGGGCTGTCGGCCTCCTCGACCTGACGCCGCGCGGGGTAAGAGGGCGTCGCCGGATCGGAGAGGAACTCGTCCTCCCAGGCTCGTACGCGGTCCTCGAAAGTTGCAGTCGCCTCCACCACTCCGATCCTAGGGCTTAGCTCAAGCCGCGGAGCGCAGTTGCACGTGCGCGTGGTGCTCCAACGTTTCGCCGATCGCGCGCTCCGCCTGGCGCAACTCGCGCTCGCCCGCACCGGGCGCCTCGGCCAGCGGCCGGGCGATCGACTCGACCATGAAACGGTGCGCATCCTCGGAAAGAGGGAAGGAGCCCGCTTCGCAGCCGGCGCAGACGACACCGCCCGCCGCGCCGGAGAAGCCGACCAGATGCTCGGCCTCTCCGCAGCCGGTGCAGGAGCCAAGCTCGGGCGAGAAGCCCGCAGCCAGCGCCAGCTTGAGCCGGAAGGACAGCGCCGTCGGCAAGGACGCAGCCTCGGGCGTCGCGGGGTCGTCAAGCAGCGAGAGGTAGCGACAGAGCAGGTTGTAAGCGGGCGGGTTGGGCTCGGCCGAGTCGAGCAGGCGCAGGACCGCATCGCAGGCGCGGGCGCCGGCGGTGAGCGCAGCGCCGGAGGCTCGCAGGCGCGGGTAGCCGTCGACCGTGGCGGCCTGGGTCACCGTGAGCAGCTCGCCGCGGCCTTCGTGCAGCAGCAGGTCGAGCCGGAAGAATGGCTCCAGGCGGCCGCCGAAGCGCGACTTGGGGCGCCGCGCTCCCTTGGCGATCGCCCCCACACGTCCCCGCTTCGCCGTGTAGAGGTGGAGGATGCGGTCGGCCTCGCCATAGCGGATGCTGCGCAGGACAATCGCCTCCGTCTTCAGCGTCTTGCCGGCCATTAGATGGCTGTGGGGTCAGTCATCTGGTCTTACGTTGAACGAGGGGCCGGACGGCGACGTCGCCGCGGCCGGCGCCGCAGTCGCACCTGACAGACCGGGCAGAAGTAGGTCGAGCGACCCGAGACGACGATCCGCTCGATCGTCCCGTCGCAGCGCGGACAGGGCTTCCCCTCCCGGGTGTGAACGAGGAACTCGTCCTGCATCCGGCCCTTCTCGCCCCGGCTGTCGCGGTAGTCGTCGATCGAGGCCCCGCCGCCGTCGATCCCCGCTTCGAGCGCGGCGACCACCGCGTCACGCAGAGCCTCCAGGTGCTCGGGCTTCATCGAGCCGGCGGGCGAGAGCGGGTGCAGTCGGGCCCGGAACAGCGCCTCGTCGGCGTAGATGTTGCCGACACCGGCGATGCCTTTCTGGTCGAGCAGGAAGGACTTGAGTGGGGCCGTGCGCCCCGCCGCGATCTCGCCCAGCGCCGCGGGAGTGAATGCATCGGAGAAAGGCTCGACTCCGAGCCGAGAGGCGAAGTGGATGTCGAGTGAGGCGTCGTCGAGCAAAAGCGCCTCGCCGAAACGGCGGGGATCGGTGAACCGGACCTGACGGCCGTCGTCGAGGACGAAGCGGGCCCGCAGATGCCGCTCCGAGGTCGACCGCTCACCCTCGTACAACCGCATCCCCTCCGAGGGGTCGAGCTTGTCCTCGCCCTCGACCAGGACCAGGTTGCCGGTCATCCGCAGGTGCATGACCAGCGTCCGGCCGCCGTCGAGGCCGAGCAACAGGTACTTGCCGCGGCGCCCCAGCCGCTCGATCGTCCTTCCCGACACGGCGGCCTCCAGCTCCGCCGGGAGCATCGGGAGGCACCAGCGCGGATCGAGCACCTCCAGCGACTCGATCCGCCGCCCTTCCAGCTCCGGCTCGAGCTGGCGGCAGACGGTCTCGACCTCGGGCAACTCGGGCATCGCGCCCGGTTCTATCAGCCCTCGGTCGCGCGGGGGTGGGCCTCGAAGTAGACCTCCTTGAGGCGCTCGCCGGAGAGGTGCGTATACATCTGCGTCGTCGCGATGTCGGCGTGGCCGAGCATCTCCTGCACGGCACGCAGGTCGCAGCCCCCCGCCAGCAGGTGGGTGGCAAAGCTGTGGCGCAGCGTGTGTGGGCTCATCTGCCCCGCCAGGCCGGCCTCACGGGCGTGGCGCTGGACGATTTTGTAAAGGCCCTGGCGGCTGAGCGGGCCGCCGCGGAAGTTGACGAACAGCCGTACCTCGTGGCGTTCTCCGATCAGCTTCGGGCGGCCGCCGCGCAGATAGGCGGAGATCGCCGCTATCGCTTTGCGGCCGAGGGGAACGATGCGCTCCTTGGAGCCCTTGCCGCGCGCCCGCAGCAGGCCCTCGCGCAGATCGATGTCCGACATCTCCAGCCCGATCGTCTCCGAGGCGCGCAGCCCGCAGGCATACATCACCTCCAGGAGCGCCCGGTCGCGCAGCGTCGTCGGCTCGCTGCCGCGCGGCGCGGCGAGCAGCTTCTGCACCTCGGCGTAGTTGAGAACCTGGGGCAGCTTCTTGGCGCGGCGTGGTGCGCTCAGCGCCGCGGTCGGATCGTCGCCGATCAGCTCGTCGCGGCGCAGGTGCTTGTAGAAGGAGCGCAGACAGGCGGTCTTGCGATGCACCGTGGCAGCCGAGCATGCCGGGCGACCATTGCCGGTCGCGAGGTCGGCGAGAAAGTCACCGATGTCGGCCGGACGGGCGGCCAGCGCGTCCAGCTCATGCGAGCCGAGGAATTCGCCGTACTGGAACAGATCCGTTCGGTAGGCGTTGAGCGTGTTGCGGGAGAGGCCTCGCTCCAGCTCCAGGTAGGAGAGGAAGTCGAGGACGAGGCCCTCGAAGCGGGTGTCGGTTGCCGGACTCGGCGCTGCTGCTCCTGCTACGGCCATGGCGGGTGGTTCTCGCTGAGTTCGGGCAAACCTTGGGACGCAAGGGACCATGCGCTTCGGGCCGCGGGTCCTGTCGCGCGACGAGCGGGGTTTAGCGGTCTATTCGACCGAAACCCCGCTCATCCCGCGCCACCCACGGCAGAGGCGCCTAATACTTGGCCCGCTGCCAGGGGCGCTGCGAAGAAGAGCTGGTCGTCCGCGATGCCTCGCCCCATCACCTTGGACGGAAGGCCAGTGGCGGCGTAGCCCGCCAGGTCGGGTTTAGCTTTGTGAAGCTGGTGGCGGTCGCCTGCCGCGCCGGCGAGCTGCGCTGCCACTTCTGGATTGTCAGCTGGCACAGGTAACCCCACCCCACCCAGCAGCAGTTCGAGGACGGTCAGAGTGTGGTGGCTTACGTTTTGGTGGCGCTCTCGGGGGTCGGCCTCCGAGAGCCTGGGTGAGAGCAGGGTTGGGAGGCCCAGGGCCAAAGCGGCATGGGCGCTGTCGAGGGCTGCCATGCCGCCGTGACCAAGGCGCGTCTCGGAGCCGATGATGCCTGGGCCCGGGCCGACGATCGCGACGTCCCAGCCGAGGCCGTTGGCCGCTGCGTCCAGCGCTCCGGCGACCGAGAGCGCCTCGTTTTCGCCCCCGTAGCTCGGCGCCGCCGTGATATGACCGAAGAGCAGGTCGCACTCACGCAGCCGAGCGACATCGCGGGAGAACGATCCCGGAAGAGCACCACCACCCGTCTGCACGTAGCCGACCTTCAGCCCCGGTTTTGCCTGCACCGCTGCCCATGCGGCAGGCGCGAGGTGGCCATGTAGTGGGAGGACCAGGACCGGCATCGACCGCCTACTCGCTTCCGGTGCGCCTTTTGTACCTGTGGGGTCCATAAGGCGCACCGGAAGCTCCAAGGGGGGGATGGGGTGCTGGAGCGAGGTGTAGTTGAGCTTCATCACATGCTCGTGGCCCTCGCCGCTCGCATCGAGCCCGCGGGTCAGGTTGACGTGGATCACGTCGAAACCGCCCGAGCCGAGCCCCAGGTCGAGGGCGGCGGCGTTGACGACCACCTCGTCGCCCTTGCGCATCTCGCCCAGCAGCAGTTCATCCGCCCAGGCTGCTCGCCGTTCGCCGTCGATCTCGACCGTCAGGGGCTCCTCGTCGACGACGAGACCGCGGCGCAGCTTCAGCCGACCGCTCACCCGACGCCGGCGCCGGCCTCGGCGACGATGCCCTCGCATACCTCAAGCATCGCGTCGAGGTTGCGGAGGGAGACGCTCTCGTCCGCCGTGTGGTTGGCCTCGGTGCCGTTGGCGAGCAGGACGCAGTCAAAGCCGTCGACGATCAGGGCGTTGGCGTCGCTGCCGCCCCCGGTCGCCGTCCGCTGTGGCGCAAAGCCCGCCCGCCGGAGGCCCGCCTCGGCAAGCCCAAGTGCCCGCGAGTCGGTCGGGATCTCATAGCCACGGAAGAGCTCCTCGACCCGCACGTCGACGTCGCAGCCATGCTCGCTCGCCCCCCAGGCGCAGGCCTCGGTCAGCTCGCCCGCCACCGCGGCGGCGCGATCGGCACCGAGGCTGCGGGCCTCGGCCGTAACCCGGCAATGCCCGGGAACGACGTTGCCGGAGGTGCCGCCGGCGATCACGCCGACGTTGGCGGTCGTCTCGGGGTCGAGCCGCCCCAGCTCCATCCGTGAGATCGCCGCGGCGGCAGCCGCGATTGCGTTGTTGCCGTCCTCGGGCCGAATCCCCGCGTGCGCCTCGACCCCGGTGAAGTCGGCAACCAGACGCTGCTGAGTCGGCGAGGTCACGATCACCTCGCCGACCGCGCTGGCGTGGTCGAGGATGAAGCCGCAATCGGCACGGAGCCCGCTCGCGTCGAACGCCTTCGCCCCCCGGAGCCCCTGCTCCTCGGCGACGGTCAGCAGCAGCTCGATTCCGACGGGCGGGGGCTCGGTCGCGTGACGGGCGACCAGCTCGATGAAGACCGCGACCGCCGCCTTGTTGTCGGCGCCGAGGATCGTCTCGCCGCGGCTGCGGAACACCCCATCGTCGTTGACGACCTCGATCTGGCCGGAGTGCGGCACGGTGTCGATGTGGGCGCAGAACATCGCCCAGCGGTCGGACCGTCCGGGCAGACGAGCGACGATGTTGCCCGCTCCGGCTTCCGCCGGCGCGGCAGCGTCGTCCTCGCTGACCTCGAGCCCCAGCGCCCGCAGTTCGGCGACGATCGTGTCGGCGACCTCGCGCTCCTCCCCGGTCGGACTACGGATCTCACAGAGTCGAACGAACGTCTCGTGCAACCTGTCCACGGTCGAACAGGCTATCCGGGCTTCAGCCCGAGTGATGGACTCCGGCGTCGTCATGCTCGGTCGCCTCGATCTCCACCAGCTCCCCACCCTCGGCCGGGCGCTCACCCGCATGGAGGGCCGCGGCGCCGACGAACTCGCGGAAAAGCGGCTCGGGCCGGTTAGGACGCGAGTTGAACTCGGGGTGGAACTGGGAGGCCACAAAGAACGGGTGATCGGGCAGCTCGATCATCTCGACCAGCCGCTCGTCCGGCGAGGTGCCGCCGCAGACCAGGCCCTCGTCTTCGAGTCGGCGGCGCAGTTGGATGTTGACCTCGTAACGGTGGCGATGGCGCTTGTAGATGACCTGCTCGCCGAAGATCTCGCGCGCTCGCGTTCCTTCGTGAAGTTTCACCGGGTCGGCGCCGAGCCGCATCGTGCCGCCCATCTCGGAGACTTCCTTCTGCTCAGGCAGCAGGTCGACTACCGGGAAGGGCGTCTCAGGATCGAACTCCGAGGAGTTGGCCCCCTCCATCCCCACCACCGTGCGGGCAAACTCGACCACGGCGATCTGCATCCCCAGGCAGATGCCCAGGTAGGGGATCGAGCGCTCGCGGGCGATCCGTGCCGCTTCGACCTTGCCCTCGATGCCGCGCTCGCCAAAGCCGCCGGGGATCAGCACGCCGTCGGCGTTCTCCAGCTTCTCGGGCTCGAAATCGTCCGAGTCGACGAGCTCGATCTCGACCTCGACCCCGTGATGAAAGCCGCCGTGCCCGAGCGCCTCGATCACCGACTTGTATGCGTCGGCCAGCTGCACGTACTTGCCGACCAGCGCAATCTGCACTTTGCCAGTGGCCGCGTCGGCGCGGCGGACCATCGCCTCCCACTCGCCCAGATCCGAGGCCGGTGCCTCCATGCCGAAGTGGTCGAGCACCAGATCGTCGACGCCTTCGGCACGGAAGACCAGCGGCACCTTGTAGATGTTGTCGACGTCGTGAGCCGAGATCACGGCGTCGACCGGGAGGCTGGCGAAGAGGGCGATCTTGCTGCGGATCTCGCGGTCGAGGCGGCTCTCGGAACGGCAGACCAGCGCGTGCGGCTGGACCCCGATCCGGCGCAGCTCGTTGACCGAGTGCTGGGTCGGCTTCGTCTTCAGTTCGCCGGCGTGGCCGACATAAGGCACCAGGGTCAAGTGGACGAACATGGCGCGCTTCGGGCCGAGGTCGGTGTAGAGCTGGCGGATCGACTCGAGGAAGGGCAGCGACTCGATGTCGCCGACGGTTCCGCCGATCTCGGTGAGGACGAAGTCGACCGACTGCGACTCGGCGACGATCAGGATGCGGTTCTTGATCTCGTCGGTGATGTGCGGGATCACTTGCACAGTGGCGCCGAGGTAGTCGCCGCGCCGCTCGCGGTTGATCACCGTGTTGTAAACCGAGCCGGCGGTGACGTTAGAGGCGCGCGAGGTGTTCTCGTCGGTGAAGCGCTCGTAGTGGCCGAGGTCGAGATCGGTCTCGGCGCCGTCCTCGGTGACGAAGACCTCACCGTGCTGGAAGGGGCTCATCGTCCCCGGGTCGACGTTGATGTAGGGGTCGAACTTCTGCAACTGCACCCGGTAACCGCGCGAGACGAGGAGGCGGCCGATCGAGGCGGCAGCGATCCCCTTGCCGAGGGCCGAGACAACGCCGCCGGTGACGAAGATGAAGCGCGTGTCTCCGCTCGTCCTGCTCATTTACGCGAGGCCGAATCCCGGTCGCATCGCAATCTGATTTTCTGCGGACGGGATTCGGTCGAAGCCTTTACTCATCTGCCGAGCGAGTCTAGCCAGCGCAAGGGCGGAACCGAGTCGACCGTCCGCGAAATAGATCGCAACTCGCCGAAAATGGTCAATGCGACGACCAGCGCAAGGGCGATGAGCCTCCCCGTTCCGCCCAGCGTCGTCAGCAGCCAGACCCCGCCGACCGCCCCGACGAGGTTGGAGCCGGTGTCCCCCAGCATCGCCCGCTCGCGCAGGGTGAACCAGGCGCCGATCAGCACCGGGCCGGCGAAGATCCCAAGCAGATCGAGGGGCGCAAAAGTCCAGGTGCCGAGGCAAAGCCCGGCGCCTAGGAGGGCCAGGCCCTTCTCCGCCCGCCCGGGCCGTAGGTCGAGCAGGTTGAAGGCGTTGGTGGCGAGGATCAGCAGCGCCACGTCAGCGAGGTAGCGCCACGATTCGAGGCCACGGCCGGAGACGACGTAGGCGGCGAGGGCGAGAGCCCCGATCGCCTTGATCGCGCCGGTCGAGAGCCGCCCCTGGCGAAGCGCCTCGGCGTGGCCTCGCCAGCCGCGCGGCGAGCCTACCGCCTCGCCCCGGCCCAGCGAGTCGTCGAGAAAGCCGAGGAAGGCGACGCCGATCACGTAGGGAAGCCAGCGACGCAGTTCGGGATCGAGCAGTTCCAGATCGCCGCGGTCGTCGAGGAAGGCAAGCGGGGCGAGCGCCACCAGCGCCGCGGTCGCCAGTACCGCGCCGAGTGGGAAGGCCAGGCGAGCCCCGCGGAAGTTCTCCCGCACCAGCCCGACGTCGAGCAGTCCGCGAATCCCGGCCGGAACGACAAGCAGCGCCACGGCGATCCCCGCGGGGAAGCCGATCCAGGTCATTCGCGCGGTGCCAGCAGGTCGGGCAGGAGACGGTCGGCGCTGCCCTTGATGCCGAAGCTTCCCTCGGCACCGAGCAGGGCGAAGACGGTCGCCAGTCGCCCGGCGACCAGGTCGACGTCATCGACGCTGGAGAGGTCGTTGCCGGCAAAGAAGGAGATCGACGACGGTTCGGCATCGCTGCCCTCGACCCCGACGGCAGGCGTGTGCGTCCCGGTGATGCCGCTCGCCATCCCGGCCTCGATCCGGCCGGCGACCGAGCGCTGGATAGGTCCCATGTCCTGCGGCTGGTTGCGGACGACGATCACCGCGTCGAGCGCGCCGAAATTGCCGCTGGCACGCGAGAAGAGGTGACTGCGCACCGGTTCCAGCAGCGTCCCACCGCGCACCAGCTGCCGCCCAAGCCCGACCCCGAGAGCGGTCTGGGCATCGGGGTTTCGGGCGAGATCGGCGAAGCGGGTCTTGGCCAGGTCGGCGGCGAGCCCGTTGGTATCGACCGGCTCGCGAACGACGCCGACGCCGACCAGATGCCCGCCCGCCGGCGCCAGGGCTGCCTCGATCGCGCCGTAGACGCCGCCGGGCAGATCGCCAAAGGCGATCAGGCCGATCCGGCGCCCACGCAGCCGGTCGCGGACGAGGACCGGGTAGACCCGGCTGGAGAACTCGTTGGCACGGCCCAGTTCGCCGCTCAACTCGTCGGCCTGTTCGCGCGCGTCCTGCAGGTTGCCGGTGAGGCTGTGCTCGAGGTCCTTGCGCGTGTTGGAGAGCGTGTCGCCGCCGAACTCGGCGCCGATCAGGATCCCGATCGCAAGGGCAAGGAAGACGGCGATCAGCGACGTGGCGTGGTAGCGAGCGCTGTAACCCATCGGCGGGGAAGGCTAGACGCTCACCGCTCAGACGACTAGAAACCGAGCCAGATCTTGACCTTCAGCCAGAGCAGTTCAACTAGGTCGTTGAGGGCCGGCGAGCTGATCACGACGATCGTCAGCAAGATCGCGAAGGCGACGAGGAAGAGGGCAACCGGCGCAACCGTCGAGGGGGGGTTGTAGAGGCGGCTGACTCCCTTCGCGTCGACCAGCTTCTCGCCGATCCGCAGCCGGGTGAGGAAGGTAGAGGACATGCCGCCCCGCTTGCGGTCGAGGAACTCGATCAGGTTGAAGTGGGCCCCGACGCTGACGATCAAGTCCGCGCCCTTCTCGTAGGACATCAGCATCGCCACGTCCTCGCTGGTGCCTGCGGCGGGGACGAGCGTGTGCTCCAGCCCCAGCTCCAGCAGCCGCTCGCGGCCCGGCGCCCGGCCGTCGGGGTAGGCGTGGACGATCAGCTCCGCCCCGCAACGCAGCGCCTCGTCGCCGGCCGAGTCCATGTCGCCGAGGATCACATCGGGCTTCAGTCCCGCTTCGAGGCACCCCTCGGCGCCGCCGTCGACGGCGACGACGAGCGGGCGGACGTCGCGGATGTAGGCGCGCAACGCCTTCAGGTCACGACGGTGGCGATCGCCACGGACGACGATCAGGACGTGGCGGTCGCGGAATACGGTCCTGGTCGGGGGCAGCTCGACCGCGCCGGTCAGCAGATCGGTCTCCTGGCGCACATGGGCGACGGTGTTTTCGGCGAACTCGGCCAGCGCCTGGTCGACCCGCTCGCGCTGGTCGGCGAGGCGCGCCTCCAACTCGTCGACTCCCAACACCGCCCCGCGCATCACCTCATCTCCACCGCGACTCACCACGCCGGCGGCAATCGATACCTCCGTTCCATCGTCGAGCAGCTCAAAGGGATCGACGTCGACCGCGTCGATCAGGACGACCCCCGAGCGAACAAGCAGCAGCGGTCCGGCGTTTGGATAGCAACCGTCGCTCGACTGTGCAGCATTGACCACCGCCCCCACGCCAGTGGCGATCAGCTCCTCGGCCGCGATGCGGTCGATGTTGACATGATCGATCACAGCGACGTCGCCGGGGCGCAGCCGCTTGACCAGATCCTTGGTGCGGCGACCGAGTCGCACGGTGCCGCGGATCGCCTCCTCCGCGCTCGCCCCGTTGCGGCGCGACAGCAGCGCAGGGAAGCGACGACGACTGGCGGTGGCCATCCACTGAGACTAGGACAAGTAGTGACCGACGGGCAAGACCTCAAGGTCGCATGACCAAGCAGATCAAGGACGCAGGGAGCGTGGCGTGCTCTGCACGCGAGCGACCGAGGACGCCGATATGCGCCGGTCAGGCGACCTTGAGCAGCTCGCGGGCGTGCCGGTCGGCCGCCTCGTCGGCGCGCTCGCCGCCCAACATGCGGCGGATCTCCTCCACCACGCCCTCGCCGTCGAGGCGCTGTACCGAGGCAGCGGCTCGCTTGCCGCTCAGATCCTTCTCCAGCCGGAAATGGGTCGGCGCCAGCGAGGCGACCTGCGGCAGATGGGTGATGCAGAGGACCTGGCGTGCTTCTCCGAGCGCGCGCAGGCGCTCGCCGACGACACGGGCGGTCTTGCCGCCGACGCCGGCGTCGATCTCGTCGAAGACCAGCGTGCCCGCGCCGGCGCCCGCGCCAAGCCCGCTCAGGGCCAGCATCACCCGCGAGAGCTCGCCACCGGACGCCGCGTCGCGCAGCGGCGCCGGAGCCATGCCGGGATTGGGCGAGATCAGCAGCTCGATCGACTCGCGGCCGTTCGCGCCGAACCCTTCGGGATGCGGCGCCAGCTCGACCTCCAGGCTGGCGCCCGGCATCGCCAGCCGCTCAAGCTCCTCGGCAACTCGCTCCCGCAGGGGCGTCGCAGCAGCAGCCCGCCCCTTGCTCAGCCGTTTGCCGAGCTTCTCGCGCTGCGCTTCGGCAGCGGCAAGGGTGGCCTGCGCCTCGGTGCTGCGAGTCTCGGCGCCCTCCAGCCGCTCGATCTCGCTCCGGCAGCGCTCGGCATGGGCGAGCACCGACTCGACGCTGCCGCCGTGCTTGCGCTGCAGGCGATCGATCGCTTCCAAACGTTCCTCGACCACGGCGAGGCGGCCTGGATCGGCCTCGATCCCGTCGAGGTAGCTACGCAACTCTGCGGCGACATCGCCCAGCTCGACGGCCACGGCCGCCAGGCGCTCGGCCAGCGAGTCGAGATCGGCATCGACGCCACCGACACCGTGCAGGAGCGACTCGGCTGCGGCCAGGGCGCTTGCTGCCCCGCCGCCGTCCTCGTCTGCCCCGACGGCGCCGGCCAGGGCACCGCCCGCCGCCTCGCGCAGCCCCTCCGCGTGACGCAGCCGCTCGCGCTCGGTGGACAGCTCGGCCTCCTCGACCGGGTCGGGCGCCACCTCCTCGATCTCCGAGAGCTCGTAGCGGTAGAGATCGAGGTCGCGCTCGCGACTGCCGTCGCGCTCGCGCAGCTCGACCAGCTCTGCCTCGAGCCGCGCGCATTCGCGGTGCGACTCGCGGTAGGCCTCCCGCAGGGCCAGGTGCTCGGCACCGGCAAAGCCGTCGAGCACCTCCATCTGCGCCGAGGAGATCGTCAGCTTGCGATGCTCGTGCTGGCCATAGAAGGCGAGTAGCCGACCACCGAGCAGTTTCAGGTCGGAGGCCGAGGCAGCCCGGCCGGCGAGGAAGGCGGCGGTCCGCCCAGAGGCCGACACGCGGCGCCCGAGGACGATCTCCCCCGCTCCCTCAGGCAGCCGTTCGGCAGCCTCCATCATCTCCGGCTCGGCCAGCAATCCCTGTGGCAGATCGAAGACCCCCTCGACCCAGGCCTCCTCGGCCCCCGGCCGGACGATCTGCGGCCGCGCCTTGCCTCCCATCAAAAGGTCGAGCGAGTGGGCGAGCAGGGTCTTACCGGCACCGGTCTCGCCGGTGATCGCGTTCAGCCCCTCCCCCAGCCGCAGTTCGGCCCGCTCGATCAGGAGCAGGTTCTCGATCCGAAGCTCGCGCAGCACGCCCCTCTGTGTACCACCCGGCGCGGCGGGTCCTGTCACGAGGGGAGGGGGTGTTAGCGGACTCACCCGTCCGAACACCCCCTCCCCTCGCGCCACCCACCGCGAGAGGCGTTTATGCGGGGACGGGCTCCGCGGCTTCGGGCTCTTTTTGAGATTGGACGAAGTCTCGGGGGTGGATCAGGGCGAAGCCGAGGATCGCGCCGGCGAAGGAGAGGATCGCGCCGATCAGGAGGATCTCGTTGAAGCCGCTGACGAAAGCGACCTTGGCCGCGTGCACGATCTCGGGGCGCTGGGCGGGCGGGGCGGCCGCAGCAGCGGCCCGCGAGCCTCCAGAGGAGACGGCTTCGGCGAGCCCGGGCGGCGCACCGGGCAACAGGCTGGAGAGCTTCGAATCGACCTGGGACTGGAACACCGCACCGAGCGAGGCGACGCCGGTGGCGATCCCGACCTGGCGGAAGGTCGTATTGATCCCCGAGCCCATCCCCGCCTTGGCCGCCGGGACGACGGCAATCGCGACCTGGCCGATGCTGGGATTGGTGAGGCCGATCCCGACGCCGGCGATGAGGAATCCCGGCAGCAGGGCCGAGACGTCCGAATCGGCGGCGAGGCCGTGCATCGACAGCAGGCCGACCCCGACCAGGCCGAGGCCGACCCCGACCAGGATGCGGATCGGCACGCGCTGGGAGAGCTTGCCCGAGATCGGAGCGACGACGAAGGAGAGCACCGTGAGCGGCAAGAAACGCAGCCCGGTCTCCAGCGGCGAGAAGTCGAGCACGCCCTGCATGTAGATAGTCAGATAGAGGAACATCGCGAACATCCCCGCCGAGAGCCCGAAGGCGACGGCGGAGACGCCGTTGAAGGCGGGCTTGCGGAAGAGCCTGAGGTCGAGCATCGGGTGGCTGCTGCGCGCCTCGATCGCGAAGAAGGCGAGCAACAGCCCCGCCGATCCGGCCAGGGAGGCGACGATCGTCGCGCTTCCCCAGCCCTCGGGGTTGCCACGGATCAGGCCGAAGATCAGCAGGAAGAGGCCGCCCGAGAACGTCGCCAGGCCGGGGAGGTCGATCCGCTCGGGATCCTGGGCGGCGACGTTGGCGAGCCGGATCTCGGTCAGCGCGACGGCGACGAGGCCGATCGGGATGTTGACGAAGAAGATCCACTCCCAGCCGAGGTGCTCGGTGATCAGGCCGCCGACGAGCGGACCGATCGCGACGGCACCACCGACCGTCGCGCCCCAGATACCGAACGCCGTCGCCCGGTCTCTGCCATGGAACTCCTGGCCGATCAGGGCGAGCGAGGTGGCGAACATCGCCGCGCCGCCGATCCCCTGCAGGCCGCGTGCCAGGTTGAGCAAAGTGGGGTCGCCGGCTATCCCGCAGAGGAACGAGGCGAAGGTGAAGAGGCCGAGACCGAGCGAGAAGACGCGCCGGCGGCCCAGCCGGTCACCCAGCGACCCCGCCGTGAGCAGAAAGGCGGCGAGCATCAGCGAGTAGGCATCGACCACCCACTGCAGGCTGGAGAGGCTGGCGTCGAGGTCGCGCTGGATGTCGGGCAGGGCGACGTTGACGACCGTGATGTCCAGCAGCAGCATGAACGTCGCGATCGAGCTGAGGACAAGGGTCCACCATTTCCGCTCCATGGCGACAAACAGTAAAGAGCCACCTCGTCGGCTGAGGTCGACTGACCAAGCAGGTCAAGGACGCAGGGAGCGTGGCGTGCTCTGCACGCGAGCGACCGAGGACGCAGACATGCGCCGGTCAGGCGGCCTCAGACGGCGAGGTGGCCGAACTTCTCGCGTATGCGCTGGTAGAAGCTCGTCCCGGGCAACTGGGCGAGCCGCGCGACGCCGTCGGCAAAGCTGACCTCGAGTGCCGCCCCGGACTCGAGCGCGCCGGCGTGTTCGCCGTCGATCGCGACGTCGACCGGCTCGCGCCCGCTTGCATTGCCGACATGGAGGACATCGCCGGGAGCGACCACGAGGGCACGCGCGGTCAGCGAGTGCGGAGCGACGTAGGAGACCACGTAGCCCTTCACCCCCCAGGCGAGGATCGGGCCCTGGTTGGCGAGGTTGTAGCCGGTCGATCCGACCGGCGTCGCGGCGACGAGGCCGTCACAGCGGACATGGCCGACCTCCTCGTCGGCGATCTTGTAGCTCAGCTCGGCGACCCGCTCATGCGGTCGGCGGATGAAGCTGACGTCGTTTAGGGCCACCCGCGACGCTCCATCCACCTCGATCTCGAGTCCAGGAAGGTCGATGGCCTCTATCTCGCCGGCGAAAGCGCGCTGCATCCCGTCCCCTGCCTCGTCGCGCTCGACCGCGGCAAGGAAACCAACGGTGCCGAAGTTGACCCCGAATACCGGCACGCCGCTGCGAGCGAAGTGACGCAGCGCGTAGAGGATCGAGCCATCGCCGCCGAGCACCAGGCAGAGGTCGGCCTGACGGGGAAGCTCGTCGACAGTTTCGATGTGGTCGGCGGCATCGCCGTGCTTGGCGAGCTCCCCGGCGGTCGCGACCAGCCGCCAGTCGGCCTCTCGGGCAGCGGAGATCGCAAGCGTCACCGCGTCGGTGGTCGCCGGCGGATGCCCGTGGGTGATCAGGGCGGCAACCCGGTCGCTCACGGATCGACCTCGCGGATGGCATCAGGGAGGTCGGCGAGCGGCTCCCCTTCGCCTCCGCACCAGACGAAGGTCTCGCGGTTGCCCTTTGGACCGGGCAGGCCGGAAGAGGCCACACCCCGCACCGGCAGCCCGAGCTCGCCCGCGGCGGCAGCCACCGAGAGGATCGCCTCGTGGCGGTCAGCCGCGTCGCGCACGACGCCCTTTTGGACCCGTGCGCGGCCGAGCTCGAACTGGGGCTTGACCATGGCCAGGACCTCACCGCCGGGTGCAAGACATTCGGCGACCGCCGGCAGCACCTTGGTCAGCGAGATGAAGGAAACGTCGACGGTGGCCAAATCCGGCCTGAAGGGCAAATCGGCAGGGGAAAGCGCGCGGGCATTAAGCCGCTCGATCACGGTCACGCGAGGATCCTCGCGCATGCGCAGGTCGATCTGGCCGTAGGCGACGTCGAGGGCGGCCACGTGCGCGGCGCCGCGCTGCAGAAGGCAGTCGGTGAAGCCACCGGTCGAGGCGCCCGTATCGAGGCAGTCGCGCCCGGTGACGGCGATGCCGAGGGCCTCGATCGCATTGTCGAGCTTGATCCCGCCGCGGGAAACGAAGCGCGGCCCCTGCTCGAGGCGGAAATCGGCCTCGGGGTCGACCAGCTGGCTGGGTCGAAGCGCAACGGGCCCGTCTTCGCCCACGCGGACCTCGCCGGCACGGACCGCGCCAGCCGCGGCTGAGCGCGACGGAAAGAGGCCCCGCTCGGCCAATACCGCGTCTATTCGCGCTTTGGAACCGGTCTTCGCCACGCAGGAACGGTACAGCCGTCCATCTGCAATCCATAAGAAGCCCTTGCCAGATGTTTAGCGACACCTTAGAATTGGGTAGAACAATCGATTCAGAGGGGCCTCAGACGCGTGCCGAAGCCCTCTGTGACTCGCCTCACACACAAATCGCACGTATGTTCGTATCTTGATTCAAGGATTTACGAGAGAGGATCGATAAAGGGCTTACACAAACTTCCTGGTCGGGTCCGGCGCCGCACATACGGCAGTTGACTCCCATCGACTTGCCCCGCGGCACATAAGGGCTCACCTACCTCCCACGGATCCACATATATAGAGATACATATCTCTCCTCCCTGTAGTAACCCCAGAAACGCCTCGCCTCCCCGGCGGGGCGTTTTCTGTTTGGGCTCGGCCTACAGATTTCGGACTCGACGACCGATGTCGCGATCCGGCGGATAGCCGACGGACCCCCAGAACGCTCCAGCTGCCTCGTCCTCTAAGGCAACCAGGGCAGTTACTCGGCGGGCGCCGCATCCGCGCAGATACTCCTCGCCGGCCCGCGTCAGCGCGATCCCAATGCCCTCTCGCCGATGCCCGTCGCGAACGGCGAGCCGATACATGTTCCCTCGCCACCCATCCCAGCCGGCGATCAGGGCACCGACGATCTCGTTGTCACGCTCGGCGACCAGAAGGGCGGCCGGGGAATCGGCAATCAGGCGCTCGACGTCCCCTAGGCGGTCCGCCGTACTTGCGTGCTCGCTCCGCACCTGAGCCCATAGCTCCAAGATCGCTCGCGCGTCCAGCTTCCGACACCGCCGTATGGTGATTCCCTCGCCAACCAAGTCCCCAGTATGGCAAGGCCAGCAGGCCCCGCTCGCCGGCGTCTACCGGCGAGCGGACCAGCGTGGAGCCGGTTCAACCGATTCCGTATGTGCCTTTGTTCGCTCCTTCGATTTCGAGCGAGCCGAAGGTTCTGTATGCCTGTTTTCCTTCCGACAAAATTATGCCGATGAAGGCGAGTTCGGAGACTTCGGTGGTGCTCGGTTCGAGCGTCACTGTCATACTCGCGATCGTTTTATCGAGTTCGGCTTCTTTGCATGAAGCACCTTTGAAAGTGTGTTTGGTGCGCCAATTTGTAACCGTCAAATCCGTTGCGTTGACATCGACGGTCCAGGGCAGTCCTTTACCTTCCCCGACGTTCAGTTCGCATTTTGTCGTGGCAAAGCTGCCAAAGCTAGCCGTGCATTTTTTGACTTCGAATTTGGTGATTTTCCCGGTGCTCCCACCTTCGGTGGTGAGGGTGGCGTGTATTTCGCAAGACATGCCATTGCCTTCGGTGGTTTCGAATATTTCGCCACCATTCATTGTAAATTCAGTGAATTTGCTGACGTTGGTGCCGTTTTTGTCTTTCCATACCGCCGCCAGAGCCAAGGCCGGCACCGCGAGCACCACGATCGCGGCGATCACGCCGGCGAGCAGCAGCCGTCTATTGCTATTCATCTCTCCCATTCCTTTTCTAATGGCTGGACACCGTCGATGCGCCTTTCCGGCGCACTGACTTCTTAGACAAGTTGGAAATTATAATCAGATATTTTGGATCAATAAGCTAAGCAAGGCCGTCTGACTCCCTCACGCCGGACCGAGAGTCGCGTCAGCGTCGGCGGTGGAGGCTCTTGGCAAGCTTGAACACAACCGGCAGCGAAGCCGTTTCCGGGGAGCCGCCGGTCGGCATGTAGGTCACCCCTACCCTGACACGAAGCTTGTGCTCCCGCGCCAGGATGGCACGGGCAGGCGGCGTCGGCCTGAGATGAATGGTCGCCGTCTTCGCCGAAGCGACAGGGATAGTCACAGGCTCGATCGGCTTGCGGAGCTTTCCAGCCTTGCTCTTGCCGGCCGTACCTGCCGGGGTCGAGGCTCGCTTTGCCCTCAGAAGACCAGACCCAGAGACTCGCACCCGCAGGGTCACGGTCCCGTTGTGGCGGTTCGCCCTCGCCTTACCGAAGCCAAACAGGATGGGACCATGTTTTGAACCGCGCGACTGGGGCCCTGGCAGGGTGTCGGAGATCGAGACAGCATCGACGCCTGCGTTGAAGATTTCCCCGGTCACCGCGTTGGAGATGCGAAGGCGCACCGTCTGGCCGGCGAAAGCGCTGAGGTTCGCGGTCAACCTCTTCGGGGTCATCGTCGGGCGATCACCCGGCTTCGTAGCAAACACCGTGCGAAGGATGTCAGCGGGGTCGAGCGATTCGAGCGGGGCATCCGGCCTCATCACGTCGATCCGGAACTGCTGGTTTTCCTGGAATTCGCCATTCGGTAGTCGCAGGGCTTCATCGGCGACCGAGAGCGTGTCCGGGGTCGGGATCGCGATCGGTTTGTAGGTGTCGTAGTAGGCGACCAGGCTAAGCTGGTGATCGAGCCCGGGCTCCAGGGCAACGTCTTGGTAGAGAATCAAGGTGTCGGGCTCGATCTCGTCGGTGACGGTGGCGTAGGTGCCCTGGGGTGGGGGCTGGACCGGATCGGTACGAGCTTGGCTCTGTTTTTTCCGGTTGGCGCTGATTGGCGTGTCGGTGCCCTGGTACGCAAACCAGTCGCCGAACGGGTTAGCCTGGTACACACTCCAGCCGTTCAGCGTCCCGGACTCGAAGTCTCCGTTGACGACCTTCGCCGCCTCGGCACTGCTCGGCGCCAGCATGGCCATGAGAACAACGCCGAGAAGGACCACCCGTCCGATCTCAGGCAACGACCTCATGCTTAGCCGGAGATCGAGAATTTCTTCTTCGCGGGGCTCAGGTCGACATGCCCAGCCGGGCCGATCGCGCGCACCCAGAAGACGTGCCTGCCGGCCCCCAAGCCCACGTATCTCTTCGGTGACCTGCAGATATCGAACGGCTTGTCGTCGAGCCTGCAGAGGAAGGTAGAGTCGGCCTGGTCGGCCTTGAAGACGAAACGGGCGGTATGGCGCCGCGACCTCTCCCCCACGATCTTGGTCCGGGGCCGGACCGGCGCTACCGCGTTTTCGAACATTCCTTGTGCTCCGCTTCCGAAGGCGCCGCCCGCTCCTCCTCCGGGTGAGCCTTCGGGCCCGCCGGCCGCCGTCGTCAGCTCCGAGGTTGCGCCTTCCTTGGTCTGGGTGGCGGCGACGATCGTCCCCGCCGGAACCTCCCCGTCGTAGGTGACGGCCCAACTGCCGTTGCCGTCGGCAACCGCTTCACCGAGGAACGACTCGAGCTCCCCCGCCGCAGGCAGCTGCTTGCGGAAGACGCGCACCGTGGCGCCTTCCTTCGCGCCACCGCTCGCCCCGGTCTGGGTCGAGCTCGAGAACGTGGGCGGTTTGATCCCCCTATTGGGCCCCACTTCGATCGCGGGAGAGGTGGCGACCAAGTCGATGAAGGAGCCCCCGTTGCCCGTTCCACGGTTTCGGGCCACTTCGTTGTCGGTCAATTCCTTGTCAGAGATCTCGATCGCAGCGCCGACGCTGCCGTCGATCACGTTTTCGTCGCTCCCGGTGTTGCCGCCAACAGAGTTTCGCGTGGCTTCCGAGGTATTCCCCTGGATCCAGATCCCAGCAGCACCAGTCCCGAGGACTTCGTTGCCGACGATCTCGTTCAGATTGTTTTCGACCAGGATCCCGCCCGCCGTAGATCCTTCGATCCGGTTGCCTTCGACCACGTTGCCATATTCGGTCGATGCGAAGGTCCTGATCCCAGTTTGAGAGCTGAAGATCTCGTTGCCGCGGATCCACGCTCCCTGGCCTCGCTGGAGGATCGCAACGCCGCCTTCCATCCTGATCTTGTTACCGGCGATTTCGGCTTCTAGCGCCTGGCTCGCGAGTTCGGCCGAGTCGACGACGATCCCCTCGTCTGGTGGGTTCAGCGTGCCCGTGCCGGCTGCGTCGACCCCGATCAGGTTGCCGCGAACGGTGAGGTCGCCCGCGGCCGGGCCCGCGAGGACGCCGACGCTGCCGCCGTTGATGCGATTGGCTTCGCCCGCGGAGGGTCCCCCGACGACCGTATACGCCGCTTCACCCACGTTCACGCCGGCTTCGGTGTTGGGGACCGCTGCGCTCCCTGCCGCGTTGACGCCTATGTAGTTGCTGAGGACCAACGTCGACGCCGCAGGGCTCTCGCTGGCCTCGCCCTGCAAATCCACCGCATTCGCAGCCGCGCCGGAGATCACGTTGCAGCCGCCGTCGCACCGCGGACTCGCGGCGGCAGCAGGGCCGACCCTCGTGCCGATTTCGGTACCGGTCACTTCGAGCCCTCCCGTCGAGACGACCTCGATGTCGTCGCCACCATTCGGGCTCGGCGTCACCCCGTCCGGCCCGACGCCGAAGTAGTTGCCGTAGACCCTGACGCCGTTGCCCCCGTGGACGTCGAGCCCGTCGGCCGCGTTGCCGGCGAAGACGTTCCTTTTTTCGGGGCCTTCCCCACCGATGAGGCTGCGGTTCGATCCGGGGCCGACGAGGACGCCGGTCCCATTCCCGAGCGAGGCCCCACCCAGCGCAACACCGAACCAGCTGTCCTGGATCTTGGTGCGGGGAGAACCCTGCAGGCTGATGGCCGTCTGCGCGCCGGTCATAGCCAGGCCTGAGATTTCGCCTTCTTCAGCGTTGGAGACGACCAGCGCCGGTTCCGCGCTCGGGCCGTCGATGCCGACGCAGGGGCCGAGGACGCCGGCGGTGATTTCGCAGGTCCCTTCGATGAACGCCGGGACGGTGACTTCGGGCAGGCTGCTGCCGAGAACGATCGTCGATGAGGCCTGGCCGTCGAAAGTCCCTTCTTCGAAACGGATCGACGTGGATTCTTCCAGGCTACCCCCCTCTTCGATCGCGGCGCGCAGGGTGCATACGCCGCCCGTCGTTTGGCAGCTTTCATCGCCAGGTGCATCGTCGACTTCATCGGCGGTGCTGTTGACCGTGAACTGTTCCGCCCTGGCCACCGGCACCACGACCAGCACGCAGGCAAGCGCGACCACAGCAATGGCCAGAGCCCAGCCTCGACGCCTCCCAAGCATCCCGTCGACCAGCACGCCGAGACTCTAACCGCCGACGAGTCCATGAGCAAGTTTTTTCGATTTAGTTGGGAAGAAGCAAAAATAAACAACAGGATTCCCTACGGCGTTCGTCCAATCTCTAGAGTGGTGCCGCAAACTTCAACCGGAGGTCGTAATGGCTGCCCGTCTTTCCGTTCTACTCGTTGCCGCTCTTTCCATCGCATTGCTGCCCGCCGCTTTGGCCGCCGGCGCGAGCAACTCGACCACGATCGTCGTCAGTCTCAAAACCCCCGCCTTCCACGGCAAGCTGAAGTCAGGTAAGAGCGCCTGCGCGACGGGCCGAACGGTCAAGCTCTTCCGCGAGAAGTCGGGACCCGACAAGCTCCTCGGCACCGACAAGAGCAACGCCAAGACGAAGTGGTCGATCCCGATCGGCAAGAGGCTGACCTCCGGCTCCTACTACGCCAAGGCACCCGCCAAGGGGAGTTGCAAGCCGGCCAAATCGAAAGTGCTTTCGATCGGCTAGCGTCGCTAGGCGTTCGGCTGGGGCTCGTCTGAACCCTCGAACAGCTGCCCGGCGTGGATCCGCTTTGCCATGTCCGCCGATTCCTCACGGTAGGCCCGCCCGTTCTCGAACTCGATAACGGGGTACTTTCGCTGGCCGGAGAGGTTGTCCAGCTCGTCGCGCTTGCCCTTGCGCACCGGGCCCTTGACGACCTCGTACTCGATCCCCTCGTCGTCAAGCGCCTTCTGCACGCGCCAGCACGGGTGGGCATCGATCTTCACCCACATCGTCGAGCAGCGGTGGAGCTTTACGGCCATCGACGCCACCCTAGCCCGCAGCGACGCGATCGGCAAGCTCCTCCTTGACAGGTGACTAATAGGTCACTTATTATCAGGCCCATGGACGAGGTGTTCAAGGCACTGGCCGATCCGTCGCGGCGGACGCTGCTCGACGCACTCTTCGAGGATGACGGGCAGACGCTGAGCGCTCTGGAGGCCCGGCTGCCGATGACTCGCTTCGGCGCGATGAAGCACCTCAAGGTGCTGGAGGAGGCCAATCTGGTGACCACCAAGCGGCGCGGTCGCGAGAAGCTTCATTTCCTCAACCCCGTCCCGATCCGGCTGGTCCACGACCGCTGGGTGAGCAAGTACGCGCAGTCCTGGGTCGCAGCGCTCAGCGACCTCAAGCAAGACATCGAGACGAAGGAGAATGCCATGGAGAAAGTGTTCGAGATCTACATCCGCACCACGCCGGAGCGTCTTTGGGAGGCGATCACCGACGGCACGACGATGAAGGTCTTGGTCGGCCCCGACTTCGACGGCGAGCCCCCCAAGGGGAGCAACGAGAAGCTGGAGGAAGATCCGCCGCGCCGCCTGGTCGAACGGATGGTCGCCGAATGGAGCGAGGAGGTCAAAGCCGAAGGGCCCTCCCGCATCACCTGGGAGATCGAGCCGGTCGGCACCTCTTGCCGCCTGCGCGTCACCCACGACGAGCTACGCGAGGGCGGCAACGACGAGCTCTACGGCGGCTGGACGATGATCCTCTCAGCCCTCAAGACCTACCTGGAGACCGGCGAGTACATCGATACCCCGGCGACGCTGCGCTTCGCAGCCCTCTCCGGCGACCGAGCGGCCTGACAGAACTGCCCCGCAACCGGCAGCGCATTGCCGGTTGCGGGCATAGGTCCGCCTGCCCAACGGACCCTGCATATCCAGAGATACGCGCCTCCTCTCCCTGTAGTAACCCCAGAAACGTTCCGCGAAGCGGGGCCGGTTCCGGTGCAACCAAGGAGGCCGGCGGCCAGGCTAGCCGATTGAGCGCTTTGGTGCAAGCGCAGGTAGAAATTTCGTAACGGGTCGGGCTTCTAATGCAGCGCGGGCTCGCCGGCTCGCAGCGCCGCTAGCACCCGCTCGGCCACCGACTCCCCCGTCAGGCCTACCTCCTCGCGCAGCAGCGCCGGCTTGCCGTGGGTGACATAGCGGTCCGGCAGACCGACCCGCATCACCCGCGCCCGATCGCCCGGGCGATCGGCGAAGGAGTCCTCGAGGTGCTCAAGGACCGCCGAGCCGAAGCCGCCGGGAAGCACGTTCTCCTCGATCGTCACGACCAGGTCGTGTCCGAGCGCGAGCCGCTCCAGCAACTCGGCATCGAGCGGCTTGGCGAAGCGGGCGTCGGCGACGGTCGGCCGCAGGTCGTGTGCAGCGAGGATCTCCGCCGCCTGCAGCGCGACCGAGACTCCGTAGCCATACCCCAGCAGTGCGACCCGCTCGCCACTCGCCAGCAGCTCGCCGCTGCCGATCGGTATCTCTTCCGGCTGGGCGGGCAGCTCGGCCCCCTCCGCGGCACCGCGCGGGTAGCGCAGCGCCGCCGGGCCGTCGTGGGCGATCGCCGTGCGCAACATGTGGACCAGCATCGCCTCGTCGCGAGGCGCCATCACCACGACGTTTGGCAGCGGCCGGAAGTAGGAGACATCGAAGACCCCGTGGTGGGTTGGCCCGTCGTCGCCGACCAGGCCGGCCCGGTCCATGGCGAAGGTGACGTCGAGCTCCTGCAGACAGACGTCGTGGATGATCTGGTCGTAGGCGCGCTGGAGGAAGGTCGAGTAGATCGCGCAGACCGGCTTCGCCCCCTGCAGGGCGAGTCCGGAGGCGAGCAGAACCGCGTTCTGCTCGGCGATGCCGACGTCGTAGTACTGCTCGGGCACCTCGTCGGCGAGCCTCTGCAATCCGGCTCCGCCGGCCATCGCGGCGGTGATCCCGATCACGCGCTCGTCGCGCTCGGCCTCGGCGACGATCGCGTCGGCGAAGACCTGGGTGTACTGCGGCGGAGCCCCGGCGGCGGGCGGCTTCTCCAGCCGCTCGGGGGCGATCGCCTCGGGCGAGTCGGACTCCTTGACCGGGACCGGCTTCGGCGCGGGCGCGCCGTTGACGATGCTCTTCGGCTTGGCCGCATGCCACTGCTCCATCCCCTCGAGGCCGCCCTCCTCCGCCGGCGCGAAGCCCTTGCCCTTGACCGTGTGGATATGGACGACGACCGGGCGGCCGGCCTCGAAGGCCTCGCGCAGAGCGTCGCGCAGGGCGTGCACGTCGTGGCCGTCGATCACGCCCATGTAGGCGAGGTCGAGCTCCTCGAAGAAGAGACCCGGCGCCCAGTAGGCCTTGATCGCCGACTTGATCTCCGGCCCCAGCCTTTCGATCCGCCCCCCCAGCCCCAGCGGCAGCTTGGTCAGCCGGTCCTCGACCCCCTCGCGGGCGTGGTAGAGGCGTGGGTTGAGCCGGACCCGGTTGAAGTAGCGCGAGAGCGCGCCGACGTTGGGTGAGATCGACATGCCGTTGTCGTTGAGGACGATCACGATCGGCGTCTGCAGGCCGCCGGCGGCGTGCAGGGCCTCATAAGCGACACCGCCGGTCAGGGCCCCGTCGCCGATTACCGCGGCGACCTTGCCGTCCTCGCCGATCCCCTTGCGCATCGCCTCCTTCAGGCCGACTGCGTAGCCGATCGAGGTCGAGGCGTGTCCGGCTCCCATGATGTCGTGCTCGGACTCGAAGATCGAGCAGAACGGGGCCAACCCGTCGTACTGGCGGATTGTCGGCAGAGCGTCGCGACGCCCGGTGAGGATCTTGTGCGGGTAGGACTGGTGGCCGACGTCCCAGAGGACCTTGTCGCGAGGCGAGTCGAGCAGGCTGTGCAGGGCGACGGCCAGCTCGCAGGTGCCCAGGTTGGCGCCGAAGTGGCCACCGATCTCGCCGATCGTGTCGATGATGTAGGTGCGCATCTCCTGCGCGACCTGCTGCAGCTGCTCGTCGTCGAGCTCGTGCAGGTCGGCGGGGGAATCGATCCCCTCGAGCAGTCTCTGTGGCTTGTCGCTCATTCGTTCCTGGTGAAGATGTAGTCGGCGATCCCTCTCAGGTCGCCGGTGTCGCCGCTTGCCTCGGCCAGCGCCGCAGTCGCCTTCGCGTGGGACTCGGCCGCCAGCTCGCGTGCCCGCTCGAGGCCAAAGAGGCTGACGTAGGTGAGTTTGCCATGTCGCTCGTCGCTTCCACGGGGCTTGCCGAGTTGCTCGTCGCTTCCGGTCACGTCGAGGATGTCGTCGACGATCTGGAAGAGGACGCCGAGCTCGCCGGAAAACCGGCGATAGGGAATTGTCTCAGTTTCGGCCACGCCCTCCAGAGTCAATACGACGCCGACCCCGGCAGCGATCAGCCGACCGGTCTTGAGGCCGTGCAGCGTGCGCAACGCCTCGGCATCGCCGGCCTCGCCGATCACGTCCACGTACTGACCGCCGACCATGCCGTCCACGCCCGTCGCGCCCGCCAGCTCCGACAGCGCGGCAAGCACCCGCACCGGCTCACCGGGCTGCTCGCAGAAGAGGCGGATCGCCTCGGCGAACAGTCCGTCCCCGGCCAGGATCGCCACGTCCTCGCCGTACTTGACGTGCGAGGTCGGCAGGCCGCGGCGCAGCTCGTCGTCGTCCATCGCCGGCAGGTCGTCGTGGATCAACGAGTAGGTGTGGATCAGCTCGAGCGCCGCCGCCACCGGCAGGTAGCGCGACGGATCGGCACCGAGGGCACGCGCCGTGGCCAGGGCGAGAACCGGCCGCACACGCTTGCCACCGGCGAGCAGCGAGTAGCGCATCGCCTCCTCGAGCCCCGCCGTGGCGGGTTGAGCGGCAAAGCCAAGGCGCTCCAGCTCGGTGTCGACCAGGGCGCGCAGATCCTCGGGGTAGCTCACCGCGGGCGCTGTTGCTGTTCGCTCACCGCGAGCCCCCCGACTCGCGGATGCGGCGGTTTGCCTCCTCGACCGCCTCGGTCGAGAGCTCGGCCGCCTCGTGGGCCAGCTCGGCGGCGCGCTCGTCGCTTGCCTCCGAGCCCTCCAGCTCCGCGGCGATCGCCTGCAGGCGGGCAGAGATCTCGCGCAGGCGCTCCGCCTCGCTCACGTAACCGCGCCCCCCTGGCGCTCGCGAACGATCGCGCCGAGGATCCCGTTGACGAAGCCCGGCGCATCCGCTCCGCAGTACTCCTTGGCGATCTCGACCGCCTCGTCGATCGCCACCTCGTCGGGCACGTCCTCGCTGTGCTCGATCTCGTAGAGGGCAACCCGCATCACGTTCAGCTCCAGCGGCGCGATCCGCTTCAGCTCCCAGCCGCGGGCGTGCCCGCCGATCGTGGCGTCGAGCGCCTCGCGATGGGACTCGACAGCCTCGGCCAGCTCGCGGGTGAACGGGCGGGCCTCGCCCAGCAGCTCCCCCAGTGGGCGCCCGGTGACGTCGCGCTGGTAGCAGGCGAAGACGGCGTCGCGTCGCTGGTCGGATCTGCGCATCGGCCTATTCTCGCGCTTCGGGCGGCCGGTGGCGCGGTAGGGCCTTTCCTTGACTCCGCGTGTGCGACTGGCGAGCGCCGGACCAAGCGGGGCAAGGACGCAGGGAGGCCGAATAGCAGCGCTCATGAGTATCCGGTTCCGTCAGGTGACGTGCCTACAGTCGTCTTGTGGGCAGGCCAGACTTCCCTCGCACGATCATGGAGTTCCAGGAGCGTTTCTCTGACGATGTCGCCTGCCTCGAGTACTTGGCGGCGTCGCGGT
>DATHEA010000016.1:0-19786 GCA_035318745.1 Solirubrobacterales bacterium
GGAAGCTGAACGAAGCCGCCGCCGACTACTCCTTCAACAAGTCGCACGCCGCCTGTTACGGGCTGATCTCCTACCGCACCGCCTACCTCAAGGCCAACTACCCGGCCGAGTACATGGCGGCGGTGATCTCCTCGGTGATGAACACCAAAGACAAGGTGCCGCTCTTCGTCAACCGCTGCGCGGAGATGGGGATCGACGTCCTGCCGCCCGACGTCAACTCTTCCGACCACAGCTTCGTCGTCTCCGAGAAGGCGATCCGCTTCGGCCTCGACGCGGTGAAGAACGTCGGTCACTCGGCGGTCGAGGCGATCCTGCGTGCTCGCGAGGATGCCCCGATCGCCTCGATCTGGGACTTCTGCGAGCGGGTCGACTCGCGCGCAGTCAACAAACGGGCGATCGAATGCCTGGTCAAGTGCGGCGCCCTCGATTCCACCGGGGCGACGAGGAAAGGCATGCTCGAGGCGCTGCCGGCGGCGCAGTCGGCCGGGCAGAAAGCCCAGGAGGACGCCCAGCTCGGCCAGGGCTCGATCTTCGACTTCGGCGACGCGGCGGCGAGCGGGGGGGAGGGCGCCTCGAGCTCCCACCACCGGCCGCCGATCTCAGCCGCCGAGTTCGAGCGCCGCGAACTGCTGGCGCTGGAGAAGGAGACGCTCGGCACCTACCTCTCTTCGCATCCCCTCTCGGAAGTGCGCGAGGCGCTGCGTGCCCGTGTCGACTGCAGCCTGGCGGACCTCGCGAACAAGCCCGATGGGGCTTGGGTCACCGTCGGCGGCATCGTCGCCGAGAGCAAGAAGATTCGCACCAAGAGCGGCAACCAGATGATGTTCGCGACTCTCGACGACATCGAAGGACAGGTCGAGATGCTGGTCTTCAAGGCCGACCAGGCCGAGAGTGCCGGGGCGATCGAGACCGATGCCGTCGTTCTCGTCCGCGGCCGGATCGACCACAAGGACCGGGGTGAGACGAAGCTGGTCGTGCAGGAGGCGGAGCGATTCGAACCCGACGTGGAGGAGATAGCCCGGGCAAGCGCTACCGCGAGCGCGCCGGCGACTCCGCTACGCCTGACGATCGCCGCGGAGAGCCTCGGCAATCCTCATCTGATCGAGGAACTGAAGACGGTTTTCGAGGGCCATCGGGGCGACGCCGAGGTCTTCCTGGCGATCCCCGGCGAAGACGGCAGCGCCCGTGAGTGGAAGCTGGGCGAGGAGTTCAAGGTTCGCCACTCGAGCAAGCTCCTGGCGGAGTTGGATCACGTCCTAGGCGCCGACGCTCTGGCTGCCTAGACTTCTGCTGTGCCCGCTACGCGCTTGAAAACCGGTGAGTGTCGTCAGTGCCGTTCTTTCTGCGACAAGATGATCGAGCCCCGCAGCTGCGTAGAACTCGGCTGCCGCTTCCTCTACAGCTACGTCGACGGCCTGACCGGCACGCAGTACGTCGGTTGCATGCAGGAGGTCTTCGCCGCCAAGGTCGAGCTCGACGCGGTTTTACAGCCGGGCGGCTTCGGAGGGGTCAAGATGACCGGTACGGCGCTGCCTCACTGCCCCTTCTCGGTCGAGCGTGCCTACGCCGGCTCGGGACCCGAGTACGACTGCGTCAACCGTCCCTTTTTCGACTGCACCGACGATGGTCCGGAGGGCCTGCGGGCATTCGATCTGCGCGATCTTGCATCGGAGCCCCCCGGCGTCTAATTTGACACGGTTCCATGTAGGCTTTGCGCATGAGCGATTCTTCAGCAGTGGCAGAGGCAGAGCAGGTGGCGGCGGACGCGGCGGCAGGTGACCCCGGGGCCGAGGGCCCCAAATTCACGCTCGAGCTGAACCAGGACCAGCAGGACATCCGCGACTGGGTCCACGGCTTCGCCGAGGGCGTCGTACGGCCCGCAGCGGCGGAATGGGACGAGCGCGAGGAGACGCCTTGGCCCGTTATCCAGGAGGCCGCCAAGATCGGCCTCTACGGATTCGAAGCGCTGGGTCAGTTCTTCGGCGACGACACCGGCCTGACCCTGCCGATCGCCAACGAGGAGCTGTTCTGGGGCGACGCCGGCATCGGCATGGCGATCATGGGGACCTCGCTGGCCGTCGCCGCGATCTTCGGGCAGGGAACCCCGGAGCAGATGGGTGAGTGGATCCCGCAGTGCTTCGGCACCGCGGACGACCCCAAGGTGGCCGCCTTCTGCTCATCGGAGCCGGACGCGGGCTCCGATGTGGCGGCGATCCGCACCACTGCCAAGTACGACGAGGCGACCGGCGAGTGGGTACTCAACGGGCAGAAGGCCTGGGCGACCAACGGCGGCATCGCCGACGTCCATGTCGTGATCGCCTCGGTCGACCGCGAGCTGCGCTCACGTGGGCACGCCGCCTTCGTCATCCCGCCCGGCACGAAGGGCTGCGAGCAGGGCGCCAAGGTCAAGAAGCACGGCCTGCGTGCCTCCCACACCGCCGATGTCCACCTCGACGACTGCCGCATCCCAGGGTCGTGCCTGTTGGGCGGCAAAGAGAAGCTCGACGAGCGCCTCGCCCGTGTCCGTGAGGGCAAGAGCTCCAAATCCCAGGCGGCGATGCAGACCTTCGAGGCAAGCCGTCCGACCGTCGGCGCGCAGGCGATCGGCATCGCCCGCGCCGCCTACGAGTACGCGCTCGGGTACGCCAAAGAGCGGCAGCAGTTCGGCAAGGCGATCATCGAGAACCAATCGATCGCCTTCGCGCTCGCCGACATGAAGATGGAGATAGACGCCGCCCGCCTGCTCGTCTGGCGTGCCGCCTGGATGGGACGCACCGGCCAGAAGTTCGAGAACGCCGAGGGCTCGATGTCGAAGCTGAAGGCGGGCGAGGTTGCCGTCTGGGCGACCGAGCGGGCGATCCAGATCCTCGGCGGCAACGGCTACACCCGCGAGTTCCCGGTCGAGCGGATGCACCGCGACGCCAAGATCTACACGATCTTCGAGGGCACCTCCGAGATCCAGCGCCTGGTCATCTCCCGAGCGATCTCCGGCGTCCACATCAAATAGCTCCGAGCCTCGGTGAGGGAGAAGGCCGGCAGGCCTCCGGTCGAATTGATGTCGCACGCGCGCTTCGCGCACTTAGCGACTATGTCTGAGCGCGGCTAACGCCGCGCTAGAAACAGATTGCATATCGCGGCCTTCGGCCACATTCGACCGGAGGCCTGCCGGCCTTCTCTTCCACGCGAAGCTGAGATATACCTCGATCCCATCACCTCAGCTCAAAATGAAGAGGGCCTGTGGCGCTGGCTCGTCACCGGTGAGCTGGCAAACGGGCGCGGGCGCTGAAGTGGGCTTTTGATCGCTGGGAACAGCTGGATCGCACTGCGACGCTTGATGAGGGACGGCAATCCCCTGTGCGGGAATGTCGCGAAGCGGCGATATGCAATCTGAAGATCGCGTGGCCGCAGGCCACGCTCCAACACAGTCGCTAAGCGCGAAGCGCGTGCGACATCAATTCACGCACAGGGGATTGCCGTCCCTCACCTCTGACGACGCTTGAGTCCAGCTTTCCTCAGTCGCTTGGCCGCCGTCACTTCTTTTTTGTCGGGCCCTTTCTTGTTCGGCCCTGGCGTCTCCAGCGTTGCCGGCAGGCCCTCGAAGCGGGGCTCGGAGAGGAAGGCGGCCAGGCCCTGTTTGCCCATCTCGCCTTTGCCGATGTTGGCGTGGCGGTCACGGTTGGAGCCGAAGGGCACGGCGGCGTCGTTGACGTGGAGGCAGCGGAGGCGGTCCAGGCCTACCTTTTCGTCGGCTTCATCGACCACCTTGCTCAGGTGCTCGGTGTCGGTGACGTCGTAGCCCTGGACGAAGAGGTGGCAGGAGTCGAGGCATAGGCCCAAGCGCTTGCCGGCACCGGCGAGCTCGATCAGCTCGGCGGTCTCGTCGAAGTCGCGGCCGAGGAGCCCTTTGTGACCGGCGGTCTGCTCTAGCAGCAGAGGGCAGTTCTCGCTGTCCTTGACCGCGGCGGCGATGACTTTCGCTGCGCGTTTCATTGAAGGACCGTGCGGCTCGCCTTTCTGCGCCCCCGGATGGAGAACGACGCCGGCCGCACCAATCCCGTCGCCGATTCGCAGGGCGTGCGTCAACGAGTCGAGGGACTTTTTGCGCATTTCCTTGTCTTTGGTCGCGCAGTTGATCAGGTAGACGGCGTGGATTACGACCGCTTCGACGGGCGAGTCGCACATCGCCTCTTTGAACTCGGCGAAGTCGTCGGGGCCATATTTGGTCGGCCGCCACATCCGCGGGCTCTGGTTGAAGATCTGAATTGATTCGCAGCCCAGGTCGGTGCCGCGCTCAATTGCCTTCGTCAGGCCACCGGCGGTCGATACGTGTGCCCCGACGAGCATCGCGGCATCCTATGGCCCCTCAGGCCTGCAGCTTCACCGCCACCTCGTACTTCTCGACCGAGACCCGCTCTCCCGTGCCATCGCCCGGCGGAGACATCGAGCTCAGGGTCTCGTCGCCTTCGCGGTAGTCCTCCTCGGTCTCGAAGAAGCTGATCGCAAGGCGGCGACCGTTTTCGCCGTCGTTCAGGATCAGCAGCCCCTTCGCGGGGACCCCTTCCGGAGGCCCATCTTGAGACTCGGCCCGCGCCCGGATCTCGCTTGCCGTCTGCTCCAGGGCCTCTGCGTCGGAGCCCTCAAAACGCGCGACTCTTGCGTACATGCTCTCCTCCTTCGGTGGGGTGCTTGGCGGCTGAGAGCGAGCGTACATCGCCCCCAGCCGATCCGGGCGGACCTCGAGTTCCGCTCGCTGTGGAAACATGCCCGCCGACCCGATGGCCGCCAACTCTCCGCTACGACTGAGGTTTGCTCCCTCCCCAACCGGTGCGCTGCACATCGGCGGGGCGAGGACGGCGCTGTACAACTGGCTGGCGGCACGTCACGAGGGGGGCGCCCTGGTGCTGCGGATCGAGGACACCGACCGCGAGCGGTCCACCGAGGAGAACGTCGAGCAGATCCTCGACGCGCTGCGCTGGCTGGAGCTGGACTGGGACGAGGGGCCCGTATCGCAAGCCTCGCGTTCCGATCGCCATCAGGTGGCGCTGGAGCGCCTGCTGGAGAACGGTGCTGCTTACCGCGACCAGGCGACGGCAAAGGACGTAGAGGCCTGGAAGGCGGAGCACGGCGCCGGTCGTGGCTATCGGGGCCAGCCGAGCGAGGCGGCGGATGCGGCGGTGCGGTTACGGGTTCCCGACCAGGGTGAGACTGTGGTCGAGGATCTGATCCGCGGCCCGGTCAGCTTCCCCAACCGCAGCTACGACGATTTCGTCATCGCCCGCGGCGATGGTTCGGTCCTCTACAACTTCGCCGTTGCGGTGGACGATGCGGAGATGGGAATCACCGACGTGGTGCGCGGCGACGACCATCTCTCCAATACGCCGAAGCAGTTGCTCGTGCTCGAGGCGCTCGGCTTCGAGGCGCCACGCTACGCGCACCTGCCGCTTCTGCACGGCCCCGACGGCCGCAAGCTCTCCAAGCGCCACGGCGCCGCCTCGGTGCAGGAGTTGCGTGAGGCGGGCTACCTACCGGCGGCCGTGCGCAACTACCTGGCGCTGCTCGGCTGGGGGACCGACGACGACGCGACGTTGATTCCCACCGAGGAGTTGGTCGAACGTTTCCGGGTCGCGGACGTCGGCAAGGCAGCGGCGATCTTCGACGAGAAGAAGCTGCGCTGGGTCAACGGCCGCTACATGCGTGAGATGCCGCTCGAGGAGTACGTGGATGCCGTGGCGACGCACATGGGGCGGCCGCAGGACGACCGGCTGTGGGCAGCCTGCGAAATCGTGCAGGAGAAAGCGCAGACCCTGACTGAGGTCTGGCCATTGATCCGCTTCCTCTTCGAGCCCCCAGTCGAGGACGAGAAGGCGTGGCGGAAGACGATGAAGGAGGAGGCCCCGGCGGCGCTGGAGGCGTCCCGCGAGGCGCTTGCTGCGGCGGACGACTTCGACGCGGCGAGGGTGGAGGCGGCGCTGTCGCCGCTGCCGAAACGACTGGGGCTCAAACCCGGGCGCGTCTACCAGCCGATCCGGGTTGCAATCAGCGGCAGCACGGTCTCGCCCGGCATCTTCGAGTCGTTGGCAGTGCTGGGCCGGGAGGAATCGTTGCGGCGCATCGAGGCGGCGCTGGTACGCCTTCGCGCACAAAGCAACACCTAAAATTCGGGAGGCCAAAGCTAAACCGTGCGTCCTCTGCTGCCGATGACGGGGGCAGAGCGAGCTGGCTATGGCATCGAGCAAGACACAGAGCAACGGGAAGGTGCACTCGGCCGATGCGCCGCGAGGCGCCGGAGCCCCCGCACCCGGGGCGCGCCTGGCCGCAGCCTTCGAGGCTGTGGAGAAATTCCCGGCGCTGATCGAGTCCCGCGCCCGCGTAATGCAGGCAGCTACGGCCGAGACCGCCCGCGTCGGCGAGCTGGTCGAGGCCGTCGAGGCCGACGTCGCTCTGACGATCGCCGTTCTGCGTTTCGCCAATCGCGCCAGCAGTCTGGGCAACATCGGCGGGGTGCCCGCTGCCATCGACGTTCTGAAGCCTTCGGGCGTACTGGCCATCGCCGGCACTTCGCCGGTCTTCGACTTCTTCGAGCCAAACGGGGGCTGGGAGCTGCGCCCTGAGCAGTTCCGCGTCCACGCCCTCGCAACTCAGCAGGCAGCCGCCCGGATCGGGCGCGAGATCGGCTGGGAGGACCGCGACGAGCTGATGGTTGCTGCTCTTCTCCACGACATCGGCCGGCTGGTCATCTCCAAGCTTCATCCGGGCCGCAAGACCTACTTCGATGCGACCTCGCGCACGCCTGAGCAGCGGATCCGCGAAGAACGCGACCAGCTCGGCATCGACCACGCACTGGTCGGTGGCGTCCTGGCGCGGCGCTGGAACGTGCCACAGCGGATTGCTGTGGCGATAGAGCGTCATCACGCCGAGGATGCCGAAGGCCTTGCCGCGGTAGTCGCAACCGCCGACATGGTCGCCCACTACTCCCAGGGCGAGGCGGTGACCCCGGAGCGCCTGCGCGAGACCGCGAAGCGCTGTGGCCTCGGTCCCGAGGGCCTGCGCGAGCTTCTCTACGAGCTTCCATACCCGCGCGAGCGCGAGTCCCGGGTCAGCGAGCCGTGCCCCCTCTCCGGCCGCGAGCTCGACGTACTCCGCCATCTCTCGGAGGGCATGGTCTACAAGCAGATTGCCGGCGAGATGCAGCTCTCGGTCTCGACCATCCGCACCCACCTGCACAACGTCTACGGCAAGATCGGCGCCGTTGACCGCGCGCAGGCGGTCCTCACCGCGCGCGACCGCGGTTGGATCTAAGGGAACAGGCGCCGCCTCCTCTGCTCCCGCGAAGGGCAAGGAGTCAGATATGGATTGCCTTCGCTCCCGCGTCCGGGGGCGGCTAGTCGATCAGGCATTCGCGCAGGGCGATCGCGACAGCGTGGGTTCTGTTTCTCGCGCCGAGGCGGGCGAGGACGTTCTTGGTGTGCGTCTTCACCGTTTCTTCGCTGAGGCCGAGCTCGCGCGCGGCGACGACGGTTGAGCCGCCGTCCGCCAGCAGTTGCAAGATCTCGCGCTGGCGGCGGGTCAGTTTGCCGCGGCTACCGCTCGGCGGCACCGCCGGGTCGACGAATCGCTCTTGGGCGAGGGCCGCCCACACCGCCCGGGCCATTTCCTCGGCGCTGGCGGTGCGAGCGACGTAAGCACTGGCACCTGCCTGCAGAGCCGCCGAGGCGAGATGACGCTCCGGGCGCTCGCCGTGGGCGACGATCCCCATGCCTGGGGCCGTCTTGCGCAGGGCCCGGATTGCCTCGTTGCCATAGAGCGGCTCCTCTGCGTCGGCCGGCTCGCGCCGCAGGGCGACGATCGCGACGTCGACGCTGCCGATGTCACGGATCAACCCGATCGCCTCACCGCGCGTCTCGCTCTCATGGATCTCGAAATCGCCCGCCAGGGCTTGGCGCATGCCCAACCGAACCAGCGGCTGGGCGTCGATCACAAGGCAATGTGGGCGCTCGCTTGGAACCACTCGATCCTATACCCAGCAAAATCCGCTTTGTGCGGTAGAAAGGGCCTGTGATTTCAATCACTTCGAAGTCGCGCTACGCGGTTGTCGCCATGGCCGAGCTGGCCCGCTCGGGTGAGCGGCCGGTGCCGATCAAGGAGCTGGCCGAGCGGCGTGCCATCCCCGAGCAGTTCCTCGAGCAGCTTTTCTCGACCCTTCGCCGGGCGGGTCTGCTGACAAGCCACCGTGGCATGAAAGGCGGCTATACGCTCGCTCGCGCGGCTGACGAGATCACCGTGCTCGATGTGGTCCAGACCCTCGACGGCAAGGTCGGTCAGGAGGCCGACGAGGCGGGGGGTATCTGGGCCGAGGGCGTCGGCGCGCTGCGCAAGGTCTTCGGCCAGACGACGATCGCCGAAGTAGCCCGCCGCGAGGCCGAGGAGGCCGGCTCCGGGATGTACTTCATCTGATGAGGATCGGGGACGAGGCTTCCGCTGTCGTGGGAGGGACGCCGCTGGTGTCGTTGCGGCGACTCAGCGATGGGTTGCCCGGGGAGGTCTGCGCGAAGCTCGAGTACTTCAACCCCGGTGGGTCGGTCAAGGACCGGATCGGGGTGGCGATGCTCGACGCGGCCGAGGAGGAGGGCCTGATCGAGCGGGGGCGCTCGGTGATCGTCGAGCCGACCAGCGGCAACACGGGGATCGCGCTGGCGATGGTCTGCGCGGCGCGTGGTTACGAGCTGATCCTGACCCTGCCCGAGGGGATGAGTCGCGAGCGGGCGAAGCTATTGCGGGCCTATGGAGCCGAGGTGCGCGAGACGCCCTCGCTCGGTGGGATGACCGAGGCGGTCGAGCTCGCCGAGGCGATCTGCGAGCAGCGCAAGGGGTTCATGCCGCAGCAGTTCTCAAACCCGGCAAATCCCGAGGTGCACCGCCGTACCACCGCGGAGGAGATCTGGCGCGACACCGATGGCGAGGTCGACGCCTTCGTCGCCGGGGTCGGCACCGGCGGGACGATCACCGGGGTGGGCGGCATGTTGCGCGAGCGCAAGCCGGATGCCCTGGTCGTCGCGGTCGAGCCCGTCACGTCTCCTGTTCTCTCCGGCGGGGCGGCCGGTCCGCACAAGATCCAGGGCATCGGCGCGGGCTTCATCCCGGCGGTGCTCGACCGCTCGCTGATCGACGAGACGATCGGCGTCAGCGACGAGGACGCGCTGGAGACCGCCCGCATCGCGGCGAAGCGAGAGGGGGTGCTGGCCGGTATCTCCGCCGGGGCGAACATCAAGGCCGCCCTGGAGGTGGCCGGCCGGCCGGAGATGGAGGGGAAACGGGTGGTGACCGTGGTCTGCGATTCGGGCGAGCGGTACATGTCCCTACCCTTCTTCGCACCATGAACCTGCTGCGCCGGGTGGCCAAGGAGATTCGCGCCGACATCGCTGCCGCGAGGGATCGCGACCCAGCTGCCCGCGGTGTTTCTTCCTTCGAGATCCTGATCGGCTGGGCCGGCGTGCAGGCGCTGCTCGCGCACCGGCTCGCGCATGCGTTGCGCGAGGCCGGCGTGCCGGTGGCGCCCGGCGCGATCGCTTACGTGACCCGGGCTGTGACCGGGGTCGAGATCCACCCGGCGGCAAAGATCGGGCCCGAGTTCTTCATCGACCATGGCTCCGGCGTGGTGATCGGCGAGACCGCCGAAATCGGCCGGCGGGTCACCCTGTACCAGGGGGTGACGCTGGGTGGCACCGGCTTCCAACCCGGCAAGCGACACCCGACACTCGGGGACAACGTCACCGTCGGCTCGGGCGCCAAGCTGCTTGGTCCGATCGCGGTCGGCGATGGCGCCAAGATCGGTGCCAACACCGTCGTGGTGGAGGACGTGCCGCCTTCCTCGACCGTGGTCGGCAACCCCGGCCATCTGGTCAAGGTGGAAGGGCGGCGAGCGGAGGGCCCGGACGCCGACTGGATCCATCTGCCCGACCCGATCGCCGAGGCGATCAAGGCCCTCTCGGAGCGGATCGCCAAGCTCGAGCAGCGCCTCGCGGAGCTCGACGGTGGCGAGGGCGCGAGCGGAAACGGAGAGGAGATGCGACCGCGTACCGGTCGCTCCTCCGCCGGGGGCTGAGCCAGCCGTTCCCGTCTCTATTCTCGGAGCGATGCTCCAGACCGAGCCCGAGACGCCCGCCGGCGAGCCAGACGCCCCTCTGGGCGCCCCGACCGAGGCAGGCGCCGATCGTGCCGAGCGCCTGCTGGCCGGGCTGAACGAGCCTCAGCAGCAGGCGGTGCGCCACGGAGAGGGGCCGCTGTTAGTCCTCGCCGGGGCAGGCTCGGGCAAGACCCGGGTCCTCACCCATCGCATTGCCTACCTGCTGGCGACGGGGCAGGCGCGGCCTGGCGAGATCCTGGCGATCACCTTCACCAACAAGGCCGCGACCGAGATGCGCGAGCGGGTCGAATCCCTCGTCGGGCGCGCCACCCGGGCGATGTGGGTGACGACCTTCCACTCGGCTTGCGCGCGGATGCTGCGCGCCGACGCCGAGCGCCTCGGCTACTCGCGCGGCTTCACGATCTACGACGAGTCGGACTCGCTGCGGATGCTCAAACGCTGCATGGAGGAGCTGCACGTCGACCCCAAGCGCTACCCGCCGCGGGCGATCCGCTCGCAGATCTCCGGTGCCAAGAACCAGCTGGTCGACGCCGACGCCTACGCGCAGGTCCAGGGCAGCGTCTTCGAGGAAACCGCCGCCGGCGTCTACAAGCTCTACGAGAAGCGGATGCTCGAGGCCAACGCGATGGACTTCGACGACCTGCTGGTGCGCACGGTCAACGCGCTGGAGCTGTTCGAGGAGGTGCGCGAGCGCTGGCGACGGACCTTCCGCCACGTCCTCGTCGACGAGTACCAGGACACCAACCACGCCCAGTACAGGCTGTTGCAGCTGCTGGCCGCCGACCACGGCAATTTGATGGTCGTAGGCGACGACGATCAGTCGGTCTATGGCTTCCGCCACGCCGACATCAGGAATATCTTGGATTTTGAGGCGGACTTTCCCGATGCCGACTCGGTCAAGCTCGAGCAGAACTATCGCTCGACCCAGACGATCCTCTCGGCCGCAAACGCCGTCGTCGAAAACAACCGAGAACGGCGACCGAAGCGTCTTTGGACCGAACTGGCCGGCGGCGAGCCGCTGCAGCTGCGCGAGCTCTCCGACGAGCACGAGGAGGCGCGCTGGGTGGCGGGCGAGATCGAGCGCCTCGGCGAGGAGGAGGGCGTGCGGCGCGAGGACGTCGCCGTCTTCTACCGCACCAACGCGATGAGCCGGGTGCTGGAGGACACCCTCAACCGCTTCGACGTCCCCTACCAGGTGATCGGCGGGACCAAGTTCTACGAACGAGCGGAGGTCAAGGACGCGGTCGCCTATCTCAGCCTGCTGGCGAATCCCGCCGACCAGGTCTCCTTCGCGCGGATCGTCAACTCGCCCCGGCGCGGTATCGGCAAAACCAGCCAGGGCAGGCTCCTCTCCCACGCGAACACGACCGGGATGACGATCTGGGAGGTGATCGAACGAGTCGAGGAGGTGCCGGGGCTGGGCGGTGCGGCGATCAAGTCGACCTCCCGCTTCTACGAGACGATGGCCGGCTTGCGCGAACGCGCCGACGCGGGAGGGCCGGTCGCGGGTCTGCTCGAGGCGATCCTCAACGAGATGGGGTACCTGGAAGCGCTGGCCGCGGAGCGAACCGTGGAAGCCGAAGGGCGAGCCGAGAACCTCGAGGCCCTCGTCGCCGGCGCCGCCGAGTTCGACATTGAGCGTGAGCGGGAGGGAGAGAGCGAGGTGCCGCCGCTGGAGGAGTACCTGCAGCAGATCTCCCTCTACACGCAGCAGGACGATCTGGGCGACGAGTCGGTGATCACGCTGATGACGCTGCACAACGCCAAGGGTCTCGAGTACGAGACCGTCTTCGTCGTCGGCTGCGAGGACGGCTCCTTCCCCCATATGAAAGCGCTCGAAGAGGGGGGTGAGGAGGAGGAGCGGCGCCTCTGTTACGTCGCCATCACCCGTGCTCGCAGCCGCCTCTACATGACCTGGACGCGTGAACGGACGCTGTTTGGGAGATCCGAGCACAACCTGCCGTCGCGCTTCGTCGACGAGCTGCCGGAGGAGCTGACCGAGCGTAGCTCCAGCGCCGGGGGAGCCAGCACCAGCTGGGAAGCTGGCTTGGCGGGTGAAGCGGCGAGTCCGGTCGATCCAGGCCCAACCCTGGAGCTGCGAACCGGCGACGATGTCGTCCACGCCAGCTTTGGCGACGGTGTAGTCACCGCGGTCGAGCCGGGTGGAGTTGTGATCGTCCGCTTTGCCGGCGACGGTTCCGAGCGCAAGCTGATGGCCGACTACGCGCCGATCCGCAGGCGGTAAGCGAATGGCTGCGAGGCTGATCGACGGCAAGGCGGTCGCGGCCGAGGTTCGCGAGCGGGTGCGCGAGCAGGTCGCCGAGCTGGCCACCCCGCCGGGCCTGGCGACGATTCTGGTCGGCGCCGATCCCGCCTCCGCCATGTACGTGCGGATGAAGCGCGAGGACTCGGCCGAGGTCGGCATCGAGTCCTTTCACCACGAGCCCGGTGGCGACGCTTCTCAGGAAGAGCTCGCAGGGCTGATCGAATCGCTCGACGCGGACGAGCGGGTGCACGGGATCCTGCTGCAGCTGCCGCTGCCCGATCATCTCGACCAGGACCCGCTGATCGCGCTGATCGATCCCGCCAAGGACGTCGACGGGCTGACGCCGATCAGCGCCGGCCTACTCGCCCAGGGGCACGCCGAGGCGATCGCCCCGTGCACGCCGTCGGGCGTGATGGAGCTTCTTCGGCATGCGGAGGTCGAGGTCGAAGGCGCCCGCGCGGTCGTGATCGGACGCTCGATCCTGGTCGGCAAGCCGCTTGCCGCCCTGCTTTTGGCGGCGAACGCCACCGTCACCCACTGCCACTCGCGCACGCGAGATCTGGGATCGATCTGCCGTGAAGCCGACATCCTCGTCGCGGCGGCCGGCCAGCCCGGCCTGATCGCCGGGGAGATGGTCAAGCCCGGGGCGACGGTGATCGATGTCGGCACCAACCGGGTCGATGGCAAGCTGGTCGGCGACGTCGAGTTCGACTCGGCCAGCGAGCAGGCCGGGGCGATCACTCCGGTACCCGGCGGGGTGGGGCCGATGACGCGGGCAATGCTGCTCGTAAATACGTTGGCTGCCGCCCGAACCCGGGTGTAGTGTCGCTACGACCCCTACTCCCGGAGGAGACGTAGATGGAAGTGGACAAGCTGAACACGGGCGAGAAGGTCTCCGCGGTCTCCGCGATCCTCCTCTTCATATTCATGTTCTTCGACTGGTTCGGCGTCAAGATCTCGGGAGTCGCCGGCTTTTCGGGTGACGTGTCCGGCAGCGGTGGCAGCGCCTGGGATGCGCTCGACGTGATTCCGATCTTCCTCATGCTGGCGATCGTGGTCGCGATCGGCGTCGCCGTGATCCGCCTCACCGATGCCGATCTCGAGCCGCCCGTCTCACTCAACGCGATCGTCGCCGCTCTTGGTGGCCTTGCAGTACTGCTGATCCTCTACCGGATCATTTCCCCGCCCGACTTCGGCTCCTTCGGCGGGGTCTCGGTCGATGCGACGCTCAAGCTCGGCATCTTCCTCGGCCTGGCCGCCGCCGCCGGGATCGCCTACGGCGGCTATAGCGCCATGCGCGAGGAAGGCGCGACCTTCGGGGGGGAGGCCGACCGGCTCTCCGGCGGTCCCGGCGGCGGCGGCCAGCCGCCTGCCAGTGGACCTCCGCCGTCGCAGCAGCCCCCACCTCCTCCGCCACCACAGCAGCAGCCTCCGCCACCTCCCGCCGGGTCGTAGGAGCGTTACGCCGCCGGAGTGGCTTCGGCCACGTCGGCGGCGACCCTCTTCGCGAAGGCAATGATCGTCATCATCGGGTTGACGCCGACCGCAGTGGGGAAGAGAGAGGCGTCGGCGACGTGGAGCCCGGTAACGCCGTTTACCGAGCCGTTGGCGGCACAGACTCCCTCGGCGGGATCGGCGGCGATTCTCGCCGTTCCCTGCGGGTGAAAGGCCTCGAGGCGCAGCTCCGACGGCTTGAAGCGAGTCGCCTCGAACTCGGTGACGCCTCCGGGGCGTAAGACCGGCGCCCGGCCGATGTTGGGGTAGACCTCGCTCGCGCCGGCGGCAAAGTGGATCTCGGCGGCGCGGGCGATGCCGAAGATGACCCGCCCGGCATCGTCGTCGCTCAGCGCGTAGCTGGCGCGAATCGAGCCGTCGCGAGCTACTCCGACCCGGCCGGCGGACTCGTCGGTGAGCTGAACGCCGATCGAGCTGACGTGGCCGAAGTCGAGAATCGCCTCCTGATGCTCACGCCCGGAGCCCTGTAGCCAGGCCCCGCCGAAGGGGAGCGGAGTAAAGGTCGCCTCGAGCAGGACCCGCTCGGACTCCCACTCGTCGACGTAGTAGCTCTGCATCACGCCGTCCCAGCCGCGCACCTCCTCCTCGTAGCGCGCTCCGACCCAACAGGCGGGGTGGATGTGGAGGTTGCGGCCGACCTGGTTACCGCCGAGGCCCGAGCGCAGCAGCAGCTCCGGCGTGCCGAAGGCTCCTCCCGCGACGATCGTCGCGCGACGGGCGCGGACCGTGTACGGGCGCCGGTTGCCGTTGTGCTCTCCATCTGGCGCGGCCACGCAGCGAACACCGGTGGCGCGACCGTTCTCGACGATGACCCGAAGCGCCTCGACCCCGGTCCTCAAGCGAGCCCCGGCAGCTACCGCTCGCGGCATGTAGCTGACGTGCATTCCCCGCTTGGCGTCGATCCGGCAGCCGTAGGGGCAGGAGCTGCACTGGACGCAGTTGCCGGCATTGCGCGATATCGGTCCGCCGCTGGCGCCGATCGCCGCCGCGCCCTCCATCGCCAGCTGGCCGTTGCGGCCCATCCGCTCCGGATCGAGCGGCGTCACGCGCAGGAACTTCTCGGCCTCGGCGAAGTCGGGGTCGAGCCGGTCGGCCCACTCGACTCCATAGCGGTCTCGCCAGTGCTCGAGCACCGGATCGGGGGCGCGGAAGCAGGTCCCGGAATTGATCACGGTCGTGCCGCCGACGGTGCGCGCGACCGGCACTGGAATCGGTGGGCGGCCCTCGGCGACCGTCAGGCCGCCGTCACGGTAGAGCGAGGCGATCGCCTCGAGCTGATCCCCGGGGTAGTTCTCGCGGTTGTAGCTGTCACCTGCCTCGAGCACGATCACGTCCAGGCCCGCCTCGGCGAGGGTCGCCGCGGCGACGGCGCCGCCGGCACCAGAGCCGACGATGACCACGTCGCATTCCTCACCCCCCGCCGGTGCTCTGGTCACGCCCAGCGACCCGGCCGGGTCGGGTAGCGAGCCGTCCTCGACGCGACAGCTCGTCTCCAGGCCCAGTCTCTCCTCGACTCGAGGGTCGACCGCGTAGCCGAGCGTGGTGAAGGTCTTTGCCATCAGGATCAGCTCGTGGTAGAGGCCAAAGCGGGAACGCTCCATGCGCCGCAGGAAGTCCTCGCGTGCGGCCAGATCGAGGCGGCTGAAGCGCCACGGGAAGGGCAGCCACTCGAAGGCGCGCAGGGCGAGGCGGATGCGGGTCAGGACGCGGGGGGAAAGCGAGGTGAGGAGCTCGCCGACCGGCCCCGCAACATCGACCTCCCGCTCGGCTGCGGGCAGGCCGTCGAGAGCGGGGGCCATCGCCTCGCAGATCGCGCTCAGGGTGCGTTGCTCGGTGGCCGACAACCCCGGCGGACGCTGTCAGCCAGGTGCGGCGAGCCGGTCCACGCGACCGGCAAGCGACCAGAGCCAGAGCGCCAGCAGCGCAAGGAAGCCGTCGACCAGGAAGTTGAGCAGGTAGATGAAGACGTGCTGGTCGAAGAGGAAGAAGCCGAGCGAGCCGAGCGAGGACGCGGTCTTTCCTGCGGCCAGAACCAGCAGTAGGGGCCGGTAGCGGACGACATCGGCCTGGGCGACCAGGCAGATGCCGGTGATCACGACCATGTATGCGAAGGCGAGCGCCGGCCAGAGCTGCTCCTCGCCATGCGGTGCCCGGGTGTTGTTGCCGAACCATTCGCCGACGTCGGAGATGACGTCGAGCACGCCACTGGGAACGGCGATGAAGAGGATGCCTACCAGCGCGAAGCCGATCGCCAGCAGTCGCAGGCTCAGTACTGCGAAGGCCTCTGCTTTCGCTCCCCGCATCGTGCGCGCACTCTAACTGGCTGCGCAGCCAGGATGAATCCCGGACCGATCGGCATCCCTGCGCTACCTTGACCGTATGGGAACCCCTGTGCTGCTGCCTGCAATCGCCGTCAGCTTGGCGGCGATCGCCGGGGCGCCTATGGTGGCCTCGGCCGAGACCACCCATACCTATCCTGTGACGCTGACGATCGGCGTGGACCGGGGTGCCGGTCAACTCAGAGGGGAAATCCTCACCGACGCGCCATCCGAATTCTGCGACTCGAGTGCCGTGCGGATCCGCGAAGTGACGCCGGGCCACGACCGGATCGTGACCCGCCTCTTCCCGGAGGCGGCGGAATGGCGGATGAAATCGACCGCGGCATTGCGCGGCGCGCGCGTCTACGCCGAAGTGCTCGCCTACCACCTGCCGCAGCGCCCGGTCGAATGCCTCGCTGCTCGTTCGCGGACGGTCACCGCGCCCTAGGGGAGGGGCTGGCGAAACCCCCGCACGCGTCTGGCGGCGGCGGACGCTGCGCGGTGCGGCGCGCGCCAGGCCGCGCACCCGGGTTTCGCCAGCCCCTCCTAGGCGCCTAGAATCCCCGCCGTGATCGAGCGGGAGCAGGTACTTCATGTCGCCAAGCTGTCCCGGCTGCGGCTTTCCGAGGCTGAGGTGAAGCGGATGGCTGGGGAGCTCTCTGGGATTCTCGATCACGTCGGGCGGATCGGGGAGCTGGACTTGGACGACGTGGTGCCCACCTCGCATGTGGTCGACCTCGAGAACGTTCTTCGTGCGGATGAGCCGCGGCCCAGCTGGCCTCGTGAGGTCGTGCTCGAGCAGGCGCCCGATCCGGCCGAGGGCGCGTTTCGGGTCCCCTCGCCGCGGGCTGAGTCCTGATGGGCGAGCTGCTCGAGTTGTCGGGCCTCGAGGCCCACGCCGCGATGTGCGCGGGCGAGCTTTCGGCCGAGGAGTGCCGCGATGCCTGGGTTGAGGCAGCCGGGAGCGACGAGCTGAACGCCTACCTGTGGCGGACCGAGGACGGAGACTCCGGCGCGGTCGCGGTCGAGCGACCCTGCCTGGCGCCAATCGCCGTCAAGGACATCTTCTGCACGGAGGGAGTGCCGACCACGGCGGCATCGAGGATCCTCGAGGGCTACCGCCCGCCCTACACCGCGACCGCAGTGCGCCGTCTGGTCGAGGCCGGCGCTCCGATTCTCGGCAAGACCAACATGGACGAGTTCGCGATGGGCTCCTCGAACGAGAACTCCGCTTACGGGCCGGTGCTCAATCCGTGGGATCGGACCCGCGTCCCCGGCGGCTCCTCCGGCGGCTCGGCGGCTGCGGTTGCCGGCGGTCTGGCCCCCTGGGCGATCGGCACCGATACCGGCGGCTCGATCCGCCAGCCAGCCTCTCTCTGCGGGATCGTCGGCCTGAAGCCGACCTATGGCGCGATCTCTCGCTACGGAATGATCGCCTTCGCTTCCTCGCTCGACCAGTGCGGCCCGCTCACCCGCGACGTCAGCGACGCCGCCCTGCTGCTGGCGGTCCTGCAGGGGCGCGACGGCTGCGATTCGACCTCGGTCGGCCTCGATACGGCGCCGCGGCTGCCCGATCGCGAGGACCTGCGCGGCCTGCGCTTCGCCGTCCCGGCCGAGATGCGGGCCGATGGCATGGAGAGCGGGGTCCGAGCCGTCTTCGAGGCGACGCTGAAGCGGATCGAGGAGCTGGGCGGGGAGATCGCCGAGGTGGCGTTGCCGCACGCCGAGCACGGCATCTCCGCCTATTACGTGATCGCCCCGGCAGAGGCCTCGTCCAACCTCGCCCGCTACGACGGCGTCCGCTACGGGATCCGCGCAGAAGCCGACGGCGATGTGGTCGAGATGTACGAATCGACCCGCGCTGCCGGTTTCGGCGACGAGGTCAAGCGCCGCATCATGCTGGGCACCTACGCGCTCTCCTCCGGTTACTACGACGCCTACTACGGGCGCGCGCAGAAAGTCCGCACGAAGATCGCCGAGGACTTCGCCGCTGCTTTCGGCAGCTTCGACTTCGTCGTCACGCCGACCTCGCCCTCGGTCGCCTTCGGCCTCGGCGAGAAGACCGACGACCCGCTGGCGATGTACATGAACGACTTCTTCACCGTGCCGATGAGCCTTGCCGGCATCCCCGCGATCTCGATTCCGGCCGGCCTCGCCGAACCCGATGGCGGTGGGCCGCAACTGCCGGTCGGCTTCCAGATCGCCGCGCCGGCCTTTGCCGAGCAACGCCTGCTCGAGGCCGCCTACGCGCTCGAGCAGGCGATCGGCTTCGACGCCAAGCCGGGGGGACGGATCGATGGCTGAGCTGGAGGCGGTGATCGGGCTCGAGATCCACGTCCAGCTCTCGACCCGGACGAAGATGTTCTGCGGCTGCGCGCTCTCGTTCGGCGACGAGCCGAACGTCCACACCTGCCCGGTCTGCCTCGCCCATCCCGGAGTTCTGCCCGTGCCCAACGAGGAGGCGATCCGCTACGCGCTGAGGATCGCCGCCGCGCTGGAGTGCGACGTGGCCCCGCGCTCGATCTTTCACCGCAAGAACTACTTCTATCCGGACAACCCGAAGGCCTACCAGATCAGCCAGTACGACCTGCCGCTTGCCGTCGAGGGCACGCTGGGCGGGATCCGCATCCACCGCGCCCATCTCGAGGAGGACGCGGCGAAGACGATCCACCTCGGTGAGTCGGGTCGCATCCACGGCTCCGGCGGCTCGCTGGTCGACTTCAACCGGGGCGGCACGCCGCTGGTCGAGATCGTCACCGAGCCCGACCTGCGCAGTGCCGCGGAGGCCGGCTCCTGGGCACGCCTGCTGCGTACCACGGTCAGCCAGCTCGACGTCTCCAACGTCAACATGGAGGAGGGCAGCCTGCGGATCGACGCCAACGTCTCGGTGCGGCCGGCGGGCAGCGAGGCGCTGGGGACGAAGACCGAGCTGAAGAACATGAACAGCTTCCGCTTCCTCGAACGAGGGATCGAGGCCGAGCTGGCGCGGCAGCGCGAACTGGTCGAGGCGGGGGGGACGGTGGTCCAGGAGACGCTCCACTTCCACCCCGAGGACGGCTCGTTGACGGCACTGCGCTCGAAGGAGGAGGCTCACGACTACCGTTACTTCCCCGAGCCCGATCTGGTGCCGCTGGCCCCGACCGAGGCGATGTTGCAGGAGACGCGTGAGTCGCTGCCGGAGCTGCCCGAGGCGCGCATGCGGCGCTACGAAAGCGAGTTGAAGCTCTCGGCCGAGAACGCCGCCCAGCTTGCGGCGGACCCGGCCGAGGCCGCCTACTTCGAAGCGGTCCGCGACAAGGCGCCCACGGTCGAGGCGCAGACGATCGCGAACTGGGTGACCGGCGAGATGGCCGCTGCGCTGCGCCAGGCCGATGGCGGAGCTGCAGCCGACTCAAAGGTCACGCCGAAGTCGCTGGCCGCTCTCGTTGCAATGGTCGGTGAAAAGAAGATCTCCCACGGCAGCGGCAAGCAGGTGCTGGCGACGCTGGTCGAGGAAGGCGGTGACCCGGCGGCGATCGTCGAGCGCGACGGCCTCGCCCAGAT
>DATHEA010000017.1:0-79049 GCA_035318745.1 Solirubrobacterales bacterium
CCCTTGTAGCGGACCCGCTTGTACTTGCCGCAGTAGCACTCCCAGTCCTTGGTCGGACCGAAGATGCGCTCGCAGAAGAGGCCGTCTTTCTCCGGCTTCAGCGTGCGGTAGTTGATCGTCTCCGGCTTGGTGACCTCGCCCCAACTCCAGGAGCGGATCTTCTTCGAGGACGCGAGGCCAATCTCGATCGCGTCGAAGTTGTTGATGTCGATCATCAGTCCTCCACCTTCGTCTCTTCTTTGGCCTCGGTCTCGGCGCCGTCGGCAGAAGCTCCATCGCTTCCGTTCGCGTCGCCGTCGGTGCCGCCCTCGCCCTCGGCGACCACCTGCTCCTCCTTCTCGTCAGCAGCCCCGTTGGAGCCCTCGGCGCGGACCCCGGTCAGGTCCATGCCGAGCTCCTCGGCTGCTTTCAGCAGGTCGTCGTCCTCCTCGGAGATCTCGACGTCGCCACCTTCGGAGACGACGTTGGCATCGAGCGAGAGGCTCTGGATCTCCTTCAACAGCACTTTGAAGGACTCCGGGATCGAGGGCTCGGGGATGTTCTCGCCCTTGACGATCGCCTCATAGGCCTTCACCCGGCCGACCGTGTCGTCGGACTTGACCGTGAGCATCTCCTGCAGCGTGTAGGCAGCGCCGTAGGCCTCCAGGGCCCAGACCTCCATCTCGCCGAAGCGCTGGCCGCCGAACTGCGCCTTGCCGCCCAGCGGCTGCTGGGTGACCAGCGAGTAGGGGCCGGTCGAGCGAGCGTGGATCTTGTCGTCGACCAGGTGGAGCAGCTTGAGGATGTACATGTAGCCGACCGTGACCTTGCCCTCGTAGGGCTCGCCGGTGCGGCCGTTGTAGAGCTGCATCGTGCCTTCGGCGCGGGCGCCGGCCCGTTCGCGCTTGTCGACACCGAGGTCGATGCCGCGCTCTTCGTTCTGCTCCTGCCAGCTGACCAGGGCGTCATCGACGTCCTCGACGCTGGCGCCGTCGAAGACCGAGGTGGCCACGTAGACGCGACCGTCGCCCTCGTCGGAGTGAGCCTGCTTGTAGGCCTCGGAGCCGTCGTCGTACCAGCCGTTGCCGGCAACCCAGCCGAGGTGCGTCTCCAGCACCTGACCGATGTTCATCCGGCTCGGCACGCCGAGCGGGTTGAGGATCACGTCGACGGGCGTACCGTCGGCGAGGTGAGGCATGTCCTCTTCGGGCACGATCTTGGAGATCACACCCTTGTTCCCGTGACGGCCGGCAAGCTTGTCGCCCTCGGCGATCTTGCGCTTGGTCGCGACGTAGACGCGGACCAGGTCGTTGACGCCGGGCGGCAGGTCGTCGCCGTCGTCGCGGCTGAAGGTAAGGACGTCGATGACGACGCCACCCTCGCCGTGCGGAACCTTCAGCGACGTATCGCGGACCTCGCGCGCCTTCTCCTTGAAGATCGCGCGGATCAGCTTCTCCTCGGCGGTCAGCTCGGTCTCGCCCTTCGGCGTCACCTTGCCGACCAGGAGGTCGCCGGAAATCACCTCGGCGCCGACGCGGACGATGCCGCGCTCGTCGAGATTGCGCAGGCTCTCCTCGGAGCGGTTGGGGATGTCGCGGGTGATCTCCTCGTCGCCGAGCTTGGTCGTGCGGGCGTCGATCTCGTACTCCTCGATGTGGATCGAGGTCATCTCGTCGTCCTTGACCAGACGCTCGGAGAGGATGATCGCGTCCTCGAAGTTGTAACCCTCCCAGGACATGAAGGCAACCAGGCAGTTCTTGCCCAGCGCGATCTCGCCGCCGGCAGTCGAGGAGCCATCGGCGAGCACGTCGCCCTCCTTCACCTGCTGACCGCTCTTCACGATTGGGCGCTGGTGGATGATCGTGCCCTGGTTCGACCGCATGAACTTGTGCAGCGGGTACTCGTCTTTCTTCGAGCCGGAGGTGACGACGATCGACTCGGAATCGACATGGCTGACTTCGCCCACGCTCTTGGCGAGGATGACGTCGCCGGTGTCGACCGCGGCACGGCGCTCCATCCCGGTGCCGATCAGCGGCGGCTCCGGTTTGAGCAGCGGCACCGCTTGGCGCTGCATGTTCGAGCCCATCAGCGCCCGGTTGGCGTCGTCATGCTCGAGGAAGGGGATCAGCGCCGTCGCGACCGACCAGATCTGGGTCGGCGAGACGTCCATCAGCTCGACTTCCTTGGGCGAGGCGGTGGCGTACTCCTGCTCGCCGGCGCGCACCAGCACCTGCGGGCCTTTCAGTTTTTTCGTCTTCGGATCGACCTCGGCGTTCGCCTGGGCGATCACCTTGTCCTCCTCCTGGGTCGCGTCGTAATGAACGATCTCATCGCTGACGACACCGTCTTTGACCAGCAGGTAGGGGGTCGTGACGAAGCCGTGCTCGGAGATCTGCGCGTAGGAGGAGAGCGAGCCGATCAGGCCGATGTTCGGCCCCTCCGGGGTCTCGATCGGACACATGCGGCCGTAGTGGGTCGGGTGCACGTCGCGAACCTCGATCGGCGCCCGCTCACGGGTCAGACCACCGGCACCGAGCGCCGAGAGGCGGCGGCGGTGGGTGAGGCCGGCCAGCGAGTTGGTCTGGTCCATGAACTGGGACAGCTGTGAGGAGCCGAAGAACTCCTTCATCGCCGCCACAACCGGGCGGATGTTGATGATCGTCTGCGGCGTGATCGCGTCGGCGTCTTCGGTGGTGAGCCGCTCGCGGACGACGCGCTCCATCCGATAGAGGCCGATGCGGAAGGCCTCCTGGATCAGCTCGCCGACCGTACGCAGACGGCGGTTGCCGAAGTGCTCGTACTCGTCGAGGTGCTCGGCGACGGGCTCGCGCGGGTAGGTGATGGCCTCCGCGGCATAATCTTTGATCGGGTGCTCCTCGTCGATCTCCTCGGGGATCCCGAGCAGCTTCGGCAGGCTCACCAGCTCCTTGATCAGGGCGATGATGTCGTCGTGGGTGAGAGTCCGGTTGTCGAGGTCGATGTCGAGGTCGAGCCGGGCGTTCAGCTTGTAGCGGCCCACCCGGGTGAGGTCATAGCGCTTCGGATCGAAGAAGAGCTGCTCGAGCAGGGCTTTGGCGGCGTCGACCGAAGGCGGCTCGCCGGGGCGCTGCTTTTTGAACAGCTCGATCAGGGCGCCTTCTTCTGAGCGGGTCGCCTCGGTGTCGGACTCGATCGTGTGCCTGAGGTAGACCGAGTTGTCGAACATCTTGAGGATCTGCTCGTCCTCGACGTAGCCCATCGCACGCAGCAGCACCGTCACCGGCAGTTTGCGCTTACGATCGATACGGACGAAGACTTTGCCTTTTTTGTCGACTTCCAGCTCCAGCCAAGAGCCGCGGGCCGGCATCAGGTTGGCGATGAAGACCTGTTTTTCTGGATCCTTGGGCGCCATCACGTAGGCGCCGGGGGAGCGCACCAGCTGGGTGACGACGACACGCTCGGTGCCGTTGATGATGAAGGTGCCACGGTCGGTCATCCACGGGAAATCGCCCATGAAGACGGCCTGCTCACGGATCTCGCCGGTCTCCTTGTTCTGGAAGGCGACGGTGGCCGTCAGCGGCCGCGAGTAGGTCATGTCCTTCTCGCGGCACTCCTCGATCGTGTTTGGAGGGTCCTCGAATTTGAACTCGCCAAAGACGATGGCGAGATTCCCCGTGTAGTCCTCAATCGGGGATATGTCGTCAATCGTCTCTCGCAGTCCGCCCGCCTTGGGATCCGTCAGCTCCTCAAAGGAGCGACGTTGAATATCGATCAGGTGGGGGACTTCGAGGGGGTTCTGTAGTCGGGAGAAACTCCTGCGGGTTACGGGGGCAGCGTTGGAACGTGCCAAAGTCGGCGACTCCTCAGGCGGTCAGAGGGACGTGGATACAGCGCAGATATGGGGCAGGGGGTGACAACGAGCGCGCGACCAGGGAAAATAACACACGGGCGCACTCGGCCGCGTGGATGGCTCCCTGCCTGGAGTCCATCCGCGCAAAGTCGGGCTTTATTTAAGCTCGACCGTAGCGCCTGCCTCCTCCAGTTCGCCTTTGATCTTCTCGGCTTCGTCGCGCTCGATGCCCTCTTTGATCGCTTTCGGGGCCTCGTCGACGATCGCCTTGGCCTCTTTGAGGCCGAGGCCGGTCGCGGAGCGGACGACCTTGATCACCGGCACTTTCTGGCCGCCGACCTCGGTCAGCACCACGTCGACCGTGGAGGACTCTTCGGCGGCGCCGTCGCCGTCTCCGCCATTGGCGCCGGCGGCAGCCGGTGCGGCTGCGGCGACCGCGGTCGCGGAAACGCCGAACTCCTCCTCGAGCGCTTTGATCCGCTCGGAGAGCTCGAGCACCGAGATGCCTTTCAGCTCCTCGATCCAATCCTCAGTTTTCACTTTCGTTGCCATCTACTCTTCTTTCTCCTTTTTCTCTTGAAGCTGCTGAAGCTGGTTGGCTATGCCGGAAACCATCGAGCCGAGGCCGCGGACCAAACCGGTCAGCGGGCTGGCGACGATGCCGGCGAGCTGGCCGTCGAGCACTTCGCGGGCCGGCAGGCGGGCGATCGACTTGAATTTTTCCTCGTCGAGTCCGAGATCGCCCATGAAGCCGCCCTTGAAGGTGAGGACTTCGTGCTCTCGGTTGAAGGTCGAGATCGCCTTCGCCGCCTGGGCGGTGTCGCCGCGGACGAAGGTAAGAGCGGTCGGGCCCTGCAGCAACTCCGCGAGGCGATCCTCGCCAGCCTGGTCTGCGGCCCTTTTGGTCAGCCGGTTCTTGACGACGCGAAAGCTGGCATCGGCCTCGCGCAGCTTGCCGCGCAGTTCGGCCGCCTGGGGAACGCTGATTCCCCGGTAGTCGACCGCGAAGATCGCCTCGGCGCCCTCTATCTGGGCGGCGATCTCCTCAATTGCTTGTGCCTTTTCGTCTCTGTTCATCGTTCACCTACACCGGGCTTCTGGCCGAGCCTGCCGGTGGTCTGGGGGTCGCGCGGCCGGGAAGTCTACGCAGTCGCCGGCTCTGCCGCGGGCTCGGCCGTCTCTTCGGCTGGCTGAGAGGCCTCTCCAGCCACCTCGCGGTCGCCGGTCTTGGCGGCATCGACCCGGATTCCGGGTCCCATCGTCGTCGTCAGCGTCGCCGAGAGTATGTACTTGCCCTTCGACGAGGAAGGTTTGGCGCGGACGACCTCGTCGATCACCGCGAGGCAGTTGTCGAGCAGTTTCTGCGCGTCGAAGCTTGCCTTGCCGATCGCGAGGTGGATGATTGCCTGGCGGTCGGTGCGGTACTCGATCTTGCCCGACTTCGACTCGGTAACCGCCTTCTGGATGTCGTCGGTGACCGTGCCCACCTTGGGGTTGGGCATCAGGCCCTGCGGACCGAGCACCCGACCGAGCTGGCCGACCGCTTTCATCATGTCCGGGGTCGAGATCGCGACGTCGAAGCCGGTCCAGCCCTCCTGGACTTTCTCGACCAGGTCCTGGCTGCCGACGAAATCCGCGCCGGCCGCCTCTGCGTCGCGTGCCTGCCGGCCTTCCGCGAAGACCGCGATCGTCACGTCTTTGCCAAGGCCGTGGGGCAAAGCGAGGGTGCCGCGCAGCTGTTCCTCCGCATGGCGGACGTTGACGCCGAGCCGCAGGTGCAGCTCGACGGTCTCGTCGAAGCCGGCGCTGGCGGTCTCCTTGATCAACGAGATCGCCTCGGCCGGCGGATATTCGCGCTCGCGCTGGACTTTGCCGAGCTGTTTGCGGTAGCGCTTGCCGTGAGCCATGGCTATTTGACGTCCACACCCATCGAGCGCGCGGTGCCGGCGATGATCTTCGAGGCGGCGTCGAGGTCGTTGGCGTTGAGGTCGGGCATCTTGCGCTCGGCGATCTGGCGGATCTGCTCCGGCGAGATCGTGCCGACTTTGTTCACGTGCGGCTCGCCCGAGCCTTTTTTGATCCCGATCGCCTCGCGGATCAGCACCGCGGCGGGGGGCGTCTTGGTGATGAAGCTGAAGGAGCGGTCCTCGTAGACGGTGATCTCGACCGGGATGATCGTGCCGCCCTCGCTCTGCGTCTCGGCATTGAAGGCTTTGCAGAACTCCATGATGTTGACGCCGTGCTGACCCAGGGCGGGGCCGACCGGCGGCGCCGGGTTGGCGTTGCCTGCCTGGATCTGCAGCTTGATGAGGGTGAGGACTTTTTTCGCCATCGGGATCGGGGAGGGTAGCGGGCCGGGCTAGATCTTCTTGACCTGGTCGTAGTTGACCTCGACCGGCGTCTCGCGGCCGAAGATCGAGACCAGCACCTTGAGTTTGGCGGCGTCCTCGTTGATCTCGGCGATCTCGCCGGAGAAATCGGAAAGCGGGCCGGAGATGACCTTGACCGACTCGCCGATCGAGAACTGAGCCTGGGTGCGAGGCCGCTCGGCGGTCTCACGGTGCAGCAAGCGGTCGACCTCCGGTTTTGAGAGCGGCACCGGCTTGTTGCGGGAGCCGACGAAGCCGGTCACACCGGGGGTGTTCTTGACCAGCCCCCAGGCATCGTCGGTCATCTCCATGTTGACCAGGACGTAGCCGGGCATCGTCCGTTTCTCCTTCGATTCTTTCTGGCCTTCTTTGTTGACCTCCATCACCTGCTCGGTCGGCACCACGACCTGGCGCACGTTGCGGTTCTGGGCCATCGTCTGCACCCGGTGCTCGAGATTGTGCTTGACCTTGTTCTCGTGCCCGGAGTAGGTGTTGATCACGTACCAGCGATACATCTGGAGATTGCCTTTGTCTTGGGATCCCGCTAAAGGATCTGCTTGATGAGGAGGCTGAAGACGGCGTCGAGAGCGCCGAGGTAGGTGGCGGCGACGGCGACGAAGATGATCGTCACGGCCGTTGCCTGGACCAGGGTTTCACGGTCCGGCCACTGAACTTTGCGCAGCTCCGCCCAGCAGGAAACCAGAAAGCCGATGACGCCGCCGCGCTGGCGCTTCTCTGCCTGCGCCTGTTTCTGGCGCTTGGCGAGCTGCTCGCGCTCCTTGCGCTTGCGGTCCTCGCGCTGGCGCTTCTCGGCCAGCTTGGCCTCTTTCGCCTCGGCGCGGCGCAGGTTGCGCGGCTTCGGGGCGTCCGGAGTTTCGAGATCGGCTTCCGAGGCCCCAGCAGCGATCCCCGCCTCGACCGCTTCGATCTCGGCGACGTCGCCGGAGACGCCGACCTGGGTGTCGTGCTGGGCTCGCGAGTCGGACTTGCGCTTATCGCCGGGGCCGGAGCGTTTCTGCTCTTCGGCTTCGCGGGCGCGTTTCTCCGCCTTGCGCTGTGCGCGCGTTTTCGCCATCGGCCGCTACCTAGTCTCCTTGTGCGCCGTGTGATGGCCGCACCAGCGACAGTACTTGCGCAGCTCGACTCGGTCCGGCGAATTTCGCCGTGACTTGTTGGTCTGATAATTGCGCCGCTTGCAGTCTTCGCAAGCCAGCGTCACCGCGATGCGGACATCTCCGCGAGCCATGTTCTCCTCGTTGCCGAAACGGACGCCGTTACAAGAGAAAACCCCGGGCCGAAGCACGAGGCTGGGCTGAAGGATAGCGCTCTGCGGTGGGTTGGTGCGCCTTGCCCGCGGACCTACGAATCAGGCTCAACCTCGGGATCGGTGAGGGCCGCGACATCCGCGAGGTCGACGGTACGCCCGCGCGCCAGCTTCATCTGAATCAGATCGTCGAGACCTACCACCGGCACGTCTACGTTGCCGAGTTTGACGTGCAGAACGCGGTCGCTCAACTCCGAATAGGAGCGGCCCCCTGGAACCTCATGCATCACGTCGATGCCACCGTCTCGCGTCGTGAACTGCCAGATCGTGGCTCGGGGGAGCATCTTCGCGTCTACTTCCGCATCCTCCTGACCTGGATTGAGCACACGTGCACCGAGGGCCCGAAGAGCGCCGGCGAGACGTTCGAGATTCGCCGGGTCGGGGGCCGGAATGAGATCTGCGTCGTTCGTAGTCCTCACGTGCCCGTGCGTCTGTACGGCCAGTCCACCGATCAGGATGTACTCGACCCGATGTTCGTCGAGGACGCGAAGGATTCGCTCCGCATCCAGTGGCACGTCAGTCTCCGACACGAGCCTCTCGCCCCGCCGCCGCGAGGCGCCCCGCCAGCCGGTTCCAGGAGATTCCCAACGCAAGACGTTCGGCGGGGGAGCGTTCCGCCATCGTCCGCCTATGAAGTGGGTCGTAGTCCCGCTCAGGGGAAGCACCTGTCAGTGCCAGGCTTTTCCCCATTGCCCTGAGCCAAAGGTCGAGCGTCTCGACGCTGGGTGAAACCTCGTCCGCCTCAAGCCGGCTGACCGCCGACTGATGAGTCCCGACCCGCCGTGCCAAGCGCTCCTGGCTAAGGCCACAGCCAATACGAGTGACACGAATCAGCTCACCTGGACTCACCCGCTGATTATGACAAATATGTGATGAAGTCTTTAAAGGCCGAGGGTTTTGGCGATGATCGTGCGCTGGATCTCGGAGGTGCCGCCGTAGATGGTCGAGACCATCGTCGCACGCACGAGGCGCTCCATGTCGTACTCGGAGGAGTAGCCGTAGCCACCCATCAGCTGCATCCCCTCGACCGCGACGCGTTTGGCGATCTCGGTCACGTGCAGCTTCACCATCGAGGCCTCGCGCGGCAGCATCCGGCCGGGGTCCTCGTCGGTCAGAGCGGCGACCCAGCGGGTCATCAGCCGGGCCGACTCGATTTCGGTCGCCATGTCGGCGAGGCGGTGCTGGAGAGCCTGGAAGGAGCCGATCGGGCGGCCGAACTGCTTGCGCTCCTTTACGTAGGCGAGCGCGTCGTCGAAGGCGCGCTGGGCGATGCCGAGCATCGTCGCGGCGAGGATCAGTCGCTCGACGTTGAGCCCCGCCATCAGCTGCGTCCAGGCCTGGTCGACCTGGCCGAGCAGGGCGCCGGCCGGCGCCTCGACGTCGGTCAGGTAGAGCGTGTTGGTGTCGGTGCCGCCCATCGTCTTGATCGGGACGATCTCCAGCCCCTTGGTCTCGCGCGGGACCCAGATCATCGAGAGGCCGTCGTGCTTGGACTCGCCCTTGGTCGTGCGGCAGACGACGAGGATGTGGTCGGCGATGTGGGCGTTGGAGATGAAGACCTTCTGGCCGTTGAGGACGAAGCCGCCGTCGACCCGCTCGGCCGAGGTGGTGAGAGCACCGACGTCGGAGCCGGCCTCCGGCTCGGTCATCGCGATCGCCTCGACCGCGCCGCCGGCGATGCCGCCAAGGATCTCCTTCTTCTGCGCGTCGGTGCCGAAGCGCTGGGTGGCACCGGCGACGATCAGCGTCGTCGCGTAGCCCCCGATCGACGCCAGACCGCGCGAGGTCTCCTCCATGAAGAGGCAGGCGTCGAGCATCGAGCCGCCCGAGCCGCCGTACTCCTCCGGGATCGTCACCCCGAGCCAGCCCAGCTCGGCCATCTGCTTGTAGAGGTCGAAGTTGTGGTGCAGCTCGTAGCCGTTGGTGAGCTTCTCGCGCTGCTCCTGCGTGCCGGCCTCGCGCGAGCAGAAGTCGCGGATCGCGGCGACGAAGTCCTCTTGCTCGTGGGTGAGGGAGAAGTCCATGGGCCGGGCAGGCTATCGATCGGGCTGGCTGTTCGGCCAGTCGCCTGCCGTCGCGATCCGCCGCGCCTCCTCGGTCCCCATATAAGGGGTGAGGATGAACTGGACCACCTCGGCGGTTAATCCAGGTAGCTCCTCCGCCCGCCCGCGGTCGACCCGGTTGGCGACGATCGTGGCGACGCCGCCGGCCAGGGAGCGCTCCGTCGTCGACGGCAGATCAGCGCCGTGCGGGCTCTCGGCACGGCCGGGCTCCAGCAGGCCCCCGAGGTAGGCCATCAGGCGCTCGTAGCGTTCGAGGCCGTCTCGGCCCTGACCCAGAGCCGCGTTCGTGAGCACGCCGGCGGCTGCCGGGTCGGCGACGGCGAAGTCGAGCGCCTGACGAACCGCCACTCTCACCCTCTCGGGCCAGGGGCCGCCGCCGATGCAGGCCATCTCGAGCAGGACCTGCAGACGGGCGAAAGCTGACTCGAACGCGCTGGCGAAATCGTCTGGTTGCTGCGCTCTCCCCTCCATACCCCGCCCCCGCGACCGCGCCGTTCAGCTCGTCCGCCGCAAACACGGCGGTTCGGCAAATGATAAACGTCATTGTCTAAATGCGGCAGGCGACAGGTGTGCGGGCCGGTGTACGGATCCTTTTTCGTACCAGAATCAGATATCTGGTTTTACAGATCAGACATATGGGTTTATAGTGCTCGACCGGCCGATGGAGCAGCCACAGACAGCGCCTTCCCCCCGCCGACCTCGGGTCCCTCCCGGCGATTTCGCACGGAGCTTCGAGGCGGCGTTCGCGAAATTCCAGGTCGCGGTCGAGACCGCCTACGCGGCAGAGCCCGACTGGCCGCTGCAGGCTGCCGCGGCGATCCGCGCCGTACTGGAGTTCGCGGCCGAAGATCCCATCGCCGCCCAGACGCTGACAGTCGACTCGCTAGCCCAGGGAACTGGTCATTTCGCCCACAGGCGACCTGTCGAACGTCTCGCCGGCCTACTTGCTCCGGGACGGGACGCGCATCCCGAAGGCGAGGCGCTTCCGAACCTGCTCGAGGACGCGCTTGCCGGCGGGATCTTCATGCTCATGGTCCAACGCTTCGAGGTAGGCGACGCGGGAACGTTGACGGCGCTCATCCCCGACGCGATCGAGTTCGCCCTCACGCCGTATGTAGGTCGCGACAGGGCGCGCGACGTTGCCGCTGCTAGGAGCTGAACATCTCTTCGACGAAGAAGCGGGCCGCCGGGTCGAGGCGATCGCCGAAGGTCTCCTCGGCCACCGCCAGAACCTCGTCCGCGCGCTCGAGGCCAAGCTCAGCCGCCAGGAGACGCAGATCCTCCTCGTCCTCACCCACCCGATGCGCGAGAACCTTGAGCGCCAGCAAGATTCGTGGTGAAGCGGCCAGGCAGCGGAGGCCGGGCAGGTCGAGGACCGGCGTGGCCTCCGGGTCGTCTCCCGCGAGGAAGCCCTTGACCGCGTCGTTGAGCCAGCCTGGAGAAAGTCCGCGTTGCTCGGCAACGGCGGAGGCGGCTTCGTAGACGACGTTCTTCGGCTCGAATACCGCGTCGATGTCTCGCGTCGCCCTGCGCTCATCGAAGGCAAGCGAGATCGCAGCGCCTCCGACCACGTACATGTCGGCGCTGGCGCCGCGCCGCTGCAGCTCCGCCGCCAGAGCGGTCAGCGCTGCGACGATCTCGTCGCGGTTCATCGCTCAAACCCGGTGCAGGGAGCGCTCGGGCACGAACACCCCGCGTCGCCGGAAGGCGGCCGGGGCCTGAGCGATGGACACAGCGCGGAATCCGGGCACCTCGCTGACGAACCAGAAGCGATCCAAAAAGCGCTCTGGCTCGATCGACCATGTGGGCCGCTCAAGTCCGTGTGCGGCGGACAGGTGCTCAGCGAGGGCACCCAGATACGCGTCGTAGCGAGCGTCCCCGGTAAGTTCGGGACGCTCGGCAATCGCCTCGGCACGTGAGCGACCGTCGGCGCGAAGCGAGAACTCGTCGAGAAACTCGCGTGCGGCGTGTTGAAAGCCCTCACCTCCGCCGACACGGTCGGCGATACCGGCAAGGGTCTCGGAGAGTTGACTAGCCGAAGGCGGGTGTGCAGCCAGCCACTCGGAGCGCGTCGTCAGCGGTGTCGCCATGGTCCTGATCGTAGGGCCTGTCGCGGCCATTCTCCGACTCGGCCCAGACTAGCTCTCGGGCCGCTTCGATCTCGAGAACGGGGTCGATGCGCTCGGTACGTTCCTCGAACTCGACGAGCTGCTCGGAATAGGCCTCGTCGAGGACGCGGATGCCGTGCCCTTGGATGCGGGCCAGGCGCTGCAGGCTCATGCCCGAGGCGAGCATCAGCGCCGAGTGAGTGTGGCGACCGAGGTCGTATGGGCGGGTGGAGGCGAGGCCAGCAACAGACTCGCGAACGGTGGCGGGACCGCCGAGGCTCCGGCGCCAGCCGTACCACTCTGCCTCTACTCGCTCGAGCGCGGCCCGGAAATGGCGTGAGCGATAGTTGCGCCAGTCGGTCTCGACCCAGTGACCACCGGCCGGCGTACGGAAGACGTACTCGCTCGCGGCGCCGCCGCCGAGCTCTCGCAGCCGGTCGAGATCCTCTCGCAGTGGCTTCAGCACCGGGACGCTGCGATCGCGGCCGTTCTTCGTGCCTTCGACGACGTCCTTCCCGCTCAGCCTGCGGACGATCGCGATCCGCTCGCCGATGTCGGACCAACGCAGCCCCAGCGCCTCGCCAGGCCGGCAACCCGTCATCTCCATCAGGCTGATTAGGAGTACGTCGCGCAGTGCCGCCAAGCGCTTGCCCCGACCAATACGCCGCGAGCCGACGAGGAGCTCGAAGCGCACGCGCTCGACGACGACGGGCCCCCAGACAAGTGGCCGCCTGCGCCGGCTCGTTCGCGGCTTCTCGAGCAGGGCAACGGGATTGCCGCTGACGCCGGTGGTGCGCGGGCGTCTCGCGGCCTCGCGGAATAAGCTTGAGACGATGCTCATTGCCTTGATCAGGGTCGGAGCGCCGACGCCGGCCTCTTCGAGTCCGTCCTGCCACTCGACCAGAACCTCGACGTCGATCACGGCGATCGGGAGATCGCCAAGCCCGGGCCGGACGTGCCTCTCATAGACGATCGAGTCCCGCTCCCAGGTCTTCGGCGCAAGGCGGCGCCGAGCGCGCGGCGCCCAGACGTCGTCGACGAATACGGCCAGCGTCAGCGACCCTGGAAAATTGCCCATACCCACCGAGGTCCCAGCCACCCCGATCTCTCCCCCCCTCGACTAGCAAGGTACGGCAGCGAGAGAAGCCCGGACCGAGACTCGAACTCGGGACCCCTTCCTTACCATGGAAGTGCTCTACCAACTGAGCTATCCGGGCGGAACGGTCCACTTTAGCGGCGTGGATCGACCGCTGTCGGAATGCCCAGCGCTACTGGGCCTCGTCGGCCGTACGCAGCATCTGCTCGACCGCAGCGAGGAAGTCGCCGGATCTCGCGGCGCCCGCGCAGCCACTCGGCGTCGAAGATCCGCAGCCAGTAGTACACACGGGGCTGTCGCCGATCGCGTCGGCCTCCGTTTCAACCATCGGCAGCGCCCAGAGAGCAGCGACTCCCGAAAGGATAGGCGGGCGACGCCGGAGACGGTGCTCAGGTGCCGGCCGCGGGGCGGAGGCCCGGGGAGAGGGCGACCTTCAGCGCTTCCTTGGGGCTCGTGTCGTAGACCTCCACCTGGTACTTGGCGACGTAGACGCTGGTCGGGCTGTCGGGGTCCTGCCAGGCCATCGCCCCGCGCGGCGCCTTGCGCAGCTTCGCGCCACTGCTCTCGGCGTTAGCCTTCAGGTCTTCGTAGGCATGCGGGAGGCGGTACGTACCGACCGTGAGGAAGTCGGCTTCGGGTCGCCTGCTTCGGAGTCGCCGGCTAGGTAGCGGACGTAGGCTCGCCCCTCGCCCGGTTCGCTCAGCTCGAGCGCGGCGCCGGGGCGCTCGCCGGCCCAGTAGATCGCGGGTTTGCTCGCCGCGGGGGCTTCGCGCAGCTCATCCGGGCTGACGACGCGGGGCGCGGTTGGCGAGGCGGGCGCGGCGGTTTCCTCATCGCCCCCTCCCCCACTGCCGTCGGCGACCCAGACGACCACGGCGGCGATCAGGAAGATCGTGAGGACGAGCAGCGCGGTGCGCAGGATGTGGAGGGAGCGCCGCTGGGGTGGCTGCGGCTCGTCCACAGACACCTCAGTTTACTCTAGGAGAACTTGCGCTCCGGGTTCTTCGGGGACTCGAAGCCGAGCATTGCCAGGGTCATCTGGATCGGCTCCTCGCCGGTGTCCTCCATGCGCGCCTGGGCCCGGTCCTGCTCCTCGGCGAGCGAGAGGAAGATCGAGTCGAGCCGCGCGATCAAATCGTCCCAGCCCTGCTGGTCGAGCTCGAGCGGCGTCCAGGTGAAATGCGTGTCCGGCCGCGCGGCGATCGTGCCCGCCTTCATCGCTTCCCTCGTCCGCGCGGCCAGCGATTCGAAGATCCTCGAAGTGACCAGGGCCTTCGTGGAGTCCGGCAGCGCCGCGAAGACCTCGTCGGCCATCGTCGGGGAAGCGGTTCCCCGGTAGAAGTGCTCCTCCTCCCCCTCCGACCGCGTCCGTTCCAACCAGTCGTATTGGACCAGCAGCTCGAAGGCGCGGTCGACCTTGGACAGCGTGCCGCCGCCGACCAGCCTGTGGAAGCTCTGCGGGCTCATCTCCCGCTGGTTGCACTCGGCCAGGATCCGCATCCGCAGAGCATCGCCGAAGAGCTGGGAGATGCGAACCTCCTCCGGCCACTTGGACCCGGTCGAGATCTGAAGGTTGTACGAGATGGAGCCCTCCCCTTGCTTTGTCCACCGCCCGGTAGTCAATTGTAGTCGGGGCGGAGCGAGGGAGGGGCGGGGCCGCGCCCTGAAAAGGCTGTCGATCGCCCGTGCGCAGGAAGGCAAACATCCCTAGGCCTGCGTCGCCTAACCCGGATTCGTCGTTTTCACCTCAGCGGGTGTAGTTCGCCCGCTTGAGGCAGGTAACAGCCACGGGGCGGTTCGCCGGAACCGCCCCGTGGCGCTTTCGAGAGTCAACCGGGTCTTTCACTTCGCCTTCGTGAAGCATTCGGCGCAGGCTGAAGCCGCCTTGCGGCAGGGGGCCTCCGCCATGGCCAGGAGCCGCGGCAGGCGCAGCGTCGTGCGCCGAGCGGAGCGCACCACCTTGCCGGCGACGTGCAAGAGATGCTGGCGAAGGCGCAGCAGACCGACTGCGGCACCAAATCTTCAAGATCGGGAAACTGGAGTAAAGGCCGGGCGGCGCAAGCCGCCCGGCCTTTAACAGAGGTGAGGACGCCGCTTAGGGCTTCTCTACGTAAAGCGGCGTCGGAGTGCTGATGTCATATTGGCCGGACATGACCGCCGAACTGGGACAAAAGCCTTCGGAAAGGCCTACCGCAAATCCTTTGACCTTGATCTTTGGCGAACTCCCCCCGATCACTTCAAAGGGTCCCTGGGGTCTGAAGTAGCAATTGAGACCCATGAAACTGATACGCAGTTCACCGCCATTCCAGAGTTCCCCATTATTCGTTCCTTCGATCCACTTCAATTCGCCAGGCGCAAGTCGAAGCATGGTAAACGACGTACTGCAACTCTGGAACGTCCATGCGGTCGCAGCCGGGTTCGACAGTTTTTCCGCTACGGCCATGTTGAACGTGGATCCCCAACACTCCATTATCGTTGTACCCCCGGTCGTTTTGAACTGAAGCTTTTCGCTGAGAGTGGATTTGATTTCCGTTCCGGTCGGATAGGCCGAGCTGCCACATTCGTGCGATGCGGGAGCCGACGAACAAAAGACTCCCGGGGTGGTTGAGTACGCCACAGCCGACCCGGCCCCGGTTGCCGCGATAGCCAGTGCTGCCGTGGTCAAAACAACCGCCATTAGAGATAGGCGTTTCATATATCGCTCCTCCGAGCGGCTCGATGAACCGCTCCTGTTGCTGACATTTATCGTGCGAATTTCCCACCATGAGCGGTTCGATGTTCAACCAATGTGACGGTCGAAAGGCGTCCCCAACCGTCACGGTGTAGGAAGCGTTTGGGAACGCATTGGGGCTCCAGGCGCCCGACTTCCCCCCTCGAGCAGCAGGGCGGTTTCGACCTCAGGCGAGCAATCGCCGATCGCCTGCCCGACCCTGCGCTCAAAAACACGCAGGCGATTGCCCACCGTCTGTCGATTCAGCCGTAAAGCCGCCGCCGCAGAGCTGACGTTCTTCTTCGCGGCGAAGTAAGCCCGAAGCGTCTCTCTCAGCGCCTCCCCCCCGTCGGGCTCCTTCTCCAACGGCGCAAGGTAAATGCGGGCAAGGGACTCGGACAAGAGTTCGTCTTTGACGATGCAGGCAAGTAGGCTGACATCCGTGTAGCGCACCACCGGGGTGTCTTGGTAAGTGGCTACCGAGAGCGCCGCAAGCGCCTGGCGGTGGGTGAGCCGCCAGCCCGAGACGCCTTGGGCCTCCACGCCGAGCGTGAGCAGGGAGCCCGGGTGCACCGAGGACACCGCGCAATCGCCGATCCGGCTCGGGTCGAGCGCCTGGACTGAGCGTGACCCGAGCCAGGCCCAGAGCTCCTCCCCGTCGGCGGCGACGCAGAGCAGGCGCAGGTCGAGCTTTCTGGCAAGCTCGCGGACGAGCTTCTCCGCGCCGGGCCCGGTGGCGACCAGGCCAAGATGAAAGCCCTCAAGATCGTATTCGAGTTCGGTGGCGTCGATCGCCTCGCCGGCGAGCAGGCGCCGTACCCGCTCGATGCGCCGCTCCCGTGAGGAGCCGAGCATGCGCGCGGACTCACGCGCATGTTCCTCGCTCACGTCTTGGATCAGCCGGTCGAAGACCGCGGCCTGTCCGTTCAGCAGCCGACGCAGGGAGATCCCGGGGGCCTCTTGGACCTGCTTGAGGATGAAGTCGACGATCAGCGCATAACCCGCCGTGTAGCGGCGCACCACGGTGTCCACCCCGACGCCGTTGCGGGCCGCCAGCCGCGCCTGGATGAGCAGGGAGGGCGGCGTGTCGGGGGTGCGACGCTCGCCGAGCTCGATCGCCGCCAGGGCGTGATCGACGGCGACGGTAAGCGAGTCTCGCAGGCCCTGGAGGTAGGCCGGGTCGGCCGTCTCGGAGGGCTCTGAGATCGCAAAGACGCGGGTCGCGATCGCTCGCTCCAACTCCTCGCGCCGAGCCCGAAGACGCTCGGCGATCAGCTTGCGCCCCTCTGCGAGCGCGGTGTCCAAGCGCTAGCGGTGGTGCCGGCGGTGCTTGCGCTTGTGCGCCTTGGCGCACCCAAGCGCCCGCACCACCGGCTTGATCAGAGAGCGACTGCCGTTCTGGGCGGCGAAGGAGACCCTGCCGCGGTTGCCCTTGGGCTTGAAGCAGAGGTTCTTGGAGTTGATGATGAGGCCCTTCTTGGCGCCCTGCATGTTGACCGCGACTTTGGTCAGCGGTGCGTCTGGGAGGTTGGTGAAGGTGGCCCTGATCCCGCCCTTGACCGAGTCGATGCGGGCGACCGCTTCGACGTCGACCAGGCCGTGCAGGGTGGCGACGAAGTCGGGCAGGTTGTGGTTTGAGGATCTGAGGTAGACGGGGCCTTGCAGGGGCTCGTCGAGGATTGGGGTGTAGGCCTTTGCGTAGCCGTAGATCGATCCCTTCGGGCAGCCGCCTCCGTTGCCGCCGTTGGCGGCGAACTGCACGCGGGTGCAGATCGTCCTTATGTGGGCCTGATCGAGGAAGGCCGAGTGCGGCAGGCGGACCACCACGCCCTTCAGGTTGGCATCGCCCTTGCGGGGGCGGTAGGTGGCCCGCAGGGCCGGGTGGCCGCCGCGGCTGGTGCCGCCCTTGAGCGCCAGGGAGAGCCGGGGCTGGAAGCCCAGGTTCGCGCAGTCGGCGGCCCGGAAGGGCTCAGAGAGCGGATGCGGTGCATCGTCGGCGGAGCCGAAGACGTCGGCGCCCCCGCCCCAGGCGGTCGCATCGACCGACAGCGGCTCACAGGAGGTCGGGTTGAAGATGAACTTCGGCCGGTTGACTTCGACTCTGATGTCGCGGACCAAGACCGGGATGCCCCTGAGGATGTGGGGGATCGGGTCTGAGGACTCGCCGTCGACCTTCACTTCGGCCGTCCTGGGATCGACGCGAAGCGCCTGGCGGGTGACCACGGTGCCGACGTCGAAGGGCCCGGCTACCGCGGGGACGACGCCGACCACGCTCAGCGGGGCGCCCTTGTAGGGGCCTGCTAGGTAGACGTGGCCTTCGACGTAGGTGAGGACCGAGCCGACTCCGGCGCCGGCGTAGACGCGGCCGATCTCCGAGCCGGCCGGACACGACGGCGAGGCCTGCTCTTCGCGGCCGCCGTCTTGCCCCGTGCGGCCGCGCGCCTGGGCGATGGCGGCGTCGGAGCATTTCGAGAGCCCAGCCAGCACTCCGGCGAGCCCGGGCGGCAGGGTGGCCGAGAACTTCGTCAGGTCCTGGTCGCCGTCGCGGCGGGTCAGCTCCATGAAGAAGGGGCTGAAGGCGCCGGCGGAGGGATCGCTCGAGTAAGCGGAGAAGCCCGGCTCAAATGGCGGCGTGCCACCCGATGGGCACGCTCCGTGCTCAGGGCCGCTTTCGATTTGGAAGCTGCTCACCCTCGCCAGGGGGTTGGCCGGAGCCGACCAGGGGCTGAGGTTGGAGACGCCGTTGTAGGGGCCGCAGGTGCGGGGGGTGACGAGCGGCGCTCTCGCCCCTTCGCGGAAGTGCAGCCTGAAGGAAGACACCGGCAGCTGGGGCACGTCGTCGAAGGTGGTTACGAGCTGCCCCGTTCTCGGGTCCGGCTCGACCTTGCCCGAGAGCTTCACCAAGACGCCGCGGTCGGGCACCTTCAAGACCAGATAGAGCGCCAGCAAGCTGCCGAACGGGTTCTCATAGGGCTTTGCCAGGTAGAGCGAGCCTTCGACCGTGCGGTCCAGCACGGGGGTGGTCGCGGTGGCGCTGCCGATCTTCGAGCTCTCCGGGCAACCGACGTTGGGAGCCGAGTCATAGGTCTCCCTGGCGAGGTCGACGGGCGAGCAGACGCCGAGGCCGGTTGCCTCGGAGGGGTTGATCGTCATCCCCTCGGGCAGGATCACTTCGTCGCGCATGAGCTCTGAGCCGTAGGTCAGGTTGCCGACTTCAAGGCCCTTGCTGGGAAGCATGGCTTCGTAGTCCAAGCCGGTACCGCTGGAGCCTTGGGTGGTCGTCGGGCGCAGCGAGACCTCGGGGTTGAATTCGACGTTGCCGCAGCCGGTGATCTGCGGGAAGGGGACGGTGAGGCTCGAGGGCGATCCGGGCAGCTGGTAGCTGCGCAGGGTCGCGGTCACCGTGCGCCCGGATTCGCAGCCGGTCGGATTGGTCATGAAGGGGGTTTCGGGCAGGTTGGAGGGCCGCCCTTCGGCGGGGCCGTTCCCCTGAAAGGACTCTTCGGGGGTGATTCGTTCGCGGTCGTGGGCGGGGTCGGCTGGCACGCCCCAGAAGACCGCCGAGGAGAAGAGCAGTTCGGCCGCCGCCGGGGCGCCTTCGACCGCCGCGACGACGGTCTGGGTCTCGGAGTCCAAGCGCACGTTGATGAAGATCGGGTAGGTCGCCGCGTAGAAGCCGAAGCGGGCGACCGTGTTCGCGCCGGAGACCGGCATGTTGTAGATCGGCTCGTCCTGCACGGCGGAGTTGATCGCGCCGGCGATGTAGATGTCGATGGAGCCGATCTGAGAGTCGATCGGGCATTCGCTGTTTAACGGCGATAGGCCGAACTGAAGCGTCGTGCATTTGGGGAAGGCCGCGGGGTTGCCGAAGACCCCGGGGGGTAGCCGCACGATCACGTCGCGGGTGTTGGCGTAGGCGTGGCCTTCGGTCTGGCTCAGCGTGAGGTCCGTGGTGAAGTCCGGGTGGGCGCCCGCCTGGGTGTCTGAGAGCGAGACCAAGGCCGATTCGAGCTTGTACTTGTCCCATTCGGCTTCGTCGGTTGCCGAAGCCGAGGCGGGAAGCGCAAGCGCGACGACGGCGAGCGTGAGAAGGAAAAGTCGGAGTCTCATCGGTGGGTCCTCCCCTGGTTGCGGCCTCTGCCGTGCTTGCGGTGGTGGTGGCGCTCGCGCTGCGCGTGGCGCTTGACGCAGCGCGCCTTGCCGTGGGGGCGCACCCCGCGCTTGCCCTTGGGGCAGCGGCGGCGGGAGCTCTGCGGCTTGCCCACGTTGCCGTTGCCCTGCAGCTGCTGGGTGGGGCTCGGGGGCGGGGTAACGGTCGGCTGGCAGGCTTCGCCCAGGCACTCGCCGGAGGCCTGGGAGGTGGCGAAGCCGCCCCTCACCCGCACGTCGTAGATCGATGGCGTTTCGTCGGTGTCGAACTGCGGCGCCAGTAGGTCGGAGCTGACGATGAACACGTCATCGCCGCTGTCGCTGGCCGCGAAGATGTAGTCGGGGCGCTGGCTGCGGCCGGAGCTGATCAGGTAGAGGCAGCCGCCGGGGCGGGTGCAGCTTTCGGTTCCCTGGGCCTCCCACTCATAGACGTCCTGGCGACCGTCGATGTCTGAGGCGACGAGCGGGTCGGAGGTCTCAAAGAAGGCCCGCCTGCCGTCCGGGCTGAGGTTGGGCGTCACGTCGAAGACGGTGAGCGGCGTGGTTTCGTTCAGCGAGTTGACGTTGATCGTCTGCAGCTTTGCGTCCGAGGTGGCCGACGTGCCGGTGGGGCTGCAGGAGACGCAGGTGAGCGAGGGGGCGCCCGCGTCGTAGCGGTAGACCTCGGCGTGGCTTTCGGAGTCATAGCCGGTGAGAGCGGCGCGCGACTCGAAGAGCAGGACGCCGCCGTCGGCGGTACTGCGCGAGGGATCGGAGGCGAGGCCGCCTTCCTCGAGGTTCTCCACCCACAAGCCAAGGCCGCCGATCTGGTAGTTGCGCCTTTCCCCTTCGACGTCGCGTTCGGTCACGGCACCGACGAAGTCGATTGCTCCTTCGCGGGAGAGGTAGAGGTTTTCCTGGCCGGTTTTAGCTTTTGCGCCGAGCGGGTTGGGAGCGTTGGTCAGTTTGTCGGGCGAAACGAAGTAGGCAGCCGTTCCGTCGGCGGCCACGTTGACGACGGTGGCATCGCCGCCGGTGGTGAAGGGGATCGTCCCCGCTTCGGTGTCGAAGGCGTAGAGGTCGCCTCCCTCGAGGTAGAAGATCCGCCCGCCGCCTTCGGCGATGCCCTCGAAGGTGACGTCTTCGCCGATCTCATGGGTCTGGCCGTCGTTCTGGCGCAGGTAGAGGGTGCTGTGACCGTCTCCTGGGAAAACGGCGAAGGCGACCCCACGGCCGTCGAGCGAGGCGCCCCGATAGACGACTGTGCCGGTGGGGGCGATGTCGCCGGGCAGCAGGGAGACGACGTGGTTGACGCCGTCGGTGGTGCGATCGTAGATCGTCAGGCCGCTGGGCTTGGCGCCTTCCTCGAGTTGCATTTCGCTGGTGTAGAGGACGTGCGCTCCGTTTTCGGCGATCAGCTTTCCCTGTGCCTTGTAGTCGGTGGCGAGGCTGCCCCGGCCGAGCACCTCTGAGTGCCCGTCGGGGTAGCGCAGGTAGTTGGTGCCGTTGGGGCCGAGCACCGCGCTGCCCCCCCCCTCGGCTATCCAGAACCGGTAGCCCTGGTCGGGGGAGGCGCTTCCCGGCTGGGCGGCGAACGCTTCGCTCCCGTCCGGACCGGCGCTCTGGGTGCTCCAGCCGCTCGCCCCACGGGTGGTGAGATAGGGGTCCCCGGCGAAGCTGCCGGTGCCTTCGAAGCCCGGCAGGACGCCGCCCTGGATCAGGAAGGAGAGCCTGTTCCCGTCCGGGGAGGCCTGGCGGGTGGCGAACTGGATTGCCAGGGCAGTCAGGCCCAGCGGCGGGTGGGCGTTCGTGTCGCTCGGCGTCACCAGCTCATAAGCGCGGCAGTCGGGCAGGAGGGCCGAGGGGCCGGTGCGCAGGGAGGCGTTGGGGCAGCCGGTCGCGATCCCCGCCGGTGGGTAGGTGGTGAATCCGGTCTGTTCCTCGCCGCTGCCGAGTTCGTTGGTCGCGACGGCGCGAAAGAGGTAGGACGTGCCGGGAGAGAGCCCGGTCGCGCCGGCGAGGACCTTGACCGGCTCGTTACCGGCCGCAATCGTCCCTTCGCCGGCGAGCCGGGCGCCTTCGAAGCCGCTTTCGTCGTACTGCTGCTGGGAGACGTACTCGAGCCGGTAGGAGGTCTGAAGGTTGCAGGGTTCGATTTCGGCCCCCAGCAGCGCTTCGGTTTCGCCGAGGTGGGAGACGGAGACCGATTCCACCGTCGGCGCGCATTCGGCCGAGGGGCCGAATGCGAAGGCATGGCCCTCGGTGACTTTGACGCTCGAGGTGACCCAGAGGTAGCGGCCTTCGGGGTTTTCGGCGCCGTTGGGGCTGTAGGCGCCGTTGTCGACTGCTATCTGCTTGGGGGTGTCGAGGAAGCCATATTCGATGCTCCCGAGGTATTCGCCGTCTTCGTCGAATTCGTAGATGACATGGGCGGTATTGGAGTCGTAGACGAAGAGGTGACCGGTTGCTTCGTCGACGGCGCCGCTGAGGAATCGGGTGAGAAACCGGCCGTCGGGCGTAGTCGAACCGTCGATGGTTCTAACGAGGCCGTGAGGTGACGCGAGTTCGAAGACCTTGATTACGATCGAGCCGCCAGCCTTGCCATCCGTTGCATAGATGAGGCCATGAGCGGCGTCGATCGCCAGGCCATACCCTTCGCTATTGAGCGAGGCCACTTCGGGGTTGAGCAGGGTATTGCCTTCGGCCGCCGATCCGTATTCGGCTATCCTGCTGCCATAGTTGACGAACAGGTGATTGTCTTCCGGGTTTATCGCCAGTGCTGCGTAGGCGTTGTCGATTTCGGCAATGATCGTTGGCGTCGAGTTGTAATCGATTTCTCCAGTCGGCGGATCGTAGCTGGACGGTTCCGGGTCATACCTGCGAAGGGCCGTTGCCTGACCCGGTTCATAGGACCACGCGTACAGGTATCCTTCACTGTCGACCGCGAGGTTTTGAGGGCCATTAGGTTCCGGAATCTCACTGATGAAGTGGCCTTCGGCATCGAAGACGTCGATGCGGCCTTCATGTCCTCCCTGGGGTCCCCTGCTGGCGACGTAAACGTCGCCGTAAGAGTCGACGGCGATCCCAGTGGGCAGAGCGAAGGGCGCCGACGGTCCGCTGGGCGGCGCCGGGTAGGGGCAGTCGGGGTCGGGAACGGGATCGGGGGCGAAAGTTTGGCAACCGCCGGTCAACGAGAGGGGGGCGTTGAAGGCGTGAAGGCTGTCTTCCGCGGCGTGAGCCGGAGTGGCGGCGACGACGAAGACACAGGTCAAGGCCGCGGATACGGCCAAGGCCGTCCCTCGGAGCAATCGCATACTGCTTGCGGGGGTCTTTTGGCGGCGAAAGTCAGTGTCCATGTCGGCGGCTCTCCTGTGCAGCGGCGCGGTGTATGTGCGTGAAGTTGGTTTGTTTATCGAGCGATGGCGTGGCGACGTCGGAGTGAACCGTTCGCACCCGGGGTGGGCGAGCCCACCCCGGGTGCTGCCGGTGACTCCTAGCCAGTAACCGCCCAACTGCCGCGTTGTTCAGAGAAGTTGGCGTTAGTCCTGAATGGGAGCACGATCCCGAATTCGTTGGCGGCTTCGTCGTTTGCGGGGAGCGTAATCGGAGTATCCAATTCACCCGTCGATGGACCGGTGTAGATACAGAGGAGGCCAGTCCCTGCTTCCGGGGCTTCAAAACTGCCCGGGCATGCTTCTTCGTAGGCTTCGGAGTCTTCTTCAAGTTCCGGGAAAGTGCCCGGGGAAGGATTTGGGCCGTAGATGGCCGTTGCGCCGTTTTTCAGTTTCAGGCCCAGCGGAATGCCCGGAGCGAATTCAAATTCGAACGGATACAGAGCAGCTGGTGCCGGGGAGACCCTCACAGGAAAGGAGATCGAAGCGAGGGCTGCGTCACTTGCACCGCCGCTGGCGCTCCAGATACCGGTCAGCGTCGCCCCTTCGCCCAGCACGCATTCCGGGTCTTCTTCACTGCACATCCCGGCTTCGCCGGTGTCGCCCTTGACACCAGGGTCACCCTTGTCGCCCTTCGCACCCTGAGCTCCGTCCGAACCGTTTGAGCCATTGGAACCAGCGGGGCCCTGCGGGCCGGCCGGGCCCGTCCCCTGGAAGCTCTTGGCGATCGTCTTGACCTGGCCCTTTTGCTTGGCGTTGAGGCCGGCCTGGCTCTTCTTGTTGTGGTGGCGCTTGCCTTGGTTGGCGGCGTAAGCGCCGCCGACGGTGGCCGCCACGAGGGCGACAATCGCCACGATCAGGCCGGCTTTGCCGAACGGTTCGCGTAGGCGTGAAGCCATAGAAATCTCTTCTCCTTGTCCCGTGAGCCCTTCTGCCGGCCGCTTCCCTTGCGGCTCTTGTGGCGAGCTCGGTATGTATTTCCCTGCGGCACTAGAAACGCGGACATCCGTGTTTCCTATGTACTGTGCGCATTAAGACACACGTGTGTCTGGAAGTCAAGTACGAGACGGGAGGAACGGCAACGGCGGCCCTGTGGCGGCAAATTTGACAAAGTCGCCGCTGAATTGTTACATTACATTGCCAGAGGTGATGTAATATGGCCCGCATGAAGCGACTGCAGATATCGATCGAGCCCGAGCTGGACGCGGCGGTGGAAAGACGCGCCGAAGAAGAGGGGCTCTCGAAGGCGGAGGTGATCAGGCGTTGCGTGCGGGAACGAGTCAAACCATTGCCACCCATCGAGGAGGACCCGTTCTTCAAGCTCTGCGGGACGGTTTCGAGCGACCCAGACGACACCCGGACGATCGACGAGGTCGTCTATGGGCTGGTGGACCGGGACTACCCCTGATCTTCGCCGACTCCTCATTCCTGATCGCTTCGATGGACGACCGAGACAGCCGCCACGCAATGGCTTTGGAACTGCTGAGGCGCATCGGCGAGCGGCGCATCGTGGCCACGAACCACATTCGAGGCGAGACCTGGACCTGGCTCCGCTACAAGCGCTGGCACGCAAAGGCCGTGGAGTTCATCGACAGCGTCGGAGGAGAAGGACAGCGCATCCAAATCTCTTGGGTCCCCGAGGAGATCGAAGCCGACGCCCTGCGTTGGCTCCGCCAACACGACGAGCGCGAGTACTCCTTCGTCGACGCGACCAGCTTCGCCTACATGCGCGCCAGGGGGATTGAGGAGGCGCTCGCCTTCGACGGCGACTTTGCCGCCGCCGGCTTCACAGAGCTGCGGCCGTAGACGGCGGGCTCAGCCGCCGTTGTTCAGGCCCGCGACCGGGGTGCCGACGACCACGTCGGAGCAGAGCAGCGGCGCGGGATCGAACGAGTCGGTGAGGGCGCGGCCGGCGGGGGTGCCGTGGAGAATCGGTTCGGGGGCCGGGCCCTTTTTGGGCTTCGGCGGCTGAGTGTAGAAGCCGGTGCCACATTGGATCGAGAAGTCGCGGACGCCGTCGCGGGCGTCGATGATGTCTTCGCCGCCCTCGCCGAAGAACTGGTCCTGGCCGGGCTGGCCGAGCAGCGCGTTGGGACCGCCGTCGCCAATCAGGACGTCGTTGTCGAAGGAGCCCTCCATGTCCTCATCGCTCGGGTCGAGGCGCACCGGGTGGCAGCGCCCTTCTTTCAGCAGCGTGTCGATCCAGGCTTTGTGAGCGAGGAAGGAGATGTAGAGCAGGCCGGGATGGGCCTGGGTCTCGGCGAAGGAGGCGTCGTCGCGGCCTTCGCCGCCGACGATCGCGCCGCCGGCGCAGCCGCCGCCCGCCGCCAACAGGTCACCGTCGCCTTCCCCATATAAGTAGGTCGGTCCGGGCAGGCCGCCGACGAGGCCATCGGCGCCGTCACCGCCGTAGAGTTTGTCGGCGCCGGGGCCGGACTCGAGCAGGTCGTCCTCGGGGCCGGCTTTGATCGTGTCGTCGCCGAACCCGCCGGCGATGCGCACGTTTGCCGCAGCCACGAGCGAGCCTTCGACGCGGAAGCTGTCGTTGCCGGGGCCGAGGTCGGCCATCAGCCAGCGGGCGGGGCCGGCGGCGGCGCAGAGGACCCGCTTCGGGTCGGTGCCCTGGCGACTGCAGCCGGGACCGATCGCGATGCCCTTGGCGGCGCTGATGCCGAAGGTCTCGCTCTTGGAGTCGAAGGCGACGGTGAATTCATCGGGACCGCCGCCGCCGACGATCTCCAGCCCCCCGCCGCCGCCCCTGGTGCGGTCGAGCTGGATGTAGGCCGACGCTTTCGGCGGCGCTTCCTTGCCGCAGGAGAGAGTGTGGCCTTTGGCGCCCTGGCATCCATCGCTGCCCTGGCCGCCGACGAGCTCGTCCGCTCCCCCGCCGCCGATCAGCGTGTCATCGCCGGGGCCGCCGTTGATCCTGTTGGCGTTCTTGTCGCCGATCAACATGTCGCGGAAGGCGGACCCTTCGATGTCCTCGAAGCGGAAGAGGCGATCGTGGCCGTCGCCGCGCGCTTTGTGGGCCCGCAACGAGGCCCAGACTCCGTCGCCCTTGCCACCGGCGACCTTGGTCGCGAACGAGGCGATGTCGCCGCCACCTGGGCCACCGTCCATGCGGTCATAGCCGTAGTCGCCGTGGACCAGGTCCGATTCGCCGGGGCCACCGTTGAGGGTGTCGATGCCGAGACTGCCGGCCACTTCGTCGGCATTGCCGGTGCCGCCCATGATCTTGTCGTCGCCGAGATCGCCGACGACCCGGTCGGTGCCGGCGCCACCGTCCGCCGTGTCGTTGCCGCGGCCGCCGTGGATCAAGTCGTCGCCGGGGCCACCGCAGAGCAGATCGTTGCCAAGGCTGCCGAGGATTTCGTCGTCCCCCCCACCGCCCCAGATCACGTCGCGGCCCGGGGTGCCGCGCAGGACGTCGTTCCCTTCGGTGCCGACGATCGTCGCCCGCCGACCGTGGCAGCGCGGCACGTCTTCTTCTTCGGCCGGCGCGGCGGCGATGAAGACCGCCGCAGCGAGCGCCGCGAATGCGATCACGAGTCCCCTGCCCAACCCCTTCACCATCCTGAGCCTATCGAGGTCATTCCCAGAACACGGCTACCTCGTAGTCGTCGAATGCCGCATCCGGGGTGACGATCGGCAATCGTTCCAGTTGCGCTTGGGCGACCAGCATCCGGTCGAAGGGATCGCCGTGATGGTGGGGCAAGGATCGGACCCGCCACGCATGTTTGGGTGCGATGGCCAGCAGCTCGAAGCCAAGCTCCTCGACTCGCTCAGGCAGATCCTCGGGCGCGTCGAGCTTTCCCAGAGCGGCCTTGATTGCGATCTCCCAAAGGCTGACCATACTGACCAAGACCTCTGCATCATCGGCCTCGATCGCCGCGGTTGGCCCTGGCCCGAGACGGGGATCATCCAGAACATGCCACAGCAAGACGTGGCTATCGACCAGCAGCCGTGCCAACGATCACTTTTCGTACTCGGCGAATTCCTCGAGTGGCTCGTCAAAATCCGGGCCGATGCGGATTTCGCCCTTCATCGACCCGCGTCCAGTTACGCCACCCCGCTTCTTCTTCAGCGGCCCAATCCGGGCGACCGGATCCTGGCCCCGCCGCACAACGATCTCCTCACCTTCTTCCGCTCGGCGAACAAGCTTGGAGAAATGCGTCTTCGCCTCATGGATGTTGACGCTCGCAGCCATCGAGGGAGAACCTAGCAAGGTTAGTCCACTTGGTCCAGTCCTCAAACTGAATTCCGGATTACTCGCTGCGCTGGAGCGCTACGCAAAGGAAGTCGGCCTCTCGAAGGCGGAGGTCGTCAGGCGCTGCCTGCTGGCGGAGTTCAGGCCACTTTCATCTCAGCCCTGAGCTGGCGGCGCCTTTGGGCCAAGAGCGTCGCGACGCGTTCGATCACCATCTTGGGTTCACGATCGAGTCGAGGGCCGGTGACTCTGATCATCTCGATTCCGATCAGCTTCAACTCCTCCTGACGCAAGCGGTCACTCTCGAAAGCAGCGCGACTGCCGTGGGTCTCGTAGACGTCGAGTTCGACAGCGAAGCGCTCGGGCTGCCAGTAGGCGTCAAGCTCGAACCCAGCCTCGTTGAAGCCCATCGAGGGGGCTGGTAGGGCCGCCCTCTTCACGAGTTCGAGGAAGCGGCGTTCGAGGCGCGAGCGAGTGAAGGCAGGCTCGTGACGATAGATGGCTAGGGCGTGACGGAGGCGGCTGACGCCGGGATGATGCCCGGCGCTGCCAAGGAGCGCGTCGATCGACCGCAGGTCGAACAGGCGCAGTTCTTCGGAGCGCTCGATCACGCGGTCGAGGCGAGTAGCGGACAGGGTGGAGGCGAGATCGAGGAGGGTGCGGGGCAGAGCGGTCACAGGGATGCCTTCGCGGACGGCACGATCCTCATCGGCCAAGCGGGCGTAGTGGAGGCGCAGACTTGGCTTCGCGTGACGTCGTGTGACTGCCGTGACGTGGAATGTCCCAGGCCGACTCGTGAGAAGGCCCCACAGCCAGGCCGCCGAGGTGTGGCTGGCGAGGGCGTTTGGCCCACAGGCGAGAACGGCCGCGAGGCAGTGGCTGTGCCAGGTGAGGTTCTTATGGCCTACCGCGTAGACGCCGCGGTGGAGCCGATGCAGGCGGCCGGACCGCGACGCGCGCGAGACCGTGTCACGTGAGTAGCCAAGGCCTTCCAGATGCTGGATTGAGACGACACCGTATTGCTGCTCCGCCAAATCGGCCAAGGGCTGGTGCGGACCGACGGCTCCCGTCCCTACCTCCGTTCGCACTTTGTGGCGCATAGCCATACAAGGAGCGAACGGGGGTCGATTCTCCCCCCTGCGTCGCCAGAGCCACGGGTGCGTTCGCTGTTTGTGGTGCTCAGCGCGACAAACAGCGAACGGAGGGAGGGACCGGGGCGCTATTCCAGGTTGATCATCACGTGCTTGATCTCGGTGTAGTCCTCCAGCGCGTACATGGAGAGATCCTTGCCGTAGCCGGATTCCTTGTAGCCGCCGTGGGGCATCTCGGAGACGAGCGGGATGTGGTCGTTGATCCAGACGCAGCCGAAGCGCAGCGCGTTGGCGACGCGCATCGCGCGGCCGACGTCGCGGGTCCAGACCGATGAAGCAAGCCCGTAGGGCGTGCCGTTGGCCCACTCGATCGCCTTGGCCTCGTCGCTGAACGGCTGCACGGTGATCACCGGGCCGAAGATCTCCTTCTGGATCATCTCGTCGTCCTGCTCCAGGCCAGCGACGACGGCAGGCTCGAGGAAGTAGCCGGGCAGGTCGGGCTCGTTCCCGCCGGTGACGACCTCGGCGTTGCCGGGCTTGCGCTCGAGGAAGCCCTCGACCCGCTCACGCTGTTGCTGGGAGTTGAGCGGGCCGAGGGTGGTGTCGGCTGAGCGCGTATCGCCCAGCACCAAGCCCTTCGCTTCGCCGGCGAGGCCGTTGACGACGTCGTCGTAGACGTCTTTGGCGGCGAGCACACGGGTCGCCGCGGTGCAGTCCTGGCCGGCGTTGTAGTAGCCGGTGCCCGCGATCGTCTCCAGCGCGGTCTCCATCTCGACGTCGTCGAAGACGACGACCGGAGCCTTGCCGCCGAGCTCGAGGTGGACGCGCTTCAGGCTGTCGGCCGCCGCCTTGGCGATCCACTTGCCGGTGGGCGGCGAGCCGGTCAGGCTGACCATCTCGACGTCGGGATGGGTCACCAGCTCGACCCCGGTCGGCTCGCCGTGCCCGCCGATCGCGTTGAGCACACCCGGTGGAAGCAGATCGGCGCACCACTCGGCGAAGAGCAGCGTCGTCAGCGGCGTAGTCTCGGCCGGCTTGAGGACGACCGTGTTGCCGGCGGCGATCGCCGGGCCGATCTTCCAGATCGCCATCATCAGCGGGTAGTTCCAGGGGGTGATCTGGCCGATGACGCCGATCGGCTCGCGGCGGATGAAGGAGGTGTGGCCCGCCATGTACTCGCCGGCGGCGCGGCCCTCCATGCAGCGGGCGGCACCGGCGAAGAAGCGCAGGTTGTCGGCCATCACCGGCACCTCGTCCTCGAGCACGGCGCCGCGCGGCTTGCCCGCATCGGCGGCCTCGAGGTCGGCGATCTGCTCGCCGCGCTCCTCGATCATGTCGGCGATCCGCAGCAGCGCCCGCGCTCGTTCGCCCGGCGACGTCGCCGCCCAGCCCTCGAAGGCGCCCTTGGCGGCAGCGACCGCGGCGTCGACGTCGGCCTTGGTCGATAGCGGCGCCTCGGCGATCACCTCGCCGGTCGCCGGATTGACCACGTCCTCCATCCCGTCCTCGGCCGGCTCGACCGCCTTACCGCCGATGAAGTTCCTCAGCTTCGTCTTGGTCGCCGCTGCCATCTCTAACCAACCTCCGCTCTGTCTTCGATTTCAAGTGCTTTCTCGACCGGCACACAACTCATTCCCACCGCCTCCGCGACCGCCGGGTGGGTCACCTGGCCGGCAGCTACGTTGACCCCCGGCCGCAGACCCGGGTCACGCTGGATCGCCCCCTCGACCCCGCGGTCGGCGATTGCGATCGCGTAAGGCAGGGTGGCGTTGGTGAGCGCCTGGGTCGCGGTGATCGGGACCGCGCCGGGCATGTTGGCGACGCAGTAGTGGGTGATCCCGTCGACCTTGAAAGTCGGGTCGTGGTGGGTGGTCGGGTGCGAGGTCTCAAAACAACCGCCCTGGTCGATCGCGACGTCGACCAGAACCGCGCCCGGCTTCATCAGCGCCAGCTGCTCGCGCCGCACTACATAAGGGGCACGTGCGCCGTGGACCAGAACGGCGCCGATCACCAGGTCGGCGCGGGGCAGCATCTCTTCCACGGCGAGGGTCGTCGCGTACACGGTCGAGCAGGCGCCGGCGAAGGCGACGTCGAGCTCGCGCAGGCGGTCGATCGACTTGTCGAAGACGAAGACGTCGGCGCCCATCCCGATCGCGACGAAAGCGGCGTTCATGCCGACCACGCCGCCACCGATCACGATCACGTTCGCCGCTGCCACGCCGGGCACGCCGCCGAGCAGGATGCCGCGCCCGCCAAGTGGCTTCTCGAGCATGAAGGCACCGGCCTGGGTTGCGATCTTGCCGGCGATCTCGCTCATCGGCGCGAGCAGCGGCAACCGGCCGCGCGCGTCCTCCACGGTCTCATAGGCGATGCAGGTGGCGCCGGAGCCGCAGAGGCCGCGGGCCTGCTCGGGGTCGGGCGCAAGGTGCAGGTACGTGAACAGCAGCTGGCCCCGCCGCAACATCTCGATCTCGGCCGCTTGCGGCTCCTTCACCTTCAGGACCATCTCCGCCTCGCCGAACACGGCGCCCACATCGGCAACGATGCCTGCGCCCTGCGATTCGAATTCGGCATCGGCGATCGCGCTGCCCTCGCCTGCCCCGGCCTCGATCAGAACACGGTGGCCATGTTCGGCCATCTCGCGCACCCCGGCTGGGGTGATCGCGACGCGGTACTCGTCGGGCTTGACCTCCTTGGGGACCCCGACGATCACGTCCCCACCAACTCCCTGGCGCGCAGCGCCAGCCAGAACTCGATCCGGTCGTGGGCACGTGAGAGGTCGCGCCCGGTCAGCTCTTCCACCTTGCGCATCCGGTAGCGCAAGGTGTGGCGGTGGCAATAGACCTTGCGGGCTGCTCGCTCCCACTGCCCGTTCTGCTCGATGAAGGCCTCCAGCGAGCGCAGCAGCTCGCCACCGTACTCCTCGTCTCCCGCCTGAATCGGGCCAAGAACGCTGTCGCAGTAGAGGGCGAGCGCGTCGTCGTCCTGGATCGAGAGCAGCAGAGTGAAAGCACCGAGATCGCGCCAGGACGCCACCTCGGGGCCGCTGCCGTTCTCGGAGAACGCCGTCGCCTCGAGCGCGCAGCGGGCCTCGTGGAAGGAGTGGCGCAGCTCCTCCGGCGGCGCTGGGCGGCTAGCGGCAGCGCGCACCGCGCCGCGCTCTTTGATCAGCGCCCGCCGCGCATCGGAAGCGAGGTCGACGGGGTCGCGGTCGGCGGCGTCGACGACGGCGCAGAGCAGCTCGTGGGTGCCGCTGGTGTGCGGGGCGACGACGGCCGGACAGGCGTCCGCGGCGAGGGCGCGCTCCAGCGCCGGCTCGGCGGCGGCGGGGTCGTCGAGGTCGAAGACGAGGACGGCGGCCTCGTCGCCGATGCCGAAGGGCTCGAGGCGGCGGCGCAGCTCGGAGGGATCGAGGCGCCCGCCGAGCGCGCCGGCGAGCACGTCGCCGGCGAGCCGGCGCTCGGTCTCGCGAGCGACGCGGCGGCGCATCAGCTCGAGCGCGACGACGGCGACCGCCTGCTGCAGGATCAGGCGCTCGAAGTCGCCCAGTCCGCCCGAGTCGCGGACCATCACCACCCAGGCCTGCGGCGGTCCCCCGCCTGGCGAGATCACCGGGTGGGCGAGGGCGCGTCCCGCGACCGAGGGGTGGGTGGGCACAAAGGGGTGGCCATCGGCGATGTGGGTCAACGCTTCGTCGCGGATCGCGTTGACCGCCTCGGCGGAGAGCTCGCGGCGGAAGCCGCGGCCGGCGATGCGCTCGCCGCGGTTGTTGAGGATCGCCACGGTGCCGCCGACGGCGGAGGCGATCGTCGCCACGATCTCCTCCAGGCCACGCTCTTCGAGGACCAGCCGCTCGAGCCGGCGCTGCACGGCGATTCCCCGCTGCAGCACCTCGTACTGCTCGTTGACCAGCTTGGCGAAGGCCTTCTCGGTGATCGCGATGAACGGGGTCGAGTAGGGCACCTCGAAGAGCGGGAAGTCGCGTTTCTTCGCCTCCTCGAGCAGCGCTTTTGGCAGTTTCTTGTGGCTGAAGCCGGTGCCGAAGCCGAGCCCGGCGAGGTTGTGCTCGGCGAGCAGGCGGATGTAGGCGCGCTGCTTGGCGGCGCTGTCGAGTGGGATCCCGGTGGTCAGCATCAGCTCGCCACCGGAGAGCCAGGGGGTGGGGTCCTCGAGCTCGGAGATGTGGATCCAGCGCAGCGGCGCATCGGCCGCGCGCGTACCTGCCGCAAGGTCGAGTCCGACCTCGTCGAGCAGGCTCTGCACGGTGAGCATCGGCGTGCCTATCAGCCCCGCCTCGGACTCCAGCCCGCCGAGCCAGGCCGGCTTCGGACCCGCTCCCAGGCGTCCGTGAGCACACCGCGCAGCACGTCGTGGATCTCTTCGAACTGCTCGGTGTCGGCGATCAGCGGCGGCGCCAGCTGGATCACCGGGTCGCCACGGTCGTCGGCGCGGCAGATCAGGCCACGCTTGTAGAGCTCGCCGGAGAGATAGCCGCGCAGCAGATCCTCCGCCTCCTCGTCGTCGAAGCTCTCCTTCGTCTCCTTGTCCTTGACCAGCTCGATCGCCTGGAAGAAGCCGGCGCCGCGCACGTCGCCGACGATCGGCAGGTCGTGCAGGCTCTCCAGCATCTGGCGGAACTCGCCCTCCTTGGCGAGCACGTGGCCGCAGAGGTCCTCGCGCTCGAAGACGTCGAGGTTGGCCATCGCTACCGCCGCCGCGACGGGGTGGCCGGCGAAGGTGAAGCCGTGCGCAAAGGAGGCGCTGTCGTGCATGAAGGCCTCGGCGACGCGGTCGGAGACGATCACCCCGCCCATCGGCGCGTAGGCGGAGGTCAGGCCCTTGGCCACGGTGATCACGTCGGGCACATAGCCGAAGCGTTCGCAGCCGAACCAGTGGCCGAGGCGACCCCAGGCGCAGATCACCTCGTCGGAGACCATCAGCACGTCGTAGCGGTCGCAGATCTCGCGCACCCGTTGGAAGTAGCCGTCCGGCGGGACGAAGCAGCCGCCGGCGTTCTGGACCGGCTCGAGGATCACCGCGGCAACCGTCTCGGGGCCCTCGAAGACGATCCGCTCCTCGATCGCGTTTGCCGCCCAGAGCGGGTGGCGGTCCTCGGGCCAGCGATAGGCATTGGTATTGGGCACGTGGCAACCGCCCGGGGTGAGCGGCTCGAACTGCGAGCGCAGCTCGGTGATGCCGGTCGCCGAGAGGGCGCCGAGCGAGGTGCCGTGGTAGGCGATCTCGCGGGCGATCACCTTGTGCTTCTGGCCTTTGCCGTGGATGCGGTGGTAGTTGCGGGCCAGCTTCAGCGTCGACTCGACCGCCTCAGAGCCGCCCGACGTGAAGAAGACGCGGTTGAGGTCGCCGGGGGCGAGCGAGGCGATCCGCGCCGCCAGCTCGATCGCGCGTGGATGCGCGTAGCTCCACAGGGTGTAGAAGTCGAGCTCTTCGACCTGGCGCGCCGCCGCCTCGCCGAGCTCGGTGCGACCATGGCCGGCGTTGACGCAGAAGAGGGCAGAGAGGCCGTCGAGGTAGCGGTTGCCATGCTCGTCGTAGACGTAACAACCCTCGCCGCGGGTGATGATCGGAATCTCGTGGCCGGGACCGTAGGAGCCCATGCGCGAGAAGTGCATCCAGAGATGTCGCATCGCCATCTCCTGGAGGCTGGTGGCGACCGCTCCAGGTGCTTGAGACGCAATGGCCATGCGTTTCTCCTCTCGTCCTACGACGTTCTGGATAAAACTAGCTCGCTCAACTCTCTCATTCAAGTGTTCGTTGGGTCAAGTTATCCAGGAGGCCTTGTACGAAATGTACAAGGCCGCGCCTGAGGTTTGGGACATTTGCAACTTGTCATCTGGGCACCGTACGCCGTACCGTCGTGTCATGGAGAGTGCAGCTGTACCTCAAGCATCCGCCTCAACTCCTGTCCCGAGCAGCGGCGACAAGGGGCTGAAGAAGAACGCGATCGGGTTCGTCTCCAGCGTCGTCATCGGCGTCGCCTCGACCGCTCCGGGCTACAGCCTCGCCGCAACCCTCGGCTTCATCGCCGCCGCCGTCGCCCTGCAGTCGCCGGCGATCCTGCTGATCGCCTTCATCCCGATGTTCCTCGTCGCCGCCGGCTACTACTACATGAACAAAGCCGACCCGGACTGCGGCACCAGCTTCTCCTGGGTGACCAAGGCGATGGGACCGCAGCTCGGCTGGATCGCCGGCTGGACGATCGTCGTCGCCGACGTGATCGTGATGGCCAACCTGGCGCAGATCGCCGGCCTCTACACCTTCCTGCTCTTCGGCTGGGACTCGGCCGCGGCGTCGACCGTTGCGGTGACGCTGGTCGGCGTGCTCTGGATCGTGATCATGACCACGATCGTCGTGATCGGGATCGAGCTGTCGGCCCGAACCCAGGTCGGCTTGCTGGCTGCCGAGATCGTCACCCTGGCGATCTTCGCGGTGGTCGCCCTGGTCAAGGTCTATAGCGGCGACGCCCTGCCAGGCTCAATCGACCCGAGCTTCTCCTGGATCAACCCGTTCAGCCTCAGCCCGAGCGAGCTTTCGGCCGGCCTCCTACTGGCGGTGTTCATCTACTGGGGGTGGGATACGACGGCCACCGTCAATGAGGAGACCGAGAACCCCGACGAGGCCCCCGGGCGGGCGACGGTAGTCAGCACCCTGATCCTGCTCGGCGTCTATCTGATCGTCGCCGTTGCGGCCCAGGCCTATGCCGGCGTCGAACAGCTGGTGGCGAATCAGGAAGACGTGCTGAGCGCGCTCGGCACTGAGGTGTTCGGCTCGCCGCTCGACAAGATCCTGATCATCGCCGTGCTCTCCTCGGCCGCGGCGTCGACCCAGACGACGATCCTGCCGACGGCGCGGACGACGCTTTCGATGGCCCGCGCGAACGCGATGCCGAAGAGCCTCGGCAAAGTCCATCCACGCTTCCTCACGCCCCACGTCTCGACCATTGCGATGGGGGCCGCATCGATCATCTGGTACGTCAGCCTGACCCTGGTCAGCGAAGACATCCTCTTCGACTCGTTGGCGGCGCTCGGCCTGATGATCTCCTTCTACATCGGCCTTACCGGGATCGCCTGCGCGATCTATTACCGGCACGAGCTGCTGCGCAGCGTCAAGAACTTCTTCTTCGTCGGAGTCGGGCCGGCTTTCGGCGCGGCAATCCTCTTCTACCTACTGATCAAGAACGGGATCGAACTGGCGGATCCGGCCAACTCCGAATCGGGCAACTCCTGGTTTGGGCTCGGTCCACCGCTCGTGATCGCGATCTTCTTCCTCGTCCTCGGCTTCATCCTGATGGCGGTGCAGTGGAGGGCGGTGCCGGAGTTCTTCCGCAAGCGAACGGAGGTCGCACCGTCGGGCTTCCTCGAGGGCGAATCCGAGCCCACGAGCGGCGGCATCGCGTCCGGAGGGGAGAGTTGAGGTGGGCTCGATAGTCGTCGGATATGACGGGTCGGACTCGAGCAAGGCAGCGCTCGCAAGGGCGCTGGAGCTGGCGAAGGGCCTGGGCGACGACGTAGCGCTCGTCTTCGGCTACTCCCCACCCGGAATCTGGGGCGGCGAGATCGCCGAACACGAGGAGGCGATTGAGGAATTCGGCGAGAAGCTGATGGGCGAGGCGCGACAGCAGGTGCAGGCCGACGGGGTCGAGGTCAGCTACGAACTGGTGCCGAAGCGCGGTGCAGAGGCACTGCTCGACGTCGCCCGGCGGCGTGACGCGCGGATGATCGTCGTCGGCGGGGCGGGCGAAGCGCCGCTGAAAGGGGCGATCCTCGGCTCTACCCCCTACAAGCTGCTGCACCAGACCGAGCGGCCGGTGCTCGTCATCCCCGCCTAGCGGGGGAGGGCCGGGGGTCGCCCTGATGGAGCCCCAAATCCCGCCTTCGGCGGGATTGATCTGGTGCCGCTTCGCGGCTGGAGTAACTCTGCGGAGCCGCTTCGCGAGGCTCCATCAGGGCGACCCCCGGCCCTCCTCAGCGGCCGAGGTGAAAGCCGATCAGCTTGGGGACCTTGGTTAGGAGCGTGGTGAGGAGGTTCGGCCTTTGGTTTGAGAGCTCGGCGTTCTCCTTGCTTACGAGGGCGCGGCGGATTGCCTCGCCGCCCAGCCAGTGGAAGGGCTCGGGGGGGACGTGGCGAGGAGTCGGGTCGACGAAGGGAAGGCGAGAAGCCTCGTCGCGGCGGTCTAGGGCTAGGGAGGCGAGGGTTCGGCCGACCATGTAGGAGGGGCCGACTCCGTTGCCGGTGTAGCCGGCCGCGGCGAAGGCGTTGCCGCCGCGCAGCGGCACGACGATCGGGAGGTGGGTGGGCGAGGCGTCGACGGGGCCGCCCCAGGCGTGGGTCAGGCGCCGTCCCGCGAGGCCCGGGAAGTATTCGCGCAGCCGAGCAGCGGCCGCCGCGACCACGTCGGGGTCGACCTCCGCCCTGCCTCGCAATCGCGCGCCCATCTCGATCCGCCCCCCGCCCCAGCCGAAGGCGATGCGGCCATCCGGGGTCGTGCGGAAGTAGTCGATCAGGGTGCGGCTGTCGGTGATGCACTCGCCGCCCGTCCAGCCGATCTCCTCCAGCAGATCGGGAACTGGCTCGGTGAGGACGATGTGCGAGGAGGTAACGGTGAGTGCGTTGTGCAGCGGCGCGCCCGGCGCCTTCGCGGCGGCGCCGATCGCGACGACGGCCGACGCAGCGCGAACCGAGCCGCCCTCGGTGCGGGCCTCGCATCCACTCGCCGAGTCGAGCAGCCGGCGAACCGGCGAGCGCTCATATATCTCGACCCCCGCCCGGCGCAACCGATCCCGCAGGCCGAAGGCGAGCCGGGCCGGCCCCACCGTCGCCGCATCGGGATAGAAGGCGCCGCCGCGGAAGGCAGGCGAGGCGCAGCACTCGGCGACAGCGGAAGGAGCCAACGGCTGCACGGCGTCCTCCTCCCCCAGCTCGCGGCAGGCAGCCAACGCCTCGTCCCAGATCCCGTCGTGGGCGGACGCGGTCGAAACCTGCAAGTACCCCCCACGCCGGAACCAGGCGTCGACCTCCTGCTCCCGGCAGAACGACTCGACCCCCGCGATCGCGTCACGCGACGCTCGCGCCACGGCAAGTCCCCCAGCATCCCCCCACCGCCGCCGCATGTTGGGCAGCGAGAACCACATCACGTTGCAAAACCCCCCGTTCCGCCCACACGGCCCGTAGCCACAAATCTCACTCTCGAGCAACACGACCCTCGCCTCGGGCTCGAGCTGCTTCACCTGCCAGGCAGCCCACATCCCGGTGTACCCACCCCCAATCACAAGGACATCGGCACTTCGCTTCCCACTTAGCTGCGGCGCCGATTTGACGTCCCCAGCCTCCTCAAGCCAGTAGCCGTGAGCCGTGTGCTTCATGGGCAAGATGAGTCTGGCATGCGCTTGTGAGGGAGGGCGGGGGTGCCCCTCGAACCGGCGGATACTCAGAGCGGGCGAAGCCCGCGAGTCGGAGCGAGGGGCACCCCCGCCCTCCCGACATCAGGCTCTCGTCCCTCCTGCATAGACTCAACTCATGCCCACCTTCGACCTGCTCGCCGACCTACCGCTAGAGATAGAGGGCTACGAGCTGCAGGGGTTGGAGCACACGATCCCCGGCTTCGAACGCCTCTCGACCGTGATCCACCTCTGGGGCAGCGGCGAGGACGGGCTCGGCGAGGACGTCACCTACGACGCCCTCGACCACGTCGCCCTGCAGGACGCCGGCGCGACGCTCGACCTGACCGGCTACGCGACATTGGGAGAGTTCTGCGAGTTCATGGCTGGGGTCGACACCTTTCCCGCCGAGCCGCAGCGCGACGTCTCGCGTCGCTACCGGCGCTGGGCCTTCGAGTCGGCGGCGCTCGACCTGGCGCTTCGTCAGGCGGGAATCGGCATCGCCAAGGCATTGAAGCGGGAGGCCCAACCGGTCACCTTCGTCTGCTCGATGCGGCTCGCCGGCGGTCCTGAGGAGCCCTCGTCGATCGAGACCTTGCGGCGCAAGCTCGATTCCTATCCCGGCCTGCGCTTCAAGCTCGACCCAACCAACGACTGGGACGACGAGCTGATCGCCGCCTTGGTCGAGACCGGCGCGGTCGACTCGCTCGACCTGAAGGGCTTCTACAAAGGCACCGTGGTCGACGTCGAGACCGACCCGGAGCTGTACGGCAAGCTGATCGAGGCCTTCCCCAAGGCGTGGCTCGAGGACCCCGACGTGACCGAGGAGACGCGACCGTTGCTGGAGCCCGTCCGCGACCGGCTCACCTGGGACGCGCCAATCCACTCGATCGCCGACATCGAGGCGCTGCCCTGGCCGCCGCGGATGGTCAACATCAAGCCCTCCCGGATCGGTGGCCTGCGCGACTTGTGCGAGACCTACGACTACTGCGCCGAACGAGGAATCGGTTCCTACGGCGGCGGCCAGTGGGAGCTCGGCCCCGGCCGCGGCCAGATCCAAGTCCTCGCCTCGCTCTTCCATCCCGACACCCCGAATGACACCGCGCCGCGCGGCTACAACGAAGCCGATCCACCGCCCGGCCTGCCGACCAGCCCGCTCCTGCCCAAGCTGACGCCGACCGGCTTCCGCTGGGCCGACTGAAAGGAAAGTCAATGCCCGAGAAGAGCTTCGCCGACGCCCTCAACGAGCAGATCGCCAACGAGTTCGCCGCCTCTCAGCAGTACGTCGGGATGGCGGTCTACTACGACGCGGAAACGCTCCCCCGCCTCGCCGCCTTCTTCTACCGGCAGGCGCTGGAGGAGCGCGAGCACGCGATGATGATGGTCCAGTACCTGCTCGACGTCGGCGAGGAGGTCCACATCCCCGACATCAAGTCGCAGGAGACGAGTTACTCGGACGGGACGACCCCGGTGAAGAAGGCGCTGGAGCAGGAGAAGCGGGTCGGCGAGGAGATCTTTGCCCTGTTCGAGCTGGCGCGCGAGGTCAAGGACTACCGCGCCGAGCAGTTCATGCAGTGGTTCGTCAAGGAGCAGGTCGAGGAGGTTGCGCTGATGGGCGACCTGCTCAACGTGGTCGAGCGTTCGAAGGACAACCTGCTGCTGGCCGAGGACTACATCGCGCGGGAGAGCCCCGGCGAAGGCGGCGGAGACCCGACCGCCCCGCCTGCGGCCGGCTCAGGCGGCTAGGACCGAGGCGCGGCGCACGCCTACGGCGCTTCGACGACCTCGGCCACCTGGCTCCCGGCAGGGATCCCGTCGTGGCCGGCGACGACGCGGAGGAAGTGGAGCACGCGGTCCGGATCGGCGATCGTCACCCGGTAGGAACCGCTGCCGTCGCCGCGGGCCGTGGCCACGATCCGTCCCCCTTCGAGCAGCTCGGGCCGGGTAGTGACGGCGAAGACGACAAACCGCGTCGCCGGGCTGGCGTCGCCGCTGAAGTCCAGGTCGATCTGATCCCCGTCGCGGATTGCGCTGCGGATCTGTGGCGCATGCGGCGGGATCGCAAACTCGGTTTCGACCGCGCTCGCCTTGACGACCGCCTTGCCGCTTTCGAGGTCGACCAGGCGCCAGGCCGATCCACCTTCGCGCCGAAGTCGCAGCCTCTGCCCCGGTCGCAACTCGAAGTCGGGGAATTCGGCGGTGGTCAGCTTCCTGCCGTTGCGAATCGCCACATAGACTTCGGGGCGAGCGACTTCGCTCGTCTCGATCGTCGCCTGGTCGGCCCCATCGGGCCGGCGCGAGGCGAAGACCGCTGGCACGGTCGGCCCCGTGGGTTCCGGTTCGCCCAGCACCCGCAAGTCCTGCCCGCCGGGATCTTCGAGGCCGGATTCGAAGAAGGAGTCCAGCGTGCCCTGGTCGCAGGCCACCATATAGCTGCTTTCGGGTGGGCGCTGCGACCATTCATCGCAGCTGCGGAAGAGGTCGTTGAGACGTCCGCCGCTCTGGCCCAGGACAGCTGCAGTTTCGGGGTCGGCGAGCTCCTGATGGTCGCGCGGCACTTCGGACGGGGCAGAGACATTCGCGCACGGCCGCGGATCGTTCAGGTCGAACTTCTGCTGGAAGAGCGGCGAGTGCGGTCCGTCAGCTTCGATCTGGCCGCGCGCTTCGTTGACCTTGCCGCCCTCCGCGCCGTAGCCGGGCGCGTTGCCGAAGTGGCCAGGCCAGCAGGCCCACCAGGTCTGCGCCAGGTTCACCGCGCCGATCCCTGAGCCCAGCTCGTAGGTGTCCCCGGGCGAGCAGGAGAAAACGTCGTCCGGGATGACGTCGAGCAGATCGGGGGAGGCGGAGGACGTGCGGAACTTGTGCCCGCACGATTCGTAGGTCGCGTGGCTCCCCCTTGCGACGTAGCCCACGGGGTGGGTGTCGTGACGCTCGAGGATCCCCTCGTTCCAGACGAAGCGCTCGCCCTCTTCGGTGTGACGTGGCATCCAGACGTAGACGGGCCGGTGCTCGTGGGCGGAGAGCAGGATCCCCATCCCCTCGAAGTCGCCCTCGTGAAGGTCTACGTCACTGAGCGTCGTGCCGGAGAACGGACCGGGCAGATGGACCGGCAGGTAGTTGAAGGGGTAGTAGAACCAGTACTGGAGGCTGATCGGCCGCTCGGGATCGCGTCCGGTGACGTAGTAGTACATCCGCGCCAGCGTGCCGGGCGCGCTGCGTCCAAGTGCCCGCACGAAGACCGCGTGCTGGGCGCCGCGATCGGTGTTGTCGGCCGGGTAGTCGATGAACGCGCTTCCGGGCCCGGCGTTCCACTCCAGCTTCGTGGTCGCCGTCGGCGGGCAGGGGCCGCCGCGCTCGAGACCGAGGCAGATGCCCTTTCCCCCCAAGCGCAGCAGGTCGATCGTCTGCAGTGAGACCGGCCAAAAGCCGTCATGGCGTTCGAGCATCAGGTCCGGCTCGTATCGTCCGGCCAGCGTTTCCGCCCGCGCCGGGTTCGCGACCGGCGGCGTCACCGGTTCTTCTTCATCGCTCCCGCATCCGGTGCCGAGAACGACAGAGGCAAGAGCAAGGACCAGCGCAAGAAAATGCTTCGGTCGCCTCTGATAGGTCGGAATACCCCGCATGGTCCGCCTACCCTTACACAGTGGGTCGCACCAACGCTACCCCAGCCAGCCCGCTTTTTTGCGCATTGCGGTGATCCGGCGGAACTCGGCTATGTCCTCGCGCAGGGCGGCTGGAGCTGGTGCTGGTAAGAAGCGGGCTGGGAGTGGGGACTCGATTGCGCCGGACTCGTCCTTGCTGACTTTGTAGGCGCGGGCGCCGCGTTGGGCGGTTACTGCTGAGGGGGGCCCGTTGCCCTCCCAGATCAGGCCGGCGTAGTCGTCCAGCCCGTAGCCGCCCGGCATCCCGTTGGAGACGGCGTCGAGGTAGGCGGTGCGGCGGTCGGGTTCGTTGTTGTAGTGGACGCAGAGGCTGCCCGGCAGGAGGCCGAGGCCGGCACCGGGTAGGGGTTTGCCAGAGGACTTGGTGATGCCGGCCTCGAACCAGCACATCGCGCCGGCGCTCTGGCCGGCGAGGACGATCCCCTCTCGCCAGGCGAGGCTGAGGATCGCGCTCAGTTCGTGCGCCTCCCAGACCGCGAGCAGGTTGAGCAGGCTGCCGCCACCGACGTAGATCAGATCCTGCTCGAGGATGTGGTCGCGCAGCTCCATCGGGCGGCTGCCGAGCCGGAACAGGGATAGGTCGGAGATGTCGCAGGGCCGCTCGCCGAAAGCCGAGTAGAAGCGGCCGATCTGCTCCGAGGTGTCGCCGCTGGCGGTCGGCAGGATGCAGATCCGCGGCCGGCCACCGGCCCGCGTGGTCGCCAGCCGCAGCATCAGCTCGCAGACGGCGCGGTCGGGAGGTCGGGAGGTGAAGTCGTGGCCGCCGAGGGCGAGGACGCGGGTGATCATGCAGCCACAGCAGTCGACATCGCCTCGGGCAGCGGCGTGAAGGGCGGCGCGCCGGCGTCCCCGAGGTAAGCGGTGGCGATCCTCATCTCCACCACACGCTCGCCGACCGTGTCGAGCCGGTAGCCACGCGCCTCGGGCCGCGAGGCGACGACGCGGTGCAGCTCGGTGCCGGCGAAGTGCAGCGCGGCGCCGTCCTCGGCGGCGTAACCGGAGCGCATGCCCGAACGGAGGAAGTCGTGGTAGGCGTTGCGACGGCTGGAGTCCCGCTCGTAGTGGACGCAGTTACTGAACGGCAGCAACCCCAGCCCCTCGACCTGCCGCGGCGCGCCGTGGAAGCCGGTCACCGCCTCGGAGAACCAGCAGAGCGAGCCGGCCGAGAGGCCGCAGAGGACCACGCCACGCTCCCAGGCTTCGCGCAGGATCGAGTCGATCCCGTGCGCCCGCCAGACCCCGAGCAGGCTGACGACGCTGCCGCCGCCGACGTAGATCAGATCCTGTTCGAGCAGATGCGCGCGCAGATCCTCGGGCCCCTGCTCGCGGCGGAAGAGAGAGATGTGGCCGGCCTCGCAGCGATCGGCGGAGAAAGCGCGGTAGAAGCGGACGATGTAGTGATCTGCGTCGCCGCTGGCAGAAGGCAGGAAGCAGACCCTCGGCCGCTCTGCCCCGCTGAGCCCGAGCACGTAGTCGTCCAGGAGCGGATTGCCCGACTCCATCGAGAACCCACCCCCACCGAAGGCGACTATCTGGCGGAGCGTCTTCTGCATTGTCAAATGGTCCCGACGCCGTGGCCAAAGGTCGTTGTACAGCGGTCCGAAGTTTTCAGTAGCGCTCTCGCCCGGATGTACAGTGGGCGATCGAGGCCGGATTCCGTCCCTGTTCCCAGCCGGGAATTGTTAATCCGGTACTGACTCGTCCACAGAGCACCGCCCGAGGTGTACAATCGCGTTTACCGAAACACCGCTGTCTGTGTAAGGAGTCCGCGTGCCCTTCGCCCCACCGCCAAATGATGGCGCACCACCGCCCCGAGACCTCGGTGGTGTGATCGAGGCGGAGCACCTGCCCGCCGGGCGCGAGGATCTGGCCGAGCCACTGGTCGCTCACTCCCAGCGGGAACGGATCCTCGTCGCGATCGCCGACAGCTGCGCGACGAAGGGTTACAGCGCGACCACGATCGCCGACATCTGCGAGCCGGCCGGCGTCTCCCGCGCCACCTTCTACGAGCTGTTCAAGGACAAGGAGGACTGCTTCCACGCCGCGATGGAGGTCTCCCTTGCGGATGCGATGGGCCGCATCGTCTCGGCCTACTCGCCCGACAAGCCGTGGGCGACGATGGTCCGCGACGCCGCCGCGGAGTTCCTCGATCTGCTCGCCAGCCGCCCCGCATTCGCCCGCATGGCTCTGGTCGAGGCGCCGGCCTCCGGCGACCGGGCCTTCGAGCTCTACGCCTCGGGCAAGAAAGTGCTCCAGTCGCTGCTCGATCGCGGCCGCGACGATCCGGTCGAGGAGGAAGCGATCCCGTCCAGCGCCGGCCGGGCAGCGCTCTCCGGCGCCGAGTCGCTGATCGTCGGCCAGATCCTCGCCGGCAACGCCGAGCGGCTGCGCGAGTTGCTGCCGGACATCGTCTACATCACGACCGTTCCTTACCTCGGCCAGGAGGAGGCGCTGCGCCAATCGCGCCAGGCCGAGAAGCTCCTGAGCCCGCCCGGAGGCTGAACGGAGTGGAGCGGGCAGGGGTGGGAGACCGGTGGCGCCCTCCGCGCGGACGTCACCGGCTGCCCCCAGAGGTCGTCGCGCGCTCGCAGCGCGAGCGCCTGCTCGAGGCAGCGGTCCGCGTCGTCGCAGCCAAGGGCTACGGCGCGATGACGGTGGGGGACCTGACCAAAGAGGCAGGGGTCTCCCGCACGACCTTCTACGAGCTCTACGAGGACAAGGAGGCCTGCTTCCTCGCTGCCTACGACAACGCGGTCGAGGTCCTGGTGCGGCGGGTGATGTCCGCCTATGAATCGAAGCAGGGCTGGCCGGACCAGGCGGCGGAGGGGCTCGCCGCCCTGCTCGCCGTGCTCGCCGAGGAGCCGGCGCTGGCGCGGCTCTCGCTGGTCGACATCGGCAACGCCGGACCGGCGGCGCAGCGGCGCTATCGGGCGGCGATACAACGGCTGACTCCCCTCTTCGAGGAGGGCCGGGACTTTGCCCCCGGAGGCCGCGGCCTGCCTGCCAATACCTCGCGGATGGCGATCGGCGGGGTCACTGGGCTGATCTCCGACGAGCTCGTCGCCGGGCGGGCGAAACAACTTCCCGGTTTGCTTTCGGACGTGCTTTTTGCCACGCTAGTCCCGTATATCGGCCCGGATGCGGCAGCAAGGGAGGTCGAGAGGCTAACTCGATAAACGTCTACGTACACGTTGCCGCTATGATCCACATACCCGATAGTTCAACCCTGACGGGCGGGCCGATGGTGGGCAGCGAAACGCGACGTCGACAGATCCTTGAGGCGATGGTGCGGGTGGTCGGCCGCGAGGGATACAGGGCGACCTCGGTTGCCGACGTGATCGAGGAGGCAAACGTCTCCCGCACGACTTTCTATAAGCACTTCGAGGACAAGTACGAGTGCTTCCTCGCCGCCTACGACCTCGTGGTCGAGCGGGTTTTCAGCGAAGTGATCGCCAAGTGCGACCCAGAGCAGCCCTGGCTGGACCGGATGCGGATCGGGCTGGCAACGGTGGTCGAGCTGTTCGCCCTCGATCCCGAGCTGGCGCGGACGGCAATCGTCGAGGTTGCCGCGGCCGGCTCCGACGCCCGCCAGCGACACTGGGACGCGATCACCAGGTTCACCGGGTACCTTGCCGAAGGCGAGCAGTTTGGCGGCGACCGCGAGCTGCCCGGAAACATCGGCTTGATGGCCGCCGGTGCCGTCTCGGGCCTGATCTTCGACGAGCTGCTGGCCGGAAGGGCGGAGCGACTGCCGGAGCTGCTGCCGGATCTGCTCTTCGCGATGCTGGTCCCCTACATCGGCCCCGGTGCCGCGACGGCGGAGATGCGGCGCGCAGCGGCCGGCTGAGGCCCCGCGCCTCGCCGGTCCGCCCGCCTCCCCGGGTCTTTAGAAAGCGCCGATCTGGCGGCGCAGCTTGGCGCGCACACGATGCAGGCGAACCTTGACCGTGCCAAGCGGGATGCCGAGGCGATAGGCGATGGCCTCCTGGGTCAGGTCCTCGTCGTAGCGAAGTCGCACCAGTTGCCGGTCGCGCTTGTTGAGGCGCTCGAGCGCTGCATGCAGATCGGCCCGTTCAACCGTGGCAAGGACGCGCTCGTCGTCGCTGCCCTGCCACGCTTCAAGCGTGTCCGTGGGCGCGGGACGTTTGCGGGCAAACTCGCGCAGCGCCTCGTTGCGGACGATCGTCGCCAGCCACGATTTGCGCGCCTCGCTATTACGCAGCGTCGTCCGTTTCCGCCAGGCCCTCACCATCGAGTCCTGGGCGATGTCCTCCGCCTCTGTGCGGCTCTTGGCGTAGCGGAAGGCGAAGCGGAGGCAGGTCCTGTGGACCTCGTCCCAGTCCCAAGACTCACTCGGATGTACCCCCCTGCCAACCCGATGATCGAGACGACGGACCTCCACGATCGGATCAGACTAGCAGATTTGATCAATGAAACCATGTCGAACATTCATTGGTCATGGGAGCGTGAATGCAGCAGCATCAGCAGTCCAACCGGGAGGCCAGTGGGCAGAGCGAGCCTACGAGGCGATCGCGCCGGTTTACGACGATTTCACCGCCCACCACGACTACGAGCTGTGGCTGGGCAATCTCCTTCCCAAGGTCAGTGGCCACGGGTTGAGTGGGCGGCGTCTGCTCGACGTCGGTTGCGGGACCGGGAAGAGCTTTCTACCGATGCTCGAGCGGGGATGGGAAGTCACCGCTTGTGACATCTCGCCCTCGATGCTGGAGTTGGCCCGGGCTAAGGCCGGTGGCGCAGCACAGCTCTCTGTGGCGGACATGCGGGAGCTGCCGAAGTTCGGCGAGTTCGATCTCGTCTGGGCGTTGGACGACGCGGTCAACTATCTGCTCAGCGCGGAGGAACTTGGTGAAGCGCTGAGCGGGATGCGAGCCAACCTGGCCCCTGGCGGGCTGCTGATGTTCGATGTCAACACCCTGCAGGCCTACCGCACCTTCTTTGCCGAGGAGCAGCGGGTCGAGCGCGGAGGGCGGCAGCTGGTCTGGCGCGGCCAGGGCTCGGCCGACACGCCGCCGGCGTCGATCAGCGAAGCACGCTTCGAAATCGAGGCCGGCAATGGTGGCTCGGGCGCCGAGACCCATGTGCACCGCCAGCGCCACTTCCCCGAAGCGGAGGTGCGCGAACAGCTGGCGGCGGCAGGGCTGGAGTGCCTCGATGTCTACGGTCACGGCTTCGACGCCGTTCCAAAGCAGCCGGTCGAGGAACTGGTCCACTCCAAGGCTGTCTATATATCGCGCCGTGCATAGGCATCTGGCGCAATTTCGTCAAGTCCTACGGACTAACCAACACCTAACCTTTTGCCGACATACCGGCCGCCGACACTGACACACTGTGTGCGGCAGGAAAATGTCGGGGAAATACCCGAATGCTCCAGTGGTGTTTTTTTGACCTTTAAGTTTGGAGCGAGGACTTTTATGGGTACGCGTAAGTGTGGAGTTTTGGGCGCCGTGACTAGCTACTTATATTCTGTAGACTCATAACGGAATAGCTGGCAGGCTCGGCGCGTGTCGGAGGTGGCTCTTAAGGCTCTTGGCGAAGCGATTCGGACGCGGCGGGGCGAAATCGACGGTCTCTCTCAGGAGGGGCTCGCCGACCTTGCCGGAATGCATCGCACTTACGTCAGCGAGATCGAGCGCGGGTTGCGAAACCCGAGCTTCCGCAACCTGTTCAAGCTCGCCGCCGCACTAGAAGTGCCGCTATCGGATCTGGTCGCACAGGCCGAGCGCACAGTTGGCGGCGATGCCGTGGCGCCAGAGACTTAGTCACGGTGCGAGATAAGCCGAACTGTTAGCAAACGCTGACATCGGCTTTGACCTCGTCACACCCCAAACCTTTCGCCACTTTTTTGAGGTGGACATAAATGTCTCGGCGACTGACGTCCTCAGGAGCCTCGATACGGGAGCGACGGGACTCGAACCCGCGACCTCCGGCGTGACAGGCCGGCGCTCTAACCAACTGAGCTACGCCCCCTGAAGACGGGCGAGGGGATCGCCCAGCGGGGATTATCTCAGGGTCGCTGGATTTGTAGCTTGAAGGCTCCGCCGGAGCGGCGGGAGGAGCGGATCGCGACACGCAGTCGAGACTGGCCACAGACGGTGTAGTTGAGCTGATGCCGGAAGCTCAAGCCGTGGCGTAAGGTCCGCAGCACCCGCCCGGCGGGGTTCAGCAGGCTGAGCTCATAGCGCGGCCGGCCGGCCGGCCGGAGACTGACGGTGCCGTCGAGCGGAGTGCCGAAGGCCCGAACCGCCGCGCCGCCGTGGTGCGGTGGTGCCCGCCCCCGCAGCTTGAGTGCGCTGCGGCCAAGCCAGGGTTCGAGGGTGTCTTCGCGGATGGCCTGGAAGGCCGCCTCGTCCGGCTTCAACGCAGCCGCCCAGCGCCACGGCACTTCACTCTCGGGGAAACGGAGGTGGGCGAAGCTCTCGGCGAACGCCTCACCGGGATCGCTGAAGTAGTGCAGGCCCTCGTTGCCGGGGAATAGCGCCCCCGCCCGCGAGCCCTGGCAGACGTGCTCGTAGCTCGACCAGTGGGGTGTCCCCCAGTCGATCGCCGCCGGGAACGGTGGCGGGCTTTCGCGATGCTGGGCGACATGGTGCCCGTACTCGTGAGCGAGGACGAATTCGCGGCTCGCCCCTTCCGGCGCCGGGGTATCGTCGCCACTGAGGACGATCTTGTTTTCGCCGCCGTAGTAGCAAGCCTCGGCGCCGTAGCCGCAGTCGAATTCGATCTGCGAGGGCGTGTCGAGCTGGACGGTGAGCAGTTCCATCTCGGGACCATGGATCAGCGTGCCGAGAAAGTGGGCGATCTGCTGCGGGTCCGCTGCGTTGCAGGCGACCTGACAGGCTTCGGTGACCGAGATCGTCACCGTTTCGCCGCTGCCGTCGTCGATCGGGTAGCGGTTCGCGTCGGCACCGGCCGAGATCGACGCCGAGCCGACGCTGGGCACCTCGATCACCGTGTCGCGCGGCCGCACGGTCGCCCCCGCCGGGGAGGCGAGAAGAAGAATCATGGCCATACCCGCAAGCGCCCCCGCCGGGCGCTTGCTCAAGGGGCGGGTCCTGGGTCTATCTCGTACGCCTTCGCCGGCAGCGAGACGGAAAGTGGGCGGCGCGGCGGCAATGCGCGGCTTGCCATCGCGCCGCCCCCTCGCTTCGCCCGGCGACCCGCCCAGCGCGGACGTACCGGGTCGAAGGTGAGCAACGAGCTCCAGGTGTCGGTGCCGAGCGCGCCGTCTACCGGCAGGCCCTCGCTCGCCTGGAACGAGCGCACCGCCGCCCTGGTCTGCTTGCCGAAAATTCCCGTAACGGGCAACTGCGGCTGAACCGCGGCCTGCAGGTGCTCCTGCGGCCAGACGACCAGGTCACCGCGGCTGCCCCGCCTCAGCAGAGGCTGGGAGTCAACCGGCCGGTAACCGGCGACCGGTCCGGCGATCGACGAGCCCAGCGCGCTCCAGCCGCTGCTGCTGGTCTCCTGCCAGTCCCACCAGCTCGGTGCCAGGCCGCCGTAGCTCGCGGAGAAGCGCCGGAAGCGGACGATGTCGGTGCGGCCAGCGCCGCCGTAGGTCTGCCCCAGCGGATAAACCGGCCGGCCCCAGAGCCGGTTGAAGACGTAGGTGTGCTCGAAGACGGCGCGGACCGAGGTGCCCATCGCCTTCCAATACATCTGCGGCTGATCGACCGTCGCGCCTTGGGCACCGAAGAAGACCGAATAAGGGAAGGACGGGTGGTAGTCGACGTAGGGGAATCCGGCCAGCGAGAGAGGGAATCCACCGCCGATGCGTGCCCGCAGGGCACGGATGTAGCGATCGGCGGCGGCGTACTTGCCTTCGTATTGGCCCTCGGCGTCGACGACCAGGCAATCGGCCCCGCGCCGGACCGCCGCGGCACCGACCTTGGCCTCGTCGACCGGGCTATCGCCGTATACGAACTGCCAGGCGCAGACGTCGAGGCCGCCTTCGTGCAGAGCCCCCACCAGGCTTTTGTTGAACTGGCTCCAGACGCTCCCCCCGTCGCCGGCCTTGACGTAGAGCGTGCCGATCCCGGCGGCCTTTGCCCGGGTGAGGATCCGCGGCGCGCTACCCCCGTCGGAGCGGTCGACGTACCAAATCCACATGCCCTGGCGATCGAAGGGGGTATCGCCGGCGACTGGCGGCGGAGCGACACCCGGTCCCGCGCCACCCGGGGCGGCGGAGGCGATGCGCGTGTCAGCCGTCAGCGCCATCAATAACAAGACCACCAGAAGCACCGGGCGGAGCCCTGGCGCCGAAGTGCTTCTGGTCCTCACGTCAACTTCCAACACGGTAGCTCGCCTGGTGCTGCGCTTCAAATCTGGCGGCCCCCACGACCGTACCGAGTTCGGGATGCGACTGTCTGGCGCGCACGGCTACGACGAGCGCTTCCGCCGCCTCTGGGTCTTCTACCTGACCCTCTCGGAGGTGGGCTTCCGCGAGGGGCGGATCGGCGACGTCCAGGCGCTGCCGGCAAAACCGCAATACTCCGCAACGCCGTGATCATCGAGCGGACCGAGAACCCGACGTGGCTGTCGAACGCCTATCTGGTCGCCGACGAGGAGGCCGGCAAAGGTGTGCTGATCGATGGCAACGACGACCTCGGACCGCTGCTGGAGCGCGCCGAGCGCGACGGCATAGAGATCACCCACGTCCTCGTCACCCATCCACACGGCGACCACGTCGCCGGCCTGACCGAGGCGCGCCAGCGGATCGGCAACCCACCGCTGGTCGCCCATGTCGAGACCGCAGCCGAGCTGGAGGAGGAGGTCGGCGAGACGATCGCCGACGGCGGCGTGCTTACCGTCGGCGGGCTCGAGATCGAGGCGATCTACACGCCCGGCCATGCCGCCGGACACCTCGCCTTCCTCGTCAACGGGTCCGACGTCTTTACCGCCGACGTCCTCTTCAAGGGGACTGTCGGAGGGACGATGGCCCCGGGCGCCAGCGGCTTCGCTGACCTCAAGGCCTCGGTGATGCGGCTGATGGAGCTGCCGGCGGAGACGCGGGTCCACCCCGGCCACCGCGAGCCGACGACGATCGGCGAGGAGCGGGAGGGCAACCCCTTCGTACGGATCTGGCGCGGTCTTGCGGAGACCGGCGAGGAGCAGGTCACCGTCTGGGACCGCCCGGCGACGCTGAAGCTCTGGGCGCCCGACTACGATGGCGGCAACAAGGCCTGGATCGTCTTCGGCGACGACGGCACCGAGGCGATAGTCGGCGGCTCGCAGGTCGTCCGCAGCGGCACCGGGTAGACGCGCCAGACGTGCCGGATCGGCGCATGAACGCAGAGCAGCCGCAGACCAGCGCGCCGGAGCTGAAGGAGCAGATCGAGGCCGAACGGCGCGGACGGCCGTTTCTCGTCTTCCGCGACGGCGGCGGTGGGCAGCGGATCGTCACGGTCGAGGCGGGGACGGCGGCGCTCTGGGTGGGACGGGGCGAGTCGGCTGACGTGCGGCTCGACTGGGACGAGGAAGTCTCGGCCCTGCACGCCCAGATAGAGGTGGTCCGCGACGAGTGCACGCTGCTCGACGACGGCCTCTCCCGCAACGGCTCCTTCGTCGGCGAGCAGCGGGTCGACGGGCGCCGCCGCCTGCGCGACGGCGACACCCTGCGCTTCGGCAAGACCACGGTCCTCTTCCGCCGTCCCGGCGAGGGCGCGCCGGAAGCGACCGTCACCGCCGGCCAGATACCGGCGGGCGCAACCGTCTCCCCCGGTCAGCGCCGGGTCCTGCTCGCCCTCTGCCGTCCTTTCAAGGACGAACCGGCTTTCGCCACTCCCGCCACCAACCAGGCAATCGCCGACGAGCTGCATCTCAGCGTCGACGCGGTCAAGACCCACATGCGCGCTCTCTTCGAGAAGCTCGAGGTCGGGGACCTGCCGCAAAACCGCAAGCGCGTCGCCCTGGTCGAGCGCGCCCTGCAGAGCGGCGTCGTGGCCAGGCGCGAACTTTGATGCAAAACGGGGTCGCGGACGTATGTGCGATTGGACGGCGGGGGTTTTCCCCGGACACTCTTCGGTGACCCCTGGGGGGTTCATGCACCTGGTCCAAGCCCTCACCACCACCGACATCAAGACCTTCTTCTTCGACTGGTACCCGGTCTTCGGGGTCTTCTTCATGTTCGGCCTCTTGATCGTCTTCCTGACCCTGCTGCGCGGCACGATGGGGACGACCAAGCCGGAAACCGTGAAGGCAAGCAAGACCGAGCCGGTGCTCTGGGAGGAGGTGCAGGGGGTCGACGCGGCAAAGGACGAGCTGATGGACGTCGCCGCGTGGCTGCGCGACCCCGACCGCTTCGCCGCGCTCGGCGCGCAGCCGCCGCGCGGGGTGCTGCTGTTCGGCCCACCGGGGACCGGCAAGACGATGCTGGCGCGGGCGGTTGCCGCCCAGGCCGGAGTCGACTTCTTCTCGGCCTCGGGCTCGAGCTTCGTAGAGATGTTCGTGGGGAGGGGAGCCGCCCGCATCCGGCGCCTGTTCAAGGAGGCGCGCAAGTCGGGCCGGGCCGTCATCTTCATCGACGAGCTGGACGCGGTCGGTGGGGCGCGCAGCGGCGGCGGTGGGGATGGCGGCTCGAGCGAGCGCGAGCAGGCGCTCAACCAGCTGCTGGTCGAGCTCGACGGTTTCGAGAAGGACCCCGGCACGGTGATCGTGATCGCCGCCTCCAACTACGTCGACAAGCTCGACAAGGCGCTGCTGCGGCCAGGGCGCTTCGACCGCCAGGTGCTGGTGTCCCCGCCCGACCGCGACGGCCGCGAGGCGATCCTGAAGGCACACGCCAAGGGCAAGCCGCTCGGCCCCGATCTCGACCTGACCGACGTGGCCCGCAAGACGACCGGGATGACCGGCGCCCAGCTGGCCAACGCGCTCAACGAGGCGGCGATCATCGCCGGGCGGGCGGGACGTAAGGCGATGGCGCGCGAGGACCTCGACGAGTCGCTGCTGCGCCAGTCGGTCGGCTCCCAGCAGGCCCGGCGACTGAGCCAGAAGGAGCGGCGGATCGTCGCCTACCACGAGGCGGGGCACGCGCTATGCCGCAGGCTGTTGGGCCTCGACCCGCCGGAGATCCTCAGCATCGTCCCGCGCGGGCCGGCGCTCGGCTTCGTCGGCCACTCGCCGCAGGAGGACACCTACCTGAAGTCGCGCGAGGAGCTGCTCGACGAGCTGGTGACGCTGCTCGGCGGCCGCGCCGCGGAGGAGGAGGTCATGCGCGAGTCCTACTCGGGCGCCGTCGACGACCTGCACCGCGTGCATCTGGTCTGCAAGCAGATGGTCGCCGAGTTCGGCATGGGCGTGGCCCTGGACGCCGACGGAGCGCCGCCGATCGCGCTGCCGACCGACAACTACGCGCTCTCCGACCGTACCCGCCGCGACGTCGATCTGGCAGCGATGACGTTGGCGCGCGAGGCCTACCGGCGCGCCCGGGCGCTGCTGGCCGCGAACCGCGAGTGCCTCGACGATCTCGCCGCCAACGCACTCGAGCGCGAGACGCTGACCCGCGAGGACCTCGACGAGATCTTCGCCGCGCACGAGCTGCGGGAGAAGCGCCTGCCGAGCTCCATCCCGGCGGCCGTCGTGCTTTCCTCGGAGCCGCCCGCGCCGGAGTAGCATCTTCGCTCGGTGGAGACTGAGCGGAAGGCCGAGGAGCATTACTTCCCGCCGGGGAGATCGATGGCGCGCCGGGTCCACGGCGAGCGCGCGGTCGGGCTGCTCTACGGGCAGCGGGCGCTGTTGATCGGAGCGCTCGAACCGCTCACCTACACCGGCACGATGCTCTCGACCCGCTCCGGCGACCGTCCCTTCGAGCGGCTCGCCCGCACGGCGAAGATCCAGGAGACGGTCTTCCTCGGCACGCGGGCGGAGGCCGATCAGGCGCTTGCAAAAGTTCATCGGCTGCACCAGACGATCAACGGAGAGCTGCCCGAGGCAGCCGGTACCCACCCGGCCGGCACGCCTTACTCGGCCTTCGACCCGGAGCTGATGCTCTGGACCCTGGCGGTGATCGCCGACTCGGGGCGGGAGATGTACGAGACGCTGGTGCGTCCGCTCGACCCGGATGAGCGCGAGGGCCTCTGGCAGGATTATGTGCGCTTCGGCGAGCTGTTCGACCTGCCGCGCTCGGAGGTGCCGGGCAGCCACGTCGAGTTCAAGGCCTGGTTCGACGGCAAGCTCGCGGCGCCCGACCTGCAGGCGACCGAGCACGGGCTGGAAATGGCACCGCTGGTGGCGTTCCGGCAGCCAGTGCCGGCAGCGGCGCGGGGTAACCTCGCCGTCCAGAACCACCTCATCAAGGGGACCCTGCCGCCGCGCGTGCGAGAGATCTTCGGCATCCGCTGGAGCCGGGCGCACGAGTCGGGCTTCCGGGCGATCGCGGCCGCCCACCGCCGTGCCCACCGTGCCTTCCCCCACCGCATGCGGCGCGGCCGCAACGACGTCTTCTTCGACGTCGTCACCAAGGCCGAGCGGCGGCGTGGCGGCACGGTGACGCCTCAGCTCCGCGCCGACGCCTCCTGAAAGAGCCGCCGGCCCGCTGGTGGGCGATGCGCCCGGCGCAGAACCGCAAGCCGGCCACCTATCGCTGTCCCCTCTGCGGCAACCACCTCCCCGCCCTCAGCGAGCACTTCCTGATCGCGCCCGAGGGTGATAGCGGGCGGCGGCGCCACGCCCATACCGAGTGCGTGCTCGCGGCCCGCAAGGCGGGGCGACTGCCGACCGAGGGGGAGTGGCGCCGCACCCAACCGCGACCGCCGTCGCTGTGGCGGAGGTTGCGGACGAAGCTGTCGCGCTAGCCCCGCGACCCTCTCAGGAGGAGACCGAGAAGCGGGTGCCGGCTCGCTCGAAACGATCGAGACTCACTCATCGCTCGCCCTCGACGCGTGCCTTGAGCTCGCCCGGACGAGCGTTGACCAGCACTGCCCGGGCGGCGGCCTCGACTGGCCCACGGATGAGCATGCCGAGCATCCGCCCCGGGTCGCCGTCAAGCGTGTAGGTCGCCCGCGTGCGCCCGCCACCGAGATCCTCCAGCTGCCAGGACCCCTCGACCGACTTGAGGTCGCCCTTCTCCTGGATCCACGAGAGGCGAGTGGGCGATTCGTAGCTGAATCGCACCTGCGTCTTGACCTGCCTGATCTTGATATCGCTGACGCTCTCGACCAGCGTCGGGCGCCCTTCGCCGTCACGCTCCAGTGCCGACACCGACTCGAGCCCGCCCTGCCAGTCGGGGGCGGTGAGAACGTCCTCCACCACCGCCCAGACCACGTCGAGTGGAGCGTCGATCTCTGCGCTGGCGGTGCCGCCCATGTGTGCCACCTAGACCACCTCCGGCTTTCGTCCTGAGAGGAACTGAGCGAGACCGGTGACCTGCCGGCTGACCTCGACGAGGCCGTCGTCGATCAATGTCCGCTTCAACTCGTCGCGAGCGAAGATCCGCACACCGCTCAGTCGGCGCACGACCGGACTGGTGACCTCAGCCGGCAACGGGCCCCGGTTGCAACTGGTCAGGAGCGCGACCCGGCCTCCCGGCGCCAGGACGCGAACGATCTCCGCCAGCGCCCGCATCGGCTCCTCGATCAGGTACAGCGCCGCGAAGCAGCAGATCGCGTCGAAGCTGCCGTCGCGGAACGGCAATGCACTGGCGTCCCCGCGAAGGTAGGCGACGTTGTCGCTCGCGGTGTCGCGAACGGCGACGTCCAGCATCGGTGCCGAGGCGTCGATGCCGACGACGAGGCCGTCGCTCGCGGCGCGCGCGAAATCACGGGTGAAGTTACCTGGGCCACAGGCGACGTCGAGGACACGGTCGCCGGGTTCGATCGAGAGCATGGAGAGCGCCATTCGGTGCTCCTCCCCCGTCCCCGGCCCGGTCAACCCCATCAGCAGGCGAACGCCGAACGGCCGCCAGAACCGCTGGTAGACCAGCGGCAGCACGCGGCTCACCATCAGCCGCTGGCCGGGATGGGTGCCGGTGGGGTCCTGCCTGCCCAGCAAGTCGAGATAGCCACGCCCGACGTCGATCCCCTCGCTCGGAAGGGGCGTGGAGAAGAGGTCCAGCGCCTGCGAGATCGCAGGTGCGAGATCGCGATGCTCGTCAGGAGCCAGGACGGGGTCGGCCATCGCCCTTGAGGCTAACGGCACTCAACCAATCAATATTGTGCGTGAATGAATACTCGCTCCTTTGACAAGGGATCCCGATGAGCTGGGGCGTCGCTGACATTCCAAACCTGACGGGCCGCACGGCGGTCGTCACCGGCGCCAACGGCGGCCTCGGGCTCGAGACCACGCGTGCGCTGGCGGCGGCGGGCGCCGAGGTAGTGATAGCGGCCCGCAACCAGGAGAAGGCGGCGGAGGCCGAGGCGGACATCCGCCGCGGCGCGCCGGGCGCAGCCCTGGAGGTCGTCGAGCTCGATCTCGGCTCGCTGGCATCTGTGGGCGAGGCCGCCGGGAGGATCTTCGCCAGCCACCAGACGATCGACATCCTCGTCAACAACGCCGGCGTGATGGGCATCCCCGAGCGCAAGACCGTCGACGGCTTCGAGATGCAGTTCGGCGTCGACCACCTCGGGCACTTCGCCCTCACCGCGCTGCTGATGCCGGCGCTGCTGCGTGCGGACGCGGCTCGGATCGTCACGGTGACGAGCACCGCCCACCACATGGGTAGGACGGTGGACCCCCACAATCCCCACCTGCACGGTCGGTACGGGCCCTGGCGGGCCTACGGCCAGGCGAAGCTCGCCAACTTCCACTTCGCCCTTGGCTTACATCAACTGCTCGAGGACTCCGGAACGAGCGCGGCGAGCCTCGTCGCCCATCCCGGCCTCTCAACACCGGCCTGCAGGCGGTCAGCGTCGCGGAGACCGACGGCGGCTTCTCGCAGCGCTTCTTCCACGGCCTCGCCGGCTCGACCGGCATGTCGCCTGCCAAGGGAGCGCTGTCGCAGCTGCGGGCGGCGACCGATCCCAGCGCACGCGGCGGTCAGTTCTACGGCCCGCTCTTCGTCAACAACGGCCCCCCGGTCCGCAAGCCGGTGTTGCGGCGGCTCGGCATGGCGAAGGCAATCGGGCGCCTCTGGGAGGTCTCAGAGCGCGAGACGGGCGTAAAGCTCGAACCTGGCCGTGCGTGACCGAGCCGCACAACATGCTGTTTAGAAGTTGCTGATTGCCAAGCAACGTATAGAGTGCTCGCCGGTTCGTCGTCCAACGGGGACTCAAGGAGGCGCAGTGGCAGACTGGAGTGCACTTCACGCGTATATCCACAGCAACTACACCGTCAGCGACGGAGACGCCGACATAGTCAAACTCGTCTTCGCTCTCGATGGTGGGCGCAGTCAGCTGGTCCTGGTCGCACGAGGCGGTGAGCTGGAGGGCTCCGAGTGGGCCGTGATCTCAACCGCCGTCTGCAAGGAGGGGGACATCTCCCCTCGTGAGGCATTGATCCGCAACAGTGAGATGCTCGTCGGCGCGCTGGCCTTGGTCGAGGACGGGCCGGTGATCTTCCGCTACGCGATCCGCCTCGCCGACCTCGACCCGGCCGAGTTCGAAGCACCGATCAAAATCGCCGCCATCTTCGGCGACGAACTCGAGAAGGAACTCGCCAAGTCCGATCAGTTCTGAGCCGCGCCCGCCACAGCGGAGGAACGCGTGCTAACTCGGGAGATCCCGCAGCGCCGTCCCGATCGCCCTGGAGGCTCGATCGCAGGAGCGCTCGAATCGCATGGTCGTGCTCTCCAGCTCGGCCTGAAAGCGGTTTTCGAAGTCCCGCGCGCGCGAGTCTCGCCACACGTTCCTGGTCGACTCCCAGCTGCGGGCGAGCCGGCGGTGGGCCTCGCGCACAGGCTCGGCGAGGTGCGCGGCGCTCATCGCCCCTCCGGCGGTCGTGCCACGCGGGCCGGCAGGGTGCGCAGGCCCAGCTCGTTGGCGAGGTGGATCCGGTGATAGCCGTTGGTGACGCCGAAGGTGCCGTTCGGGCGGAGATCGAGCCGCAGGCTGTCGTCGCCAAAGAACGCCTCGTAGACACGCTGGTAGCCGCGCTCGTAGCTGAGCCCCTTCTGGGCATCGAGGTTGCGGAAGTAGCCCACTCCCTCGCCCCGCCGCACGGCCGGGAGGACGACCTCGTCGAGCCGCTGGATCCCCTCGCGGACGGTCGCGTAGTCGGCCTTTCTGTAGCTGGCCGGTCCCTCGACGGCGGACTGGCTGAGATCGACGCGGTCGAGCTCGACCTCCTCCATCTCGGTCTGCCCGATGCGGGAAACAGCGACGGACGAACTCGTGCCCGAGCCCCCGCCGATCCCCGATCCCCCGCCGGGGCCGGCGCTCCCGAAGCCGCCGGCTCCCCCGCCGGCGCCGGCGGCGAGATAGGCATCCGCGGCGCCCACCAGGCCGTTGAGGAAGGCGACCGCGCCGGCCGACTGCCGCTCGACGCCAAGCCTGAACGCCGTCGCCTCGTGGCGGAAGCGCTCGGCCTCCGTGCGCAGGCTCGCCCGGCAGCGTTCGCAGGTGCCGAGGTTTTCCTCGGCCTTGCCCAGCCTCGCTTCAGCGGTTGCGAGCGCGCGGCTCGGGCCGCTGCAATCGATCCTGGGGATTGCCGCCAGGCAACGCTCCAGGGCGGCCTCTGCGGCGGCCACCTCGCTCTGCGCCCGGGCTCTCTCGGAGGCCCATTTCGCGACCGCTCGGTCACACTCGTCCAGCGCCCGTCCTAGCACCCCGAGCGAGCGCGTGACCGCCTCCCCGCCGGCGGCAGCGAACTCGCGCAGCGCACTCAGATGCAGCCGGATCGCGCCGACGTCGTAGAGGTGCGCCTCCGCGGTCAACTCAACGCGCGTCGAGGAACTGGCGCAGGGCCTGCGCGTGCCGCCGCAGCTTGGGCGGGTAGGGTTCGAGGGCACGCGTGGCCGACCGCAGCGAGCTGATCGAGCGATCGAAGTCGGACCCGAAGCTCGCGAACTTGCGGTCCTTCCATGACGAGCCCAGGCGCCTGTACTCCGAATTGAGGCGCGCGGTCTGCTTCTCGATTTCTGCCGTGGCGTTCTTCAGGACCGAGGCAAAGCGCTCCATGTCGTCCGGATTGGCATGGACGTCGCTCACTTCGAGCCCTCCGGGCCGCCCAGCACCGTGGCGCCCTCGACCCCTCGGTCGGACCGCGCCTGCCAACCGGGCCGCTCGGCCCACGAGGTCACCCAGCCGGGCCGCGGCAGCCCGAAGCCACGCAGCTTGATCAGCTGGGAGCGGTCCTCGTCGGAGAAGATCGCCTGCGCGCCCACCAGCTTCGCGGCGTCGGCAGCGTCGATCATCTGCAGCGAGTCGCTTTCGCTCATCCGCGAGACGACCCTCAACCCGAACTCCCGCTGGGCGATCGGCTCCAGCCGGCGCTCCAGATTCGTCGGGGTGTCGCAGCTGACGATCACGTGGATACCGAATTCGGGACCCTCACGCAGAATCGTGCCGAGCGCGGCGCCCGGATCGGCGGAGTCGTCCCCGAACGCGGAGGGATCGAAGTCGCGGGCCGACTGCAGGCGGTGCAGGATGAGGAAGAGTGCCGGTGGCGACAGGTCCGGCGACTCGATCCGGCTTTCCAGCTCACTTCCGACCCGCTCGAGGACCGTTGCGACCTGGCGGCGGCGACCGACGTGCACCAGGGTCGGGTCGAGGGCGGCGAGCTCGTTGACCGTCGTCGCGAACGGCTCGTCGAGGCCACCGAAGTCGAGCAGCTCGATTGGAGCCGGCTCGGCCGACACCGCGCCGAGCTGCGGCGCCAGCCCGAGAAGGACGGCGAGCAGGATCCCGTCGACCGCCTCGCCGTCGGTGCCGGTCAGCAGCAGATTCGCGCCCGCTCGCCGCTCGAAGGCGACCGCGACGGGGCCATCCAAGGAGATCGGAGCGCCAAGCCAAGACCGCGGCGATTTCGGGGCAGGCTCGGCAGCGGGATCGTCGAGCAACGCCGTCAGGTGAGGGTTGTCGTCGAGGTCCGCCTGCGCGTTGCCCTCGAAGACGACCGGCGCCTGCTCGTAGCCGGACTCGGTGGCGTGCGCGCGCAGCCGCTCGAGCAGCTCCCCGCGCTCCTCGTCCTTCAGCATCACCACCTGGAAGCGCCTGTTGCCCTCCGGCATCCCATTCATCGAGTTGTAGATCGCCTCGCCGGGACGGCTCAGCATGCGCGCGTCCGGGTTGTCCTCGCCGAAGATCACCTGCGAATCGCTTTCTGAGCACTGCAGGGCGATCCGCACCGCGATCTGGTTCAACGTCCCGCGGCCGATCTGGTGGACGCCCGAGATCGTCTGCGAGGCGAGGATCACATGGACGCCGAAGGAGCGCCCCTGGCGCACCAGGCGATCGAGGATCCGCGCCGCCTCGTTGGCAATCGCATCGTCATCGCTGAAAAGGACGTGGAACTCGTCAGCTACGAGGAGGATCCGCGGCATCTTCGCCCCGGCGGCTCTGCGGTAGTCGCTGAGATCGTCGACCCCCTCGTCCCGAAAGAGCTCGCCACGGCGCCCGATCTCGCTCTCGAGGCCGCGCAGGACGCTGAGCCCGAACTCGCGCTCGCTTTCGATCGCGACGACCCGGGCGTGGGCGAGCCGCGAACTGGCATAGGGCTTGAACTCGACCCCCTGCTTGAAGTCGACGAGGTAGAGCTCGAGCTCGTCGGGCGAGTAGAGCAGGCAGAGGTTGAGGATGATCGCGTGCAGAAGCGTCGACTTGCCCGAGCCGGTCTTGCCGGCGATCAGCGCGTGGACGGAGGTGTCCGTGCCGACCAGCGCCAGCGACTGGACCGTGCGAGCCCCGACCCGGCCGACCGGCGCCGCGATCCCCTCCGCCGCGTCACCCGCCCACCAGCTCTGGGGCTCCTCGAGCCGTGGCGCGCGCTCGACGATCGGCTGGTGCTCGGTGAGGCCCGCGGCCAGCGTATTGTCCAGCAGCTCGAGCAGGCGCGTCTCGGAGACCTCCACGCTGGTCGCCGCCTTCGCCTTGGAGCCGATGCTGGAGATCACCCCGCTGAAGAGGTTCTGCGGTTCTCCGGGCTCGGTCAGCTTCAACTCCGGAGGCCGCTCGATCTTCGCCCGCCATGGGCTGAAGGTCTCCGGCCCGGTGATCTCCCTCAACCCCCCAAGCTCGCCCTTCGGGGTGAAAAGGGCGGTCGCGTCGCCCAGCTCGGAGCTGTCGAAGCCGTGAGGCATCTCCCGGCCGGGTGCCCCGATGACGATCGCGTAGACACCGCAGGCGGGCCCGTTGCGGGCGATGCTGACCAGCCGCCTCGCGACCACGTCCGAGAATCCGGCGGGGAAGTCGAAGATGACCAGGAACCGGTAGGCCTCGGCGATCTCGCCGGCCGCGCGGTTGTGACTCTCGATGTCGGCGAACTGGCCGCGCAGGTACTTCTGTACGACCATCTCGATGTGAGACTGCAGCTCGCTGAGGCGCTGCTCGATGTGAGCGCTCTCACTCCACACCTTGCCGCCGACGAGGCCCTCGTCGTAGTCGGCGAGGTGAAGGAACGGGGCGACGCTCTTGCCCGCGCCCAGAGGGTCGACGAAGACGAAGCGCGCCATTCCGGGCGGGAATTGGGCGAGGATCCGCAGGATCAGCGACTGGACCTGCGCCACGACGTCCGGCGGCTGGTCCCAGATGAACAGAGGCCGTCCCGAGCTCAACAACCACTGGGAGGCGCCGTCGACCAGCCCGACCGGCGACTGACGCTGGGCGGAGGCGCCGAAACGCACCACCGGGAAGATCTCGCCGGGCGGAGCCCACTCTGCCCAGCCCTCGGAGTCCCACTCGGGTGAGATCTCAGCCAGCTCGGTCAGCCAGGCGTCGATCGGCCGGCGGATCGACTCGACCTCGAGCCGGAGCTCTTCGTTCAGCTTCCGTCTCCGCTCGTCGAAGGCCTCGGGCAGCGCCTCGTCGCACTTTTCGATCAGGGACAGCGCTTCGTCGACCAGCCGCATCGACGCGGTCACCGGCTTCTTCTTGAAGAACGGGGCACCAAGCTCCGTGAACGAGTTGCCCAGGGCTTTCGTCCAGTGCTCTCCGGCTTCGCGATAGAGCCCGTCGAGGACCGCCTCCAACTCCGCCCGGTCGGCCAGCGCGGACCTGGCCGTCTGGTAGCCGCCCAACCACTGCGCGTGGCGGCCGAGCTTGGGGTGGCGCTTGGCGATGTTGCGACGCTCGGTGAAGCGCTCCCCCTGAGCTTTCAAGAAGGCCTGGAACTCCCCCCGCTCCTTCTCCAGCTCCGCTCTCCGCTGTTCCGCCGCCGAGATCGCGGAGTCGATCTTCCGGTGTGCGGCCTCCGACTCCGCGAGCAGTCCCGCCAGATCGTCACCGGCAGCTTGGCTTGGCGGTGGCGGTGAGCCTGCGAAGCGGTTCGTCATGACAACTCCTCCCGAGATGCCGAGGTCGACTATTCAGTTCGTCCTGAAGCGGCCGCGATCCTACACCCACATAGTCTTGAATAGTCTTGAACCGATCGATTTCAGCCAAATTCGATTCTCGTTCAGGAGGTAAGAAGTGCCTCTCATGCTCTACGCCGCACGTGCACTGCCGACGATGAAACGCGGCTATTCGCTGATTCGTGAATGGAATTCCCTACCCGCCGAACGGCGCGCTGCGGTGCAGGAGCAGGGCCGCAGAGCGGTTGTCGCACTCATGGCCGTGAAGGTCGCGGCCACGGCGGAGCGCAGCGCGGCCGACCCCCCGGCGAATTGGGAAGCGGCAGTCGAGAGGACCCTTCACCCCGGCCCGCCCGAGCAGATGGCGAAGGCCGTGGTGGCGCATCTGCAGAGGGTCTCCCAGGCCACGGTCGACGGGATCGCAGCCGCGGTGGGCGCCGCCGGGAAAGACGACTCGACCCTCAAACGCGCGATGACCATCGCCCGGGACGACGGCTACATCTGCCGGGTCGGAGTCACCTTCCACGGCATCAAGTGGGACACGACCGAGTGGGCGGATCTTCAGCTGCTCGACACTCCTCACGTCAGGCAGCTCGAGCGGGAGCTCGTCGCCTTCGTCGATGACTTCGGCCTCGCCAGCCTCGATCACATATCCGGCGAGCTGGGCCTCGAAGACGACGCGCCAGAGCTTCGCGCGGCGCTGGAGCGAGCCGTCTCCGACGAAAGCGTCAGCTGGTATTGCCACGGGATCTACGGAGTCTCACCAAGTCGGCTGGAGAGCTTCGAGCCGAAGCGCGACCTGTGGGCCGAGACCAAGCCCGCCACCGAGGAGAAGGACCTCGGCAACGCTTTGGAGGAGCTCGAATCGGCGGTCAAGGGCCTTGCCGGCGCGATGAAGGCAAGCGGCCCCCGCGATGCGCCCGTGGGCAATGTGCCGGACTACCTGGACGATGACCCCTACAGCGGCCTGGAGCGCATCCGGGAGCTCCACGACGCCGGCGTGCTGACGGCCGAGGAGTTCGCAACGAAGAAAGACGAGCTCCTGAAGAGAATCTGATCAGGCGATGGGCGGTACTGGGCTCGAACCAGTGACCCCCTCCTTGTAAGGCGCTCTGGCGGATTGTAGGAGAGCTGCTTAAACCAGACAGTGTGCAGGGGATTCGCGCAGGTGGCCGGGGCTGCGCTTCAGGCCGAATGCGCGCGGATATGCGCCGATTTGGTCCGATTCGGGCACTCCTGGGGGCGAGTGCCCAAACTCTCCGGCAAGGCGCCCGCTTGCAGACTCGCACTCGACAATCACAGGTATCGCCGTTGTCTGTCGCAGGGCTATCCTCTACTTCACAAACCAAATCCGGGCGGTTAGCTCAGCTGGGAGAGCACCTGCTTTACAAGCAGGGGGTCGGCGGTTCGAGCCCGTCACCGCCCATCCCTGAAGTCGGGATCCTTGCCCCGCGCCTGACGAGCCAAAGAAATGCCCTTCGGCTCGGTGCGTACGGCCGCTGACAGGAGTCCTAGATCAAAGCTCCTTCGGGATTCCGGCGGACCCCAGATCTCTCGGCTCGAGCTTGTAGCTGCCCCCGGGATACCGCCGGCTGACACGGCGAAGCTCCCGCTGCCCATCAGCTGACCGGAGCCAGTTTGAGATTCGCTCAACGTCAGACTCTTGGGCGGGATAGATGCCGAAGAGGTTATTGGACGGGATCGCCCCAATGGCATTCGTCACCACCCGAAACTCGCCCTTTGAAAGCGGGGCGATCAAAATCGGCGGTGGTGCCGACGGTGAAAGTGAGTACCACAGCGGGCGCTTCGAGGGAAGGAACCGATCCTTGACCGAGCCTTCGAATCCCTGCACGTAGCTCTTCAACTCGCCGCTGAGTTCTGTGGCAGGGGGAATCACCAACAGCCAGCGGCGGCCCCTACTTCCGTTCAGGCGGCGATGGGCTTCACGATCAAGGCAGTCTCCGTCAAACCCTCGCAGCGACTGAATCCCCTCGACACACACTGAGTCGGGAAGGCGGGCGGCGGTCTCATCGTCAAGAAAGAACATGTGATTCGCCCCGGTAGCGATTCCCCTGCGGACTCTCGCGAGACCCGCGAGAGGGACCGAATCGGCTACCGGAGCCTCGGACTCTGCAGCAAACCAGCTCCGTGGTTCGGGCTCCTCCCGGCTAAGACTCCAGCTGGCGGTGGCCCGCACCTCGGTCTCCGCAAGTTCGACGCTGGCAAGCTGGAGAGGACCGGGGTTTGCTTGAGCTGGACCAATCGAAATGATCGCCGCCTGCACCGAATGGCCGGTGAATAGTCGCTCGGCGGCGGGCCACTGCTCAACGGCGATTGGTCGACTTGACCTCCACATCTCTCTGCGCAGCCCGAGGCTAGCTCGCGTGTAGCTAAAGGAGCCGGGCAGGAGCATGCAGGAGACGTCGTCGGGTCGCATGTGACGTAAAGTCATGGCCTGGATCAGCGTTGCGAGGTTCGCGTGTCCGTTGTCGATAATTCCGCCTGCCAGGTCAATTGCCCGGCGCCGCTCTCCTAACGGCAGCTGCTGGACGCGCGTGTAGGGCGGATTACCAAGGGCCGCGATCGGCCCCTTGCACTCGGTGTAGATCTCGCGGAAGAGGTCGAGATAGTTGCCGAAGCGCAGATCGATTCGCTTGTAGATCTCCGCTCGCTCGGGATCAGCATCGATCTCAAAGGCAATCCGCGTGGCGAGCAGACCTAGGGTCACGGGATTGACATCGACCGCGACGGTCGTTGACTGCGGCCAGTGCCTAGCTGCGGCGATCGAAAAGGCGCCAACTCCTGCTCCGGGATCAACGATGATGGCTCGCTCGCCAGCTAGCCCACGGTCGACCAGCTCGATCATGTGGTCAACCACGGGCTTCGGCGTAAATACCGTGCCCAACCGTCGTCGGCTCCTCGCCGAGATGCAGGCGTTATAGAGGGCGGCCAATACGTCCTCTCCAGCGCCGAGTTCAAGCCCGACTTCCTCAACCAGCGCTGCAGGCGGAGTCGGCGCTGCAAGCGCCCAGGCCATACAAACAGCTGGCCAGCGGTCGAGCTGCCCACGGCCAATCTCGGCGGCGAGACCGCCGAGAGCGCCCAGAAAGTGGAGCTCAGCCGAGGTCGCCCCCGAGACCTCAGGCGCTACGGTGGTCCCGAGACCTGTGGCCCAGGTCCGGAAGGCCCTCCTAAGGCCGGCAAACGTCTTGATCTTCTCACTGGCGCGAGCCATGAGCGTCGAAAGCTACAGCGTTTGTAGCCAAGACATCCTAGACGGTCCCTACTGAGTATCTGTAGAAATCTTCTAGCTGTATCTTTTTTAATACGTACAACGGTAGGATCACGAAAGTGTAGCTAGAGATTGGAGCAGCGGTGCTTTCGACCCAAACCTTGCAGAATTCGATTGAGGAAGCGGCCCAAGCGGTCCGGACACGGGAGACCGAGCTGAATCGTGCCCAAAGTGCCTTGGCTGAAGCTGAGCGCGAGCTACGTCTGCTTGCCGAGCTAGCGGAGCTAAGAGGAGTCGAGATTCCCGCAGCGGCGAAGGGGCCACATGAAAAGCCCTCGCCAGCGCCGAACCTGGCGAGCGGCACCCGCAAGGCTCCTTCACGGGGTCGAGCCGCATTGCTTGACACCGTGATCGAGATCCTCAGCGACGCTGGAGAGCCCATGCAGATCCAAGTGTTGATGGCCGCGGTCAAGGAGCGCGATGTCCGAATTCCAGGGAAAGGCAGCCAGGCAAACCTGATCGCGGTTATCAGTCGTGACACTCGGATCGTACGCCCTCAGCGCGGCTATTACGGACTCACCGATTGGGGTTTGGTTGATAGCCGGTCAGCCAGTCGTCCAAAACGTCGTCGGCGACAAGTCGGAGCAGGTAGATGAGCCGGGACGACCTTTCCGAAATCTCAAAGGACGACCTGGTCCTAGCAACGCTGGCCGCGCTCGGTGGCGAGTCCACCGAGGTCAACGAGCGCGATCTCTTTCTCGCCTGCTGGCACGCATTCCCGGCGACGATGCGCTGGGTCGATACGGCGTTGCCCAATCCCGATACCTTCACCGCCTCACTGCGGCGCCTTGATCAGCGCGACTACATCGTGCGTATTGGGAAACAGAAACGCCAAAAACGCCGACGTCGTCCGTCAACTCGTCGCAAAACGATCCTCGACGCGCCAGGTAAGGCCGGCGTCGTGAAAGCACGGATTGCCGAGGGCGGACTGGCGGCTGCGGGCCTTGAGGCAACCACCGTAGCCGCGGTCGCCAGGCTGCTCCCCGATCAGGGTTCCAAAGAAATAGCCGATCCCCATGCCATCGCAATTTGCGTCGGAGTTCGCGCGCAGAGCGGCCAGCGCCTCGATGAGGGCGGACTGGTGGAGCTCGCCTTCCACCGGTTTCCCGATCACTTCGCCTATTCCGAGCGGCCCGAGTTTCCAGATCTCGAACGGATACGCAAGGCAGTGCATGCGGCGCGCGCGGAGGGCCTGATCGGCAAGGGGTTCGCGCTTACCGAGAAAGGTAGAGCAGTGGCTGACGACGGCGTCGCTCGCGGCGACATCAACCTCGCCAGCTCACATGCGCCAATTCCTGGCGAGCTCAGGGCTGCCGATCGCATTGAAAGGGCGGATGCCTATCAGGCGTATAGCCGTAACGGGACGCTCGTTAAGGCAAAGCCAGATGAGCTCTACCGGGCCTTGCGAGTGCCCCCAACCGCAGACCCCAAACCTGTTGCCGACGCACTTCGCTCGCGCGTAAGGGGGCTGCGGCGGATCAATAAGAGCGAGGTTGCGGACTACTTAATTGCTGTTGCAGCCAAACATAACCCAGACGCACTCGAGTTGGTCAGGGACGAGCTCGAGCCTCAGCAGGTAGCTATCCCGGGAGACGAGAGTTGACTGAGCAAATGAGAGAGCCGGTGGTTGAAGAGCTCGAGTATGAGGGCCGCTATTTCACCGAGAGCGCCAAAAGTGCGATCGAAAGCGCGATCCAGATTGTCGAGGAGGCAATCTCCAACGAGGACGAAGCCATCCGTGAACGGGCCGAGCGCGAGGGTGGTCCGAATCAAGGCGAGATCATCGTCGCCTATGAGCCCGATCGCAAGGAGCTGACCGTAGCCGGAAATGGAGTTGGCATGACCAGTGATCGCATGCGACAGCGGCTGCGAACCGTTGGTGGCGATCCCGAGGCTGGCGCCAAGCGGAGCTACTTCAACCGTGGCATTCGAGACGTCTTCCTTGCCATGGGAGGCGGTGGAGTAACCAGCATCAGCAAGAACTCAGCAGGTGAGGAAGTTCTGTCGAGCTGCACGTTCCTGATCGACGACAGCGGGAAGATGGTGATGCGGACCGACGTCATCGACGCGGTCCCGAGCGACGAGACCCGCGAGCAGCTCGGGCTGGAAAAGACTGGGACCCAAGTCCGAGTTCCGGTGCGCCGGCTGGAGAAAAATCGGCCGAAACAGTTTCGGTTCAGCGAGCTGGAGCGGCAAATTAGGGACTGCGTTGGCATACGGCCGGTAATGGCTGACGCGGCACGTCAGATCACCCTCGCCTACGCAGACGCGCCGCCACGGCGGCTTCAGTTCGAATACCCCGAGGCCGAGGATCTGATCGTTGAAAAGGACGTCGAGGTCGCCGGCATGCAAGGAACGCTCTGGGCGAAGCTTGCTCCGAAAGCGATTAAACGAGCACGCAGCCGGCGCGCCTGGATTTCGGGCATCTTAATCCGCGGCGAGCGGTCGGCCTACGAGATTGCGAGAGATAGTCGACTCGCGAAATTTCCGGCGATGGAGCGAGTGATCGGTGAGTTGCGCCTCGACGGAATCGAGAACCTCCAACGCGAGGCTGATGAAGACGCCCAACTGCTCTACAAAACCGACCGTTCAGGCCTAAATATCGAGCACCCAGTAGTGGAAGCCGCCTACGACCTACTCGTGGCCGAACTCGAGCCTCTGGTCGCCGACCTCGATGCTAGCCAACCCGAGACCAAGACGAACGCCGACGTTAGACGTGATTTGCAGAAGCTGGCACGCGAGATCAACTCCGTTATTGACGGTGCAATCGCGGTCGGTCCGGAAGACAGCGACGCCGCGCCCTCCGACGATCCCGATTCAGAGTCGGGCGAACCAGTACCCGATGGTCCTGATGAGCCACCCGATCGAGAGCTAGAGCAACCGATTGAGTTTCCTGTCTCTTACGCGATGGCCTACGCGGGCGAGAGCAAGTCGGTCAAGGTGTGGTTCGCGAGTGATCGAATTCCTCCCGGATCTACGGTTGAAGTCAAGAGTGCTCCAAACGAGTACATCAGCGCAGCAATGCTCTCGGCGGAAACGGTGCCCCCACCGGCTGCTGACGGGGTCGCGGAGCTCTCTATTCGAGTCACCGGTGGCAACTCGGAGGGCCGCTACGAGCTATGGGTTCGTAGCGGCGAGCATCAGGCGATGCTCCCCGTCCACGTTCGCTTCCGTCGAGCAAGCGGCTTTATCAGCAACATTGTTCTCGCCGACGAAGATTGGCCCTCCGGGAGCGCGATCTGGGATCCTTCGTCGGGCGTCGTCAGTGTCAAGGTCGGCCGGCCGGAGTTCAGACAAGTTGCCTTGAAAGCGGCTCAAAACGGACATAAAGACCCCTTCAAGGATCCGCTTTATCGCCAGCTGGTGGTCGAGAGTGTGCGTGAGGCTGCGCTCTGGGAAGCGGCGAAACAGAAGGCCGAAATCGAATGGGATGAACTCACGGCTGAGGATCGGCGTGATGGGCGGACCTTCCAACGGGAGACCCAGTTCATCTTTCAGGAGTTTGACTACAAGCTGCGAGCCAAGTTGCATAAGGCATTCGCGCGCGACTGAGGTCGATTGCTGTGTTAGCCGAACAGGCGCCGCCACGCGATCATCGAGATAGGTTTGCAGTGGATCAACGTGTCGAGAAAATGCACGCCCTCTACCGAGCCGGCAGCTCGTTGCGAGCGGTTGGAACAGAGTTTGGCATTAGCGCTGAGCGGGTCCGCCAGCTCTTTCGCGACAACGGTTTGCGAACCCGGAGTCGCAATGAACAACGGGCCTTGCCGAAGGACGAGCGCGAGAAGCAGAAGGGGGCAGAAACTGGGAAGGACGACAAGACTTCCAGGCAGCCTTCTGCCTGGATCGAAAAGAAATACACCAACGAAGAGCTCCTCGAGGTCCTGCGGGAGACGAGTGAGGCGTTGGGCGGAGTCCTCACGACCCACGCCTACAACCAGTACGCCGAGGGCCGCGCCTTTCCCGACGGGCGACCATGGCCTTCACATCAGACCCATTTTCACCGGTTTGGCTCCTGGCGCCGGTCGCTCCTCTCCGCTGGCCTCGCTGCGAATCCCAGTTCGGCGATCTCGGGCCAACGAATCTTCGACCGAGGTCAGTGCATCGACGCCATCCGCCATGTAGGGCGCGAGCTCGCTGGCCCGCCGAGCCTGAAGCAATACGAAACGCTTGCTCGCAAATCGAATGGGGGCCTACCGAGTGCCGCGACGGTGCGAAATCGCTGTGGCTCGTGGAGTGAAGCGTTGCGGCTCGCTTTTAATCCCTAGATCGCGGCGACCTCAAAGTGGGGCGCCGTGGAATTGGACTCGAACACAGGATTAAAGGGGTCGCCACCACCTTGAGTCGCTTTCTTCAATGCATGGCAACGTCAACGGCCTATCCGACAGCGACCACGGGCAGGCCAGCCTGCGACGCTCGCTCAACGAAGCGGCCGTCCCCGCTGAGCACGGTGCCGCCGAGCTGTACAGCCAACGCAGCGTAAGCAGCGTCGTAGGCGGTCAGCGAGTGGGCGATCGCGAGCGAGAGCGCGGGTGGGACGAGTTTTCCGTCCAGGGGGTGCCGATCCAAGTCCTCAAGCGTCGACAGTGCGGTGATCGCGGCCATCGCGGAGTCGCGATCAAGCTCGCCTCGGCCAACCCGCTTCCAAAATGCGTTGGCGCACTCGACCAGCAGAAGATCGGGTGCGTGGAGGTCGTCGCCCACTTCTCGGGACCGGAGCAGAGCCGCCCGTGCCGGTACTGAGAGCGGCTCCTCGATGTAAAGCGCCACCATGACGCTGGCGTCGACGACGATCGCGGCCATCAGGCCTAGCGCTCGCGGTCTTCGCGGATCAGCTCGGCGGCCGTGGGAGAACCAGGGGGAAGGGAGTGCTGAGCCCGAATCCGATCGGCACCCTGAAGGAGCTGCTCCAGCGAGACTCCGTGGGAGGGTGAAAGACTGCGGCGCAACAGCTCGATCGTCTCCGCGCCAAGCGAGCGCCTAGCCGAGGCTGCCTCGCGGCGCAGCCGCTCGTAGAGCTCGGAAGGAACGCCTCTTACGTAGAGAGTAGGCATCGCTTGCAAAATGCTAGCAGCCTGACGGAGCGGCTCTGATTCCTATCGTCACCCGCGATCCGGTCGGCCCACGGAAGGATAGAGACGTTCCGCCAGCGCGCTCTTTCATACGCCGCGGCGCATCCGGTAGAGCAGGTGCCCAACCAGCCAGAGCGCGATACCGAGCGCGACGAGGAGGAATCCGTCGGCGTCGCCAGTGCTGGCGAGCCCTACCGAACCGGCGACGATGAATAGGGCACCTGCCCAGCGTGCCAGCAGACCGCCGAAGAGCCAGATGCCGGCGACTACGAGGATCGCGACTCCGATCGCCGAGGTCATGATGCTGCCTCCGCCACGAGTGACTCGATCGTCATTGCCTCGGTCCCTTCGCCCTGCACCAGCGCCTTCAGGCGCGCTCGCTCGTCCTTGCCGCGGCGCATCAGGTGGGTGTAGACACGCAGGGTGAAGGCTGGATGGGCGTGGCCGAGCTGGGCCATCACCGAGGCGGGATCCTCGCCGGTGGCGACCAGGATCGAGGCGAAGGTGTGACGCAACTTGTGGGTGGTGAGGCCGCGCGGCAGCGAGGGCTGGCCGCGCTTCGCCAGCAGCTCGTCGGCCCGCTTTGATCGCCAGTCCCAGGGTGCGGCTTCGCAGGTTGTTGCGGTCGCGGCGCCCGCCAGTCGCGGTCGGGAAGACGAGGTCGTCGGGTCCGCAGCGGTAAGCGTTGGCCTTGTGGGTGGCGATGGTGTCGCGCAGGATCGGCAGGAGGTCGATCTCGCGCAGGCCGGCCTGGGTCTTGGAGCGACCGATGACGATTCGCCCGTTGGCGAGGTCGACGTCGCGCCAGAGCAAGTTGCAGAGCTCTTCGGCGCGCGGGCCGGCGAAGAGAAGGGTCGAGATCACTGCCACCCTGCCCTCTGAGCGCCGCTGAGGGCTGCGGTCGAGCGCGGCACAGGCATCGAGCAGCGCCTGGATCTGCTCGACGGTGTCGAGGTGGACGGGGGCGTGCTTGGGTTCGGGAAGGCCTCGCCGTCGCCCTTCGGCGGGGTTGCGGTCGATGTGCCCGTACTCGACCGCGATTGAGAGCACCCACTGAAGCAGCTTCAGCGTCTTGTTGATCGAGGCGGCGTTGAGCGGTCGGCGCGGCCGGCCGCGCTCGTCGAGCTTGGGCTTTCGGCGCTCGATCGCCCGCCGGATCGACTCCGCCTCCTCAACCTTGTAGGCACGGTAGGCGTCGACCGCTTCCACGTCGATCTCGCCGAGCGACCAATCGGCGAAGTAGGGCAACAGGTGGGACAGGCCCCAATGCATGATCCGCAAGTAGCTGGCGCTCACCTCTCCCTCGCGCTGAGCGATCACCCGCTGCGCGAAGGGGCCGAAGAGCAGCTCGCCGTCGGCGCCCTGGCCCTGCTCCTCGACACGGCGGCGCCGCGTCGGCGGAACCCAGAGGCCGCGCCGCACGTCGGCCATCACGTTCGCCAGCTCTTCCAGTGGCGCTCCACCACCTGGCCTTCCGATCTACGAGCCATCCCGATCACCTCCTGGTTCGAGGCGCCGGAGGCATCGCTGGCGCGGACGCCAAGCGGCGCCGGGCACAGCGGTCGCCGCTAGGCTGATCATCGCGTCGAAGCTCTACCTTCGGCGCCGGGCCGGGGGCGTTTCCGCGCCGCCCGGCCGTTTGTTTCTTGCCCGACGACAATACCTCTCCGTCGCCGCGAAAGCGAGCGACCGCGTGAATCGGCGGCAATCGCCGCAGATGCCCGTCCAGAGCCGGTTTGCGAGCCGCTCAACGCGGCGATCCGCTCGCTCACCTCCTCGGGATCGAAGCGCAACCGCGGGCGCTCGCCGATGCCGATTTTGCGGGCGCCCAACTCCTCGGCATGGGCATAGACCCACGAGCGCTCGACACCACACCACCGCGCGACTTCGGCCGCAGTCATCAGCCGCGGACGCGGACGCGGACGCGGACGCGTGGGGCGTGCCGTGCGCCTCGACTGGAGGAGCTCGGCGACGCGACTCACTACCGCGTCGATCTCGCTTGATGTGAGCTTCACCTCGTAGACCGGCACGCCCTGCCTCTGATCCTGCCCGCGATGCGCGGCGCGCCGATTCTCGATCCAGTGGCCCATCTCAGTCGGCCTCCCTTTTCTTCCGCGGCGCCTTACCGAGCCAGTCGACCTGCTTGCCGGGATCGCAGACCTCGACGAAGATCGGCGCGAACGGGCCGTGCTCCTCCAAGTCTCCAGCAGGCAGATCGAGATCCGCACCTCGCGGGTGCGTACAACCCGTGAGTTGCTGCGCAGCAGCGCGATCAGCTCTTGCGACGCCGCTCCAGGGCGGGCCGAGGAGCGCCAGCCAGCACGCAGTGGACGACGGGGAAGCGCGGGTAGTACGCGCGCCAGGCCGGCTCGCCGTCGCCACCCGCCGCGCGGTACAGCACCGCGTAACCCGCCAGCTCGACGACAAGGCGATCAACCGAGAGGGTGGCACGGTCGAGCTCGAGGAAACGCTGCTCGAGCGCGACGCGCCCGTCCTCCCCGCGCAGGTAGGTCAGCACCGCGTCGGCGATCAGCGCCCGCCGTAGCCGGCCCCGGCCACGCGAGAGCCGATGCGCCACCTCGTGGCGCCAGGAGAGCGGCCCGAACTCATCGTCCCGCGCCCGCGCCGCCCGTAGAAAGCAGATGCCGGCGTCGTTGACGGCGAGCGTATGCGCCTGCAGTTGGCCGGCCACCTCGCTTCCCTCCAGGGGGCGCGGCGTCGCCTCGAGGGCGTGAGCCTCGCAGGCCATCCGCACCCCGCGCTCGGTCGCGAACCAAAGGCGCCGGCCGGTGCGCGGCGGCTGGACGGACTCGACGAGGCCCGCATCTCGTAGCCGGGCGAGCACGCTCTGGGTCCAGCGAATGCGGTTGTCAGGGAAATGGATGACCCGAACCTGCGCCGTGCAGAGGACACGGTGCTGGGCGAGCGAGGCGACAACCTCACCCGCCGTTTCCGGCAGCTCAGTCTCCTGGCGGCGGATCGTTTCACTCGCCATCGCTTCCTCCGTCCAGCCAGAAGGGATCCTCCGGGGGTCCACCCTTGCCGCCATCGCCCGGTTGCGGCGGGTACGGCGGATCGAGCCCTTCGAGGTGGGCTTGGATGCGATCGTCGAGCGTTTCGAGGTGCTCGATCACCTGCGCGGCCTCGGTGCGCGGCGCGGCTTCGGGCACCACGGCTCTCCGACCAGACCCGGGCTCGGAGTGAACGTCCTCGACCCTGATTCCCTGCAGCGCGAAGGGCCGGCTGAGGTCGCCTTCGTGGGTCACCTGGGCGATGAAACGGAAGCGCGGCAGCCTCGCCATCACGGTGCTGTTCAGCTCCCCGCCCCACTCTTTGGTCAACAGCGCAGCCGCATGGGAGTTGAGCGCGGTCGTCAGCAGGTGGGAGCGATTGGTGGTGAGCGCGTTCAGCGTCTGCGGGCTCAGCCGCTCGGGGTTCTGGTTGAGGAGCACCGCGCGCAGCCCGAACTTGGCGCTCTGCTCAAGCAGGCCGACAAGGCTGCCGGAGCGGCCGGCGTCGAAGCTCTGCACCTCATCGAGGAAGACCCAGAAGGGCTTGCGCCTCCCGGACGCCAGCTCTGCCCGACCCCGTGCCGAGTGCAGCAGATCGAAGACGATCAGGTTGGCGATCAGCCGGTCGAGCGCCCCGCCCGAGCCGGGACAGACGAGGACGATCTGGCCCTCGTCCATCGCCTTGCGCACCCGATAGGTGCTCTCGCTCTGGCCGAGTAGCGTCGTGGTCGAGGGAAAGGCGCGCAGGCGGTCGACCATGTTCGTCAGCGGCGTAACCGCCTCGGCCGCGAGCAACGGGAAGCGGTGCTCCCAGAAGCTCTGGGAGGCACGCGGCAGGAAGGGCATGGCGGCCGCGCGCCAGCGCTCGTCGGAGAGCAGCGTGGGGAGCTGGAAGATCGTCGGCGCCAGCTCGTCGGGCAGCACCTTCGCGATCGAGACCAGCGCGGTGGCGGCCTGGGTGGTGAGGTTGATCGCGCGCGTCGATCGCTCGCCCCACTCCAGGGCCGTGGAGAAGGCGTCGACGATCGCCTCGACCCGCTCCTCGCCGTCGCCCTCTCCGCCCAGCTCGAAGAGGTTCCACCCGGGCAGGGTCGACGGGCTGCCCGGGCCGAGGTCGATTTCGACCACCTTGCTGCGCAGCTCCGGCTCGCGCAGGTAGGGCCTGATCCGCGCCAGCGCGTCGCCGTGGGGATCGAGGAAGAGGCCGCCGTGGCCGGAGCGCACGACGTGGACGAACTGGGCGACCGCCAACTCGGTCTTGCCGTAGCGCGAGCGCCCGGCGATGTAGGAGAAGAAGGTGTCGGCGGCGCGCACACCAACGATCCGCCCGTTGCCGTTGGAGCCGATCCGCCCGAGAGGGATCAGATCAGTGCTGCCCTCCTCGAAGGTCGGCAGCTTCGGCGGCGCGCCCAGCAGCGTTCCGGCGCGCACGACGTTGTCGGCGTTGCAGTGGACGTTCGGCGGCTTCAGGAAGCCGGCCAGCTCGCTGGCGGTGAGGGTCATCTGCCGGCCCGGGCGGGAAAGCGACCGCTGTCCATGCGACGGTCGAAGCTCCTTCGCAGCGGTGGCCGGTCCGAGCCGAAGAAGGCGAAGCCGAGGATCGAGACGCCGCGGGCGCGGAACCAGTTCTGCGCGCCGAAGATCTCAAACCCTCCAAGCACGCTGCATCGCCGCCTTGGCGCCGGCCCAGTTCACGGCTCGGCAGCGGATCAAGACCTGCGCCTCGAACAGCGATCCGGACTCGCGCAGTTTCGCGTCGAGCGCCTCGTTGATCATCCGCTGCTCGAGCAACTGATCGGGGCCGGGTCGGGTTCTGCGCTGCGGACCCTCGAACGCCTCGCGCAGCGTGCGAGGTTCGCCGTAGCGGCGCCGCGCCTGGCGCTTCAGGCTGCGGCGCAGACCCGTGCGCCGCCGGCCGGTGGCGGGCAGCAGGTCGATGCAGATGCTGAGCTCCTCCCAGGCCTCGGGGCAAAGCGCCTCCAGGGCGGCGGCGAAGGGACGCAACGGATCGGGATCGAGCGAGAGGCGTGCCAGAGGCTCGAGGCCCTTGCAGCCGAGGACCAGCTCGGTGCGAGCGCTTGCCAGGTTCCTCCCCTCGGGGCGCTTGCCGAGCACCTCCTCGGGATCGCGCAGCTCGACGCCCTCGTAGGTGGCGAGCGCGCCGCGCAAGAACTTGAACGCGCGCTCCGGGGCGCTCATCAGTTAGACGAGCCGCCCCTCCGCATCGCCCGTGAGTGTCACCCGCACGGCGCTCGCGCGGCGGTCGACCCAGCCCAGCACCCTGCGCTCGGTGGCGCCGAGTTCGGCGGCGAAGCGCAGGACCTCGTCGGGCGCGGGGTCGAACTCGTCGGCCGGCACGACGGCTACGGTGCGGCGGTTGCGAAGCGTGCGGTTCGTGGAGAGAAGCCGCTGCATAGCCAGCGCGGAGGCAATAGCGACGGCGGCGAGCGCGAGGGGCACAAGCGGTTCAGCGAGCGCGAGGACTCCGCCGAGGGTGATCTTCGATATCGCCTTCACCGCGGCGGCGACGAGGATGAGGGCGAAGATCACCAGCATCGGCCTGGGGTCGTGTGGGTCGAGACCCTTCATGATCCGACCTCGATGTCACACAGGGATGTCGGCAAAACGCGAACGCCACAATCGCCGTCCGGTGGCTGGCTTGCACCTCTCAGGAGGCGGGTTGCAGCGTTCGGATGTGTGCTTGGACCTGCGCCGAGACCTGCGATGGGATGACCGTGAATAATTTTCATACTCGCTAAATAACTCCGCGACGATGGAGGAGTCAAGTCGGCCTCTTTCGACCTCCGTAATCCCCGTACATCCCCGAAAATCCCTGCATATCCGGGCCTCAAATTTTTAGGAAGCTTTTAGGATTGAGCTGACGTCCTGCCTCCGTGGCGGCCTCTCGATCGTCACCCTGGAGTGGCCGATCTCGCCGTGGTTCGATATAGGGTTCGCGCGAGTTGTGCCGATGACCAAGCGATGCTCTCCATGAGTGCCCCGCGCTCAGCTCCTCGCCTGCTCGTCGGGACGTTCGAGCTGTACCGGCGCTACCCGTTGCTCTTCCTCGTCCTCGCCGCCGCGGTGATCGTGCCCTATGAACTGATCGTGCTCGCGGCGACCGACACCGGGTCCTTCTCACGCGCCGATGCGAGCACCGGAGCGTGGCTCTTCCTCACCCTCGCCGACTGGACTCTCGTCACCCCGCTGGTATCCGCTCTGCACGTCCACGCCGTGTCCGAGGTGAGGCACCGCCGGCAGCCTCGGATCGGTTCCGTCGCCCTTCAGGGGCTCAGGGTTCTGCCGGTCGTGGCGGCCGCGACGATCGTCTCCTGGCTCGGGATCATGGCCGGGTTCCTGCTGATTGTGCCTGGGGTGATCCTCTGGCTGCGCTGGGCGGTGGTCGCGCAGGCCGCAGCGATCGAGCGCGAGGGCTGGCTGCCGGCGTTGAGGCGCAGCGACAGGCTGGCCGACGGCCACTACCGACACGTCGCCGCCTTCCTGATCATGGTCGGCGTAATCGGGTCCGTGCCGTTCTTCGTCGGTGGCATCGCATTCGGGCATCACAACACCGGAGCTGTCTCATTCCTCACCGGAGTTGCGATCCGAGTCCTCACGGCGTCCTTTACGGCGCTCGCCGGGGCCCTACTGTATTACGACCTTTTGGCGCGTGAGGAAGAGGAGGAACCGGCGCCGGCCGGCGCCCAGCGAGCAGCCTTCGACCCCCGCGCGTATTCGGACGTTGACCGGCCGAAGGGCTGGTACGTCGACCCCACCTCTCCCCGCTCGATGCGGCACTGGGGCGGGAGCGAGCGACCTGAGTGGACCGGCAGCACCCGGACTCCCCGCAAGATCAGGCGCGACTGGCACGCCGAGAACGTGAAAGGACAGCACCGTGAACGATGACTGGCGCCTTCAGATCGACCTACACGAGGAGGGCCGGGCGCATGCGCTGACTGAGCGCCTCGACGCCGAACAGCTCGAACATGATCTGAGCGACGCGTTCCATGACCGCGTCATCGTGAGCCGAGACGGAGCGCGGGTGTTCCTCTACGCCGGCACCCGTGAGCAGGCCGAGCGCGCCCGAGACGCCGTCGAAGCGGATGCGGAGCAGCACGGCTGGACGGTCGACATCGAGTTCCGCCACTGGCATCCCACCGCGGAGGACTGGGAGGACCCAGACAAGCCGCTGCCGGAGGACGACGCAGCCAAGCTGGTCGAGCACGAAGCGCTGATCGCCCGCGAGCGCGAAGAGACGGCGAGGACCGGCCACCCCGAATTCGAGGTCCGCGTCGACCTCCCCTCCCGCCACGACGCAGTGCGCTTCTCGGAGCACTTGCGGGGGGAGGGCTTGCCTACGGTCCATCGCTGGAGGTTCTTGCTGGTAGGGGCCACCGACGAGGACATGGCCAACGACCTTGCCGAGCGAATCCGAAACGAGGCCCCATCCGGTAGCCGAGTCAAAGTCGAGGGTACCTGGGCCGTCGCATACGCCGAGCGCTCGCCGAACCCGTTTGCTGTGCTGGGCGGGCTGGGTGGATGAGGTCATGGCCGCCGAGGAAACGCCGGCATTCCAAGCGCTGCCCTACGGCGACAGGTGGCGTATCACCAGATTTCTCGCCAAGGGTGAGGCCCCGCACGACCCACGGATGGCTGCCGCGGCTGTCGAGTTGGCTGAAAGCTTCCAATCCCGGGGCCGGGTCTACGCAACGTTCATTCGCTGGCTGCGATCGTCGTTGTCGTCCTTTGCGGAGTTGCAGCGATCTTCTTCACGGTGGACGGAGACACGCGGTCAGCAATCCTCAACGCGGTGATCGCGGTGGTCAACATCACGCAACTCGCGCTCAATCCGATGGTTCGGCCAAAGAGCGTGGCCCGATCCCTGGAGGCATCGAGACGGGTTATCGCCTCGGGAGGCTAATAGCTGGATTTCGGGCGATGCGGGAGGATCTTCCCTATCGCTGCCCATTGCGAGCGGTCGCTCGCTCTTTGACCTCAGGCGGGTACCTCCGATTTCTTGACATGACCTTATCCTCTCAGGGGATTTGGTCTCCATCGAAGCCGGGGCGGTTCAGACACACGCGCGTCGGCCTGGTCACAAAGTCTCATGGCGCACATTGGTTGAACGCTTGGGCAAGCCCAAGAATCGTGTTTGCGACACCGAGAATCTGTCCAGCGAAGCCGGTGACATGTCCGATATCGCTGACGATCTGGCTCGTGGAACTGCGCAAATATGCACTTCCCTTACTCACGAACTCATTGCCGACGGCCGTCGCCGTGCTTTTTGCGTCAACGGGCACAGGGAAGTTCTGAGCTGCAAGGTCATGCGCTGCGCCTAGGCATTTCTGCGCCGTCTCGATCGCATCGCAGGCATCTTTGAAGCCGTTGCTGCAGTCAATTTGCTCACTTGCAATGGCGGACTCAAAGCCACTTGAAGCCTGGGCGAGCTGATCTCCAGGCGTGGGAGAGCCGCCACAGTTTGCAACGCCGAATATCGAGTGGTCCTCCGGGCCGCCGTTTGGTAGCCACGGACTTACTAGGACAGCGCCACACGCGAGTGACGGCTGGGCCGGAGGAAACGGCCCGTTGTCACTTCCCCAATTGACATAGGTCGCATCCACGGTGCAGTCGGCAGTACCCCAATCGCATGCCCGAATGCCAACTTCATTGCTGCTCAATGACCCACGAAGGCTGATATCTCCAGAAGCCACATCGAGGGCTTGCCCAGAGTTTGAAATCGTAACTTCCTGCAGTCGGCTGGAATCGGAGTAAGTCTGAACCGCGGTCTGCGCGTAGCTGAGGCTGGCGTGCTCGAGGTCGATCGAGCCGTGTTCGCCGAGGGTGGCGATCCCTCTCCAGTCGCCCGCGTGGGGAGAGCCCGAGCCGGTGGTGCCGCCGATCGAGTTGTCGTTGATCGAGGTGA
>DATHEA010000018.1:0-5785 GCA_035318745.1 Solirubrobacterales bacterium
GGATAAAGTTGGCTGCCCAGCCAAAATGGAGCAGCTAGAGGTCCACAACCCCGCGACGGGAGATCCGATCGCCACCGTCTCGATCGACTCTCCTCAGGACGTCGCCGACACGGTGGCGCGCGTGCGCGCCAACCAGCCAGAGTGGGAGGCGATCGGGATCGAGGGCCGCTACAGCTGGCTGTCCAAGCTCCGCGACTGGCTGCTCGACAACACCGAGCGGGTTCTCGACACGATGCAGGCCGAGACCGGCAAGGTCCGCCCCGACGCCTCCAACGAGCCCGCCTACCTCGCCGACCTGATCAACTTCTACGGCGCCAAGGCGGCGAAGTTCATCGGCGAGGAGGCGATCCGCCCCCACACTCCGCTGCTGGCCGCCAAGAAGCTGCGCGTCCAGTACCGGCCCCACCCGGTGGTCGGGATCATCAGTCCCTGGAACTTCCCCCTGATCCTGGCGCTGGGCGACGCCATCCCGGCCCTTCAGGCGGGTGCGGCGGTCGTGGTCAAGCCCTCGGAGTTCACCCCCCTCGGCCTGGCCGAGGTGGTGAAGGCCTGGAAGGAGGAGATCGGCGGACCGGACGTGCTCGCCTGTGTGCAGGGGATCGGCGAGACCGGTAGCGCCCTTGTCGACGAGGTCGACTTCGTCCAGTTCACCGGCTCCGAGCGCACCGGCCGAAAGGTGATGGCGCGTGCCGCCGAGACGCTGACCCCGGTCAGCCTCGAGCTGGGCGGCAAGGACCCGATGATCGTCCTCGCCGACGCCGACCTCGATCGCGCCGCCAACGCGGCGGCCTGGGGCGGGATGATGAACGCCGGTCAGATCTGCATGTCGGTCGAGCGGATCTACGTCGAGGAACCGGCCTATGACAAGTTCGTCGCAAAGCTGACTGCGGAGGTCGGCAAGCTGCGCCAGGGGGCCGACGATAGGGGCCACGGCACCGAGGTCGGCGCGATGACCTCGCCCAACCAGACCGCGATCGTCGAGGAACACGTCGAGGACGCCCTGGCCGCCGGAGCGAGGGCACTGACCGGCGGCAAGCGGGTCAACGGCCGCGGCGACTACTTCGAACCGACCGTCCTGGTCGACGTCGACCACTCGATGAAGGTGATGCGCGAGGAGACCTTCGGTCCCGTGGTCGGCGTGATGAAGGCGCACGACGCCGAGGAGGCGCTGGCGCTCGCCAACGACAGCCGCTACGGGCTCTCGGGCTCGGTCTTCGGTCAACGGGAGCGGGCCGAGCGCGTCGCGCGCCGGGTCGAGTGCGGCGCCGTAAACGTCAACGACGTCCTAGTCAACTACCTGGCCACCGACGTGCCGATGGGCGGCTGGAAGCAGTCTGGGATCGGCTACCGCCACGGCGAGCCGGGGATCAAGAAGTACTGTCGCACCGAGTCGCTCGTGATCACCCGCTTCGGCGGCAAGCGCGAGCCCACCTGGTACCCCTACACCAAGACGCGCCGGGGATTGGTGACTCGGGTCGGCCGGGCCTTCGCGGGCCGGGATTTGAGGCGCCGCCTGGGCTTGCGCAACTCGCCGTCCAGCTGAGAGCCGTCCTGGTATGCTCCGCCCCAATGGGGAGGGGTTTCTTGAACATAAGGCAATCTTTGATCTTCTTGGGGTTGGCCGTCCTCTTGCTGGGGGGAGGCTGCGGAAGCGACTCCGCGGGGGGAAGCGAAAGCACCGAGATCACGGTAGAAACCGGCTCGCTGCCAAAAGCGCAGTTCCTCAAACGCGCCGATGTAATCTGCGGTAAAGCTCTTTACAAAATGCGCCGTACGTTCCAGACGAGATTTATCGAAATAAAAGACCGCCCCCTTGCGGAGCAACGAGCTGAGGTGCCACGGCTCGTCAGGCGCGCTCTCATTCCAGCCATAGAAGTGCAGATCGATCGGCTCAGTTCGCTCGGAGCGCCGGCGGGCGACGAGGGAGAGATCACCGCGTTTCTCGAAGCAATGGTGCAGGGCCTCGCAAAAGCGAAGGAAGATCCGAGCGGCTTCATTGGAAATCCGGAGTCGTTCGCCAAGCCCAGGCGCCTGGGCGAAGCATACGGGTTCGCTTCTTGCGGGGGTGTGTGACCACCGCCTTTGAGAGACCGGCGATGACGCCTCGACTCGACCGCGACTTCATCTGAGCAGGCCGAGTCGAGCCGAGCAGCGCGAAGGCTGTCGCTTCATCCGCTACCCTTCGGCGAACCATCGAGAGCGGTCGAGGGGCCCGGCCCGCAGACGCCGCAGCAACCGGCCGAGATCTCCGGATCGAGGTGCGGTGCTACAGCCGGGGTCGATGGAGGTGATTCGAGATTTCGAGCCAGCGTGACTTCATAGCCGCCACCCGCGAGCGGGTCGTCGTCTTCGACGGCGGCATGGGCGCGACCCTGGAGCAGTTCGATCTGACCCAGGCCGACTACGGCGGGCTCGAGGGCAAGTGCCACGAGGCGCTCGTCCTCAACCGCCCGGACGTGATCGAGGGCGTCCACTCCTCGATGCTCGAGGCCGACGCCGAGGTGGTCGAGACCGACACCTTCCAGGCCTCGCGGCTGAAGCTCGACGAGTGGGGCCTGGGCGAGCACACCCTCGAGATCAACACCAAGGCGGCGCAGATCGCCCGCAAGGCGGCGGGCAAGGAGCGCTTCGTCGCCGGCTCGATTGGGCCGACCGGCTTCCTGCCCGCCTCCACCGACCCGACCCTGGGCGACATCTCCTTTGCCAAGCTGGTCGAGGTCTTCGCCGAGCAGGCTCGCGGCCTGGTCGAGGGCGGCGCCGACCTGATCGTCGTGGAGACCGCGCAGGACATCCTCGAGGTGAAGGCGGCGATCTTCGGCGCCCGCGAGGCGTTCAAGCAAGCGGGGCGAGCCCTGCCGATCCAAGCCAGCGTCTCCCTCCTCCCCCAGGGCGGCAAGATGCTGCTCGGGACCGACATCCGGGCGGTGCTGACGACGTTGAGCGCGCTCGAGGTCGACGTGATAGGGCTCAACTGCTCGACCGGGCCCGAGGACATGCGCGACGCGATCCGCTACCTGGGCGAGAACAGTCCGCTGCCGGTGCACTGCATCCCCAACGCCGGCCTGCCACTGCAGGGGCCCGACGGCGAGACGATCTTCCCCGAAGAGCCCGGGCCGCTGGCGGCGACCCTGGGCGAGTTCGTCGAGCGCTACGGGGTCGGCATCGTCGGCGGCTGCTGCGGGACGACGCCCGAGCACATTGCGGCGATCCACGAGCGGGTGGGCGGCCGCGTGCCCGGCGAGCGCCCGGCGCCGGGGCCGATCGAGGTCTCCTCGATGATGACGTCCACCCCACTCGTCCAGGAGCCCCGCCCGACCCTGGTCGGCGAGCGGGTCAACTCGCAGGGCTCGCGCAGGGCGAAGGAGCTGCTGCTCGCCGACGACTACGACGGCCTCGTCCAGGTCGCCGAAGACCAGGTCGAAGGCGGTGCCCACGTGCTCGATGTCTGCGTGGCCCTGACCGAGCGCCAGGACGAGGACGAGCAGATGGCCGCTGTGGTGAAGAGAGTCTCGTTGACCCAGCCCTCACCGATCCAGGTCGACTCGACCGAGCCGGATGTGATCCGCGCAGCTCTGGAGCAGATCCCAGGCCGGGCGATCGTCAACTCGATCAACCTCGAGGCCGGCCGCGACAAGGCGGACGTCGTCGTCCCCCTGGCCAGGGCGCACGGCGCGGCGCTGATCGCGCTGACGATCGACGAGGTGGGAATGGCGAAGACGGCGGAGCGAAAGATCGAGATCGCGCAGCGGATCCGCGACCTCGCCTGCGAGGAGCACGGCCTCGACCCCGAGGCGCTGATCTTCGACGCGCTTACCTTCACCCTGACCACGGGCGAGGCGGAGTGGAAGCCCTCCGCGGTCGAGACGATCGAGGGGATCCGGCGGATCAAGGCCGAGATCCCCGGTGTCAAGACCTCGCTCGGCGTCTCCAACGTCTCCTTCGGCGTCTCCCCACCGGCCCGCGCCGTCCTCAACTCGGTCTTCCTCCACCACTGCGTCGAGGCCGGGCTAGACCTGGCGATGGTCAACCCCAACCACATCACGCCCTACTCGGAGATCTCCGACGAGGAGCGCGAGCTGACCGACGACCTCGTCTTCAACCGGCGCGAGGACGCGCTCGAGCGCTTCATCGCCCACTTCGAGTCGAGGGGCGAGGAGAGCGCCGAGGAGGCCGGCGACCCGACCGAGGGCATGGAGCCAGAGGAGGCCCTGCACTGGCACGTCCTGCGCCGCAAGAAGGACGGGGTCGAGGACTGGATCGACCGCTCGGTCGAGAAGATCGGCGCCGTCCCAACCCTCAACGAGGTGCTGCTGCCGGCGATGAAGGAGGTCGGCGACAAGTTCGGCGCCGGCGAATTGATCCTGCCCTTCGTCCTGCAGTCGGCCGAAGTGATGAAGCGCGCCGTCGCCCAGCTCGAGAACTACCTCGACCGGATCGAGGGCCACACCAAGGGCAAGGTGGTGATCGCCACCGTCTTCGGCGACGTCCACGACATCGGCAAGTCGCTGGTCAACACGATTCTCACCAACAACGGCTACACCGTGATCGACCTTGGCAAGCAGGTCCCGGCCGAGACGATCATCGAGGCCGCGGTCGAGAACGACGCCGACGCGATCGGCCTCTCCGCCCTGCTCGTCTCCACTTCCAAGCAGATGCCGGTCTGCGTCGGGGAGCTGCATCAGCGCGGGCTTGAGTTCCCGGTGCTGATTGGAGGCGCCGCGATCAACCGCGACTTCGGCCGGCGAACCCTCTATCCGGAGGGCAAGAAGTCCGACGACGTCTACGAGCCGGGAGTCTTCTACTGCAAGGACGCCTTCCAGGGCCTCGACACGATGGACGCGCTGGTCGACGAGCCGGCTCGCGAAGCCCTGGTCGAGCGGATCCGCGCCGAGGCCAGGCAGCTGCGCGAAAAGCCTGTCGTCGTCGACGATTCGCCGCCGACCAGCGACGACAGCATGCGTTCCGCCGCCCGCACCGACGTGCCGATCCCGGCGCCGCCCTTCTGGGGCGTGCGCGAGATCGACATCGATCTCGACGAGGTCTTCCCCTACCTCGACCGTCACGTCCTCTTCAAGCTGCACTGGGGCGGGCGCGGCGTCAAGGGCGAGGCCTGGCGCGAGCTGATCGAGGGCAACGGCGCCGACGAGGGCTTCGCACCTCGTCTGGAGCGGATGTGGCGCGAGCAGGACTACCTGCACCCGCGGGCCAAGCTCGGCTACTTCCCCTGTAACGCCGACGGCAACGAGCTCGTCGTCTTCGATCCCGAGGACCGCGAGCGCGAGCTGGAGCGGTTCGTCTTCCCGCGCCAGCCCAAGCACGACCGCATCTGCCTCGGCGACTTCTTTCGCCCGCTGGATACCGGCGAGCGTGACGTCGTCGCCCTGCAGGGCGTCACGGTTGGCCCTGAGGTCACCGAGCTGATCGAGCGACTCGAGCGCGAAGGCGAGTTCGCCGAGCAGCTCTACGCCCACGGGCTCGGGGTGCAGGCAGCCGAGGGCCTGGCCGAGTGGCTGCACTCAGAGGTTCGCCGTGGCCTTGGCATCCCTCTCAACCAGGGCCGGCGCTACTCCTGGGGCTACCCAGCCTGCCCGGAGCAGTCAGAGCACGAGAAGGTTTGGCGTCTGCTCGACCTCGAGCAGATCGGCATGACCCTCTCCAGCGGCTACGCGGTGATGCCCGAGCAGTCGACGGTGGCGATCGTCGCCCACCACCCACAGGCCGTCTACTTCGGGATGAAATCGGGCTTCATCCCCAAGGGCAAGGCTCCCGACGAGCTGATCGCCGG
>DATHEA010000019.1:0-78171 GCA_035318745.1 Solirubrobacterales bacterium
GGTGGCGATCCCTCTCCAGTCGCCCGCGTGGGGAGAGCCCGAGCCGGTGGTGCCGCCGATCGAGTTGTCGTTGATCGAGGTGAAGGTGATCGGCGCGGCGGCGGTGCCGATCGCGTTGAGGGTGCCGCGGACGGATAGGGCTCCTGCGCCCTCTACCTTGAGAATTGCTCCCGGTTCGATGGTAAGCGTGGCACCTTCATCGACCGACGTGTCGCAGTTCACGAAGTAGACAGCGGCGAAATTCGGCCCGATCGTCGTATCTGCATCAATATCTCCGCAGAGGTCGTGTTCTGGCTCCACAGAGCTCCAGTCGACGGATTGGGGACTCGGGTCGACTACCCCAGCCGCATTTACTGCACGCGCCTTGAAGTTGTGAGGACCATGCGAAGGACTGCCGATTTCATAAGGAGTGCTGCAAAGGCTGAAAGGCGCGCCGTCAATACTGCACTGGAAAGAGGAGTCGGGCTCGTCTGACGTGAACCCAATTGAGACCGGCCCGGTAGGAATGCGGCCACTAGGGGCGCTGGTGATCGCGGTTTGCGGAGGAGTTGCCTCGACCGTGAAGGAGGCCATCGCTGGCGTTGGGTCGACGCTTGCGCCTTCGACCGCTCTCACCGCGAATTCATAAGAGCCGTCCGCCAGGGATTCGTAATGTGCCGGACTAGCGCACGAAGACCAAGCAGTGCCGCCAAGTTTGCAGTGGAACGAGGCACCGGCTGAACTGGAGTGGAAGGAAATTTCAACATAGGGCTGCGCTATCAGGCCCGAAGGGGCGGAGTCGATCACCGTGTCGGGAACCACGGGCTGTGCCGGCGTGGGAGCGGGTTCGGGACTTGGAGTAGGCGTCGCAGTTGATGCAGGCGGACTCGGTCCCGTCGACCCGCCCGATTTCCCGGGCTCTTTGGTTCCTCCCAGCTGTGATGCTTCCTTGGCCTTGGCGATGCAGCGCTGGCGCGCCTTGCGGCGGTTTTTGAACTTCCTCTTGCACCTCGCGACTTCTTCTGACAGATCGGCGCCGGAACCTTTGCCTGAAGGGTGATGCCGAGTTGAGGCTTGCGCGCCAAGCGTCATGGCGGAGATTGCGACCGCCCCGGCTATGGCAAGTGCGCAAACGGGGGCAACAAGGACGGCCTTGCGAGTCATGGAAAGCGGGTTGACAGGAGGCATCGCAGCTAGCGCTCGAAAATCCAGCGAACCACGATCCCTGCCGTTTGAGGTCTCCCCGGCCCTTTCTGAATGTCTTTGTCTGTGCACGCTAGAGCGCGCATACTGTACCGTGCCAAAATAGAACATCAAGGTTTCCGAGGGTGCAAAGGGACTATAGGCTCGCGGGAACGGCAGATTGCATGATCTTTGGTCGCTCGAAGAGACTCGTCTCTAGCTAGGCAAGCGGAACGTCGTTGGTGGCAGCCCACTCCTCCAGGCGGTCGTTCGGTATTTGCCAGAACCCTTTGACGATGATTCCGTCTGCCTGTACCTCGCGTGGCTCGGCGACACCGAAGGCCTGAGTTATCCGCTCGCGAGGAGGGCCGTCGTCGAGAGCAAGTCCTGCTTCAAGGCGACAGCTGCGTCAACGGAGACGCTGATCCGAGCGGCTACGGGTTCATTCGTCGGAGGGGCCTCGTAGGCATGGGCGAACGCCCCAGGCAGCTGCATGTCTCGCCAGCCAAGGCATAGCTGAGGCCCTGAAAGCCGCAGCTCGGCGATTGCTTCGCCGACGCAGCCTGCGTTCTCGATGGCGTGCGCGGCGAGCAGTTGAAGCATCGCCGCCGTCTGCGCAACCACGAAGTCCGTGGTGATGGGTTCATGGTCTTCGCGTCGGTAGGTCGTGGTTGCCGCATACCCGGCGCCGCTCGTATGCAGCTCGACGTGGGCGTAGTGCGCAAGCCCCTCTTCCTGCTCGCCTCTGGGGCGGGCTATGAATCGGCCGACCCCTACACCGGCGGATGGCTGTCCGGCAACTCGATTGAACAAGAACGACTCACCGAAGTCCCATGCATTCGCCGGCCGCCGGAAGCGGTCGAGCCAATCTGCAATCTCTTTCTGTCGCGCCCGATCGACTCGGTCCGATCCGAAGACGCTAGGAACTATCGCTAACTCGAGCCATGGCGCTTGATCGGGGTCGAGCATGGCCCTCATCGAGCACGTTGCCAAGCCGGGCGACTTGGGCCTCGCCTCTCTGTTCCCTACTCGCGTACTCAGCCGCCACCTCGGGTTGGCGCATGTAGCGGGTGCGGGCACCATCCCGTCGGGGATAGCGGAGGTCAACCCCGAAAGAAACTGCGTGAGGACGATCTGGGCTGGGCGGGATGATGATTGCGTAGAAGCCGTTCGAGTCATTGTCAGCGAGTGGAATCCGCTGAATCTCGAATGAGACGTGGGGTGAGATGAGGTCAGCGGCAATGCTCTTCATGCGCAGCTCCTCGGCCTCGGAGAGCTCGATGGGGTTCAGGTCCGACGCTGCCCCGTCAGCATCGACGACGCCGATCGAGATTAGGCCGCCACGCTCATTGGCCATCGCCGCGACGTCGGCAGCGAAACTTCGTTTGCCTTTCTCGTTGCCGCCGTAGACCTCGCGCTTGAAGTCGAGGTCAGTTGCCTCCCGGACACCTCGTGCGACCAACCCCTGGAGCGTCGCATAGTCAAGCTCGTGTAGCCGAGCATCAAGGACGTCGTGGAGTCGTGCTGCCCAGCTCTCCCTTGAGGACATTGGCGCAAGCGTATGTCGCCATCCAGTCGGGCGTCCATTGGGGTGGGTGACGCTACGACGCCGGTGCCGACTGGTGCGGCCGAATCGGCTCGAACAATTCATACATGACCATCCGGTGGATGTTCATCGTTCTCAGCGGTCACCCGATTTGAGTGGCCGTTGAGATCAAACTCTCCCGGCGAGAAGCTGCCGGGGCGCCAAATCATGCCGTCCAACAACTCGCATGGGGAGACGGATAGACCGCCTGCGACCTTGAGGATCGTGTCGAGCTGGGGTATGCGCGCGCCTCGCTCCAGCAGGCCGATCTCGGTCCTATGGAGCGAGGCCCGGTATCCGAGCTTTTCCTGGGAGAGCCCAGAGCGCTTGCGGCAGCGACGTAGGTTCTCGGCGAAGCCGTCGGCTACCTCCTGCTTGAACATCGTTATTGGGATGGGTAGGACGGCTCTGGACGCGGCCCAGGCTTGACGAGCATGGCGACTATCGCCGCCTGCTCGTCAATGCGGTCGGGCCGCTGGCTGAGCTGGCCCGCCACAAGCACCGTGGCACCCTCGCGCAGATCCTCGATGTCCCGCCCGCCGACTTTGGCCGGCACCTGGACGTCGTAGAACGCATAGGTCCACAGCAGCCGCGGGTCTTCGGGATGAGCCACCGGAAATTTGATCTCCAGAAGGGTCAGCGGCTCGCCTCCCGGCCCCTTGTCCTTTATGGGGTCGGAGATCAGCGTTCCCGTGACGACCGCGTAGTTGATGCCGGGCGGGGTCGACTTGGGAAAGGGCGCCTGGTCGCCGGGCTTTTGACCAACGGCTCGCCTCCACATCGCTACTTCGCCTCCTTGACGACGTAGGCGCGTGGCCGTTTCTTGGCTTGGCGCACTTTCTTCTCCTTGGCCAGGCGGGCGAGGCAGTTGGCGACAGCACCCGAGGAGCGTTCAATCCCCTTGCCGATCGCGCTGGCGGTCAGCGGGCCATCCACCTTGTGCTTCTTGAGGTAGGCGAGGACGAGACCGTCAAGCTCACCGGGGCGAAGGCGCTTCCCGGCGGCGTTCACTGGTTGTCTCCCAGGCGGTCGAGCAGGGTGAGGAGGCCGTTGCAGGTGTCGAGTGCGAGCTGCCAGCACCGCTTGGCTTCTTCCTCGGCTTCCCTTGACTCGCGATGATCCTTTGACTCGCTGAGGCCGCCTTCGGCATCGGACTTGATGCGGGTGAGGATTTCGGCCAGGTCCTCGGGCGGCATGGTCAGGTCCACGTCGTCGCGGAACTCCTTGCCCCAGCCGAGATCCTCCATCAGCCTCAGGTCTTCGCCGAACTCGATTCCCAGCCGCTCGGCGGAGGCGAAGTCTTCCTGTTGGAGGGCGATCCGCAGGTCGCTTATCGCGGTCAGGTGATCGGTGACCATCTCGTAGAACACCTGGCGCTGGGCGCCACTGATCGTGACGGTGGTTGGCATCTGTGCCCTTTCGCTCAGGGCACCGAAGAGCCGCCATCACGACTCGCGCGAGTACTTTGGCGAGTAGCGTTCTCTTCGCATCGAAGACATGCTCTTCGGTGCCGGCCCCGGGGCGTTAGCGCGCCGCCGGGGCGCTATTCAGATTTGCTCGCCGACCGTAGCTCCGCTCGCGCTCGAAAGCGAGTCCGAATCGGCGCGAATCGGCGCCGATCCACAGCAATCGCCGCGATTTCGGGCACTCGTGCCCGAAACGGAGCGCGCCGCATGGCGGTCACCGCGACCTCTCCCGACCAGGGACCCGTTGATTTGCAGGGGCTTCGCTCGATGGGCGGTACTGGGCTCGAACCAGTGACCCCCTCCTTGTAAGGGAGGTGCTCTCCCAACTGAGCTAACCGCCCGGGCTTGGGACCGATCAGGGAGGATAGTCCACCGTCAATCGGGTACCCGTACGCCAGGAGGTGGCGCCCATGCAGCAGAAGATCGTCCCCAACTTGTGGTTCGACACCGAGGCCGAGGCGGCTGCAGGGTTCTACGTAGGCGTCTTCGAGAACTCGCGGATCGTCAACGTCACCCACTACACCGAGGCCGGCCCGCGCGATGCGGGGATGGTGATGACCGTGGAGTTCGAGCTCGATGGCCAGCGCTTCATCGGCATCAACGGCGGACCTGAGTTCAGCTTCGACGAGGCGGTCTCCTTCGCGATCGAATGCGAGACCCAAGGGGAGGTCGACTACTACTGGGAAAAGCTGTCGGCGGGCGGCGAGGAGGGCCAGTGTGGCTGGTTGAAGGACCGCTACGGCCTCTCCTGGCAGGTCGTACCGACCGGGATGGAAGAGCTCTTCGCCGATCCCGACAAGGGGCGAGCCGAGCGCGCGATGAAGGCGATGCTCGGAATGCGCAAGCTCGACATCGCCGCGCTGCGCAGCGCCGCCGACGGTGACGCCGCGTGATGCGGATACGTCTGGTTCCCGCCCTCCTCGCGCTCGGCCTGTTACTCGTGCCGGCGTCCGCCGCGGCGCAGGACCGGACGGTCACGGTGAACGGGTCGGCGACGCAGCAGGTGCCGAACGACACCGCCGGCCTGGGATTTCAGGTAGCCAAGGAACGGGACTCGCGAGCGGCGGCGCTGCGCATCGTCGCGGTTCGCCTGCGAGCGGTGATCGCGGCGGTGGAGGCCGCTCCGGGAGTCGGCGCGGGTGACGTCACGACCGGGCGGATCTCGATCCGCAAAGTCATCCGCGACAAGCGGACCGTGTACAAGGCGAGCGAGGGAATCTCGGTGACCCTGCATCAACCGGACCGGGCCGGCGAACTGGTCAGCGCCGCGGTGGCGGCGGGTGCCACCGGCACCAGCGGCCCGCGTTTCTTCCCCGGCGATCCCGAGCTTGCCTACGAAAGCACTCTGCTCGCCGCCTTCGACCAGGCAAAGGCGAAGGCGGCCGGCCTCGCGTCCCGGGCCGGGGCGACCCTGGGAACGGCGATCAGTATCGAAGAAGGCTCCGAAGTCATCCCCAATCAACCCCAGGCCAACCAGAAGGGCGCGGCCGCCGAGCCGGCACCGCCCGTGAAGCCGGGGTCTTCGACGGTGACGGCGACCGTCCACGTCGTCTTCGCTCTCCAGTAGCGACGCCTGAAAGAATTGGCACGTGGACTCGGCGATCCTCTGGCGCGTGGCGGTGGTGCAGGTGGTGGCCGTGGCGGTGCTCTCGGTGCTGCTCGGGCTCGTCTTCTCGCATGGATTCTTCGAGAGCTGGGGCTGGCTTGTCGGTCCGCTCGCCTGGATGCTCTGTGCCTGGCTGACGGCACGCGTCGTCGGGCTGCCCGAGGCACCCGTTCTGCTCCGGGCCGTACTGGCGGGGATCCCCAGCCTGCTCTTCGTCCTGATCGGCGCCCACTGGCTCGGCGCTGTCGTGGCGGTGGGGCTTTTTGCGGCGCTCTGCGCACGGCTTCCCCGGCCGCTGACCGAGCAAGCTCCCTAGCTCACGCCCGCGACTGGCCGCGTCCAGCCGCCTCATGCTCCCATCGAGCAAACGTGTACGTATCGGTACATTTACGGGTAAAGTTGCGTACCCTGCTGTCTATACCGGAGTGAGCGATGGAGCAAGGCGGAACCAGGCGCGACGCGATCGTCGAAGCGATGATCCGCGTTGCCGGCAGCAAGGGGTACCTCGCGGTCTCGGTTGCGGATGTCATAACCGAGGCAAACGTCTCGCGGACCACCTTTTACAAGCATTTCAGCGACAAGCAGGGTGCTTTCTCGCCGCCTATGACCGAGCCATCGAGAAGATCCTCGGAACGGCCGAAGCCGCTTGCGAAGGCGGGCGCCGCTGGCGCGACCGGGCGAGGGGCGGGCTTACTGCCGTAGTCGAGCTACTCGCCACCGAGCCGGCACTGATGGCACTGCGGCCAAGGCGGTAAAAGCGTAGGGCCTCGGCTTGAAAGGCTGAAGGTCAGCGGCTTGAGGAGCGGGATCGCGGCGGTGATGTGACCGGGATGCGACCCTAAAAGCTGCCCTCAATCTGGAGTTCATAGCGAACGATCTCCTGATCGCGAACGTACTTGACGTCATCGGTCAGGCTGTAGCCGCGGCCCTCGTATAGCCGTCGGGCCCTTTCGTTGTTCGAGCGCGTCCAGAGGGAGGAGGTCCTCCAGTCGCGCGCTCGCATCTCCCGGTGTAAGGCGTCCAGCAGTCGGCTGCCGACGCCACGCCCCCAGCATTCCGGATCGACAAACACCATTGAGACGTGTCCTGTATGGGGGCGGACCGCACCGGCGCCGTGGCACTCGCGGTATGGCTCGGACAACCCCATCGCGACCACGAGTTCACCATCGCAGCCGACCAAGAGTGACGCATCCGTATCGGCAAGCTTTCCCCTGACCCGGTCGATGCGTGCCTTAGATGGTGGGTTCCCATCCGCCGTCCGTGCCGCGCACCAGACATGGAGGGCGTCCTTTCGCTGGCCGGACGTTGCGCCGGCAAAGACGGTCATCGGTCCCGAGATCGGTCCCCGATCAGTTGGATGCGTCTGCCTCAGCCAAGCGCCCAACAATCGTCGCGAACTCGCGGAGGTCATCGAGGAAAGCCAAGGAGGCAAACACTGCCTTGTCATCGATCTCCATATAGAGATGGACAAGCAAATTGCGCTGCCTAGCTGCGTTGCCAAGCCGCTCGGCAATCTCGGCTGAGATGACGCCCTTGTCGCCGAGAATCTTGAACACGTCCGAATAACTCGACGGAGGCGGAGCGGACTGCTCGCTGACGACCTGAGCCGCCAAGTCAATGCAGATCTGAATCGAGAGCTGAAGCAGCCGTTCAGTCGCAAGGCGCTGTTGGGCGTCGGCCAAGTAAGCCTCCTCCCCGGCACCACGGATCTCCTCCAAGCGCTCGAGCATCGCCTCCAGCCGCTCGAGGCGGTTCTCGACCTGCTCAGCGTCGACCAAAGCGGCCTTCCCCCATCCGCCGGCGCACTCCGCGACCAAGCTCCGCGCGCAACGGCGCGGTGTCGAGGTAGTCGAGAATCGCCCGCGTCTCCAGCCGGACCCGCTCGTCCTGGTCACGCTCGACGAGGCGCTTACCCTCGCGAATGGCGCGGTGCCGCATCAGCGGAGGGGCGTGGTTCAGCATGACGACATCGATCTCGTCGGTACCCAAAGCACGACCTGCATCACCGGCAAGACTCAACTGAAGATCGAAGCGACCGCGAGAGTCGAGGTCGGGATCGTGCCAGACCGCAACATCTACGTCCGACAGCGGGCCAGGATTTCCACGCGCCTGCGATCCGATCAACATTGCCGCAACCACGCCCTCGCGGTTGAGCGCATGGCTGAGCTGCTCCAAGGCGCCCTCATCGAGCGGCGCCACTCGTGATTTCTCGTCAATGACGACCATGACTTACATCGTCCCCGATCAACCGGACTGAGTCCAGCCTGCCCACGCGCGGTTGCCTTACGGCGTTGAATGGGAATGAGATAGTGGTTCAGTGCTTAGACTTTTTCGCCGAGCTCTTCTTCTGTTTGGGATCTACACCGCCGTCATAGCGGCGGTCATCGTCGCGGGCTTCCTAGGAGAGGCGCTAGGTATCTGGGCCTCGATTCTCTGGGGAGTTGGAGTTCTCGCTGGAATTGCATTTTATGGCCGCCGGCGCCTCGATCAATCGCGCGGCGCCTAGAGCTATCTCCTTAGCTTCGCGCTGATCCACAGCGATCATGATCAGTTTGCCCCGGCTCGGCCGCTCTAGACAGCCAATTTCCGTCGGGTTGAAAGGACGGATGCCGTCCGCACGGGGAGCGGGATCACGGCGACGATGCGGCCGAAATGCGACCGTCAGGTAGCTGGCCTCCCTACCATCGAGTACATGGCGATCAAAAAGATGGAACACGTCGGGATCGTGGTCAACGACCTAGCGGCTGCAATCGAGTTCTTCGTCGAGCTGGGCCTAGAGCCGGGAGGCACGGGCCAGGTCGAGGGCGAGTGGGTAGACCGCATCATCGCGCTCGACGGGACCAAGGCCGAGTTAGCGATGCTACGAACCCCGGACGGCGACGGAGAAATCGAGCTTGTGAAGTTCCACTCGCCGCCGACTCAGGGCGGTGACCCCCACGCGCCGTCGAACACCCCGGGCATCCGCCACCTCTCCTTCCTCGTCGAAGACATCGACGCCGTAGTCGCCGGCCTACAAGCCCGCGGCACCGAGCTCGTCGGCGAGCTGGTGCGCTACGAGGACAGCTACCGGCTCTGCTACGTCCGCGGCCCCGAGGGGATCATCATCGAGCTGGCGGAAAAGATCGGCTGACGGGCCCGGTCCGCCACCCACCCCCGACCAACCAAGCGACCCGGACTAGCGTTCCGTAAGCGGATCCGAGAGGACCGCCGTGCGAGCAGTTTGTCAACTCGGAAACGACCACATCCCAGACAAGGTCGAGGTCAACACCGAAGTAGTCGTGGACAAGTTTGTCGCGCATCCCGGCCATCTCGCGCCAGAGCACCCCAGGCGCGCTAAGACTCGACAACGACCATGTTAGCCTCCGCCGCGTTCCGAAATGGCCAAATCACCTAAGCGACCCTATCCCCGACGCACGTTAGACCAGGCACTTCGGGTGCCTCGCGCGCTACGTGACAAGAATGGCGGCAAACCGTGGCAAGCCGCTCAAGTGGCGCAAGCTTTGGATGTTGGACCAAGTAGCGGGAACTTTTTCTACTTGACGTCCGCTTCCAAACAGTATGGGCTGACGGAGGGCACGAGCCGAACCAACGGCGAGATATCGCTACTGAGCTAGGTCGAAAGGTCGTTTATCCAAGCTCGCCCGAGGAGGAGCGGCAGGCACTCCGAGATGCTTTCTTGCACGTCCCGATATTTCGGCGAGTTCTTGAGCACTATGGCGGCAACAATCTGCCGGAGAAACGGTACCGCGAGAATACCCTGTTCACACAGTTCGATCTTGATCCAGCGATTCAGGACGAGTTTGTCGATCTACTAAACAAAAACAGTCGCCTAGTAGGGATCGGAAGTACCCTCCATCCAGGTCGAACGGCAACGACCTCCAGTGCAGTCGATGATTCGCCCGCGGAGACGATCGCAACTCCCGCTGAGGATTCAGATAGCGCCCCCGTTTGTTTTGTGATCATGCCATTTGAGGAGCACGAGGAAGATCGCCCAACGGGCTTCTTCAAAGAGGTCTTAGACAGCTTGTTAGCTCCCGCGATCACCAAAGCCGGTCTTCAAGTGCGAACTGCCCACCGTCAGGGCAGCGATCTAATCCAGTCCACGATCCTGACCGAGCTGCTTGCCGCTGATCTAGTCCTTGCTGACCTCACGGAGCACAATCCCAATGTCCTCTTCGAGCTCGGGATGCGGATCGCAGAGGACAAACCCGTTGTTCTCATCAAAGCAAGAGGGACGGGCAGCATCTTTGATGTCGACCATGTCCTACGAATCGAGGAATACAGCGCGAATATCTGGCCGTCTACGGTCGAGGAAGACCTTCCGGCGCTGGAGGCGCATATCCGGGCAGCTTGGGAAAATCGGGGGTCCGGACAGACCTATCGCGGCATCCTTACGAGCAACGCAGCAAACTAGGCTCGATTACGCTGCATTCGGCCTACACAGGTGTTGGACAACCGAATCAACCCACTGCCGATCGGCCGACGAGACTTCATACTGGCGGCGTGAGCGACGATCTCATACAAGCAGCAAAAGCTGCGGCTGAGATAGAGCCAGCGGTTGAGGCGTTCGCAGAGGCGACCGGCTCTCTAGGACCAGTCCGAGAGGCGACGGCTTGGCTCACCGATCTAATTCGCTATCGCCGTCTGCCGCACCAAGCGAAGCTGTTGATGAAAGCAGCCGAGAAGGTCAAAGCGTCGGGTCTGCCGCCCACTGCGGTCACGGACAAGCTCCTGCGTGCAGTGCTCGAAGACGGTCCGATGGAGGACGACGAGGACATGCAGGAACGGTGGGCCAACCTGCTCGCAAACGCAGCAACCTCCCAACGAGGCGAACTCGCGATTGCATTCCCGAAGCTCCTCAGCGAGCTAGAACCTAATGAAGCCGCGCTACTCGACAGGCTCCGAGACAAAACGGGACCTGACATGTTCAGTTTCACTCTTTTCGGCCCAGACGACACCAGTGACCTCGTAGGAATTCCGGAACTCGACAATCTAGACCGACTCGGACTCCTGCGATGGGTACGCACTATGGTGACTTACCCTGGATCAATATCGGACGAGAACGCGACTCTGGCAGGGGTCAAGTTCACGGAGCTAGGTTGGGCTTTTGTGAATGCGTGTCGAGAGCCCGTCAAGGCCCGTTAGTGGCGATCTATCGGTAGTCGGGTCATCAATCGCCGCCGCCTGACCCCACCTGAGCGGGTTGACTACGCGATCTCAGGTAAAAGAGGAAGTGCCCAGTTCTCGGGCGTAATCAATGACGTGTTGCCGCCAATCCCGATGCCTGTGCTCTTCAATCGGTGACGCGCGGTCTGCGGCGAGTCGGTCGTGGCGAGCCCGATTCGAAAGCCGAACGGGGCGACATGATCGGCGAGCTCTTCAACCCAGGACCGCTTGAAAGCGCGGCTAGAGACTTTGCAGTCGATGCACTCTCCTGCGTCCTCTGAATCGCAAACGCCAATCACGTCGATGCTGGTTGAGGTCTCATGGCTGTTACCCGCGCCATCCTCGACCCTGAAGCGCAGGTTGTTCTCGAGCATGTCGGTAGCGCCGCCATAGCGGGGCTGAATACTGCGCTGGACGAGCGCCTCCACAATCACGCCCCTGACGGTGGAGGCATCATGCTTACCGTAGAGGCGCTCTATTGCCGTGCATAGACGGTCGAGCGGCCCACGTTCTGCCTTCTTGGCACCCTGTGCAGCCGCAAGCTTCCTCAGTGAGGGGTTGCGAGCCCTGAGCGCGTTGGCGCTTTGGTAGTTACGCAGGACCGACGTCAAGAAGGCAAGCAGAGGGCGATGAGCATGCACCGCCTCGACCACCTGCTCTACCAGAGGATCATCGAAGACTTTGCGGTGGGCGTCCTCAACCTCGATAGGAACGACTTTCACTCAGCCGGCTCCGCGCCCGATGCAGTTTCTCCATGGGAGCCGGGCACCTGCCCGTCGGGGTAGGGGAGGCGCGTGAGCGGCGGTACGAAGTACTGCGGCGATGGAGACCGCCCAGTCAGCTCGGCTACGAACTCGCGCAGATGTGGGAAGGCAAGCCAGACAAGGGTGGGCCGCAGATCGTCCATTGCCGGCAGGCCCTCGTCACCGGTCACCGCATAAAGGAACGCCATCTCGAAGGAGAGCTCGAACGGAAGCCGCTCGTCGTCGAGCTTGCCCTCTATGAAGCAGACGACCTCTCCGTCCTCAGCATCAGCCGTGACGGAGAGTTTCAACAGCTGCTCCTCGGGATATGGCCCTAACTTGTCGTCTGAGCCGGACGTCGAACCTCCCTTCCCCTGCTCCTCGTCATCGTCAAGGCGTTCCTTGAAGGTGCAGCTCAAGAGCGCGGTGTCGCGCAGCCGAATCGGCAGCATTAGCTAGGCAACGTTGACTGGCTGCTTAGGTTCGTCGTGACTGAAATGACGAGGCACGAACTGTGCACGGCGACTAGGTTGCCAGCGGCCAGCCGACGCTGCGGGCCCGGTGGTGAGCAGCGCGAGAGCGCGAGAGCGGCCACGGGGCAGACTGCCAATCTGGAAGACAAAACCACCACCCTCCGACTGAGCGAGCCGATATGACGCGTCGACCAAACGGCGGGCGAGAAGATAGTCGTGAACTGAGTCGAGCGCTCGCAGCAGAGCGTCGGCTACCTCCGCCTCATCATCAGCTTGGTCAATGTCGTAGCGCAAACCCTCAGCCGAGATACCGAGGAAACCAATGAGAGCGTCGTAGTCACGCTCCTCGCCGGCGTCGAGGGCTCGCTGCGCGGCGTCGATGCGACGCGGCCCGAGCTCCTCTAGCGCGAATGCGACCTCGGGATGCGTGCCGAGGCCCGGGAAGCGCGCTGAGACGCGCATTGCCTCGCTGCTAAGCGTCATACGGAAGCCCTCTAGAGCGTCAACGGCCTGGGCACGTAGCCGGTTCTCAAGGATCTGGGCAATATCGCCGAAGCTATCGGCGAGGGCAGCAAGTGCCGTACGCGGAATCGCCCTGATCGGCAACGACAGAAGTCGGCGAGCAGTTGAGCGCATGGGGCCTATATCGGCCTGCTGTCGCGCGGCTGAAGCGCCGAGCCGAGAGATGTTGTGAATTTCGGCATCCGGACTCTCATTACCCGGTGCCGAGGGGATACCCACATCCGACAGTCTAAACATCCCTGCCAACAGAAGGTCTCGCAGAGGCGCTTGTCCGACAGAAGATTCCCCCCACAACTCGGTAGATCAGCGGATCACGGCTCTGATTGCACGAAAGCTCTGCCCGACTGGATGCGTGTACCGCGCGAGCATCGTCTCGACGCGATGCCCGACGATCTCGGCTAGGTCGGCGTCGTTGACGCCGGTTGCGCGAAGGTGGGTGACGTAGCTGTGGCGGCACTCATGGGGGCGGATATCTAGGCCCGAGGCTTCTTGTGCTGGCTTCCATAGGTCGCGGTAGAAGGTGCGCTCGCGCCATAGGCGGCCGGTTGGGGTCGTGAAGAGAAGATCGCAGTCGGGATCGTTGAGGTTGATCTGGGCTTCGAGCATCCAGGCGAGGGTCGCCGGCACCGGGACGACGCGGCCGGCGTCGGGCTCGCCGTGGTCGGTCTTCGTTCCCTCGAGGATCTGTCCCTCGTGGGCGGTGCGGCGGACTTGGAGCATTTCGCCGTCGAAGTCTTCGCGGCGCAGCGGCAGCACCTCTCCCAGTCTCAGACCAGTGTCGGTGAAGACGCGGACCATCGCCTCGTAGCGACCGGCTGCCTTTGCGAAGCGGTGCATTTCCTCGAAGCTGAAGACGCGAATCGGCCGGGGCCTCTTCTTCGCCCTTGGGTCATTCGCTCGGATGCGGACGCCCTTGAACGGATTGAGGTCGCAGACTTCGTCGGTGATCGCGTCCTCCGCCATCGCCGATAGCGCGCGGAGGATGCCGACAGCGCCGGTGGTCGCGCGACCTTCGTTCCTCAGCATGTGGTCGACCAGGGCGAGGGTGTGGCGGCGGCGCAGCTCGTGCAGTGGCCAGTCCTTGAGCGGAATGCCCTCGATCTCCACGTCGAGGACTCGGCTGATTCGATGGTCGTACGTGGCGTTGGTGCGTTCCGCGCGTGGGTGGCGTTCGGTCCAGGTGGCGGCGTAGTCGCCGAGGGTGTCGGGCTTCTCGGAGATGCCGTAGGCCTCCTCGATCGCCCGTTGCGCGTCGGCCTTGCGCTCGAACGTGCCCTTGCCGCGGTTCCAGGTCGGCTTGGCGATGTGGTGCTTGCCGTCGCGGCCGGTGTATCTGGCTACCCAGACGATCGTGCCCGAAGGGTTGCGGCGTTTGATCGGCGACTCGCGCCTCATGCCGCTTCGTCCCTGTGGCGGGCGAGGAAGTCCTCGACATCGGCAGGATCGATTCGCCGCGCGGCGCCGAGCTTGTAGCTGGGCAGCTCTTCCCTCCTGATCCAGTTGCGGATCGTGCGGTCCGAAACGGCGAGGTAGGCGGCCAGGCTTCGCTCGGTGAAGAAGGCGGTGGAGGTATTCCGCTTCACGCACCCGTTGTCCATCGAGACAGCGGTTTGCATCGGCCTCGCCCAAATCAGCAGCGCACAGCGGTCTTGACCTTCGGTCTCCCGGGCGTCCTTACAGGCGGCCGTCGCACGGCGAAGCCGTGCCACAATCGGCCGCCGGACGCCCGGGAAAACCGTCGCCTCAGCGCTTGGCAACCTTCCTGATCCAGAAGGTGCTGCCCAGGCACAGAACCGGAGGGTTCGTAGTGTGTCGTGTAGTTGGGCTGTGGTTGCTTGGGGCGTTTGAGAGAGGCTTCTAGCTCGATCTCGAATGCTCTCGGCTGAATCTTTGGGTCCGATGATTGTTGGCGTTGATCTGGCTATCGATTTAGCTGTCTCATTTCTTGGTTGCTGGTGGCTCTTTTGGGTGCTGGGCATCACGCCAGCTCGGAAGGAGGCAGAGAGAACGCGCCAGCCTGCGTGCTGCCGGGGTTCCAGGTGATGCCGTCGAGAAGCGCGCACTGGACCGGGACGTCCAGGACCGCGGCGAGCTTGACCAGAGTGTCGATGCGCGGAGTGCGCGTGCCGGTCTCGAGCAAACTGATCTCCGTCCGGTGGAGTGAGGCGAGCCAGCCGACCTCTTCCTGGCTGAGGCCGGCGCGGCGGCGAGCCTTGCGGAGGTTCGCGGCGAACTGGCGTGCGATGTCGGCGGGCATCAGTCCACCTCCAGGCGCGAAGTAGAGCGCGGCGCGGGTCGGCATGACGAATGCGCCATGGCAGTAGAGAAGCCCGGCTCCGACCAGTTCGCGGACGGCGCGCTCTACGGCGTCGTCGCTGCTGAATCCGCCCGGATGAGCGTTCAGCGCTCGCGACAGCTCGGGGATCGTCAGTTGGCTCGGGTGTTCCTCCAGGAGGAACGCCAGAACGACGCGCTCTGCCTTCGCGTCCTCCGTCCTTGGATGGGCTGGATCGCGCTCGCAATCCGTAGGGTTGGTCTCAGCCATGAGGAGCTACGCCTCCTTGTGGTCAGGCGGCCCGTCGTGTTCACGCACGGCGGGTCGCCGCTTATGTTTGAGGAGTCAGCCTAGCAAGGTTGTCCAAATCTATTGTGACTCCGCGAACTCCCCAAAACCCCAAATCGCAGAAGGCACTCGGCGGCGCGATTCGTCAGCTCCGTAAGAAGAAGGGCGACAGCCTTCAAGTGCTGGCCGACGAGGCAGGGATCACGAAGAACATGCTCTCCCTGATCGAGCGGGGCGAAGGCAACCCATCCTGGGCGACCGTTCAGGGAATCGCGAAGGCGCTTGGGGTCTCCGTCGCAGACCTGGCGAAGCTCGCCGACGCCGAAAAATGAGACAGAAATGAGACTCTCGTGCCCCGGAACGCCCTGGAATCGCGCGGAAGGTCCCGGAACGTCATTTCAACCCCCCAGCCGAGCATCTGGCTCCACAAAAGGAAAAGGCCGGCACTTGCCGGCACTCCTCCCCATGCGCCCGACGAGAATCGAACTCGCGACCTTCGGCTTGAAAGACCGACGCTCTTTGGTCCCCGTGAAGGGACCGTTGACCACTGAGCTACGGGCGCCCTGCTCGGTTACTTTATCGGCGTGAAGCTGTTCGAGCATTGGTGGCGGGCGTGGACCTCGGTCTGAACGGGCGGGTCGCGCTGGTGATGGGTGCCAGCCAGGGGATCGGGCAGGGAATCGCCGAGGCGCTCGCCCGCGAAGGCGCTCGCGTCGCCGTCACCAGCCGCTCGCAGGGGCGCGCCGAGGAGACTGCCGCGACGATCGAGGGAGACGCCAGCCCCTTCGTCGCCGACGCCACCGACCTCGATCGCCTGGCCGAGCTGCCGGCCGAGGTCGAGGCGGCGCTGGGACCGATCGACATCCTCGTCACCAACACCGGTGGACCGCCGCTCGGCACCTCGCTGATGCACCCGCCGGAGGACTGGGAGCTCGCCTACCGCTCGCTCGTCCTCGCCCCGCGCGTGCTCGCCGGCGCCATCGTCCCAGGCATGCAGGAACGCGGCTGGGGACGGGTCGTCAACGTCGGCTCCAGCGCGACCCGCGAGCCGATTCCCGGCCTCAACCTCTCCAATACCCACCGCATGGCCGCAGTCGGCTTCCTCAAGACTCTCTCGCGCGAGGTCGCGGCCGATGGGATCACCGTCAACACCGTCGCCACCGGCCGCTTCGCCACCGAGCGGCTCGCCTCCAACTACGGCTCGATCGAGGCGGCGGAAGCCGCCGCCCAGCGCGACGTTCCCGCCGGCCGCCTCGGCCGGCCCGAAGAGTACGGCGACCTGGTCGCCTTCCTCTGCTCCGAGCGCGCCGCCTACATCACCGGCACGGTGATCCCGATCGACGGCGGCATGCTGCACGCGGCTTTCTGAACAGCGGCGCGGCTCTTACGATAGGTCGGAGATGAGCCACTCCCATACCGACCACAGTCACGGCGCCTCGGCGGATGCCGACCGCGGCAAGCTGACGATCGCCCTCCTCCTGATCCTCGGCTTCATGGCGGCCGAGGTGGTGACGGGGATCGTCGCCAACTCCCTGGCGCTGCTCTCCGACGCGGCGCACATGCTCACCGATGCAGCCGCGATCGGCCTCTCCCTGGTCGCGATCCGCCTCGCCAAGCGCCCCGCCGAGGGCCAGATGACCTTCGGCTTCAAACGGGTCGAGATCCTCTCCGCCCAGGCGAACGGGATCACCCTGCTGGTGCTGGCGGCGATCATCGCGATCGAGGCGGTGCGGCGGCTCTTCGACCCGCCCGCCGTCGACGGCGGCCTGATCCTCGCCGTCGCCCTCGCCGGGATCGTCGTCAACCTGGCGGCGACGGCCACTCTCGCCAGGGCCAACCGCCAGAGCCTCAACGTCGAGGGCAGCTTCCAGCACCTGCTCACCGACCTCTACGCCTTCGTCGGCACCGCGGTCGCGGCGGCGGTGATCCTGCTGACCGGCTTCGACCGCGCCGACGCGATCGCCTCTCTGCTGGTCGCCGGCCTGATGCTGCGCTCGGCCCTCGGCCTCCTGCGCGAATCGGGGCGGATCTTCCTCGAGGCATCCCCCAAGGGCATCGACCCGGAGCGAATCGGAGGACTCATGGCGGCACAGCCGGGCGTAGTCGAGGTCCACGACCTGCACGTCTGGGAGGTCACCTCGGAGTTCCCCGCCCTCTCCGCCCACGTCACGGTCGAGCCCGACGACGACTGCCATCGCACCCGCCTCGAGCTGGCCGAGCTGATCGAGCGCGAGTTCGGCATCCACCACACGACGCTGCAGGTCGAGCACGAGCCCAAGCGGCTCGTCCAGATCGAGAGCTAAGCGCCGTCCTCGCCCGGCGCCTCGCGCATCGAGGGGAAGAGGATCACGTCGCGCAGGGTCTTGGCGCCGCTGAGGATCATCATCAGGCGGTCGACTCCCAACCCCGAGCCGCTCGCAGTCAGCATCCCGTATTCGAGCGCCCGCACGAACTCCTCGTCGTGCTCGTGCGGCGTTTCCTCCGCCCCCGACTCCTGCCGTTCGCGCTGTTCGACGAAGTGGCGACGCTGTTCGATCGGGTCGTTGACGTCGGTGCCGCCGCCGGTGATCTCCATCCCGGCGACGATCCCGTCGAAAGCCGCAGCCAGCAGCTGCGGGTGCTCGGGCACCGGCTTGACCAGCGGCCAGATCGCCAGCGGCAGGTCGATGATGAAGGTCGGCTGGATCAGCTTCGGCTCGATCAGCTTGCCCTGCAGCGTGTCGACCAGCGCCGCCCAGTCGTCGTCGGGCTCGGCGTCGTCGCCGGCGATCTCGGCCAGCTCGTCGCGGCCGGCCTTGGTGATGTCGACGCCGGTCTCCTCCAGCAGCAGGTCCTGCAGCCGCAGCCGCGGCCAGGGCGGCGCCAGGTCGATCGTCTCGCCGTCGCGCTCGACCTTTGTCGTGCCGAGCACCCGCTGGGCGACGTCGGAGACGATCCCCTCCGCCACGTCCATCACGCCGTGGTAATCGACGCCGCTGACGAACCACTCGAGCATCGTGAACTCGGGGTTGTGCTGTGGCGACATCCCCTCGTTGCGGAAGAACTTGCCCAGCTCGTAGACGTTCTCGAAGCCGCCGACGATCGCCCGCTTCAGGTACAGCTCGGTCGCGATCCGCAGGAAGAGGTGGCGGTCGAGCGCGTTGTGGTGGGTTTTGAACGGGCGCGCCGCCGCGCCGCCGGTCATCCGCTGCAGGATCGGCGTTTCCATCTCGACGTAGTCGCGTTCGTCGAGGTGGTCGCGGATCGCCTTCACCACCTTGGCGCGCAGCTTGAAGATCTCGCGCGAGCCCTCGTTTGCCATCAGGTCGAGCTCGCGCTGGCGGTAGCGGACCTCGGGATCGGAGATGCCGTGGAAGAGGTCGGGCGGGTCGCGCAGCGCCTTTGCCAGCAGGGTGCACTCGCGCACCTCGATCGCCAGCTGACCGCGTTTGGTCACGTAGAGATCGCCCTCGACTCCGACCAGGTCGCCGATGTCGAGGCCTTCGATCCGGTTGAAGGCCTCCTGTCCGAGCGCGTCGACGCGGGCGTAGGCCTGGATCGTTCCGGAGAGGTCGCGGACATCGAAGAAGGTCGTCTTGCCGTGGCCGCGCTGGCCCGTCACCCGGCCGGCGATCCGGTAGGAGAACTCGCGGTGCTCGCCCTCACCCAGCTCGGCCGGGTCATGCGCCTCGAAGATCGCGGCGATCTTGTCGCGGTCCGGAAAGGAGAAGGGGAAGGGCTCGATCCCTTCGGACCGCAGCCGCTCGACCTTCGCCAGGCGCTCCTCCGTGCTCAACTGCTCACGGTGCGACGCCGACGGTTACCCGCTCACCACCCATGTAGTCGCGCATAGTAGTTGCGTCGCGCAGCATCTCGCGCATTGCCGGCCCGTGGTGCGTGTCGTGCTCCATCGCCAGCTTCCAGCCGCTCGGCGTTTCCTCGATCAGGCCGCGGATCACGCCCAGCCCGTCGGCGCCACAGGAGCCGGTGACGGCGATCCGCGGCTCGCGCTTGATCTCCGGCGAGCGCTCGTCGATCGTCTCGTCGGTGACATAGGGCAGGTTGGCAATGACCAGGTCGATGTCCTCGAGCCCGTCGGGCAGGCCCTCGGCAACGCTGACCTCCAGCTCGAGGCCGAGTCGCTCGGCGTTCTCGCGAGCCGCTTCGGCCGCTTCCGGCGAGAGGTCCGAGGCGGTGATGCGCAAGTCCGGGCGCTCGGAGAGCAGTGCCAGGGCGATCGCACCCGAGCCGGTGCCGACCTCGTGCACGCGGGCACCCTGCGGCAGTTCGGTCCCGACCTCGACCAGCAGCTCGGTCTCGCGGCGCGGCCAGAGCACCCGCGGGTCGACGTGGATCTGGAGGTCGCGGAAGGGGGCGCGTTCGAGGACATAGGCCAGCGGCTCATGGTCGGCGCGGCGGGCAACTGCCGCTTCGATCGCCGCGACGAGCTCCGGCGAAGCCTCCCCGGAACCGTCGCGAGACAGCTCATCGACGCCGATGCCGAGCGCGTTGGCGACAAGCGCGGCGGCGTCGCCGGCCGGGTCCTCGCAGCCCGCCGCCGCAATCGTCGTTGTCGCGGTGTCGAGCAGCTCGCCGACCGTCGCGGCGGACGAACCTCCTCCGCTACCAGTCTCTACTGCGTCCACTCCACTCGCCTCCCTCGTTTACCTGAAATCCAGTTACCAAACCCAGTTACCTAAAAATATCCTGTGCAAGATTAGACAACATCTGACGCGGCCGCACTCACCCGGCTGGCCGCGGATTGGCAGTGGCCGAGACGTTGACGCGGGAGAGGCTCCCGTGTCGCTGCCTCACCACGCAGATCCAAAGAACGCCAGCGAGCATCATTGCAAGGCTCTCCAGCTGCGGTCCGGTCAGGCCAAGGGCGGCATCGCTGTTGCGCCTGAGGAACTCGACCAGAAAGCGCTCGGTGCCAGCGTAGACGAGGTAGGCCGCGAACAACACGCCGGCGCGGAAGCGGTCGCGCAGCTGCCACAGCATCCATGCGCCCAACCCCATCGCCAGCGTCTCGTAGATCGGGGTCGGGTGGACGGTGCGATCGGTGGGGACGGTGCCGTCGGGGTAGGACATCGCCCAGGGCCCGTTCCACGGCTTGCCGTAGTCGCCGTCGCCGGAGAGCTGGCAGCCGACACGGCCGATCGCGTAGCCGAGGGCGAGTGCCGGCGCCGCCAGGTCGAGCAGGGCCAGGCGGAGGAAATCGCGGTACCAGGCCCAAAGCAGGACGGCGAGAGCGCCACCGATCGCGCCGCCGTACCAGACCAGTCCCGAGCCGCCGAGGAGGTTGCCGAGCAGGTCGCCCTTGACGCTGTCGTAGTTCTGGACGATGAAGTAGAGGCGCGAGCCGACAACGCCGCCGATCAGGGCTGCGAAGCCGATCTCATAAGCCCAGTCGACCGGCTTGCCGATCTCCTTCAACCGCTTCGCGATCAACGCCCCGGCGGCGAGGAAGGCAAGCGCGAACATCAGGCCGAAGGTCTGCAGGGTCAGCGGGCCGATGGTGATCTCCGGGTACATGTGTCAGATGGCTGGTCCCATGGCCGCGTGCGACTGGGGGCGTGCGTGGCCAAGCAGATCAAGGACGCAGGGTGCAGCCTTTGCTGGTTGCAAAGGCAAACCCGAGGACGCAGAGATGCGCAGTGTCACGTGCGTCATCCAGGCGTGCGGGGTCGTGGGACCAACCATCTAGGCCAACAGGGTACGCAGCAGCGCCTTCTGCGTGTGGAGGCGGTTCTCGGCCTGATCCCAGACGGCGGAACGCGGGCCGTAGAGGACGTCGGCGGCGATCTCCTCACCGGGATGGGCGGGCAGGCAGTGCAGGACGACCGCGCTGTCCTTGGCCGCACCGAGCAGGTCGGCGTCGACGCGGAACGGGGTGAGGTCGGCACGACGGCGCTCCGCTTCCTTCTCGTCCCCCATGCTGACCCAGACGTCGGTGTAGATCGCGTCGGCGCCGGAGACGGCGAGGCGTGGGTCCTCGGTCAGCTTCACGCCGTGCCCCTCCTCGAGCTGGTAGCCCGGCGGCGCGGCGACGGTCAGCTTGACGTCGGCCAGCTCGCAGGCGATCGCGAGCGAGCGGGCGACATTGTTGCCGTCGCCGACGTAGGCGAGGCGCAGCCCGTGCAGGTCGCCGAAGCGCTCGCGCAGGGTGAGCAGGTCGGCAAGCGCCTGGCAGGGGTGGTGGAGCGGGGTGAGCGCGTTGACGACCGGCACCTCGGCCCCGGCAGCCAGCTCGGCGACGGCCTCGTGGGAGCCGGAGCGGATCACGATCGCGTCGAGGTAGCGCGAGAGCACCCGGCCGGTGTCGCCGGCCGACTCGCCGCGGGAGAGCTGCATTTCGTCGCCGCGCAGAACGATCGGCGTCGCTCCCAGCTCGGCGACGCCGACCTCGAAGGAGATCCGCGTCCGCGTAGAGGGCTTCTCGAAGACCAGCGCGATGCTGCTTCCGGCCAGCTCGCCGGCACCCTCGCCTTGCCTCCGACCGGCTTTGAGCCTGGCGGCAAGATCGAGCAGCTCGGAGAGCTCGAAGGCCCCGAGCTCTTCGCCGGTGAGGAAGTCGCGCTTTGCCAAGCCGCGGATACTACGACCGTGGAGTTGACCGCCATCTCCTGGAACCTCTTCCACGGGCGTGACTTCCCACCCGATCCGGCGCTGCGCACCTGGCGCTCGCGGCTGCTGAGCGTGACCGAGCGCAACGAGACCCACGTTCAGGTCAATCGCGACCTGCTGCCGGAGTTCTGCCGCTTGCTGGCCGAAGCAAAGTGGGACGTAGCGCTGCTGCAGGAGTGTCCGCCGCGCTACTGGGCATCGCTGGCAGAGGCCTGCGCGGCGGAAGCGCATGGCGTCCTCACGTCGCGCAATTCCCTCGGCGCCCTGCGCACACTCGCCGCCCGAGTCAACCCCGACCTGATCGCGTCGGGCGAGGGTGGGTCGAACCTCACCCTGGTCAGAAACGGAGGGATCGTCGAGCGACGCGAGCTGACGATCCACACCGGCCTGCCAGAGCGGCGGGCGATGGCCTTCACCCGCACCGGCTCGGCCATCTGCGTCGCCAACCTGCACGCGACCAACGACCGCCCAAAGCTGGCAGTCGAGGACGTGCTGCGCGCCGCGGAAACGGCGAGCGAGTGGGCCGGAGAGGCACCGCTGATCTTCGGCGGCGACCTCAACCTGCGGCCCGCCGAGGATCCGGCGGTCTTCGAAGAGCTGCGGAAGCGCCTCGGACTCATCGCGCCGACTGCGCCACGGGCGATCGACCACTTGCTCGTCCGCGGCCTCGACGTGGTCACACCCCCACACCCGTGGGCACCCGAACGGCGCGAGCTCGACGAGGACGGCATGGCCCTCCGCCTTTCCGACCACGCACCTGTGGAGGCACGTTTCGCCCGGCCCACCCCCAGGTAATGAGATAGTCAGTGCGCGAACTTTCACTTACCCGCGCATATGACGGGTAAGTGAAAGTTCGTCTTCCAGATACCAGCGAGACAGGAGACCGAAAGCATGGCCGCAAAAAAAGAGTCCGGCAAAGCGACGAAAAAAGCGAAAGCCGGGACGCGCGCCAAAAAAGCGTCCGCTCGCAAACCGGCGTCGAAATCGAAAGCCAAAAGCAAAGCCAAACCGAAAGCGGCCAAAAGAACGGCCAACCGAAGCAACGTCACCGGCCTCGACAAGAGCGTCGAGCAGTTCCGCGAGAGCCTTGAACACAGCGTCACCCTGAGCCGCGACCGCCTGCAGGAGGTCGTCGACGACGCCGTCAAACGGGGGCGGATGACCCGCGGCGACGCCGAGAAGATGGTCTCAGACATGATCAAACGCGGCCGCCGGCAGACCGACGGCCTGCTTAAAGAGCTGGAGCGGTTGGTCACGCAGGCGCGCAAAGAGGTCGGCGGCCGTACCGCGCCGGTGCGCAAACAGGCAACCCAGGCAGCGCGCCGCGCGCGCAAGAAACTCGGCTAGGTGAGCGGCGCCGGGACTGCAACGCGGCCGCGGCGCGGCGAGCTGCTCGAGGTCGAGATCGACTCGCTCGCCTTCGGCGGGCGAGGGGTTGCCCGGATCGACGGCTACGTGGTCTTCGTCGCCGGCGGGCTGCCGGGAGATCTGGTGCGAGCCGAGATCACCAAACCGAAGAGCCGCTTCGCCGAGGCGCGGGCGGTCGAGCTGCTGCGTCCCGGTGCCGACCGCGTCGCCGACCGCTGCCTGCACGAAGGCGAGCCCTGTCCCGGCGCACCGTGGCAGGGTCTCGCTTACGAGCAGCAGCTGATCCACAAGCGCGACCAGGTCGACGAGGCGCTGCGACGGATCGGGGGCCTCGACGGCTTCGAGCTGGAGGAGATCGAGCCGGCGCTGGAGCAGTGGCGCTACCGCAACAAGCTCGAATACTCCTTTGGCGCCCGCGACGGGGAGACCGTCCTCGGCTTCCACGCCAGCGGTCGCTGGGACCTGGTGGTCGGGGTCGAGGACTGCCTGCTCGCCTCCGAGCGCGGCAACGCCGCCCGTAACGAGATGCGCGAATGGGCGCGCGAGGAATCCGTGGCCCCCTACGACCGGCCCGCCGGCACTGGCGTCCTCACCAACCTGGTCGTGCGCGAGGGGCGCCGCAGCGGCCAGATCCAGACCCGCCTCGTGACCACACAGAAGCGCTTCCCCAAGCCCCCGGTCGACCTGCACACGGTGATCGAGGACGGCTCGGGCGGCAGCGAGGGCCCGACAGGCGTGCTCGGCGAGGAGATGCTGCGCGAGCAGCTCTGCGGGCTCGATTTCGAGATGTCCTACAACGCCTTCTTCCAGACCAACACCGAGATGGCCGAGCGCCTCTACGCGGTAGCCGCGGAGTACGCGGGGCTGAGCGGCGGCGAGCGGGTCTTCGACCTCTACTGCGGGATCGGCACGATCGGCCTGACGATGGCGGCCAAGGCGGGTGAGGTCTGGGGGCTGGAGATCGTCCCCGACGCGATCGCCGATGCCGAGCGCAACGCCGAGCGCAATGGGATCGGCAACGCCCACTTCATGGCCGGTAGCGCGAGAACCGGCGTGCGGCCGTTGGTCGAGGAGGCGGGCAAACCCGACGTCGTCCTGCTCGACCCACCCCGCCCCGGCCTCTCGCAGAAGATCGTCCGCCGGGTGCTCGAGTGCGAGGCGAAGCGGATCGTCTACGTCTCCTGCAACCCGACCACGCTGGCACCGAACGCCGCGCAGCTGGTCGAGGCGGGCTATACCCTGCGCCGCGTGAAACCGGTGGACATGTTCCCCCAGACGCCGCACATCGAGTGTGTCGCGCTCTTCGAGCGAGAGCAAACCGCCACCTCCTCCGCTTCGCGTCCGGGGGCGGCGGGAGGGGGCGCTTGATGTCCCGTGGGTTCGGCGTTGCGGCGGGGCTCGACCCCGAGGTGGCTCGGCCGCTCGCCGCGCGCTGCGCCGAGCTCGGCTACGACTCGGTCTGGTCCAACGACCACCCCGGTGCGAAGGGACTGGAGACGCTGGCTGAGTTCGCGACCGCCGCGCCCGAGGTCGAGCTCGGCGTCGCAGTGATCGCGCTCGACCGCCAATCCCCGCAGGAGATCGCCGCCGACATCGAGCGGCTCGGGCTCGACCAGGCGAAGCTCTGGCTCGGCGTCGGTGCCGGCTTCTCCGAGAAGCCGCTGACGCGGATGCGCGAATCACTGCCGGAGCTGCGAGAGGCCCTGCCCGCCGTCCGCCTCGTCCTCGCCGCGATGGGGCCGAAGATGTGCGCCCTTGCCGGTGCCGAGTTCGACGGCGCCTTCTTCAACTGGATGACGCCGGAGTTCGCCGCCCGCGCAAGGCTCCAGGTCGAGGCAGGCGCCGAGGGGGCAGGGCGCGAGTCCCCGCCGGTCTTCGGCTACGTCCGCACCGCCGTAGGTCCCGACGCCGCCGAGCGCCTGGCCAAGGAGGAGTCCTTCTACCGCGACCTCCACCCCGGCTACCGCAACCACTTCGACCGCCTCGCCGAGCCCGAGGGCACCGTCGGCGTAGCCGCCGCGGACGCCGATACAGCCCGCAAGAAGCTGGCCGCCTACACCGCTCTAGACACCATCGTGGTCCGCGGCCTCGCCTCGGCTACCGCGGACGCAATGGGCGCCGTCGCGTCCGCCGCGGCACCGGCAGCTGACTGAATCGCGGCACGCACCCATGAGGAGGGACGGGGTGCCCCTCCAGCGCAGCGGCGTCCTGTTTTTCGCCCCAACCCCATCGTCGGACGGCCGTTAAGTCCGAGGCGAAAAACCCAGCAAGCAGGAGGGGCACCCCGTCCCTCCCCCCAAGCGCTAGTACGGAGGCAAATCCTCGTACCACTCGCCGAGCGCCTTGAACGAGCGCCAGAAGCGCTGCTTGGCGTTCTCTTCGTCCAGCGACTCGTCGATGTCGGGGGTGTAGAGGGCGTCGATGGTCGGGGTGAAGGCCTGGATCTCGCCTTCGCGCGGCTCGATCTTGCGCGAGAGGGGAATTTCGAGGCCGTTGAGGACGCGTAGGGCGGGCTCGCCCATGACGACGACGATCTTCGGCTGCACGATCGCCAGCTCCTCGACCACGCGCCGCACGCACTCCTCGGCGGCCAGGTCGGGCTCGGCGATCGGGCACTTGACGCAGAGCGTGCCGTAGACGACCAGCGGGTCGATCCCCAGCCGTTTGAAGCTTTTCATCAGCGCGTTGCCGGCGCGGCCGTAGAAGGCGACCCCCTCTTCGATCTCGGCGACGCCAGGGGCGTGCTTGATCATGAAGACGTCGGCCTGCGGGTGGCCCGAGCCCAGCACCGGCATCAGCTTGCCGCGCGGGCAGTGCGGGCACTCCTGCAGCTCGTGAGTCATCTGATTGAGCTCGCGGATCGCTCGCTCCAGGTACTTCTCTCTTATCTCGTCGTCGGTCGCCGGCATGCTCGGCGATCTCTTTGACGGCTCGGGCGCGGCTCCTTTCGCGCGAGCCTCCTGCATCAGCTCTTGCTCGCCCGTCCGCCCACCGAGCGACGTTTCTTCCGCGGCCTTCCGCCCCGCACCGGCTTGGCGTCGGGGACGCTGCGCTTTGGTGCCTTCGGCCTCCCCGCGGTCTGCAGCAGCTTCAGCGCCTGCACGTAGACGAGGTTCTTGTGCTTGCGGGTGATGTCGGCGTCGCGCATCGCCTCGAGGAACTCGGCGGGGCCGTCGAACTCGTGGATCCGCACCCGCACGCTGCCCAGCCCCTGAGCGACGTGGCTGTCGGAGCCGGCGCCGGAGACGATCCGGTACTTGCGGGCGAAGCGCTCCGCCTCTTCGTTGAAGGCAGTCAAGGCCACCCGCGGGTTGAAGACCTCGAGGATGTCGATCTCCTCGACGATGTCGAGCAGGTGCTCGTAGTCGGGGACCGAGTGGAAGCGGTCGAACGGGTGCGGGACGTAGACGAGGCCACCCTGGTCGCGGATCGCGGCGATCGTCTCCGCCATCGTCATCCCCCGCGGGATCTTCTCCTCGAGGAAGAGGCCGATCACCTCGCCCTGCTCGGCGGTCTTCACCTCCTCGGCGACGATCACCTCGATGCCACCCATCTCGGCCGCGATCCGGCGCGCCTCCAACGCGCCGGAGACCTCGTTGTGGTCGGTGATCGCGATCGCGCCAAGGCCGCGGTCGCGCGCCGTCTCCAGCAGCACCTTTACCGGCGTCGCGCAGTCGGGCGAGTGGTCGGTGTGCATGTGCAGGTCGACCTCCAGGAGCGGGCGGGCGGCGATCCGTCGGCGCACCGCGGGGTTGCCCGTGGGATCGTGCCGGCGAGCGAGCAGGCGACGGTAGATCGCTTCGAACTCAGCCGCGACAGCAGTCCAATCGCGTCCCTCCCCCGCCGGCTCGACCAGCTCGTAGGGTCCGGGGAAGTAGCGCTCCAGCAGCTCACCGGTGACCGCTGTGGCGACGGTGCGGGCATCGAGGCGACCGAAGAAGATCTCCACCAGCGGCCGCGCCACCTGGGTCGACAGCACCCGCTCCTGCGGTTTGTGAAAGGTGGCGACGTTGAGTGAGAAGGAGTGGCGCAGCGCCGCCGAGGAGACGCTCGGCGCGAACGGCTCGTGGACGTGGACGATGTCGGGCGAGCCGACGCCGAACGCCCGCTTGACAGAGTCGCCGGCGAAGACGCGCCGCACCTCGTGCCCGCGGCGCTCCAGCTCCTCGGACACCCGCCCGACGAACTCGTTGACCCGGTTGGCGGTGCCCCGCCGATGAGGCGAGACCTGGGCTATCGAAAGCGGCTCCACCGGCACAGGGCAAGCATAAGAGCCGGCGCGTGGCCGGCTCTTATCTAGGCCTTCGTCTCGACCGGGGTGGGCGCCGGCGACTTGCCGCGCGCGTACTTGCCGATGAACTCCTCAGTGTGCTCGCGCGCCTCGTCGTCGGGGCGCTGGCTGTGCGGCGACTTCATCAGGTAGCTGGACGGGCCGTCGAGCTGGCCGGCGATGCCGTTGTTCAGCGCCAGCTTGATGATCCGCACGGCGTCGATCACGACGCCGGCCGAGTTCGGCGAGTCCCAGACCTCGAGCTTGAGCTCGAGGTTGAGCGGCACGTCGCCGAACGACTTTCCCTCGAGGCGAATATGAGCCCACTTGCGGTCGGTCAGCCAGGGGACGTAGTCGGAGGGCCCGACGTGGACGTCCTCGGCGGGCAGGTCGTGGCCCATGATCGAGGTGACCGCGTTGGTCTTCGAAATCTTCTTCGAGTCAAGCCGCTCGCGCTCGAGCATGTTGTAGAAGTCCATGTTGCCGCCGACGTTGAGCTGCGAGGTGCGCTCGACGCGCACGCCGCGGTCGTGGAAGAGGCGGGCGAGCTGGCGGTGGACGATCGTCGCGCCGACCTGGGACTTGATGTCGTCGCCGATGATCGGCAGCCCGGCCTCCTCGAAGCGCTTGCCCCAGTAGTCCTCGCGGGCGATGAAGACCGGTAGGCAGTTGACGAAGCCGACGCCGGCCTTGAGTGCCTGCTCGACGTACCACTTGGTCGCGTCCTCGGAGCCGACCGGCAGGTAACAGACCAGGACGTCCGCCTTGGTCTCCTTGAGGATGCCAACGATGTCGGCGGTCTCGCCCGGGGCTTTGACGATCTTCTCTTTCAGGTACTTGCCGAGCCCGTCGTGGGTCATGCCGCGCTCGACCTTGACTCCCAACTCGGGGACCTCGGCGAACTCGATCGTGTTGTTCTGCCCCGACCAGATCGCCTCGGAGAGGTCCTTGCCGACCTTCTCGGAGTCGATGTCGAAGGCGGCGACGAACTCGACGTCGCGGACGTGGTAGCCGCCGAGGTCGACGTGCATCAGACCCGGGACTTCGTCCGCCGGGTCGGCGTCCTTGTAGTACTGGATTCCCTGGATGAACGAGTTGGCGCAGTTGCCGACGCCGACTATCGCGACGCGGACCTTCTCGTCGGCGGGGACGGCGCCGTTGCCGCTTGCTCCGTTGGTCTCACTCATGAAGCTCTAAGTTCCTTCCCTCGATCTGGCTGGCGGGCAAACTAACCCGGGGCTTGCGCTGGTTACAGCTCGGGTGGCGGCGAAGCCTCTCTCGATAGCTCGTTTCGGACGTGCCATACACGCTGGATCGTCGTGACTATGGTCAGCACCGCGATCAGGTAGACCGCCGGCGCCAGAAGCTCGAAATCGCCGAGCCCGGCGCCCTTGGCGAAGACCAAGCCCACCGAGAGTATTACTACCCGCACGGGCCGCGTCGCCAACCCGACCTTGCACTCGACTCCCAGCGCCTCGGCACGGGCACGGGTGTAGGAGACCATCAGCGAGCCGAGCACGGCGACGACGCACATCGCGGCGGCGAAATCGTCGCCCGTCGCGGCGAAGTATCCGGCGACCGCAGCCAGCACGATCCCCTCCTCGATCCGGTCCAGGGTCGAGTCGAGGAAGGCGCCGAACAGCGTCCCCTTGCCCGACATCCGCGAGTAGCGGCCGTCGAGCGTGTCCATCACCGAGCCGGCGATGAAGGCGACGCCGGCGAGGAAGAAGAGGCGCTGGGTGACCAGCGCGGCGGCGATCAGGTTGCCGATCAGGCCGGCGACCGAGATCGCGTTCGGCGTCAGCCGCGACTCGATCAGGCGCTCCCGTGCGTAGGAGCGAAGCTCCTGTCCGTTGCGGGCCTGACGCCCGTTGCGCCGATTGCTCGGGGCGCTCGGAGGCGCCGAAGAATCCATTGCGCTGAGGCTAGACGATCCGTTGCCGGGAATGGCGGCGACGGGAGGGGCTAGGCCTCGACCTCTTGCGGCGAGAAGCGACTTCGCCAGCCCCACGCCTCCGGCCGAGCACGGGCCAGCAGGCGAGCAGCGACCAGCGCCGACGTCACCGCGACCATCCAGCCGAGCCCGACGTCGACCCAGTAGTGGTTGCCGGTGACGATCACGACCCATGCGATCAGCAGCGGCCAGGCTGCCCAGAAGGCTTTCGGAATCCAGTGGCGGCAGACCCTGACGCCGGTGCCTCCGATCATCAGGGCGAAGGCGCAGTGCATGCTCGGCACCGCCGCGTAGGGGTTGATGAAGACTTTGGCCAGGCTGGAATCGTGGTTGACGTTGGAGAAATCGGTGATCGTGTCGACGAAGCCGTGCTCGGGGAACATCCGCGGCGGCGCGGTCGGGTACAGCGTGTAGCCGACCAGCGCGATCCCCATCGAGACGACGAACATGTTGCGGACGAAGTAGTAGGACTCGTTGCGGAAGAGGTAGAGCCAGACCAGGAAACCGAGCGCGATCGAGAACTGCGCGTTGAGGTAGAGCTGGTTGGCGAGATCGACAACCCAGTGCGCAGGCAAGAAGAACGCCTGCAGGCCGGGCTCGAACAGCGTGTGGGTCGAGCGCTCGACGTCGATTACCTGCTGTCCGTGGGCGATCGCCTCGGCGCGCTGGCCGTCGGCGATGCCGCGGACCAGCTCATAGGCGACGTCGACGCCGACCAGGATGCCGATCTGGCGACCGAAATCGCCCCAGCCCTGGGGCAGGCGCGACCCAATCGCACGAAGGGCACGAGACATCTGACGATTGTAATTGCCCTGTTAACGGACGAAGGCGAGAACGCGGTCTATGACTCTTTGGTCGTCGATCCAGGGCCAGTGGCCGGCGCCCTCGACGATCTCGACCTCGGCGTCGGGAAGGACCTCGGCGAACGCATCGGCGAACTTGGTCGGCAGGTAGATGTCGCCGTCGCCCCAGAGGATCAGAGCAGGGCATGAGAGCTTGTGGAGCTCCCTTCCAGCGGCGGCGAGGCGGTCGGGGTCGGCATGGCGGCAGAGGGCGAGGGTGGCGTCGCGGGTGCCCTTGTCCCAGTGGTTCCAGATCGTGTCGACGAACTCGGCCGGCATCGGGCTGTGGTCGGCGCGGGCCTGGCGCATGATCTGGGACAGCGACCACTTCGTCGTCGTCGCGTTGGCAAACTCGCCGAGCCCTCGGCGGCGCCAGATCTGCGCCACCCAGTGCCAGCGGTAGCCGGGCAGCAGCGGCACCACGTTGACGATCACCAGCTTCTCGACCAGCTGCGGCCGGCGCTGCGCGCCGATCAGCGCCAGCGAGCCCCAGTCATGGACGACAAGCTTGCGCTGCCCGATCCCAAGCTCGTCCAAACACCGCTCGAGAGTGGCGGAGAGCCCGTACATCGAGTAGTCGAAGCGGTCGGTGCCGGGGTGGTCCGAGCGGCCCCAACCCGGCATGTCGATCGCGATCGACGGCCCGCCTCGCTCCATGAACGGCACCCAATCCTCGCCGTGACTCGGGTTGCCATGGCAGTAGACGACCGGCGTCCCCTCCCCCGGCACGCGCCGGTAGAAGACGCGCACTCCGTCGAGGACGAGCTCCCCCGCTTCGATCGCGTTCGTCACGGACGGAGCATAAGCGCCGAATAGGGTCCCGGCCGTGACCTGGAAGCGACCGGACAAACGCCGCGTGCGCGCCATCCGCGACCGCCTGCGCGAGATGTACGGGCAGCCCGTGAACGAACCGCACCGGCACCCGATTGCCGAGCTGATCAAGACGGTGCTCTCCCAGCACACCAACGACCGCAACCGCGATCGATCCTTCGCCCGTCTGCGCGAGCGCTACCCCACCTGGGAGGAGGTGCGCGACGCGCCGCTCGACGAGCTCGAGGAGGCGATCCGGCCCGGCGGCCTCGCCAAGCAGAAGGCGCCGCGAATCCAAGCGATCCTGGAGCAACTCGGCGACCATCCCGATCTCGACTGGACCGAGGCCGCGCCGCGCGAGGAGTCGCTCGAGTTCCTCCTCTCGCTGCCAGGGGTCGGGCGCAAAACGGCGGCCTGCGTGTTGATCTTCACCTGGGGCATCCCGGAGATTCCCGTCGACGTCCACATCCACCGCGTCGGCGGCCGCCTCGGGCTCTTCCCGCCGAAGGCCTCATTCGAGCGTGCGCACGACGAGATGCTGGCGATCGTGCCGCCCGAGGACGCCTACGAGCTGCACATGAACCTGATTCGACACGGCCGCGAGGTCTGCCGGCCGAAACCACGTTGCGAGGAGTGCCAGCTGCGTCGCATGTGTCCCTGGTACCGTGGCCGCCGAAATGAGTAAGAAGACCTTCATCGTCTTCGGGCTGCTGGTCGTTTTCCTCGCCGCCCTGATCCCATGGCTCGCCTTCCGGGCCGACGGCGACGCGGCGAACGCTGAGCCGGTGCCGAGCAATCTCAAGGCTGGGCAGAGCCTCTTCCAGACCAACTGCGGCACCTGCCACACGCTCTACGCAGCCGGGACCGACGGCAACTACGCGCCGAACCTCGACGAACTGCTGGCCCCCTCGGGCCCGGCGGAAGGGCCGAACGGGCAGCAGACGATCGAAGCGACCGAAAGCCGCGTCCTCAACGCGGTCGAAAACGGCGTCGACAGCAGCACGACGCCGGGACGGATGCCGGGCGGCATCCTCAACGAAGAGCAGGCCAAGGAAGTCGCCGCCTTCGTTGCTCACACTGCAGGTGAGAGTTGAGGCCCTTCCGGTAGGGCTTCCACTTAACTTTTTCGGTGTATCCGGGTTGGGCTGACGCCCCGGGGGCCGTCAACGAAAAAGTACAAGACGTTCCAGCCCTACCGGAAGGGCCTCAGACACCCCCCGCCAATGGGTCCAGACGGCCCATCGGCGGGGGGTGAGCTGGTCAGTGAGCGAACCTCAGGGAGCTGAAGAGACCCGCGTGGTCTGAGTCCCAGAAGCCGTTGACGGGCTGCAGCCCGGTCACGGATGAACTCTGCAGCGTGACCTCGCTCGGGTCGCGGGTCATGATGTGGTCGACTTGGTGGTCGAAGTCGGCTTCGCTGCCGCCGGCGCCTTCGGCCAGGAGGCTCGACTTGAGGCAGCAGCCGAGCGGATTGTTGGTACTGCGCTCGACCAAGCCCGCTGCGATCAGCGTTTCGTAGGCCTGACGATCGCCCGGTTCGACCGTGTCGTCGTCCGAGTTGAGGTCACCGACCAGGACGACGGGCAGTTCGCTCGTCGCCGGACCGGCCGAGGCAACCAGCTCGGCCGCCTGTTTGGCCCGGAAGCTGGGCACCAGCGCGGCCGGATCGAACGCCTCCAGGTGGGTGTTGACGAAGCGGAACCATCCGCTGCCGCGAACTCGCGCATCGGTGCTGGTCCAGCCGCGCGTCACCGGCACCTGGGTGCCGAGGATTTCGACCGGCAGCAGGTTGACGAAGTGGCCGGCCGTGGCGTTGGCGGTGTCGACGCCAGCGCCGTGCCGCTCGAGGATCACGTCGCGCATCGTCAAGCGGCCGTTGAGATCGGCACCGAAGGGTCCAGTCGCGGGATTTTCATCTTCGTCGGCCGGCGCCTCGAAGTCGAACTCGGGCTCGGTGACGACGACTTCGTACTGCGTTTTGCCTTTGTTCAGCTCGCCGAGCAGTTCATGCAGGTAGTCGTAGCGGACCGTGGTCGCGCTCGGCCCTTTCGAGAGGACTTCGAAGTCGACCGGCCCGGTGCGCCACAGCGCCACCTCCTGCAGGCCGACGAGGTCGGGCTGCTTTTCGAGGATCTCGTTGGCCAGGCCCTTGGCCCGGACGGGAAAGTCGTTGGCGGTCACTTCGCGCAGGATCTGGCCGTTGGCGGCGACGAACGCTTCCAGGTTCGGGGCGCCGATCGCCGGCGCCAAGTCCGCACCGAGGTAGAGGTTGCGGGTCATCGTGTCGACGACGTGGCCACGGCCGTGGTCGTCTCCGTGGGGCTTGCCGTGATGGCCGTGGTGCCCGCGACCGTGGTGGTGGTGGCCATGCTGATGGGACCTTGCCGGTGGGTGGTGAGCGGAGCGGCCGTGGTGGTTGCCGCCGTTCGCGATCGCCAGGCCGGGGAGCAGCAGGGCTAAGACGAAGATCAGTGCTGCCGTGATCGCTGCCAGAAAAGGGCGGCGAGCCGGCGTGTGAGCGTGACTCAAGGCATCCTCCTAATCCGTGGATTGGTCGAGGCGCCTCCCTCCTGTGCCCGCCCTCACTGCGCGCCAAACCAATATAGGGGACCTAGGGAACCCAATTTGAAATCCCCGGAAAATCTGCCAAACTAAGACTTAGATTTTTAGAGTCCGCACGGCGGCTCTCGGCCAGTCACTACAAAACCCCTGGAGGTACGCACGAAGTGGGAAAGACGATCGGAATCGACCTGGGCACGACCAACTCCTGCGTCGCCGTGATGGAGGGCGGCGAGCCGACCGTTCTTGAGAACTCCGAGGGCGGGCGCACGACCCCGTCGGTCGTCGCCTTCACCGACTCGGGCGATCGCCTCGTCGGCACCGTCGCCAAACGCCAGGCGGTGATGAACCCCGAGAACACGATCTTCTCGATCAAGCGCTTCATGGGCCGCAAGGAGGCCGAAGTAAAAGAGGAGGAGACGATCGTCCCCTACGCGGTCGTCGCCGGGCCCAACGGCGACGTGCGCGTCGACGTGCGCGACAAGCAGTACAGCCCGCCGGAGATCAGCGCGATGATCCTGCAGAAGCTGAAGACCGACGCCGAAGCGAAGCTCGGCGAAGCGGTCGACAGCGCGGTGATCACCGTCCCCGCCTACTTCAACGACGACCAGCGCCAGGCGACCCAGGACGCCGGCAAGATCGCCGGCCTGGAGGTGAAGCGGATCATCAATGAGCCGACCGCCGCCTCGCTCGCCTACGGGCTCGACAAAGAGACCGACGACCACACGATCCTCGTCTTCGACCTCGGCGGCGGCACCTTCGACGTCTCGGTGCTTGAAATCGGCGACGGCGTCTTCGAGGTGAAGGCGACCGCCGGCGACAACCACCTCGGTGGCGACAACTGGGACAAAGCGATCGTCGAGTGGTTGGTCGCCGAGTTCAAAAAGGACCAGGGCGTCGACCTGGCCGCCGACAAGAACTCGCTGCAGCGTCTCTACGAGGCTGCCGAGAAGGCGAAGATCGAGCTCTCCTCGGCGCAGGAGACGCAGATCAACCTGCCTTTCATCACCGCCGTCGAGGGACAGCCGAAGCACCTCGACATGAAGCTCAGCCGCTCGAAGCTGAACGAGCTGACCGCCGATCTGCTCAACCGCGTCGTCGGTCCGGTCAAACAGGCGCTCGGCGATGCCGACGCGACGATCGACCACGTCGTCCTGGTCGGGGGCATGACCCGGATGCCCGCGGTGAGGGAGAAGGTCAAGGAGCTGACCGGCAAAGACCCGCACCAGGGGGTCAACCCGGATGAGGTCGTCGCCGTCGGCGCCGCGATCCAGGCCGGCGTGCTGGCCGGTGACGTCAAGGACGTGCTGCTGCTCGACGTCACCCCGCTGACCCTGGGGATCGAGACCAAAGGCGGCGTGATGACGAAGCTGATCGAGCGCAACACGACGATCCCGACGAAGAAGTCGGAGATCTTCTCGACCGCCGACGACAACCAGCCCTCGGTCGAGATCCACGTGCTGCAGGGCGAGCGCGAGATGGCGAGCGGCAACAAGAGCCTGGGCAAGTTCCAGCTCACCGGGATTCCGCCGGCACCGCGCGGCCTGCCGCAGATCGAGGTCACGTTCGACATCGACGCCAACGGGATCATCCACGTCACCGCCAAAGATTTGGGCACCGGCAAAGAGCAGAAAATCGAGATCAAATCCGGCTCCGGCCTCTCCGAGGAGGAGATCCAGAGCATGGTCTCCGACGCCGAGTCCCACGCAGAGGACGACCGTAAGCAGCGCGAGCTGGCGGAGGCGCGCAACATGGCCGAGAGCCTCGCCTACCAGTCCGAGAAACAGGTCGAGGAGCTGGGCGACAAAATCGACTCCTCCAACAAAGAGGAGATCGAGGCGGCGATCAAAGAGGTGCGCGAGGCGCTCGACTCCGAGAGCGCCGAGGAGATCAACGCCAAGACCGAGGCGCTCACCGCGGCGATGACCAAAGTGTCCGAGCAGATCTATGCGGCCGCGCAGGAAGAGGCGGCAGCGGCTTCTGCCGACGGCGCGTCTTCTGACGGGGAGGGCTCCTCTGACGATGAGGAGGAGGTCGTTGACGCTGAGGTGGTCGACGAGGGTGACGACAAATGAGGCCTGAGTCAGACGACCGAGGGACTGACGCCTCAGCCGCGGGTCCTGTCGCGGGGGAGGGGGGGGCACTGCGGGCGGGCCACGGTCCGTCCTCGACCCCCCCCTCCCCCGCACCACCCACGGATGGGGAGCAGGTCGACCAAGACTTTGAGGCACTGCTGGCGGATACCCAGCGCGAGAGAGACGAGTACCTGGACCTCGCCAAGCGGACGAAAGCTGATTTCGAGAACTTTCGCCGGCGGATGACGAGTGAGGTTCAGGCTGCCGGTGCTCGGGGGAAAGCTGAAGTGCTTCGGGGCGTGTTGCCAGTGCTCGACGATCTTGAGCGGGCGTTGCAGGCTGCCGGGCTGGACCCAGAGGGAGACTCGGAGGATGGGCTGGCGCATGGGGTGCTGCTTGTCTTCCGTGGGCTGCGCGAGACCCTGGTGAAGAACGGGATCGAAGCTGTCGATCCGACTGGGGAGAAGTTCGATCCGAACCTGCACGAGGCGCTTTCTACTCAGCCCGCCGAGGGGGTCGAGTCGGGGACCGTTGTGGAGACGATGCAGAAGGGCTACCGCCTTGGCGAGCAGTTGATCCGGCCTGCCCGCGTGGTGGTGGCGGAGTAAGGGGCGGCGCTCTTGGCTGACGATCTCTACAAGGTTCTCGGGGTCTCGAAGAAAGCGTCGGACGACGAGATCAAGAAGGCCTACCGCAGGCTGGCCCGCAAATACCACCCGGACCGCAACCCCGACGACGCCGCAGCGGAGGAGAAGTTCAAGGAGGTCCAGGGCGCCTACGACACGCTCTCGGACCCCGAGAAGCGCGAGCAGTACGACCAGGGCGGCATGTTCGGTGGCTTCGGTGGCGGGGCAGGGGGTCCGGGCGCCGGTCCTTTCGGCCCGGCGGGCTTCCCGGGCGGAGGCGCCGGAGGCGGCGCCGACTTCGGCGACATCCTCTCCAACCTCTTCGGCCGCGGCGGGGGCGGCCGCGCCCAGGCTCAGCAGCAGCGCGGACGCGACCTCGAAACCGAGCTCAGCCTCAGCTTCGACCAGGCGGTCAACGGGGCCCAGGTCAGCGTCAGCGTGCCCAAGGAAGAGCGCTGCACGACCTGCCACGGCAGCGGCGCCAAACCGGGCACCGCCCCGGTCACCTGCCCGCGCTGCGGCGGACGCGGCATCGACGTGGAGAGCCAGGGGCTCTTCTCGATCAGCCAGCCGTGCCCGCAGTGCGGCGGCGCCGGCCAGATCATCGAGGACCCCTGCCCCACCTGCGGCGGCTCCGGCCTGACCCGGCAGACCAAGCGCTACAAGGTCAACATCCCGGCCGGGGTCAAGGACGGGGCGCGGATCCGTCTCGCCGGCAAAGGCGAGGCCGGCCCACGTGGCGGCCCGCCCGGCGACCTCTACGTGATCACGCGGGTCACGGCCTCGCCGATCTTCAAGCGGCTCGACGGCGGCAACCTCGAGGTGACCGTGCCGATCACGATCGCCGAGGCGCTGCGCGGGGCGACGATCGAGGTGCCGACCTTGGACGGGACGAAGAAGATCAAGGTGCCGGCGGGGACCAGGCACGGCACGATCCAGCGGCTGCGCGGCGAGGGACCCCCAAGGCCACGCGGAAAAGGTCGTGGGGACATCCGCTACCGGCTGGAGATCGAGATGCCGCAGGAGCTGACCGAGGAGCAGCAGAAGGCGGTCGACGAGCTCGCTGAGGCCCTCAACGGCGACGACCCGCGTGCCGAGCTGCTGCGAAGGGCAGCGCGATGAGCGCCGCCCGGCCCGACATGGGAAACGGTGGCCGACGCATCCGGCGCGAAACGGTCACTGCGTCGGTCGACGCCGAGCGCGGCGTCTTCATGATCTCGGTCGCCGCCGAGCTCGCCCACATGCACCCGCAGACGCTGCGGATGTATGAGGCGCGGGGCCTGATCGAGCCCCAGCGCTCCGCCAAGAACACCCGCCTCTACTCGCAGCAGGACGTCGAGCGGCTGCACCACATCCAGCAGCTGACTTCCACCGGCCTCAATTTGGCCGGAGTCGAAATCGTCCTCGACATGGAAGCCGAGGTCGAGAGGATGAGAGCCAAGTTGGAGCGGATGCGGCACCACGCGGCCGAGCTCGAACGGCGAATATCGAGGGAAGGAATCTGATGCAGCCCGACAGGTTCACGGTCAAGTCCCAGGAAGCGGTCGCCGCGGCGCAAGCCCTCGCCGCGGAGCGACGCAACTCCGAGATCGCCCCCGCCCACCTGCTGGTGGCGCTGGTGCGACAGGACGACGGGCTTGTCGTCCCAATCCTGCAGAAGCTGGGGGCGGATGTCGACGCCGTCACCGCTCGCGCGGTTCAGGCCGTCGAGGCGCTGCCCAAGCTGAGTGAGACCACCGAGGTACACCCGTCCTCGGCCCTGGTAAAGACGCTTCAGCAGGCCGAGAACGAGATGAAGAAGCTCGGCGACGAGTACATCTCGACCGAGCACATCCTGCTCGCGCTCACCGACAAGGGCTCCGGTGTCGCCGACGTCCTCCCCGATCGGGGCTCGCTGGAAAAGGCGGTGGCCGAGGTGCGCGGCCCGCACAAGGTCACCTCGCCCAACCCCGAGGACAGCGTGCAGGCGCTGGAGAAATTCGGCCGCGACCTGACCGTCGAGGCGGAGGCGGGCAAGCTCGACCCGGTGATCGGCCGCGACGAGGAGATCCGCCGCGTGATCCAGGTCCTCTCCCGCCGCACCAAGAACAACCCGGTGCTGATCGGCGACCCCGGCGTCGGCAAGACGGCGATCGTCGAGGGCCTGGCGCAACGGATCGTCGCCGGGGACGTGCCGGAGAGCCTGCGCGACCGCCGCGTGATCGCGCTCGACATCGGCTCGCTGCTGGCCGGCTCCAAATACAGGGGTGAGTTCGAGGAGCGGCTGAAAGCGGTCCTCTCCGAGGTCCAGGACGCCCAGGGCCAGATCGTCCTCTTCCTCGACGAGCTGCACACGATCGTCGGCGCCGGCGCCGCCGAAGGCGCGGTCGACGCCGCCAACCTGCTGAAGCCGATGCTGGCGCGGGGCGAGCTGCGCGCGGTCGGGGCGACGACGCTGGACGAGTACCGCAAGCACATCGAGAAAGACGCGGCGCTGGAGCGGCGCTTCCAGCCTGTGCTCGTCGGCGAGCCCGACCTCAACGACACGATCGCGATCCTGCGCGGGCTGAAGGAGCGCTACGAGAACCACCACGGGGTGCGGATCACGGACTCGGCGATCGTCGCGGCGGCGACCCTGTCCGAGCGCTACATCGCCGACCGCTTCCTGCCCGACAAGGCGATCGACCTGATCGACGAGGCGGCCTCGCGGCTGAAGATCGAGATCGACTCGATGCCGACCGAGATCGACGAGGTCAAGCGGCGCATCCAGCAGCTCGAGATCGAGCGCGCGGCGATGAAAAAAGAGACCGATGAGGCATCGAAGGCGCGGATCGAAGCACTGAAGGCAGAGCTGGCCGAGTTGAACGAGAGCTTCAACGAGATGAACGCCCGCTGGCAGAACGAGAAGGGGGCAATCGACTCGATCAACGAGGCGAAGGCGAAGCTGGAGGAGGCTGGGCGCGAAGCCGAGCGGGCCGAGCGCGACGCCGACCTCGAGCAGGCGGCGAAGCTGCGTTACGGCGAGATCCCCGAGCTGGAGAAGGCGGTCGCCGAGCAAGAGGCACGGATCGCCGAGCTACACGCCGCCGGAGGGGGCTCGATGCTGGCCGACGAGGTGACCGAGGAGGACGTCGCCGAGGTCGTCGCCAAATGGACCGGCATCCCGGTCAGCCGCCTGATGGAGGGCGAGGTCGAGAAGCTGATCCAGATGGAGGAGCGCCTGCACGAGCGGGTGATCGGCCAGGACGAGGCGATCTCGGCCGTCTCCAACGCCCTGCGGCGCTCCCGCGCCGGCCTCTCCGATCCCAACCGGCCGATCGGCTCCTTCCTCTTCCTCGGCCCCACCGGGGTCGGCAAGACCGAGCTGGCGAAGGCTCTGGCGGAGTTCATGTTCGACTCCGAGCAGGCGATCGTCCGCCTCGACATGTCCGAGTACATGGAGAAACACACGGTGGCGCGGCTGATCGGTGCGCCGCCCGGCTACGTCGGCTACGAGGAGGGCGGGCAGCTGACCGAGGCGGTTCGACGGCGACCCTACGCGGTGGTGCTGCTCGACGAGATCGAGAAGGCCCACCCCGACGTCTTCAACACGCTGCTGCAGATCATGGACGACGGCCGCCTCACCGACGGCCAGGGGCGCACGGTCAGCTTCACCAACACGGTGCTGATCATGACCTCGAACGTCGGCAGCGACCGGATCGTCGGCGAGGCGGTCGACGAGAAGATCCGCGAGCAGATCGAAGAGGTGCTGGCCTCGACCTTCAAGCCGGAGTTCCTCAACCGGATCGACGACACGGTGATCTTCCACCGGCTCTCAAAGGCCGACATCGGCCGCATCGTCGAGCTGCAGGTGGAGCAGCTCATTGGACGGGTGCGCGAGCGCGGGATCGAGGTCGAGCTGACCGACGACGCACGGACGCTGCTCGGCAACCTCGGCTACGACCCTACCTACGGCGCGCGGCCCCTGAAGCGGGTGATCCAGAGGCAGCTGGTCGACAAGCTGGCGCTGAAGATCCTCGAGGGCGAGTTCGGCGAAGGTGACGCCGTGCGGATCGATACTTCCGACGGCGAGCTGGTTTTTGAGCTGGGAAGCGCAATCCAGGCGGCGGCGCTTTAGGAAAAGTGCAGTAAATCCGACGTAAGCTGTGTGTGCTTCAAGCAGATGCTGAGACGAGTCCACATCAACGGGAATCCGAGGGGGCGTGGCGCGCGCTTCCTCGCCGGCCTTGCCGACGTCGTCCGCTGGCCCTTCGAGCGGGCTGCCTGGTCGGTCGAGCGGGGCCTGCTCTGGCCGCTGCGGGAGCGGTTCGCCGGCCAAACCCCCTCGGGCCGCAGCGCCAGCGCAGCGGCGCTGGTTGCGATCGCCCTGGCCGCGGTCGGGGCGGGCGTGCTCCTGCACCCCCGCGACGAAGCAGCGCCCGAGCAGGTGGCGGTGGCGACGCAGGCCGCAACCCCTTCCGCCGCGCCCCAGCCCAGCGTCACGCATCGGCAGGGGCCGGCACTACATGGCGTCCCGCCCAACTTCGGGGTCGGCAAGGGAGTCGGCGTTTCGAAGGCCACCGAAGGCGACGCGGGCACGGTCGAACCCGAAACGCCTGAAAGCGCTACGGAAACGAGCACCGACGCCACGCCCTCCGAAGGCGCCGCCGGGGCAACGACTTCAAGCGCCAAGCCGGTACCGGCCGGTCCCGCCGCGATGAAAGTGGCGCGCCGCTTCTCCGAAGCCTTCGTCTTCTATGAGATCGGCCAGCGCCCGGCACGGGCGAAAACTGTCTTCGGCGAAACCGCGACTGCGGAGCTGGCGACGGCGCTTAGCGAACGGCCGCCGCGCCTACCGGCTGACGCCAAGGTGCCGAAAGCCCGTGTCGTCAACCTCGTCCCCGGCCCGCGCGCCGGCAAGGCCTACACGGTCAGCGTCTCCCTGCTGCGGGTCGGCCTGACCAGCGAGCTGCGACTCGAGTTGAGCAAAAAGCAGGGGTCATGGGTGATCACGGACGTTCGAGGCTGATGCGACGGCTGGGAGCAATCTTCGCCGGGGTTGCCGCAATGCTGGCCATCGCCGCTCCGGGCGCCCTGGCCGAAGCGACGATCGCGCCCTGGACGCCGGCCGGCGAAACGGCGGCGGGCGAAAGCGGCACGGCTGCCAGCCAGACCGAAGCGCCCGCCCCAGCGCCGACCGTAAAGCAGGGCGACAGCCTCGCCGCGCCGGAACCAGCGCCGGCCCCCAAGCCGAGCAACGGCGGCGGGATCACGGCAAAGCCGGAAGTGGGCGCTACGCCGCAAGCCGCAGAAGAAGCGAAAGGCGAAGACGGCGCCAAGGGAGCGCCCGCCGTGCCTCCCTCTTTCTCCGTCCCCCTCCTCCCCGGCTCCAGCTGCGCCCCGTCCGGCGTGCCGGCGGTCCTCGTGCCGATCTACCAGCGCGCCGCCACCGCCTACGGCCTCGGCCCCCAGGGTGCCAGCGTGCTCGCCGCGATCAACGGGATCGAGACCGCCTTCGGCACCAACCTCAACGTCTCCTCGGCGGGCGCTGTCGGCTGGATGCAGTTCATGCCGGAAACCTGGGGCGGCTATGGGGTCGACGCCAACGGCGACGGGGTCGCGGATCCGTTCAACCCCGAAGACGCGATCTTCGCCGCCGCCGGCTACCTGCGCGCCGCCGGCGCTCCGACCGACTGGTACAACGCCGTCTTCGCCTACAACCACGCCGACTGGTACGTCGCCGAGGTGCTCGCCAATGCGCAGTGCTACGGCCAGCTGGGTGGCGGCGCAGTCTCGGGTGCCTTCGAACTGACGCCGAAGCTGACGGTGCTGAGCTGCGACGCGGCGAAGCCGTGGCGCAAGCGGATCCCGACCGAATACCTCAATGCCTTTGAGAACGCCGCCGCCCGCTATGACCTTGGCCAGCGAGGCGTCTGGGCGCTGGCCGCGGTTGCCCGGCTGGAGTCGAACTTTGGCCGCGGCATGTCGAAATCCGAACTTCAGCGCCACAGCGCGCTCGGCTTGGTCGGCAGCGAGTGGAAGGCCTACGCGGTCGATGGCGACGGAGACGGCCGCCTCCGCCACGAGGACCCGGCCGACTCGGCAGCCACCCTGGCGCGGATGATCTGGTCGCAGGGCAGCCTGCGGGCGGGCCTGTTCGAACACAACCATGCCCAGTGGTACGTCGACGCAGTGCTGAGCGAAGCCGAACGGATCGAAGGTAAATGCAAGGCCGGCACGGTCGACTGGGCGCTGACTCTGCCCAACGCCGTGATCGCCCCGATCAACTGGAGCAACCTGACCCTCTCCAACGAACTGGAGAAGCAGGACCTCAACAGCGGCGCAATCGACCCACGCATCGTCGGCCTCCTCGGCGCGATCACGCAGTCGCACCAGATCACGATCTCGGCGCTGCGCTCCGATCACTCCGAGTACACCAGCGAAGGCAATGTCTCCAACCACTACTACGGCCGGGCGATGGACATCGCCGCTGTCGACGGCGTCTCCTGCACCGACACGGCGCCTACCGCACCCTGTGGCGAACTGGCGACGACGCTCTCGCAGCTCCCGGCGCCGGCGATGCCGACGGAGCTCATCTACTGCTTTGACGTGGACGGCCCGGGCCCCGCTTTCGCCAGGGCAGACCACTGCGATCACGTGCACGTCGGCTACGACGGCTGAGTCGGCAGCTTGACAAGGGGATCGGGGGTACCCCCCTCCGGCAACTTGTGAGCCGCAGGGGCGTGAACCCTCGCCCAGCGATCGACGCGGGTTGCAGGAGGGGGGTACCCCCGATCCCCTTCCTCAACCGGCGCGATTGACGTAGGCTCGAATTACCCTGCCCGCCGAGAGGAGATTGCTATGCCTACTTACGTGATGCTGACCAACTTGACCGCCGAGGGCGTTCGCACCCTCAAGAACAACCCCGGACGGGTTGCCGAGGTGAACAAGGAGGTCGAACAGATTGGAGCCAAAGTCCAAGCGCAGTACGCAACCTTGGGGCAGTACGACTTCATCACGATCGTCGAGGCTCCTGATGAGAAGACGATGGCGAAGGTCTCTGTGGAGCTTGGCTCGCGGGGGACTATGACCAGCCAGACGCTGACGGCGATGCCGGCGGATGAGCTGTCCGACTCGCTCTAGAGGTTGGGCTTGAAAGTTCTGGTCGTAGGGGGAGGCGGTCGCGAGCACGCGATGGTGCGCGCCCTCGCCCGCTCGTCCCGCTCCCCCGAGCTGCTCTGTGCTCCCGGCAACGCCGGGATCGCCGCCGACGCCGAGTGCCTGGCGGGGGTCGGCGCCGGCGACGTCGAGGCGATCGTCGGTGCGGCGCGTGAGCGCGCCGTCGACCTCGTCGTGGTCGGACCGGAGGTGCCGCTGGTAGGTGGGGCGGTCGACGCGCTCGAGGCCGCCGGGATCGCCGCTTTCGGGCCGAGCGGCGCCGCCGCAGAGCTGGAGGGATCGAAGGCTTTCGCCAAGCAAGTGATGGCGGAGGCCGGGGTGCCGACCGCCTCCCACGTCCTCCTGCGCAGCCGTGAGGAGGCGCTAGAGCACCTCGCCAGCTCTCCCTATCCGGCGGTCCTCAAGGCAGACGGCCTGGCCGCCGGCAAGGGCGTGATCGTCTGCGACTCCGAAGCCTCGGCGCGAGGCGCGATTGAGATTTTCTTCGGCGAGCGGCGCTTCGGTGAGACGACCGTCGTGCTGGAGGAGTTCCTCGAGGGCGAAGAGCTCTCGCTGCTGGCCCTCTGCGACGGCGAAAACGTCGTGCCGCTGGCACCGGCGCAGGACTACAAGCGGATCTTCGACGGCGACGAGGGACCGAACACCGGCGGTATGGGCAGCTACTCGCCGGTGCCGGGCTTCGGCCCGGCGGAGGTCGAGGAGATCGTCGATACCGTGCACCGGCCCGCGCTCGCCGCGATGGCGGCCCGCGGAGTGCCCTTCCACGGCGTCCTCTATGCCGGCCTGATGGTCGGCCCGGAGGGCCCGAAGGTGCTCGAGTTCAACACCCGCTTCGGCGATCCCGAGACGCAGGCGGTGCTGCCGCGCCTGCGCTCCGACCTGCTCGAGCTCTGCCTGGCGGCGCGCGAGCCGGGCGGCCTGGCCGGCGCCCGGGCCGAGTTCGGCGAGGACTGGGCGGTCACGCTGGTCCTCGCCTCGGCCGGCTACCCGGAGTCCTCCTCGAAGGGCGACGTCATCCACGGCCTCGCCGCGGCGGCGGAGCTGGCCGAGGTGACCCACGCCGGCACGGCCGAGCGGGACGGCGAGGTCGTCACCGCCGGTGGCCGCGTGCTCAACGTAACCGCGCTCGGTCCGACGCCTGCCGAGGCGCGCGATCGTGCATACGATGCTGCCGGCCGGATCGCCTTCGATGGAATGCAGATCCGCTCCGACATCGCCGCCCGCGCGGTCGAGCGGGTACCCAGTTAGATGACTCTAGAACCGAGAGAGGAAGAGATGAGCGAGATCTCAGAGGAGCCGAAGCCGAGTACCGGGGCTACGACGATGCCGGCGGTCGAGAAAGCGTTTGAGGAGATCGAGGTCGACGAGCCCTACGTCGGGATCATCATGGGCTCGAAAAACGACAAGCCCAAGATGCAGCCGGCGGGCGCGGCCCTGCACGAGGCCGGCGTCAGCTATGAGGTGCGGGTGATGAGCGCTCATCGCGACCCCGAGCTGGTCCGCGAGTACTGCCACAGCGCGCGCATGCGCGGGCTGCGGGTGATCATCGCCGGCGCGGGCATGTCGGCCGCGCTGCCCGGCGTCGCCGCCGCCCACACGGACCTGCCGGTGATCGGCGTGCCGATCCTCGGCAAGAGCCTCGGCGGGCTCGACGCGCTGCTCTCGGCGGTGCAGATGCCGCCGGGGGTTCCGGTCGCCTGCGTCGCCGTCGACGGGGCGAAAAATGCCGGCCTACTCGCGGTGCGCATAATCAACGCTTGATATCTCGATACACCCGCAAGGAGATAGGCGAGGTCTGGTCCCAGCAGCGCAAGCTCGAGTGCTGGCTCGAGGTCGAGCTGGCGGCCACCGAGGCCTGGGCCGAGGAGGGCGCCGTGCCGTCCGAGGCGGCGGAGGCGGCGCGGGCGAATGCTGCCTTCACGGTCGAGGCAGTGGCGGAGCGCGAGCGGGTCACCGACCACGACGTCGCCGCGTTCGTCGACGTCGTTGCCCAGTCGGTTGGCGAGCACGGGCGCTGGATCCATTACGGCCTCACCTCCTCCGACGTGCTCGACACGGCGCTGGCGCTGCAGCTGGGCCAGGCCGGTGAGATCGTCCTTGCCTCCGCCCGTGCCTACCGCGACGCCCTGATCGAGCGGGCGCTGGAGCAGCGCGACACGCTCTGCGTCGGCCGCACCCACGGAGTCCACGCCGAGCCGACGACCTTCGGCCTGCGCCTCGCCGGCTTCGCCTTCGAGGCCGACCGCAACCTCGCCCGGCTGACCGACGCCTTCGAGCAGCTGCGCTTCGGCAAGCTCTCCGGTGCGGTCGGGACCTACGCCTCGGTGCCGCCGGCGGTCGAGGCGCGGGTTATGGAGCGGCTGGGGCTGCAGCGCGAGGATGTCGCCACCCAGGTCATCCCGCGCGACCGCCACGCGGTCCTGACCTCGCGAATCGCGATCGCCGGCGCCGGCCTCGAGCGCTTCGCCACCGAGGTCCGCAACCTGCAGCGCACCGAGGTGCGCGAGGTCGAGGAGCCTTTCGCCGCCGGCCAGAAGGGCTCCTCGGCAATGCCACACAAGCGCAACCCGATCCGCACCGAGCGGATCACCGGCCTGGCCCGGGTGCTGCGCGGCTACGCCCAGACCGGCCTCGAGAACGTCGCCCTCTGGCACGAGCGCGACATCTCCCACTCCGGCGCCGAGCGGGTGATCCTGCCCGACGCGACGATCGGCCTCGACTACATGCAGGACCTGGCGACCAAGGTCGCGGCGGAAATGACGATCCGCACCGAGCGGATGAAGGAGAACCTCGAGCTGACCCACGGCGCCCTCTTCAGCCAGCGCGCCCTGACCGCCCTGGTCGAGTCCGGCCTCAGCCGCGACGACGCCTACCGCGTGGTCCAGGAGAACGCCCAGCGCGCCTGGGATACGGGGATGCACTTCCGCGAGCTGCTCGCCGTAGCCGCTCCCGACCTGGATCTCGACGCGGTCTTCGACTACGGCGCCTACCTCGGCCACATCCCGGTGATCTTCGAGCGCTTGGAAGCGCTGCGCGACTACTAACGGCTGCGGGCTGCGGAAGCCCGCACGATTCTGGACTGCCATGAGGAACCTGGGAACCTTTCCTCATGACCATCATTTTGGCGCTCTCCAATCTGGACCAGTGCGTCCATATCGCTGATCGTCAGCTAACTGATGAGCGCGGGAGGCCATGCGTTCTTCCGGAGAACAAGGCGACCGTTATCAGGCTTGCAGATGCCCGATTGATCTGCGGATTTTCGGGGCTGGCACGGGCCGGCCGGTTCCGGATTGGGGACTGGCTTCCCAACGCCCTACTCCGCGCTGCCCAGCCCGATCACTTTGCGCATCAGACCATCGAGCGATTTACCGAGGAGATCAACAAGAGATTCAAAGAACCCGATATTCAACGGGTTGCACGCGAGAACCGTCGGCTCTCTTTCTTATTCACTGGATACCGAGATGGTGCCCCACCACCCAACTTCATCGCCGCTGTGGTGACGAACTTCGAGAACTTCGATACCGAGGAAGACGAGATGCCATGGGACGAGTTTCAGGCGATCTATTGGAGTGCAAAGAAAGATGCTGGCGAGGGCTTCGCCTCGATCCGTTGGACGGGTCAATGGACGGCGATGACCGACGCGGATCTTGAGCGGGCAATGCGGGTCCTTACAGAAAGGCGGCAGCCAGAGGCAATTGTCGATGTCGGGGTCGGAATCGTTCGGGAAATGGCCAAGAGACCGGAGGCCAGAGGGACGATAGGGAGTGATTTACATTCGGTCATCTTGCCCGTCCATCCGCCGGAAGGCTTGAAGCACGCTCCAGCCAGCGGACACCATCCTCTCGGAGCCAGCCACAGCTACTCCTGGGTAAACCAGGTGACCTCATTGCCAGACAGGCAATTTGCCGTCAGTGACCTAGTTTTGAAGGCACCCAGCTCCAGTTCACCACTTGCCGTTCAAAAGGTCGGTCGAAACAAGCGATGCCCATGCGGAAGCGGGAAAAGGTACAAGGATTGCCATGGTGTTTGAGAATTCGTAAAGGCGTTGCTCGCTGTGTCGATCTCCTCGCCGACGCCCCCCGATCTAGATCGCGACACCGGCTTGACGACAACGCCTACCTGAGCCACGGCCCGGCGATCTTCGAGCGGCTGGACTAGTTATTTACCTATCCGCGCGGGGAGCACGCCAAGGGCGCGCCACAACTCCTGCGTATCTCCGACCACCCACGCCTCCTCGATCAGATCGCCGTCGAGACGGAAGAAGCTGGCGCCCCCGTACTCGACTCGGGCGCCGGTCGGCTTGAGGTCTCCGAGCAAACCGCGATGGGTACCTGTCCAGGTCATGCGGGTCACCACTCGATCTCCATCGGAGATGACTTCGTCGATGCGGTTGTGCCAGTCGGGGAAAGCCGCCCGTACATCTTCGACGTAGCACTTGAACTCATCCCGCCCCTCACAGACCCTGCCGAGCGATCCGCGGAAGAGGACAGCCTCAGAGACGATCTCGTCAGCCACATCGACGCGCCAGCAATTCCACAGCTCCTCATAGAAGCGATGGATGACGGCTTCGTTCTTCGATTCCGGACTGGCGTTCACGTCGTGCCTACACTAGAAAGATGGCGAGGTCGGCTCCGAGAGCCTGATCGAGCACCGACGGAGCGGCGCAACCCACCTATTGCGCTTTCGATCAGGACATCCGAACGCGGGGGCGGCTGGAGGACATCGTCGGAGCGGAGCGTGAGCGCTGCGCCTTTCTCGACCTCACGCTGACGGAAGGCTGCTGCGATCTGACGCTGAAAGTCGCGGCGCCGGAGGCAGGACAGGCGACCGCCGATGGCTTCGCACTGGCGTTCGGTGCAACGCGCGCGATCAGACCGGGATAACGGTCAGACCGGCTACGCCGTTGAGGGCATCGAAGTCGCCGTCCTGGGTTAGGACAGGGATCTCTTGTGCCGCGGCGGTCGCGGCAATCCACATGTCGTTGACTCTGACCTTTTGTTCGGAAGCGCGCGCATAAGCTCGCATTTGCGCCCACGCCCGGGACACGGCCTCGTCGACTGGAAGCGAGACGATGCGATTCGCGAGCTCGAAAGTCGCCAACCGCCGGTCGCGCGTCTCGATGTTCTCCGCAGCGAAGATGCCAACCCGTAACTCCGCCTTCGTCACCACCGAGATCGCGACGGTCTCGGGTATCGCCTCCGTGCGAAGCGACCTGCCGCTCTCGATTGCGATGAGAACCGAGGTGTCGAGGAGGCCTCGCGAGTCTTCCTGGCTGCTTACCACAGTCGATCGAGGCCGTCTTCGGCAATCGTTTCACCCGCGATGCGCTTCAGATCGTCTCGCAAGCCCGGATCGGCAGAATGCGTTTTAAGCAACTCGACTAGTTCGTCGCGTGGCATCCAGCGTGGCTCACGGAGTCGATGAGGCACGACCTCGGCCACGGGCTTCCCTCGCTTCGTGATCACGATCGACTCGCCCCCCTCGACGCGGCGCAGGACGCCGGCGGTGTCGTTTCTCAACTCCCTCATGGCGACTTCTACCATTGTGCTACGAGCGTAGCATCTGTTCCGGCAGAGCCGCCCGAGTAGGATCTGCGGCCGTGATCCTCTACACCTGCGGGCAGAAGAAAACGGGGCCGGCGTTTGCGCATCCGTGCGCGAAGGCGGCTAAGGCGCTCGATGCGGCCGGGTACAAGTACGAGCTGCGTACGGTGGGCGGCTACCGGTTGATGCCCTGGACCTGGGGTGGGCGCGACGAGGAGCGAGCGGAGATCAAGAGGCTGAGCGGCACCAACGAGGTGCCGATCCTGATCCTCGACGACGGCGAGGTCGTCTCCGGCTCGAGCGTCATCGCCCGCTGGGCCGGCGAGCACCCGGCGGCACGTGCCGCAAGTTAGCGGCCCATATGGGTACTCAACTTCCGGCACGTCTACGGAAGCTCAGGCAGCGACTAGCTCTGGTTCGCGTGCCGGGTGGCGTGCGTTGAGGACGACCGGGGTGCCGTCCTTCGGCGAGAGGGTGATGTTGCGGCGACCGATCTTCTCCGGCCTCGGGTTGGCCTTGCGCAGCTCACAGCGGGTCAGCACCTCGCGCAGGACGATCCGCATCTCGAACTCGGCGAAGGAGGCGCCGAGGCAACGGCGGATGCCGCCTCCGAAGGGGATCCAGGCGTAGGTGTCGGGTTGGTCCTCGAGGAAGCGCTCGGGACGGAAGGCGAAAGGCTCGGGGTAGGCGTCGGCGCGGGTGTGGGCGAGCCAGATCGCCGGCGTGACGTCGGTCCCGGCCGGCAGGGTGAGGCCGTCGGCCTCGAGATCCTTGGCGAGGCGGCGCCCGGCCAGCGGCACCACCGGCCGCAATCGCAGCGACTCGCTGATCGTCGCCCGCAGGTAGTCGTCCTCGCCCGCCTCGAGCGATTCGCGCAGGCGGGCAAGCTCGCGCGGGTGGCGCAGCAGCAGGTCGAAGGTCCAGGCGAGGGCCGTCGCCGTAGTCTCGTGGCCGGCGAGCAGCAACGTCATCAGCTGGTCGCGCAGGTCGGTGTCGCTCATCGCCTCGCCGTCCTCGAAACGGGCCTGCATCAGCTGCGAGAGGATGTCGTCGCGCTCCTCCAGATCGTCCTTCGAGCGGTGCTCGGCGATCTCGGCGTAGAGCAGCTCGTCGACCGCCTTCAGCTGGGCCACGAATCTCGTCCAGGGCCCACGACCGCCGAAGCGCCGGGAGGCCAGGCCGATCAGCTGGGTGAAGGGCGACGCGGTTTCCTCCAGCAGTTGCGTCAGCACGACGCGCAGTTGCTCCAATCGCGGCCCCTCGGCGACGCCGAAGACGACGCGGAGGATGACCTCCAACGTCATCGCCTGCATGTGTGGGTGGATCGCGAACTCCTCGCCGAGCGGCCAGGAGTCGATCTCGGCGTCGACGATCTCACTGACGATCGGCTCGTAGGAGCGCATCCGCTCGCCGTGGAAGGCGGGCAGCATCACTTTGCGATGGGCGAGGTGGTCTGCGCCCTCGATCACCAGCACCGAGCGCGCGCCGACAACCGGGGTCAGCACCACCTCGCGACCGGGCGGGAGACCGTGCGAGCGCTCGGTATAGAGGGCCTTGATCGCCGCCGGATCGGAGATCATCACCATCGGCCGCTCGAAGCTGAGGAACTTGACGCTGAACGAATCGCCGTACTTCTCCCGACACTCCTGCATGAAGGGCAGCGGCCGGAACGACCAGCGCAGGGTCTGCACCAGTGGAGAGCTCTTGGGTTCCGGAGGAAGCATCGCGCGCATAGGTTCGCAGACGCAGCCGCAAAGGCCCTCCGCTTCGCCGATGGTTAGCATCGGCTTAATGCCAGCGGTTGCCGACCTGAAGCTCCATTCCTCGGGCAAGGTGCGCGAGATCTACGAGTGGGAGGACGACCTGTTGATGGTCGCCTCGGACCGGATCTCGATCTACGACGTGGTGATGCCGACGCCGATCCCCGACAAGGGGAAGGTGCTGAACCGGATCTCGGAATTCTGGTTCGAGCTGACCGGCGACATCGTCCCCAACCACTTCCTCTCCGCTGACGTTCCCGAGGAAGCGATGGAACGCGGGATGCGGGTGCGGCGGCTGGAGATGTACCCGGTCGAGTGCGTCGTCCGCGGCTACCTCTCCGGCTCGGGCTGGAAAGAATACAAGGCCGGCGGCGCGGTCTGTGGGATCGAGCTGCCGCCCAACCTGCTCGAGTCCGACAAGCTGCCGGAGCCGATCTTCACCCCGGCGACCAAGGCCGAGATCGGCGACCACGACGAGAACGTCGACTTCGAGCGGGCGGCGGAGATCGTCGGCGACCGGGCGCTGATGGAGGAGTTGCGGCGGATCTCGATCGAGGTCTACCAGCGCGGCGCCGAGCACGCGGCCGAGCGGGGGATCATCCTCGCCGACACCAAGTTCGAGTTCGGCAGCCATGCCGGCGCGGAGATTGTCCTCGGCGACGAGGTTCTCACCCCCGACTCCTCTCGCTTCTGGCCGGCCGATCGCTACGCACCGGGAAAGACGCAGCCGTCCTTCGACAAGCAGTTCGTGCGCGACTGGGCCGACGCCGCCGGCTGGGACCACAAGCCGCCGGCGCCCGAGCTGCCTGCCGACGTGATCGAGCAGACGCGGGCCAAGTACGTCGAGGCCTACGAGCGGATCACGGAGCGCTCGTTCTAGTGGCGAAAGCGAGGGTCCTGATCCGGCCGAAGGAGGGGATCCTCGACCCCCAGGGCAAGGCGGTCGAGCGGGCGCTGCCCGCGCTCGGCTTCGAAGGGATCGAGCACGTGCGAGTCGGGCGGATGGTCGAGCTGGAGGCGGAGGACCCGGCGCGGCTGACGGAGCTCTGCGAGAAGCTGCTCGCCAACCCGCTGATCGAGGACTTCGAGATAGAGAGCATCGACGGCGCCTGATGCTCTGGGGCGTCGTCCAGTTCCCCGGCTCCTGCGACGAGCGGGACGCCCTGCACGCCTGCGAGCTGAGTGGCGAGGCGAGGCTGATCTGGCACGAAGAGCGCGACCTGGACGGCGTCGACGCCGTCGTCGTCCCCGGCGGCTTCTCCTACGGCGACTACCTGCGGGCGGGGGCGATCGCGCGCTACTCGCCGGCGATGGAGGCGGTGGCGGAGTTCGCCGCAGAGGGCGGGCCGGTGCTGGGGATCTGCAACGGCTTCCAGGTCCTCTGCGAAGCGGGCCTGCTCCCCGGCGCCCTGCTGCTCAACGAGAGCATGCGCTTCGTCTGCCGCCAGGTCGAGTTGGTGACTGAAGGATTGTCCCCCCCAGAGGGTGGAGAATCCTTCCACGAGCGGCTGTCGATTCCGGCCAAGCACGGCGAAGGTCGCTACTGGGCGCCCGAGGAGATGCTTGACGCGATCGAGGCCGACGGGCAAGTGGCGTTCCGCTACGCGCCCGGGCAGAACCCCAACGGCTCGGCCCGCGACATCGCCGGTGTGCGCAACGCGGCCGGCAACGTGCTCGGCCTGATGCCCCACCCCGAGCACGCGGTCGACGCGATGACCGGGTCGACCGATGGGCTGCGCGTATTCGAAGCCGTTGCGGGGAGCCCGGCGTGACCCCCGCCGCCGCGGACGCGGGAGTGGACGGCGGTCCATCTCTGACTCCTCCGCCGTCCACGGGAGCAGAGCAGCCGGCGGAGTATGAGGTACTCGGCCTGACCAAGGCCGAGTACCTGCTGATCTGCGAGAAGCTCGGGCGCGAGCCCAACGGGGTCGAGCTGGCGATGTTCAGCCTGCTCTGGTCCGAGCACTGCGCTTACAAGCACTCGCGCAAGCTGCTGCGGCGGCTGCCGACCGAGGGCGAGCGGGTGGTGATGGGGCCGGGCGAGAACGCCGGCGCCGTCGACATCGGCAAGGGCTACGCGATCGCCTTCAAGGTCGAGTCCCACAACCACCCGAGCGCGGTCGAGCCCTTCCAGGGGGCGGCGACCGGGGTCGGCGGCATCCTGCGCGACGTCTTCGCCCTCGGCGCGCGGCCGATCGCGATCCTCGACTCGCTGCGCTTCGGCGAGCTCGACTCGGTGCGCTCACGCCACCTGCTCGACGGCGCGGTACGGGGGATCGGCCATTACGGCAACTCGATCGGCGTGCCCAACGTCGGCGGCGAGATCTACTTCGAGGCCCCCTACGAGCACAACTGCCTGGTCAACGCGATGTGTGTCGGGATCGCCCGTCAGGCGGAGATGGTGCGCGCGGCCGCCGCCGGGATCGGCAACGCGGTCGTCCTGATGGGCGCCTCGACCGGGCGCGACGGGATCGGCGGCGCCTCGGTGCTCGCCTCGGCCGAGCTCGGCGATGGCGACGACGCCAAGCGGCCGACGGTGCAGATCGGCGACCCGTTCGAGGAGTCGAAGGTGCTCGAGTGCTGTCTGGAGCTCCTCGGAAAGGGGCTGCTGGTCTCGCTGCAGGACCTCGGCGCCGCAGGCCTCACCTCGTCGGCGAGCGAGATGGCCTCGGCGGGTGGGGTCGGGATCGACCTCGACGTCACGCGCGTGCCGCTGCGCGAGGCCGACATGGAGCCCTTCGAGATCATGGTCTCCGAGTCGCAGGAGCGGATGCTGGCGGTGGTCGATCCGGCGAAGGTCGGCGAGGTGATCGCGGTCTGCGAGAAATGGCAGACCGGCGCCGCGGAGATCGGCGCCATCACCGGCAGCGGCCTGGTGCGGGTGCTGCGCGGTGAGGAGGTCGTCGGCGAGATGCCGGTCGAGGCGCTGGTCGACGGCTGTCCGCTGTATGACCTCAGCCCGGCCGAGCCCGAGGGCTGGATCTACGGCAACCGGGCGACGTTGGACCCGGGCGCTTCGGGGGAGGAGACGCTGCTCGCCCTGCTCGCTTCCCCCAGCGTCGCCTCCAAGCGCTGGGCCTTCGAGCAGTACGACTCGATCGTCGGCTCGCGCACGGCGCGGCGGCCGGAGAGCGCCGACGCGGCGGTGCTGGCGATCCCCGAGGCCGACAGGGCGATCGCGGTCTCGATCGACGGCAACGGGCGGCGGGTCGCCTGCGATCCCTACGCCGGCACGGTGGAGGCGGTTCTCGAGTGCGCCCAAAATCTCGCCTGCGCCGGCGCCGAGCCGCTCGGCCTGACCAACTGCCTCAACTTCGGCAACCCGGAGAAGCCGGTCCCCGCCTGGCAGCTTGATCGCGCGGTCAGCGCCCTCGCCGAAACCTGCGAAGCGCTCGGCGTGCCGGTGGTAGGCGGCAATGTCTCCCTCTACAACGAGGGGCCGGAAGGCCCGATCTACCCGACCCCGGTGGTCGGCATGGTCGGCGAGCTGCCCGACCCGGCTCTGGCCGCGCCGAGCGCCTTCGCCCACGAGGGCGACGCGATCGCCCTGCTCGGGCCGTTCGAACCCTCGCCGGCGGGCTCGGAGCTGGCCAAGCAGCGCGGCGAGCTCGATGCCGGTCTCCCCCAGCCCGACGTCGCCGCCGTCGCCGCTGCCTGCACCGCAGTTCGAAAAGCCGTCCGTGCCGGCGTGCTCGCCTCTGCCCACGACGTCAGCGATGGCGGCCTCGCCTGCGCCCTCGCCGAGGCGGCGATCGGCGCCGGCATCGGCTGCCAGGTCGACCTCCAGCACCTGCGCGAGCGCGGCTGCTCGCCCGAGGAGGCGTTGTTCGGCGAGGGCTCGGGGGGATTCGTCATCAGCGGCGAGCGCGAGAAGCTCGAGGCGCTCGCCGGCGACGGTGTCGCGGTCATCCCCCTTGGCAAAGTCGGAGGCGATGCCATCGACGTTGCCGCCGGTGACCGCAGCTTGACTGTCCCGCTCGCCGCCGCGGCTAGCGCCTGGCACTCGCTCACCGTTTAAGCGCTCGCGTATCCGGGCATTCCCTTTGTGCACCCTGTTGGCCCGCTGGCTGCGGGGTGGACGATGGAGGAACGAGATTGACAGTGCGCGCGGTGACCGCGGCTCTCCTAGCCATCGGGGCGGTGGTGGTCGCCACCGGCGCTCTCAGCGGGTGCGGTAGTTCGGCGAACGCCGGCCCGCCGACGCTGAGCTGGTTCGTCGCGATCCAGCCCGGCGGCACGATCGAAACCGTCGCCGAACGCTGCTCGAAGGAATCGGGCGGGCGCTACAAGGTCGAACCGGAGTTTCTCCCTACTGACGCGAGCCAGCAGCGCGAACAGTTGGTCCGGCGACTCGGTGCCGAGGATCCGTCGATCGACATCGTCGGCATGGACGTGATCTGGACCGGCGAGTTCGCCAACGCCGGCTGGGTCGAAGAGTGGAAGGGGCCGTTGAAGAAACAGGTGACCGAAAAGGTCTTCCCCAACGTGATCGAGACGGCCTCCTTCGAAAGCAGGCTCTACGCGGCGCCCTTCAACACCAACACCCAGCTGCTCTGGTACCGCAAAGACCTGGTGCCGAAGCCGCCGCGCACCTGGGACGAGATGATCGAACAGGCGGAAAAGCTCGGGCGCAACAACTCGGGCACGATCCAGGTGCAGGCTAATCGCTACGAGGGCTTCATGGTCTGGGCCAACGCCCTGATCGAAAGCGCCGGCACGCCGATCCTCTCGGGACCGGAAACGGTCGACCTGAAGCAGGGCCCGACCGAAAAAGCGCTCGAGGTTATGGGGCGGCTGGCGAACTCCTCCGCCGCCCCGCCAAGCCTCTCCACCTCCGACGAGGACAGCTCCCGGCTGGCCTTCGAGGCGGGGGAATCGGCCTTCATGACCAACTACACGTTCGCCTACGCGAGCGCCCAGAGCGAAGCGCCGGAAATCGGCAAGGAGATGGGCTACGCGCGCTTTCCGCGCATCGATGCGAAGCGGCCGAGCAAACCCCCGCTGGGCGGCTTCAACCTCGCCGTCAGCTCCTTCTCGGAACACAAGGACGTCGCCTTCGACGCCGCTGCCTGCCTCGCCGGGCGAGAGAGCCAGCTGACCGCGGTCGAACTCGACGGACTGCCCCCCTCCCGCTCCGACCTCTACAAGAACAAAGTCGTGACCGAGGCCTACCCCGGCTTCGCCGGCCTGGTCAAGGAATCGATCGAAGCGTCCGGGCCGCGACCGACCACGCCCGCCTACCAGGACGTCTCGCTCGCGCTGCAGCGCACGCTCCACCCCCCGGACAAGATCGACCCCGAAGACACGAGCTCCATCTACGGGGAACTGAAGTCGAACCTCGAAGCCGCGGTCAAGCATGAAGGGCTGTTCTGATGGAGGCGAGCGCGCAACCACACCCGGCAGCCAGCCAGCGGACCCGCTCCGAGCACCGGCTCGCCTGGCTTCTTTGCGCCCCGGCGGTGATCGCGATGCTGGCGGTGACCGCCTACCCGATCGGCTACGCAGTCGTCCTCTCGCTGCAGCAGATCGACCTTCGCTTCCCCGAAATCAGCGGCTTCGTCGGGCTCGACAACTACGGCGCCATCCTCAGCTCCGAACTCTGGTGGACCGACCTCTTCAACACCGCCTTCGTGATGGTCATCTCGGTCGCGATCGAGCTGGTCCTGGGGATGGCGATCGCACTGGTCATGTACCGGGCGATCTTCGGCCGCGGCGTCGTCCGCACCTCGGTGCTGATCCCCTACGGAATCATCACCGTGGTCGCCGCCTTCGCCTGGCAGTTCGCCTTCGCGCCCGACACCGGCTTCGTCAATCACCTGCCGCTGATCGCCGACGACATGGACTGGTTCGGCGGGCGCTTCAGCTCCTTCGCCGTGATCATCATGGCCGAGGTCTGGAAGACCACGCCGTTCATGGCGCTGCTGCTGCTCGCCGGGCTGGTCACGATCGACAGCCAGCTCTACGAGGCGGCCAAGGTCGACGGGGCAACGGCATGGCAGCGCTTCACCCGCATCACCCTGCCGTTGATGAAGCCGGCGATCCTCGTCGCGCTGCTCTTCCGCACCCTCGACGCCTTCCGCGTCTTCGACACGATCTTCATCATGACCCGCGGTGCGCAGGACACCGAATCGGTCTCGATCCTCGGCTTCAACCAGCTGATCTCGCGCCTCAACCTCGGCCTCGGCTCGGCGGTCTCGGTGCTGATCTTCATCTGCGTCTTCCTGATCGCGTTCGTCTTCGTGCGCGGGCTGGGCACCCGCCTCGAGGAAGGGCGACCGGGGGGTTAGCGATGGGACGAGGAAGCCGCGAGTACGCCCTCTGGAGCATCGCCATCCTGGCGGTGCTGGTCGTTGCGCTGATCCCAGTCGTCTGGCTGATCTCGCTCTCGTTGAAGCCGCCCGAAGCGGTCGCCGACCAGCGCTTCCTGCCCGCCAATATCTCCTTCGACAACTACAAGAGCCTGTTCGAAGGGGGTATCGACAACAGCCCCTTCATCAAGCCGCTGATCAACTCGATCCTGATCGCGCTGAGCACGACGGTGATCGCGATCACCTTCGCCTCCTTCGCCGCCTACGCGATCGCCCGGCTCGAATTCCCCGGCAAGCGCCTGATCCTCGCCGGGGCGCTGGCGATCGCGATGTTCCCGCCGATCTCGACGGTGGGGCCGCTGTTCGACATGTGGCGGGCGATCGGCCTCTATGACACCTATCCCGGCCTGATCATCCCCTACCTGACCTTCTCGCTTCCGCTGGCGATCTACGTCCTCGTCGCCTTCTTCCGCGAGATCCCCTGGGAGCTGGAGCAGGCCGCCCAGGTCGACGGCGCGACCCCGTTCCAGGCCTTCACCAAGGTGATCGTGCCGCTGGCCGCGCCGGGCATGTTCACGGCGGCGATCCTCGTCTTCATCTTCGCCTGGAACGACTTCCTCTTCGCGATCTCGCTGACCTCCTCGGATGCGTCGCGCACGGTCCCGGCCGCGCTGGCGTTCTTCACCGGCGAGTCGTCGTTCACCCAGCCGACCGGCAGCATCGCCGCGGCAGCGGTCGTCGTGACCGTGCCGATCATCGTCTTCGTCCTGTTATTCCAGCGCCGAATCGTCTCCGGCCTCACCGCCGGGGCCGTGAAGGGATAAGGAGCCAGCGATGTCAGAGATAACCCTCGAAGGAGTGACCAAGGTCTTCGCCGACGGCCAGGAAGCCGTCAAGGAGATGGACCTCGAGATCGGCGACGGCGAGTTCATGATCCTCGTCGGCCCGTCCGGCTGCGGCAAGTCGACCGCGCTGCGGATGATCGCCGGGCTGGAGGACATCACCAGGGGCGAGTTGAAGATCGGCGGCGAGCAGATGAACGACCGTGCGCCAAAGGACCGCGATATCGCGATGGTCTTCCAGAACTACGCGCTCTACCCGCACATGACCGTGCGCGAGAACATGGGCTTCGCGCTGAAGCTGGCCGGCGTCGAGAAGGAGGAGATCGGCCGCAAGGTGGAGGAGGCGGCGAAGACGCTCGACCTGATCCCGCACCTCGACCGGCGCCCGGCCAACCTCTCCGGCGGGCAGCGCCAGCGGGTGGCGATGGGCCGCGCGATCGTGCGCGACCCGAAGGCCTTCCTGATGGACGAGCCGCTCTCCAACCTCGACGCCAAGCTGCGGGTGCAGATGCGGACCGAGGTGGCGCGGCTGCAGTCGAAGCTGGAGACGACCACGGTCTACGTCACCCACGACCAGACCGAGGCGATGACGCTCGGCGACCGGGTCGCGGTGATGCGGGCCGGCGTCCTGCAGCAGGTCGGCACCCCGGCCGAGCTGTACGAGGACCCGCTCAACCTCTTCGTCGCCGGCTTCATCGGCTCGCCGGCGATGAACTTCATGCCGGCGGAGATCTCAGGCGGCAAGGTAAAGCTGCCGATCGGCGATGCCGAGCTGGGCGGGGACGTCAAGCAGGCCGATGGCCCGGTGGTCGCCGGGCTGCGCCCGGAGAGCTTCGAGGACGCCGAGCTGATCGGCGACCTGGCGAGCGAGCGGGGGGTCGTCTTCGAGGCGGAGATCGATCTGGTCGAGTCGCTCGGCTCAGACCTCTACGCCTACTTCCACGTCGAGTCGCCCGGAGTCGAGTCCGACCAGCTCGCCGACGTGATCGCCGACCGGCTCGAGGAGACGGGCACGCCCGAAGCGCGCGAGGGTCAGGAGCAGATCGTCGCCAGGCTCGACCCGGCGAGCAAGATCAAGCGTCGCGAGCAGGCGAAGCTATGGGCGGATACGTCGAAGCTGCATCTCTTCGATCCGCAGAGTGGCGAGAGCCTGGCCCGGGGGACGCGACAGGAGCCGGAGCCGGCCGCAGGGTGAGGGTCGCCGCGCCGGCCACGAGCGAGGCGATCGCGGCGAAGAGGAAGGCGCCGTCGGAGACGGAGAGGGCTTCGGCGAGCGATGCCGGTTCGCCGACGATCGCGACCAGGATCGCGGTCCCGAGCACCGCGCCGACCTGACGGAAGGCGGCGTTGACGGCGCTGGCGGTGGCGAAGCGGTCGATCGGGACGTCGCGGACGGCGGCCGAGCCCAGCGTCGGGAAGGCGAGGCCGATGCCGATGCCGGTCAGCAGCGAGCCCGGCAGCCAGAGCCCGAGCCAGTCGGGCTCCGCGCCGGCGGAGCGCAGGACCATCACCCCCGCGGCAAAGACGATCGTGCCGGGGACGATCACGGCCCGGTGGCCGAAGCGGTCGGCGAGCCTGCCGGCCGGGCCGGCGAAAATGGTGCTTGCGGTCGGGCCCGGCAGAGTCGCCGCGCCGGCCTGGAGGATCGTGTAGCCCCAGACGCCGGTGAGGAAGAGGACGTTGCCGAGGATCAGCGAGAAGAAGGCGGCGGCGAAGAGCAGCGTGCCGAGGTTGCCGATGCGGAAGGAGCGGTGGGCGAACAGCGCCGGCTCGACGATCGGCCGTGGGTGGCTGCGGCTGCGCATGACGACGCCGGCGAGGAAGGCCGCGGCGGTGGCGAAGGTGGCCAGGGTCGCGGTCGAGGTCCAGCCCCAGTCGTTGCCCTCGACGATTCCGAGGGTGATCGCCGCCAGTCCGAGGGCGAGCATCGCGGCACCCGACAGGTCGGGCAGGCGGCTGTCGACAAGCTTCGGCTTCGGCAGCCGGCTCCGACCGGCCAGCAGGATCGCCACCCCCAGGGGCAGGTTGACGAGGAAGACCAGGCGCCAGCTCGAGGCCTCGACCAGTGCCCCGCCCAGGGTCGGCCCGGTCGCCGCGGCGGCGGCCGCAGCCGCGCCCCAGAGGCCGACACCCGCCGCCCGCCGCTCGACCGGGAAGCTGTCAAGGACGATCGCCAGCGAGGAGGGGGCGATCATCGCCGCGCCGACCCCCTGCAGGACGCGGAAGGAGATCAGCAGCGGGAGGCTCGGCGCAGCCGCGCAGAGCAGGCTGGCGAGGGTGAAGCTCGCCACACCGAGCATGAAGATCCGCTTGTGGCCAAAGCGGTCGGCGAGGCCGCCCGCCGGGACCAGCAGCGCCGCGATCACGACGAAGTAGCCGTCGAGCACCCAGGAGAGGGCGTCACGCCCCGACCCGGCAAAGGAGGCCGAGATGTCGGGGAAGGCGATGTTGACGATCGTCGTGTCGAGAAAGGCGACGAAGGCGCCGGCACAGGCAATCGCGACACCTGCTCTATGACCGTGGTCATACATCGGTGGCGGGGACTATACTATGACCGTGGGCATAACGCGAATTGCAGACGCGAGAGCAATCGAACCGAAGCGCCGCGACGGCCGCGAGCGCCTGCTCGAGGGGGCGCGGCGGTTGCTGGCGGAGAAGGGCTACGCGGCGATGGAGCTGCGCGACGTGGCCGAGCGCGGCGAGGCGCCTCGGGGCTCGATCTACCACCACTTTCCCGGCGGCAAGCGCCAGCTGGCAATCGAGGCGGCTGAACTGGAGGGAGCCGAGATCCGCGCCGGGATCGAGCGCTCGCTGCGCGAGCGCGGCCTCGGCGAGACGCTGACGATGTTCGGCGAGATCTTCCGCCGCCGGGTCAAGGACCACCCCGAGCGGCTCGGCTGCCCGGTTGCCGCAGCGGCGCTGGCCCGTCCCGAGGACCCGGCGCTTGCCGCTGCCGCCACGGCCGCGTTCCAGAGCTGGGAAGCGCCGATCGCCGCCGCCCTGCGCGACGAAGGCGTGGCCGCCAAAGACGCTGAGCACTTCGCCGGCCTCGTCGTCTCCACGATCGAGGGCGCCCTGATCCGCGCCCGGGCGGCAGGCGACGAGGCACCGCTCGAATCGGCGGTTGCCGGCCTGCACCAGGCTTTGGGGTCGTTGCTCGCTGCTACCCTGCCGGGGTAGGCAGTCTGCCTGCGCGTCAGGTTCTTCCAACCGCGAGGAAAGCACGCGCTTGACTTCGCCCCAGGGGCAGCAGATAGATCGCGATTCGCCGCGCGAGGAATGCGGCGTCTTCGGCATATACGCGCCCGGGCACGACGTCGCCCGCCTCACCTACTTCGGCCTCTACTCGCTTCAGCACCGTGGCCAGGAGTCAGCCGGGATCGCCACCTGCGAGGGCGGCCACATCACCACGATGCGGGACTCCGGCCTCGTCTCCCAGGTCTTCGACGAGGAGAAGCTGCGGGCGCTCGAGGGCGACATGGCGATCGGCCATGTCCGCTACTCGACCACCGGCGGCGGCTCCTGGGAGAACGCGCAGCCGGTCTGGCGCGACGACGGCCGCGAGCTGGCCCTCGGCCACAACGGCAACCTGACCAATGCGGTCGAGCTCTGGAGCGAGTTGAAGGAGACCGGGATCTCTTTCCGCGGAACGTCGGATTCGGAGATCATCGCGGCGCTGATCTCCTCCCACGACGGCAAGTTCGTCGAGGACGCGGTCGCCGATGTGATGCCGCGCCTGGAGGGCGCCTACTCGACCGTCGTGATGACCAAGCGGGCGATCGTCGCCTTCCGCGACCCGCACGGGGTGCGGCCGCTCTCGCTGGGACGGCTCGGCGAGCGCTTCGTCGTCGCCTCGGAGAGCTGCGCCTTCGACATCGTCGGCGCCGAGCTGATGCGCGAAGTGCATCCCGGCGAGATGGTCTCGTTGACCGAGCGCGGCCTCGAGACGCGCCAGGTGGTCAAGGCCGGCCGGCCGGCGCACTGCGTCTTCGAGCACATCTACTTCTCCCGGCCCGACAGCCGCCTCGAGGGCAAAGTGCTGCAGCAGGTACGCGGCCGGATGGGCGAAATCCTCTGGCGCGAGGCGCCGGCCGAGGCCGACCTGGTGATTTCGGTGCCGGACTCCGGCAACCCCGCGGCCGCCGGCTTCTCCCGCGCTTCGGGACTGCCCCGCGACGACGGCCTGATCAAGAACCGCTACGTCGCCCGCACCTTCATCCAGCCCGGCCAGGAGCTGCGCAAGCGCGGCCTGCGGCTCAAGTTCAACCCGCTGCCCGAGATCGTCGCCGGGCAGAGGATCGTCGTCGTCGACGACTCGATCGTGCGCGGCAACACGACGCGGCAGATCGTCGGCATGCTGCGCGACGCGGGGGCGAGCGAGGTGCACCTGCGGATCTCCGCGCCACCGATCCGCCATCCATGTCACTACGGCGTCGACATGTCGACCCGCGAGGAGATGATCGCCCACGAACGCACGATCGAGGAGGTCGCCGACGAGCTCGGCGCCGACTCGCTCGCTTACCTCTCGATGGAGGGCGTCTACGAGGCGATCGGCACCCCGCCCGAGGATCACTGCGACGCCTGCTTCACCGGCCGTTACCCGCTCGGCGATCCAGAAGATGCCAACGGGAAATTCGCTTTGGAGGACGTCACGGTAGTTCCGGCCACGCCGTAACCAACTGCGGTCGACTTTTGGTTCGCATACCGACTCAAAGCTCGACCGCACATGGCCGGCACAGGAAGATGCGGACGTGAGCGCCTTCCGAATCGTCGTCCTAGCCTCGGGTTCGGGGACCAACCTCCAGGCGATCCTCGACGCGCTGCACGGGCGCGAGGGGGTCGAGGTGGCCGGGGTCGGCTCCGACAAGCCCGCCGCGCGGGCGCTGGAACTGGCGCGCGCAGCGGGGGTGGAGACCGCAGTCTTCCCCCGCGACGACTACGCCGGCCGCGAGGCGCGCGACGTGGCGATGGCCGCCTGGGTCGAGGCGCGCGGTGCCGACCTCGTCGTACTCGCCGGCTACATGCAGCTGCTCTCCCCCGCCTTCGTCGCTCGCTTCCGCAACCGCGTCGTCAACATACACCCGGCGTTGCTGCCCGCCTTCCCGGGCCTCGACGCGATCGGCCAGGCGCTGGCGGCAGGTGTCGAGGTCACCGGGGTCACGGTCCACTTCGTCGACGAGGGAGTCGACACCGGCCCGGCGATCGTGCAGCGCGAGGTGCCGGTGCCGGCGGGGTGCGACCGGGACCGCCTGGAGGAGGCGATCCACGCGGTCGAGCACGAGCTGTACCCGGAGGCGATCCGCATGATCGCCCAGGGTCGGGCTAGGATCGACGCCGACGACCCGCGGGTCGTCGTAATCGATGAGTGAGGCCCCCGCAGACACCCGAGACAAGGTCGCCGGCAACGGCGCGATCCGGGTGCGCCGGGCGCTGATCTCGGTCTCCGACAAGACCGGAATCGCCGACTTTGCCAAGACGCTTGCGGCGCAGGGCGTCGAGGTCCTTTCCACTGGCGGGACTGCGAGCGCCTTACGCGAGGCAGGACTTGAGGTCACCGATGTCTCCGAGTTCACCGGCCAGGAGGAGATCCTCGGCGGCCGGGTGAAGACGTTGCATCCGCGCCTGCACGCGGCGCTGCTGGCGCGCCGCGCCGACCCGGAGCACATGGCGACGCTGGAGCGCGAGGGGATCGAGCCGATCGACCTGGTCTGCGTCAACCTCTACCCCTTCGAGGAGACCGTCGCCGCGCACGAGGTCGATCCGCAGGTCGCGGTCGAGAACATCGACATCGGCGGCCCGACGATGATCCGCGCCGCCGCCAAGAACCACGAGGGCGTCGCCGTCATCGTCAAACCGGAGTCCTACGATGCGGTCTGCGCCGAGCTCGAGGAGAGCGGCGGCGAGGTCTCGGCCTCGACCAGCCACTGGCTTGCCAACGAGGCCTTCACCCACATCGCCCGCTACGACGCCGCGATCAGCCGCTGGTTCTCGGCCTCCTATGAGGACTTCCCCGAACACCTGACGGTCTCCTACGAGAAGGAGCTCGACCTCGCCTACGGCGAGAACCCGCACCAGCGGGCGGCGCTCTACTCGGAGGTCGGCGTGCGCAGCCACATCCTCTCCGGCGTGGCGAAGCTGCACGGCAAGGCGCTCTCCTTCAACAACGCCCTCGACCTCGACTCGGCGCGGCGGCTGAACGAAGACTTCGAGCCGCCCGCCTGCACGATCGTCAAGCACAACAACCCCTGCGGGGTGGCGATCGGCGAGGACGCGCTCGACGCCTACCGCAAGGCCCTGGCCTGCGACCCGGTCTCCGCCTACGGCAGTGTGATCGCGATCAACCGGCCGGTGAGCCTTGCCCTGGCCGAGGCGCTGCACGAGAACTTCGTCGAGGTGCTGCTGGCGCCGGGCTTCGAGGACGGCGCGCTGGAGGTGCTGCAGCAGAAGGAGGCGATCCGCATCCTCTGCGACGAGGAGCGGCGCGAGCAGGATCCCGCCGAACGCGACGTCAAGCGGGTGCGCGGCGGCCTCCTGATCCAGGACCGCGACGGCGACCCCGAGCCGCGCCAGATCATGGAGACGGTGACCAGGACCGAGCCGAGTGAGGAGCAGTGGAGCGATCTGCTCTTCGCCTGGACGGTCGTACGCCACGTCCGCTCCAACGCGATCGTGCTCGCCAAGGGAGGCGCCACGCTAGGCATCGGCGCCGGCCAGATGAGCCGCGTCGACTCGGTCCGCCTCGCGGTCGAGAAGTGCCGCGACGCTCGCGGCGACGATGCCGACGCCCTGCTGGCCGGCTCAGCCGTGGCCTCCGACGCCTTCTTCCCCTTCGCCGACGGGCCCCAGGCGGCGATCGACGCCGGTGCCAACGCGGTGATCCAGCCTGGCGGCTCCAAACGCGACGCCGATGTGATCGAGGCCTGCGACGCCGCCGGCATCCCGATGGTCTTCACCAAGCACAGACATTTCCGCCACTAGACGCCTGTCACAAAACTTTTCGATTTAGCGCACCACACGTGACAGTTGTCTAAGTAGCGTCCTGCCCGTCGCGGCCGCGGCAACGCCCCGGCCGCCGGACGCGGGCCTTACCTTCACTAAGTGGGGTTGGCGGGTTCGACTCCCGCTCGGGGCGCTACGATGCAGTTACGTGAAGGTAGGGCCGTTGAAGTTCGGCGGCAACCCCGTTTTGAATGGCCCGCTTCGGCGGGCCATTCACTTTCAGGCCAACTGCTTCTGCGCTGCGCTGGCCAGGCGCACGTGCTCGCAGACCTCCGCTGGAGTCTCGGCGGTGACCAGCAGCTCTTTGTCGCCGGCAGAGATCAGGCCGTCGTCCTCGAGGGAGTCATCGAACCAGTCGAGCAGCGGCGCCCAGAACTCGCGGTCGACGAGGATCGTCGGGAAATGCTGGACGCGGTGGGTCTGGATCAGGGTGAGGCTCTCGGACAGCTCGTCGAGCGTGCCGAAACCACCGGGGAAGATGACGAAGGCGCGGGCGTAGCGGACGAACATCAGCTTGCGGGCGAAGAAGTAGTGGAACTCGAGGCCACGGTTCACGTAGGGGTTGATCCGCTGCTCCATCGGCAGCTGGATGTTGAGCCCGACCGATAGCCCACCCGCCTCGGCCGCACCTCGGTTGGCCGCCTCCATCAGCCCCGGGCCGCCCCCGGTGATGACGGTGAAGTCGTGCCGTGCCAGGCAGGCCGCCGTCTCTCGACACAGCTCGTACCAGCGGTGGCCCGGCGGGACCCGCGCCGAGCCGAAGACGGAGACGCCGTTCTCGATGTCGCGCAGCGCGTCGAAGCCGCGCTCTACCTCGTCGTGGATCCGTTCGAGGCGGACATCGTCTTCCGCCTCGACGTCACCGGGGACACGGAGCAGCCTCTCGTCGCGCTTTGCCCCGGTGCTCCCGTCCTGACTGGCCAAAGTGCCCCCGGCGGGATTCGAACCCGCGCCGCGCGGCTTAAAAGGCCGCCGCTCTAACCAACTGAGCTACAGGGGCGCGCGGCCCATGGTAATCCGATCAGGAAAGCTCGGGCAGCCCCTCCTCGGGGGTCGAGGCCTCGGCGTGGGTGCGGCGGGGGATGCGGCCGGCCCGGCGGGCGGCGTGACCGGCCTCGACCGCGCCGCGCAGGGCCCGCGCCATAGCGGTCGGATCCTCGGCGCCGAAGATCGAGCTGGCCGCCATCACCGCGTCGCAGCCGAGCTCCATCGCCAGGGCCGCATCCGAGGCGGTGCCGATGCCGGCGTCGAGGACGACCGGGACCGCAGCCCGTTCGGCGACGATCGCGACGTTGTAGGGGTTGCGGATGCCGGCGCCCGAGCCGATCGGCGAGCCGAGCGGCATCACCGCGGCGCAGCCCGCCTCCTCGAGGCGGCGGGCGAGGATCGGGTCGTCGTTGGTGTAGGGGAGGACCGTGAAGCCGGCGCCGACCAGCTGCTCGGCGGCGTCGAGCAGCTCGACCGCGTCGGGATAGAGGGTGCGGTCGTCGCCGATCACCTCGAGCTTGATCCAATCGGTCTCGAAGGCCTCGCGGGCGAGGCGCGCGGTGCGAACCGCATCACGAGCGGTGAAGCAGCCGGCGGTGTTGGGTAAGGCAAAGAGGCCGAGGCGGTCGAGCACGTCGAGCACCGAGCCCTTCGCCGCCGGGTCGATGCGGCGCAGGGCGACGGTGACGATCTCCGCGCCGGAGGCGGCCAGCGCCTCCTCCATCTGCTCCAGCGAGCGGAAGCCCCCGGTGCCGGCGATCAGCCGCGAGGACCATTGCCGTCCGCCCAGCTCCCAGGTCTCGGCGCCGCCCTGGATCGCGGCGAGCACCTCGACGCTGTGACCCTCGGCCAGCGCCGTCGAGTCCCACTCGGCGCGCGGCACGACCTCGCCGTCGAGCGCCACGGCGACGCCGCGACCCTCGCGCTCGGCACCGCTCTCGCGCACCGCGTCGGCGAGCGTCGCGCCCGCGGGCAGCTCGCGCGCCTCGCCGTTCAGCTCGATCCTCATACCGGCGCTGCCTCGAGCTCCTCGACCAGCATGTTCGCGGTCAGCGGCGCCAGCAGGATCCCGTTGCGGTAGTGCCCGGTCGCCCAGAGCAGTCCGTCCATCCCGCCGGCGCCGATCAGCGGCAGGTTGTCCGGCGTCCCCGGCCGCAGGCCGGCGGTTGCCTCGACCAGCTCCATCTCGGCGACCTCGGGCAGCAGGCGGTAGGCCTCACGCAGCAGCTCATGGACGCCGCCCGCGGTCACCGCGGTGTCGAATCCCTGCTCCTCGACCGTTGCCCCGACGATCAGGCGACCGTCCGGGCGGGGGACGAGGTAGACACGCTCCGAGGCGACGATCCGTCGGCAGGGCGCCGCCCCGTCGCGGGCGCGCAGCTCGAGGATCTGGCCCTTGACCGGGCGCACCGGCGGGCGGGCGGAATCCGGCAGCCAGTGCGCCTGCCCAGACCATGCTCCGGTGGCGAGGATGACGGCTGCCGCCCGCAGCTCCTCGCCGGCCGCGGTGCGCACGCCGGCGACGCGGTTGCCGTCGAGCAGCGTCGCCTCCACCCCGGTCCCGATCAACAGCTCGACTCCGTCCTCGGCTTCGAGCGCTCCGAGCAGCGCCGCGGCGAGCGCCCGTGGATCGATCGAGGCCTCGTCCGGTGCGTGCACGCCGCCACTGAAGGATGGGGTGAGGCCGGGCTCCAGCTGACGGCAGCGGCGCGGCGGCAGCCACTCGGCGCCGAGGCCGAGCAAGCGCTGCAGCTGGTGCACGCGGCGCAGCTCGGCCGCCTCGTCGCGGTCGAGCGCGACGTGCAGCGCGCCGTCACGCCGGTAGCCGGTGGAGATCTCGCTTGCCGCCTCCAGCTCGGCGACGAAATCCGGATAGAGCTCCGCCGCTGCCAGGGTCATCTTCAGCAGCTCCGGCTCACCGAAGGCGAGCTCGCCGACCGGGGCCAGCATCCCGGCCGCGACCCGAGTCGCCCCGGCGGGCGGACGGGAGCGCTCGACCACGGCAACCCGGGCGCCGCGTCGCGCCGCGCGCCAGGCGCAGGAGAGGCCGATGACACCGCCTCCGACGATCACCGCGTCGTAACTCCGCTGCTCGTTCAAACTTTTGCCTCCGCCGGCATTACCCGGATCAGGTCCAGACGGTCGGCGGCCTCGATGCCGCCCTCTCAGCCTCGGCGCCCAACGGCGCCAACGGCTCCCGTTACTTCTCCGATGCTACCCCTCCCCGACCCTCGCCCGGGGGCGTGTCCGAGTTTTCTGTTCGCTGTGGACCCATAACCCCGGACACGCCCAGCCATAATTGGGATATGAGCTTGGCGATGCCCGAGGCACACGGCCCGCTGCGACGCGAGCGGCTGCGCACCGCGCGCCTCTACTTCGTCTGCGAGGCGTTGTCCGCCGGGCGCGACCCCGAGGCGCTGCTCCACGCCGCGCTGAGCGGCGGCGTCGACATCGTCCAACTGCGCGAGAAGAAGCTGGGACGCGACGAGATCGAACGCTCGGCACAGACCTTCCGCCGCCTCTGCGACACCTACAGCGCCCTCTTCATCGTCAACGACGATCCCTACCTGGCACGGACCTGCGACGCCGACGGAGTCCACGTCGGTCAGGACGACGTGGCCGCGAACGAGGCGCGCGAGGTGCTCGGCCCGGAGGCGATCGTCGGCCTTTCGACCCACTCCGAGGAGCAGCTCGCGGCAAGCGGCGCGCAGCCGGTCGACTACGTCAGTGTGGGACCCGTCTGGGAGACGCCGACCAAAGAGGGACGGCCCGGCGTCGGCCTCGGCCTGGTCGAGCACGCCGCCGCCAACGCCCCCCACCCCTTCTTCGCGATCGGCGGCATCGACACGGCGAACGCCGCAGAGGTCGTCGCGGCGGGGGCGCGGCGGCTCGGCGTCGTCCGGGCGATCCGCGACGCGGAGGACCCCACGGCAGTCGCCGAAGCGCTGCGCGGCGCCCTTGCCGCCGTCGGCGAGGCGGCCCCCGGTGCCTGACCCCTCCCCCCCGCGCAAGCGCAAGCAGCGTGGCGGCGATGCCCCGGCCCCGCGCGAGCGGATGGAGCGCGGCTACGCCCGCGCCGAGGAGCGCAATCAGGAGATTCGGGAGAACCTGCCGCCGCTGGCCGAGGGCGAGCGACCGCTGGTGGTGACGATCGGTGCTGTGATCGCCGCCCTGGTCGCCGCCTCGATCCTGATCAGCTATCTGGCGGGCGCCGAGGTGAATGGCGAGAAACCGCGCCTTGCCCAAGTGCTGGCCCCCGCTCTGATCATGGGAGTGATGGCGTGGGGAATGTGGCGAGCCCGCTACTGGGCCGTGCTCGGCTTCCAGCTGCTGCTCGTCTTCCTCATCTTCAGCGCCGTCTTCGGCCTCGCCATTCAGGTGTCGACGGTCGCCCAGTTCGCCGCGACCTTCGGCCTGCTCGTCGTCGCCGGCGGCCTCTTCTATTTCATGGTCAAGGCGATGGCGCGAATCCAGATGCCGACTCGCGAGTAGTTATAGGCTCAGGCTCTTGGCTGAATCGTTCGACACGATCGTCATTGGCGGGGGCCCCGGCGGCTACGTCGCCGCGATCCGTTCGGCGCAATTGGGTCGCAAGACCGCCGTGGTCGAGCGCGACAAACCGGGCGGGCGCTGCCTCAACTACGCCTGCATCCCGGCCAAGACCGTTCTGCACAGCGCCGAGATCTACGACCAGGCCCGCAACAGCGCCGAGCTGGGCGTCGTCGTCAAGGACGCCTCGGTCGACTGGGATGCCCTCGGCAAGCGCCGCGCCGCCGTCTCCGACTCGCTCTCGAGCGGCGTGAAGATGCTCTGGGACAAAAACAAGGTGACGATGATCGCGGGCGCTGGCTCGCTCACCGCCGAGGGCAACGTCCAGGTCGGCGACGACGTCTACGAGGCGGGCGCGGTGGTGCTCGCCACCGGCTCGGTCGCACTGCCGATCCCTGGCGTCGAGTTCGGCGACCGCGTCCTCGACACCTGGGGCGCCTGGTCGCTGGCCGAGCAGCCGGGGAAGATCGCCGTCGTCGGCGCCGGCGCGTCGGGCTGCGAGATCGCCTCCGCCTACGGCCGCTTCGGCACCGAGGTGCTGCTGATCGAGATGCTCGACCAGATCCTCCCCGCCGAGGACAAGGACATGGCACGGGTGGTCGAGCGAGCCTTCAAGAAGCAGAACATCACGATCTCCACCGGCGCCCCGGTCGAGAACGTCGAGGCGGGCGGCAACTCGGTCAAGCTCTCCTACGGCGATACGACGGCCGAGGTCGACTACCTATGCGTCGCCGGCGGTCGTTCCGCCGACGTCGAGGGGCTCGGGCTGGAGGCGGCCGGGGTCAAGCTGACGGACCGGGGCAAGGTCGAGGTCGACGAGTTCGGCCGCACCGCCAACCCCAAGGTCTACGCGATCGGCGATCTGGTCCACACCAAGGCGCTGGCCCACAAGGCTTCCGAGGAAGGCGTGGTCGCGGTCGAGCACGCTGCCGGCGCGCCGACCCATCCCGTCGACCAGAACCTCGTCGCCGGCGCCACCTTCTGCCATCCGCAGGTCGCCAGCGTCGGGCTCACCGAGGCGGCGGCGAAGGAGGCCGGGCACGACGTCAAGGTAGGCAAGCTGAAGCTGGGGGCGGTCGGCGGCGCGACCGTCTACGACGACAAAGACGGCCAGGTCAAGCTGGTGGTCGACTCCAAGTACGGCGAGATCCTTGGCGCCCACATCGTCGGCAACCGCGCCTGCGACATGATCGCCGAGCTGGTCGCGACGATGGCGCTGGAGGGCGGCTACCAGGAGCTGGCCCGGATCGTCCATCCCCATCCGACGATCTCCGAGGCGATCTTCGAAGCGGCGCGGGCCGTGGATGGCTGGGCGACGCACGCTTGAGCGGCGAGCGCGCAACCTTCTACTTCGACCTCGGCTCCCCCTACGCGTACCTGACCGCGGAGCGGATCAGCGGCGTGTTCACCGACGCCGAGCTGGAGCAGCCGGAGTGGCAGCCGATCCTGCTCGGCGGGCTGTTCCAGCGCTTCGGGCGCGAATCGTGGGCGAACGGTCCAGGGCGCGAGGAGGGGATCGCCGAGGTCGAGCTCCGCGCCAGGGACCTCAGCCTGGCGCCGCTCGTCTGGCCCGACCCCTGGCCGGGCAACATGCTGTTCGCGATGCGCGTCGCCACCTTCGCCAAGCAGACGGGGCGCACCGTCTCCTTCGCCCTCGCCGCCTTCCGCCAGGCCTTCGCCGCCGGGCGTGACCTGAGCGAGCACGACAACGTGCTGATCTCGGCCGCCGCCTGCGAGCTGCACCCCAACGCCGTCAGCAAAGCCGTCGGCACCGAAAGCGTCAAGAACGCCCTGCGCGAGGCGACCGATCAGGCCGCCGAGCGGGGGGTGATCGGCGTCCCCTCGCTGCTCGTCGGCGACGAGGTCTTCTGGGGAGACGACCGGCTGGAGGAGGCGGTCGAGGCCGCGAGCTAATGTGAGCGGCGATGGCTGACTTGCCTGACGCCGCCACCTGTTACGAGCTGCTCGCGCGGATGGCGCTGATCCGCCGTTTCGAGGAGGAGGCGGGGCGGCAGTACCAGCGAGCCAAAGCGGGCGGCTTCCTCCACCTGGCGATCGGCGAGGAGGCGACGATCGTCGGCACCACCTCGGTGATGCGCGACGAGGACTATCTGATCGGCACCTACCGCACCCACGGGCACGCGATCGCCCGCGGCACCGACCCCGAGTGGGTGATGTCGGAGCTGTTCGGCCGGGTCGGGGGGACCAGCGGCGGCCGCGGCGGCTCGATGCACATCTTCGACCGCGAGCGCCGCTTCATGGGCGGCTACGGGATCGTCGGCGGCAACCTGCCGATCGCGGCGGGCCTGGCCCTCTCCTCCGAGTACAAGGGCGAGGACGCGGTCACCGTCTGCATGTTCGGCGACGGCGCCTCCAACACCGGCAACTTCGGCGAGACGATGAACCTGGCGGCGCTCTGGCAGCTGCCCGTCTTCTTCCTGGTCGAGAACAACCTCTACGGGATGGGGACCTCGGTCGAGCGTCACTCCGCCCAGACCGACCTCTCCAAGAAGGCGGAGGGCTACGGCATCCCCGGCGAGCGGATCGACGGGATGGATGTGATCGCGGTGCGCGAGGGAGTCGCCGAGGGGATCCGCCAGGCGCGCGAGGAGCGCCGCCCGACCATCCTTGAGGCCTTCACCTATCGCTACCGCGGCCACTCCGCCGCCGACCCCGAGGTCTATCGCGAGCGTGAGGAGGTCGAGGAGTGGGAGCAGAAAGACCCGATCGAGCTCTTCGCGCGGCGCTGCATCGAGGCCGGTGTGCTCGGCGAGCGCGAGGTGCAGCAGGTACGCGACAAGGCCGACGAGCAGGTGAAGGCGGCGGTCGAGGCAGCCGACGCCTCGCCCGAACCGGCGCTCGACAGCCTCTACGAAAACCTCTACGTGGTCGACGAGCAGAGCGGCTGGTACGCGGTCGACGAGCGCAGCCCCGAGCTGCACCGGGGTGAGCGCGAGGAAGAGGAGATGCCGGCGGCGGCGCGCGAGCTGGCCGAGGCCGGCGCCGCTTACGCCGGACAGCCGGACCGGCCGCGCCCCAATCCGGCCGAGGACGGCGACGCCCAGGAGGGGGTCGAGCCCGAGGTGGCCGAAGAGATCGAGGGCGCCGGCGTTGCCGAGGAGGGTGAGGACTGATGGCGACGCTGCGGATGCGGGAGGCGTTGCGCGACGCGATGGCCGAGGAGATGCGGCGCGACGAGGCGGTCTTCGTGATGGGCGAGGACGTCGGCGTCTTCCAGGGCGCCTTCAAGGTGACCGAGGGGCTATTGGAGGAGTTCGGCGAGCGGCGCGTGCGCGATACGCCGATCTCCGAGAACACGATCGTCGGCACCGGGGTCGGCGCGGCGATGGGCGGGCTGCGGCCGGTGGTCGAGCTGATGACGGTCAACTTCGCCCTGCTGGCGCTGGACCAGATCTTCAACCACGCCGCCGCGATCCCCTACATGTTCAACGGACAGGCGCGGGTGCCGCTGACGATCCGCATGCCGGGCGGTGGCGGCCACCAGCTCGGCCCCACCCACTCCCACAGCTTCGAGGCGCTCTTCCTGCAGGTTCCGGGGCTGCTGGTCGCCTGCCCCTCGACCCCGGCCGACGGCAAGGCGCTGCTGAAGGCGGCGATCCGCGACGACAACCCGGTGGTCTTCATCGAGCACGAGAGCCTCTACGGCGCTCGGGGCGAGGTCGCCGACGACGGCGAGGACGAGGTGCTGCGCTTCGGCGAAGCGGCGGTACGCCGCGAGGGCGGCGACGTGACGATCGTCGGCATCCTCAAGATGGCGCACGTGGCCGAGGAGGCCGCGCGCACGCTCTCGCACGAGCACGGGGTCGAGGCCGAGGTGATCGACCCGCGCACGCTGCGCCCGCTCGACCTCGACACGATCCTCGCGTCGGTGCGCAAGACGAACCGGGCGGTGATCGTCGAGGAAGGCTGGCCGCACGGCGGCGTCGGCGCCAACCTCGCCACCCTGATCACCGAGCAGGCCTTCGATTACCTCGACGCGCCGGTGCAGCGGGTGACCGGCGCGGATGTGCACATGCCCTACTCGAAGCGGCTCGAGCAGGCGGCAATTCCGCATGAGGAGCATGTGGTGCAGGCCGCATTGGCTGCTCTTGAGGGGAGCTTGTGATGTGGGGGTCGGGGGTGTCTCGCCAGGTGCCCGTCACCGCCTTTGGCGGTGAAATCTGGGGCCGCTTCGCGGCGGACATCACCCTGCCGGGGCCGCTTCGCGAGGCACCCATCGAGACACCCCCGACCCCCACTCCAAACGTCGCCCGGGAGACCGCCAATGGCTGACGTGGTGATGCCTAGATTGTCCGACTCCATGGAGGAGGGGACCGTTCTTCAGTGGCTTAAGCAGGTCGGAGACGAGATCGCGGTGGGCGATGAGCTGGTGGAAATCGAGACCGACAAGGCGAATATGGCTTATGAAGCCGATGTCGCGGGGACGCTCACGGAGATCTTGGTCCAGGAGGGCGAGACGGTTCCGATTGGAACGCCGATCGCGCGAGTTGGAGACGCTGGAGAAACCGTTTCTCCCCAAGCCCAGGAGGAGCCCGCTCCTGCTCCGCCGCGGCAAACCACTACCGCTGCTCCACCTCGCCCCTTCGCCACTGAGGAAGAGGACGGGCACCGGCCTAAAGCTTCTCCCCTGGCGCGTCGGATCGCCAAGGAACGGGAGCTCGACCTAACGCAGCTTGAGGGTTCCGGCCCCGGGGGGCGGATCGTCAAGGCGGATGTCGAGCGCGCTTCTTCCGCGGGTGACGGAGGTGATGGGGGGGTCGAGGACGACGTCGCCCGCAGCGCCCCCCCACCACCTCCGTCAGGACCCGCGGCTGAGGGCATCAGTCCCGAAACCGCCAAGGGTCAGGTCAGCTACGAAGATCTTTCGAAGCTTCAGTCCACCATCGCCCGCAGGATGTCCGAGTCGAAGGCCACGGCGCCGCACTTTTATTTGCGGGCTTCCGTTGACATGAGTCGGGCCGTGGAGGGGCGGGCGTTAGTGAAAGCCGGGGCGGCTGAAGGAGACATCGTGCCTTCCTTCAACGACATGGTGGTCAAGGCTTGTGCGCTGGCGCTGCGAGAGCATCCGCGGGCCAATGGGGCTTACCGGGATGGGCGGTTCGAGCTCTATTCGCGGGTGAATGTCGGGGTGGCGGTTGCGGCCAGGGATGCGCTCGTCGTCCCCACGGTGTTCGACGCCGACCGCAAGGGACTGCGGCAGATCGCCTCCGAGTCGCGGACGCTGGCCGGCAAAGTGCGCGAAGGGCAGATCACCCCGCCCGAGCTCTCCGGCGCCACCTTCACCGTCTCCAACCTGGGGATGTACGGGATCGACGGCTTCTCCGCCGTGATCAACCCACCGCAGGCGGCGATCCTCGCTGTCGGCGCGATCGTCGAGCGGCCGGTCGTCCGCGATGGCGAGATCGCCACCGCCCACCTGATGCAGGTCGACCTCGCCTGCGATCACCGCATCCTCTACGGCGCCCCCGCGGCCGAGTTCCTGGCCCGCATCCAGGCACTCCTCGAAGAGCCTCTGTCCCTGGCGCTCTGAACTCGATGAAGCTTTTTACCCCCTATAGGGGGCACAATCCTTCATCGAGTTACGTCAGCAGGTCTTTCTGGCGCCGGTGACGGCATTCCAGGCCCGGGCGAGCGAGAAGTCGGCTGCGACGCGGAAGATGCCGGAGTGGCTCGCCCGAGCCAAGGTCCACTCGCCGTGGCGGACCAGGCAGCCGTTGCCGCGTTCGATCGACCAGTAGGGCGTGAAGGCGACGCGGACGAGGAACTCGCCGGGGCGGGTCACGTCGAGGGCGAAGCCGCTGTGGCCTACTGAGCGGATGTGGGCTGCTCCGGTGCCGAGTGGCTGCACTAGCGGCGCCGGGTCGCGCACCTCGTATACGCGCCAGTGGGCGTCGCTCCAGCGGGGCTCGAGGTAGGGCGGGTTGCTCAGGATCAGGCGACGCTCGGCGACCGAGGAGTAGTCGAGCGGCGCGTCGGGCAGCACCACGTAGCGAATCGCGTTGGCATGCAGCCAGGCGCGGTAGGCACGATCGGTGAGCGCTTCGTCACCGTCATAGAAGACGTCGTCGCGGGTCGTATCGAGCTGGCGCAGCCAGCCGCGGGCCAGTTCGAAGCCGGGCGCCAGGTATGCCGACTCCCAGTGGTTTGCCGTCGGCGGCACCTCGATCCGGGCGGCGGTGCCGTCGTGGCCGCGCAGCCAGGTGGCGACCGGGGCGAAGTAGGTCGAGGCAGTCGAGGGGTCGCCGACGCTGCGCACGATCTGGTTGACGCTCGCCGTCACCTGCCAGTAGAGGCCGCCTGCCAACGCCAGCGAGAGCAGCAGCATCGAGGCACGCGAGAAGCGCGGCCGGTGGGCAAGCATCACCGCGGCCAGGACAGGGCCGCCGAAGAGGGCGCCGAGGCGGACGGCGTTGCCGCCCATCGAGTTCGGTGCGAGCACGAGCACGGTCGCCGCCAGCACGTAGGCGATGAGCACGCGGCGCAGCTGCCTCTCCTCCACCGCCAAGCCGCGGGTCAGCAGCAGCGCCCCCCCGCACCAGAGCGGGATCGCCACATAGGAGGAGAAGGCGAAGGGGAACTGACCGGATTCGGGGAAGGCGAGGTTGGGGATCAGCGTCAGAGCAAGTGCGATCGAGGCAACCCAGGCCGCTGCCGGCCCGCGGGTCCTGTCGTGGGGTATGGGGGGGCGCTGCGGGCGGGCCACAGTCCGTCCTCGACCCCCCCATACCCCACGCCACCCGCGGAAGAGGCGCTGGAGCTGAACAGCCGGGTCGCAAGCACCGGCAAAGACGACGCCCGCAAGGAAGGCTGCTGCGACCGGGCTGGAGAGGGCGCATGCTGCCGAGGCCGCCAGGGCCAAGGGCGTGCGCTGCAACTGCAGGGCGCGTAGCGCGGCGAGGCCGAAGGAGACGCCGAGGGCGAAGGTGAGCTGGCCGTCGGCGAGCAGCGTCACCACGCCGGCGGCGAACCAGAGCGTCGCCCAGCGGGCCGCCTCGCCCCAGCGGTCGCGGACGAGGCGGTCGAAGAAGTAGGAGGAGGCGATCACGGCGACGGTCCCGACCAGGCGCGGGCCGAGCAGGGCGGCCAGCGGTGGGAAGAGGACGCTGTAGGTGAGGGTGTAGTGGCCGCCGTACCAGCTGCCGTTCCAGATCGCCAGGCCGCCGCGCTGGAACAGCTCGGTGCGGAAGACCTGGGCGGCGAGGTCGCCGACCTGCGGGTTCCAGGCGAACATCGCCGCGGCCAGCGCGGCGCTGAGCGCCACGGCCGGAAGCCAGTCGGGTCGGAGGAGCAGCTTTGACTGAAGCGAGGCCATGAACGGGAAGCCGAAGGATAGGGCCGCGGCATGCGACGATTTCAAGGGTGAGCGATGAAATCCTGGTCGTGAGGTGTGGGCTCGTCCCCTACGAGGAGGCGCTGGTCGCCCAGCGCTGGCTGGCGAGCGCGCGCCAGGAGGGTGAGATTTCCGACGTGCTGCTGTTGTTGGAGCACGCGCCGGTCTACACCCGTGGCCGCCGCTCCAGCGACGACGAGCTGCCGATGCAGCGCCAGTGGTACGAGATGCAGGGGATCGAAGTCCATGACACCGACCGCGGGGGCCGGGTCACCTATCACGGGCCCGGGCAGCTGGTCGCCTACCCGATCGTCTCGCTGAAGCCCTACGGCGACGACGTCCACGAGTACGTGCGGCGGCTGGAGCAGGTGGCGATCGGGGCGCTGGCCGAGTACGGCGTCGCGGCGGGCACGATCGAGGGCCTGACCGGCGTCTGGACCGAGGGAGAGACGCCGGGGCCGGAAGCCGGTATCGACGCGGCGCGCAAGATCGGCTCGATCGGCGTCCACGTCAGCCGCGGCGTCACCACCCACGGGCTGGCGATCAACGTCAACAACGACCTGCAGCCGTTCGAGTGGATCGTCCCCTGCGGGATCGACAACTGCCGGGTCGCCTCGCTCGGCCGCGAGCTCGGCGCCGAGCAGGACCTCGAAGCCTTCGCCGACACCGTCGCTGCCCGCTACGGCGAGATCTTCGAGCGTACGCCCGCCGCCACCGAGCCCGCAGCCCTGGGTCTCGACAACGCTAGGCTCGGGATCGCATGACGAGCTCTTTCGAGACGACCACGGAGACGCCGAACGGTCCGGCTGAGGAGTCCCCGGCAGCCGAGCGCGTCCACGTCACCCGCTCCCGCGCCAAGCCGGGCGGGACCGCTGCCGACGGCGACGGTGCCGTTCCCTTCCGTCGCGCCCGCAAGCCGCCCTGGCTGAAGGTGCCGGCGCCGGGCGGGCCGACCTACCGGCGGCTGAAGGCGACGATCGGCAGCGACAACCTGCACACCGTCTGCGAGGAGGCCAACTGCCCCAACGTCGGCGAGTGCTGGGAGCGCGGCACGGCGACCTTCATGATCCTCGGCGACGTCTGCACCCGCCGCTGCGGCTTCTGCAACGTGAAGACGGGGGTACCGAGCTGGAACGACCCGCTGGAGCCGCTGCGCGTCGCCAACCAGGTGAAGAAGATGGGCCTGCGCCACGCGGTCGTCACCTCGGTCGACCGCGACGACCTGCCCGACTACGGGGCGAGCGCCTTCGTCGGCGTGATCCGCTCGATCCGCATGCAGGCGCCCGGCTGCAAGGTCGAG
>DATHEA010000020.1:0-58613 GCA_035318745.1 Solirubrobacterales bacterium
TGAGGGGGAAAAGGGAGCACTCGTCGACTCTCAGAGGAAGGTTTGGCTCTCGCCTCGGTAAGTGGGCACGACGTCGACGACTTCATCCCCCTCGATCAGGTGGAGGACGTCGAAGCGCTCGCACAACTCTCCTGCCTTGGCATGGCGGAGGTAGGCACGGTCGCCGATCGAGAGCTGCGACGCGGGGGAGCCGAGCAGCGGGGTCTGCACCTCGCCGGCGCCCTCCTCGGGGTCTAGGTGCAGGCCGGCCGGCAACCAGGGTGCCGGCAGCCGGCCCGGGTCCCCGCCACCGGAGGCGAGGTAGCCGCCGCCGAGCGCGGTCGCGACGCCGGGCGCCGGCTTGCGCACGATCGGCAGGGCAAAGCCGGCCGCCGGGGTCAGCGAGAAGCGGCTGTAGTGATCGAAGAGGGCGGGGGCGTAGAAGCCCGAGCCGGCGGTGACCTCGGTGACGAGGTCCTCGGCGGCGGTCAGCTCGAGGCTGCCGGTGCCGCCGCCATTGACGATCGGCAGTGCGGCGAACTCGCGGATCGCGGCGACGATCGCGCCGCGTCGCGCGGCCAGCTCGGCGGCGGAGCGCCGCTGCATGAACCGGATCGCGGCCCCACGCAGGCGTCTCCCCGGTGGCTGGTCGCCGACGCCGGCGATCTGGCCCTCGTAGGACATCAGCGCGGCAAGCTCGATCTGCGCGCGGCTGTCGATTTCCTGGGCCAGGGCGACAGCCTGCTCGACCGTGTGCAGCGGCGAGCGCTTCGGGCCGACCTTGATCCTGCCGCCCAGTGCCCACCAGCTCGCATCGATGTCTATGCAGACCCTGACCGGGGCGGCGCCGGCGCCGAGCACCGACTCGATCGCGTCGAGGTGCTCGCTGCAGTCGACCATCACGATCGGCGCTCCCTCCGGGTTGGCGACCGAGCGCAGTGCCAATGCGCTCAGCGCCCCGGCGTCGGCGGTCGGGTAGGCCAGCAACAGGTTCTCGAACCCCTGCTCGGCAAGCCAGAGCGTCTCCGGCAGGGTGAAGGTCATCAACCCGGCAAAGCCGGGGTCGCTGCGCAGGATGCGCTCGGTCAGAGCCCGGCAGCGCAGCGACTTGCTCGCCACCCGGATTGGCTTGTCCCCGGCTCGCCCCAGCATCTCCGTCGCGTTGGCCGCCATCGCGTCGAGGTCGACAAAGGCAAACGGCGCCTCGACCTCGGCGAAGATCTGCTCGTAGCGCTCATGGGTCTGGTCGATGGCGGGATTCACAGCTTCGAGACTAACCGCGCCATCTCCCGGAGCCGGCGCTATGGTTTTCCACCCCGGAGAGGTGGCCGAGTGGCTGAAGGCACTCGCCTGCTAAGCGAGTAGGGGGCGCAAGCTCTCTCGAGGGTTCGAATCCCTCCCTCTCCGCTGCCGTCCCGCGGTGACTCAGGAATGCCGCGAGCGGATGACGACGCGGGCGCCGCGCGAGGGGATCATCGTCACGTTGCGGTGCACCGCCCGCTCGGGAGCGGGATCGTCGGCTTCGAGGTCGAGGCGGCGCGCCATTGTCGTCAGAACGACCCGTTGCTCGGCCATCGCCAGCGCCGCGCCGAGGCAGCGGCGGATGCCACCGCCGAAGGGGATCCACTCGTAGGTCCCGGGCTTGCGGCCGAGCCAGCGCTCGGGGCGGAACTCGAACGGCTCGGGATAGAGGTCCTCCCGGTGGTGGACGAGCAGGATGCTCATCGTCACGGGCGTCTCAGCCGGCACCGCGTAGGGCCCGAGGCGCCAGGGGACCTTCACCCGCCGGCCGATGATCGGGATCACCGGCCGCGAGCGCATCGCCTCGACTATCGTCGCCTCGGCCTGCTCGGCCGGGTCGCCCGCGCCGCGGACGGCGCCGCGCAAAGCATCGTGTGCGGCTGGGTTGCGGACCAGCCGCTCCCACGTCCAGGCCAGCTGGTTGGCCGTCGTCTCGTGCCCGGCGAGAACCAGGGTCAGCAGCTCGTCACGCAGTTCTTTGTCGCTCAGCGCCTCGCCATCCTCGGTGCGTGCCTGCAGCAGCAGCGAGAGGATGTCGCGCCGCTCGTCCAGGTCGTCGGCCCGGCGGCGCTTCTCGATCACGGCATAGGTGGGACGGTCGAGCAGCTCCAGGCCGATCCGGGTAAGGCCGACGGGCTCGTCGCGATTCAGATTCATCAGCTCGGCGAGTTGCGCGGCCGGCCAGGTCGATGCGTCGACCAGGCGCTTGGTCGCGATCCTCAGCCAGTGCTCGGGCGTGCCTCGCTCTGGCCTGCCCTCGATGCCGAAGATTCCGGCCATGATCACGTCGAGCGTTATCGCCTGCATGCTCGGCGCGAGGGCGAAGGGTCTGCCGAGCGGCCAGCGGTCGATCTCGCGTTCGGCGGCGTCGGCGATCATCTGCGTGTACTGCTCGATCGCCTCGCCGTGGAAGGGCGGCAGCAGTAGTTTGCGCTGGCGAAGATGGCGGGGACCGACTGCGGTGAGCACCGAGTTGGGGCCGACGATCGGCCGCAGCGGCGATTCTCCGGTCAGCGAGGGAGCTTGCTCGGGCTTGGCGGTGAGGAGCGAGCGCACGTGGTCGGGGTGGCTGGTGATCACCGGGCCGGGGCCGGGGATCGTGCCTCGCATGCGGAAGACTTCGCCCAGCTCGCGGCGGGCGCGGAAGACGAACTCGATCTGTCGCTGGTTGAAGCGGAGGACCTGGAGCAGCCGCGACTGCATGATGGCGGGCGGCTCCGGCAGGCCGGCTGCCTCGCTGGGCTCGAGCGGGCCGGCGGGGGAGGAGGCCGCCTCGCCGACGAGGCCAATTGCCGGGGGGCGCTCCGGCGGTGCCGCGGGATCGGCCGGCTGGATCATGCGGTCAGTGTTACACAAATCCATGTCGCATTAAGCAATCTCTACAGTCATGTGACGCATGCACGGCAGGCGCACGAAGATCATCGCGACCGTAGGCCCGGCGAGCTGGGATGACGACATCCTGCTGGGACTGATCGAGGCCGGCGCCGACGTCTTCCGCCTCAACTTCTCCCACGCCGATCGTGAGCGTCACGCCCGTACGATCGAGTCGATCCGGGCCGCGGCGGAGCGGGCCGGGCGCGAGGTCGCCGTGCTCGGCGACCTGCCTGGGCCGAAGCTGCGGATCGGCGAGCTGCGCAACGACGTCGCCGAGCTGGAGACGGGGATGCACGTGAAGCTGACGCCGCAGGCGGTCGAGGGGGACGCGGAGACGATCCCGGTCGACTGGCCCGGGGTGAGCTCGCTGCGCGAGGACGAACTCGTCTACCTGGCGGACGGGTCGATCCGCCTGCGTGTGCGCGAGCCCGAGGACGGTGGCGTCGATGCCGAAGTCGAGGTGGGCGGCACGCTCTCCTCTCACAAGGGGATGAACATCCCGGGAGTCACCGGCCGGGCCGCCACCGATGGCGACCTCGGCTGGGTCGAATTCGCCGTCGAGCACGGGATCGACCTGCTGGCGATGTCCTTCGTCTCCTTCGCGGCCGACCTCGAGCCGATCGTCGAGAAGCTGCAGTCGCTCGACTCGGACATTCCGCTGATCGCCAAGATCGAGAAGCAGCAGGCGGCCGAGAACGCCGATGAGATCATCGAGGCGGCGAGCGGCGGGATCATGGTCGCGCGCGGCGACCTCGGCATCGAGTTGCCGCTGGCGCAGGTGCCAGTGGTGCAGAAGCGGCTGATCCGGGCCGCGGGGCGGCGTTCCAAGCCGGCGATCACGGCGACGCAGATGCTTGCCTCGATGGTGACCGAGCGCCGCCCGACCAGGGCCGAGGTGACCGATGTCGCCAACGCGATCTTCGATGGCACCGACGCGGTGATGCTTTCCGAGGAGACGGCCGTCGGTCGCCATCCAATCGAGGCGGTGCGGGTGATGGATCAGATCGCTCGCGCGACCGAGCCCGACCTTCCCTATGGCGAGTGGCTGTTCACCCGCACCGACCAGGCGACGCAGGACGTCGCCGACTCGGTTGCCCAGAGCGCCGTCGGCGCCGTCTACCGGCTCAACCTGGCGGCGATGGTCGTGCCCACGACGAGTGGCCGCAGCGCTCGCCTCGTTTCCGCCCACCGCCCCAACGTTCCCGTGCTGGCGATCTCGCCGCGGGCCGAGACCGTGCGCCGGCTCAACCTGCTCTTCGGCGTCACCGCGATCCACAGCGAGCACGAGACCGAGGTCCGCAGCCTGCTCGACGATTGCGCCGACCTGGCGGTGCGCCACGGCATCGCCAGGTCAGGAGACCTGATCGCGATCGTCGCCGGCATGCCGGACCAAGAGCTTGGGACCAATCTCTTCGAGGTACACCGAGTCCCCTGACAGGTAGGCTGCCGCGCCAGTGACCGACTTCGACGCGATCGCACAGGGGATGACGCAGGCGGTGCCCTTCGCCGGGCACCTCGGCCTGGAGATAACCAGCGTTTCCGAGGGCGAGGCGGTCGTGCGCTTGCCACAGCGTCCCGAGCTGACCAACCACGTCGGCTCCCAGCATGCCGGTGCTCTCTTCACCGTCGCCGAGACAGCGTCCGGCGCGGCTTTCGTCGGTGCCTTCGCTGAGCGGCTCGGAGAGGTCACGCCCCTCGCCCGCAGTGCCGAGATCTCTTACGAGAAGATCGCCAAGGGGCCGATCGAGGCAACCGCGAAGCTGGGAATGCCGGCCGCCGACGCACGTGCGACGCTCGACGCCGAAGGCAAGGTCGAGTTCCCCTGCGAGGTCGCGCTCGCCGACGGCTCCGGCATCCAGGTCGCGACGGCGACGGTGCACTGGCACGTGCGGCTGAACAAGCCCGCGACCGCCGAGGCATGAGCCTCGTCCGGCTCGACCGCGACGAGGCGGGCCTGGCGGTCGCCAGCTTCGACAGCCCGCCGCTCAACCTCTTCAACCGGCAGCTGTTCGACGATCTGCAGGCGGCGGTCGCGGCGGTCGCCGCCGATCCGCCGCGCGCACTCCTCTTCCGGGCCGAGGGTCGCACTGTTTCCGGCGGCGTCGACGTGCACGAGTTCGCCGGCGTCACGCCCGAGCAGGCAAGCGGGCTTTGGGACGAGCTGATCGGCACGGTCGAGCAGGTCGAAGCGCTGCCCCTGCCGGTTGTCTTCGCTGCCCACGCACTCACCCTGACCGCGGCCTTCGAGCTGGCCCTCGGCTGCGACCTGATCCTCGCCGCTCGTTCGGCCCAGTTCGGCCTGGTGGAGAAGGTCGTCGGCCTGACCCCGTCGATGGGGGGCACCCAGCGTCTGGCCGAGCGCGCCGGCAGCGGTCGCGCCCGCCACTTCGTGATGAGCGGCGAGCTCTTCGACGCGGAGGAGATGGAGCGCTGGGGCGTCGTCAACCTCCTCTTCGAGGACGACGGCTTCGACCAGCGTGCCCGCGACTACGCCGCGGAGCTCGCAACCGGGCCGACGAAGGCCCACGCCATGACCAAGCACATCCTGCGTCGCTACCGCGAGGGCGGCATCCCGGCAGCCGACCAAGCGGTTCGCGAGGACGCCGGCGATCTCTTCGCCACCGAGGACCTGCAAGGCGCCGTCAAGACGTTCCTGGACAAGGGCCCCGGCCACGCCGAGTTTCAGGGCCGCTGATCACGGGAACAGGTCCAAGCCGAGCCCCATAGAATCCCCAGCAGAGGCCATCCAGCCTCAAACCCGCGCCCGTAGCTCAGTTGGATAGAGCGTCGGTCTACGAAACCGAAGGTCACAGGTTCGAATCCTGTCGGGCGCGTTCGCGGAATCCCGCTTGTGGAGCGGAATTCCCGCCTTTCGAGGGTCACTCGAACAGTGCGCGATTGTCGCTGGGGCAACGCCTGGGGCAACATGAGGTCGGAGTGACGTTCGATCCCAGGCCTTGCGCCGGGTCTCCGGTCCACCTACGTTCGCGCGGCAAACGCGAATAGAAGCGCCCCGGCGGCGCGCTAACGCCCCGGGGCCGGCACCGAAGAACTAGCTCCGATGCGGGAGAGACGGTACCGCCGTGGCGTTTTGACGGCTGCATCGCTGGCGGCTCTTTCGGTGCCCTTCCGAAAGGAGGGCGCCATGCTCGATACGATCACCATCACGGATTGCGCCGAGTGCGGCCCTTCCAGCTACGCCGCTCAAGAGACCCGAAACCAGCGCGTCGTCCTCGACTTCCTGCTTGAACAGCATCCAGCTCAGTTGACGATCCTAGAGGTTGCCCAAGCGCTGTACGCCCATCCTGGCGACTTTGCCAAGAGCGACGAAGTGGAGCGGGCGATCCGTGATCTCGTCGGCGGAGGGCTCCTTCACTGCCACGGCCCCTTCGTTCTGCCGACGCGAGCGGCGCTCTACTTCTCCGGCCTGGAGATGGAGTGATGGAGGTCGCGAGGCCCTTCGGCGAGAACCTGCGACGACTCCGCAAGGCGGCCGACATATCCCAGGAAGAGCTGGGACTGCGCTGCTCGCTCCATCGGACCGAGATCGGTCTGCTGGAGCGAGGGGCACGGGTCCCTCGTATCGACACGCTGATCAAGATCTCCAGCGGCCTTGGTATCCGGATTGACTGCGCCCTTCTCGACGGGATCACCTGGACGCCGGCCATGACTGAGGCGGGAGCATTCACGATCCTGTCTCGCTCTGAGGAATCCGCCGCCGTCACCCTCGTCTGGGCTCTGCTGACCTTCGCCTGTGGGTGACCACCGCGCGCCTCGTTGCCTCTCGCCGCGCTAGTCCTTGTAATGTTTTGTCCGTCAATGTCAAAACGGGGCGGCGCCGCGACAACGGCCCGCCCCCGGCTCACGAGGTACAAGCTCATGAGCATTTCCCAGGATACGTCGGCCCCTGCTGCCGGTCCAGGCTGCGGCGACAAGCGGCGGCTCAGGAAGACCAAGACGCCCGGCGTCTTCAAGCGGCTCGGCGCCAAGGGCGACGTGATCGGCTACGTCTGCGTCTTCCGTAGTGCCGGCAGGCAGCGCAAGCGCAGTGCCCCCACCTACGAGGAGGCGCGGCGAATCAAGCGCGAGAGCGAGACCGATCGCGACCGCGGCGAGCTTCAGGGGCGCACGACGATCACGTTCCTGCGCTACCTGGACGAGTGGGTCGAGCGCCACCGCGGCCAGGGTCGCCGCGGCTTTCGCGAGAACACCCGCGATGAATATCGCCGCTTGATCGGCGCCTACGTTCGCCCCTACTTCTCCGGCAGGCTGAAGCTGACCGAGCTGACCACCTACGAGCTGGCGCGCTTCCTCGACTGGCTTGCTGACGAGGGGGAGCAAAGAAAGCGCCTCAGCGACCGTACGATCGCCAACATCTCAATGCCGATACGCGCCGCTCTGGCGACCGCCAAGCGTGAGGGTCTGATCCGCCACAACCCGGCCCAGGGCCTCGCACTGCCCCAGCGCGAGCGAGTCGCCGGCGACGAGGAAGAGATCAAAGTCTTCAGCCGCGACCAGCTCGCCGCGATCCTGGCAATGGCGCCCGAGCACCACCGGCCCCTGTTCGAGCTCCTGGCCACCTGCGGCCTGCGGATCAGTGAGGCGATCGCCCTCCAGCGTCTCCACCTTCAACTCGACGCCTCAGAGCCCGAGGTCTGCATCCGCCGCGCCATCGTCCGTGAACGAATCGAGCCGCCCAAGAGCAAACACGGCCGTCGCGAGGTCCGCCGCTGGCAGCCAAGCTGCGCGCCCACTTCGCTGCGCAGCGAGATCAGCACTCAACTGCCCTCGCCTTTCCCAACGAGAGCGGCGGGGCGCTCGACCCAAACAACCTGCGCCGCCGCGTCCTCAAGCCGCTCGCAGAGGAGGTCGACGCCCCTGGGCTGGCTTCCACACGTTCCGCCACACCTTTGCCTCGATCCATCTCAGCCAAGGGACCAACCTCCTCCAACTAAGCCGCGCCCTCGGCCACCACTCACCCGCCTTCACGCTGACCCGCTACACGCATCTGCTGCCGGGGGATGAGGCGCCGGCCCTCGACCTTTGGCGCGGGGGCAACCCGCCACGAGAGCAGCCTCTGTCAGATGCACTCCACCTTGGCTGCAACAATGTCTAGGCGATGAAGCCCCACGCTCCAACTGCCGCCCCTGCCGAGAAAGGCAAGCTGCGCTTTGGCCTCCCTGGCAGCGCCAAGGAGCGCAGCGACAGGATTAAGGCCGCGATCAAGGCCAATCGCGAGACGCTGCGCCGACTTGCGAAGTAGCCCTTGACGGTCTACTTGGAGTTGGGCGATTACTGCGAGATCGCCGCGGATCTATTGGGCACGAGCGCAGAGCAGATCGCTCGTCTGCCGAGAATCGCTCTTGCTGATTCCGCGCTCGCAACGCCGAGCGCGGGCTTCGGTGACCAAGACGCCTACCCGACCCTGATCGAGAAGGCTGCCGTCCTCGTGGAGCACCTGGCGCGCAACCATCCGCTGCCCGATGGCAACAAGCGCGCCGCTTACCTATCGGTATGGCTATTCATGGAATCCAACGGTCGGCCCTTCGTCGGAGAAGACCCCGACATCGACGTACCAATGGTGGAGCGGATCGCCGCCGGTGAAGCAACTCCAAACGAAATCGTCAGTTGGCTAGAGACCCGCACTGTGTCTAGCTGACCTGGCCCGACCCCCTGAAATCGGTCCGCCCTGTCTGAGAGTTCTTTCCGCCCGCGACAATGGGCAAAGGAGGACCGAAGCAAGTGAAGAGGCAAAGGCACACCCCCGAACAGATCATCCGCAAGCTGCGCACCGCGGAGCAGATGCTCTCGGGAAAGACGACAGGAGAAGCGGCAAAGGCGCTGGAGGTCTCCGAGCAGACCCTGCACCGCTGGCGCAACCAGTACGGCGGGATGAAGGCAGAAGACGTCAAGCGGCTCAAAGAGCTGGAGAAGGAGAACCGCGAGCTCAAGCAGATCGTGGCCGACCAGACGCTCGACATCCGCGCCTACAAGGAGATCGCCAAGGGAAACTTCTGAGCCCGTCCCGGAGGCGCCGAGCGGTCTGCGTGCTGCAGGACCGCCTCGGCCTCTCCGAACGTCGGGCGTGCCGGATCGCCGGCCAGAACCGATGAACGGGGTCCGGTCAATCCGGCCACATCTCCGCTCTCAGGGCCTCTCGTGGGCAACAAATGGGGCAACATGCCCCACAGATTCCAGCCGATCCCAGCGGGACTCGATTCGCCGGAAACCGCTTGAAACCGGGCTCCACGTAGTCCAGCCGATCCACGGTCTCGGGCTACGAATCGGACCGTCCAAGTGCGAAACCGAAGGTCACAGGGGTCGAATTCCGCTGACGTGTTGCAGCTATGAAGATCGTGTCCAAGACGGTTCCGACGCGCGATGAGCGTTCTGGCGAGGAGACTGATGGCGCCCATGCGTCCGAGGATGTGAGCGAACGCAGCGACGCTTGCCCCTCACCTTCCTGAGATGTCGGCCGGGCTTGCACTTTCGCTTGAGAATATGAGGGGTCGCAGGCGTCGAGGGCGGCGGAGACAATGAAGTGCTTGAGATCGGCGGGAAGGGACCGAGGCGGGCGTCGATTGCAGTGGCCACGGTCGGCGCCTCGAGCGTAAGTACGCTGGCGTCCCACAGCGTGTCCTTTTCGTTCCAGTATCGAGTGGGGTAGCCGTCTTCTTCGGGTTCCAGCGGCGGGAGATAGTGGATGAAGTCCCGCAGTTCGAGCGAGAAGAGCACCTTGTATTGGCCCCCCTCAAGGTTCTTAATGGAGTAGGCGCCCGAGCCGCTCGTTCTGCTGCACTTGGCTTCGTCTGCGAAAGAAGAAGTTTCGAAAAAGCTGTCGGTCGGGGCGATGCAAACCAGGATTTTGCTCAGGGGGGCACCGTCCGCAGCGGCGGTGACGACACCTCGAATTTCCGCGGCAGGCGTGAGCACCGCATCGATGCCAGCGGTGACACTGCCTGCCGACACTGATACCGGTTGCTGAATATGCCCGTTTCCGAAGATCTGGTCGTCGTAGGACTCCCCGAAATACTGGAGCCCGCTGTAGTCGGGGTTGAACTTGATCGTGTAGATATCAGTCTTCAGGCCGACGATGTCATATCTGCCGTCGGCGTCGGTCGGCACGCAGCTTGGTTCGCTGCTTTCCCAGCCTCGACCCGCGCATACCATGACGCCGGCAAGCGGTTTGCCTCCAAGTCCCTCAGTTACCTGCCCGCTGACTGAGCCGCCTTCTGGGAGCTCCATGTCAATGCCGGTGAGTGGGCCGTCGCCTACGGTTACGGAGTCGGACGGCCAGAGCCCATCCGCGTCGTAGTACATAGCGAGATAGTTTTGGCCTGGTACTCGGGGCGAGAAGAGAGGGAGGTAGGTGCCATTGTCTAGGGAACCGATTTCGTAATCCCCATTGGATGCGGTGAAGACGCAATGTTCTTTGTTTTCGGCTGGGATTTCGCCTTCGTTCACGATTTTCGAGACACAGACTTCGACCCCGGCGATTCCAGTGTGGCTCGGTGCCCCAGTGACCGTTCCGGAGATTGAGCCGGTGGCGGCAAGCGCATTCGGTGCGGTCGCGCCGCCTAGCGCAAGGACGGCCAGAGCGACCACCACCGCGGTTCCACTGCCAAGTGAGAGATCCAGAGAACTCACGCTGTACTCATTTTAGCCCCGGCTGGAGTTCAAGGGCTAGATCGCACTGCCTCCAGTGTTCCCGACTGCGATGGGGCCGGTCAAGCCGTCCTGAGAGATCCTTCGGCGCGCTAGTTACGCCGATCCTGGGGCAACAAATGGGGCAACATGCCACACAGATCCCAGCCGATCCCAGCGGGACCTCGATTCGCCGAAAACCGCTTGAAACCGGGCTCCACGTAGCCCGGCCGATCCAGCGGCTCGGGCTACGAAACCGAAGGTCACAGGTTCGAATCCTGTCGGGTGCGTTCCTTCGTCCTGCGTGGTCAACCACCCCGTTACTGCCGAGGTCTACTCGACGAGCCCGGTAAGCGCCTCGACGGCGCTTTCGAATTGGTCCTCAGTGAGGCGGATATGCGATTGCTGGCGGACCGAGGTGGTTGCCACATCCATCTCGCTCAGGCGAGGGGCAAGGTCTAGGCGAGGAACAACAAGCGGCACTCTCACGTCGAGAACCCATGGCCAGCGCTCCTCCCCCAGGTCCTCTCTGGGCTCGGCAGACTCGACAATCGCAATCCCGTAAAAACACTCCCAACCCGCCGCATAGAGAACTAGCCGGTCGTCCCGAGATACTCCGCTAGGCCGTTTGTTGGTTGCAAATCGGATCTTGTCGAGAAGGTCGTACCGATCATCCAACCAATTCTTTTCGAGCGTGTGATCCGCCGCACCGATCGACTTCAACCAATAGCTCACATCTGCCTCCAGTTTTGCTTTGCACAGTTCAGCAAACAGCACAGATGCTGTCAGCAAAGAGAAAAACTTCCAAGTTTTCGCTTGCTTAAGCCTAAAAATGCTGTTCAACAAAGGCAATTTTGCAGATCAGCAACCATTCTCTTACCGGAGCCTGGGTATTGCCAGTCGGGGCCACATCGAGAGACAGGTCCTCAGGTTGCCGGCGGACGGCACGATTACGGCGCCAACCCCCTGCTCGACTATCAAGTCGCATATCTGTCTCAATGCTTGGGGTCTCACTATTGAATAGTGGGATTATCTGGTGTGCCCTGCACCAGATAAACGAACGAGGAAGGAAGATCAGCCCATGCTCCCAGTCAACCTTGCACTTGTCTCGGAAGTCCCCGATCACGATTCTGGCGATGTCTCGCGTGTCGCCGCGGCGCTGCAACGCCAGGCAACCCGTGATTTCGGCCCGCTCTGGAACGTCCAGGCGACCGTCGATGCCTTTCCGCGCCTCGAGGACGTGCCGGTTGGGTACTGGCCCATGATTGTCGCGAACGACATCGAAAGGCCGGAAGCAGCCGGTGTGCATGAAGACGAGAACGGCCAGCCCTTTGCCCTTGTCGAAATGTCCGACAGCTGGTCGCTGACCGCCAGCCACGAGATGCTCGAGATGCTCTGCGACCCATTTGGCAAGCGGATCATCCCCGGCGAGTCGCCGAAACGGGGCCAGGGCCGGGTTGAGTTTCTGGTCGAGGTTTGCGATCCGTGCGAGGCGAGCAAGTTCGCCTACAGGGTCAACGACATTCTGGTCTCCGATTTCTACACGCCCCGCTACTTCGATCCGGTTGCTTCGGAAGGCACGCGCTACAGCTTCACCGGCGCACTGACCGGGCCGCGCCAGGTCCTGCCCGGCGGTTACCTGAGCTGGCACGATCCTGTGTCGGATCACTGGTGGCAGCAAGTCTTCTTCGACTCGACCAGCAAGTTTCGGGACCTGAACGTGCGCGACTCGAATGCCACCAGCCTGCGGGCGTGGATCGACGGCCAGACTGACCATCCGGGGATCGACCGAGGTCTGAAGAAGAGCGACAAGGCCCTGAGGGCCGCTGTGGTGGCCGGCAGGCAAACGGAGAAATCAGCTTCGCTGAAGGCCGCCGCCTGGCGCAAGCAGGTGAAGGCCCTGAAACGGGCCAAGAAATAGCCGTTCGTTGCGGAGCGGGGGGCTGGGTCAGAGCTCGAGCCAGGTTCCCTTTGGACCGAGGTTGCGGACCGGGGTGTCGCCGATCTTGCTCTCGCAGCCCCAAGACTCGTGGATGTGGCCGCAGACCGCGAGGCTGGGGCACTTCGCTTCGATCGCCGCGAGCAGGGCGGGGCTGCCGAAATGGTCGCCGCCGCCGTTGGCGTCGCAGTGACCCTGCGGCGGGGAGTGGAGGACCAGGACCGCGCGCTCTGGGCAGGGGGCGAGCATCGCCGCAGCCGCCTCGTCGTCGAGGTCGAAGCTCCAATCCCAGGGCGTCACCGGGATGCCGGCGCCGAGGCCGTAGAACTCGATGCCGTCGATCGTCGTGCCGTCGCCGTGCAGCACAGTGGCGGCGCTCCAGCCCGACGCTGCCTCGCGCAGCGCGTCCTCGGTCTCGTTGTTGCCGGGGACGAGGACGGTCGGCGTCTCGATCGCCGCTAGGGCATCGATCGTCTCCATGAGACCCTCGTGAATCGAGGCAAAGTCTCCCGCCCCGATTACGACATCCGCTTCAGCCGACATCTCGACCAGCATTGCGGCCCGACCGAGGTCACGGTGCAGGTCGCTGAAGGCGAGCAGCTTCATCGCCGCAAAAGCTACCGGGCGGGGGCTATGCCTCGGCGGGCGCGGTGCGTCGCGGCAGCCGTTACCGCCAGCGCTTCTTCACCGTCAAGCCGACTCGCTGAGCTCCTCGGGCTCATCCAATTCCGGTGCTTTGCCGGACGGCATCCAGATCAGCGAGATGACGAAGGCGACCGCCAGCGCCCCCGCCATGGCGTAGAAGACCGTTTGCGAGGAGAGCGCGAAGTCGTGCTGGACGGCGGCGAAGACTTTCTGTGCTCCGGCGCCGGCGTGTTCGGCGAAGGCGCCGTGTTCGCCGCCGCCCGATTCGCTAAGCGCGTCGGCAACCTGGTCCGCCTTGGCCTTGGGCAGCCCCTGGGCGCCCAGCGTCGACTCCAGATGCGACTTGTTTTCGAGGATGAGGACGGTGCCGAGCACGGCGAGGCCCAGGCTGGAGCCGAAGTTGCGCACCGTCTGCGTGATCCCGGTCGCCTCGCCGTAGCGGCTGCGAGGCACCCGGTTGAGGGCATCGGTGTTGGCGGGGCTGAGGATCAGGCCGACGCCGGCTCCGGCCAGCACCATGAACGGCCACTGCGAGCCGACCGAGAGGTCGGGCATCTCGTGCGCCCAGAGGGCGAAGCCGACTGCGGCCACGGCGCAGCCGAGCACCACCGCCGGCCGCGCCCCGCGGCTGTCGAGGATCTTGCCGCCCCATTGCGTGGCGACGAAGAACCCGGCGAAGAAGATCAGCAGGTAGAGACCGGTTTCTGAGGCGCTTTCGCCGAGCGAGATCTGCGCGTACATGCTGGCGAAGAAGAAGAGCGGCACGAAGGCGATCATCAAGAGGAAGAGCACGACGTTGTCGACGGCGAAAGCGCGGTCTTCGAAGATCCGGATGCGCATCAGCGGATTGACCGCGCGCAGCTCGTAAAGGACGAAACCGACGAGCAGGGCGGCACCGGCGGTGATGCAGATCCAGGTGATCGCGCTGCCCCAGCCCCAGACGCTCGCCTGCTGCAGGCCGAGCACGGCAAGGCCCATGCCGCCGGAGACCAGCACCGCGCCGCGGTAGTCGAGCGGCGCCGGGTGCTTTTCGTCGGCCGGCTTGGCGATCGCAATCAATACCAGGGCCGCGATCGCGACCGGGATGTTGATCCAGAAGATCGCCCGCCAGGTCCACTCGGTCAGGTAGCCGCCGGCGATCGGGCCGATCGAGGTGAAGGCGCCTGCCACGCCGAAGAAGACCGCCAGCGCCCGGCCGCGCTCGCGCACCGGGAAGGCACCGAGGACTATCGCCAGCGCCGCCGGGAACATAATCGCTGCGCCGGCACCTTGGATCACGCGGAAGGTGATGATCCACGGCTCGGCCGCGCCGCTTTCCGGCGTCGCCCCGCAGAGCGCCGAAGCGGTGGCGAAGATGACGACGCCGATCGTGACCATCTTGCGATGCCCGGCGATATCGGCAAGGCGCCCTCCGAAGGCGAACAGGGCCGAGAGCGAGAGCAGGTAGCCGTTGATGATCCACTGCACCCCCGTGGAGGAGAGCGAGAGGTCGTGCTGCAGCTGAGGGATCGCGATCGCAACGATCGTCTGGTCGATGAAGGTCATCGAGACGGCGAAGATCATCGCCGCGAGGATCAGCTTCTGGTTGGCACCGCCGGTCTTTTCCATGTCCTCGCGTTTGCCGCGACCGGCCTGAATCCTCCCCGTCCGATAATCTCGCCCGCGCTTATGCCTGACGTCTTCTGGATCGGCCTCGGTATCTCGGCCTTCTGCCTCCTGGTCGGCTTTATCGCCGGTGCCAAATCGAGCACCACGCGGACCCTCACCGGCGTTGCCGTCGGCGGCTACCTCGGCCTCATGGCCGGTTTCCCGCTACTGGCAATCGGTCTCGCGACCAGCTAGCCGGCGCGGCGAGGAATAATCGTGCTCCCACTCGGGTAGCTGCCCCCTGCGGTTCCCCAGCCAGCGAGAGGAACGGAGGCACGAGATGACCCAGGCAACGGCGGTCCCTGCGGTGACGCTTCACGACGGGGTCGAGATTCCCCAGCTTGGCTTTGGCGTCTTCCAGGTGCCACCTGAGAAGACCCAGGACGCAGTAGAGGAGGCGCTCGAGGTCGGCTATCGCCACATCGACACTGCCGCCGCGTACCGCAATGAGCGCGGCGTGGGAGCGGCGATCGCCGCCTCCGGCATTCCCCGCGACGAGATCTTCGTCACCACCAAGCTCTGGAACTCCGCACAGGGCTACGAGTCGACCCTGGGCGCCTTCCAGAAGAGCATCGACAGGCTCGGCATGGATCATGTCGACCTCTACCTGATCCACTGGCCGGTGCCGACCGAGGGCCGCGCCCTCGACACCTGGCGGGCCTTCGAAAAGATTCATGAGGAGGGCGGCTCGCGCACGATCGGCGTCTCCAACTTCCGTGTCGAGGACCTCGAGATGCTCGAGCGAGAGGCGGACATTCTGCCGGCGGTGAATCAGATCGAGCTCCACCCGCATTTTCCGCAGGCGGAGCTGCGCGCCTGGCACCGCGAGCACGGCATCGCGACCGAGTCCTGGAGCCCGCTCGCCCAGGGAGACCTGCTCGTCAACGAGACGATCGCCGCCGTGGCCGCCCGTCACGATCGCACCCCAGCGCAGGCGATCCTGCGCTGGCACCTGCAGCTCGGCAACGTCGTCATCCCCAAATCCGTCACCCCGAAGCGGATCCGCGAGAACTTCGAGCTCTTCGACTTCGAGCTGAGCGACGACGACATGACGGAGATCGCCGCCCTCGACGTCGGCCAGCGGATCGGCCCCGATCCAGCGAGCTTCGTGGCTCCGTAGGAATCCCAACGGTCAGGTGGCCACGGCCTCGGGCCGGCGAACCTGGTGGCGACCCTCGCCGTAGCTGCGCGTCTCGTAAGCGATCATCGCCCAGATCAGGACGTTGGCGACGGCGAGCGCAGCCAGCGCGGGAACCTGGGTCGCCACGGGCACCAGGATCAGCAGGACGATCGCCAGCAGCAGGCGCTGGCGGTTGATCGTGTGTTTGTGGCGGTAGCGGAAGGCGACGTGGCTGAGCAGGTAGATCGCCACGCCGCCGAGCAGGGCGAAGGCGGGCACCGTGTGCAGGTGGTCGCCGAAGTGGCCGATCGTCGTCTTCAGGCCGAGGGCGACGAGGACGATCCCGGCAAACATGCCGAGGTGCACGTAGGAGTAGGAGTCGCGGGCCATCTCGTTCTGCACCCGGCCGGGCTCCGCGTCGACGAGGCGGCGGCCGGCGACGATCGCGACGATGTCGAAGTAGGCCCACCACATCGCCGCGGTCAGAGCGACGCCGAGCACCGCCGCGGTCCCTATTCCGAAGTTGAGGGTGTGGGAGGCGCCGATGCCGATCGCGACGATCGACTCGCCCAGGGCGATGATCACGATCAGACCGTGGCGCTCGGCGAAGTGCCCCGGCATCAGTTTCCAGCCTTCGGAGCCGAAGAAGTACGGACCGCCCATGTCGAGAAGGAGGGCCAGGGCCCAGAGCGCTCCCTGGGCGAGGCCGTCGAAGAGTGAGGCAAGCGCCAACAGCGAGACGGCGACCAAGCTGCTGGCGGCAAGCCCGAGCACCGAGTGGCGCAGGCCGTCGTCGTCGGGGCTGGCGAGCATGAAGAGGGCGATTTGGGCGCTCCGCACGACCCCGTAGATCAGGGCAAATGCAAGGGCCAGACCGCCGAACGCGTCCGGCACGCAGAGCGAGACGAGCAGGAGGGCCGCCATTGCGCCGAACATGACCAGCCGCACCGCGCCCTCCTCGGGGTCGACGACGCTGGTCAGCCAGGCATAGCCGGTCCACGCCCACCAGAGCATCCCCAGCACGAGCAGGCCCTGAGCGATCCCCGACCAGGTCGGGTGGTGGGACATCAGCGCCGTGCACTGGGTGATCGCGAGGACGAAGACGAGGTCGAAGAAGAGCTCCAGCGGGGTCACCCGCTCGCCTTCCCGCAGCGTGGCGCCGAGGCGCGACTGTCGTTCCTCAGGCATCCTCTGCAGCGTATTGGGCGAGTAGCGCCTGCTCCTCGTCCTTCTTCGGGAAGAGGAAGAAGACCAGCGCGGCGCCGAGCAGGACCGCGACGATGCCGGCGGTGTAGGCCATCTGGTCGCCCTGCAGGAAGGAGGCCTTGGCGGCGGCGACGATCTGGTTGGAGTACTGCGGGTACTGGCCGGCGAGATCGGAGGCGCTGGAGAAGGACTTGGTCAGCTCGCCTTCGACGTTCTCGCTGACCTTGCTCGCTTCCGGCGAGGAGGCGATCGCGGCGCCGGCGGCGGCGGCGTAGCCGGCGGTCAGCAGGGCACCAAAGATCGACTGCATGATCGCGCCGCCGAGGTCACGCTGCAGATCGGCGGTGCCGGAGGCCATGCCGGCACGCTTCACCGGCACCGAGCCGGTCAGCGAGTGTGAAGCCGGCGTGCCGGCGAAGCCGACGCCGATTCCGATCAATGCGTAGCCGAGCCCGACCTTCCAGTAGGAGATGCCCTGCTTCCAGAGCAGCAGCATCGTGAGGAAGCCGAGCAGGCAGAAGACGTAGCCGATCAGGAGGGTGAAGCGGGCGCCGCGCGCCTCGACCAGCTTGGCGGAGCGAGGGGCGACGACGACCATCAGCGCCGCCGCCGGCAGGATCGCCAGGCCCGAGTCCACGGTCGAGTAGTCGAGCACGTTCTGGAGGAACTGCTGGCCGATGAACATCGCGCCCATCAGCGAGCCGAAGACGATGATCCCGGCGCAGGCCGCGACCCAGAAGATCCGCCGCGAGGCCACCTCGAGGTCGTAGAGCGGCGAGCGCGCGCGTCGCTGGCGGATCACAAAGGCCGCCGCGGTCGCGATCGCGACGACGCCGAGCCCGATCGCCAGCATTCCCTTGCCTGGCACCGGGGCGAGGTTGATCCCCATCACGATCGCCGCGATCAGCAGGATCGAGAGGATCCCGCCGAAGTTGTCGACCGGCTCGGTCGTCTCGTTGACGTGGGCGGGGACGTAGCGCCAGGCCATGAAGAAGGCGAGGGCGGCCAGTGGCAGGGTGACGAAGAAGACCGAGCCCCAGTCGAACTGCTCCAGCAGGGCGCCGGAGAGCAGCGGCCCGAGCGAGGCGATCGCGCCGCCGATCGCCGACCAGAGGGCGATCGAACGGGTCCGCGAATTGCCGGACCACAGCGCGGTGATCAGCGCCAACGTGGTCGGGAAGGCCATCCCGGCGGCGATGCCGCCGAGGACGCGGGCGACGAAGAGGACGCCGTCCGAGGGCGCCAGCCCGGCCAGCAGGGATGCGGGAATCGAGAGCCCCATGCCGAGCAGCAGCATCATCTTGCGCCCGTAGCGGTCGCCGAGCGCGCCGAGGTAGAGGACCGAGGTCGCCAGCCCGAGCGAGTAGCCGACCGCGATCAGGTTGAGCGTCGTCTGACCGGAGCCGAAGGCCTTGCCGATGTCCGGCAGGGCGACGTTGGCGACCGCCAGGTTGAGGTTGGCGACGGCGGCGACGAGGATCAGCGCCGTGAGGACGAGGCCGGCGCGTTGGGGGCTGCTCTCCGCCATGTCGGCGCTCAACCTATCCAAGCTTGACGGCGCTCACGCAGGAGCGGTCCGGTGCCTGAAAGGATTGCCGCCGATGGCTGACGAGCGCAAACGGCCCGAGACGCCCCGTGCGGAGAAGGTGATCCCCGGCGTCTGGAGGCTGCGGCTGCCGTTGCCCTGGCCGGGCGTCCCGCACGGCAACGTCTGGGCGCTCGCCGCCGACGACGGCGTTGTTCTCTTCGACACCGGCATCGGCGGTAAGGGCGGCATGCGGCGCTTCGACGTCGCCCTCGCCCAGGCCGGCTTCGGACTGGAGGATGTCCGCCTGCTCGTCTGCACCCACTCCCACACCGACCACTACGGCCTCGCCGCGCCGATCGTCGCCGGCGGGGGCTGCGAGCTCTGGATGCATCCGGCCTGGGGGCACATCCGCCTGCATGCCGACGATCCCGCCGCGTCGCTGGAGCGGCGGATCGAGGTCGCCCGTCAGAGCGGCGTGCCGCCGGCTTCCCTGCAGCGCTACCGGCAGCGGCACGAGGACGACGACGACAACGGGATCGACGGGATCGCTGTGCCGGATCGCGACCTGCTGCCCGGGGTCGAGGTCGAGACTGACCTCGGCGCCTGGCAGGTCTACGAGACGCCCGGCCACGCTCCGTCCCACGTCGTCCTGCATCAGCCGGAGCGCAAGCTGATGATCTCCGGCGACCACCTGCTCGGCCGCACGGTGCTCTTCTTCGACCACGGCCACAGCCCCGACCCGGTCGGCGAATTCCTCCGCAGCCTCGACGAGGTCGAGCCGCTCGACGTCGACCTGGTCCTGCCCGGCCACGGCCGCACCTTCCGCGACCCCGAGGCGAAGATCGCCGAGGCCCGCCGTCAGGTCGGCGAGCTGCTCGGCAAAGTGCGCGACTCGCTTGGAGAAGGGGAGAGGACGGCCTTCGAGATCGTCGCCGACCTCGTCGGCCCCGAGAACGTCAACGGCCCGGCCAGCATCTGGGCCCTGCAGATCGTCCTCTCCTCGCTTGACCACCTGACGATCCTGGGCGAGGCCGGCCCGGTCGAGGGAACCGACCCGCAGCGCTGGAAGCTCGGGTAGGTAGGCTCTCGCGTCGTGGCTAGCTTCACTCTTGTTCGCGAGGTGGCGGCGCCGCCCGAGGTGGTCTTCGATGTGCTGACGGATCACCGCCGGTACGCGGAGATCACGCGGTTGCGGAAGTCTGAGCTCGAGCGGGAGGGCGATCCGGTGCCCAACGGGGTCGGGGCAATCCGGGTGCTTGGTGCGGTCGGGCCGCCGATTCGGGAGGAGGTGGTCGTCTACGAGCGGCCGAGCCGCTTCTCCTACAAGGTCCTCTCGGGGCTGCCGCTGCGCGATCACCTCGGCACCGTCTCGCTGGAGCCGAGCGACGAAGGCACCAGGGTCACCTACGCGCTGAAGGCGATTCCGACGGTTCCCGTCGCCGGAAAAGTGGTGATGCTCGGGCTCAAGCGCGCGGTCACGGAACTGCTGAACGGCGTCGTATCCGAGTCTGAACGGCGCGCCGTCGCCCGGACCTGAGCCGGCCTGGATGGGCACGTGGCTACGGCGAGCTTGGCGCGAAGCCCGGCGCATGGTGCGTCACCCGCACTGGTTCTGGCGTGAGCACCGGCGGCTCGTGCTCGCGGTCGCCGCTGTCGCGCTGGTGCTTCTGGTCGGCGGCGGAGTGCTGGCCTATGAGCTGCTGAAGCGGCCCGCCGACATCCACAACGAAGAAGTCGCCTTCCAGCCGCAGAAGCCGAAGGTGCAGAAGCGCAAGACGGTCAGCTGGCCGCTCTACGGCTACGACCGCGCCCGTACTCGCTACCTGCCGGCCAAGGGCGTGCGGCCGCCTTTCCAGAAAGTCTGGCGCTACAAGGACGGACCCCTGCTCGAGTTCCCTCCGGCAATCGCCGGAGGCAAGCTCTACTTCGTCAACAACAGCGGCTTCGCGGTCGCCCTCGACGCCGATACCGGCAAGCAGCTCTGGAAACGGCGGATCGGCCGCCTCAACGCCTCCTCGCCGACTTACTACAAGCACCGCCTCTACATCGTCAACCTCGTTCCCGGACACGTGGTCAAGCTCGACGCCCGCACCGGCCGGATCATCTGGAAACACTCGCTGCCGGGACGGGCCGAGTCCTCCCCGGTCGTCGTCGGCCGCAGCCTCTACTTCGGCTGCGAAGACGGCAACCTCTACTCGCTCAGCACCCGCAACGGCCACGTGCGTTGGGCGACCGGTCTCGGCGGGCCGATCAAGGCGGCGCCTGCGTACTACGGCGGCGTTCTCTACGTCGGCGACTACGGCGGCTACATGAACGCGGTCGAGGCGAAGAACGGCAAGCTGGTCTGGCAGAGCGATTCGCTCGGTCAGGGCTTCGGCACCTCGGGCGCCTTCTACTCGACCCCCGCCGTCGCCTTTGGCCGCGTCTACGCCGGCAACAACGACACCCGCGTCTACAGCTTCGACCGCCACGACGGCACGATCGCCTGGACCTACTCGACCGGTGGCTACGTCTACTCGGGGCCCGCTGTCGCCAGCACCGGCCACACCGGCCCCACCGTCTACATCGGCTCCTTCGACGGCAACGTCTACGCGCTCAACGCGAAGAACGGGGTGCCACGCTGGATCCGTGCCGCCGGCGGCTCTGTGATCGGCTCGCTGACCGCGGTCGGCGACATCGTCTACGCCGCCGAGTTCGACGGCACCTCGACCACCGGCTTCGCGATGAAGGGCGGCCGCCCGGCCTTCCACTACCCGCGGGGCACCTATACCGCGGTCGTCTCCGACGGCCACCGCCTCTACCTGGTCGGCTACTCCAGCATCACCGCCCTGCAGCCGTTCAAGTACAGGCGCGGGCTCGCCGACCGCGTCGTGGCTCGTTAGCCGCCCCCGGACGCGAAGCGGGGAGGCGGCGCCTGGTCATTTCCTCGGCGCGACACCGCCGGGCGGGGGTGGCGGCACCTTGGGCGGGAACGGGGCGTAGGAGGGGAAGCGGCCGTTGTGGATCTTGTTGCGCAGCACGCCAAGGCTGACCGGCGAGCCCTGGATCCGGTAGGAGCTGGTCGAGCCGAAGTCCTGGTAGTAGATGAGCATCTTGGTGCGGCGGTGATGGTCGACCCAGGTCATCAGCTTGCGCACGTAGGCGGAGTCGTCGCCCGTGTCGACGCTCCACTCGGTGATCGCGAAGGGCTTGTCGGAGTAGCGCCGGTAGAGGCCGAACAAGGACTTCCAGTCCTGGTTGTCCGCGTAGAAATCGGTCCCGGCCCAGTCGACCCAACGTGAGCCGGGGTAGTAATGACGGGGGCGGTTGTGAGGGACGGTCGGGGAGCCGGCCGGCAGTGGGCTCCAGATCACTTCTACCGGCGCCTTGGGCAGGCCGGCAACGTCGCTTTGCAGCGGCGGCAGACCCGCTTCGCGCAGGCGAGCGTCGATCTGCTCGCGCTTGCCGCCGCCGTGGACGATCACGTAGATGCGGCGGAAGGCGAGTTTGTACCAGCGGGTGCTGTGGGCGGCGTCGCGCGGATCGCCGGCACAGTCGTATGCCGCGTAGACGTTGAGGCAGCGGTTGGGCTCGCCCAGCGGCCGGATGTACGCGCGCATCTTCTTCGACCAGAAGAGCTTGTTGAGGCGAATCAGGTATCGGTCGCCCCCGCCCGTGGCGATCCTGCGGGGAGTGATCAGCTCACGACCGTCGCCGTTGTCGGCGGTGGTGATGTGGAGCACGGGCCGCGCCTGCGCCGCCTGCCAGCGTTCGATCGAGTCGGGGAAGTCCGAGCCCCAGGTGCGGAAGGACTCGATCAGCGCCGGGTGCTTGTGCAGCGCGCTCGAGAACTGGCCGAAGTCTGCGCTGTCGCCGGTGTCGCTGAGCCCGAAGAAGACATTTTTACCACTCGGCACCAGCGACCCGGCGCCGGCCGGCACGGCGAAGAGCAGGCAGAGCGCGGCCACGGCGCAGAGCGCGCCGACCATCCTCGCCCTGTGCCGAAAGCGGTTCATCGATCGAGCCGGACATAGTGGCAAGCGGTGGCGCCCGGCCGTGAAATTCGCCTGCCGCTTTACTTCAGGTGACGAAGACCACGAGCCGGAGGACGATTCAGATGCCGCTTGACCAGAGCAAAGTGGGGCAGCACATCGCATCGCAGATGGAAGCGATCGAAGCCGACTACGGGGACGACTGCGAGATCGGTGACATCTGCACGATCGTCGAGATCAGGGGGCCGCACGGCTCCCACGTGCGGATGCGAAGCACGGCTTCCTCACCTCACTCGACCCTCGGCCTGCTCAAGCTCGCCGAACAGGTGGCGCTGGCCAACTTCGGCAGGGACGACGTCTAGCGAAGCTCTGGCGTCACCGGAGAGGCGACGATCTCAAGTACCTCGACCGCGTACTTGGAGACGAAGCTGGGGCCGATCCCGCGGATGGCGAGCAGGGCGGCGTCATCGGCCGGCCGGGTGGTCGCTATTGCTTCCAGGGTCGAGTTGTGGGCGACGGTGAAGGCCGGCTTGCCGTCGGCGGCGCGTAGGCGCCAGGCCTTCAGTTGCTCGAAGAGTGGGGCGTCGGCGTCGGAGAGGTCGATCGGTGGGGCTGCGGTTTTCTTGGCGCTCGGCTTGCGGCGGATCGCGATCGTCTCGGGATCGGGCAGCCAGCCCTGCCGGTCGCAGACGTCGCAGCAGCGCTCAAGCGGCGCGCCGGCCTGGCTGTCGCCGAAGTGGTCGAGCACGCTGCGACGTCGGCAGCGCTCGGAGTAGATGAAGGTTTTGATCGTCTGGTAGTCGCGCCAGCCGCGCTCATGGGCGATCGCCAGCTCTGGATTGCCGGCACGCTGCTGATTGAAGCGGACCAAGCGGCCGAGGTCGGCCTTCATCGCCAGTAGGACGGCCTTCGCCGGCAGCCCGTCGCGTCCCCCGCGCCCGGCCTCCTGGTAGTAGGCCTCGAGGCTGGTCGGGATCGCCAGGTGCCAGACCGAGCGCACGTCGGCCTTGTCCACCCCCATGCCGAAGGCGTTGGTGGCGACGATCACCTCGACCTCCCCGCTCATGAAGCGGGCCTGGGTGCTGCTGCGGTCCTCGGCCTCCATGCCGGCGTGGTAGCGGAGCGCGCGCAGGCCGGCTTCGCGCAGCGCCGCCGCCACGTCGTCGGTGTCGCGGCGGGTGCCGCAGTAGACGATCGCCGGGCGGTTGGACGGGTCGCCCAGACCGGCTTCGAGCAACGCCATTCGCCGCGCCTTGGAGCCGGTGCCTTCCAGGCGGACGACGTCGAAGGAGAGGTTGGGACGGTCGAAGCCGGAGCGGACCTTGAGCGGCTCGCGCATCTCGAAGCGCGCGGCGATCTCGCGCGCCACCGCCTCGGTTGCCGTCGCCGTGCAGGCCATCACGGTCGGGCGCCCGAGCCGCTGCGCGATCTCGGGCAGCCGCAGGTAGTCGGGGCGGAAGTCGTGTCCCCACTCCGACACGCAGTGCGCCTCGTCGACGGCGAGCAGATCGATCCGGCGCTGTTCGATCGCGCCCAGGAAGACGTTCGAGCCGAAGCGCTCCGGCGAGCAGTAGACGATCCGCGCTTCGCCGCCGCGGACCTGGGCCAGGGCCTCGCGGGCTCTCTCCTCGCTCATCCCCGAGGAGATCATCGCCACCGGGTGTCCGGCCGCGGTGAGGCGCTTCCACTGGTCGTTCATCAGCGCAATCAGCGGGCTGACCACGATCGTCAGATCCTCCGTCGCCAGCCCGGGCAGCTGGTAACAGAGGCTCTTGCCGCCGCCGGTCGGCATCACGATCAAAGAGTCGCGCCCGTCGAGCGCCGCCTCAACCGCCTCCTTCTGACCCGGCCGCCAGTGTTGAAAACCCAGCTTTCCGAGCAGCGCATCGGGGCGACTCTGCGTCTGGGCAATCTCCAATTCAGCCTGCTCGGACATGCAGCCCAGGCTATGCCTTCCTCCGGCGGTGGCACAGGGAGAGAAGAGCGCAAATTGGTTTCGATCCCTGCGCAGCGGGCAATGGAAGGAACTACCTATGTAAAGGAGGAGCGATGTCCACCGTTGCAGTCATCGCCATAGTCATCGGCGCTCTGATCGTCCTCGCGATCGTGGTCTCAGTTGCCCGTCGTGCTCGCAACCGCCGGCAGTTCGCGGAGGTGCAGGGCGAGGCGCAGCACCAGGATGTGCGTCACCACCGCGAGCGGGCGGAGGACAGCCGCACGGAGGCGGCGATCGCCGAGGAGCGGGCGGAGCGAGCGAAGGTCGAGGCGGAACTCAACGAGGAGCGCGCCGACCAGCGGGAGCAAGAGCTTGGCAGGAACAACTAGGAGGTAAACGATGGCTCAGACCAAAACCAAAGCCAAAACGTCGTCGAAACGAAGACCGGCGAACTCACGGAAATCGAGTTCTTCACGGAAACGGACGAACTCGTCCTCGAGATCGACGCCGACCGCAACGGTTACCCATGCAGCGGACAAAGCCACGACCGCAGTCGGCAGTGTGGCGGACAAGGCAAAGATCCCCTTGGTCGCCAGCGGCGCCGCCCTCGCCGGGGTGGCTGGTGGAGCGATGCTCGGCGCCCGCCGCGCCCACCGGCACAGCCGGATGGACAAAGCGATCAAGCTGGCGCACGAGCTCCAGCAAGTCCGCCAGCCGACCAACGGCAGCAAACACCGCTCACCGGTGGAGGTCGTCCTAGAGGGACTGACCACGAGACGTTCCCGCAGCTAAATCCCGCACCAAACCCGTGCCAGCCAGACGCGTCAGCTAGAAGCGCGTCTCCGGCGGGTGGCGCGGGAGGAGGGGGTGTTCGGACGGGTGAGTCCGCTAATACCCCCTCCTCCCGTGACAGGACCCGCCGGCCGAGGCCTACCCGCCGACGATCTGCGCCGGCACTTCCGACAGCAGCTCGGCCAGCGCGTCGACCTGCTGCGCCAGCTTGCGCGTGTCGGCCTGGGTCAGTTCGGCGTAGGAGACGAAGCCGTTGCCGCGCCGGTAGGGCTTCAGCGACGCGTAGATCTTGCTGAACTGGGCTTCGATTTCCTTTGCCAGTTTGGGGTCCTTCTCGGAGAGCAGCGGCTCGACCGATTCGAAGGCCGCCTCGGCCCCTTCGACGTTGGCCTCGAAGTCGACCAGGTCGATGTGCGAGTAGCGCTCCTCCTCGCCGGTGATCTTCGAAGCCGAGACCTCGCCGAGCAGCTCGTTGGCGCCGTTGGCGATCTGCACCGCCTGCAGGTCGACCGTCTTCACTTTGCGCTGCAGTTCTTCGATGTCGGCGAGGAGCTGCGTGGCGACCGCGGTCATCCCGCCGGTCGAGTCGTCGACCCAGAGCGCTTTCTCGATCACGTGGAAGCCGCTCCATTCGCTTGCCGGCACGTCGTTCTCGCGGGCGTCGATGCGCGGGTCGAGTTCGCCGAAGGACTCCGCCACCGGCTCGATCCGCTCGTAGGGGACACGAGCCGGGGCGTAGAGGGCCTTTGCCTTCTCGACGTCGCCCGCTTCGACCGCGGCGACGAACGGCGCCGTGGCGGAGATCAGCTCAGCGGTGTTCTTCTCCAGGTAGTCGCGGTACCGGGAGATCGAGTCTTCGACCTGCGGGCTGGTCTCGGCCTTGAGCTTGCCGCTGACGGTCAGCGTCCCTTTCTCGTCGTCTCCCCCAGGGCAGTAGAGGACGTATTCGCCCTGGTCCAGGGTCAGCGAGAAGCTGCCCGAGAGACCGTCGGAGAGGTTCTCCTTCTCGCCCAGGATCGTGTCCCCGTCCAGTACCTCGAACTCGCTCACCTTCGAGGTACCGGCATTTTCGACCTCGAAGACGATCGGCCCCGCTGCGGCCTTCGCCGAGTTCGGCACGCAGCCGGCGTCGGTCAGCTGGAAAGCCATCGTCTTGGCGCCTAGAGGCGGGTCTTCGCTGGAGCCACAGCCTGGGGCGACGATCGCCGCGAGGCCGATGCCGACGGCAATCAAAGAGTTTCGGACGGGGATTCGCTGCATCTGGACGAGGCTCCTATCGGTAGGGTCAGAGTTAGGGCACCCTAACAAGCACCGGCACGTCAGCTGAGCAGGGTTTCGCCTACATAGCCGCCCTGGCGTGCACCCGGTGGGATGGCGAAGACGGCGCTGCCGACGTGCTTTATGTACTCGTTGAGCGCGTCGTTGGAGCCGAGCCGGCGCTGGATCGGCACGAACTGGCGCTGCGGGTCGCGCTGGAAGCAGAGGAAGAAGAGGCCGGCTTCGAGCTCGCCGAGGCTCTCGTCGACTCCGTCGGTGAAGGAGTAGCCGCGGCGCAGGATGCGCACGCCGCCGTTCATCGAAGCGGAGGCGAGGCGCACGTGGGCGTCGACCGGGATCGTCGGCTTGCCACCGCTCTCCGCCTCGAGGTCGAGCGGATCGGACTCGTCACTCTCGCCCAGCGCCGCGCCGCTGTACTTGTGGCGGCCGATCGCCTGCTCTTGGTCTTCCAGCGCCGAGCGGTCCCAGACCTCGAGCAGCATGCGGATGCGGCGGCTGACCAGGTAGCTGCCACCGCGCATCCAGGCGGGACCCTCGTCGCCGACCCAGACGAAGCGCCGCATCGCGTCGGTGTCCTCGGCACGGATGTTCGCAGTGCCGTCCTTGAAGCCCATCAGGTTGCGCGGCGTGTCCTGGTTGCGGCTGGTGGTCGAGGTGCGACCGAAGCCGAGCTGGGACCAGCGCATGACCACGGTGCCGCGGCCGATCCGGGCCAGGTTGCGGATCGCGTGGAAGGCGACCTGCGGGTCGTCGCTGCACGCCTGCACGCAAAGATCGCCGCCGCTTTCCTCCCCATTCAGCTCGTCGCCCGGCAGGGCGGGGATCTTCTGCAGGGCCGGGGGGCGTTTCCGTCGCAAGGCGAGGCGACGTCGTTCGAACAGGCTCGGCCCGAAGCCGATGGTGACGGTGAGGCGCGAGGGGAGGAGGCCAACCGTCTCGCCGGTGTCTTCGGGAGGCGCGAGCGGGACGCCGTTAGCGTCGCCGATCGGATCGCCCGCGGTCATTTCGGCCGCCGCCCGGGACCACTCGCGCAGCAGTTCGCGCAGCTCTGCGCGGCTTTCGGCAACCAGGTCGAAGGCGGCGAAGTGGAGGCGGTCCTGGGCGGGGGTGTCGATGCCTGCCTGGTGCTCGCCGTAGAAGGCGACCGAGCCGGTTCCGCCGGAGCTCGCCTCCGCGGTCTCCTGGCCGATCAGGTATCCGCTGACGCCGCCGAGTCCGATGCCGGCGGCTCCCGCTCCGGCCGAAGCCAGCAGGTGGCGACGGGTAGTCGGGGTCATAGTGGGCCGGCCTGCTTCAGGCCGGGATCTGCGCGGGGGCCGTGGCCCGCGTTCGGGCGGGCGTGCGGCGGCGAGGGCGCAGCCGGTCGGGCCAGAGCACATAGAGCGTCATCGGCACCGCATAGAGCAGGTAGACGAGCGCCTCGCCGACGGTCGGCTGAGGCTGCAGGCCCAGCATCCCGGTCAGCAGCGAGCCGGAGATCGTCCCCGGCTGGACCAGCCAGGTGAGGTCGACCGCCTGTCCCTGCAGGCTGTCGAACCAACCCGCCTCGTGGGCGGTGTGCAGCGAGGTCGAGAGCAGGCCGGCGGCGACGAAGACGAGGATCAGGCCGGTGATGCGGAAGAAGCGGGTCAGGTTGAGTCGCACGCCGCCGCGGTAGATGCCGAGGCCGATCGCGATCGCAGCAACCAGTCCGACCACGGCGCCCGTGCCGGCCGCCGTGGTGTCGCTGGCATCCTGGAAGGCGGCAAGCAGGAAGACCGAGGTCTCGAAGCCCTCGCGCAGCACCGCGAGGAAGGCCATCGCGACCAGCGCCATTGCCGAGCCACGGGCGAGCGCCGTCGCCGCACTCCCTTCCAGCGCCGCTTTGATGCTGCGGGCGTTGCGCCGCATCCAGACGATCATGTAGGTGACGGCGGCGACCGCGATCAGCCCGATCACCGTCTCCAGGCCCTCTTGCCCGCGCTGGGGGAGCTGTTCGCCGATGACCTTGAGGAGTACCGCAACCCCGATGCAGAGAGCGATGGCGACCGCGACGCCGATCCACATCTGCTTGATCGCGTCCTGGCGCCCCTCCTTGACCAAGAAGGCGGCGATGATACCGACGATCAGCGCCGCCTCGACGCCCTCGCGCAGTGCTATGACAAGAGTTGGGATCAAGAGGTTAGGTCTCCCTAATTAGGAGGCCCAAAACCTAGCATAGAGGTTGGGATTAGGCCCGAGGCGATTCGGGGAGCCAGGGCTCGTACCACTGGGAGAGGCCGCGGGTGAGCTCGTTGGCCTCCTTCGGTCCCCAGGTTCCGGGGGCGTACGGGTGCACCGGCCCCGGATCGTCGAGCAGCGGCTCGACGATCCGCCAGGTCTCCTCGACCGTGTCCTGGCGGGTGAAGAGCTGGTAGCGACCGGCGAGGGCGTCGCCGAGCAGCCGCTCGTAGGGCTCGGGATCCTCGCCCGGCACTTTCTCGAACAGCACCTCGAGGTCGGCCGGCTCAAACGCCTCCTCACCGGCTCGCTTGGCGAAGAGGCGGAGGCGGGCCCCCGGGGTGGGCTCGATCCGCACGGTCAGCTGGTTCGGATCGGGTTTTCCTCCGCCGACGCCGAGGCGTGGTGGGCGCTTGAAGGTGACCGTCACCTCGCTGGCCTTCGCCGGCATGTACTTGCCGGCGCGGATGAAGAAGGGGACGCCGCTCCAGCGCCAGTTGTCGACCTCCAGCTCGACCGCGGCGAAGGTCTCGGTGGTCGAGTCGGCGGCGACGTCCTTGACGTCGCGGAAGCCCTCGTACTGGCCGCGCACGTAGCGCTTCGGGTCGGCGGTCCGGGTCGCTTTGAAGAATTCCAGCTTCTTGTCGCGGATCGAGTCGTGGTGATTGCCGGTTGGTGGGCCCATCCCGACCAGCGCCAGGACCTGCAGGGCGTGGTTCTGGATCACGTCGCGCATCGCCCCGACGGCGTCGTAGAAGCGGCCGCGGTCGTCGACGCCGAAGTCCTCGGCGATCGTCAACTGAACGTGTGCGACGTGCTCGCGGTTCCAGACCGGCTCCAGCAGCGAGTTGGCGAAGCGCAGGTAGGTGATGTCCATCACCGGCTCCTTGCCGAGGTAGTGATCGATGCGGAGGATCTGGTCCTCCCCCAACACCGCGCAGAGCTCGGCGTTCAGCGCCCGCGCCGACTCGAGGTCGTGGCCGAAGGGCTTCTCGATCACGACCCGCGCGTTCTCGGTAAGTCCAGCTTTGCCCAGTCCCTGAACCACCGTTGCGAAGAGCACCGGCGGGATCTCGAGGTAGAAGACCGGGCGCTTGGCATCGCCGATCGCCTTGCCGACGCGCTCGAAGGTGGCGGCGTCGGCGTAATCGCCCTGGATGTAGGTGAGGCGCGCGGCGAGGCGCTTGAAGACCTCCTCGTCGGGGCTGTCGACGGTGGCGCCGATCGCGTCCTGGGCGTGCCGGCGCAGCTTCTCGTCGTCCCAATCGTCGATCGCGACGCCGACGATCGGGCAGTCGAGCTTGCCGCGGGCCTCCAGCCGGTAGAGCGCGCGGAAGGTCATTTTCTTCGCCAGGTCGCCGCTGATCCCGAAGATCGTCAGCACGTCGGCCGCGGCATCGTCTTTGCGCCTGGAGCCCGTCTTCGCCATCGCCCGCCAGGCTATCCGAGTCGCTGTGCGGCGACGCCACGTGAGTCGCGTAGGGTAAGCCCAGGAAGCAAGACCGGATTGAGCATGGGAGGAGGGCTGCTGATGGAGTTGGGAATCGTCGGACTCGGTCGGATGGGGGCGAACATGGCCCGCCGACTGATGCGCGACGGTCATCGCATCGTCGCCTACGATGTCAACGCCGACGCGGTCTCGGCGCTGGCCGGCGAGGGCGCCGACGGTGCCGCCTCGCTGCAGGAGCTGGCCTCGAAGCTGAGCGGGCCGCGGGCTGTCTGGGTGATGGTCCCATCGGGCGAGATCACCGAGAAGACGGCCGAGGACGTCGCTGCGGTGCTGGAGCCCGGCGATGCGATCGTCGACGGCGGCAACTCCTACTACCGCGACGACATCCGCCGCGCCGAGATGCTGCGTGAAAAAGGCCTCGACTTCGTCGACTGCGGCACCAGTGGCGGCGTCTTCGGCTTGGAGCGCGGCTACTGCCTGATGATCGGCGGGCCGGACGGAGCGGTCGAGCGACTCGACCCGATCTTCGCCAGCCTCGCCCCCGGGGTGGAGTCGGCGGAGCGCACTCCGGGGCGCAGCGGCGATGTCTCACCCGCCGAGAACGGCTATCTGCATTGCGGTCCGAACGGGGCTGGGCACTTCGTGAAGATGGTCCACAACGGGATCGAGTACGGGATCATGGCCGCCTACGCCGAGGGTCTCAACATCCTCAAGAACGCCAACGCCGGCAAGGTGCAGCGTGAGGCCGACGCGGAGACGGCGCCGCTGGAGCAGCCCGAGTACTACCAGTACGACCTCGATCTACCCGAGGTTTCCGAGGTCTGGCGGCGCGGCAGCGTGATCGGCTCCTGGCTGCTCGACCTGACTGCGGCGGCGATGCAGGAATCCCCCGACCTCTCCGACTTCGCCGGCCGCGTCTCGGATTCCGGCGAGGGTCGCTGGACCTCGATCGCCGCGATCGACGAGGGCGTGCCGGCGCCGGTGCTGACGGCGGCGCTGTACGAGCGCTTCTTCTCGCGCGGCCTCGACGACTTCGGCGGCAAAGTGCTCTCCGCCATGCGCAAGCAGTTCGGCGGCCACGACGAGAAGGCATCCTGACCCCGTAACCAGGTAAGCGATGGCAATCGAGACCAAAATCCTTCCGGATGCCGATGCGGCCTCGCGCTACGCGGCCGAAGCCGTGGCGGCCGCGGGACAGGAGGCAGTCGAGGCGCGTGGGGAGTTCGACCTGGCGCTGAGTGGCGGCAAGACGCCCTGGGCGATGATCGGCCTGCTCGGCGAGATGGAGGGGATGCCCTGGGAGGAGGCGCATATCTACCAGGTCGACGAGCGGGTCGCGCCGCCCGGCGACGACGCGCGCAACCTCACCCACCTGGTTCAGATGCTCTCGATCGACCACCAGGCGGCTCTGCGGCCGATGCCGGTTACCAGCCGTGACCTCGAACTCTCCGCCGCCGAGTACGAAGTGCATGTTCCGGAGCGGCTCGACCTCGTCCACCTCGGTCTCGGCCCCGACGGGCACACTGCCTCACTCGTCCCCGGCGACTCGGTGCTCGAAGTCGACGACCGCCGCGTGGCGATGACCGGCGCCCCCTACCAGGGTCACCTTCGCATGACGCTGACCTACCCGGCGCTTGCCGCGGCGCGCCAGATTCTCTGGCTGACGCTCGGCGAGGCCGGGCGCGAGCCACTGGCCAAGCTGCTGGCCGGCGATAAGTCGATCCCCGCCGGCCGGGTCGAGAACGAGAACATGCTTGTCGTCGCCGACGAGGCTGCCGCCGGGGTCCCGGCGGAATGAGCGCGGGCCCGGCCGCGGGGGCGGGCGCGGCCGACTTCGAGACCCTGCTGTACGGCGAGGCCGACGAGGTTGCCACGATCACCCTGAACCGGCCGGACTCGCTCAACACGATCGTGCCGCCGATGCCCGAAGAGGTCGAGGTCGCGGTCGAGCGGGCGGTTCGCGACGAGGCGGTCAAGGTGATCGTCCTGCGCGGCGCCGGGCGGGCCTTCTGCGCCGGCTATGACTTCGGCGGCGGCTTTCACCATTGGGACGAGGCGCTGACCACCGACGGCAAGTGGGACCCGGGCAAGGACTTCGTCGCCGCAACCGCTCCGGCGCTGGCGCCGACGCAGAAGCTGATGAGCGTCTGGCGCTCGCCGAAGCCGGTCATCGCCCAGGTCCACGGCTGGTGCGTGGGGGGCGGCAGCGACTTTGCCCTCTGCGCCGACCTGGTGATCGCCAGCGAGGATGCCCGCATCGGCACGCCCTACTCGCGCATGTGGGGCGCCTACCTCTCGGGCATGTGGCTGTACAGGCTGGGGCTGACCAAGGCCAAGGAGTACGCGCTGACCGGCAAGCCGCTGTCGGGGATCGAGGCGGCCGAGGTCGAGCTGATCAACCGGGCGGTGCCCTTCGAGCGGCTGGAGCAGACCGTCGCCGAGGCCGCCCGCGAGCTGGCCTCGATCCCCACCTCGCAACTGGCGGCGATGAAGCTGGTCGTCAACCACGCCTACGAGAACATGGGCCTCGCCTCGACCCAGACCCTCGGCCCGATCCTCGACGGGCTGATGCGCAACACGCTCGACGCGAAGAGCTTCATCGAGCTCGCCGAGCAGCAGGGCGTCTCCGCCGCGGTCGGCGAGCGCGACGGTCCCTTCGGCGACTACAGCCGAGCCAACCCGGAGGACAAGCCCGACCCGAACAACGTGATCGAGCCCTGAGCCGAGTCAAGCATGGGCTTTGAGCTCCGCCAGGTGCGCTAAGCGCGGATCGCGTTTGCCCACCATGCGCTCGAGCCACTGTTCGACCTCGTCGATGCGGAGGTCGTCGGTGGCAAGCAGCATCTGCTCGATGTCCAGCCAGTCCTTGCGGCGGTCGAACATTGCCTTGCACACCACCAGGTGCTCGGGTGAGAGGATCGAGACCGTCGTCCCGCCGAAGGGCACGCGTCGCGCCTCCCGGCGCATCTCGTCGTGAATCGGGTCGTAAGCGAAGAAGAGGTCGACCGGGTTGTCTCCCCACCACAGACGGCACTGGCCATCTCGTTCCAGGGCTGCCGGCTCCAGAGCCTCGATCGCGACGCCGAGCGGGCCGAGTGCGGCGATGACTTCCTGCCAGTGCTCGGCCGGGACGAATACGTTGAGGTCGATGTCAATCGTCGCTCGCGGAGTTGCGTAGTAGGCGAGCGCCAGCGCTCCGCCAAGTGCGTGGGGGATCTTCGCCGCCCCCAAGGCTTCGTGGATCGCGATCACCTTGTCGGGCAGCGGCGGCTGTTCGCTGCTTGCGGTTCTTGGCTTCGAGTCATTCATCGTCGGCTCGAATCCAGCCGGGGAAAGCGCAGTGGTTTGCCTTTGCGCCCGCCATGCGGGAGGGCATCAGCAAGCAAGAGAAGATCTACGAGTGCCTTGCCGCGCTCCTCGAGCGAGGCCGCCATCCATTCGGCGACCCCGAACTCGGCCTCGCTCTCCGGCGGGGGCGTCGCGCCGTCGGCGCGGCCATGCTGAAGTAGGTGGAGGAGCATGCGCTGCAGCGTTGGATCCGGCCGGCGCCCCTTTCCCAGCTCCGCGATCAACTCACGAGCTGCTCGATCGGCGGTTGGACGAGCAACTGGCGCACCGGCTCGTCGTGCGGCTCGCCGGAGCTCGGCGGCGTCGATCGCCTTGATGGCCTTTTGCTGGGCTTTCTCGACAACGGAATCGTCCAGCTCGCGAAACGAGGCGAGCGTGCGGCTGCGTGGCCCCTTGGGCGTGTTAGCCGACTCCCGGATCTCGAACCGATCCGGCGGCTTGGTGGCCACGACGAACGTCATAGTGGGTAAATATTACCACTATTCGCCAAATGAGAGGAGATGCGGCAGCGCCTCAGACCTCACCCAAAGAGACGGCGTGGTTGGCGACCACTCGTCCCTCGGGGTCCCACTTGCTCTTGACTTCGCCGAGGCGGGCGCAGACGTCGGGCGGCAGGATCGCGTCGACGTCGCAGGGCCCCTCGACGAAGTTGTAGTAGCTGCCGTCGGCGCGCCAGGGGCGCATCGTCTCCTCGATCTTGGCCAGGTGGGCCGGGATCGCCTCGCCCAGCTCGGGCGTCATCGGCATGCCGACGCTGTACATGGCGAAGCTGGCGTCGAGATGCGAGAGGGCGCCGCCGCTCTTGTCCGGGCGCCCCAGGGCGCCACCGAGGTGGCGCAGCTCGCTGAGCAGCAGCGGCGAGCCCGAGCCAGGCCCGACGATCGAGACGAAGGCGTCGATTACATCGTCTGAGAGCTCGCGAATCGTCCGTCCTTCGCCGATCCCGGGCACCGGGTTCTCGGGGTCCATGTGGATCCGGCACAGTCCCGCGGCTGGCATCCAGGCGAAGGTGTCCATGATCGTCTCGCCGATCTCGCGCAGCGGCGCGACCGTCGCTTCGCCCTCGGCCTGGCCGCCGATGCAGGCGGCGTCGATAGTCAGCAGCGGCCTGCCGCGAATCGGCTCGGGCACGTCTGGAATCGGCGGCGGGGTTATGAAGCGGACGACCGAGGTGACCTCATCCGGGACGCCGGCGGCCCAGTCGCGATAGGTGCGGACTGCGTCGACTCCCACCTCGGCGGGGAAGACGAGGGCGCCCGCGTAGATCTCGTCGATCGGCAAGAGAGCGAGGCGCAGGGCGGTGATCACCGCGTAGCCGCCACCGCCACCGCGCAGCGCCCAGAAGAGGTCGGCGTCGTTGTCGGCGTCGACACGACGCGCTTCTCCACCGGCGTCGACCAGCTCGATCGCCGTAACGCGGTTGCAGGCGAAGCCGTAGCGGCGGCCGAGCCAGCTCAGCCCACCGCCGAGCGTGTAGCCAGTCACGCCGACGTCGGGGGCGGAGCCCGGCATCGAGGAGAGCCCGTGCTCTCCCGCGGCCTCGCTGAGCTCGAGCACGAGCACGCCGGCCTCGACCCGCGCGGTGCGGGCGTCGGGGTCGATCTCCACGCCGCGCATCCGCTCGGTCTTGAGCAGGATCGTCCCGTCGAGCGGCCCCAGCGGCGCGGCGCCGTGGCCGGTGCCCTGGGCGGCCACCTTGAGGCCGTTCTCGGCGGCGAAGCCGACGGTAGCGGCGATGTCGTCGGCGCTCTCGGCGAAGACGACGGCAACGGGCTGCTGATCGGCGGCCAGGTTCCAGGCGAGACGCGCCTGATCCCAGTCGGAGTTGTCGGGGGTGGCAATCCGGCTGGCGAGCGTCAGCCCGGTGAAGTCGCTCATGTGGGGTCTCCTCGAAGGATCGGTGAAGGGATCTAGTGCAGCTTCAAGCGGTTCACTGCGTCGCCTGCCCCGACCAGAACCTCGCTCACCATAGAGGGAGGGAAGAGGCCATGTGAGGAGATTCCCGGGTCGGCGTCGAGGCGGGCTGCGAGGGCTGCCGGATCGCCGATCTCGCCGCGGTAGTCGGCGATGACGCCGCCGTCGGGGCTGTGGGGCACGTCGCGCAGCTCGACCTCGGGGCCGAGGCGGGCAAGGGTCGAGCGCAGGCCGAAGGCCAGCAGCTCCAGCGGCACCGGGGTGCTGAGCGAGTCGACCGGCTTGCTCGAGTCGGCTATGACGACAAAGCGCTGGGCAGCCGCAGCGACGATCTTCTCGCGCTGGTGGGCGCCCCCACCGCCCTTGATCAGCCAGCCGTCGGGGGTCACCTGATCGGTGCCGTCGATTGCGATGTCGAGGCGCTCCAGCTCGCTGAACTCCTCAACCGGGATGGCCAGCTCACGCGCCTGTTTTTCGGTGGCGAGCGACGTGGCGACGCAGCGGATCCCGCTCAGCCCGCGGCGGGCGATCGCCGGCAAGAGGAGCGCGACGGTAGAGCCGGTGCCGAGGCCGATCGTCATCCCGTCCTCGACCAGTTCCGCCGCGGCCTCAGCGGCGATGCGCTTCTCGTCGTCAGCCCCCACGGCCGGGACTTTATGCTCGCGTGGCGATGGACGCACGCATCTGGCTAACGGGCAAAGGCGCTGAGCCGCGGTCGTTTGCGTTGGCGGGGCAGACGACGGTCGGGCGCGATCCCGAGGCTGACGTCTGCATCGACGACGACGCCGTCTCCTGGCATCACCTCGAGATCGAGAGCCGCGGTCGTGTGCTGATGGCCACCGACCTCGATAGCCGCAACGGCACCGCGCTGAACGGCGAGCCACTCGACCGTCCACGCCGCCTCCGCGACGGCGACGTGCTTACCGCGGGCGACTACCGGCTCGAAATCTCGGATCCGGTCCCCGGCAGGGCGGGCGCGACCGTTGCCGCGAGCGAGCCCTCGGTTGCGCTCAACGAGGAGGAGCGGGCGACCGCGGCGGCGCTCGTCGCTCCCTACCGCAGCGAGGGAGCCTTCGCCGGCCGTCCCGCCACGCGGGCGGAGCTCGCCGAGGCGCTCCACGTCAGCGAGCGCACCGCCCAGCGTCGCCTCGACGCGCTCGCCGCCAAGCTCGACGTCCCCGGCGACGCCGGCCGCGAACGCCCCCGCCTGGTCGCCGCCCGCGTGATCGAGCTCGGCCTCGACCGCTGACCCGAACCGGGCCAGACGTGGCCCGGTATGTGTCGTGGTTGTCGTTGGCGCGCTCGCTCCGCTCGCGCAGCATCGGTGGTGCAGGTTCCACCAACGAAAGGAATTGCCATGCGCCACCGATCGTTACTCATCTCAGCCCTAGCCCTGCTCAGCCTCGCCATCCCGGCGGCGGCGAGCGCGGCGCCCTCGACCGGAGCCGTCGTCTTCTCCAAATCGTCGACGGTCGGAGGTGTCGCCAAAGGCGGTCTCTTCGCGGTCCGCAGCGGGCATCTCAACCAGCTGACCGAGAATCCATCCGACACCGAACCGGCGTTCTCTCCCGATGGGCGGACGATCGCCTTCGTCCGTGCGGGGGACATCTACTCTGTCCGGCCCGACGGCTCCGGCCAGCGGCAGCTGACCAGCGGTGCGTCACTCGATTCGGCGCCGATCGTGTCGCCCGACGGCAAGCGGGTTGTCTTCGAGCGCCGCGCCTCTGAAGGCGCCCCGGCGGACTTCTTCAGCGTCAGAGGGCTGGGTGGCGGTCTGCACGCTCTGACGAGTGGCTCCGCTGACGACCACCAGGCCGACTTCTCTCCCGACGGTCGCGCGATCGTCTTTGTCCGCGACAGTGGCGATCCCGCCAACACCAGGGAGGACCTCTACTCGATCCTGCCGAGCGGGGCGCATCTTGCCCGCCTGATCAGGACCGAAGGCGTCGACGAGTTCAAGCCGCGCTACTTCGCCGGCGGCATCCTCTTCAGCCGCGGCGAGAGCAGCGAAGGGCCGGCGGCATACGCCGACGTCTACACGATGCGCCGCAACGGCACGAAGGCGAAGGCGCTCGTCGCCGGCGTCGGCTCCGCCTATGTCGAAGACGTCTCGTCCGATGGCCACACCCTGCTCTTCCGCCGCGACCAGGGACTCTGGTCGAAGCGGATCGGTCCGGGCAAGGCGCGCAAGCTCGCCCAGCTGCCGGATGGCTCGAAGACCAACGGCGTCTTCTCCTCCGACGGGCGCAGGGTCGCTGCCTTCGTCGGGGTCGAAGACCAGCAGTCGCTGGTCGCGGTCGATGTCGCCACTCGCCACCAGACCGAGCTCGCGGAAGGCTTCGAGGCCTCCGAAAAAGACGGCACCGTGATCGGTCCGGTGATCGCATGGCAGCCGGTGCCCCATAGGGGCTAGCTGATCGCGAGCCGACAGGACGTGCCGGTGCTAAAGGGTCCATATGGACACCGGAGCACCGGCACGTCCGCCATCGGCGGCTGTATAACCGCCCGGTGGCAGATCCCGCTATCGGCTCCGTCCTCGCCGGCTACCGCCTCGATGCGCTGATCGCGCGCGGTGGGATGGGGGTCGTCTACCGGGCGACCCACCTGGCGCTGGACCGCCCTGTCGCGCTGAAGGTGATCGCGCGGCAGTTTGCCGACGACGAGGGATTCCGCGACCGCTTCCTGCGCGAGTCGCGCCTCGCCGCCAGCCTCGACCATCCCGCCGTGGTCCCGGTCTTCGACGCCCGCGAGGAGGACGGCGAGCTGATCGTCGCGATGCGCCTCATCGCGGGCGGCGACCTGAAGAAGCGGATCAAAGCCGGCGGCTCGCTGCCGCCCGCGGAGGCGATCGGACTACTGGGCCAGATCGGCGCCGCCCTCGACGCCGCCCACGCCGCCGGCATCGTCCATCGCGACGTCAAGCCGCACAACATCCTGCTCGAAGGGAACCGCGCCTACCTGACCGACTTCGGCCTTGCCAAGGCGCTCGGAGACAGCGGCGTCCTCAGCGGCACCTCGGTCGTCGGCACGGTCGAATACATGTCGCCCGAGCAGTGGCGCGGCGGGAGCGTCGGGCCGGCGGCCGACGTCTACGCGCTCGGATGCGTGCTCTACGAGGCGTTGACCGGAGTGGTCCCTTACGCCCGCCGCGGTGGCGACGCCGAGCCCGAACTGCCCCAGGGCCTCGACGCCGTGATCGAACGCGCCGTTGCCAAGGATCCTGGCGAGCGCTACGCGACCGCCGGTGAGCTGATCGAGGCCGCGCGCGAGCGCCAGGGGGCGACGCCGGCGGCGACTCTGGTGCTCTCCCAGGCGCTCGAGCAGCCGACCGTGCCCCTGGACGGCGAGGCGAGCGTCCGTCCAACGGGGCTGCATCGGCTCGCCCCAAGGACGAAGCAATGGCTGGGTGCTTCGGTCGCGTTCCTCGTCGGCGCGGTCTCGCTGGGATTTCTGCTGTTGGGCGGCGACGGTCCCTCCGTCTCGGCGCCGATCGAGGTCGGTCGCCCGCCGCTCCGCCTCGCGGTCGATCCGCAAGCCGTCTGGGTCACGAGCGCGCTGGACGGCACCCTCTCCCGGATCGATCCCGGGACCGCCGCTGTCGCGGGCCGGCCCATTGATCTCGAAAAGGGCATCGCCGGGGTGACGACCGGCGCCGGCTCGGTCTGGCTCTCCAGCCTACGTCGCGGCGAGGTCCTGCGGGTCGACCCAGCCACTGGACGGGTGACCGCCAGGATCGACGTCGGCGGCCGTCCCGGTGCGATCGTCTTCGGCGGCGGCAGGGTCTGGGTCGCCGACGACGATGGAGCGGGGGTGACCGGGATCAGCGCGGCCGGCGCGCACATCTTCAAGCGCGGCCTGCCACCGCACGTCGCCCCGCTGCGTCTCGCGGTCGGCGCCGGAGCGGTCTGGGTCAGCAGCGCGTCCACCGGCGCGGTACGGCGCATCGACCTCTCCACGGCGCTACCCGGGGGACCGATCCCGGCGGGTCGCGGGCCTGCCGGAGTCACGGTCGGCGGTGGCCTGGTCTGGGTCGCCAACAGCCGCGTGGACCGCGTTACGCGGGTCGATCCCGCGACCCACGCTCTCTTCGGGTTGCCGATCTCCGTCGGCGAACGCCCCGGCGGGATCGACGCCGGCACTGAAAGCGTCTGGGTCGCCAACGCGGCCGAAGGCAGCGTCAGCAGGATCGGGATCGAAAGCGGTGAGACGGACGGCGATCCGATTTCCGTCGGTCCCGATCCCGGCGCGATCGCGGTCGGCAAGGAAGCCGTCTGGGTTGCCAACAACGGTGACGGCACGGTTACCCGTATCGAACCCTGAGGCGGCCGCCGGTTAATCAATAGGATCGGTCTCCGGTCATGGCCAAGGACATCGACCAGCTCTGCATCAACACGATCCGCACGCTGTCGATCGACGCGATCGAGAAGGCCAACTCGGGCCATCCGGGCACGCCGATGGCGATGGCCCCGGTCGCCTACACGCTCTGGCAGCGCTTCCTCCGCTTCGATCCCGCCGACCCGATCTGGCCCAACCGCGATCGCTTCGTCCTCTCCGCCGGCCACGCCTCGATGCTGCTCTACGCGCTGCTCCACCTGGCCGACGTGCAGGCGGTCGAACCCGACTACGAGGTCGTCGGCCGCCCCTCGGTCTCGCTCGGCGACATAGAGAGCTTCCGCCAGCTCGACTCGCGCGCGCCCGGCCATCCCGAGTACCGCTGGACCTCTGGCGTGGAGACGACCACCGGCCCGCTCGGACAGGGGATCGCGACCAGCGTCGGGATGGCTATCGCCTCCAAGTGGCAGGGCGCCCGCTACGGCGCTGAGCTCTTCGACTTCGACGTCTACGCGATCGCCGGCGACGGTTGCCTGATGGAGGGCGTCTCCAACGAAGCGGCTTCGATCGCCGGCCACCTCAAGCTCGACAACCTCTGCTGGATCTACGACAACAACCACATCACGATCGATGGAAAGACGCGGATCGCCTACGAGGACGACGCCGCCGCCCGCTTCATGGGCTACGGCTGGAACGTGACCAGGGTCGGCGATGCCAACGACATGGAGCTGCTCAGCCGCGCCTTCGAGGAGTTCAAGGGGGAGGATGGGCGGCCGACGCTGATCATCGTCGACTCCCATATCGGCTGGGGCTCGCCGCACAAGCAGGACACCGCCGCCGCCCACGGCGAGCCGCTCGGCAAGGAGGAGGTGCGGGAGACCAAGCGCGTCTACGGCTGGCCCGAGGACGCCCAGTTCCTCGTTCCCGATGGAGTCAAGGAGCACTTCGCCGCCGGTGTCGGCAAGCGCGGCGCCGAGCTGCGCGCAGATTGGCAGGCAAGGCTCGCCGCCTACGCCGGCAGCAACTCGGACCTCGCCGCCGAGATCGAGGCGACGCAGAAGCGCGCCCTGCCCGATGGTTGGGACGCCGGCATCCCCAGCTTCGAGCCCGACGAGAAGGGGCTGGCGACGCGCAAGGCCTCGAGCAAGGTCGAGAGCGCGATCGCCGAACGGCTGCCTTGGCTGCTCGCCGGCTCCGCCGACCTGACCGACTCGACCTCGGTCCGGCTCGACTTCGACGGTGCGGTCGACTTCGAGCCCGGCGCCTACGACGGTCGCCAGCTTCACTACGGCATCCGCGAGCACGAGTCGGCGGCGATCTCCAACGGCCTCTCGCTCTCCAAGCTGCGGCCGCTCTGGTCGACCTACCTCACCTTCTCCGACTACGCCCGCCCGGCGATCCGCCTCTCGGCGCTGATGGAGCTGCCGGTGATCCACCTCTTCACCCACGACTCGATCGGTCTCGGCGAGGACGGCCCGACCCATCAGCCGGTCGAGCAGCTCGCCTCGCTGCGGGCGATTCCGGGCCTTGACGTGATTCGTCCCGCTGACGCCAACGAGGTCGCCGAGGCCTGGCGGGTGGCGATCGACCGCACCCACCAGCCGGTCGCCCTCGTCCTCACCCGCCAGGACGTGCCGATCTTCGACCGTGAGAAGTACGCCTCCGCCGAGGGCCTGCGGCGCGGCGGCTATGTGCTGGCGGACTCCACCGTTACCGACGGAGTCGGTGACGGTGAGCCCGAGGTGATCCTGATCGCCACCGGCAGCGAGGTCGCGCTGGCGCTCGGCGCGCACGAGGAGCTCAGCGGCGAAGGCATCCGCTCGCGCGTCGTCAGCCTTCCCTGCTGGGAGCTCTTCGACCGCCAGGACGGCGCCTACCGCGATCGGGTCCTGCCGCCCAGCGTCAGTGCCCGCGTGTCGGTCGAGGAGGCCTCGACGATGGGCTGGGATCGCTATGTCGGTCCCGGGGGGAGGCGGATCGGCATGCACACCTTCGGCAGCTCTGCCCCGCTGAAGGACGTCCAGACCAAGTTCGGCTTCTCGCCCGACAAGGTCGCCGAGGCGGCTCGCGAAGTGCTTGGCGTGCGAAGCTGAAAACTGAAAGCAAACCGCGAAGGGAGAGCCATGAAGCCGACCGAGAAGTTGCATGAGCTGGGCCAGAGCCTCTGGCTCGACAACATCACCCGCCCGATGCTCGACGAGGGCGTTCTTGCCGGTTACGTCGAGGAGCTCTCAGTCACCGGGCTCACCTCCAACCCGACGATCTTCGACAAGGCGATCTCCGGTGGCGACGCCTACGACGCGCAGATCGCCGAGCTCAGCACCAGCGCCGTCCCCGAGGAGGGCATCGGCGCCACTCCCACCGAGCGGATCTTCTTCGAGCTGGCGATTTCCGATCTGCGCCGCGCCACCGATCTCTTCGCGGCGATCCACGAGCGCACCGCCGGCGTCGACGGCTTCGCCTCGCTCGAGGTCTCACCGCTGATCGCCGACGACACCGAGGCGACCATCCAGGAGGCAGCCGAGCTCCACGCCAAGGCCGAGCGCGACAATCTCTTCATCAAGATCCCCGGCACGGAGGCGGGGCTGCCCGCGATCGAGGAGTCGATCTTCGCCGGCATCCCAATCAACGTCACCCTGCTCTTCGACCGCGACCAGTACCTCGCCGCCGCCGACGCCTACCTGCGTGGGATCGAGCGGCGCATCGAGGCTGGGCTCGACCCCGACGTCGCCTCGGTCGCATCGATCTTCATGAGCCGCTGGGACGTCGCCGTCTCCGACGAAGCCCCGGACGAGCTGCGCAACCAGCTGGGGATCGCGGTGGGCGAACAGGCCTACTGCGCCTATCGCAGGCTGCTTGGCTCCCAGCGCCAGCAGCGGCTGTTCAACGAGGGCGCCCGCCCGCAGCGCCTCCTCTTCGCCAGCACCGGCACCAAGGATCCGGATGCCTCGGACGTCCTCTACATCGAGGCGTTCGCCGCGCCGTTCACGGTCGACACCATGCCCGAGCCGACGCTGAAGGCGTTCGCCGACCACGGCGAGGTAGGAGATCCCATGGCGACCGATGGCGAGGCCGCCGAGGAGAAGCTGGCGGTGTTCTCCGCGGCCGGGATCGACGTCGGCGAGCTGGCCAAGCGCCTCCAGGAGGAGGGCAAGGTCGCCTTCGCGAAGTCGTGGGACGAGATGCTGAAGACGATCGAGTCGCAGGTCGGGGCGCGCGCGTGAGCGAAGCCGACTCGGCGCCCCGGCGCGACGCCGACCCGGCGTTGCGCCGGGGAGAGGTATGGCCGGCGCTGGAGCGCCATCACGCCCAGATCGCCGACACTCACCTGCGCGATCTCTTTGCCGCCGACCCTGACCGCGGCGAGCGTTTGGTCGCCAACGGCGCCGGCCTCCACCTCGACTTCTCCAAGAATCTCGTAACCGACGAGGTACTGATCATGCTGGGTCAGCTGGCCCGCGAGCGTGGCGTCGAGGCGCGCCGGGAAGCGATGTTCGCCGGCGAGCACATCAACGTCTCCGAGGACCGCGCCGTGCTGCACGTGGCGCTGCGGATGCCGCGCGAGCGCTCGCTGATCGTCGACGGCGTCGACGTGGTCAAGGAGGTGCACGAGACGCTCGACCGGATGGGCGACTTCGCCGAGCGGGTTCGCTCCGGCTCCTGGACCGGCCACACCGGCAAGCCGATCCGCAATGTCGTCAACGTCGGCATCGGCGGCTCCGACCTCGGCCCGGTGATGGCTTACGAGGCGCTGCGCCACTTCAGCCACCGCGATCTCACCTTTCGCTTCGTCTCCAACGTCGACGGCACCGACTTCGTTGAGAAGACCCGCGACCTCGACCCGGCGGAGACGCTCTTCGTCATCTGCTCGAAGACCTTCACCACGCTGGAGACGATGACCAACGCCCGCACCGCGCGCGAGTGGCTGCTGGCGGGGCTGCGTGGCGAGGAGGAGGCGATCGCCAAGCACTTCGTCGCCGTCTCGACCAACGCCGAGGAGGTGGCGAAGTTCGGCATCGACACCGAGAGCATGTTCGGCTTCTGGGACTGGGTCGGCGGCCGCTACTCGATGGACTCGGCGATCGGCCTTTCGACCATGCTGGCGATCGGGCCTGCCCAGTTCGCCGAGATGCTGTCCGGCTTCCACGCGATGGACGAGCACTTCCGCGAGACCCCGCCGGCGGGCAACCTGCCGATGCTGATCGGCCTCCTGTCAGTTTGGTACGGCGGCTTCTTCGGCGCCCAGACCTGCGGCGTCTTCCCCTACGACCAGTACCTGCACCGCTTCCCGGCCTACCTGCAGCAGCTGACGATGGAGTCCAACGGCAAGCACGTCACCCTCGAGGGCGCCCGCGTCGACTACGACACCGGCGCGATCTTCTGGGGTGAGCCGGGGACCAACGGCCAGCACTCCTTCTACCAGCTGATCCACCAGGGGACGCGGCTGATCCCCTGCGACTTCATCGGCTTCATGCACTCCAACAACCCGCTCGGCGACCACCACGACCTGCTGATGTCGAACGTCTTCGCGCAGAGCGAGGCGCTTGCCTTCGGCAAAACACCCGAGCAGGTGCGGGCCGAGGGGACGCCGGAGGAGATCGTCCCGCACCGGGTGATGGAGGGCAACCGGCCCTCGAATACGATCCTCGCCGAGCGCCTCGACCCCTTCACGCTCGGCACCCTGGTCGCCCTCTACGAGCACAGCACCTTCACCCAGGGAGCCGTGTGGGGAATCGACTCTTTCGACCAGTGGGGGGTCGAGCTGGGCAAGGCGCTCGCTGTCGCGATCATCCCCGAGCTGCAGGCCGCCGAGGAGCCAAAGCTGAAGCACGACAGCTCGACCAACACGCTGATCCGCCGCTACCGTCAGGCGAGAGCGAAGGTGTAGGAAGTGCTCGGCTTCGACGCACTCCCGCTCGCGGCGTCGGAGTCCAACCTGCTCGCCGCGCGCGAGCTGATGGCGTTCACGCTCGCCTTCCACATCGTCCTCGCCTGCCTTGGCGTCGCCCTGCCGGCGATGATCCTCAGCGCCAACTGGCTGGGGCTGAAGCGCGACGATCCCGACGCGATGCGGCTGGCGCGGCGCTGGTCGAAGGCGATGGGCGTGACCTTCGCCGTCGGCGCCGTCACCGGCACCGTGCTCAGCTTCGAGTTCGGCCTGCTCTGGCCGAACTTCATGTCCCGCTTCGGCGACGCGTTCGGGATCGGCTTCGCGATCGAGGGGCTCTTCTTCTTCACCGAGGCGATCTTCCTCGCGATCTACATCTACGGCTGGAAGCGGCTCGGCGGCTGGGCGCACTTCTGGGCCGGCGTGCCGATGGTGATCACCGGCATCGGCGGCGCCTTCTCGGTTGTCACCGCCAACTCCTGGATGAACGCGCCGCAGGGCTTCACCCTCGACTCCGCCGGCAAGGTGGTCGAAACCGAGCCCTTCAAGGTCCTCTTCAACCCGGCCTGGCACTACGAGGTACCGCACATGATCCTCGCCGCCTACATGGTGGTCGGCTTCCTCGTTGCCTCGATCTACGCGGTCGGAATGCTGCGCGGCCGGCGCGACCGCCTGCACCGGCTCGGGTTGCTGATCCCACTCACGATCGCCTGCATCGTCACCCCGGTCCAGCTCTTCGTCGGCGATACCGCGGCGCGCGAAGTCGCCGACCACCAGCCCGCCAAGTTCGCCGGCTTCGAGTGCATCCAGGAGACCGGCACCCACCAGACCGAGTACGTCGGCGGCATCTGCACTTCGGACGGGGTCAAGGCGGCGATCCCGATTCCCGATCTCGATTCCTTCCTGGTCGGCTTCAGCGCCGACACCAAGGTCACCGGGCTGAACGACATCTCGGCTGACGAACGCCCTCCCGCCAACACGCTGCTCCACCTCGCTTTCGACGCGATGGTCGGGATCGGCACGGCGCTGCTGGCACTCGGTGCCTGGCTCGGCTTCGTCTGGTGGCGGCGGCGCGACATCCCGCGCACGCCCTGGTTCCTCCGTGCGGTTGCCGTTTCCGGCGTCGGTGCGATCCTTGCCCTCTGGTTCGGTTGGATCGTCACCGAGGTCGGCCGCCAGCCCTGGATCGTCCAGGGCTACATGCGCACCTCCGAAGCGGTGACGGAGGCGAAGGGGATCTGGTTTGCCTTCGCTGGGGTGCTCATCCTCTACGCCGGCCTCGGCATCGGCGCGGTGTTGGTGCTGCGGGCGATGTCGCGCCGCTGGCGCGAGCAGGAAGAGGAGGGGGACGAGTTCGAGGTCCCCTACGGTCCGTCGGGCGATCTGCCGGAGGCCGCGCGGTGAGCCGCGCCGACGTCGCGGTGGCGATCCTCTGGATCGGCGCGACGCTCTATGCGGTGTTCGGCGGCGCCGACTTCGGCGGCGGCCTATGGGACCTGATTGCGGGCGACGCCGAGCGCGGCGAGCGGCCGCGGGAGCGGATTCAGCGATCGCTGACCCCCGTCTGGGAGGCCAACCACGTCTGGCTGATCTTCATCCTCGTCGTCCTCTGGACCGCCTTCCCCGAGGCCTTCGGGGCGATCATGTCGACGCTGTACGTGCCGATCGCCCTGGCCGCGGTGGGAATCGTCCTGCGCGGCGCCGGCTTCGCCTTTCGCAAGTCGGTCCAGCGGCTCGAGTACCGCCGCGCGATGGGCGCGGCCTTCGCCCTTTCCTCGGTGCTGACGCCTTTCTTCATGGGCACGGTGGTTGGCGCGATCGCCGCCGGCAACGTTTCCCCGGAGGGCAACGGCGACGCTTTCTCGAGCTGGCTGGCGCCATTGCCGCTGCTGACCGGGGCGCTCTTCGTCGCCACGGGGGGCTACCTGGCGGCGGTCTTCCTCGTCGTCGATTCCCATCGCGCCGACGACACGGAGATGGAGGGCTATTTCGCCAGTCGCGCCCTGGGCGCCGGCCTCGTCGCCGGCATCTTCGCCATCGCCGGTTTGATCGCCCTGCACGGCGAAGCTCGCTACGCGTACGAGCGGCTGATCGTCGAGGGGCTGCCGCTCGTGATCGTCTCGGCTCTTTGCGGCTTCGGGGTGCTCGGTCTCCTGCTCAGCCGCGGCCGGCGCGGCCTGCGCCCGCTCGCCGTCGGCGCTGTAGTCGCGGTGATCTGGGGCTGGGGGGTCGCCCAGTTCCCCTACCTGCTGCCGACCTCGCTGAAGATTAGCCAGGCGGCAGCACCGGGGCCGACCCTCGACGCTGTCCTGATCGTCTTCGTCGTCGCCGCGATCGTCGTCCTGCCCGCTCTCGGCCTGCTCTACTGGCTCAGCCAGCGGGCACTGCTCGAGGAGTAAGCAGCGTGGCTGGGAGCGAATCGGACATCCGCGCGGTGCTCTTCGACATCGACGGCACGTTGCTCGTGACCGGCGGTGCCGGCGGTGTCGCCTGGCAGCGTGGCTTCGAGGAGCTCTACGAGGTCGAAGCCAACGTCGCCGAGCACACCGACGCGGGCATGACCGACCCCGAGATCGCGGCGATCGTCTTCCGCGAGGTGCTCGGGCGCGAAGGCAGCGTCGAAGAGCGCGCCAAGGCGATCGGCTGCTACCTCAAGCACCTGCCGGACGCGGTCGCCGAGTCGAGCGGCTACCGGGTGATGCCGGGAATCGAGGAGCTGCTCGACCGCCTGATCGACGGCGGATGTCTGCTCGGCCTGGTCACCGGCAACATCGAGGCCGCTGCCCACATCAAGCTGGCCCGTGGCCACCTCAACCGTTTCTTCTCCTTCGGCGGCTACGGCTCCGACTCCGCTGATCGCACCGAGCTAACCAAGGCCGCTCTACGCCGCGGCGAGCTCGTCTCCGGCGGCTCTCTCCAGAACAGCTCCTGCATCTCGGTGGGCGACACCCCGCGGGATGTCACCGCAGGCCACGGCGCCGGGATCAAAGTGGTCGGCGTAGCAACCGGCAGCTACTCGGCCGATCAGCTCAAACAAGCTGAAGCCGACTGGGCTCTTGTCGATCTCACCGCCAGCTTCCCGGCATAGAGACCATCCGGTAGGGCTGAACGTCTTGTACTTTTTCGGTGTCGGTAAAACGGGCGTCAGCAGATGGGCGATCCACCGAAAAAGTTAAGTGGAAGCCCTGCCGGATGGTCTCTATGGCCTGCCGGATGGTCTCCCTAAGCCAGCGAACATCTCGCCTGGTAAATCGACAAGAACCCATTTTCGAAGCCGTTCCTCGCCGCACGCAGGTACAGCCGCCAGACCCTCACCCGTTCGGGGCCGGCGAGGCGGATCGCCTCGCCGAGGTTCTCGTCGAGGCGGCGGGCCCAGTGGCGCAGGGTCTCGGCGTAGTCGTCGCCGTGCTCGGAGACGTGGCGGGTGACGAAGCCGGCCCGTTCCAGCGCGAGCAGGACGCGCGAGAGGTGCAGCGGTTCGCCGTCGGGGAAGACGTAGCGCTCGGAGAAGGCGGCGGCGTCGGGGTCGGTATGGCGCAATCGGGCGATGCCGTGGTTGAGCAGTCGCCCACCCGGCTCCAGCAGCCCCGCCAGCGTGTTCGCGTAGACGTCGATCTGCTCTTTGCCGACGTGCTCGACCATGCCGATCGAGGCGATCGCGTCGAAGCGCTCGCCGGCCAGGTCGCGGTAGTCCATGACGCGGATCTCGACCCGGTCGGCGACGCCGGCCTCCTCGGCTCGCCGCCGCGCCCTTTCCGCCTGCGGCGGCGAGAGCGTGATGCCGACGACGCCGGCGCCGTGCTTGGTCGCCGCCCAGAGCGGGAAGCTGCCCCAGCCGCAGCCGACGTCGAGCACCCGGTCGCCCTGCTTCAGCGCCAGCTTGCGGGCGACGGTCTCCAGCTTCTCTTCCTGCGCCTCCTCGAGCGTCTCGGCGCCCTCGGCGAAGAAGGCGCAGCTATAGGTCATCGATTTGTCGAGGAAGAGGGCGAAGAAGTCGTTGGAGACGTCGTAATGGTGGCGCACCGCTTGCGCGTCGCGCTCCTTGCTGTGGCGCCGACCGCTGAGCACGAGCTCGGCGGCGGGACGGCTTGGAGGCCTCTGGATGCCGGCCGCGCGCACCGCGCCGAGCGCCAGCCGCGCGATGTCGCCGCGATCCAGCGACGGCGGCTGCCAGCTGTCGAGCACCTCGATCACCGCGTCCATGTCGTCGACCTCGATCTCGCCGCTGACGTAGGCCCGGCCGAGGCCGAGCTGTCCCGGCGCGCGCAGCGCATGCGCGGCAGCACGCGGCGAGCGGATGAAGAAGGTGGGACCGTCGCCGTTGGTGGCGGGCAGCTTGGTCCCGTCCCAGAACTCGACCGTGAACGGGCGCTCCGGGATGCGGGTCTCGATCTCGCGGCGCAGGGGCGCGGTGCGGGCGAATGCCATCGGCTGGACCCTACATCCGGCCCGCCCCCGATGCGGGCGCATCGCCTCAACACTCGCCACCCGGACATTTGGCTGCAAGGCCAGGAATGGCAAGCGTATGATCGGCGCAGTGGGAGGCCCCCAGCCATCTGACATACAGCCCGTCGAGAACGAGACCCGTGACCGGATCATCACCGGCCTCGTCACCCTGGTGCCGTTCGCCGCCCTCGGCTTCGCCGGCTGGCAGGTCTGGGGCAAGGCGCTGCACTGGAGCGACGTCTTCCTCTTCGTCGGCATGTACGTGCTGACGGGGCTCGGCATCACCGTCGGCTTCCATCGCCACCTCACCCATCGCAGCTTCAAAGCCAAGCGCTGGCTGCACGGGCTGCTCGCGATCCTCGGCTCGGCGGCGATCGAGGGGCCGGTGATCTCATGGGTCGCCGACCATCGCAAGCACCACGCCTTCTCCGACGAAGTCGGGGACCCGCACAGTCCGCACGTCGACCACGGACACGGCTGGAGCGGCGCCATGCGCGGCCTCTTCCACGCCCACATGGGTTGGCTCTTCATCCACACCCAGCGCGGCAACAAGGAGCGCTTCGCTCCGGACCTGATCAAGGACCCGACGATCAACTGGGTCGACCGCACCTTCATCTACTGGGCGATCCTCGGCCTCCTCGTTCCCTTCGCGTTCGGCTGGGTGATCGGCGGCACCCTCTTCGCGGCGCTCACCGGCCTGCTCTGGGGCGGCCTGGTTCGCGTCTTCGTCCTGCACCACTTCACCTACAGCATCAACTCGCTCTGCCACGTCTTCGGCAACCGCGACTTCGAGACGACCGACGAGTCGCGCAACCTGGCGCTGATCGCGATCCCGACCCTGGGAGAGGCCTGGCACAACAACCACCATGCCTTCCCGACCTCGGCCACCCACGGCCTCGGCCGCTACCAGGTCGATCTCTCGGCGATCACCATCGACCTGATGGAGAAGGCGGGTTGGGTGTGGGACGTAGTCCGCGTTTCGCCCGAACGCATGGCAGCAAAAGCTGCCTCTTAGGGCGACGCTTCGGATTCGTACCAGTCGATCCAGCCATTGCACGCGGCGCTGAGCGGGACGATGCGGCGCTTGCCGGCGCGCACAGCGACCAGGTTGCCGACGTAGGCGACGTCGTCGTAGCCGCTGAGGCGTTGCAGGAAGCTGGGATCGGCGGTGGCGACTCCGAAGCGCACCCGCCCCCCGTGGCTCTCATAGACGCCCGCCGACCAGAACTGGCCGTCGTTGGCGAGGCTGATCGTGTTCGGGCGCTGCCCATCCAGGGCCGGCTCCAGCTCGCGTTCGAAGCCGGGCGCAGACAGGGTCAGCGCGAAGGGCGAGAAGTACTGGATGGAGAGCCGCCAGCGACCCGTCGGCAGCGCGAGCGTCTGCGCGGTGCTCTCCCCGGTCTGCAGCTGGCTGCCTTCGTCCCAGCGCGCCTTCGGTGCGATCGCCACGGCGGGGAAAAGCGAGGCACGGCCCCGGTTGGCAAGGAGGATGCGGATCTCGGGCGAGACGCAGCCCGCGCGGGCGCCGGCGTTGGTTCCCTCCAGGAGGACGTGGCGGTTTTCAGGCACGTCGTGGGTCCGTTCCCAAAGCAGGAAGGAGGGCGTCGCGGCGATGCGCTTGAAGCCGGGCGGAGCCTGGCTGTTCCAGGCGGCGCGGCCGGTGACCACGTAGGGGAAGCCATCGAGCGTCCCGCGCGAGAAGGAGTCGAAGTCGATCGGGCTGTAGGCGTCGCCGGTGTCGAACGGCTTCTCCGGGTTCTCGGCGACGCCGGGATCGGGGAACTCGACCAGCGGCACGTGGGTGTCGGCGCCGAGCAGCTCATAGGCCGCGTAGCGGTCCTGGCCGGCGTAGAGGATGGGCTTGCCGCGGAGGATCGGCATGAAGGCCCGCAGCTCGGCTCCGTGCCCGGGCGGCCCCACCGGCGCGTTGCGCAGGGCGAGGAAGCTCGAGTAGACCGCTCCGCCGACGAACGCGACTGCCAGCGCCGACCAAGCAAGTCTCGCGGCTGGACGCGCGGTCGTCTTTTCTACCGCTATGCGGGCGAAATGACGACCGCGCAGGCCAAACTCGGCGAGTAGAGGGCGGATTGCCACGAGCATGGCCAGGGGCGCGCCGATCATCAGCGCCTTGGCGTGCGAGTAGTCGCCGCTGGTCGGCAGCGCCGCCAGGTAGAGGGCGATACAGGCACCGAAGGCGATCGGCATCGCCAATTCACGCCGACGCAGCCACCAGGCCGTGCCGGCGATCAGGGCGAGGACGCCTATCGCTCCCGCCAGGGCGGTGAGGTGGGCACCGCCGGGCGCTTCGAGCCGGTAGTTCGTCGTCGGCCAGACTCCGAGCGCCTCTATCGGCGAGACCGGCCCGTAGGTGTTCGTCCCCGCGACTTTGTTGAAGCTGTGGACGAAGCCGAAGGGACCGATCAGCGTCGCCGCGGCACCGAGCGCGGCCAGGGCGAGGATCGTCAGCAGCGTCGCCGGCCGCAAGAGGAAACGCAGCAGCGCGCGCGGCGCCAGCGCCCGCCGCACCTCGGGCAGGGTGAAGCTCCAGAGGACGAGGATCGCGACCGGCCAGGCAAGGCCGGCAAAGCTGTAGGAGAAGAAGATGCCCCCGGCCAGCGCCAGCCAAGGCAACGCAAACCGCACTACCCCAGACGTGCCGGTGGAGAGAGGTCCATATGGACCCCTCTCCACCGGCACGTTCCCAGCCCGTTGGGAGTCGATGTCCCGCAGGCCGACTGCGACGGCGAGGACGAAGAGGGCCTCGGCCAGCTCCTTGAAGGCGCCCTGGGCGAAGTAGGAGGCTCCCAGGTAGGAGGCAGCGACCATCGTCGCTGCCAACAGGCGCCGCGCGGCGCCGAAGCCCGGCAGGGCAGCCAGCGCGGTCAGCCCGGTGAGGATGCCGATCGCGAAGATCTCGCCGACGAAGGCTTGTCCGAGACCGATCCCCGGCACCGCCGCGGTGGCGACGGCGAGACCGTGCGGGCCGAGCGGGTAGCCGGCGTCGGGAACCGGCCCGGCGCCGCTGCGCAGCCACTCGGCCCAGGCGAGGTGGAGGCCGAGGTCGTTGTTGAAGCCGACCCCCAGCAGGCCCCAGCGCCCGCTCACCGCAAACGGGATCGAGAGCACGAGGGCAACCGCAATCGTCACCGGCAGCCCCCGGCGCAGCCCTTCCCACCGCCGGTGGGCCGTATCCGGTCGATATGCGTCCGCTTCCGGCCCATCGGCGGGGGAGGGGCGGAGGAGGAAGACGATCGCGCCGGCGGCGAGGAGAAGCAGGGCCAGGCCCACCGTCGCCGAGGTGCCGTGACCAGGGGCACGGGCGAGGACGCCGGTCACCGACAGCACGGCGGCCAGGCCGACCGCCGGCTCCAGCCACGACCACGACCTGCGCCCCGAAATGAGGAGCAGAGCGCGCCCGACGAGCAGCGAGGCGACGCAGATCAGCGCCGCCGAGACGTAGGTCCCGATCATCAGAGAGGGCAACCTATGTCAGCCGCCCCCCGGCGCGCGGCGAGACCGGCCGCTCTCAGTACTTCTCGGCCGCTCGTTCGAGGGTCTCGCGCAGGTTCTCGCCACGCAACGGCTCGGCGTGGCCTGCGGCGACGACCTTTGGTTCCAGCGCTGCCAACTTGCGCACCGACTCCTTCGCCTTCGCGTGGTCCCATGCCCAGGCGGGATGAGGGACGCTGGCCTCGCCGTACGGCAGCGGTTTCAGCCGGGCGGAGTCGAGGAAGTAGACGACATCGCTGACCAGCGCCACGTGGTCGCTCTCGCGCCACAGCCCGATTAGCCCCGGGGCGTGCCCAGGAAAGTGGAGGACCTTGAACCCGGCAACCTCATCTCCCTCTGAGACAGTGCCGTCGATCTTCACCGCGCCGCCGTCCCAACGGCGCAACAGGAATGGGTAGATCCAGCGCACCGGCGCCACCGGCAGCTGCGAGAGGTTCATATAGGGGGCGATCGAGGAATCGCTTTCGGCGTCCGCCACGTCGTCGGGATGGCAGAACACCGCCGCGTCAAGTCCGGGTGCCGTGCCGCGATGGTCGGCGTGGGCGTGGCCGAGCACGATCCTCTTGATGCCGCCCAGCTCCTCGCCGGCCGCCCGCGCCTTCTTCGTCATCGCCTTGCTTCCGGCGTCGAACTGGACCACGCCGTCGCCGTCCTCGATGAAGTAGATGTTCATCCCCTTGCGCAGGTCGCCCTGCAGCAGCCAGACCCCGTCGGCGACTCTCTCCATGGCTCCAGCGTACCCCGGCTAGGCTCCCCGGCCAATGCCGATTCACTGGAAGATCGGGATGTTCGTGCTGGTCGCCTGCCTGGTAGCGGCGATGGCGATCGCGATCGTCCGCCTGGCGACGACCCCGACCGAAATTCTCGGCGACGGCTTCCGGGGGCTACCCGCCCGCCATGCCGGGCGCTAGACGGTCGATTCCGAATTCCCGCACCCACGGCTGACACGCCTGGCGCGGCGCTGGATCGGCACCCGCGACCTTGCGCGTAGCGCTGCTACGCGCGGCGGCCGCGTGCACCGCCCAGCTTGGCCAGTCGCGCCCCCGCGGGCACGCTAATTCGGAATCGACCGTCTAGTATCGCGGCGTGTTCACTCGCATCGTGGTTGGAACCGATGGATCGGAGACCGCCGCCGAGGCCGTGCGGCAGGCCGTCGACCTGGCCAAGCTCGCCGGGGCCCAGCTCAGCATCGTCAGCGCCTACGAGCCGGTTTCGAAACGCCGCCTCGAGGGTGAGCAGCAGGACGCTCCAGCGGACGTCCAGCACGAGATCGGCCCGCGCGAGGACGTCAACCTCGTCCTCGACGCAGCGGCTGCTGCCGCCAAGAAGGAGGGGATTGACGTGCAGACCCATCCTGTCGAAGCCCCTCCTTCGGAGGCGATCCTCAACGTCGCCGAGGAGACCAACGCCGACCTGATCGTCGTCGGCAACAAGGGGATGACCGGTGCACGGCGCTTTCTGCTCGGCAGCGTTCCCAACAACGTCTCCCACCACGCTCCGTGCAGCGTGATCATCGTCCGCACCACCTGAGGTCGTCCGACCAAGCAGATCAAGGACGCAGGGAGCGTGGCGTGCTCTGCACGCGAGCGACCGAGGACGCCGATATGCGCCGGTCGGACGACCTCAGGTGGTGCGTCCGTACGCCAGGTTTCTATTCCGTGGCCCTGCCGGCGTCGATCAGGCCGGCGCCCTGGCGATCGGGCTGTAGGCCAAGGTCGCGAGCGGTGCTGCGCAGGCGGCGGAACACCGCGTTGACCTTGCCCTCCGGCGAGAGGTTCTTATCGAGGACGCCACTGGCCAGGACCATCGCGGCGACCCCGGAGACGTGCGCCGCCGCCATCGAGGTGCCGATGTAGCTGCCCGGCTCGCCGAAGCGGCGCGGATTGCCGCCTTTGAGCGTCACTTGGTAGATCGAGCGGCTCGACACCGAGGGGCAGCCGGGGACCGGCGCGCCGCCGCCGGGCGCGAGGAGGTCGACCCCTGCGCCGGGCAACAGCGAGTAGCTGCCAAGGCAGCCGCCCTCGGTGGTCCCGCCAACGCCGATCGTGTGCGGGCCGGTGGCCGGCGGCGAGACGCAGGCCTCCGAGCCCAGGTTGCCGATCGAGGCCACGGTCACAACCCCGTTCCGGTAGGCGTTGCGCAGTTCTTCGTCGATGCCGGGGACATTCTTGCCGCAGCCGAAATTGAAGCTCATGTTGATCACGTCGGCACCATGGGCGATGGCGAAATGGATGCCGTGCGCGATGTCGCTTGCCTGCCCGCTGCCATGCCGGTCGAGGACGCGAACCGGCATCAGCTTGGCGCGGTAGGCGAGTCCGACCAGACCTATGCGGTTGTTGGTCTTCTCGGCGATCGTGCCGGCGACGTGGGTGCCGTGGCCGTTTTCGTCGAGGGGGACGCTGTCGTGGCCGACGAAGTCATAGCCCTTGACGAACTGGCCGGCGGCGAAGTCGGGGCTGCGGCGAAAGCGGCTGCCCTCGTTGCGGTAGGCGATGCCGGTGTCGAGCACGGCGATGGTGATGCCGCGGGCGCCGCGCCGTTTGGCTGCGATCAGGTGCTGCCAGGCGGCGACCGCGTCGATCCCCCCTGGCGATACCGGCAGCAATGCCGTAGCGGTCCCTTCCGAGGGCAGGAAGTTCCACTGCAGCGAGACCCAGCCCCCCGGCGGGCCGGGCGGTTTGGAGAGTGGTCCCGGGTCGTTGGCAATCGTGGAAGTGAGAAGCGGAGCCGCCTTCTTGCTGGACGCCGTGGCGGTGTAGTCGGGCGCCGCGTAGGCGACTCGCGGGCTGCGCCTTAAGGCCTGTGCTGCCTGCCGCACGCCGATGCCGGCGGGGAGGTCGACGGTCCACCCGCTGCGCTGTCCTCGCAACTTCAGCACCAGCTGCCCGGGGGCGAATTCGTGTGCCGGCGAAATGCCGGTCGCGGCAGCGGCGGGCGCGGCGGCAATGGCGGTCGCGAGCAGCGCGACGGCGGCGAGTATCGGAGCTCTTCGGATCATTTGTGTTGTCGCCGCCCGGCGGGGGCCCGGTTCTGTGCGAGCTATCGCTTCAACACCGGCCCCCCGCTGAAGTTGTCGGTGGCACATACTTTCGGATCGATGCCGGACGGGGTCCTAAGAGCCACTTTCAGCGACGCGCAGCAGCGCCTGATGGGCCTCGCGATCGAACGGGCTCGCGAAGCCGAGGCACACGGCGACGTCCCTATCGGGGCGGTCGTAGCTCGCGACGGAGAGCCGCTTGCGGCTGCCGGCAACGAGCGCGAACTGCGCCGCGACCCCACCGCCCACGCCGAGATCCTCGCGATCCGCGCAGCCGCCGAGGTGCTCGGCGGCTGGCGGCTCCCCGGCACGACCATCTACGTGACGCTCGAGCCCTGTGCGATGTGCGCCGGCGCGATCGTCCTCGCCCGCATCCCGGAGGTGGTCTACGGCGCCCCCGACCCCAAGGCCGGAGCCGCCGGCAGCATCCTCGACCTCCTCGCCGAGCCCGCCCTCAACCATCGCCCGCGGGTCAGTGGCGGCGTTAGAGAGGACGAGTGCGCGGCGCTGCTGCGCGAGTTCTTCGCTGCCCGGAGATAGCGAAGCCAATACCCTTCGAGCAGGACCCCGGAGAGGTGTCCGAGTGGCTTAAGGAGCGCGACTGGAAATCGCGTGGGCGGGGTTAACCCGCCTCGTGGGTTCGAATCCCACCCTCTCCGTTCAGGCAGTTTCGTGAGCTTGCTTGAGCGTCGGCACCGGTGCGGGAGCCGCATCGAGCGGCAGGACGATCGTTTCGGACTCCGGTGCCGGGGCGGCGGGACGGTGGCCGCGCAGGCGTTCGTGGCTGCAGACGACGTAGCACCACTCCATCAGGCGCATCCTCGACGAGGGGTCCATCTTCTCGATCGTCGCCCCGACCAGGTAGCGGCCGTCGGCCTCGCGGCAGGAGCGGACCTTGACCTGGGCGGCGACCTCGTGCGCCTCTCCGGTCGCCTCCTCCAGCTCGAGTAGGACTGCGGGCCGTTCGCCGACGCTCACCGGTGCGTCGAGGACGAGGCCGACGCCGGCGGCGCTGGCATCGACCAGCTGGCCGCCGATGTGGCCACCGGCAGCGAAGCAGTGCGCCGGGGCGCTCCCCTCGAAGCGGTAGACCTGGCGACGCTGGTGGCGCCGGCCGACGGCGAGCAGGGTGCGCAGGACGCGGCGCAGCTCGATCAGGCCGAGCAGCGGCACAATCACCGCGGCGATACCGGGCAGGTCGGGCAGCGGGCCGACCCCGGCGAGGTCAAGCAGGCGCAGTGCGGTGCCGCAGGCCAGGACGACCCCGGCGAGGATCACCAGGCGCAGCTTGCGCACGGCTGCGATTCCGCCGCCGTCGACTCCTTGCTTCGGCGTCACCTTGAAGGCGGTATGGCCGGGGCGGAAGATGCAGCGCAGCGCCCGCGTGTAGATCTCCATCGTCAGCAGCTCGTAGTGGGCGGTCTCGCCGATCTTCATGTAGCCGCGGGTTAGGGCGGAGCCGGCGAGCAGGTTGAGGCTGACCGCTGGCAGCCAGAGCGCCGCCAGCGCCACCACGCTGATCTTCATCGGCAGCTCGCCGGTCCACATCACCAACCCAAGGGTGGCCAGCAGCAGCAGGCGCATCGGCGGCGCCAGGTAGGCGGCGAGGCTGGCGAAGTAGGAGAGCCGCTGCAGCGGCCGCAGCTCGCGGGCGCGCAGGGGGGACTCGGGCAGGGTGAAGACGGCGAGGTTGCCGCGCGCCCAGCGGTCGCGCTGCAACAGGTAGCCGTCGAGGTCGTGCGGGGCCAGGCCCTGGACCAGGACCTCGTCGTGGTATCGGCTGCTCCAGTCATGGCGCAGCAGGCGGATCGTCGTGTGGAAGTCCTCGGCGATCGTCTCGGTGGCGACGCCGCCGATCTCGAGCAGCGCTTGGCGCCGCAGCAGTGCTGCGGAGCCGCACCAATAGGCGGCGCCGTGGCGGTTCTTGCCGGGGCAGACGACGCGGTAGAAGAGCGACTGCTCGTGGCGGCCGACGACGTAGTGCTGGACCGAGTCGTGGTTGAAGAAGTCGTGCGGGCTCTGCGCCAGGGCGACGCGCTCGTCGTCGAAGTAGCCCACCATCGCGTCGAGCGCGTCCGGCATCGGCACGTGGTCGGCGTCGAGCATCAGCACCAGCTCGCCCTCGGTGCGGGGGAGGGCGGCGTTGATGTTTCCCGCCTTGGCGTGGGAGTTGTCGGGGCGGGTCAGGTAGGTGGCGCCCGCGACCTGCGCCAGCTCCTCCATCTCGGACCGCCGCCCGTCGTCGAGCAGGTAAGTCGTGTGCGGATAGGTGAGGGCGCGGCAGCCGGCCAGCGTCGCCGCCACCACCTCGAAGGGCTCGTCGTAGGTGCAGACGTAGACGTCGATCTTGCGCCCCGGCGTGGCCGGCGGGCGCACCGCGGGAGGCCGGGACCAGGAGTACCAGGCGAGGGTGCCGAGTGCCCAGAGCCCGTAGATCTCGGTCACCAGCAGCATCGCGAAGGCGACGGGGCTGGCGCCCTGGCCGCTCCAGCCGATCCGCCAGGTCAGGTAACCGACGCCCCAGATGAGCGCGCAGAGCGCAAACGCCCGCAGTGGCACGGGATGGCGGTCGAACCACCGGCCGATCCGGGTCTGCTCGCTGCCTTGCATGGGTCACCATCGGCGAAGCTCACCACTGCCTTGAGTCCTGCAGTGGGAGCGCTCCCTCCGTAGAATCAACCGCCGCACCGAGTTCCCTGGAGGGGTGCCGGAGTGGTTGAACGGGACGGTCTCGAAAACCGTTGGCGTCGCAAGGCGCTCGTGGGTTCGAATCCCACCCCCTCCGTCCCGTCGCTGTGGCTTCGCATTACGGCGTCCTCGATCGCTTGTGTGCGGAGCACACGGCGCTCACTGCGTCCTTGTACTGCTTTGCCACAGCGACGGGAGGGCGCTTGATCTGCTTGGCCAAA